>NZ_JALNVA010000001.1:0-1661142 GCF_026541045.1 Pantoea sp. GM_Pan_3 | reverse complement strand
CTGGCCGACTGGCTCGGCTATGAGCGTGCGCTGCTCTTTATCTCCGGTTTCGCAGCCAACCAGGCGGTGATCCATCTGCTGGGAGAGAAAAACGATCGCATCCTGGCTGATAAACTCAGCCACGCCTCACTGCTCGACGCGGCCAGCCACAGCCCGGCGCAGCTGCGCCGGTTCAGTCACAACGCGCCGGAGAGTCTGGCGGCGCGGCTCGCCTCACCCTGTGAGGGGGAGACGCTGGTGGTGACGGAGGGGATTTTCAGCATGGATGGCGACAGCGCGCCGCTGGCTGCACTGGCGCAGCAGACGCGTCAGGCCGGAGGCTGGCTGCTGGTGGATGATGCGCACGGCATTGGCGTGGTGGGTGAGCAGGGGCGCGGCAGCTGCTGGCAGCAGGGCGTCCGGCCGGAACTGCAGGTGATCACCTTCGGCAAAGCCTTTGGCGTCAGCGGCGCGGCCCTGCTGTGCGATGCCGACACCGCCGACTACTTTCTGCAGTTCAGCCGTCATCTGATCTACTCCACCGCCATGCCCGCCGCCCAGGCTTTTGCTCTGCAGGCGGCGCTGCATGAAGTTCAGCAGGGCGAGGCGCTGCGCCAGCGCCTCCAGCAGAATATCCGCCATTTCCGGCGCGGCGCGGCGTCACTGCCGTGGCAGCTGATGGATTCAGAGAGTGCGATTCAGCCCCTGCTGGTGGGTGAAAACAGCGAGGCGGTGGCGCTCTCTGCGCGGCTGGCTGAGGCGGGCTGCTGGGTGAGCGCTATCCGGCCGCCTACCGTGCCACCGGGTACCGCCCGGCTGCGCATCACCCTGACGGCGGCGCATCGCCCTGAGGATATCGATCGGCTACTGGAGGCGCTGCATGACGCTGCAGGTTGACAAACAGGCGGTCGCTCGCGCTTTTGGCCGGGCGGCGAGCCACTACGATGCGCATGCCGCCCTGCAGCGTCTGAGCGGCGATGCCCTGCTGGCACACGCCCCGGTCGACAGTGGTCTGCACCTGCTGGATGCCGGTTGTGGCACCGGCTGGTACAGCCGGCTCTGGCGCGCGCGCGGCAAACAGGTTATGGCGCTGGATCTCTCCCCGCAGATGCTGCAACAGGCACGCCGCAACGACGCGGCGCAGCACTATCTGGCGGGGGACATTGATGCGCTGCCGCTGGCGGACAACAGCTTTGACCTGGTCTGGAGCAACCTGGCGGTGCAGTGGAGTGACGATCTGCCGCAGGCGCTGGCCCAGTTCCGGCGGGTGCTGCGGCCCGGCGGCACGCTGCTCTTTTCCACCCTGGGGGACGATTCGCTGCAGGAGGTGCATGAAGCCTGGTCACATCTGGACGCACTGCCGCATGCCAATCGCTTTCTCAGCGAGGCGCAGATTGCCGCCGCCTGCCATGCCTGGCCGCTGCGCTGCACCTCGGAGCGGGTGACGATCCATTTTCCCGATGCGCTCAGCGCCATGCGCTCACTGAAGGGCATTGGCGCGACCCATCTGCATCAGGGGCGTGACGGCCAGGTGTTAACCCGGCAACGCCTCAGCCGGTTAGAGGCGCACTGGCCGCGCGACCGGCACGGCTACCGCCTGAGTTATCATTTAATTTATGGAGTAAGTGCATCATGAAACGCCTGTTTATCACCGGCACCGACACCGAAGTCGGCAAAACGGTCGCCAGCGGCGCGCTGTTGCAGGCCGCCGCCGCCGCAGGCTTCCGCTGTGCGGGCTATAAGCCGGTGGCGTCGGGTTGTGAGATGACGCCGGAGGGGATCCGCAACAGCGATGCGCTGGCCCTGCAGCGTTACAGCAGCGTCGCGTTAACGTACCAGCAGGTCAATCCGCTGGCCTTTATGGAACCGACATCGCCGCACATCGTCAGCGCGGAAGAGGGCAGGCCGATTACCCATCTGGCGCTGTCGGCCGGTCTGGCGGCACTGGAGCCGCTGGCGGACTGGATTCTGATCGAGGGGGCCGGGGGCTGGTACACCCCGCTGTCGGAGACGCACACCTATGCGGACTGGGTGGTCAGCGAACAGCTGCCGGTGATTCTGGTGGTGGGGATTAAGCTGGGCTGCATCAACCATGCGCTGCTCACCGCAGAGGCGGTACGGGCGCGCGGGCTGCCCCTGGCAGGCTGGATCGCGAATACCATCGAGCCACCGGGCAAACGCTATCAGCACTATCTCGCCAGCCTGAAACAGCGCCTGCCTGCCCCCTGTCTGGGCACGATCCCCTATCTCACGGATGAGGCGCAGCAGGCTGCCTGTGGACACTACCTGACGCTGCCTGAATAAGCGGACCCGGCCCGGCAGTCACTGCGGCCAGCGGCGGCTCTGCCCGCCGCAACCGGTTTTGCCTCAGGCCACCGTCAGCCATTTATCGACGGTGTAGTCGTCAAGCTGCGCCATGCTGCCGTGCGCCACATTGCGACCGCGGTGCAGCAGCAGAAAGTAGTCTGCCACGCGGCGGATTAGCGACAGGCGCTGCTCCAGCAGGAGAATGGTCAGCCCGTAGTCGAGGTTAAGCCGCCGGATCAGATTGCCCATCTCCTCCTCCAGCCACGGCGACATGCCGTCGGTGGGTTCATCGAGAATCAGCAGTTTAGGTTGCAGCACCAGCGCACGCGCCAGGGCCAGCTGTTGCTGCTGATCGACAGGCAGATCGCCGCTGCGCTGCTGGCGCAGCGAATAGAGTGCCGGAAAGAGATCGAAGACCATTTCAGGAATGGCGCGATGGCGATCGTGCTGACTGGCACCCGCCAGCAGGGCGATCAGCAGGTTATCTTCCACGCTCATCTGGGTAAAAATGTGGCGGCCCTGCGGCACGTAGCCGATCCCCATCTGTGCCCGCTGTTCAGCCGGTTGCAGCAGCAGATCTTCCGGCGGGGAGCCATCTTCCTTCCAGGAGATAGAGCCGCTGTTGATAGGCAGTCTGCCCATGATGCAGTTCACCAGCGTCGTTTTGCCCATGCCGGGCCGGCCCAGAACGCCGGTGCAGGTGCCAGGCGCCAGATCGAGGTCCACATCCCAGAGAATGTGGTTCTGACCATAAAATTGATTTACCGAACGTAAACTCAGCATCTGACACTCTCCTTCCCGATCATTAGCCTGAATGCTTCCGCTCTCTGTCGTCTGGCAAACAAGTCATCAGCAGCGGCCCTGTCGCCGTTGCAGCTCAGTGCGCCTGGTGCGCGTTGGTGCCAGAGAGTCCTGCAATTCCCAGGCCAGATCTTAAAACGGCCCTGTTTTCTGCTGCTGTGCCTGCTTTCGGGGAAGGAAAGGTGAGAAAAACTTATCAATTCCCCACGGTCATTACGCACCTGCACTTTTGCAGTGCCTGGCGGCGCTGTTCCTGGTGCAGGCGTGCTCTGAGAAGGCAACGAATCTGATTAAGAATTCTAGTCGGCGCCCGGAAATTTGCCTGGCCAGCGGGGGGAAGGATTAAAAATGCAGACTATTCCGCCAGCCGCGGGCGCGAAATTTAACGGAAAAAAAATTATTTTCACGGTGTCAGAAGGGCAGGGAAAAACTATACACAGCTGATGGCGGCGGGGCTGCCATCACTTATCCACTATTCCTGTGGATAACCTTGTGCATTAGGTAATGAAAACCAGTTGGAAGCGAGGAAATACGGGGCCTGGTAACATAATGACGAGATCTTGGCCTCATAAGCTAAAGCCAGTAAAATCAGTATTTTATTAAAAAACAAGCCTGCGATTTCTCTGTCAGGTAACCAGACTGTAATTTTGTGACGCTCTATTGACAAATGTTAAATCCGATCTCTGCCTGGGGATAACCTTGCGCAACACGCTTCGCCTGGATTTTCATCGCGCGCCAGAGAGGGGAGCGGAACCGCAACAGGGTTAACATTGCACCATTACTGTTTTTATATCCAGTATTATTTTCTGGCAAAATCACCATAGCCGAGTAAAATAAGTGCCTGCCCGCCGACTTCTCCAGCAGGAAATGCATTCATGAGCAAAGCCTTTAAATTAAACTCTGCCTTTAAACCTTCAGGCGATCAGCCTGAGGCGATCCGTCGCCTGGAAGAGGGACTGGAGGATGGACTGGCCCATCAGACCTTATTAGGGGTAACCGGCTCCGGTAAAACCTTTACCGTCGCCAACGTGATTGCCGACCTCAACCGTCCGACCATGGTGCTGGCGCCCAATAAGACGCTGGCCGCCCAGCTTTATGGCGAAATGAAAGAGTTTTTCCCGGATAACGCCGTGGAGTTCTTCGTCTCTTACTACGACTACTATCAGCCTGAAGCCTATGTGCCCAGCTCCGACACCTTTATCGAAAAAGATGCCTCGGTGAATGAGCACATCGAACAGATGCGTCTGTCGGCCACCAAGGCGCTGCTGGAGCGGCGGGATGTGATCGTGGTGGCGTCCGTCTCCGCGATCTACGGTCTGGGCGACCCCGATCTCTATCTGAAAATGATGCTGCACCTGACCCGCGGCATGATCATCGATCAGCGCAGTATTCTGCGTCGTCTCTCAGAGTTGCAATACACCCGAAACGACCAGGCGTTCCAGCGCGGGACCTTCCGGGTGCGCGGCGAGGTGATCGATATCTTCCCGGCGGAGTCGGATGACATTGCGCTGCGCGTAGAGCTGTTTGACGAAGAGGTTGAGCGGCTGTCGCTGTTCGACCCGCTGACCGGCCAGATCGAGTCGGTGGTGCCGCGCTTCACCATCTACCCTAAAACCCACTACGTCACGCCGCGCGAGCGCATCCTGCAGGCGATGGAAGAGATCAAAGTGGAGCTGGCGGATCGCCGGCGGGTGCTGCTGGAGAACAACAAACTGCTGGAAGAGCAGCGTATCACCCAGCGTACCCAGTTTGATCTGGAGATGATGAGCGAGCTGGGCTACTGCTCCGGCATCGAAAACTATTCACGCTATCTCTCTGCCCGCGGGCCGGGCGAAGCGCCGCCGACGCTGTTTGACTATCTGCCTGCCGATGGCCTGCTGGTGGTGGATGAGTCCCACGTCACCATTCCGCAGATTGGCGGCATGTATAAAGGCGACCGGGCGCGTAAAGAGACGCTGGTGGAGTATGGCTTCCGTCTGCCGTCGGCGCTGGATAACCGTCCGATGAAGTTTGAAGAGTTTGAGGCGCTGGCGCCCCAGACCATCTACGTGTCGGCGACGCCGGGTAAATATGAGCTGGAAAAATCGGGCAATGAAGTGGTCGATCAGGTGGTGCGTCCGACCGGTCTGCTCGATCCGATCATCGAAGTGCGTCCGGTCGGCACCCAGGTTGACGATCTGCTGTCGGAGATCCGTCAGCGCGTGGCGGCCAACGAACGTATCCTGGTGACGGTGCTGACCAAACGCATGGCGGAAGATCTCACCGAATATCTGACAGAGCATGGCGAGAAGGTGCGCTATCTGCACTCCGATATCGATACGGTGGAACGTATGGAGATCATCCGCGACCTGCGTCTGGGTGAGTTTGATGTGCTGGTGGGCATCAACTTACTGCGTGAGGGGCTGGATATGCCGGAAGTGTCGCTGGTCGCGATCCTGGATGCGGATAAAGAGGGCTTCCTGCGTTCAGAACGTTCCCTGATCCAGACCATTGGTCGTGCGGCACGAAACGTCAACGGTAAGGCGATTCTCTACGGCGATAAAATTACGCCGTCGATGGCGCGCGCCATTGAAGAGACTGAACGCCGCCGTGAGAAACAGCAGCTGCACAATGAAAAGAATGGCATCGTGCCGCAGGGCCTCAACAAGAAGATCACCGATATTCTGGAACTCGGCAACAACGTGGTGAAAACCCGTGGCAAAGCCAGACCGGCCCGCCCGGGCGAAGCGCAGGCTCAGGCCGATTTGCTGACCTTAACGCCTCAGGCGCTGCAGAAGAAAATCCACGAGCTGGAGGGACAGATGCAGCAGCATGCGCAGAATCTGGAGTTCGAGCAGGCGGCGAACGTGCGCGACCAGCTGCATGAGCTGCGTACGCTGTTTATTGCGGCCTCATAGCGCCGTTAAAACCCTGAATGGCGTGTTCCAGCGCCACCCTGAGCAGCTGGCGGTCGTGACGATATTTAATGTCGGCGGCTTCCAGCGGTTCACGGACGATCAGCCGATCGTCAATCCCCCGGGTATCGACCGCCGGGCTAACCACCACGGCATCAATCACCCGCTTGCCAATGTAACGCTCCATCATCGCCAGTTTGTCAGCCACCGACAGGCTGGCGGCAGCGGGGCTGAGCTCGCGGCCCAGATTGCCGATAAAGACCATGGTGGCGGGCGTGCGCCGCAGCGCCTGCGCCATCTCATCCATCAGCAGGATCGGCATCAGGCTGGTGTAGAAGCTGCCCGGCCCGATCAGGATCAGATCCGCCTCACCAATCGCCTGCAGCGCTTCCCGCGTAGGCTGGACATTGGGATGCAGCATCAGCTCCTGCGGCGGCTGCTTCATCTCGTCAATCGCCGTTTCGCCGTAAACCATGTTGCCTTCCGCATCCATCGCCACCAGATCCACCGGCTGCTCCGACATCGGGATTAAAAAGGCATCCACCTTCAGCAGGTTGCGGATGATGTTGATCGCCTCCAGCGGGCGCACGCTGAGATGATCCAGCGCGCGCAGCATCAGGTTACCCAGGTTGTGCCCGGCCAGTTCGCCATTACCGGCGAAACGATACTCAAACATCGCAGAGGCGACGCTGGGTTCGGTAATCAGCTGGTTCAGACAGTTGCGCATATCCCCCCAGGCGATCCCGCCTTCGGAACGGCGGATACGGCCGGTTGAACCGCCGTTGTCGGTGGTGGTGACAATGCCGGTGAGACGCGAGCCCAGCGGGGAAAGGGCAGACATCACGCGGCCCAGACCGTGTCCGCCGCCCAGTGCCACAACGCGATCAAGATCGGCCAGTGTGCGATTCATACTTCTCCTTACTTCCTTTCGCGTGGCGAGGCTCTAAACGCTAAGCCCGCGCGGATGACTTACGTCAAAATCAGGCGGGCATTTTAACGTATCCTGTCGCGAAAATGCGGTGAAAATTCGATATGTATAAGAATATATAGCGAAAACAGCGAATGGAAGAGTGGCGTGAATCACGCTACCATCATGTTTACCGCGCTGATCAACGGGTCAGCGTACACTCAAGCCTGAATGCCTAAGTCTGCGGATAGGGGGTTCAGGCCGTAGCCATCGAGCTGCCAGGGTGCAGGAAGAAATGACTGCATCTCCCAATCTGGAAAGGTGTTCTGGTGTCACAATTTACTGATGCATACGCGCGTAAGTTCTATTACCTGCGCCTGTCGGTCACGGATGTCTGTAATTTCCGCTGTACCTACTGTCTCCCGGACGGCTACAAGCCGCAGGGAATTCGTAACAAAAGCTTTCTCTCTCTGGATGAAATCCGCCGTGTCACGCGGGCCTTTGCGGCAGCCGGCACGGAAAAAGTGCGGCTGACCGGGGGTGAGCCGTCGCTGCGCCGTGATTTCACCGACATCATCGCCACGGTGCGTGAAAACGCCGCCATTCGTCAGATCGCGGTGACCACTAACGGCTACCGGCTGGCGCGTGACGTGAAGCAGTGGCGCGAGGCAGGCTTAACCGCGCTGAACGTCAGCGTGGACAGTCTGGATGCCCGCCAGTTTCACGCCATTACCGGTCAGGATAAATTTCATCAGGTGATGAGCGGCATCGATGCCGCCTTTGACGCCGGTTTTCGCCAGGTGAAAGTCAACAGCGTGCTGATGCGCGATCTTAACAGCCGCAATCTCGCCACCTTCCTGGACTGGATCCGCACCCGTCCGATTCAGCTGCGCTTTATCGAACTGATGGAAACCGGTGACGGCGGTTCGCTGTTCCGCGATCAGCACGTTTCCGGTGCGGTGATCCGCGACCAGCTGATCGCTCAGGGCTGGCAGCGTCGCGAAAGCGAACGCAGTGACGGCCCGGCGCAGGTTTTTTACCATCCCGATTATGTCGGCGAGATCGGCCTGATTATGCCCTACGCCAAAGATTTCTGTGCCAGCTGCAACCGTCTGCGCGTCTCCGCACAGGGCAATCTGCACCTCTGTCTGTTTGGCGACGGCGGCATTCCGCTGCGCGATCTGCTGGCGTCGGACGACCAGCAGGCTGAACTGCAGGCGCGCATTGCCAGCAGCCTGGGGCAGAAGAAGCAGACCCATTTTCTCCATCAGGGCAACACGGGCATCACACAGAATCTCTCTTACATTGGCGGCTAATTTCAGGAGGCAGTATGGGTAAACCAGCCAGCGAATTTCAGGCGGTGCAGATTGCGGTGATGACGGTCTCCGATCGTCGCGATGCCAGCAACGACACCTCCGGTGACTACCTGCGCAGCGCGGCGGCGGAAGCGGGCCACAGCGTGGTCGATCACGCTATCGTGCCGGAGAATCTCTATCGCATTCGTGCCACCGTGTCGCGCTGGATCGCCAGTGACGATGTGCAGGTGGTGATCGTGAACGGCGGCACCGGGTTTAACCTGAAGAACAGCACGCCGGAAGCGCTGCTGCCGCTGTTTGACCGCGAGATTGAGGGATTTGGCGAACTGTTCCGGATGATCTCCTATGAGGAGATTGGCGGTTCGACCCTGCAGTCACGCGCCATTGCCGGTCTGGCGAATCAGACGCTGATTCTGGCCGTGCCGGGTTCGACCAGCGCCTGCCGTACCGCCTGGGAGCGCATCATTGCCGATCAGATCGATGCGCGCACCGCGCCCTGTAATTTTGTCTCACATCTGAAGAAACAATAAGCATGTCTCAACTTACACACATTAACGCCGCGGGCGAAGCGCACATGGTGGATGTCTCCGCCAAGGCTGAAACCGTGCGCGAAGCGCGGGCAGAAGTGCTGGTGCTGATGCAGCCGGAAACGCTGCAGATGATTATCGAGGGCAGCCACCATAAAGGGGATGTCTTTGCCACCGCCCGCATCGCCGGTATCCAGGCGGCGAAACGCACCTGGGAGCTGATTCCGCTCTGCCATCCACTGATGCTGAGCAAAGTGGAAGTGAGCCTCGAAGCAGAACCGGCACACAGCCGGGTCCGCATCACCTCGCTCTGCCGCCTGAGTGGCAAAACCGGCGTGGAGATGGAGGCGCTGACCGCGGCTTCGGTGGCCGCGCTGACTATCTACGACATGTGCAAAGCGGTGCAGAAAGATATCGTCATCGATCAGCTGCGTTTAATCAGCAAGAGCGGTGGCAAAAGCGGCGATTTTCAGGCGGTGGCCCATGATTAAGGTGCTGTTTTTTGCCCAGGTGCGCGAGCTGACCGGCACGGCCGCACTGGAGGTCAGCGCGGACTATCCGGACGTGGCGGCACTGCGCGCATCCCTCGCTGCACGGGACGACCGCTGGGCGCTGGCGCTGACGTCGGGTAAGCTGCTGGCGGCGGTCAATCAGACGCTGGTGCCGATGACGCATCCCCTGCGCGCCGGGGATGAAGTGGCCTTTTTCCCGCCCGTGACCGGAGGCTGAGATGGATACGCAGATTCGCGTCGGCCCCGCGCCGTTTGACATGGCGGAAGCGTATCGCTGGCTGGCCGCCTGTGATGAAGATGGCGCGGTTGTGACCTTTACCGGTAAAGTCCGCAACCACAATCTGGGGAGTGATGTGGCGGCGCTGACGCTGGAGCACTATCCCGGTATGACCGAGAAAGCGCTGCAGGAGATCGTGGCGGCGGCGCGTGAACGCTGGCCGCTGCAGCGCGTCACGGTGATCCATCGCGTCGGCGAGCTGTTTCCCGGCGATGAAATCGTGCTGGTCGGCGTGACCAGCGCCCATCGCGGCAGCGCCTTTTCCGCCGCCGAATTCATCATGGATTACCTGAAAACGCGCGCGCCCTTCTGGAAACGCGAAGCGACAGAGCAGGGTGACCGCTGGGTGGATGCCCGCGACAGCGATCACCAGGCCGCTCAGCGCTGGGAGTAGCGCGGAACTACGGCTGCTTCAGCTGCTCCGCCGGGCCAAAGCGGGTCTGGCCGTGACTGTGCTCACCACCGCCCGTCGTCCGCTTCAGCTGGATCACCTGGCCCTGCTGCCACGCGTTCGCACCCGCCGCCGCCGGGTGCGCCACGATATCGGCGCGCCGGGCGCGAATCGCTTTGCTGTCGACGTCGAAGCGGCGATCGCGGTCGGCCAGCAGCCGGGAATCCATCTGACCATCCGCCGTAAAGCCCATCATCAGTGCCGGAATGCCGAGCGGCAGCGTTTTATCGCGGTCGGTATGCCAGGTGTGCCAGGTTTTCCCGTAGGTATTCACGATGCGTTTCATCAGGGCCTGATCGGCGCTGGCGGGCAAGCCCGGCGCAATCAGCGTGCCCGACTTCACCTCATACTGGTGGCTGTGCCACAGCTTCTTCTCCTCCGGGGGCAGGGTGTTGAACAGCCGTTCGCTGATGATGTACTCCACCCCCATCAGCCGCGCGTCGCGGGTATTGCCGTCATAGATCACCGCCTGCATCACATCCTCGTTCAGCACGGTGACGTAGTGGTGTGCCTCCATCTGACCGTTCTGGTCACCATTGTAAAAATGGAAGCCATCCAGATAGGTGTTGATCGCCTCAATCGGCGGTCGTGACTGTATCACGCTGGCGCCGGTCTCCAGCAGCTTCAGCGAGGAGGAGGTGGGCGCGCCCGGTGACTGCACCTGAGCAGGCGTATTATTGGCGCCGCAGCCGGTTAAGAACAGGCTGAACGCCGCAACAGGCCAGAGTTTAAACATCGTAAGTTCCTTTAACTTTAAAAAAGGTAACCTTAGTTCAGTTCCCGCCTGCCTGTGAAACGCTGGCGATGATAGAGTAGGGTTTTGGTTCATTCTGAGGACAGGCATGTCATCCACCCCGATTCTGCAACGTCTGACACTGGTCGCCGCGCTGGTGCTGGCGGGCTGTAGCAGCAAGAAAACCCCCGAGGCGCCGGTCCGGCAGCCTGAGGATGTGAAAGCGCAAATCCAGCGGCTGCTGCCGTCGCATGTCAGCAACAAAGCGGCATGGAGCGACGATATCTACACCTCTTTCCGCACCCAGCAGATCGATCCCAGCGCCAGCAACCTCTGCGCGGTGATCGCCGTGGCGGATCAGGAGAGCAACTTCAGCGCCGAGGCGGCCGTGCCCGGCCTGCCTAAAATCGCCTGGGGTGAGATCAATCGCCGGGCGGCCAAAGTCCATGTGCCGGCTTTTCTGGTGCGCACGGCGCTGCTGATTAAATCTCCGACCGGCGAAAGTTACGCGGCGCGGCTCGACAAAGTGCGCAGTGAAAAAGAGCTGAGCGCCATCTTTGATGACCTGATCGACATGGTGCCGATGGGCCAGACGCTGTTTGGCAATCTCAATCCGATCCACACGGGCGGGCCGATGCAGGTCAGCATTGCCTTTGCCGAGGCGCATGCCAAAGGCTACCCGTGGCCGGTTGATGGCACGATCCGGCGTGAAGTCTTTACCCGTCACGGCGGGATCTACTTCGGCACGATGCACCTGCTCGGCTACCCGGCTGACTACAGCCAGCCGCTCTACCGCTTCGCGGACTTCAATGCGGGCTGGTACGCCAGTCGCAACGCGGCGTTCCAGGCGGCGGTGGCGAAGGCGACCGGGATGAAGCTGGCGCTGGATGGCGATCTGATCCTCTATGGCTCAGACGCGGCGGGCGGCACCGAACTGGCGGTGCGCACTTTGTCGAAGCAGATCGACATGAGCAACAGCGCCATCCGGCGCGATCTGGAGAAGGGGGAGAAAGCGTCGTTCAGCGACAGCGAACTCTGGAAGCAGGTCTTTACCCTGGCGGATAAAATGGCGGGCCGTAAGCTGCCGCGTGAAATGCTGCCGGGCATTAAGCTGGAGAGCCCGAAAATTACCCGCAATCTCACGACGGCGTGGTTTGCGCAGCGCGTCGACAGCCGTTATCAGCAGTGCCTGTCGCGGCGTTAAACGGCATGTTGTGGCACAGTTGAGCTGAGCTGTGCCACACTTAAATCTGACAGGGCTCCCTGTGGAGCGTCTTACTACTCATCCCTTTACCAAGAGGTGCATCATGGATCGATATCCACGACATGATTCTATCGTTCAACCCGCCTCGCGCGGGCTTCAGGCTTACATGGCCCAGGTGTATGGCTGGATGACCTGTGGTCTGCTGCTGACGGCGTTTGTCTCCTGGTTCGCTGCACGTACGCCTGCGGTCATGGAGCTGGTCTTCGCCAACCGGATCACCTTCTTCGGGCTGATTATCGCGCAGCTGGCGCTGGTGTTCTTCCTGTCAGGCATGGTGCATCGCCTGAGCGGGGCGGTGGCGACCGGGCTGTTTATGCTCTATTCGGCGCTGACCGGCGTCACGATGGCCAGCATCTTCCTGGTTTACACCTACTCTTCCATCGCCAGCACCTTCTTTGTCGCCGCCGGGATGTTTGGCGCGATGAGCTTCTACGGCTACACCACCAAACGCGATCTGAGCCGGTTTGGCAGTCTGCTCTTTATGGCGCTGATCGGCATCCTGCTGGCGTCGCTGGTGAACTTCTGGCTGAAGAGCCCGGCGCTGATGTGGGCGATTACCTACATCGGAGTGGTGGTGTTTGTCGGCCTGACCGCCTATGACACCCAGAAGCTGAAAAATATCGGTGAGCAGATTGATGCGCGCGATACGGAAAACCTGCGTCGCTACTCAATCATGGGGGCGTTAACGCTCTATCTGGACTTCATCAACCTCTTCCTGATGCTGCTGCGGATTATGGGCAACCGTCGCTGAGTCAGGCTACCCGTTTCGCGGCCAGCGCCGCGCTGAACGGCTGAGATGTAAAGGGGGAGGCGCACCGGTTGCGCCTCCCCCGTTTTATGATGACTTCTGAAGCTTCTGCTCGTTCTTCTGGCGCAGATGCTTTGCCCGGCTCTCCAGAACCAGATAGAGCACCAGCGCCAGCAGCAGCGGCAGGATGAAATAGAGGACGCGATAGGCGAGCAGCGCCGCGATAATGGTGCCATGCGACGCGTGCTGACCGCTGAGCAGTGCCAGGAAGACCGCCTCCAGCACGCCAATCCCCGCCGGAATATGAATGATCACTCCGGCAATACTGCTGATCAGCAGCACGCCCAGCACCATCGGATAGCCGACATCGCGCCCCAGCAGCAGCCAGATAATCGCCCCCATCACCATCCAGTTAGCGCAGGAGACGCCAAACTGCAGCAGCGCCATACGCAGCGAGGGGAGCTGCAGCGTCTGCCCTTTGACCGTCCAGCGTCGCTGTTTCGAGAAGGCACAGGCCCAGAGGTAGATCGCCACCAGCACCAGCAGCACCACGCCGATCAGCCGCAGGGTAGTCTCGCCGATAAACCAGCCGCTGGGGATGGAGACCATGCCTGCACTGAACACCACGCCAGCCAGCAGAATGTAGCCCAGCCAGTTGGTGGCGATGCTCAGGGAGAAGATGCGGGTGATGGTGGCGCTGTCGAGTCCCAGGCGGGAGTAGAGCCGGTAGCGCATCGCCACGCCGCCGACCCAGGTACTCAGCGTCAGGTTAAAGGCGTAACAGATAAATGACACCAGCATCACCTGCCGCTTCGCCAGCTTATGTCCGCAGTAGGCGCGCCCGATGAGGTCATAGCAGCCGTAGACCAGGTAACTCAGCACCACCAGTCCGGCGGCGGTCAGTACCACAAAGCGGTTATAGTTAACGATGACGTCATAAACATCTTCCCAGTTCACTTTGCGGGCATAAACCACCAGCAGCACCACCACTGCGATAAAGAACAGCACGGTGAGGATCTTTTTTGCCAGTTGCCAGCGTGGATGTTTTTTTGCCATCAGGATTTTGCTCCCGGGTTGTCGGCTTCTACGCGATCCTGTGTCTCCATCTCGGGCTGCACCGGGGCAGCCACCTGGGCCAGCCGCGGTGTGTGCGCCGGTAACCAGCCCGCAATAGCCGGGAAATGGCGCAGGAAGTGGAAGACCACCACGCTTTTGCTGAGCTGCCACCAGTTGCGCGGGGGCAGACGATCCTCCTGCACCCGCTGACAATCATTTGCCAGCAGCGCTTCAAGGTTGTCACGCAGCGTCTGGTTAAACGGCCGGTCGTGAATGATCAGGTTGGCTTCCAGGTTGAGTGACAGGCTGAGCGGGTCGAGATTGCTGGAGCCGACGGTGGCCCACTGATCGTCCTTCACCGCGATCTTGCCGTGTAGCGGACGACGGATATATTCATAGACTTCAACCCCGCCATCGACCAGATAGTTGTAGAGCAACTCCGCGCCCACTTTCACAATCGGCATATCCGGCTCGCCCTGCACAATCAGTCGCACCCTGACGCCGCGCTGCGCCGCGTTGCGCATCTCACGCAACAGCCGGTAGCCGGGAAAGAAGTAGGCGTTAGCGATAATCACATCCCGCTTCGCCTCGCGCAGCATCTCAAGGTAGTGCATTTCGATATCGTCGCGATGTTCGTCATTGTCGCGATAGACATAGAGCACCTGGGCATCGCCGGGCCTGGCATTGACCGCCGGACGGTGAGACCGCGACCCCCACCAGCGGCGGGTAGGCTGTTCACTGCCAATCGCCTGCTGCAGATAGCGGGCGATGTCGCCCACCACCGGCCCTTTGACCTGCACCGCATAATCCTGCTTGGCCTCGGGGCCGTAGTCGGTGTTGTGCTCGGCAGAGAAGTTGATGCCGCCCACAAAGGCCACCACATCATCTACCACCACGGTTTTGCGGTGCAGGCGGCGGAACACGTTAGTGCGCATGCCCATCACCAGCGGGCGCGGATCGTAGTAGATGAAGCGCACGCCTGCGCTGGTCAGGCTGTTCACAAAGTTGTCGGAGAGTTCGGCGGAGCCGTAGCCATCCACCATGATTTCAACCCGCACCCCGCGCTGGGCCGCCGCCAGCAGTTCGCGATGCAGGGCATTGCCGACCTCATCCTCAAACAGAATAAAGGTTTCAATCAGCACCGTGCGCTCGGCCCGCTGTATCGCACCAAAGACGCGCGGGAAAAACGCCTCACCATTTTCCAGCAACAGCAGCCGGTTGCCTTCCTGCCAGCTGAAATTCATAGGTGAATCTCCACGGCCAGCGGCGCATGGTCGGAGAGATGGGACCACGGCTTACGCGGCAGCGCCCACGGATGAGTGACGGTGGCATTGCGCACATAGATGCGGTCGAGCCGCAGAATCGGGAAGCGCGCCGGGAAGGTGCGCGCCGGGCGTCCGGTTTTCATGCTGAATACCTCTTTCAGGCCTGCGCCCTGTTTTAAGATCGCGTTAGCGCGTCGTTGCCAGTCGTTAAAATCACCCGCCACCACAACCGGCGCGTCGGGCGGCAGCGAGGTGACCATTTCACATATCATCTTCATCTGCGCGCGGCGGTGCGAGGCCTTCAGGCCAAGGTGCACGCAGATAACGTGCAGCGTGCCATGCGGCTCGGGCAGGGCGATCTGACAGTGCAGCATGCCACGATTTTCACTGCCCGCCACCGAGATATCCCGGTTCTCATACTCTGCAATCGGAAAGCGCGACAGCACGGCATTGCCGTGATGTCCTTCCGGGTAGACCGCATTGCGCCCGTAGGCGAAATCGTTCCACATGGTGTCGGCCAGAAACTCATAGTGTGGCGCCTCGGGCCACGCGTCATGGTTAAGCGGATGGATGGCATGCGTGCCCATCACCTCCTGCAGAAGGACCACATCCGCCGACGTTGCGCGAACGGCTTCGCGTAATTCCGGCAGGATGAAGCGGCGATTAAACGGGGCAAAACCCTTGTGTGTATTGATCGTCAGGACTTTTATTGAAAATCCTTGCGTGTTTTGTGGCATACTCGCGACGCACTCCTTTTCATCATCACCAGAATCAAAGTGTAGTCTTTGTCACAAATGGGTGGTGAGAGAGGGCGATAATTAAGGCGTTATCCGAAAATTGTTTTACATTGAGGAAACCGTTTCCGGCTTGTGCCGGTAGCACTTGGGCGACCTGTTGGGTCTGCCAGGAGAACTGAATGAAATGGTCTAATCGTATTCAAATCATCACGGGTCAGACGTACATGCATATCGCTATGCATCTGCTGGTGATCGCTGCGCTGATCTGGGGCTGGAAGCACAAGGCCCTGGTCGATGTCTGCAGCACGCTGGTGGCCGTCTACGCACTGGTTTTTGTTGCCATGCTGGCAACACAGCGCATCGCCCGTTTACGGACCCTTGGCGATTATCTTGAAGAAGCGACCACCACTTACTACTTTGGCGCTGCCATGATGACACTGTTCCTGGTGTCGCGGATCTACCACAACAACCTGCTGCTGGCGTGCCTCGGCGTGGTGATGTTGCTGGGTCCGGCGCTGGTGTCGCTGCTGGCGAAAGAACCGCCACGGCGCATCGAAAAAAAACGTAGCTAAGTTGAAGGCCACCGAAAGGTGGCCTTCCTGTTTATGGGGCGGGGAAGATGTGTGTGTAAATGTGAGCTATCTCGCACACTTGCTCTAAAGCTGCTACACTCGCCCGCTTACGCATCGTAGTTTGTGCCCTTTTCACGCGTCAGCCCCAGCTGCCGTCACTATCCCTCTGAAAACTACACCGTGAATCACGGACAGAGCGGACCGGAGTAAATCACGTAATGTCTTTTGACTCTCTCGGCCTGAGTGCCGATATTTTGCGCGCGGTCGCCGAACAAGGCTACAGCGAACCTACACCTATCCAGCGCCAGGCGATTCCTGTGGTGCTGGCAGGCCGCGATCTGCTGGCGAGTGCCCAGACCGGCACCGGCAAGACGGCCGGCTTTACCTTACCTCTGCTTGAAAAACTCTCTGCGACCACCACGCCGGTGCGCGGCCGTCGCCCGGTACGCGCCCTGATCCTGACCCCGACCCGTGAACTCGCGGCGCAGGTCGGCGAAAACGTCAGTGACTACAGCAAATATCTCCCGCTGCGGTCGATGGTGGTGTTTGGTGGCGTCAGCATCAATCCGCAGATGGTTAAACTGCGTGGCGGCGTCGACGTGCTGGTGGCGACACCGGGTCGTCTGCTGGATCTGGCGCATCAGAATGCGGTTGACCTCTCTAAGGTCGAAATTCTGGTGCTGGATGAAGCGGACCGGATGCTCGATATGGGCTTTATCCACGACATCCGTCGCGTGCTGGCGCGCCTGCCGGCTAAGCGTCAGAACCTGCTCTTCTCGGCCACCTTCTCTGATGAGATCAAAGGCCTGGCTGAAAAACTGCTGACCAACCCGGAAATGGTGGAAGTGGCGCGCCGCAACACCGCCTCTGAACAGGTTGCTCAGCAGGTGCATTTCGTGGATAAGAAGCGCAAGCGGGAACTGCTGTCGCAGCTGATTGGCGAAGGAAACTGGCAGCAGGTGCTGGTCTTTACCCGAACCAAGCATGGCGCTAACCACCTTGCCGAGCAGCTGGGCAAAGATGGCATCACCGCCGCCGCGATCCACGGCAACAAGAGCCAGGGTGCCCGTACCCGTGCGCTGGCTGACTTTAAATCCGGCGGGATCCGCGTGCTGGTAGCGACCGATATCGCGGCGCGTGGCCTGGATATCGAAGAGCTGCCACACGTGGTCAACTATGAGCTGCCCAACGTCGCCGAAGATTATGTTCACCGTATTGGCCGTACCGGCCGTGCGGCGGCCACCGGTGCGGCACTGTCACTGGTCTGCGTCGATGAGCATAAACTGCTGCGTGATATCGAACGCCTGCTGAAGCGTGAAATCCCGCGCCTGGCGATTCCGGGTTATGAACCCGATCCGAGCATCAAAGCAGAGCCTATCATCAACGGTCGCCAGCAGCAGTCGCGCGGCGGTGCAGGCGGCGGGCGCGGTCGTGGTCAGGGCGGACAGGGTGCAGGTGCACCACGTTCATCCGGTGACAAGCGTTCTCAGCCTCGTCGTCAGGGACAGCCTGCGCCTCAGGGCGACAAGCCCGCTTCCCGTCCGCGTCGTCCGGCACCGAAGCGCACCGGGAACGTCTGAGTATGAGGGTTTTACTGGCGCCGATGGAGGGCGTGCTTGATTCGCTGGTGCGCCAGCTGTTATCGGAAGTGAACGATTACGATCTCTGCATCACCGAGTTTTTGCGCGTGGTCGATCAGCTGCTGCCGGTAAAATCCTTTTATCGTCTCTGCCCCGAGCTGCATAACAACAGCCGCACGCCTTCCGGCACGCGGGTGCGGATGCAGCTGCTGGGGCAGCATCCCGAATGGTTAGCCGAGAACGCCGCCCGTGCGGTGGCGCTGGGCTCCTGGGGCGTGGATCTCAACTGCGGTTGTCCCTCTAAGCTGGTCAACGGCAGCGGGGGCGGGGCGACCCTGCTTAAAGATCCCGATCTGATCTATCGCGGCGCGAAAGCGATGCGTGAAGCGGTGCCAGCTGACTTACCGGTCACGGTGAAAGTGCGGCTCGGCTGGGATTCCAGCGCCCGCAGTCTGGAGATCGCCGATGCTGTACAGCAGGCGGGAGCCAGTGAGCTGGTGGTGCATGGACGAACCAAGGAAGAGGGCTATCGTGCCGAGGCGATCAACTGGCAGGCGATTGGCGAGATTCGTCAGCGGCTGCGCATTCCGGTGATTGCTAACGGTGAAATCTGGGACTGGCAGAGCGCGCAGAACTGTATGGCGGTCACCGGCTGCGATGCGGTGATGATTGGCCGCGGTGCGCTGAACATCCCTAACCTGAGCCGGGTGGTCAAATACAACGAGCCGCCAATGGCCTGGCCTGAGGTGGTGCGCCTGTTGCAGAAATATAGCCGGCTGGAAAAGCAGGGCGACACCGGACTCTATCACGTTGCGCGCATCAAACAGTGGCTTGGCTATCTGCGCAAAGCGTATGCAGAAGCGGATGGCCTGTTCAGCGAAGTCCGGGCGTTAAAATCGTCGGGCGACATTGCACAGGCGATCGATCGTCACGCGACGGTTCATGGTTTGTGATAAAAAATCAGGCGACCCCTTAGCGGCCTGACGGTATAGTGAGCCAAATTTCCTTCACCGCAACTCTGCTATGTCTGACACCGCCGTGTTGAGCAACAGCCAGCTCAACAAACGTATCCTTTCCGTTATCGTTTTCACCTTCTTCTGCTATCTCTCCGTCGGCTTGCCGCTGGCTGTGCTGCCTGGCTTTGTCAAAAATCACCTCGGCTTCAGCTCATTTATCGCCGGGCTGATTATCAGTATTCAGTATTTCGCGACGCTGCTCAGCCGTCCTCAGTCGGGCCGTCTGGCCGACCGGCTTGGCCCTAAACGCGTGGTGATGCTGGGGCTGCTCTGCTGCGGCATGAGCGGGGTGCTGACCATCGTCGCCGCCCTGCTGAGCAGTTGGCCGTGGCTGAGCCTGACGCTGCTGGCTGTCGGACGGCTGTTTCTTGGGGTGGGCGAAAGCTTCAGCAGCACCGGCTCTACCCTGTGGGGCATGAACATCGTCGGGCCGCTGCAGACCGCCCGCGTGATTTCCTGGAACGGCGTCGCCACCTATCTGGCGATGGCGGTGGGCGCACCGCTGGGCGTGATGCTCAACGGGCAGTTCGGCATGAGCGGCTTTGCTGGCCTGATTGCGGTGATGGGGATAGCAGGCTATCTGATGGCGAGCCGCAAACCCGCCGTCACCGTCAGCCTGGGCGAGCGCATTCCGTTTCATCGCGTCTTTTCCCGCGTCTGGCTCTACGGTCTGGCGCTGGGCTTCGGCACTATCGGCTTTGGCGTGATTGCCACCTTCATTACCCTCTACTTTGCCAGCCGCAACTGGCAGGGCGCGGCCTATGCGCTGACGCTGTTCAGCCTGGGCTTTGTGCTGGTGCGTCTCGGCTTCGGGCGCTTTATCACCCGCTTTGGCGGACTGCGCGTCTCGCTGTTCTCCTTTCTGCTGGAGTGTGTGGGACTGCTGCTGATCTGGCAGGCGGACAGCGCGTGGCTGGTGGGGGCGGGGGCGTTTCTGACCGGCAGCGGTTTTTCGCTGGTCTTTCCGGCCCTGGGGGTGGAAGCCGTTAAGCGGGTTGAGCGCCAGGATCAGGGATCGGCTCTCGGCACCTACTCCGCCTTTCTCGATCTGGGACTGGGCTTAACCGGCCCGGTGGCGGGACTCTTTATCGGACACTGGGGCATGCAGTCGGTCTACCTCGCGGCGGCGATCATGGTCCTGGGTGCGCTGCTGATTACCCTGCGGCTCTGCGCTCAGCAGCGGCTCACCAGCGGGTGAGCCGCCGGGTCATCAGAAACGGGTAAACAGCCAGTAGAGCAGGGCGGAGAGCAGAACGGAGACCGGCAGGGTTAAGACCCAGGCGACCGCCAGGTTGCGCAGCGTGGCAAGCTGCAGGCCGGAGCGATTGGCCGCCATGGTGCCCGCCACGCCCGAGGAGAGCACATGGGTGGTGGAAACCGGCAAACCGAAACCGTCTGCCGCGCCAATGGTCGCCATCGCCACCAGCTCGGCACTGGCGCCCTGCGCATAGCTGAGATGGGTTTTACCGATGCGTTCTCCCACCGTGACCACAATCCGGCGCCAGCCCACCATCGTGCCAAGCCCCAGCGCAATCGCCACCACCACTTTTACCCACATCGGAATAAAGCGGGTGGCGCTGTCGAGTTCGCTTTTCACGGCTTTCAGATTGCGTTCCGTCTCCTGCGGCAGCGTGACCTTTGCGGTCTGCAGATGCTTAATCGACTCTGATGCCAGATACATCTGGTTGCGGGTGTTGGTCACCGCCTGGGCGGGGATGTTATCCATCGAGCCATAGCGGCGAATCTCATCACCCACTTCATTGAGCGTCATCGCCAGCGCCGGTAACACCTCGCTGTTCATCCGGTTGCTGCCGACAAAGCCGGTCAGCACGTCGCGGGCCGCCGGAGGGTGTGCCGCCGCCGGTTGCAGCTGGCGCAGCTGATGCGCGGTGACTTCGGTCAGCGCCGCCACGCGCGGGATCTGGTCGGCGGGCAGCGATCGGTTCAGGGCGTAAGCGATCGGCATGGTGCCGACCAGGATCAGCATAATCAGTCCCATCCCTTTCTGCCCGTCGTTAGAGCCGTGTGCAAAGGAGACGCCGGTACAGGTCAGGATCAGCAGGCCGCGGATCCAGACCGGCGGCGGCTGATCGCTCTGTGGCGCACGGTAAAGCTGGCGATTGCGGATAAAGCGTTTCATGACCCACAGCAGCAGCCCGGCACAGACGAAACCCACCACCGGCGAGAGCAGCAGCGCATAGCCCACCTTCAGCGCCTGATCCCAGTCCACGCCGCTCAGGCCGTTGCGCCCGTGCAGCATCGCGTTGGCGACGCCAACGCCGATGATGGAGCCAATCAGGGTATGTGATGACGAGGAGGGCAGGCCAAAATACCAGGTGCCGAGATTCCAGATAATGGCGGAAAAAAGCAGTGCATAGACCATCGCGAAGCCGTTGCCGCTGCTGGCCTGCAGGATCAGCTCCACCGGCAGCAGCGAGATAATGCCAAACGCCACCACGCCGCTGGAGAGCAGCACGCCCATAAAATTACAGAAACCGGACCAGACTACGGCGGCACCGGGCGTCAGCGAATGGGTATAGATCACCGTGGCGACGGCATTGGCGGTGTCGTGAAAGCCATTGACGAACTCAAAGCCGAGCGCAATCAGCAGCGCCAGGCCCAGCAGAAAGAAGGGCAGGAGGCTGGTGACCGGCATGTTGGTCTCTTCAACGTCACTGACCAGATTGAGGCCGGCGAACGCGAGACCCGCGACCAGCAGAATAAAAAACAGCGGTTTACTGAAACGACTGCCTTTGCCACTGAAATCGGGGCGGCCCCGGACGGATGAGGGGAGACTGTTTTCGCTCATGGTGTACCTCATGTGGCGGATAGCGGATGCTGATTTGCACCGGGTTATCGCTGTGTGATACGCGCTTTCTATGACAGATTAATGATAGGCAGGCAGGAAAATTAGCCGGAGAGGGCGGTATAGCGCGGGCAATAAAAAAGCCAGCGACAGGCGCTGGCTTCTGAGAACAGGCGGTCCGTTACGAATTGTTATTCGTCGCGGCTGCCGGGGCGGCCGGGGTCACCGGGGCCGCTTCTGTCGCGGGCTGCTGAGGCTGCGCAGCATCACTGCTGGCACCCTGAGGCGTCACCGGAGTCATTGGCTGTTCCTGAGGGGCGGCCTGTGAGTTTTCCGGCACCTGAACAGGCGCAGTCTGAACGTTGTTCTCCACACCGTTCACTTTTACCGGCATACCGGTACGGCCCTGAATCGCGGCGTTAACCTGATCCTGATTGATGCTGCCATCAGCCAGCACTTTGGTCACGGCCTGAGTCAGCGTGATCGGCACCAGCTCACGGGAGTTGAACTGCTCTTCGGTGGTCGACAGCGGGTTGTGCACTTCCAGGTAACGTGAACCGTCTGGCTCAACCGAGGCTTTCACCGGCTGGTCAACGAACTGAACGCGGGTGCCGACCGGCACATTCTGATAGAGCCACTTGATGTCATCCGCACGCAGACGCACACAGCCGTGGCTCACGCGCAGGCCGATACCGAAGTTGGCGTTGGTGCCGTGAATCGCATAGAGACGACCGATGTAGAGCGCATAGAGGCCCATCGGGTTGTCCGGGCCAGCCGGGAAGACGGCAGGCAGCGTTTCACCGCGAGCGGCGTAGTCGGCGTGCATCCCTTTGGTTGGCGTCCAGGTCGGGCCATCTTTTTTGCGTTCAACCGCCGTGGTCCAGTTGATCGGGGTATCTTTACCCAGCTCACCGATACCAATCGGCAGGACAACCACGGTTTTGCTGCCTTTCGGATAGTAGTAAAGACGCATCTCGGCGCTGTTGATCACAATGCCTTCGCGCGGGGCGTCAGGCAGGATCAGCTGCTGTGGGATAATCATTTTGCTGCCGGCTTTCGGCAGATAAACGTCAACGCCCGGATTGGCTTCCAGCATGTTGCTGAGGCCCATCTGATACTGCGCCGCAAAAGCTTCCAGCGGCAATTTGCTGTCTTCAGGAACGGTAATTTCAATATTTTCCCCGATCAGACGGCTGTTAGCCGGCGGTAACGGGTAAACCACAGCAAAGGCTGACTGGCTGAACGCCGCCAGAGCCAGTGCGATTGAAGCGAAAGCGCGAATCATTTTCATATTTTACAAGTCTTTATCGCCCTGTTTCAGGCTGGTCAAAGTATCGAATTCATGCCGGCCAATGTGACCTGCTGCGCATTATATGTTCATTGATCTGATGTTGTGAATCAGGATTTTAACCTGACAGTAATACTTTACCTAAAACCGTGCAGAGATGAGCGCCTTTCGGGAAAAGAGGGCGCTGAAAACCGCGATGACTAAGGCTGCCACTGGGTCTGTTCGCCGCTGAGTTTCCGGTTCAGGAAAAAGGCGGCGCTGATTAACGCCAGGTGCGTCAGCGCCTGCGGCGTATTGCCCAGCGCATGGCCGTGGCTGTCAAACTCCTCGGCGTAAAGGCCCAGCGGATTGGCGTAGCTCAGCAGCTTCTCAAACTCAAAATGCGCCTCCTGTATCCGGCCTGCGCGCGCCAGGCACTCTACATACCAGAAGGAACAGGCACCGAAAGAGCCTTCCCCTCCCTGCAGGCCATCGGCCGGGGTTTCATGAATATTGTAACGCCGCACCATGCCATCGCTGACCAGGTCCTTTTTGATCGCGTCCAGCGTAGAGAGCCAGTCCGGATCCGTGGCACCGACAAAGCGCACCAGCGGCATCAGCAGCATGGAGGCGTCGAGATAGTCGCCGTGACGTGTGGAGGTGAAGTGCCCGCGCTCCTCGTTCCAGAAATTGGCCCAGATATCTTCGCGGATCTTACGCCGCGCCTCATCCCAGCGCTGATAGGGCATCGGCAGCGATCGCTTCATGCCCAGACGCAGCGCGCGATCCATCGCCACCCAGCACATCAGACGGGAATGCAGAAAATGTTCCGGTTCGCCGCGCATCTCCCAGATCCCGGCATCGGGCTGATCCCAGTTGTCGCACAGCCAGTCGATCATCTTCACTACGTGCTCCCAGCCGCGCTGAGAGATCGCCTCGCCATATTTATTGGCCAGATAGATCGCATCCATCAGCTCGCCATAGATGTCGAGCTGGGTCTGCTGCCAGGCATCATTGCCGATGCGCACCGGCCGGGAATCGCCGTAGCCGGAGAGGTTGAGCAGTTCCATCTCATGCAGTTCGGTGCCGCTGTCCAGCCGGTACATCACCTGCAGGCGCATCTCGTCGTGATGGCTGTTCTCGACGCAGCGACCCACCCACTCCGTAAAGTGTTTGGCTTCATCGGTATAGCCCAGCCGCATCAGGGCATACATGCTGAATGAGGCGTCGCGGATCCAGGAGGCGCGGTAGTCCCAGTTTCGTTCACCGCCCAGCTCTTCGGGCAGGCCAAAGGTTGCCGCCGCCGCAATGGAGCCATACTGATGTGAGGTGAGCAGCTTCAGCACCAGCGCGGAGCGCTGCACCATTTCACGCCAGCGTCCCTGATAGGTGCTCTTTGCGCTCCAGCGGCGCCAGTAGTTGAGGGTATCTTCAAAGCAGTGTTCGGTCGCCAGCGCTTCGATATGCGCATCGTCGACGCTGCCAAATTCAAACTGCGCATGTTCGCCCGGCTGCAGGGTAAAGACGGCGGTCGCGCTCTCATCCTCCAGCGTCATGACGACGCTGGCGGCGAGGCGCAGCGAGGGCTGACCTTCGGCATGAAAATCGATACAGCCGTGATGGGCCTCGGCGCGCGTCTGCGCCCGGGCGTAGTCGTGACGTGGTGAACAGCGCAGGGTAAAGGTCGCGCTGCCGCGTACCATTTTGACCCGCCGGATCAGGCGCGGCAGCTTCTCCCTGTCATCGCAAATCGGCATATAGTCGGTAATTTCTGCGACCCCCTGCTCATCCAGCCAGCGGGTCTGCAGAATATTGGTGTCGGGCAGGTAGAGCTGCTGACGGCGCGCATCGGGCCAGTCCGGCGAGAGGGAGAAGAGGCCGGCATCGTCGCTGTCGAGTAGGGCAGAGAAGACCGACGGGCTGTCGAGTTCAGGCCAGCAGAGATAATCAATCGTCCCGTCATTCGCCACCAGTGCACAGGTGCGGAGATCGCCAATGACGCCATGCTCTTCAATCTTACGTTTTACCTTACTCATGCTCATCTCCCTGTCAGTGTGCTGTTAACTATAGCTGAGCATGCCGATGCGGCTTCGTTTGGGCAGCTGTCAGCGCTTATTGATCGGCCCGACGGTTATGCCAGCGCCGGATCACCCAGCGCAGGACAAAGGCGAACACCACCGCACCCACCAGCCAGAGCAGATGTTTCAGATGCTGATCGAGTTTATGCAGCCACGGCGCGATAATGCCGCCCGCAAAATAGCCCAGCGTGACAAAGATCAGCGCCCAGATGGCCGCACCGATGATATTGAGGATAAAAAATTTCATCGGATTGAGGCGGCTGGCCCCGATGATGATGGGACCAATCAGGCGAAAGCCATACATAAAGCGCACGCCGATCACAAACAGGCTGGGACGGCGTTTGATCAGGCGGTTCGCCTTCACCACCTTATCCTGATGCTTTTTAAAGCGGCGCAGGATGCGCGTCCCCCAGCGGCGGCCAACCCAGTAGAGCAGCTGGTCGCCGATGATCCCGCCGCCCATCGCAGCCAGCACCACGCCCGCATAGTGCAGCAGTCCTTCATGGGCAGCCACGCCGCCCAGTAAGGTAAATGTCTCCCCCTCGGCAATACAGCCAATCAACAGTGCCAGATAACCGTACTGCGTAATTAATGCGTTGATATCCAGATGCAAAGTGACACTCCCTGTTCGGTGGCTGTTTCTTCAAGTCTATACGCGAATTGGCTTCGCTTCCGCCCGGGCCGCGCGGGTGCGTTTATTTCTGCTGTTTTTTTGTCCGGTCGCCACGAAAGTTTTGCTGCCGTTTATACTTGAGAAGACGCTGCCCCCAAAGACGCATGCTCATCGGGCGGCCCACTGCATCAGAGGAGTGACTGTATGAACCATGTCTGGGGACTTCTGGCGCATCCGAATCAGGAAATGCGTGATATTAAGCAAGAGAATGAGAGTGTATCGCACCACTATACCCACCATGTTCTGCTGATGGCGGCGATCCCGGTGATCTGCGCCTTCATCGGGACCACTCAGCTGGGGTGGAACCTGGGCGAGGGGCGATATGTGCAACTTAACTTGGCGACCGGGCTTGGGCTCGGCATCCTGTTCTATCTGATTATTCTCGGTGGCGTCGCGGTGATGGGGCGGGTGATCCACTGGATGGCACGTGATTATCCGCAGCGGCCCGGCGTGCAGCGCTGTACCGTCTTCGCGGGTTATGTGGCGACACCGCTGTTTCTCAGCGGGCTGGTGGCGCTCTATCCGCTGGTCTGGCTCTGCGTGCTGGCGGGTGCGCTGGCGCTGCTCTACACCGGCTATTTGCTCTATATCGGCATTCCGCTGTTTCTGAACATCGACCGTGAAGAGAGCCTGCGCTTCTCCGGCTCCACCCTGGCGATCGGCGTGCTGGTGTTTGAAGTGTTACTGGCCCTGACCGTGGTGCTGTGGGGATATGGTCCCCGCCTGTTCTAGACAACCGCTGCCGCCGGCCTGGCGGCAGTTTTCTTTTTACGCCCGGATACACTCTCCCCAGGAAATTTCTTAACCTTCCGCGTATGATGCTGCTGCCAGCCCGCGCGCCGACGTGACTGAGGCGGGCGGCCTGTGTCTCTCTGGCACAGTACATAACACCAACCGGGTTTTTCTACGATGTCTGCAAAAATTCGTTCCAGCCTGCTTTCGCTGGCACTGCTCGTTTCCGGGCAGATTGTTTCACTTCCGGCTCAGGCGACCACCTCCCTGTCGCAGCTTACGCCTATTGCTCAGCCGCAGATTGCCTCTGGCAGTGCGATGATTGTCGACCTCACCAATAATAAAGTGTTCTTCTCCAGTCACCCGGATCGGGTCAGGCCGATTGCCTCTATCACCAAGCTGATGACGGCGATGGTGGTACTGGATGCGCACCTGCCGATGAACGAGATGTTAACCGTCGATATCAGCCAGACGCCGGAAATGCGTGGCGTTTTCTCACGCGTGAAGCTCAACAGCCAGATTAGCCGCCGCAACATGCTGCTGCTGGCGCTGATGTCCTCAGAGAACCGCGCTGCCGCCAGCCTGGCTCATGCCTATCCGGGCGGATACAACGCCTTTATCCGGGCGATGAATGCCAAAGCGCGGTCGCTGGGTATGAAACAGACCCGCTACGTGGAGCCGACCGGCCTGTCGACGCAAAACGTCTCCAGCGCCCAGGATCTGGTCAAATTACTCAAGGCGACGCGCGAATATCCGCTGCTCGGCGCCCTCAGCACCACCAAAGAAGAGACGGCCGTGTTTGCCCATCCGAGCTATGCACTGCCGTTCCGCAACACCAACCATCTGGTCTACAAAAATGACTGGCATATCCAGCTGACCAAGACCGGTTACACGGACGAGGCGGGGCACTGCCTGGTGATGCGCACCATGATCAACAATCGTCCGGTGGCGCTGGTGGTGCTGGATGCCTTCGGCAAATATACCCATTTCGCGGATGCCAACCGTCTGCGTAGCTGGATCGAGACCGGCAAAGCCGCGCCGGTGCCTGCGGCTGCGCTGGCGTACAAAAAGCAGAAGTCGGGCCAGGTCGCCAGCAACGGGGACAGCAGTGCCGGCGTGGAGTAAAGAGAGCAGAGAACGTCTGCTGTGTTACCCGGCGTTGTCTGCTGTCTGAGCAGACGCGCCGGGCGAGCCGGGCAGCGGCGTAACGCGCGCGGTCTGCCCGGAATTAGCCCGAAAAATACCCGTTATTCCTATATTGCCATCCCTTGCAAAGTCCTACACTACGCGCGACTGGCGAGGGACGATCGCCTGATATAAGCTGCCGGAATTTTACTCATATGTTTATAAGATCCTTTTTTGCATGGTTAATGCTGACGCTGGTGGTGTTTGCCCCGGCGGTGACGCAGGCGGCGGATGATATCACCGCGGCGGCACAGGAACAGGAACAGGATACCCAGCCGAAGCTGAATGCTTCGGTTGAACTGCCGAAAATGCAGAAGATCCTCGATAAGATTAAGAGCCAGGTGTCAGGCGACGCGGGCGAAAACAAACTGAATCAGCTGAATGAGATGGCGCTGGAGCTTTCCGGCAATGCCGACACGCTGGGTCAGGCGCTGATCCCCGATCGCCAGCAGCTGGAAGCGCAGTTGCAGGTGCTGGGTCCGGCCCCCAAAGCTGACAGCGGGGTAAAAGAGACGCCGGAGGTGACGCGCAAGCGAAACGCGCTGGAGAGTCAGAAAAGCAAACTCGACGACCAGATCAAGCAGGCAGAGGGCATTAAAAATGGTGCCTTAACGCTGTCGTCGCAGATTGTTAACCTGCGCCGTGACCAGCTGAAAAGTCAGCTGGCGCTCAACTCCGGTACCATTCTCGGTGCGCGTTTCTGGTCTCCCCTGACCAACAGCCAGGACCTGGACGGTGAGAAGATCGGCGAGTTTCTGCAGGAGCTGCAGGACACCGCGGCGCTCTCCTGGGAGCCGGGCTGGCGGATAGGCAGTACGCTCTGGCTGCTGGCGGCGCTGCTGGTGATGACGGTAGGTCGTCGCTACAGCGAGGAGTTTCTCGCCTGGGTCAGCATTCATAAAATGCCGGAAGGCAAACTGCGCCGCAGCTTCCTGGCGGCCGCGATTGCCCTGACCACGCTGGTGGCGGTGGTGCTCACCTTTAACTTTATCGCTCTGGCGTTTACCCGCCGCGATGAGGTCTCGGAAAATGTGCAGGACTTTGTCGATCGGCTGGTTCAGCTCAGCGTCTTTTGTGGCCTGATAGCCGGACTGGGGCGTGCGTTTCTCTCTACGCGGCGGCCGAGCTGGCGTTTGCCCACCATCTCCAATGAAGTGGCGCTGGCGCTCAAACCGTTCCCGCCCATTACCGCGGTGCTGGTGTTTATCTTCCAGACGGTGGAGGCCTTTAACTACAGCGTCGGCACCAGTCTGAATACCACCATTTTCGCCAACGGCCTGACGGCGCTGCTGATAGGCAGTACCGCGCTGGCCATCAGCATGCGAACCAACCGCGTTCGTCGTCGCATGACGCTGGCAGGCACGCCGCCGGAAGCCCGCTCTACGCTGGTCGGGCTGATCCAGCTGGGGCTGACCCTGACCGCGCTCGCGATCCTGATCTCGCTGCTGGTCGGTTATGTCACGCTGGCACGCTTCCTGAGTTATGAGGTGATCTGGTGTGGCCTGCTGTTTGGCTCCTTCTACTTCCTGAGCCATCTGCTCAACGATGGCTGTGAGAGTCTCTTTTCGACCAGCAACGCAACCGGCCGCCGCATTCAGAGTTCGCTCAACATCAATGAGCGTCATCTGCAGCAAACCGCCACGCTGCTGACGGCGATTGGTAAGACCATCCTGGTGCTGTTTGTGGCGCTGGCGCTGGTCAACGGGACGTTTGCCTCATCAACGCCGATTGAGCTGCTGCAGAAGGTGATTGAGTTCTGGGGCGGGAAAGGGCTGGAGTCCCTGAATATCGTTCCGGCACACATGGTTAATGCGCTGATCTGCCTGATTGTCGGCATCTATGTGCTGCGCTCGGTGCGCCGCTGGCTCGACACCGACTTCCTGCCAAAAACCACCATGGACGTGGGGATGCGGGTGTCGCTGGTGACGCTGTTCAGCAACATCGGTTATGTGCTGATCATCCTGCTGACCCTGTCGATCATGGGGCTGCAGTGGAACAAGCTGGCCTGGATCGTCAGTGCGCTGTCGGTCGGTATCGGTTTCGGCCTGCAGGAGATCGTGAAGAACTTTATTTCGGGCCTGATTCTGCTAACCGAGCGGCCGGTGAAGGTGGGCGATCTGGTGACCATCAGCGGCATCGAAGGGGATATCCGCCGGATTAACGTGCGTGCCACCGAGATCCAGCTGGGTGACAAATCCACGGTCATCGTGCCGAACTCGCAATTTATCTCGCAGAACGTGCGCAACGCCACGATGGGCAATGCGCAGGGTGTGGTGACGATTACGCTGACCTTCCCGCTCAATATCGATCCGGTGAAAGTGCGCGATATTCTGCTCGATGTTTACAACGAAAACGAACGCATTCTGGAGACGCCAGAGCCGTCTGTTTCGTTTAAAGATCTGACCCAGCAGGGCATTGTGCTGAGCGTGACCGGTAACGTGGCCGGGCAGCGCCAGATTTCCGGCGCCAAAAGCGATCTGCTGTTCGATATTCTGACGCGCCTGCGTAAAGAGGGCATCCTGCTTTCCACGCCGCAGACCATGATTATCGAACGCCGTCAGCAGCCGGATGCGGAACCCGAAGAGAAGCTGGTTTAAGGCAAAAGGGCCGGGTTCTGCCGGCCCTGATCGTCGTTCCGCGAGCGCAGCGAGGCGAGGAGGCGATCCTCTGCTCTGTCCGGGCGTTTGTGCGCGAACGGCTGCCAGTATTCACGGACGACGGGAACCTGCACCGATTCGCCTGCGCCAAGGCCGGTGAACTTCTCTGTCGGCTCCAGCCGGGTTAAACCGCCGACAAGGTGGGTCATTCTGAACTGGTCATGTTCGACCCGCAGCCTCTGGTGGACGTTGCTCAGGTAGAGGGCCCAGTGCCGGTCCGTCAGGGCCGGGCCGTTGTTAGTCAGGGTAAGGGTGGCGCGATTGCAGGCGGCGAAGTCGCCACCCACTGCGGCACAGTCGGTGCCATGAAGGGCAGCCTGATTATCGTTGACCTGACAGGTGAGCCTGAAGTGACGGATTGGATTCACTCCCCGCTGAACTGAGACGCTGCCGTAAGCTGAGGCTGTAAGGCTCAGCAGCGTGAGCGCCATAAGGTATCGCTTTAACATCATGATTCATCCCTGCTGAAACGGATAGTGCGCTACCCGTGAGGGTTAGCGCTGCCTGAACAAGGCATTCTCTCTTTTTCTGTTATTTTTCAACGGCACTCTATTTTCCGGCTGACGGATGATCAATTGGCAGGGCAATCTTTTGTGAGATATTACGCAGAACAGAATCGCTTTATAAATAATCAGGGAGAATATCAGAAAGGAGGTTAACTGTTTTTAATGCGGATGTTATCTGAATAGCCTTAATCAGCCCGCCGCTTTGATGAGCAGGCGGGCCGGTGAGCCGATTACGGCTGCTTTACTGCCCAGCCTTTTTGCTTGCTGGTTTTGCCGATGCCGGGATTAAAGCTGTTGGTGGGATCGAGCTGGCGATAGAAGGCCACCAGCTGCGGTTTCGCCTGATAGAGATGGCCCACATTGTGCTCGGCGGGGTATTCCGCGCCGCGCGCCTGCAGAATCTCCAGCATCTGCGCTTTCAGGGCGTGCACGTCGACACCTTTTCTGACGATGTAATCCTGATGGAAGACGTGACAGAAGAAGTGACCATAGTAGAGGCGATGGCTCAGCGAAGCGCGGATCGCTTCAGGCAGCGTTTCAAACCAGTCAGCATCGTTGCGACGCAGGGCGATATCCAGCGCCAGGATATCCTCGACCTCGTCAGCGTGCACCGCGTGATAGCGCACGGCCGCCCCTGCAGCCGCGAACCGATGCAGAAAAGCGTGCGCCCCCTCTTTGCCTTCGCACTCAAAGAATTCGCCTCCGCCTTCACGGAAGTAGTCGCGCAGGTAGTTACGCGCTTCCGCAACGCCTTCACCAGACATCTTCAGCATCAGATGATGTTCATATCTGTCGCGATACTGCTTCATGCGTTTGGGCAGATGCGCCGGGAACAGCCGGCTCAGGCGCTGCATCAGGCGGTCGGTGAAGTGCGGTTTAACGAAGGCGAGTTTGTTCAGCCAGGCATCGACCCGCCCCTTCAGCGTGAAGAACAGCGGCATTTTGTCGGTGCCCAGCCTGTCGATCATCAGGAAGGTATCTTTGCCGTAGACCTCCGCAATGTCATAGATGTCGCGGTGCATATATTCACCCGCCACCGGCAGATGGGTGAAGTGCGCCAGAATGTGACGGCGGATATCGGTGAGGACGCCAGGCTCGTTGGTGCCGATATAGAACACCTGCTGCTGGGGTTCGCTGGCAAAGGTGTCCAGTCGCACGGCAAACACCGCCAGCTTGCCGGCACAGCCCGAGGCTTCGAACAGACGGCGCGCATCGGCGTTATAGCGGGCGGGCGTATCGGCATTCACGTCACGCACCCGGTCAGCATATTCGTGGTCAGAGGCGTGGCGGCCATCGTGCTGCACATCACCGGGCTGCCAGCGATCGTCATCCAGCCGGCCCAGAATCTCTTCCGGCGTGCTGCCTAACTCAATGCCCAGATGGTTCACCAGCCGCAGTTTGCCCTCCGCATCGATTCGGGCGAACAGGGCCATTTCACTGTAGGCCGGACCGCGTTTGATCAGCGATCCGCCGGAGTTATTGCAGATGCCGCCCAGGACCGACGCGCCGATGCAGGAGGAGCCGATCACCGAGTGCGGTTCGCGTCCCAGTGGCTTCAGCGCTTTTTCCAGCTGATAAAGGGTGCTGCCGGGGAAAGCCAGCACCTGCTGGCCGTTGTCGATCAGCTGCAGCTTATCCAGCCGCAGGGTGCTGACAATCACCAGCGGGCGGTCGTAGTCGTCGCCATGCGGCGTCGAGCCTTCTGTCAGGCCGGTATTCGCCGCCTGCATCAGAATGATGACATCCGCCCTGACCAGCGTTTGCAGAACCCGCCAGAGCTCCAGCAGCGTTCCGGGAAACGCCACGGCCAGCGCATCCCCTTCGCCGGAGCGAAAGCCTTTGCGATAGCGGGCGGTCTGTTCAGGTTCAGTCAGCAGATGAGAGGGGCCGACGAGGCGGCGCAGGTCAGAAAGCAGGGCAGAGGTTGGTATCATGAGCAATTCCCTTGTCTTATCAGTGCGCCTTAACTGTAGCACGTCCGCTCATCTCCTCGCAGTGTGACAGCGGCAGGCTACCTGCTATTCTCATCTTGTGGCACACTGCCGCCTGTTAATACGATATTGCGCAGTTACTTAAGAGAACCCAACCTGATGAAATGGATTTACTCTGTTAGTCTCGCTGTTTCCCTCGCGATGCAACCGGCACTGGCTGAGACCGTGCCAGGTCACCACCCGATGACCGAACAGGCGCGGGATGCCTTCGTTAACCAGCTGCTGAAAAAAATGACGCTGGACGAAAAGATCGGTCAGCTGCGTTTAATCAGCGTCGGACCGGATAATCCCAAAGAAGCGATTCGCGACATGATTCAGAAGAGTCAGGTTGGTGCGATCTTTAACACGGTGACCCGCCCGGATATCCGCGCCATGCAGGATCAGGCGATGCAGCTCAGCCGGCTGAAGATCCCGCTCTTTTTCGCGTTCGACGTCATCCACGGCCAGCGCACCATTTTTCCTATTCCCCTTGCGCTGGCGTCGAGCTGGGATCTGGATGCGGTGAAAGAGGTCGGGCGCGTGTCCGCCTATGAGGCAGCCGACGATGGCCTGAATATGACCTGGGCACCGATGGTGGATGTCACCCGTGAACCGCGCTGGGGGCGTGGCTCGGAAGGGTTTGGTGAAGATACTTATCTCACCAGCGAGATGGGCCGCAGCATGGTGCAGGCGATGCAGGGTAAAAGCGCCGCCGATCGCTACAGCGTGATGACCAGCGTCAAGCACTTCGCGCTCTATGGCGCGGTCGAAGGCGGCCGGGATTACAACACGGTGGATATGAGTCCGCAGCGCATGTTCCAGGACTATCTGCCGCCTTATAAAGCCTCTCTGGATGCGGGCAGCGGCGGCGTTATGGTAGCGCTGAACTCCATTAATGGCGTACCGGCGACGGCGGACAGCTGGCTGCTCAAGGATCTGCTGCGCGGTCAGTGGAAATTCAAAGGCATTACCATCAGCGACCACGGCGCCATTAAAGAGCTGATTAAGCATGGCGTCGCCAGCGATCCGCAGGACGCGGTGCGCATCGCCCTGAAGTCGGGCGTCGACATGAGCATGAGCGACGAGTATTACAGCAAATATCTGCCGGATCTGGTGAAGCGCGGCGAAGTCAGCATGGCCGAAATTGATGATGCGGCGCGTCATGTGCTTAACGTCAAATATGATATGGGGCTGTTCAACGATCCCTACAGCCATTTAGGGCCGAAAGAGAGCGACCCGCAGGACACCAACGCGGAGAGCCGTCTGCATCGCGCCGAAGCGCGCGACGTAGCGCGCAAGAGTATCGTGCTGCTGAAGAACCGGCTGGAGACGCTGCCACTGAAGAAATCGGGCACCATTGCGCTGATCGGGCCGCTGGCCGACAGCCAGCGCGACATTATGGGCAGCTGGTCCGCGGCGGGCGTGGCGAAACAATCCGTCTCGCTGCTGCAAGGGATGCGCAACGCCACCGAAGGCAAAGCGACGCTGCTCTATGAGAAGGGCGCCAACGTTTCCGATAATAAAGGCATTCAGGACTTCCTGAACCTCTATGAACCGGCGGTTTCCATCGACACGCGTTCACCGCAGCAGATGATCGACGACGCGGTCGCCAAAGCGAAGCAGGCGGATGTCATCGTTGCCGCCGTAGGTGAAGCGCAGGGTATGGCCCACGAAGCCTCCAGCCGCAGCGACCTGGTGATCCCGCCGAGCCAGCAGAAGCTGTTGGCCGCGCTGAAAGCCACCGGCAAACCGCTGGTGATTGTGCTGATGAACGGACGCGCACTATCGGTGGTGAATGAAGATCGTATGGCCGATGCGATGCTGGAGACCTGGTTCAGCGGGACGGAAGGCGGTAACGCCATCGCCGATGTCCTGTTTGGCGACTATAACCCGTCGGGCAAGCTGCCGGTCTCCTTCCCGCGTTCCGTGGGGCAGATTCCGATCTACTACAACCATCTGCCCACCGGCCGGCCTTACAACTTTGCTAAGCCGAACAAATATACGTCGCACTACTATGATGCGGTTAACGGCCCGCTCTATCCGTTTGGTTACGGCCTGAGCTACACCCGCTTTACCGTGTCTCCGGTGAAAATGTCGTCGCCGACCATGCCGCGTAACGGCAGCATCGAAGCCAGCGTGACGGTGACCAACAGCGGTCAGCGCGACGGTGCGACGGTGGTGCAGATGTATCTCAACGATCCGGTCGCCTCCATCAGCCGTCCGGTGCAGGAGCTGCGTGGTTTCAAACGCATCATGCTGAAAGCGGGCGAGTCTCAGACCGTGACCTTTAAGATCGACGTCGATGCGCTGAAGTTCTGGAACCAGCAGATGCAGCATGTGGCGGAGCCCGGCAAATTCAACGTGATGATTGGACTCGATTCCGTTCGTACTCAGGATGCGCAGTTCAACTATCTGTAACCGCCCGCCTTTCTCCTGAGAAAGGGGGTGCGGCGCGTCGTTAGCGTCCTGCTACGGCGCGCCGCGTCATTTCACTATCAGAGCCACCATGATAAATCTGCGAGACCGTATTCAGCAGCAGGTCTTTCGCCTTAACGGCCTGTCGATGAATGAGTTTGACCTCTCCCAACCGCCTGGCGATCCCGGCCTGTTTGGCCCGGACAGCGTGATCTGGCGCGTCCACGGCGACTTTACCTCCATGATGTGCGGCGGGATCAGCGCGCTGCTATTGCAGATGCTGCATCCGGCGGCGCTGGCGGGCGTCTGGGATCACTCCAATTTCCGCGAAGATATGATGGGCAGGCTGCGGCGTACCAGTCAGTTCATCGCCGTAACCACCTACGGTAATCAGCAGGATGCGCAGACGCTGATCGACCGGGTGAAACGCATTCACCTTAAAGTCAGCGGCGTCGACAGCGAAGGCAAACCCTATGCCGCCAGCGATCCGCATCTGCTGACCTGGGTACATGTGGCAGAGACCAGCCGTTTCCTGGCGGCCCATCTGCGCTACAAAAATCCTCACCTCACGCGTGCCGAACAGGATCGGTACTATCAGGAAGCGGCGCTGATTGCTGAGTCGCTGGGCGCGGAGCGGGTGCCGAAAAGCGTCGTGGATGTGGCGGATTATCTGCAGCAGATGCGTCCGGAATTACGCTTTGATGCGCGCACCGCTGAAGTGACGCGTCTGCTGATGAATGCGCCAGCCCCGAGCTGGCAGGCGAAACCGGTGATGAAAGTGATGCTGGCGTCGGGGTTCGGGCTGATGCCAGCATGGGCGCAGGCGATGTCCGGCCGTGAGACAGGGCGCTTTCAGCAGGCGATGATTGATCGGAAGATTAATGCGATTGCGGTCGGGTTGCGCTGGTCGATTCAGAGAGGAGCCTGGTATCGGGCGATGGTGAGGATGGGGAGGGAGGTAAGGTGAGAGGTTCACCAGAAAAAAGTGGGATATTGCCGTTTATAATAAGATCATCTAACCGTAGTCGTTAATAAAAGGTTTTAAGTAAAGGCTTTCGTTCAGACAGTCAATTAAATGGCGTTAGCCACCTCAGACTGATAGGGAAGATAGTAATGTCCGTTTGTGCCAACAGAGCAAGTTGCCGCATGAGAAGCAAACAAGTATATAATTGCGTTAGAATGACTGCACGTTTTAAAGATGAAAGGTAGTGCACTATGATAGTTAGTGAATCAGAGCTTTTGAAGTCGGGCTTTACTGATGCTGATTTGAAAAAAATCAAAAATAATCTTGAAAGCTACGGTGGTACGCTGGATGAGGCTGTAGTGGATTTAAAAAACAGATTCAGAGTGCTATTGTGGATTGTTTCCGCCTGCACGCTCGTATTTATATTTCTTCTCAGTTTCTCAACTAAGCCATACATCTTAGGCGGTGGCCTGTCACTGCTTATCGGGATAGTCTTAGTGACATTTATTCAACCGCCAGTCCTGGCCTGGAAGTCATGGCGCTACTGGCGGTTGAAAAAGGCTTAGCGTTATTGGTTACTTACGCTGAGTAAATCGAATGTCACCTTAGCTGTTACACCCCAGCCGATTATTTTCATGGTCAGCTTTGGGCGACTTATGGTGTCAATTTCACGAGTGTAATCACGGGCCATCCATCTGTATAGTCGCCATGCGCCGGGCTTTCTCGCCAGCCCCCAGACGCTGTAAATACTGGCTGAAAGCGTTGCCATATTGTAAAAAGCCAGTCCTGACTCTGCTTTAAATCCCATGAATTTCGCAGCCTGCATTACACCATCGGCAAACATACCTTCTGTTTGCACGTCAGACAGGCTGGTAATAAGTTCTTTGGACAGGCCATTAAGCCCGTCCACAACGAGAACGGCACCAGCCAGTACGCCGACAGGTGTCATTGTTGAGATCATCAAACCACCGCCGACAACAGCAAAACCTGAAATCACGACACGAACAGCGGAAATCATGTAACCCACAATTTTGTTGTTTTCACGCACAAATTCTACTTTGGCGTAGAGTTCTGCTGTCCTGGAACGCAATAATCGCCCCTGCTCTTCAAGGTTCTCTGTTTCAGATCTGAGGTTCCTGACGCACTCCAGGCATTCTTCATCAGACTTAGCCTGACGGGCAGCAGTGAACTGCTTGTCGATAACCGATTTTATTTCCTGAACAAATTGTATACGGGTAAGCCCATCCTTGAGATGGAAAGCAGACAGCCTATTAGCTGTGTTGATTAGCTTTCTGGCTTCAAGGTTGACCATTGTTTCAGCCCAGGCTTTATTCCTCCCACCCGAGCGCATCATTTCAAGCAAGACTGCGTCCATTTTTATCTCCCTATGCATCGCATCTTCGATAATACTCTTTGATTATTAGCTGTAAACAGCGGCAGGTTGCTCCGTCGGTCATCAGCAGGGGTAATAATAAGCAGCGTACCCTGACCGTCATTATTGAACAGGATGCGCGCAACGCCTGTTTTTACATCTGGCTCACCGACCTGTTCCTTAGTCAGTATGCGGTGTGTGTCTGCTGGCTACGAAATTAAAGGGTTACTGATAATGCGCTTTATTTTACCTGTTTTTACTTTTGTTTTTTGTGTCATCGCCATATCAAAAGCTATTGTTCTCATCGTGCCTGTAGAGTTCTTTTATGACATTGCAGATGTTTTTCCTATCAATGGCGATGAGGCAATCCCCGACTTTGTACTCACAGCCAATATCGTTGTTTCTGTCCTGATGTCTGTTGCGCTTTTATGGATGCTGAAACGTATTTTCAGAAAGCCTTGAGCAGGGTTGTACACGTACCTGCACGCGTTTTCATTGTGCTGATTCTATCACCCGACAGAATGTGGTTGAGTAAACAGCAGAAGCTCCCTCTCTGTTTCCCCCCGTTTTATCCTTAATAAAGGAGTCAAAAAAATGGAACATCACTACACATCGCGCATCTTCTGGACCGGCAATCTGGGTACGGGGACGTCGGGTTATAAAGCGTATGCAAGGACGTGGGATATCGCCATCAGCGGGAAAGAGGTCATCCATTGCTCCAATGATCCCCTGCTGGGTGGCAACGCCAGTAAAATGAATCCTGAAGACCTCCTGATATCCTCTCTTTCGGCATGCCATATGCTCTGGTATCTGCATCTGGCTTCCGATGCCGGGATTACGGTTCTCGGCTATGAAGATTCTCCCTTAGCGACAGGTGAAATATCAAAAGGCGGGGCGGGGCGCTTTATTTCGGCGGTGCTGAGACCGACGATCACGGTAGCAGAGGGGACAAATCTTGATGCAGCCACGGCTATTCACCATGAGATCCATAAAGTCTGTTTTATCGCCAGATCGGTGAATTTTCCTGTCTCCTGTGAACCAGAATTTATCATCCGTCAGGCGTAGAACACGCATCTGTGCCTGTTCTGAAACGTCGCGGTTTTTACTGATTTCACACCGCGACTTTTCTTCGTCGCTCTCTTTCCCGTCTCCCGAAACGGGGCGTCCCTGAACCGCATCCTCTCTCCCGTTCCCGGTCATCAGTGCACCGCCGCTGAGCAGCAGCTGGCTCTGAAGCGCGGCGTGTCCTTAAAGTAAAATATTTGTGATTAACATCGTATTTACATTAAGCGCCTCCTTTTTTTGCTGGCTGAATTTTATCCGCTGAGCCTATAGTGAATTTATTCAGTAAAACTGAGTTTTATCAGATAAAACAATGCGGTTCGGGTCTGTTCACCTGTCCGCCACGCGAAAAATGTCGGGATCTGATTTTAATCAGAAGGTTAAGAGGACGTTATGGAGATTGTTAATGCACCGCATCTGCCCGTTCGGGAAGCGTGGCTCGCGCGTCATCATGAAGAGGCGCTGATGCCCGAACTTCCGGTCGTGGATGCGCATCATCATTTGTGGGATCGCCAGTCAGGCCGCTACCTGGTACCGGAGCTCAGCCAGGATATCGAACAGTCCGGACACCGGATTCTCTCGACGGTGTATGTTCAGTGCCGCTCCATGCTGCGCCGTCACGGGCCTGAAGCGTTCAGACCCGTCGGAGAGGTCGAGTTTGCAGGCGGTTGTGCCGCGATGTTTGAAAGCGGTCACTATGGCGAAGCCGCAGGTTGTGAAGCCATCGTTGGCGGTGCCAGCCTGCTGGCTGGGGACGACCTGCTGCCCGTCGTGGAACTCATGCTGGCGCGATCGGGAGGACGACTGCGCGGGATGCGGAATCCGCTGGCCTGGCATCCTGATCCCCGCGTCAGCTCCAGTCCCGTCACGCCGCCCGCCGGTCTGGCGGCCAGTGACGCATTCCGGCGCGGGGCAGCCTGCCTTGCCCGCAACGGACTTTCGCTGGATGTCTGGGTTTATCACACTCAGCTCGATGAAATTGCCGGACTGGCCCGCGCGCAGCCCGATCTGCTGGTGATTGTGGATCACTGCGGCGGACCGATTGGAACGGGGCCTTATGCCGGTAAACAGGATGCCGTTTTTCAGGCGTGGAAAAAGGGGATTATCGCCCTGGCGGCGCTGCCCAACGTGCGCATCAAAATCAGCGGTTTTGGCATGACGGTCATGGGCTATCCCTTTGCACAATACGACACACCACCTGACTCCCTGACGCTCTCCCGGGCCTGGCAACCGCTGTTTGAAACGCTGGTTGAGGCATTTGGCGTGCAGCGCTGCATGTTTGCCAGCAACTTCCCGGTCGACAAAGGCATGTTCAATTACGGTGTGTTCTGGAATGCCTGCAAAAGGCTGGCGGAGCAGGCTTCTGCGGCCGAACAGGCGCATCTCTTCTGGCGCACCGCGGCATCAACCTATCGCTTATCCTCCCTGGAGAATATGGATGAATATGAAATCAAAAGTGCATGAGGCGCATCCTCTCGATGCGGACGCCTCCGGTTCAGTGCTCTCCTATTCATCGGCTGAAAAAAGGACCCTGGCGCTGGGCGGGTTAGGCTGGACATTTGAAAGCTACGACTCTTTTTTGCTCTCTCTGCTCTTACCCGTGCTGGGCGTGGTATTTGGCCTCGGCAAAACGGAACTTGGCGTGTTTATCAGCGCCACGGCTGGCGGGCAGATTATTGGCGGCATTCTCTTCGGGCTGGTGGCCGATAAAATCGGACGCGTAAGAACGGCCCTGATCTGCATCGCCATCTATTCGCTTTTCTCCGGTCTGCTGGCGTTTTCCCACAATCAGCAGGTCTTTACCTTGCTGCGATTCTGCGGTGCGCTCGGTATGGGCGGGATGTGGACATCAGGCGCGGCGCTCATCGCTGAAACCTGGCGTCCGGAGCGCCGTGCGCGCGGCGGCGCGCTGATGCAGATGGGGCTACCGGTGGGCGCAATCCTGGCGATTGGCCTGACGGCACTGGTCACGGCAATGACCGGTGGGCTGGAACACGGGGGATGGCGCTACCTGTTCATGATTGGCGCCTTGCCGGTTTTTATCATGATGGTTATTGCGTACATTACGCCCGAATCGCCGGTATGGCTGGCGCGCCAGCAGGAACGCGCACAGCGGCAGACTAAAAAGGCCAGCGCCGGCAAAACGAACATCAAAGGGTTGCTGCTGGCGTTTACCTTTATCTTCTTCATTCAGTATCTGTTCTGGGGCGTCTTCACCTGGACGCCCACTTACCTTCGTGAAGTGAAGCATCTCGATTTTCTTCACAGCCTGAAGTTTGTGCTGGCCCTGCAGACCGGTGCGATTGCTGGCTTCCTGGTGTTCTCACTCATGGCCGATAAATGGGGACGCCGGCCGATGTTTCTGCTCTATCTCCTGATCGGTGCGGTCGCGGTCGGATTATATCTGGTGACGACGCAGCCGCTGATTCTCATGGTGGCCATCTTTATGGCCGGTTTCGGGGTTAACGGTATTTTCGCCGGTTCCGGACCCTTCCTGGCCGAGATTATTGGCGACACCCAGTCACGCGGCTTTCTGATGGGCCTGGCTTACAACGGGGGGCGTCTGGGCGGCTTTATCGCGCCGCTGCTCATCGGCTATGTGGCCAGCATTGGCGGCTTCACCGCCGGGCTGGCCACCACCGTGCTGGCCTTCGTCGCCGCGATGATTGTGGTCTGGATGGCACCAGAAACAAAAGGCGTTAAGCTGAAGTAAATCAACGGGCAGAGTCGTTCCGGAAGCGACCTTTGACGGGGAGAACAGATGTTCAGCATTTCAGAAGTCGATAAAGGGGATAGCGACCTGGTGCGCCTGGTCGGCGAACTCGACGCTTTTCAGCGCGAACTCTATCCGGCAGAAAGCAATCACTGTCTGGATCTCTCAACCGTCGGTGATGAGCAGCTGAAGTGCATTATCGTTCGTGATGAGCAGGGCTTGCCGGCAGGGTGTGGGGCCTTACTCTTCCAGGAGGCGGGCTTTGCGGAGATCAAGCGGGTTTATATCCGGCCGGCCTACCGGGGCAGGAAGCTCGGCGAGCAGATCATCGCCGCCATCGAGACGATAGCTTCAGAAAACCGTTTACGCGAACTGCGGCTTGAAACCGGGATTCATCAGCAACCGGCTATCGCACTCTATCGCCGATGCGGGTACGCACTATGCGAGGCGTTCCCACCCTATATGCCCGACCCGTTAAGTCTGTTTATGCGCAAACGGCTTTCATAAGGCCATCGGTTTACTCTTTTTCGCTGAACCAGTTCTGAAAACCAGACAGGGCATCGGGCATCATGACGTGCGCGCGTTCCATAATCTTTTTTTCCGCACTGCGTAATCCGTCGAACGGTTCTGATGACGCGCAAATGGCCAGGGCGACATCAGTGGCATCAAGCATGGCAAGATTGACACCGACGCCGACCGGTGGCATCAGATGAGCAGCATCCCCAATGAGCGTGATGCCCGGACGCGGCGTCCAGCTAAAATCCGCAGGCAGGCTGTAGATGGGACGTCTGACATATTCAGCAGGGGCATTAACAACGGCCTGAAGGGCATCAGCCCACTCCCGGTAAGCGTCTCGCACATATGAAGTGATATCGCTGCACGCACTATCCCGCTCAATGCGTTCAATATCTCTTTTCATCGCCGCATAAACGCAGATCCTTCCGCCCCCGTTGCGCTGTGTGACCAAAGCCTCAGCCCCGCCAAAGCTGAAAGCGGTTCCTTTTCCAGCGATACCATCGATTCGTCGGGAGGGGCGATCTATCCAGCCTTCAAAAAAAGTGATGCCCGTGTATTCGGGACGCGTCTGCGTCAGGTAGTCTCTTACCCGTGACCAGGCCCCATCCGCACCGATGATAATATCTGCCTCAGAATCTCTTCCGTTTCCGAAAGTCAGCCTGTACCTGCCATTCAGGCCAGTATCGACGTGATGAAGTTTATGTCCCCACTGGAGGGACTCTGGCGCAAGGGCACTCAGCAGCAAATTGATTAACTCACCGCGGTCAATTTCGGGTTTATCGATTTCACCTTCCGGCATCAGGCTGTCATCCACCGCCTCTCCGGTGCGGTGATCCAGCATCCGGCTTTCCTGATCCTCATGTCTGGCTATTTTTATGAAGGGTTCCAGCAGGCCCGCTCTGCGTAAAGCTTCCTGACCGCTGTCAGGATGCAAATCCAGCGATCCTCCCTGGTTTCGTTCAGCATCCCCTGACTTATATTCAAACACCTGGACGTCAAAACCATTGCGCTGAAGTATGACGGCCGCAGTGAGTCCGGCTGGACCACCACCAACAATCGCGATATTCGGTTTGTTCGGCATAGGGATTTCTCTCAGCTGTGGAGTGTATACTCTATAATCACAAAGTTGACATATCAACCTGAAGGGGCAGACAGAGATGGATAGCACCGGGATTTCAGATAAAGAGTGGATGGCATGGCGGGGTTACCGCCGGCTTGCAGAAGTCATAACGGGCCGTATTGTCAAAAATATTACTGAGGCAACCGGTCTGTCCGGCGCGGATTTCATGATTCTGATGGAAATCAGTAAAAGTCCGCAGGGCGCACTGCTTCAGCGTGAGTTGCTGGAATACCTGGAGTGGGACAAGTCCCGGCTTTCACACCAGCTCTCACGTATGGCTTCCCGGCATCTTGTGCTGAAAAATCGTCATGACCCGGCTGGCATTTCGGTCAGCCTGACAGATACAGGGCGTCAGACGCTCGCAAAAGCGCGACCGGTGCATGCTGAGAGTGTCAGGCAACATTTTCTCGACAGGCTGACACCTGAAGATGTTGATTTGCTGATCGGGATCACGGGGCGATTGCGGCACTCTGGCAGTGGCTTCATCGAATAATCCTGTTATGACCCTGCTGAGCTGGGGGCCGGCATCAGGAAAGGTCGCCGACGCAGTGAAATTCGTGTCGTCTCCGTCCATCCTTCCCACTTTGAGACTATTACCCTTGTCTCCGCGTGCAGCAGTCACGATCCTGCTCTATTCTCGGGGAAAATGGATTCCTCCAGGCTTTGTCGAGGCACTATGACGTACAAATCCCTGATTGCTGAAGTCCACAATCAGCAGCGCACCCTCACCGCTATTGTCGAACAGGATGCGCGCACCGCCTATTTTTACATCTGGCCCACCGACCTGTTCCGCAGTCAGTATGCGGTGCGCGGCTGCTGGCTGCGAAACCTGCTGCCCGCACCGGCGCAGGAAGATCGCGAGGCGATGGAGCAGGGCATTGCGCCGCTGCTCAGCGCCGAATATTGCCGTAACCTGGAAGCGGAGCCTGCACTGAATCCCGCCGGGCTGCAGGTTCTCTGGGAGCCGAGCGATGATGGCGCGGCGCTCTGGTATTACGGTCAGCTGCTGGCGGTGATCCCCGGCTGGAGTCTTTACCAGGATAAGCAGGTCAGCTTCTCTGCGGGCTGCATCAAAAAGAACCGGCTGACGGCCCCGCTGGGTTCGGCCTCGACCAATGACTACTATGCCCGTGCAGAGCAGCAGCGTCAGTTCTGGCGCGAATGGCATGATGGCAGCGAGTGGGACAAGGTTCAGCAGGATCTCATGGCCTGCTATCAGAGCCGCTTTGGCGAGTCGGTGAAATATTACGCGATCGATCAGGGGAGCTGGCCGCCGATGGCGATCTCCCAGCACTGGCATCAGGGCGTCTGGTACTTCCTGACCATTGGCATGAGCATCCGGCCGATGCCGCAGGTCGACTACCTGTTTGATGAGCTGGCACCGCAGTATCGCCGTATCGAGCTGGGGATGGCGGTGGATGGCGAGGTCATGACCGAAGGCAATGCGGTGCAGATGGCGAGTGCTCTGGCGGAGTTTGTGCATCTGCCGTGGGCGCGCCTCACCTGGCTGGGGGAGGGGCATACGCTGGCATCGGAAGTCGCGCCGGTCGGCTTTGAGAGCTTCCTGCTGGCAAATGAGCTGGCCAGCGAACCGGCACAGTTTAAACTGCCCAAGCGCGATGGCGATCGTCCCACACTGCTCTGGACCACACCCATCACCGAAGCGGAGCGGCAGTTCGCCCAGGCGGATGAGCATGGCGGTCAGAAGTTACGGGAATTGTTAACTGCTGGCGGCAGTAACCACATCTTCCGTCCGCGTCAGGAGGTTGTCGATTCAGAAGGCTAGGCCAGGCAAAACAGGCCTCTCCGCCCCTTCCCCGGCTCGGGCCGGGGAGGTGATAATCCCTCAATGAAATTAAATTTTCACAAAAATTAAACATTTATTAATTCTGTGATCCCGCTCACCTCAAGTTCCCCGTAAGCGAGCCGTTAACCCGGATCAGGCAATCGCGCCATACCAGGTTCAGGGGAACAAAGATGTTTAAAACAACACAATCCCGCTTTACCGCAACAATGATCGCGTTCTTTGTTGCGCTTTTACTCGTTACAGTTTGGGTCATCAATCAGTTTGTCGCACCGCAGCTGGTCGACAGCGAAAGCCGTCTGGTGCGTTATCAGGTCGATTCGCTGGCCTCCGGTATCGTCGAGCAGATGAACCGCGTTCAGGCTCAGCAGCGTGCGATTACCGAAGCGGCCTCCGTCATGGACAGCGCCACCATCGACACCCTGTTACCGACGCTGGTTAACCAGTATCAGGACAGTAATGTCTTCGGCGGCGGTATCTGGCCGTTGCCAAATCGTCGCGATCCCGCCAAAGAGAAAAACAGCAGCTTCTTTGCCCGCAATGCCAGCAACGAACTGCAGGTCAACACCTACTGGAACTCCGATGCCGCCGACAAATACTGGGAGCAACCCTGGTACAAGGATGGCCTGGCCGCCCCAAAAGGGCAGTGCGCCTGGGCAAAAGCCTATCAGGATGCCGCCAGCCCACAGCCGCGAACCAACTGTGCCATGGCGATCTACCGCAACGGCACCGTCTGGGGCGTGGCAACCATCGACGTGACGCTGGGATTCTTTAACCAGCTGGCGAAGCAGATGGGCGAAACCATTCAGGGCAACGTGCTGATCGTCGAAGCGGATGGCAAAGTTGTCGGCAACGGTGCGCTGGTGAATGCCGCGCCGAAGCTGGAGAACCTGGCCGATGTGCAGACGCCGATGGCAGCGCCCCTGAAAGCGCTGCTGAGCGGGGCGGGCACCCAGCCGCTGGAAACCACCTATGACAGCAGCGAAGGCGAGCAGACGCTGTTTCTGCAGGCCATTCCCGGCAGTCCATGGTTTCTTGCCAGCAGCCTGCCGACCAGCCTGCTGAAAGCGCAGTCGCACAACATGCTGACGCGTCTGGGCCTGGTGCAGATTCCGCTGGCGGTGATCCTGCTGCTGGTGTCGCTGGGCTTTGTCCGCGCGATGATGAAGCGTCTCAGCGTGCTGAACAGCAACATCGAAGCGCTGTCGACCGGCGGCGCGGACCTGACCCAGCGTCTGCCCGCCAGCAACAGCCCGGAGTTCAATGCCGTTGCACAGAGCTTTAACCAGTTCATCAGCTATCTGCAGGGGTTAATCCAGCAGGTGGGCGACAGCGCGCTGGCGATCACCGCCGCGTCGCGCGAGATCGCCAGCGGCAACGCCAATCTCTCTTCGCGCACTGAAGATCAGGCCAGCTCGATTGTGGAAACGGCGGCATCGATGGAGCAGCTGACCGGCACCGTGCGTCAGAACGCCGATAACGCCACTCACGCCAACCAGCTGGCGGGCGATGCTTCGCAGGTTGCCGCACGCGGTTCAGAAGTGGTGCGTCAGGTCGTCACCACCATGGGCGAGATCCACCATTCGTCACGTAAAGTGGTCGACATCATCAGCGTGATCGACAGCATCGCGTTCCAGACCAATATCCTGGCGCTGAACGCCGCCGTCGAGGCAGCCCGTGCCGGTGAGCAGGGGCGCGGTTTTGCGGTGGTGGCGTCAGAAGTGCGTAACCTGGCGCAGCGCTCAGCCAATTCGGCGCGTGAGATTAAAAAGTTAATTGAAGAGTCCGTGGCGAACATTGATACCGGCAGCGCGCTGGTGGAGCAGGCGGGTCAGACGATGGATGAGCTGATGCAGGGCGTCAGCAGCGTAACGACGCTGATGAGCGAGATCATGTCAGCCAGCCGGGAACAAAGCATGGGGATCGAGCAGGTTAACGTGGCGATTACGCAGCTGGATGGCACTACCCAGCAGAACGCCGTGCTGGTCGAGCAGGTTTCCGCTGCGGCTCAGGCGATGGAGGCGCAGAGTACCCAGCTTGAGCAGGTGGTGCAGAGCTTCCGGCTGTAATTCTTCCTCAGGCCAGCGTTGCTGGCCTGATTTTCGTCTGGCGTCATCCGCTTACCGCCGCCCGATAAGGGTAAAAATTCCTTTCTGTTACGCCCAAACCGTGAATCTTGTGCCAGAATAGTTGAGAATAATCTCAAGGAAACGCCATGTCTGCTATTGAAGTTATCCTCGTTGACCACCTCGATCGTCCCACCGGCAAAATGGAAAAGCTGGAAGTGCATGAAAAAGGACTACTGCACCGCGCGGTGACGGTCTACGTCTTCAATTCCCGGCAGGAGCTGTTACTGCAGCGGCGCGCCAGCGATAAATATCACTGTGGTGGCTTGTGGAGTAATACCTGCTGCGGGCATCCGTATCCTCATGAATCGACCCGTGACGCCGCTGAACGCCGCCTGCGCGAAGAGATGGGCATGGTGGTGACGCTGACGCCGGTGTTTGAGCTGAGCTACAACCTGAAGCTGAGTAATGGCCTGACCGAACATGAATATGGTCACGTCTTTTTTGCCGTCTGCGACAGCCTGCCGCAGCTCAATCCGCAGGAAGCGGACGCCTTCGATTATCGCCCGATGGCGTTGATTGAAGAGCAGATGCAGCAGCAGCCAGAGCAGTTCACGCCGTGGTTTTTGCATACCTTCCCGCGTATCCCGGACTATCTGGAGCAGTTTCCTTTCCCGGCCGTTACGGCATAAAAAAAACCGCACTGAGGTGCGGTTTTCCTGCGCTCTGTCCACGCCCTCAGCGCGGATTATCGCGGCAGCTCAAAATCCTCTGCATCCACATCATAGCCCGATGGTTCCCAGCGGATGGCCAGCAGCGCCAGCAGTCCGGCCAGCGGGGCCAGGAAGATCACCCAGAACACGCCGGTGCCGAGCGCCGCAACCAGCACCGGGAACAGAAACAGTGAAACGGTCGAACTGCCGCGCATCAGCGTCTGATTGAAGCCGACGCCCACACCCCGCAGCGACGTGGGGTAGCTCAGTGACGCAAAGGTCATGGTGTGCGAGCCGGGCCCGAATCCCTGACCAAACAGGAACAGCGCCAGCATCCCGATCGCGACAGCCGCTTCCTGCCCCCCTTCCGGGCGGCCAATCAGCGCCAGTCCGAGCAGCGCCACACACTGACAACCGTAACCCGCCACCGACATCTTCCAGGCACCCAGACGTGGCACCAGACGCACCGCCAGCAGCCCGCCCACAAAAGCGAACAGCAGATTCAGCGCCAGCGACACCAGAATCGTGGTCAGCATCGACTGGGCAAAAAAGCTAGTGATGATCACCGGCAGGCCAAACGCGACGGCGTTATAAGCAAAGGATGAGGCGATAGAGGTAATGGTCGCCAGCAGCGTGCGGCGGCGATAGACGCCCTGCAGCAGCGCACCATAGTTGCGCCAGCTCGCCCTGCGCACCGGCGTAACCGGCGTCAGCGCGGCATCGGGTGCCACCTGCGCGTTGATATTCCATGCGCTGCGTAAGATCGCCGCCGCCCCTTTCAGGTCGCCCTGATTAGCCGCCCAGACCGGCGACTCACTCATGTAACGACTGCGGATAGCGATAATGACTATCGCCGGCACGGCTCCAAACCCCAGGATCAGCCGCCACAGCCAGTCGGTATGGCTCTCCGGCAATACCGCATAGAGCAGCAGCACCAGCAGCCAGGAGATACTGATCGCCGCGTACCAGGTCGGGCACCACATCGCCACGCTGGCGGCTTTATTCCCCTTACCGCGCAGCTTCGAAAACTCCGCCAGAAAGGCCATCGCCACCGGCAGATCGATGCCGACACCCAGGCCCATCACAAAGCGCGCTGCACCCAGCACATACTCATTGGGAGCAAAAGCACAGGCGATAGCCGCGACGACGAAAAAGAACATATCGGCCATAAAGACCCGATAGCGGCCAATCTTATCGGTGAGGTAGCCGCCGAGCAGCGCACCCACGATCGCCCCGAAGGTAATCGCGGAGGCGATCATGCCGGTGCCGGTCGGCGTAAGATGAAATTCGCGCGTCACATCTTTGATACCAAAAGCCAGCGCACCCAGATCGTAGGCGTCAAGAAACACGCCACCCAGCGCAATCGCCACCACGATGCGGGCATTATTGCGGGCGCTGTCGCCACTGTTCACTAAACGGGAGACGTCAGCGGCGCTGCGAATCCATTGCGTTTCCCCGGCGGGCGAACGCCCGGCAGTCGCCACATGGGCAGAAGAAGTCAGGTCGGACATGATGTTGTGCGTCTTTTATTATAAAAACAGATTTTCGAGAATAGCCGTTTAGACGCCCAGACGTAAATTCATTTGAGTTATATAAAATTATTTTATAATCTCAAATCGTTATCAGCTTGCGAGAAAGTCAGCGGCATCACCGCCGCGCCAGGCTACGCTTTTAAGGCAGAGAATTTACCGCTTCGCGCCCTGCCAGCATCGACTCACAAAGCAGGAGAGCAGTCTGATCGCTCAGGCGCACCATTGACGCCTCGCGAAAACATCACGCTATAACAACACGCGATAATGCGATAAGGAAAAGGTCATGGTCAGAATTCGGGGTTGGATCGGCGTCAGCGCCTTACTGCTCAGCATCGGGGTAGCACAGGCAGCCGATCCGGTGCGGGTCGGCTCAAAAATTGATACGGAAGGCTCGCTGCTGGGAAATGTGATTCTTCAGGTGCTGGAAAAGCATGGCGTGAAAACCGTGAATAAAATCCAGCTCGGCACTACTCAGGTGGTGCGTGGCGCGATCACGGCGGGCGAACTGGATATCTATCCGGAATACACCGGCAATGGCGCGTTTTTCTTTAACGATGAAAAAGACAGCGCCTGGAAGAATGCCGCCCAGGGCTATGAAAAAGTGAAAAAGCTCGATGCGGAGAAAAACCATCTGGTCTGGCTGACACCGGCACCGGCTAACAACACCTGGACCATCGCTGTGCGAAAAGATCTGGCCGAAAAGAATCAGCTTACCTCTCTGGCCGACCTCAGCGCCTTTCTGAAAAAAGGCGGGACCTTCAAACTGGCGGCGTCGGCAGAGTTTATTGAACGCAGCGACGCCTTGCCCGCCTTTGAAAAAGCCTACGGATTTAACCTCACGCAGGATCAGCTGCTGTCGCTGGCTGGCGGCGATACCGCGGTGACCATCAGCGCGGCGGCACAGCAGACCTCCGGGGTGAACGCGGCGATGGCGTATGGCACCGACGGGCCGGTGGCGGCGCTGGGTCTGCAGACGCTCAGCGATCCGAAAGGCGTTCAGCCGATTTACGCCCCGACACCGGTGATCCGCGAATCGGTTCTGAAAGCGTACCCACAGATTGCGGAATGGCTGAAGCCGGTATTCAGCGCGCTGGACGAGAAGACGCTGCAACAGCTCAACGCGAAAATCGCCGTGGATGGTCAGGATGCCAGCAGCGTCGCGACCGAATGGCTGCAGCAGAAGAAGTTGCTGTAACCGATGGTGTTGTCGCGGGAAGCGATACGTCGCCCGCTGCAGCAGCCGGTGGCCCTGCTGCTGCTGACGCTGCTGAGCCTGGCGCTGGCGGCGCTGCCGTTTCTTAACTTCGCCCCGAACCGGCTGGTGACCGGGGAACCGCTGATGGGATCGCACATCAGCCGGTTCGGGCTGCTGCTTGTGCCGCTGCTGACGCTCTGGCTGCTGTTATGGCGGCCGCCGACGCGGATAAACCTGGTGCTGGCGCTGCTGGCCGCGCAGCTGATGCTGGCCGCGATCCTCTGGCTCAGTGGTCATCAGGCCACGCTGCTCAGCCAGCAGGGCAGTCGTCTGGCACGCACCAGCTTTGCCAGCGGCCTGTGGTGCAGCGGCGCGCTGCTCCTGCTGCTGATAACCGATCGGGTGCGGCAGATCACCCGTCACCGACTGGCTCAGCTGCTGCTCAATCTGCAGGTCTGGCTGCTGCCTCTGCTGCTGCTCTTCAGCGGTCAGCTCAGCGACCTCTCCCTGCTGAAAGAGTATGCCAACCGCCATGCGGTGTTTGATGCCGCACTGGGACGCCATCTCACGCTGCTGGCCGGTACGGTGCTGCCGGCGTTGCTGATAGCCCTGCCGCTGGGGGTCCTGCTGTTCCGGCGGCCAGGCTGGCAGAGCGGCGTCTTTGGCGTGCTGAATGTGATCCAGACGGTGCCGTCGGTGGCGCTGTTTGGCCTGCTGATTGCGCCACTGGCCGGACTGGCAAATCACTTTCCGTGGCTCGGGGCCTGGGGCATCAGCGGCATCGGCATGGCCCCGGCGCTGATCGCCCTGGTGCTCTACGCCCTGCTGCCGCTGGTACGCAGCGTGGTGGTGGGGCTGCAGCAGGTGCCACATGAGGTGCGCGAAAGCGCGCGCGGCATGGGGATGAGCGGCTGGCAGCAGTTTGTCGCCGTCGATGTGCCGCTGGCGCTGCCGGTCTGGCTGGCGGGTCTGCGGGTAGTGGTGGTACAGACGCTGGGTATGGCGGTGGTCGCCGCGCTGATTGGGGCAGGCGGCTTTGGTGCGATTATTTTTCAGGGCCTGTTAAGCAGCGCGCTCGATCTGGTGCTGCTGGGGGTGATCCCGGTGATCGCGCTGGCGGTGGCGATCGATGCGCTGTTCCGCCTGCTGATCTCACTGCTGGAGAGAAAAGATGATTGAGTTCAGGGGCGTTTCCCGCGCCTTTAACGGCAAAACGGCGGTAAAAGATCTGTCGTTACAGGTGGCGGAAGGGGAGTTCTGCGTGCTGCTCGGCACCTCCGGCTCCGGTAAATCAACCACCCTTAAGATGATCAACCGGCTGGTGGAGTTCGACAGCGGTGACATCCGCTTTGCCGGTGAGTCAATTCGGCAGCTGAATGCCCGCACACTGCGGCGCCGCATGGGCTATGCCATCCAGTCGATCGGGCTGTTTCCGCACTGGACGGTGCAGAAGAATATCGCCACGGTGCCCGAACTGCTGGGCTGGCCCCGCGCGCAGATCAACGAACGCATCACGGCGCTGCTGGCGCTGCTGAATCTGGACGCACAGCTGCTGAAGCGCTATCCGCATCAGCTCTCCGGCGGGCAGCAGCAGCGGGTCGGCGTGGCGCGAGCGCTGGCCGCCGATCCGGAGGTGCTGCTGATGGATGAGCCGTTCGGGGCGCTCGATCCGGTAACGCGGGGCGCGCTGCAGCAGGAGATGCTGCGTATCCACCGGCTGTCGGGGCGTACCATCGTGCTGGTGACCCATGACATCGACGAGGCGCTGACCCTGGCGGACCGCATTGTACTGATGGATAACGGCGGGATTGTTCAGCAGGGCAGGCCGGTGGAGCTGCTGACCCGGCCAGAAAATGATTTTGTCCGCGACTTCTTTGGTCGCACGGAAATGGGGGTAAGACTGCTGTCGCTGGAGCACGCCGGGGATGCCGTCCGGCGCGGCGAGTGGCTGACGGGCGAACCCATCGCCGCGACGCTGACGCTGCGTGACGCCCTGTCGCAGTTTATCACCCGGCGCACCGATAAACTGCCGGTGATCGACGATCAGCAGCAGCCGCTGGGCGTGCTGCACTTTAGCGATCTGCTGCAACTGCGCGAGGGATTAGCATGCGCTGGCTGAAAGATCCGCTGCTGTGGCTGGTGCTGCTTTATGGCACGCTGCTGGCCCTGATGCCCTACAGCGGGCCGCTGTTTCACACATGGTTTCCCGACCTGGCGCGGCCACTCTATCAGCAGGAGAGCTTCTGGCAGCTGACGCTGGCGCATCTGCTGCTGGTGATCACGGCCAGCCTGCTGGCGATCGTTCTGGGCATCGGCAGCGGCGTGCTGGTCACGCGGCGCGCCGGTCGCGCCTTCCGGCCGCTGATGGAGACGATCGTGGCGGCGGGGCAGACGATTCCGCCGGTGGCCGTGCTGGCGATTGCCGTGCCGGTGATGGGCTTTGGGACCTGGCCCGCCGTCGTTGCGCTGCTGCTCTATGGGTTACTGCCGATTTTACAGGGCACGCTGGCCGGACTCGACAGCGTGCCCGCCAGCAGCCGGGAGATCGCCACCGGGCTGGGTATGAGCCCCTGGCAGCGGCTGTGGCAGATCGAACTGGCGCTGGCTGCGCCGGTGATCATCGCCGGGATACGCACCTCGGTGATCATTAATATCGGCACCGCCGCCATCGCCTCGACGGTCGGGGCGAAAAGTCTGGGGTCACCGGTGATTATCGGCTTAAGCGGTTTTAATACGGCGTATGTGATTCAGGGGGCGTTGCTGGTGGCGCTGCTGGCTATCGTCAGCGACCGCCTGTTTGAGCGCCTGCAACGCTGGCTTAGCGTGAGTGAACGATGAGAGAGTATCCGACCAGCATCAGTCCGCTGGTGCCGCCGACGGCCATGATAAAAAAGAGCGTGGCGAAAAAGGCTTTTTTGCAGTTCATGGAGAAAACCTGAGCGTGTTAACAGTGAGGCGGGGATAATAGCGCGCGCGAGGCAGCAGGCAAAGCGCCCGGCGTGCGTTTTTTGTTATCAGGCGGGTTCGTGCAACCGCACGGAATAGCCCTGTTCCTGCCAGTGTGACAGCTGTTCCTGCTGGCGACGGGTCAGTTTTTTACCGGTAAAGACAAACATGTTCATGCCGGGAAAGAGTTCAGGACGCGGCACGTCCAGCGGTTCGGCCAGTACATCAATCCGCCAGCCGTGCTGCGACAGACGCCAGCCCTCCAGCCAGATGCGGGTGCGATCCTCGATACCCCAGCCGATGATCAGCGCATCCTTGCCCGATTTTTTGCGGCTGCCCGTCAGGCAGAACGCGACATAGTCGATCAGCAGGCCATCCAGCAGGCTGCACATCGTGCGGGCGGTGTTCTGGTCCAGACTCAGCTTCTGGCGCACCGGCATAAAAACGTGGTCGATCAGCGCATCAATCGGATGCTCGCGGCCAATCGCGGCAATTTTGTTACGAAGTTTTGCCGGTCTGACGTGGCGCAGCACGCTGATCAGCTCATCCTGCAGGGTTGTCCAGCCATCATGGGCATCAACGTCGCCCCCTTCCAGCAGTGCCTTGACTTTACCGACCGGCACGCCGCTTTCAATCCAGCGCATGATCTCTTCGATGCGCTGTACATCTTCTTCATCAAACTGACGATGCCCGCCTTCAGTGCGCTGTGGCTTCAGCAAGCCATAACGACGCTGCCAGGCGCGCAGGGTGACTGGGTTTATGCCACAGCGCTCGGCGACGTCACCGATACTGTATAAGGTCATAAATGCCTCTTTCGATTGGTCTGAGTGCGATTACCATAACGAAGCCAGTTAAGTTGTACAATACATTTCGCAATGTACAACTTGACTGATACGCCTGTTTTCAGCTATATCTCATTTGAGAGAATGTTTCCCTTATATGAGAAAATACCATGCCGGAGCTGAATACGGAGCAACGACTGGCGGTAAGGCTGGCAGAATTACGCCTGCAACGCGGCTGGTCACTGGATGAACTTTCTGTCGCCACCGGCATCAGTCGCGCGTCATTATCGCGCATTGAGCGAAGCGAGACCAGCCCTACTGCCGCATTGCTTAACCGGCTGTGTGCCGCCTACGGATTAACCATGTCTCGCCTGCTGAGTGAGGTTGAGGAGTCGTCGAGTCTGCTGGTGCCTTATGATCAGCAACCGGTCTGGCATGACTCGTCCAGCGGTTTTATCCGCCGCAATGTTTCACCGCCCGCACTTCATTTTAGATGCGAACTGGTAGAGGGCAAATTACGGCCTGGTGCACGCATTGAATATGATGCGCCACCCATCCAGGGACTGGAGCAACATATCCTGCTTCAGGCAGGCGGCCTGACCGTATCGGTGGCCGAACAGCAGTGGACGCTGAAGCCCGGTGACTGTTTACGTTTTCACCTCACCGGAAAATCGGCTTTCGAGGCGCATCTGACCGAAGGCGCACACTATCTACTGGCGGTGGCAAAACCATGATCGATTATCAGAGGCTTTCACCTGAACAGGCACAACAGGAGATCGATGGGCTGACGGCAGTGCTTCAGGCCTGCGTGGCTGATGGCGCCAGTGTCGGATTCGTGGATGCCGCCGATGTGGCGGTGATGACGCGCTTCTGGCAGCAGCGGGTAACCAGTCTGACCAGCGGGGAGAGCGAACTGCTGGTGGCGCGTCAGCACAACCGGATTGTGGCGACGGTGATCCTCAGTCGCAGTGCGATGCCGAATGGCCGCCATCGGGCCGACGTCAGCAAGCTGCTGGTGCATCCGCAGGCGCGGCGTCAGGGGATTGCCCGCGAACTGATGCAGCGCGCTGAGCAGCTGGCCCGCGGGCAGGGCAAAACGCTGCTGGTGCTGGATACCCGGAGCGGTGACGTTGCCAGCGATCTCTATCGTTCGCTGGGCTGGCAGGTGGCAGGGTCGATCCCCTTTTATGCCGAGTCGACGGCGGGCGTGCTGGATGCCACTACCTATATGTATAAGGTGCTGGCGTAGGCTGCTTCCGCGCCGGACGACCCGGCGCTGAACGCCTCCACGCTATCCGCTGAAATTTCCGACGGCGCACGAAAAATTCAGCACGAAAGCTGACGCCGCCGGGATACTGTGTAAAAATACAGGCCATTTTTTCGGTGTGGTAACGCAACTCATGGCCCTGACAGCCGCAGTAAAAAGCCAGATAGCGCAGTGGTATAAAGCGCTTTCGCAGCAGGTGCCTGATTTCATTCCGCGTGCGCCGCAGCGTCAGATGATCGCCGAAGTGGCAAAATGTCTGGCTGGTGACGATGCGCGCCACCTGGCAGTGGAAGCGCCGACCGGCGTGGGCAAAACGCTCTCCTATCTTATTCCCGGCATCGCGGCCAGCCGCGCCCAGGAAAAACGGCTGGTGATCAGCACCGCCAACGTGGCGCTGCAGGATCAGATCTTCACCAAAGATCTGCCGCTGCTCAAAAAAATCATTCCCGACCTGACCTTTACTGCCGCCTTTGGACGCAGACGCTATGTCTGTCCGCGCAATCTGGCCGCGCTGGCAGCCGATGATGATCAGCAGGGCGATCTGCTGCTCTATCTGGACGACGACGCCGTCAGCAGCACCAAAGAGGAGCAGACGCAGTGTGGCCGCCTGCAGAAGTCGCTGGATCGCTATCAGTGGGATGGCCTGCGCGATCACAGCGAGGAGAACGTCAGCGACAGCCTGTGGCAGCGGCTCTCCACCGACAAGGCGAGCTGCCTGGGCGCGCACTGCCGCTGGTATCGTGAATGCCCCTTTTTTGTCGCGCGCCGTGAGATTGAGCAGGTGGATGTGGTGGTGGCGAACCATGCGCTGGTGATGGCCGCGATGGAGAATGAGTCGGTACTGCCGCCCGCTAAAAACCTGATGCTGGTGCTGGATGAAGGGCATCATCTGCCGGAAGTGGCCCGCGATGCGCTGGAGATGAGCGCCGACATCACGCCGGGCTGGAGCAGCCTGCAGCTCGATCTCTTTATCCGGCTGGTCGACGGCATCATGACCCAGATGCGGCCGAAGTCGCCGCCGCCGCTGGCAAACCCGGAAAGGCTGAAAGCGCACTGCGATGAGCTGCGCGAACTGCTTACGGTGACCGCCCAGGCGCTGAATCCGCTGCTGCCGCCCCATAACCAGCCTGGCGAATATCGCTTTGTGCTCGGGGCGCTGCCGCAGGAGTTACTCGACCTCTGCGCGCGGCTGTTTAAACTCAGTGACGCGCTGCGCGGGCTGAGTGAAGGCCTGATCAATGCGCTGAGCGAGCAGACGGGCAAGGTCGACGTCGTGCGGCTGCACCGTAATCTGCTGCAGCTCAATCGCCAGTTTGGCTGGTTCGAATCGATCAGCAAACTGTGGCGGCTGGCGGCAATGGAGAAAGCCTCCGGCGCGCCGGTTTCAAAATGGATTACCCGCGAGCTGCGCGAAGGACAGGCGCATCTGCTGTTTCACTGCGCCGGTATCCGCGTCAGCGATCAGCTGGAGAAGATGCTGTGGCGCAAAATCCCGCATGTGGTGGTCACCTCCGCCACGCTGCGTTCGCTCAACAGCTTCAACCGCCTGCAGGAGATGTCGGGACTGAGCGAAAAAGCGGGCGACCGCTTTGTGGCGCTCGACTCCCCGTTCAACCACGTCGAGCAGGGCAAGCTGGTCATCCCGCAGATGCGCTATGAACCCCTGATGTCGCATGAGGCGGAGCATATCGCCGAGATGGCCGGTTTCTTCCGCCAGCAGATGAAAGAGAAAAAGCACAAAGGGGTGCTGGTGCTGTTTGCCAGCAACCGGGCGATGCAGCAGTTTGTCACCTCGCTGCCCGATCTGCGGCTGTCGATGCTGGTGCAGGGCGATCAGCCGCGCAGCCGCCTGGTCGATCTGCACCGGCAGCGGGTTGCTAAAGGCGAAACCAGTATTCTGATTGGCCTGCAATCCTTCGCTGAAGGCCTGGATCTGAAAGGCGATCTGCTGAGTCAGGTGCATATTCACAAAATCGCTTTTCCCCCGGTAGACAGTCCGGTAATTTTGACCGAAGGCGAGTGGCTGAAAAGCCTGAAGCGCTATCCGTTTGAGGTGCAGAGTCTGCCCAGCGCCTCATTTACCCTGATTCAGCAGGTCGGACGCCTGATTCGCAGCCATCAATGCTATGGCGAGATCGTGATTTATGACCGCCGGCTGCTGAGCAAAGCTTACGGCAGCCGGCTGCTGGCGGCGCTGCCCGTTTTCCCGATTGAGCAGCCGGAAGCGCCTGAGCCGGAAGCGATACCGGCCGCCGTGGTGCCCAAAACCAGCGTGCGAAAACGACGTCCTACGCGGCGCTGAGCCGCGCACTTAACCGGAAGCGAGTGATGGAACTGAATAAAATTATTAAAGAGATTGGTCGCGGTAAAAATCATGCCCGCGATATCGATTTTGAGAGTGCCGTGGCGCTTTACAGCGCCATGCTGGCGGGCGAGGTGCCCGATCTGGAACTGGGCGGTATCCTGATTGCGCTGCGCATCAAAGGCGAAGGCGAAGCGGAGATGCGCGGCTTTTATCAGGCGATGCAGGCGCAGATGATGCCGCTGCGTGCGCCGGAAAACCGGCCCATGCCGATCGTCATCCCCAGCTACAACGGTGCCCGTCGTCAGGGCAACCTGACGCCTCTGCTGGCGCTGCTGCTGGTAAAATTCGGCTTTCCGGTGCTGGTGCATGGCGTCAGCGACGACGCGACGCGCATTACCAGCGAGGCGGTGTTTGCGGCGCTTGGCATCGCACCGGTCACCACGGCAGAGGCGGCGCAGGCCAGACTGGATCAGGGCGAGCTGGCTTTTATCACCATCGATCACCTCTGCCCGCCGATGGCGAAGCAGCTGTCTCTGCGCTGGCGAATGGGCGTGCGTAACAGTGCGCACACGCTGGCAAAACTGGCGACCCCGTTTGCGGAGCGGGCGGCGCTGCGTCTGTCGAGCGTCTCGCATCCGGAATATGTGCCGCGTGTGGCGAAATTCTTCAGCGACATCGATGCGCCAGCCCTGTTGCTTAATGGCACCGAAGGGGAAGTGTATGCGAATCCGCAGCGCTGCCCGGCGATCAGCATGATTCAGGGCGCGGGAGCCGAAACCGAAGTCTGGGTGGAGCGTCAGCCAGAAGTGGCCGTTGAACTGCCGACAGATAAAACGGCAGAGGTGACGGCGCGCTGGATTGAGGAGGTGCTGAATCAGCAGCGCCCGCTGCCCGCGTCGCTGCGGCTGCAGATCGCCTGCTGCCTGCGTGCCAGCGGTCAGTGCGATTCACTGGCGGCGGCGGAGGAGCAGATCCGCGCCGCCGGTTACTGACTCAGGATTGCGGCAGGGCCTGTTCCACCAGATCCTGCCAGAAACGGATGCCAATCGGCAGCAGCGCGTCGTTGAAATCATAGCGGGCGTTGTGCAGCGGCGCAGAGGGGGTTTCTCCATCTGCGCCCAGCCAGAAGTAAGCGCCAGGGCAGGCTTCCAGCATGCAGGCAAAATCTTCCGACGCCATCGACGGATTCACCTGCCAGTGAACCTGTCCGGCACCCAGCGTCGCCAGCGCCACCTTGTGCACCTGCTCAGCGGGCAGCGCATGGTTAGCGGTCACCGGATAGCCCGGCAACCAGTGCACTTCACCGCTGACGCCAAACGGACGCGGCAGAGTCGCCACAAACTCATCAATCAGTCCGCGCACCTTATCGCGCACGCTGGTCTGCAGACAGCGCACCGTGCCGCGCAGCACAATCTGCTCGGGGATAACGTTAATCGCCTCGCCGCCGTGGATCTGGGTCACGCTCACCACCGCCGAGGCGAGCGGTGACAGGCGACGCGACGGGATCGTCTGCAGCGCCAGAATCAGCTCGGCGGCGACTACCATCGGATCGGCTCCGCTTTCCGGCATCGCCGCGTGGCAGCTTTTGCCGTGCAGGGTGATTTCAAACGAGTCCAGCGACGCCATCATGGCACCGGGATTCACCGCCAGTGACCCCAGCGGCAGCCCCGGCCAGTTATGCATCGCGTAGATGGCATCCATCGGGAAGCGCTGGAACAGCCCCTCTTTCACCATTCTGCGTGCGCCACCGAGGTTCTCCTCGGCAGGCTGAAAGATGAAATGCACGGTGCCGCTGAACTGGCGCGTCGCAGCCAGCTGGCGGGCAGCGGCCAGCAGCGTGGCGCTGTGACCATCGTGGCCGCAGGCGTGCATCACGCCCGGTGTGGCAGAGCGCCACGCCGCTTCCCCTTTCTCCGTGATCGGCAGTGCATCCATGTCCGCCCGCAGGCCAATGACCGGGCCAGGACCATTCTCCAGCGTGCCGATGACCCCGGTGCCCGCCAGGCCACGAAACACCTGCAATCCCGCCCGGGCTAACTCCTCCGCGATAAACTGGCTGGTTTGCTGTTCCTGGTAACCTAATTCGGGGTGGCGATGAAACTCACGGCGCCAGCGCAGGGCATCTTCAAGCAGGGCAGGGGAAAGGGTCATGCAGAGTCGCGCTCCATACAGAATGAGAAGATTTCACTTTAGAGGTCGTCTGGCGCGGCGTCTATCGCCGTCAGGCTTAAATCGGGCTATAGGCTAAATCAAAATGGAATAAGTAATAAGGAAGTGATGTCAGCGGCCTGCCGCCAGGGGCGAAGCGTGAGGTTGAAAGCCGGGGCAGGCTGCGGCCTGCCCCGGTCAGGATGTTACTTCTGCATGGGCAGGTTCAGGTCGTGCTCTGCGGCGCACTGCTGCGCCAGCTCATACCCGGCGTCGGCATGACGCATCACCCCGGTCGCCGGATCGTTCCATAACACCCGACCCAGACGCGCATCCGCCTCTTTGCTGCCGTCACAGACAATCACCACACCCGAGTGCTGAGAGAAGCCCATACCCACGCCGCCGCCATGATGCAGGCTGACCCAGGTCGCGCCGCCTGCGGTGTTCAGCAGCGCGTTCAGTAGCGGCCAGTCAGAAACCGCATCAGAGCCATCTTTCATCGCCTCGGTTTCGCGGTTCGGTGAGGCGACTGAGCCACAGTCGAGATGGTCGCGGCCAATCACCACCGGCGCTTTCAGCTCGCCGTTGCGCACCATTTCGTTGAACGCCAGACCGGCCAGATGCCGTTCACCCAGCCCCAGCCAGCAGATTCGGGCAGGCAATCCCTGGAAGGCGATGCGCTCCTGCGCCATATCGAGCCAGCGATGCAGCGTTTTGTGATGCGGGAACAGCTCTTTGAGTCGGGCGTCGGTCTTATAGATATCTTCCGGGTCGCCTGACAGCGCCACCCAGCGGAAGGGGCCTTTGCCTTCACAGAACAGCGGACGGATATAGGCGGGCACAAAGCCGGGGAAATCGAAGGCGTTGCTGACACCCTCATCCAGCGCCACCTGGCGGATATTGTTGCCGTAATCCACGGTCGGAATGCCCATATGACAGAAGTCGAGCATCGCCTGGACGTGGACCGCCATTGAGGCGCGCGCCGCTTTCTCTACCGCTTTCGGCTGGGAAACACGCTCCTGCTCCCAGCGCGCCAGATCCCAGCCAATCGGCAGGTAGCCATTGATCGGGTCGTGCGCCGAGGTCTGATCGGTCACGATATCCGGCTTCGGCCCGCCCGCCCTGGCGCGTTTCACCAGCTCCGGCAGAATCTCAGCGGCATTGCCCAGCAGACCGACAGAAATCGCTTTTTTTGCGGCGGTGGCGTCGCTGATTAACGCCAGCGCCTCATCCAGCGTGGTGGCTTTGTAGTCGACGTAGCGGGTGCGCAGACGGAAATCGATGCGCGACTCCTGGCACTCAATCGCCAGCACACAGGCACCGGCCAGCACCCCGGCCAGCGGCTGCGCGCCGCCCATGCCGCCCAGTCCGGCGGTGAGGATCCAGCGTCCGCTCAGGTCGTTGTTGTAGTGCTGACGTCCCGCTTCGACAAAGGTTTCGTAGGTGCCCTGCACGATGCCCTGCGCACCGATATAGATCCAGGAGCCTGCCGTCATCTGGCCGTACATCATCAGGCCCGCTTTATCCAGCTCATGGAAGTGATCCCAGTTTGCCCAGTGCGGCACCAGGTTGGAGTTCGCCAGCAGCACGCGCGGCGCGTCGGCGTGGGTGCGGAAGACACCGACCGGCTTGCCGCTCTGGATCAGCAGGGTTTCGTCCGGCTGCAGAAGCTGCAGGGAACGCAGGATCTGCTCGAAGCATTCCCAGTTGCGTGCCGCCTTCCCGATGCCGCCGTAAACCACCAGATCCTCCGGCCGCTCGGCCACATCGGGGTCAAGGTTGTTCTGGATCATGCGGTAAGCCGCTTCAATCAGCCAGTTAGCGCAGTGCAGCGTAGTGCCGTGTGGCGCACGAATCTCACGTGCCACAGCCTGAGAAAGAGTTTCGCTCATTACAGATTCCTTAATTCAAGAAGTGGAGCGCATGCTCGGCAGCAGCGCAGTCAATGCCTGAGGCCAGTCAGCGCGACTCGCCCACTGACGCATGGCGTCGATATCGGGTGCCAGCAGGCGATCTTCCTCCAGGAAGGCCACCTGCTGACGGATCTCATCTAACGCCTGCTCAATCAGCGCAGAACTTTTCAGCGGCCGGTTAAACTCAATACCCTGCGCGGCAGCCATCGCCTCGATGCCCACCACGGCGGCGCTGTTAAAGCACATGCTGCCGAGACGACGCGCAGCGTAGGTCGCCATGGAGACGTGATCTTCCTGGTTTGCAGAGGTGGGGAGGCTGTCGACGCTGCCCGGATGGGCCAGCGACTTGTTCTCAGAGGCCAGCGCAGCGGCGGTGACCTGGGCGATCATGAAGCCGGAGTTCACGCCGCCGTCACGCACCAGGAAGGGCGGGAGACCAGATAAGCCGCTGTCCAGCAGCAGCGCCAGCCGCCGTTCAGAGATGGCGCCTACTTCGGCAATCGCCAGCGCCAGGATGTCAGCGGCAAAGGCCACCGGCTCGGCATGGAAGTTGCCGCCGGAGATCACCTCACCGCTGTCGCTGAACACCAGCGGATTGTCCGAGGCGGCGTTCGCTTCGATTTCCAGAATCCGCGCCGCGTGGCGGATATTGTCCAGGCAGGCACCCATCACCTGCGGTACGCAGCGGATGGAGTAGGGGTCCTGCACGCGGCCACAGTGGGTGTGGGACTGCAGGATTTCGCTCCCTTCGATCAGGCTGCTGACGGCGGCCGCGACCGCAATCTGGCCCTGCTGGCCACGCGCCTGATGAATACGAGCGTCGAACGGTTTCAGAGAGCCTTTAATCGCCTCCAGCGACAGCGCACCGGCCATCAGCCCGGCGGCAAACAGATTCTCCCCTTCAAACAGGCCGCGCAGCGCCAGCGCGGTCGAAACCTGGGTGCCGTTGAGCAGCGCCAGCCCCTCTTTCGGCCCGAGCACAAAGGGCGACAGGCCCACGCTTGCCAGTCCCTCTGTTGCCGGGATCAGCGCGCCATTGACCCGTACCTGGCCTTCGCCCAGCAGCATCAGCGACATGTGCGCCAGCGGCGCGAGATCGCCAGAGGCCCCGACCGATCCTTTTTCCGGAATGCAGGGCATCACACCGGCATTGAACAGCGCCAGCAGCGCCTCCACCAGTTCGATCCGCACGCCGGAGTGACCGCGGGCCAGGCTGACGATTTTAGTGGCGACCACCAGACGGGTGACATTGTCGGGCAGCAGATCCCCCAGCCCGACGCTGTGAGACAGCACCAGGTTGCGTTGCAGATCGGCCAGACGGCTGGCCGGAATTTGCGTCTGCGCCAGCTTGCCAAAGCCGGTGTTAATGCCATACACCACGTTGCCGGAGGCGACGATCGCCTCCACGGTCTGCTGCGCCGTTGCAATCGCCTGACGCGCGCTGTCATCGAGGCTCAGCGTCACGTGACCCTGATAGATGGCGCGTAAGGTGGCGAGGTCTACCTCGCCCGGCACCAGGCGCAATGCCTGAGACGAACCTGACATAGTCTACTCCTGTATATACAAGTGTGCTGGCACGGCTGAGCGGTTTTTCCTGCCCTGAACCAGCGGGATAAAGCGAGTGAAACATAAGTGTCTATTCTTGTCTATACAAGTAGCAAGGGACGTGCCAGGCCGATCACAAAAATGGAATGCCCGCCTGCTGCGGGTGGATGAGGAAACGAAGGCGGAGGCTGCACCATCAGGAGGCGGGCGCTGCACCAGCGGGGCACAGCGCGCCGGACTGGATGTATATACATTCACGCGGTGAGACAGTAAACTGAAGGCACTATCAGGAAAAGGAACAGCAAATGGTCGAGCATACGGCACTGGCACAACTGGCGGCGGCGATGAGCGATGAGCCCGCCCCGATTTATCAGCGGGTGAAGCAGGCGATCATCAGTCAGATCCGCGAAGGAATGTGGAAAGCGAATCAGCGTGTGCCGTCAGAAAGTGAACTGGTTAATGAGCTGGGCGTCAGCCGCATGACCATCAACCGGGCGCTGCGTGAACTGACCAGCGAAGGCTTTCTGGTCCGGATGCAGGGCGTCGGCACCTTCGTGGCCGAGATGAAAGGCTACACCGCCATGCTGGAGGTGCATAACATCGCCGATGAGATCGCCCAGCGCGGTCATCAGCACAGCTGTAAAATTCTCGCTATCGGCCAGAACAAAGCCGATCCTGAACAGGCGGCGGTGCTGGGACTGACCACCGGACAGACGCTCTATCATTCGCTGATTGTGCACTACGAGAACGATCTGCCGGTACAGCTGGAGGACAGGCTGGTCAATCCGCTGGTCGCCCCCGATTATCTGGCGCAGGATTATCAGCAGATGACCCCGTATACCTATCTGATGCGGGTTGCGCCGCTGACGGCGGGCGAGCACATTGTCGAGGCGGTGCTGCCCGATGTGCGTCAGCGCAAACATCTGTCGCTGGATGAGCACGAACCCTGCCTGCTGATCCGCCGTCAGACCTGGAGCGACAACAAAATCGTGACCTACGCGCGGCTGCTCTATCCCGGCTCACGTTACAAACTGCTGGGCCGCTTCAGGGGACACGGCTAAGCCGGGTAAACAGCAGCCGGGCGTCCCGGCTGTCGGGCATGAAACTGCACGCCTCATCGACCCACCATGCGCCCTGTCGGACGGTCAGCTGTTTCCCGTCGTCGCTCCGCCACGCGCCTGCCAGCACCCAGGCAACCCCGTGCAGGCTGCTGACGGGGGCGGTAACCACCTCAACCGTGGCCTGCCACTGCTCCCGCCGCGTCATAATGTTAAAGTCTTCACTGATGCTGCCCTGCAACTGCGCGGTCAGGGCCAGTTCGCCGGCAAATGACCAGGGCTGCTGCGGCATTAACCGATGCGCTGTGCCCGGCGCGGTAAGCAGGACCGGGTCGCCGTGCAGCAGGGTGATGATCCGATCGATGCCCGGAAAGGCTGAGAAGGGGCCATCCTGCGCCAGGGTGGCAATGCTGGCGCGCCAGCCAAAGGATTCCGCACCGGGCGGAAAGCTGACAATTTCGCGGGTTTCGCCTCCGCCATTACGCCAGCGGCTGACCGCCAGGTCAGCGTAAGAGAAGCGGGCGATCATTGCAGGGCCGCCATGGCCTGACGGAAGCGTCTGGCACACGCCGCCTGATGGGGATGCTCGCCATCGACGATCACCGCCTTACCCGCCACGTAGACATCCCGAATCTGATCGCGCTGACCGGCAAACAGCCAGCGGTTCAGCAGCGCCTGAGATTCCACGCTGCCGAGCCACGCCTCATCGCGCAGCACCAGCCAGTCGGCGCGCTGCCCCACCGCCAGCGTTCCCTGCTGAATGCCGCACGCCTGCGCACCGCCCGCCGCCGCCTGCTGCCACAGCAGATCGCCGACCGACGGCTGGCCGGGCAGGGTAATGCGGTTGCGGCGCTGATCGCGCAGTCGCTGCGCATACTCCAGCCAGCGCAGCTCTTCCTGGGCGCTGAGCGAGACATGGCTGTCGGAGCCGATGCCCCAGCGTCCCCCCTGCGCGATATACTCCACCGCCGGAAAAATGCCGTCACCGAGATTCGCTTCGGTGGTGGGGCAGAGACCGGCCACCGCACCGCTGCGGGCGAGGCGCGCCAGCTCGCTCTCATCCAGATGGGTGGCGTGGATCAGGCACCAGCGTGCATCCACGGCAAAACGGTTCAGCAGCCAGCTCACCGGGCGTTCGCCGCTCCACGCCAGCGAGTCATTCACCTCTTTCTGCTGCTCCGCCACATGGATATGCACCGGCAGCGTCGGATCGCTCTCCGCCAGCACCGTTTCCATCTGCCTTTCACTGACGGCCCGCAGCGAATGAAAACAGAGGCCGCGGTTCAGCAGGGGCCGCTGCTGCTGCCACGCATCCAGTCGCGCCTGCTGTTGCAGATAACGATCGGTCTGCTGAATAAAGCGTTTCTGCCCGGCAGCCGGAGGCTGGCTGCCAAAGCCACTGTAGCTGTAGAGCACCGGCAGCAGCGTCTGGCCGATACCGGCCAGTTCGGCGGCGTCGATCAGCTGCTGCAGCATGGCGTCATCTGCATAGGGCGCGCCGCTGGGATCGTGATGCAGATAGTGAAACTCCGCGACCTGGGTGTAACCCCCTTTCAGCATCTCAATGTAGAGCAGGGCGGCGATGTCGCCCGCCTGCTGCGGCGTCAGGCGCTGCACCATGCGGTACATCCGGTCACGCCACGTCCAGAAGCTGTCCTGCGGATCGCCCGCCACTTCCGCCAGACCGGCCATGGCGCGCTGAAAGGCGTGCGAATGCAGATTAGCGAGCGCCGGGATCACCTCGCCGTTGAGCAGCACCGCCTGGTCGGCGTGGCTCTCCGGGGTAAGAGCGTCGATAAAACCGGCCTGATTGACCGTGATACGTACCTGCTGCTGCCAGCCCTCCGCCAGCAGTGCGCGCGGGGCAAAAAAAGTCGCCATGGTTGATCCTCGTCGGATGTAGTTGTATATACATATACATACTTTAAGACACAGTGTAAACGGTGGAGGCACGAGGCAGCGATGGCGGAAGAGATGCAGGTAGAGACGGTCTGGACCGGGGCGGATCTGGTCACCATGCGGGACGGAAAGTACCACCTGATACCTGAGGGGGCGATGGCGGTGCGGGCGGGTAAGCTGGTGTGGGTCGGCCCGGCGGCTGAGATGCCCGCCTTCGTCGCCGCGCGGCATCATCATCTGCCGGGCGGTATCGTGACGCCGGGACTGGTGGACTGCCATACCCATCTGGTGTTTGGCGGTGACCGCAGTCAGGAATTTGAACAGCGCCTGAATGGCGTCAGCTATGCCGACATTGCCGCACAGGGCGGCGGCATCCTCTCGACGGTACGGGCGACCCGCGCCGCCACGGAGGAGGCGCTGGTGGCGTCGGCGCGCTGGCGGCTCGACCGCCTGCTGGCAGAGGGGGTCACCACGGTGGAAATCAAGTCCGGCTACGGGCTGGATGAGGAGAGCGAACTGCGGATGCTGCGGGCGATTCGCCAGCTGGGGCAGAGCGTGGCCGCCGATATCCGTGCCACCTGCCTGGCCGCCCACGCCTTTCCGCCAGAGTTTAAGCATGACCCGGAGGGCTGGGTCGACATCATCTGCGAACGGCTGCTGCCGCAGGTGCAGGCGCTGGGACTGGCGGATGCGGTAGACGCCTTCTGTGAACATCTCGCCTTTTCACCGCAGCAGGTCGCGCGGGTGTTTGATCGGGCGGTGGCGCTGGGTCTGCCGGTGAAGCTGCACGCGGAGCAGCTTTCGGCGCAGGGGGGAGCGGCCCTAGCGGCCCGTTACGGTGCACTTTCTGCCGACCACCTTGAATACGCCACCGAGGAGGATGCGAAAGCGATGGCGGCACACGGCACCGTGGCGGTGCTGCTGCCGGGCGCTTTCTATCTGCTGCGGGAAACCCGGCGTCCCCCGGTGGATCTCTTCCGGCAGCACGGGGTGCCGATGGCGCTGGCCAGCGATGCCAATCCCGGCACCTCACCGGCGCTGTCGCTGCGTCTGATGCTCAACATGGGCTGCACCCTGTTCGGCATGACCCCGGAAGAGGCGCTGGCGGGCGTGACCCTGTGGGGCGCAAAAGCGCTGGGGCTGGCGGACAGCCACGGCTCGCTGGAGGCGGGAAAAGTGGCGAACTTCGTTCACTGGCCGCTGGCCCGTCCGGCGGAACTGGTTTACTGGCTGGGCGGTGAGCTGCCCTGTACCGTTATCTATCGTGGAGAACCCCAATGAATCCCTTCATATTTACCCGGGGCAGCCTGCCGCTGCTGGTCAGTATTCCCCATGCCGGCACCGAACTGACGCCCGAGGTGGACGCCGGACTGAGCGACGCCGCGCGCGGTTTACCGGACACCGACTGGCACATCCCGCTGCTCTATGATTTCGTCCGTGACCTCGGAGCCAGTGTGTTAATCGGGCGTTACTCGCGGTTCGTGGTCGATCTGAATCGCCCGCCCGATAATCAGCCACTCTACACCACCGCCACCACCGGTCTGTTCCCGGAAACCCTGTTCAACGGCACCCCGACTTTCCTGCCAGGCAAAACGCCCGATGCGGCTCAGCGTCAGAGCTACATCGACCAGATCTGGCAGCCTTACCACCAGCAGATCCAGCAGGAGCTGGCGCGGCTTAAAGCAGAGCACGGCTATGCGCTGCTGTTTGATGCACACTCCATCGCCAGTAAAATTCCCCGCCTGTTCGAAGGCCGCCTGCCCGATATCAACCTTGGCACCAATGACGGCGCCAGCTGCAGCCCGGCGATGAGCGCGGCGCTGGAGGCAGTCTGCGCCGCGCAGCACGACTACAGCTGGGTGATTAACGGACGTTTTAAAGGCGGTTACATTACCCGTGCGTATGGTCAGCCGCAGCAGCAGACTCAGGCCGTCCAGCTGGAGCTGGCGCAGCTGAACTACATGGATGAAACCCCGCCTTACGCCTGGCAGCAGGCGCGCGCCGCGCAGTTGCAAAAAACGCTGAAAGCACTGATCCACGCCATGCTGGCGGAGGGCAAAACCCGATAATCCCACCACGGCGATGCGCCACTCCGGTGCATCGTCGCGCTGAACCGGTGCAGGCGGGTGCAGGCCGCCTGACTGCACGGCGCTCCCCGCCGCCTTTTTCCCTTTTGCAGAGCTGGCATAACCTTTGCTTGGTTGTATGTACAACTACTGCTGCGCATCCATCACATCATAAATTCTGTCTGGCTCACAAAACAGTAAAGCCGGGAATGAACTGCGCCGCGTTAGCTTGTATATACATGACATATCATCCTGTGAAATTTATGTTAAATCTCGTCAGGGCGATCACCAGGCCGCTACTTTCAGGAGAACCGTATGACGCACCCACTGACTCTTCGTCGTTTATGTCTCACGACCCTGGTTTCCTCTATGCTGCTCTGTGGCGTCAGCGCCCAGGCGAAAGAGTGGAAGTCGATCACCATTGCCACCGAAGGCAGTTATGAACCCTGGAACCTGACGCTGCCAGGCGGCAAGCTCGGCGGCTTTGAACCGGAACTGATGGCGAATCTCTGCCAGCGTATGGCGATTCAGTGCAGGCTGGTGGTGCAGAACTGGGATGGCATGATCGCCGGGCTTAATGCCGGAAAATATGACGTGATCATGGATGCGATCGTGATTACCCCGGAACGAAAAAAAGTGGTCAGCTTCACCCTGCCTTACGCCTCGACGCCTGCCACCTTCATCACCCTGAAAGGGAGCCTGCTGCCTGCCGACAGCCAGATTATCAAGCTGACCGATGACGCAAAAACCGTGGAGCCGGCCATTGCAGGTCTGAAAGCGGCGCTGAAGGGCAAAACGATCGGTATCGCCTCCGGCACGGTTTACACCCCCTTTATCGACAAATATTTCAAAGAGGTGGCGGATGTCCGTGAATACACCAGCTCGGCCGACGCCATCCTCGACCTGCAGGCGGGGCGGATTGATGCGGTGTTTGACGACGTGACCTTCGCGCAGTCGATGCTGGCGCGGCCCGAAAACCGCAATCTCAGCTTCAGCGGCCCGCAGCTGGGCGGCCCGATCTGGGGTGAGGGAGAGGCGCTGGGCGTGCGCATGGCGGATAACGATCTGAAAGCCCGGCTGGATGAGGCGATCAAAGCCGCACTGGCCGATGGCACAGTGAAAAAGCTGAGCGAGAAGTGGTTCAAAACGGATGTCACACCCTGAGTGAGGTAACTGATGATAAGCCTGCTGAGTTTTGGCCCGGACGGCTGGGGACGGCTGATTCTGAGTGCCGCGCTGACCACGCTGCTGCTGTCGTTTGCCGCGCTGGTGGTGGGGGCGGTGGTCGGATCGGGCGTTGCCGCCGCGAAGTTATCTCCCCACCGGCCGGTTCGCTGGCTGGGGGAGGGATACTCGGTGATCTTTCGCGGCATTCCTGAGCTGCTGGTGATCTACCTGTTCTACTTCGGGGGATCGGGGCTGATCACGCAGATCGGCCAGCTGTTTGGTGCCGACGGATTTATCGAAGCGCCGCCGTTTCTGATCGGGGCGCTGGCCATCGGGCTTATCTCCGGCTCTTATCAGGCGGAAGTCTATCGCGCCGCACGGCTGGCGCTGGCGAAAGGGGAGATCGAAGCGGCGGTCGCGATTGGCATGCCCCGCTGGCGCATCCGGCAACGCATCCTGCTGCCGCAGGTGGCGCGCTATGCGCTGCCGGGTTTATCAAACGTCTGGCAGATGAGCCTGAAAGATTCGGCGCTGGTGTCGGTCACCGGCATCGTCGAGCTGATGCGGGCGAGCCAGATTGCCGCCGGTTCGACCCGTGACTACTTCGCCTTTTATCTGGTGGGCGGAGGCTGCTATCTGCTGCTGACGCTGCTGTCCAACCGTGCCTTCCTGCGCGCTGAATCCCGTCTGGGGCGCGCCTGGCAAAGCCGCACCGCTGCACAGCATTAGGGGGATTGATGATCGATTTTGCGTTTCTCACAGACACCTTCCTGAAACTCAGCGCCGCGCTGCCGGTGACGCTCGGTCTGTTTATCAGCGCCTTTTTGTGCGGTGGCGTGCTGGCGACAGGGATTCTGGCGCTGCGCATGAGCCGCTGGCGGCTGCTCAGCGGCTTTGCCCGCGGCTACATTCTGGTGTTTCGCGGTTCGCCGCTGATGATCCAGCTGTTCCTGATCTACTACGGTCTGGGGCAGTTTGGGATGATCCGCCACAGCCTCCTCTGGCCTTTTCTGCGTGAGCCGTTCACCTGTGCGGTGCTCGCGCTGTCGCTCTGCACCGCCGCCTACACCGCAGAGATCCTGCGCGGGGCGTTGCTGGCGGTGCCGCCAGGCCAGGTCGAGGCGGGGCTGGCGTGTGGTATGTCACGCGGGCTGCTGCTGCGGCGCATTATCGCGCCGGTCATGCTGCGTTACGCGCTGCCTGCCTACTCTACCGAAGCGATTCTGCTGGTGAAATCGACCGCGCTCGCCAGTCTGGTGACAGTGTGGGATGTCACCGGGGTGGCGCAGCAGATCATCCAGCGCACCTACCGCACCATGGAGGTCTTTCTCTGTGCGGCGGCGATCTACCTGATCCTTAATTTCATCATTGTGCAACTCTATGCCCTGCTGGAGCGGCGTCTGACGCCGGTGCACAAACCGGAAAAAAAGCCGTTACCGTCCGCTAAGCCGATCCCCGGAGGAGAGTAATATGTCTGATTTGTCACCCGTCACGCTGTCGGCCAGCGATATCCACAAATCTTTTGGTGCCATGGAGGTGTTGAAAGGCATCTCACTGCAGGCGCACAAAGGCGATGTCATCTCGATTCTCGGTGCCAGCGGCTCGGGCAAAAGTACGCTGCTGCGCTGCATTAATCTGCTGGAGACGCCCGATTCGGGCGTGGTCAGCGTCGGTGGTGAGACCATTGAGATGAAGCGCCATGCCCGCGGGCATCAGCTGGCCGCTAATCCGCGCCAGATTGAACGGCTGCGTTCCCGGCTTGGCATGGTGTTCCAGAGTTTTAACCTCTGGTCGCATCTGACGGTGCTGCAGAATGTGATTGAAGGGCCGCACTATGTACTGAAGCGCGACAAAAAAGCCTGCATCGCTCAGGCGGAACAGCTGCTGGACCGGGTCGGCTTACTCAACCGCAAAGATTTCTATCCCGCTCAGCTTTCCGGCGGTCAGCAGCAGCGCGTGGCGATTGCCCGCGCGCTGGCGATGGACCCGGAGGTGATGCTGTTTGATGAGCCGACCTCGGCACTCGACCCCGAACTGGTCGGTGAGGTGCTGAAGGTGATGCGCAGCCTGGCGGAGGAGGGGCGCACCATGCTGGTGGTGACGCATGAGATGGGCTTTGCCCGCCACGTCTCTAACCGGGTGGTGTTTATGCATCAGGGCACGATTGATTGTCAGGGCACGCCGGAAGTGATGTTTGGCGACGGCGGCTCGGCGCGCTTCAGGCAGTTTATCTCCCGTCATCATCAGGTGGAGCCGGTGTTATGAGCAGCACGCTGAATCCTCCCCAGGTGTGGGGCGATGCCCCGCTGACCTGGCCGTCGCTGGTGCAGGTCGCCCGGCACGATGCCCCTCTGACCCTCAGCGACAGCGCCTGGCAGCGGATTGCGCAGAGCCGCGAGATCGTCGGCACCATCGTGGCGACGGGGCAGGTCGCTTATGGCATCAATACCGGGCTGGGTGCGCTGTGCAACATCACCCTCTCTGAGGATGAACTGAGCCAGCTGTCGCGTAATACCCTGCTGAGCCACGCCTGTGGTGTCGGCCCGAAACTGGCCAGAGCCGAGGTGCGCGCCATCCTGTGTGCCGCGATCGCCAACTACAGCCACGGTAAATCAGGCGTCTCGGTGGCGCTGGTGCAGCAGCTGCTGGCGCTGCTCAACCGGGGGATTACCCCGCAGGTGCCGTCACAGGGGTCGGTCGGTTATCTGACCCACATGGCGCATATCGGGCTGACGCTGATCGGCATCGGTGAGGTGGAGTGGCAGGGCAGAGTCGTCCCGGCAGAGCAGGCGCTGGCGGAGGCAGGGCTGACGCCCTACCGGCCTGGTGCGAAAGAGGGGCTGAGCCTGGTAAACGGCACGCCGTGCATGACCGGCTTGGCCTGCCTGGCGCTGGATGATGCGGCGCGTCTGCTGGACTGGGCGGATGTCACGGGCGCGATGAGCTTTGAAGCGCTGCGTGGCCAGCTGGTGGCGTTTGATCCTGAGGTGCTGGCGCTGAAAGCCAGTCCGGGGATTCAGCGCAGCGGCGAACGTCTGCGCCAGTTGTTAAGTGACAGCCCGCTGCTGAAAGCGAGCGTCGGTATCCGGACACAGGATGCGCTGAGCCTGCGATCGATGCCGCAGGTTCACGGTGCCTGCCGCGATCAGTTTACCCATGCGGTCCGTCAGGTGGAGACCGAACTCAACGCCTCTACCGACAATCCGCTGATTCTGGGCACCCCCGACGCCTGGCGCGTCGTGTCGCAGTCGAACCCGCACGGCGAGTCGGTGGCGATGGCCTGCGACCTGCTGGCGATTGCGCTGGCGGAGCTGGGCAGCATCGCGGAGCGACGGCTTGATCGGCTGGTGAATCCGCTGGTCAGCGGTCTGCCGCCGTTTCTGGTGGCCGAGCCGGGCGTCAACTCCGGCATGATGATTGCGCAATATGTGGCGGCGTCGCTCTGCGCGGAGAACCGCCAGCTCGCTCAGCCGGCGGTGCTCGACAACTTTGTCACGTCGGGATTACAGGAGGATCATCTGAGCCTCGGCACCGGTGCGGCACTGAAGCTGCTGAAGCTGGTCAGCAATGTCGGGCACATCCTCGCGATTGAGTATCTGCTGGCGGCGCAGGCGCTGGAGTTTCACGGTGAATCCCAGCTGGCCGCAGGAACGCGACGTGCCTGGCAGCAGTTACGACAGGTGGTGGCGTGCTGGCAGCAGGATCGCTGGCTGGCGCCTGATATCGCCCGCGCGGCAGAACAGATCAGAGCGCACCGGTGCGATGCGCTTGAAGGATAGGCGGGTTACGACCGGCGGGCGTCCGGACGGACCAGGTCGAAGCGCTGGGCTTCACTGATGCCGTAATAGGCGCTGGGTCCCCCGGCGCGCAGAATCGGCTCCGCTTTGGCCGTCTGATAAATACCCTCTTCCAGCAGCGTTTCACTGATGTGGATCGCCACCGCTTCACCCATGACCAGCCAGCTGTCGAGCGGGTTGCCATCGGCATCCTGCAGCTGTATCAGCTGTGTTAAGCGACACTCAAAGTTGACCGGGCTCTCCGCCACCAGACTGGCGCTGACCTGGGAACCGGCCTGCGGCGTTAAACCGGCGAAGGTGAACTCATCCTGATCGGCAGGCAGCGACGCTGAGCTTTCATTCATCGCTTCCGCCAGCGGGCGGGTCGCCAGGTTCCAGACAAACTCTCTGGTCTCAGCAATATTGCGGACGCTGTCTTTCCAGCCGCTGCTGGCAAAACCGATAATCGGCGGATGATAGCTGAAGCAGTTAAAGAAGCTGTAGGGTGCCAGATTGCGCTGGCCGCTGGCGCTGACTGAGCTAATCCAGCCGATCGGGCGCGGGCCGATAATGGCATTCAGCGGATCGTGCGGCAGACCGTGACCGGCACGGGGTTGATAAGAATAGCGTTTCTGGCTCATAACCTCTCCAACGGGGAATAATGATTAATCTTAGCGCGACAGCATGGCCTGTCGAATCGGAAAGCGGTAAGCGGATGGTGCGGGTTTATTTTCACTCGCCTACAGCGTATTGTACGCGCGCCTGAATAACTGAGAGAACGTATGAAAAAGTCAGCCAGCACCTCGCCTTTCCACGCCCGCAATCGCCATCAGGGCGAGTACGATTTTGCCGCGTTAACCGCCGCGCATCCGCCGCTGGCGGCCAAAGTCCGGCCCAATGGGTATGGCGTGCAGTCGGTGGATTTTGCGGACCCCGAGGCGGTGATGCTGCTGAATCAGGCGCTGATCAAACTGTTTTATGATATCGACTGGCAGCTGGCCCCCGGCTCACTCTGTCCGCCGGTGCCGGGACGAGCCGACTATCTGCACTACCTTGCGGATTTGCTGGCGCTGGATAACAACGGCGTAATCCCCGCAGCGGATGTCCTGGATGTGGGCTGCGGCGCAAACTGCATCTATCCCCTGATTGGCGCGGCGGAATATGGCTGGCGCTTTACCGGTACCGAAATCAACGAGGTTGCACTCAAAGCGGCCAACCGCATCCTGGCCGCGAATCCGCGCCTGACGCGCCAGATCCGTCTGCGTCGTCAGAAAAACAGCGACGCGGTGCTGGCGGGCGTGATCAGCAAAAACGAATTTTTCAGTGCTGTCATGTGTAACCCGCCTTTCCACGCATCGGCGGAGGAGGCCGCGGCGGGGTCGCAACGTAAATCACGCAATCTCGGACTCGACAAAGCGGCGCCGCTCAACTTTGGCGGTCAGCATAATGAGCTGTGGTATCCCGGCGGTGAAAAAGCCTTTATCGGCAGGATGATCGCCGAGAGCGTGGCCTTTGGTCGTCAGATTGGCTGGTTTACCTCACTGGTATCGCGCAAAGAGAATCTGCCCGCGCTGGAAAAACAGCTGCAGGCGCTCGACGTGGCCGAGGTGCGGGTGGTCAATATGGCGCAGGGTCAGAAGCAGAGCCGCTTCCTGGCGTGGAGTTTTATGCCTGCTGCCCAGCGCAGCAAACTGCTGAGTCGCCTGGGGAACTGAGGCATCTCATTACGCAGGTAGCAGGAATCTATCTGCTGAGAAAAAAGGACGTGCTGCGATGCGGCCGTTTCAGACTGCTGACAAACCCAATCGGGGTTGCTCTTGCAGCAACACATTAGCTAATAGCGCAGGGAACACGGGCAGAGGAGGAAAGCGTCCCGCGCCAGGGACGGCGCGGGCCGAGCGACCAGGGATGGTTTAAGCGACTTTCCGATCTGCCCGTGTTCCCTTCGCAGGGTCGGTCTCACAGCTGGGCAGGGCAGACTTTGCCAACAATAAAAACGGGCCGCTAAGCGGCCCGTTTTGATCAGGAGACGTGCTGCAGAAATTCGCGCAGACGCTCACTCGGGGGATTGCTGATCAGGCTGTCGGGATCGCCATCTTCCGCAATCCGGCCTTTGTCGATAAAGATCAGACGCGAGGCCACCTTCTGAGCGAAGCCGACTTCGTGGGTCACAATCACCATCGTCATGCCTTCTTCCGCCAGGTCCTGCATCACCTTCAGCACTTCGTGACGCAGCTCCGGGTCAAGCGCGGAGGTCGGCTCATCAAACAGCATCATCTTCGGCTTCACCGCCAGCGCACGGGCAATCGCGACACGCTGCTGCTGACCGCCGGAAAGCTCAGACGGGAAGTGATGCGCACGCTCGGCGAGGCCCACTTTGCCCAGCAGCTCGCGTGCCAGCTGGCGTGCCGACTCTTTGCTGGCACCGCGCACCCGGATTGGACCGAACGCCACGTTGTCCAGCGCGCTCATCTGCGGGAACAGATGAAACTGCTGAAACACCATGCCCGCTTCCTGACGAATCAGGCGGTCATCGACTTTCGGATCGTTGACGCGCAGACCATCCACAATCAGTTCGCCGCTGGTGATCTCTTCCAGCTTGTTAATGCAGCGCAGCAGGGTTGATTTACCGGAACCGGAAGGACCGATAATGACCACCACTTCGCCCTGGTTAATTTTCAGATCAATGTTGTGCAGCACCTGGGTCTGACCAAAATGCTTGGAGACATCTTTAAATTCAATCACAGGATTTTCACCCTTTTCTCAATGCGGCGCAGCACAAAGCTCAGCACCAGCGTAATCACCAGATAGATGATCGCGACGGCGCTCCAGATTTCCAGAGCGCGGAAGTTACCGGCAATAATCTCCTGACCCTGACGCGTCAGTTCAGCCACACCGATAACAATAAACAGCGACGTATCTTTAATGCTGACAATCCACTGGTTACCCAGCGGCGGCAGCATACGGCGCAGCGCCAGCGGCATAATCACGTAGCGCAGCGTTTCACGGCCCGACAGTCCCAGTGCCAGACCCGCTTCGCGGAAGCCTTTGTTGATTGACAGCACGGCACCACGGGTGATCTCGGCAATGTAAGCGCCGGAGTTAATCATGATGGTTACGACCGCCGCACTGAAGGGATCGATTCGCAGGTCGGGAAACGCCATTGGCAGGGCAAAGTAGATGAACATCACCTGCACCACGATAGGCGTACCGCGGATGATTTCGATAAACACCAGCGCGATGTTATTGGTGATCCAGCCGCCGTAAGCACGGGCAAAACCGGCCACCAGACCGATAAGCAGACCGCCACACAGGCCGATGATTGAGATAATTAAGGTCAGTTTAGCGCCTTCGAGCAGCGCTGGCATGGCGGGCCAGATGACGCTCCAGTCAAACTCCATGGTGTCACTCCAGATATGTTGCGATGGAAAAAAGCAGGGAAAAGTTTCCCTGCTCAAATTAATTCACGGACAAATTATTATTTTGGTTCAGTGCCGAACCATTTTTTATAAAGCTGATTGTAGGTGCCGTTCTCTTTCAGGGTTTTCAGCGCGCCGTTTACTTTCTCGCGTAAATCGTCACTGCCTTTCGGGAAGGCAATACCATACTGCTGCGCTTCGATTGAATCGCCCACCGCTTTAAAGCGGCCTTTACCGGCGGTGTGAATGAAGTAAAGGATGTTTGGCGTGTCATGCAGCACGGCGTCAGCACGGTTGGTGCCCAGCTCCATGTAGGCGCTGTCGATGTTCGGGAACTGACGCAGATCTTTCGATTTGATGTTGGCTTTCGCATACTCTACAGAGCCGGTGCCGCTTTTGACGGCGACCACTTTGCCATTCAGATCGCTGATGCCTTTGATATTGTTTTCATTGTTACGCACCATCACCTGCAGACCGCTTTTGTAGTAGCCGTCAGAAAACTCAATCGCCTTCTTACGCTCTTCAGTAATGGTGATACCCGCCAGCGCCAGATCGACATTACGTGTCTGCAGGGCAGGGATAATGCCGCTGAAATCCATCGGCTTCAGGGTGTAATCGAGCTTCAGTTCTTTGGCAATCGCATCCCACAGATCCACATCAAAGCCGACATATTTGTCACCCTGTTTGAATTCAAACGGAACAAAGGCGGTATCGGTCGCGACGACCAGCTTCTTTTCTGCTGCGGTGGAGGAGAGGGAGAAGGCCAGCGCCAGCGCGGCCACAGAAACTTTTAACAGTGACTTCATCATTTTTTCCTTTTTACACTCAGGCGGCAGGACCTGCGTTTTCGGCTTGTCATATGAAAAAATTATGCCAACTTTGCAAGATACGCGAAATCAGTGAGTTAAATATCACAGCTGAAGCGATTTTGCAGGTTATTCTGCATTTGCACCGTTTTGGTGCTCTATTGTGGTGCAGGTGGCGATTTTGGTGCAAGCGGTAGTGTGCCTCAGTTGTTGAAGCTTTGAAGCGAAGAAGAGAAGAACTGTTAACAGGGTCATAAAACGGGGTTATACAGACGTAAAAAAGGCGGGTTTCCCCGCCTGATTGACTGCACAGTCACTGCATTAAGTCTTATTCAATGTTGGCTTCGATGAACCACAGGAACTTGTCCAGGTCGCGAGAGGCCGCAGTGAAGATGTCAGCAGTATCTTCATCTTTCACTTCGGTAATCGCTTTACGGGTATCGTTAGCAACGATGGCATAACGATCGGCCAGTGCCTTCAGATGGTCCTGCACGCTATGGATGTTCAGCGGATAGCTTTTCAGCGGGGTTTTATCGTTCACGACCTGTGCGGTGCCCAGTGCCACGCCGCCCAGCTGCACAACACGTTCAGCAATCGTATCCTGATGATCGGTAATCGCGGTGCGGAAACCATCCAGCATCTCATGTACACCGATAAAGTTAGCACCGCGCATGTTCCAGTGCGCCTGCTTAGTGATCAATGACAGGTCAATAAACTCGACGACCAGACGATTCAGCACCTCAATGGTGGCTTTCTTTTCGTCTTCGGCTACGTCATTGCGGGTGTAAATCAGATCAGAAGATTTAGTTTTAACCAATTTAGCGGTACTCATCGTTTCAGTCCTCTCTTTGATGGTTGTCCTAATCAAGTACCGGATAAGTATAGCAGCGCTTTTTAACTTTGCAGAAACGACTTTATCAATGGATGAAATAGTGTCTCTCTTTGTCTGGTGCCGCGCGGGTTCAGGAAGGTTACTACTATGTTAAAATATAAAATAAAGAAAATTTTATTATGAATCAGTAAGTTAAATTATTTTGTAAATAACCGGTAAGTGACTGTTTCAAAATAGAAAGTGCAGAGGAATGAATCGGTTAAGAATAATTCTCATGTTGAGCATGATTGTTATTTAGCCCGCCATAACAGCGGGCAGGCCGCGCTTATTTCTGAGTGTCGGCGGATAATTCCACGTTGTTCAGCTGGCTCTTTTTCGGCCGCATCGTCAGCGTTGATCCTGCCGACGCGATGATGATAGCCAGCAGCGCCAGCCACTGGAGTGCACTCAGCGTTTCCCCCAGAAAGAGCATCCCTGAAAAGGCAGCCATCGCCGGCTCGAGACTCATCAAGGTGCCGAAGATGCGCGCCGGTAAGCGGGTCAGTGCAACCATCTCCAGCGAGTAGGGGATGGCGCTGGAGAGCAGGGCAACCAGCAGCGCGATGGGCATAACCGCCCAGTTCCAGATGCCACTTTCGGCAAAGGTCAGTCCCAGTGGCACAAAAATAACCGAGGCGATCAGCGAACCGATTGCCACGGTAGCAGGGCCATGCTCCGCGCCTGCCCGTTGTCCGGCCAGGATATAGATCGCCCAGCAGGCTCCGGCAGCGACAGCCAGCGCGGCCCCTACGGGATCAATGGCGGTCATGCCTGTGCCAAACGGCAGCAGGAACCACAGGCCAATCACGGCCAGCACCACCCAGACAAAATCGAGCAGCCGGCGCGAACCAAACAGCGCCAGCGCCAGCGGGCCGGTGAACTCCAGACCCACCGCCACACCCAGCGGCACCGTCCGGATGGCCAGATAGAACGTGAAATTCATTGTGCCCAGCGCCAGGCCATACATCAGAAGGGGAAGACGCTGCTCGCGGCTGAAGCGTAAACGCCACGGTTTGAAAATTATGCAGAGTATCAGTGTGCCAAATCCCAGGCGCAGGGCGGTGATGCCGGTCGCCCCAACGGCAGGAAACAGTGATTTCGCCAGGGATGCACCGCCCTGAAGCGACAGCATCGCAATCAGCAGTACGGCGACCGGCAATAAAATCGGGGCAAGGTTTTTAGCAGCGGGAGAGGCAGACATCCTGTTCACTTTTCCTGGTCATCAACAAAATCAGTCGACCAGTGTAAAGGAAAGAGCGGCTAAAAAATCACGAATTTGCGTTTTAAATGCGAACGGGTTGCGCAGTTTTTGCCCGAATTCAGTGCCATTTTGGTAAAGAAATGTCAGGATTTTTTAGGATTTAACTTAAAGAGGGAATTCAGCACAAAATGATTGTTGCAGGAAGATGACGGATTTTATAAGAAAAATGAATGACATAGGATGTCGCATTAACGTCCTGTTACACCAAACTTTCTGTTAGACAACAAAATCCGGGCAGAGTTTCTCGCTATTTTTTGTTATATTTTCAGCGTTGTCAGGAGAGAAGTATTTTCACATTTGAGGTGGTTATGAAAAAAATTGCATGTCTTTCAGCATTAGCCTGTGTACTGGCAGTATCTGCAGGTTCAGCAATGGCACAGAGCACCGTAACTGGTGGTTACGCGCAGAGCGACTATCAGGGCGTGGCTAACAAAGCTAACGGCTTCAACCTGAAATACCGCTATGAAGACGGTTCTAACCCACTGGGTTGGATCGGTTCATTCACCTACACCGAAAAAGACCGCACTGAAGCTGGCGTTTACAACAAAGGCCAGTACTACGGTGTGACCGGTGGTCCTGCTTACCGTCTGAACGACTGGGCGAGCATCTACGGTGTTGTAGGTATCGGCTACGGTAAATTCCAGCAGAACGATACTTCTTCACGCGCTAAAACTGATTCAAGCGACGTAGGTTTCTCTTACGGTGCTGGTCTGCAGTTTAACCCAATTCAGGACGTCGCGCTGGACGTTGGCTACGAGCAGAGCCGCATCCGCAATGTGGACGTGGGTACCTGGATCGCTGGCGTAGGTTACAGCTTCTAAGTTTAGCTTAGCTGACCCGCCAAAAAACGGCCCCTTATGGGGCCGTTTTTTATTGTGCCGATATTCTCCCCGCCATGCAGGCTCCCGCCTTTCTCTTCCCCAACTGACAATCTCTGTGCCCTCATAGCCGGCAGCGTGATGCCCCTTGAGCGTGCGATGTGTCAGGCGAAATAAGAGAAAAGAAAATAAGCAGAAGGGGAGAGCGCCTCCCGGGCTGAGAGGCGCTGAAAAGGGGTCAGCCGCGCCAGATGAGCTTCTGACAGCGACGATCGGCGGGTTTCTGGCCCAGCAGTTTCTCAATCAACATCAGACGCAGCGTGAAGGGGGAACGCGTCAGCAGGCACAGCCAGGATTTCATCTCCGTGGTTGTTCTCTTCTCAGCCTGGAAGCATTTGCTGCAATCTAAGCAACATTTCAGGGTGCTCATAGAATCACCTCCCAATCATTGTCGACGCGGTCGTCAGCAGCCTGGGGTGAGATACGTCATCACCGGATCCACCCAGGATCGCAAAGGATCCTCTGTGTGCTGCTTACATTATCAACAAATATAGCACTGGCTATATCCTTTAGCCAAGGCTAACGAGGAAAAATTTGAGCTTCTTTGCGGCTGGTTTACAATAAGCGCAGCTAAATCCGTACAGCAGTGCCCGTACGGGAAATAATAATGAGGAAGCTGAATGAGTCGTCGTGCTAAAAGCGTGGTTTCTGCGCCAAAAGGACCACTGAAAGATATTGAAGAGCATGTCGAAGGTTTTCGGCAGGTGCGTGAAGCGCATCGTCGGGAGTTAATTGATGACTACGTTGAGCTAATCTCTGATTTAATTGGTGAATTTGGCGAAGCACGTCAGGTCGATATGGCAGCCCGCCTGGGTGTGTCACAACCGACCGTGGCAAAAATGCTGAAACGACTGGGCAGTGCCGGACTGGTCGAGCAGGTCCCTTATCGCGGGGTCTTTCTGACCAGCGAAGGGGAGAAGCTGGCCGAAGAGAGTCGCGCCCGTCATCATATTGTTGAAAGTTTTCTGCTGGCGTTGGGCATCAGTCCTGAAACTGCCCGACGTGATTCAGAAGGGATTGAGCATCACGTCAGTGATGAAACTCTGGCTGTGTTTAAGAAGTTCTCCGAAACCCGTTAACGCTAAGGCGTACCCTCATCATGCCTCAACTGCTTCGATCTTTTTTGCACGACTCTATTTTGCATTTATTAATCGTGTTGGGTGTGGTTCTGGCTTTTCTGGCGGATTTCCGCTGGGGCGATCTGCCAGGTGCCGTAGACTGGCACACCATCATCACGCTGACCGGTTTGCTGATCCTGACCAAAGGGCTGGAAACCAGCGGCTATTTTGATGTGCTGGGGGGGCGGCTGATTGCGCGTTTCCGGCATGAACGCGCGCTGGCGCTGTTTATGGTGCTGGCTGCTGCGCTGCTCTCGACCTTTCTGACCAATGATGTGGCGCTGTTTATTCTGGTGCCGCTGACCCTGACGCTGCGCAAATTCTCTCATCTGCCCATCTCGCGGCTAATCATCTTTGAAGCGCTGGCGGTGAATGCCGGTTCGCTGCTGACGCCGGTCGGCAACCCGCAGAATATTCTGTTATGGAGTCACGGCAAGCTCAGCGTTGTCGCGTTTATTGTGCAGATGCTGCCGCTGGCGGCATGGCTGCTGCTGAGCCTGATGGTCCTGACCTGGTTCAGCTTTCCAAAGCGGTCGATTGATAAGCATGACAATCCTGAACAGCCTGAGTGGCAGAAACCGCTGTTTATTGTCAGTGTGGTGCTCTACCTGCTGTTTATCGCTGGCCTGGAGCTGGAAATCACCGGCTGGGTGCTGCTGCTGATTCTCGCCACTTTCCTGGTCATGGCGCGCCCGGTGCTGCTGCGCATTGACTGGAGCCTGCTGGCGGTGTTTATCGCCATGTTCATTGATGTCTTCCTGCTGACGCGTCTGCCGGTGATGCAGGCGCACTTTGATGCGGTTTCCCACTTCGGTCATGGACAGCTCTATCTGCTGGCTATCGGGCTGTCACAGGTCATCAGTAATGTGCCGGCAACGATTCTGCTGCTGCAAAAGGTACCACCCACGGATGTGCTCGCCTGGGCGGTGAACATCGGTGGATTTGGCCTGCTGCCGGGTTCCCTGGCCAACCTGATTGCGCTGCGTATGGCAAAAGATCGGGCCGTCTGGTGGCGTTTCCACCTGTTTTCACTCCCTCTGCTCGCCTGGTCGATGGCCAGCGGCTGGCTGCTGCTGCGGCTGCTCAATTAGTCCCACCCCGCCTGCCACCCTCATCAGGTGGCAGGACGTGCGCCATTTCTCAAGTTTCGTAAAGTTGCGCTGGATTTTGTCAGGTTCCGATATAAGGTTAACTAGACCTTTATGCCCGGAATCAGGGCCTTAGCCAGTGATGGGAACTATGAGCGAGAACAACCAACACGATCAACACCAGCAGGATGCCGATAACGCGACGGATAAAAACCGTCAGTCAGATGAAAACAAGGACAACGACCAGCAGCCAGAACGCAAACGCCCCGGTAAAAAGCCGCTGATTATTCTGGCGGTCGTGGTAGTGATCATGCTGATCGTTGGATTCTGGTTCTGGTTTACGACCCGCAATATTGAAACCACCGACGACGCCTTTACCGAAGGCGATGCGGTGACCATTGCGCCGAAAGCGTCCGGTTATGTGGTGAAGCTGCTGGTAAACGATAACCAGCGGGTGAAGAAGGGCGATCTGCTGGTGGAAATCGACCCCAGCGACAACCGCGCCCAGCGTGAACAGGCGCAGGCGCAGCTCGGTTTAGCTGTCGCGCAGCTTCATCAGGCGCAGGCGCAGCTGGCCCTGTCCCGGGTTCAGTATCCGGCTCAGCGCGATCAGGCGCTGGCGGACCAGGCGAAAGCGGAAGCTAACCTGCTGAACGCCCAGGCCGATTATCGTCGCCAGCGCGGCGTCGACCCGCGTGCCACCAGTCAGCGCAATATCGACAGCGCCTCGGCGCAGTTACGCTCGGCGCAGGCGCAGTTACAGAGCGCTAAAGCGCAGGTTGAAGTCGCATCACAGGTTGCCCTGCAGATTCGTCAGCAGGAAACCAATGTTGAAGCGCGTCAGCAGCAGGTTGAGCAGGCAAAAGCGCAGCTCAGCACGGCTGACCTTAATCTCTCCTATACCCAGGTTCGTGCGCCCTATGATGGCTTCATCACCAAGCGCAATGTTCAGCTGGGTACCCTGGTGCAGGCTGGTTCTTCGCTGTTCTCGCTGGTCTCACCGGACATCTGGATCACCGCAAACTTTAAAGAGTCTCAGCTTGAGCGCATGAATCCGGGCGATAAAGTTGAAATCAGCGTCGATGCCTGGCCGGATATGAAGCTGGAAGGGCATGTCGACAGCATTCAGATGGGCTCCGGTTCACGCTTTTCGACCTTCCCGTCAGAAAACGCCACCGGCAACTACGTGAAAATCGTGCAGCGCGTGCCGGTTAAAATCGTGATTGATAAAGGGCTCGATCCCAACCATCCATTGCCACTGGGTCTCTCTGTTGAACCCAAGGTGACGGTGGAATGAGTACGGCGCAGAGCTGGAAACCTGCCAGCAATCCGTGGTTAGTGGCGATCACGGTGACGCTGGCGGTGTTTATGGAGATCCTCGACACCACCATCGTCAACGTGGCGCTGCCGCATATCGCCGGTTCACTCTCCTCCAGTTACGATGAGTCAACCTGGGTACTGACCTCCTATCTGGTGGCAAACGGCATCGTGCTGCCTATCTCTGCATTCTTCAGCCGTCTGTTTGGTCGTAAACAGTTTTTCCTGATCTGCATTGTGATGTTTACCATCTGTTCGTTCCTGTGCGGTATCGCCACCGAACTGTGGCAGATCATTCTGTTCCGCGTCCTGCAGGGCTTTTTCGGCGGCGGCTTACAGCCGGTTCAGCAGTCTGTGCTGCTCGACTACTTTAAAGCGGAAGATCGCGGCAAAGCCTTTGGTCTATCCTCTATCGCCATCATCGTTGCGCCGGTGATTGGCCCGACGCTGGGTGGCTGGATCACGGATAACTACAGCTGGCGCTGGGTGTTCTTTATCAACATCCCGGTCGGGGTGCTGACCGTGCTGGCAATCTATCAGCTGCTGGAAGATCCACCGTGGGAGCGCAAATGGGCCAAAGGCAAACTTAAGATCGATTACATCGGTATCAGCCTGATTACCCTGGGGCTGGGTTGCCTGCAGGTGATGCTGGATCGCGGGGAAGATGAGGACTGGTTCGCCTCTCACTTTATCGTGCTGTTCGCTATTCTGGCGCTGGTCGGCATCGTCGGGGCCGTCTACTGGCTGATGTATGCCCGCAAACCGGTGGTCGATATCCTGGTGATGAAGGATCGCAACTTCTGGGTGGCGGGCTTGCTGATGGCGGGTATGGCGATGATCCTCTATGGCAGCTCTGTCGTACTGCCTCAGCTGGCGCAGCAGGACCTGGGTTACACCGCCACCTGGTCAGGTCTGGTGCTGTCGCCCGGTGCGGTGCTGATCGTGCTGACGATCCCGCTGGTGCTGAAGCTGATGCCGATTGTTCAGACGCGTTACATCATCGCCTTTGGCTTCAGCTGTCTGGCGGTAGCGTTTTTCTACTCCGCCACCCTGGCACCGAATGTCGATTTTGCCACGCTGGTGATGATGCGCAGCGCGCAGTCGATCGGGCTGGGCTTCCTGTTTGTTCCGCTGACCACCATCGCGTTTGTCACCATTCCGCAGCGACTTAATGCGGACGCCTCGGCGCTGTTTACCATGTTCCGCAACGTGGCCGGATCGATCGGGATTTCACTCTCGACCGCGGCCATTACCGAGCGCGAGCAGGTTCGCTCGGCGCACATGGTGCACAACATGACGCCGCTGAACGAGCAATTCAACATCACGCTGCAGCACTGGGCGCAGGCGATACGCGACTTTACTTCGGCGGTTGGCGATCCCGTTACGCTGGCAACCGGTCAGCTTTATCAGGAGATGATCGCGCAGGCGCGCATTCTCGCTTATATCGATGTCTTCTCAGGCCTGAGTATTGTCGCCCTGATTTTGATTCCATTTTGTTGGCTGCTGTCGCCGATTAAGAGCGAAGGCAGTGCAGGAGCACACTAACATGAAGGTTTTTTACTCTCATCGCCTGAAACCCGTGAGTTTACTGCTGGCTCTCGCTCTGGCGGGTTGCGCCGTCGGGCCTGACTATCAGGCGCCAAAACCGGCCTTGCCGGGCAGTTTTAACGCCATGGCGTCGCAGGAGGCGTCCGTACCCCAAAGCGCCGCGATTAATTCCCGCTGGTGGCGAAGCTTTAACGATCCGCAGCTCGACAGCCTGATTGAGCGGGCGATAGCGGGCAACCTGAGCCTGCAGCAGACGGTACTGCGTATTGCCGGGGCACGCGAACAGCTGACACAGGCCCAGGGTAGCCTGTTACCCAGCCTGAGCGGTTCGGCCAAAGTGACGCGTCAGCAGCTCGGTCTGGAAGGCTTGCTGAAAGCCAATGGGGCCACCGATCAGCTCGACAGTAACGTAGCCAGTCAGCTCAACGGCCTGACCCAGCCGGTCAATCTCTACCAGGGCAGCTTCGATGCGAGCTGGGAACTGGATCTGTGGGGCAAAGTGCGCCGTCAGGTTGAGGCCGCCACTGCCCAGCAGCAGGCGGCGATTGAGCAGCGCAATGATGCGCTGGTCTCACTGGAAGCGGAAGTGGCGCGCGCCTGGCTGCAGCTGCGCGGCGCGCAGAGCACCATCCAGACGCTGGAGCAGCAGATCAGCGTGGCGCAGCAGACGACCGAGCTGACACAGAGCCAGCAGCGTAATGGTCTGGCGCCGCTGACCGACGTGGAGAATGCCCGGGCCCAGCTGAGCACGCTGCAGGCGCAACTGCCGCAGTATCAGTCGCAGGCGCGGCAGGCGATGAACGGCCTGGCGGTGCTGCTCGGCAAGACGCCAGGCGCACTGGATGCGGAACTCAGTACACCGAAACCGTTGCCGCCGCTGCCTCAGTTTGTGCAGGTGGGTATCCCTTCAACGCTGGCGCGCCGTCGTCCTGATATTCGTCAGGCTGAAGCGACACTGCATGCGCAGACCGCGGAAATTGGCGTCTCTGTCGCGCAGCTTTTCCCGAGCCTGTCGCTGACCGGCCAGCTGGGCGTGCGTAACACGGACGTTAGCTATCTGGATAACTGGAGCAGCCATTTCTACAGCTTTGGCCCCTCGTTATCAATTCCGATTTTCCAGGGCGGACAGCTGGTGTCGAGCGTGAAGCTGGCGCGGGCACAGCAGGCGAGTGCCGCACTGGATTATCGCCAGACGGTGCTGACGGCGCTGCAGGATGTGGAGAATGCGCTGGTCAGCTATCGCGCCGATCAGCAGCGTGTCACCGCGCTGGATGAGACAACCGGTGCTCTTCAGCGTGCCTTTGATCTCGCCAGCGACAGCTACCGTCAGGGGCTCTCCACCTTCCTGGAGGTGCTGGATGCACAGCGCCAGCTGGCACAGGCACAGGAGCAGGCAACCCAGGCACGGATGCAGAGCGCGCTCGATCTGGTGGCGCTCTATAAAGCACTGGGCGGCGGCTGGGAAACATACCAGACTGTTGAGATGCCGCACTACTCCGTCTTCGGTCCGGCCACCCAGGCCAATTAGTTCTCAGGCGGTCGCGGCGCTGCTGCCGTGACCGCCTGCTTATCCCTCTCCACTGCGCGGTCAGCCCGCCATCTTCCGTTTACCGATAATCTAACTCATTGAATCAGCGGCAATCGTTGCCGGAATTCGTCAGGATAAAATGGCCGAAAATAAAACAGGCCTGACAGCAGGGCTATTATCTGCGCAGCGGTCAGGGCGTTATTATTTATGTGGCTGGCATCAGTTCAATTTAAGATTTTGAGCTGCATCACCTTTCTGCGTTTATTTCAGGATGCTTTTTTAATGCCACTCAGAACGCACATGGCAATTCGCCAGCGTCTGCAGAACGCGACCGCTGTTGTTCAACGGTCTCCTCTGCGAATAATCTGACGCTGCTGAAAAACGCAGCGGTAAAACATGCCGGGAACGTCGTTACTGTCATAATAAAATCGAATAGGGCGATAATTCTTTAACGTTATTGCCCGATGAGAAGGGCAATTTTTAATCATGAACTGTAAACTATTGTGACAGAGGTAGCCTTTCCGGCCTTTTTTTATCGCCAGAGCATGGGCGATAAACCGGAAATAACGGGCCTGAGCCTGCACGCTTTCGCAGATGCGATTATGCCTCTGCAGGCGGTATCGTCCGGCTGAAATCGTTTTCAATACAGGGACACAGGCCCGGTTTGTTGTTAATTCATCGTTAATAAACCTCAGGCGGGTCCGATTTTAAAAGCCATATTTCGGCATAATTAATACTTAAGAATTATCTGGGGCGTAAAAATAATTTATTTTTTTATTTGAATTAGGTAATCTTGCCGCTACAGTTTTATTAACCCCCCTTAATCAAGGACATTGTGATGAGTGACGCATTTAAGGTACTGAACAATATTCGCACATTACGTGCCCAGGCTCGTGAACTGCCACTGACCGATCTTGAAGAGATCCTGGAAAAATTAACTGTCGTTGTGACTGAGCGCCGCGAAGAAGCTGAAGCAGAAGAGACGCAGAATCGCGAAAAAGAAGAAAAGCTCTCTAAATATCGCGAAATGCTGCTGGCTGACGGCATCGATCCTAATGAATTATTAGGTGCCCTGGAAAGCGGAAAAAAACGCACCAAGCGTGCGCCGCGTCCGGCTAAATATACTTACACCGATGAAAACGGTGAGCAGAAATCCTGGACTGGCCAGGGCCGTACCCCGGCAGCGATTAAAAAAGCGCTGGATTCCGGTAAAAGCCTGGACAGCTTCCTGATTGATTGATCGACACAATCCTTGTAAGTGGGAGCCGGGGGCCATGATGGCCTGCCGGCTTTTTTATTTCTGTCGGGATATCAATCACCCGGCCAGCAATCCATCCCCGACGCTGGCGTGCGCTGCGTCACATCTGGCATAATAGCCGCCGTTTTTTCATCCACTCTCTTCACAAAGGTCAATGCCGTGTTAGTTAGCAGCAATATCACCATGCAGTTTGGCAGTAAGCCACTGTTCGAGAATATCTCCGTTAAATTTGGCGGCGGTAATCGTTACGGTTTAATCGGTGCGAACGGCAGCGGAAAATCCACCTTCATGAAGATTTTGGGTGGCGATCTGGTGCCTTCAGCCGGCAACGTCTCTTACGATCCCAACGAGCGTATCGGTAAGCTGCGTCAGGATCAGTTCGCCTTTGAACAATTCAGCGTGCTGGACACCGTGATCATGGGTCACCATGAATTATGGGAAGTTAAGCAGGAGCGCGACCGTATTTATTCTTTGCCAGAAATGAGCGAAGAAGAGGGGTATAAGGTCGGTGACCTTGAGGCGCTTTACGGTGAGATGGATGGCTATAGCGCCGAATCCCGCGCCGGTGAGTTATTACTCGGTGTCGGTATTCCGGTTGAACAGCATTATGGCCCGATGAGCGAAATTGCGCCGGGCTTTAAATTGCGTGTGCTGCTGGCGCAGGCGCTGTTTTCCAATCCCGATATTCTGTTACTCGATGAACCGACCAACAACCTGGACATCGATACCATTCGCTGGCTGGAGCAGGTGCTGAATGAACGTGACAGCACCATGATTATCATTTCGCATGACCGTCACTTCCTTAATATGGTCTGCACCCACATGGCGGATTTGGATTATGGCGAGCTGCGTGTCTATTCCGGTAATTATGACGAATATATGACCGCCGCAACCCAGGCGCGTGAACGTCTGTTATCTGACAACGCCAAGAAAAAAGCGCAGATTGCTGACCTGCAGTCGTTCGTCAGCCGTTTCAGCGCCAACGCCTCTAAATCGCGTCAGGCGACATCGCGCGCAAAACAGATGGATAAAATTAAACTGGAAGAAGTGAAAGCGTCCAGTCGTCAGAACCCGTTTATCCGTTTTGAGCAGGATAAGAAGCTGTTCCGAAATGCCCTGGAAGTGGAAGGATTAACCAAAGGGTTTGATAACGGTCCGCTGTTTAAGAATTTAAATCTGCTGATGGAAGTGGGCGAAAAGCTGGCGATCATCGGCGCCAACGGTATTGGTAAATCGACGCTGCTGAAGACGCTGGTAGGGCAACTTGAGCCCGATAATGGCAGCGTTAAATGGTCAGAGAATGCGCGCATTGGTTATTACGCGCAGGATCACGCCGAAGATTTTGCTAATGATCTGACCGTATTTGACTGGATGAGTCAGTGGAAACAGCCCGGTGATGATGAGCAGACGATTCGCGGTATTCTGGGTCGCCTGCTGTTTTCACAGGATGATATTAAGAAACCGGCGAAAGTGCTTTCCGGTGGTGAGAAAGGGCGCATGCTGTTCGGCAAGCTGATGATGCAGAAACCGAACATCCTGATTATGGATGAGCCGACTAACCACCTGGATATGGAGTCGATTGAATCGCTCAATATGGCGCTGGAGATGTATGAAGGCACACTGGTGTTTGTGTCGCATGACCGTGAATTTGTCAGCTCGCTGGCAACCCGCGTGATTGAGCTGAAAGCAGACAAGGTGGTGGACTTCACCGGCAACTATGAAGACTACCTGCGCAGTCAGGGAATCGTCTGATAAAAGGGGGTGGCGCAGGCCACCCCCTTTTTTTGGCCCGGAATGGGCCGCAACGTAATCACTCTGCGGCTGAAGCCCGCTTCAGGGAGCCTATGCTCCATCGCCACACACTTCACAGTGCGCATCCTGCGCCACTTTCATGCTGCGGAATTCTGCACTCATGGCATCGTACATCAGCAACCGGCTGGTGGCCGGCGTGCCAAAGGCCGTCAGGACCTTAATCGCTTCCATCGCCTGCATTGCACCAATCACCCCAACCAGCGGGGCCATGACGCCTGCTTCGACACAACTCAGGGTCTGTTCGCCAAACAGGCGGCTGATACAGCGATAGCAGGGCGTGCCGGGCTGCCAGTTGAATACGCTGATCTGGCCTTCCATGCGAATTGCCGCCCCGGAGACCAGCGGGACGCCCTGCTGGCGACAGAGCCGGTTGAGCTGCTCCCGCACCGCAACATTGTCGGTGCAGTCCAGCACCACCTGCTGGCGGGCTATCAGCGCCAGCAGCGCCGTATCATCCAGCTGGCCGTTGACCGGATGCAGGTGACAGTGAGGATTGATGGCCGCCAGGCTTTGTGCCGCCGATTCGACTTTGGCACAGCCAATATCGGCGTCATGATGCAGTATCTGCCGTTGCAGGTTAGAGTACGACACCGTGTCGAAGTCAAGCAGCGTCAGGCTGCCGATCCCGGCTGACGCCAGCCAGGGCGCGGCGGCACAGCCAAGTCCGCCCAGCCCGACGATCAGCGCATGGCTGGCTTTAAGTCGCTCCTGACCGTCAAAATCGAAACCGCGCAGGACAATCTGCCGGTTGTAGCGCAGCATCTCCTCGTCGCTTAATTCAGGCAGCATTTACGCCTCCAGCAGGGCGTTGAAGGGTTCCACCTCAACCCATTCGCCGGGCTCCACATTGCCGCGCTCCCGCTCCAGCACAATGAAGCAGTTTGCCTGCGCAAAAGAGCTGAAGACGTGGGAACCCTGCATGCCGGTGGTCTGCACCTCCAGCTCACCCTGCGCGTTCTGGCGCAGGATGCCACGCTGGAAGTCGAGCCGGCCCGGTGATTTTTTGAGCGCAGAGGCGCAGCGCACTCGCTGACGCGGCGGCAGAGCCGATTTCTGCAGGCCGGTAAGTTTCGCCAGCAGTGGCTGAACCAGCTGATAAAAGGTGACAGCCGCCGAGACCGGATTACCCGGTAAACCGCAGAACCAGCTGTGGCTGAGGCGGCCAAAAGCAAAGGGTTTGCCGGGTTTGATCGCCAGCTTCCAGAAGCTGATTGCCCCCAGCTCCTCCAGCATCGTTTTGGTAAAGTCCGCTTCCCCGACTGAGACACCGCCGGTGCTGATCACCACATCCGCCTGCCGATCCGCCTCTGCGAAAGCCGCCCGCAGGGCCGCCGGATCGTCTTTGATAATCCCCAGGTCGATGACGTCGCAGCCGAGCTTATTCAGCATCAGCGACACGGCGAAACGGTTGGTATCGTAAATTGCGCCTTCGGCCAGCGGTTCCCCCACCGGCTGCAGTTCATCACCGGTGGAGAAGATCGCCACCCGCACTTTTCGCACTACGCTGACCTGCGCGATCCCCAGCGAAGCCAGCAGCGGCAGTTCCGCCGCGCCCAGCCGCGTGCCCGCTTCCAGCACGACATGACCGGGCTGAATATCGTCGCCGGTCAGGCGGATATTCTGGCCGGGACGCACCGGTGCGGTGATCACAACGGCCCCCTCACGCGTTTCCGTCTGCTCCTGCATCACCACCGCGTCGCAGCCTGCGGGAACCGGCGCACCAGTCATAATGCGGATCACGCTGCCCTGCGGCCACTCACCACTGAAGGGTGCGCCAGCGAAGGCTTTACCGGCCACCGGCAGCGGCTCACCGCGGCTGATATCTGCCAGCCTGACGGCGTAACCATCCATCGCGGAGTTATCAAAGGGCGGTACGGCGATAGGGGAGGTCACCGCTTTTGCCGTGATGCGGCCAGCCGCCGCGGCCAGCGACACGTTCTCAGCGTCGGCGATGGGCGTCAGCTGCGCGAGCATTTTTTGTTGCGCCTCCTCAAGGGAGATCAAACCTGCAGTAAAACTTTCCATAAGGGTCCAGCCTGGTGAATTCAGATGCTGCCTATTATGGTGGCAATTGGCCGCTGAGTCACATCGGTGTCACCCCGGGCTTGCCCGCGACAAGGGCCAAAATGATATAGGGTGGTAAGAAAAGGTTATAACCACAGGAACAGTTTCCGCTTTACAACCCTTAGCAGGCTTTCTATAGTCAAAAATCATCAAAAATGGATGAAAACCATTTTAAATCAGTGTTTTTCATGCGGATGCAACAGGGCAGAGCGTTATGGTTAAAGCAGTGATTGCCATTCACGGCGGCGCGGGTGCCATTACGCGCTCAGCGATGAGCGCTGAAAAAGAACAGGCATATCGTCAGGCGCTGCACGAAATTGTTACTCAGGGCCAGCAGATCCTGGCGCAGGGTGGCAGCGCACTGGATGCGGTAACGGAGGCGGTGCGGCTGCTTGAAGAGTGTCCGCTGTTTAATGCCGGTAAGGGCGCGGTATTTACCCATCAGGGCACGCATGAACTCGATGCCTGCATCATGGATGGGCGCACGCTGGAGGCGGGCGCCGTCGCCGGCGTGACGCGGGTGCGCAATCCGGTTCTGGCGGCGCGTGCCGTGCTGGAAAAAAGCGAGCATGTGCTGTTCATCGGTGAAGGGGCTGAACAGTTCGCGGTGGCGAACGGGCTGGCGCCGGTGAGCCCTGACTACTTCTCGACGCCGGAACGGTGGGAACAGCTGCAGCGCGCGCTGAATAGCGAGTCGGCGGTGCTGGACCATGATGGCGCGGCTCACCACGACGACCCGCTCGACCCTGATCGCAAGTTTGGCACGGTGGGCGCGGTGGCGCTGGACCTGGAGGGCAATCTGGCTGCGGCGACCTCAACGGGCGGCATGACCAATAAACAGGCCGGACGGGTAGGCGACTCGCCGCTGCCGGGTGCGGGCTGCTATGCCAGCAACGACAGCGTGGCGGTCTCCTGTACCGGCACCGGTGAGGTCTTTATGCGCACGCTGGCCGCTTATGACGTGGCGGCACAGATGCGCTATGCCGGTCGTACGCTGCAGCAGGCCAGCGTCAATGTCATTCATGACAGCGTACTGGAGCTGGGCGGCAGCGGTGGCCTGATTGCTGTCGATCGTGCGGGCAATGTGGCCCTGCCGTTTAACAGCGAGGGAATGTACCGCGGCTTCGCCCGGGTGGGCGAGCCAGCGGAAGTCGCTATCTACCGCGAAAGTTAAGGAGCAGAGATGAGCGACAGGCACACGCATCCGACCCTGGCCCCTGAGCAGGTGCTGGCGGTGCGCGATCTCAGCGTAGAATTTCAGCATGAGGCGACCCTGACCCGCGCGGTGCGCCATTTGTCACTCGATCTGTTTCGCGGCGAGACGCTGGCGCTGGTGGGCGAGTCAGGTTCAGGCAAATCGGTCACGTCTCTGGCGCTGATGCGGCTCATCGAGCAGGCGGGAGGCCAGGTCAGTGGCGAAGCGCTGCTGCGCCGTCGCAATGGGGAGGTGCTGGATCTGATGCGTGCCTCAAAGCAGCAGATGCGCCGGGTGCGCGGCGCCGATATGGCGATGATCTTTCAGGAGCCGATGACCTCGCTGAATCCCGTCTTCTCCGTCGGCGAGCAGATCGCCGAATCGATTCGTCTGCATCAGGGACAGAGTCATGCCGCCGCGCTGGCGGAAGCGCGCCGGATGCTGGACCTGGTGCGGATCCCTGATGCGCAAAATGTCCTCTCCCGGTTTCCACATCAGCTGTCAGGCGGGATGCGCCAGCGGGTGATGATTGCAATGGCACTCTGCTGCAAACCCGCCCTGCTGATTGCCGATGAGCCAACCACGGCGCTCGATGTGACGATTCAGGCGCAGATTCTGCAGCTTATCCGCGTGCTGCAGAAAGAGATGCAGATGGGGGTGATTTTTATCACTCACGATATGGGCGTGGTGGCTGAAATGGCTGACCGGGTTCAGGTGATGTACCGCGGCGAGGTGGTGGAAAAAGCCCCGGTCGACCGGCTGTTCAGCGCACCGGAACAGCCCTACACTCAGGCGCTGCTGGCCGCCGTGCCAAAGCTCGGTGCCATGCAGGGCCAGCCGTTGCCAGCGAAATTTCCCCTGCTGCACAGCGACGCGGCCGACGACGTGCCGCAGGATACGGTACGCCGTCGGCAGCCCCCGATTTTACAGGTGCGCGATCTGGTGACCCGCTTCGATATTCGCGGCGGGCTGCTGAATCGGGTTAAAAGCCGGGTTCACGCCGTCGAAAAAGTCAGTTTCGACCTCTATGCCGGTGAGACACTGGCGCTGGTGGGCGAATCAGGCTGCGGTAAATCCACCACCGGACGTTCACTGCTCAGGCTGGTGGCGAGCCAGGGCGGCACGCTGACCTTCGACGGACAGCGGATAGATACGCTGTCCGGTGCCGCGCTGGCCCATCTGCGACGCGACATTCAGTTTATCTTTCAGGACCCTTATGCCTCACTCGATCCACGCCTGACGGTGGGTTTTTCAATCATGGAGCCGCTGCTGGTACATAAGGTGATGCCGCGACGCGAGGCTGAGCAGCGCGTCGCCTGGCTGCTGGATAAAGTGGGTCTGCTGCCGGAGCATGCTCAGCGCTATCCGCATGAATTTTCCGGCGGACAGCGTCAGCGAATCTGCATCGCCCGTGCGCTGGCGCTGAACCCTAAAGTGGTGATCGCCGACGAGTCCGTCTCTGCGCTGGATGTGTCAGTTCAGGCGCAGATTATCAATCTGATGCTCGATCTGCAGCGCGAGTTTGGCATTGCTTTTCTCTTTATTTCTCACGATATGGCGGTGGTCGAGCGGATCAGCCACCGCGTGGCGGTGATGTATCTCGGTCAGATTGTCGAGATAGGGCCGCGTCAGGCGGTCTTTGAGCAGCCGCAGCATCCCTATACCCGCAAACTTATGGCGGCGGTGCCGGTAGCCGATCCGGCTCACCGCCGTCGTGAACGAGCCTTACTGGTCGATGAGATCCCCAGCCCGATCCATGCCTTAGGGGATGAGCCTGAAGTGGCGCCGCTGATGGAGGTGGCTCCGGGCCATTTCGTCGCGCGTCACGTTATCAGTGCGACCTGAACAGTGACGATGTCGCCCCGGCGACCAACCCGACAGGGATTACAGGAGAACAAGATGCAGATGACGATGCGTAAAGGGTTACTGGCGGCTGGCGTGTTAAGCAGCGCAATGGCACTGCCCGCCTGGGCAGCACAGGATGCGGTGATTGCCGTCGCGTCCAATTTCACGACGCTCGACCCCTATGATGCCAACGACACGCTGTCGCAGGCGGTCGCCAAATCTTTCTATCAGGGCCTGTTCGGCTTTGATAAAGCGATGAAGCTGACCAACGTGCTGGCGGAAAGCTATCAGGCCAGTCCGGACGGACTGACCTACACCATTAAGCTGCGTTCCGGCATCAAATTCCAGGACGGCACGGACTTCAATGCCGAAGCTGTGAAGGTCAACCTCGATCGCGCCAGCAATCCCGATAATCACCTCAAGCGCTACAACCTGTTTAAACATATCGCCAGCACCGAAGTGGTGGATCCGACCACGGTTAAAGTGACGCTGAAGGAGCCGTTCTCCGCCTTTATCAACATCCTGGCGCACCCGGCGGCGGCGATGATTTCGCCCACTGCGCTGAAAAAATATGGCAAAGAGATCGGTTTCCATCCGGTCGGGACCGGTCCGTTTCTGTTTGAAACCTGGAATCAGACCGACTTTGTGAAGGTGAAAAAGTGGGATGGCTACTGGAAGCCGGGCTATCCGAAGCTGGACAGCATCACCTGGCGTCCGGTGGTGGATAACAACACCCGTGCGGCGATGCTGCAGACCGGTGAGGCGAACTTCGCTTTCCCGGTGCCTTATGAGCAGGCGAAGCGGCTGGAGCAGAACAGCAAGCTGGATGTGGTGACCACGCCATCCATCATGCAGCGCTACATCAGCCTCAACGTTACTCAGAAGCCGTTCGATAACCCGAAAGTGCGCGAGGCGCTGGAATACGCCATCAACCGTCAGGCGCTGGCGAAAGTGGCGTTCTCCGGATATGCGACGCCAGCGACCGGCGTTGTGCCGCCCTCCATCGACTTTGCACAGAGCTATCCGGCGATAAGCTACGACCCGGCTAAAGCCAGAGCGCTGCTGAAAGAGGCGGGCTATCCGAACGGTTTTGAGACCACGCTCTGGTCGTCGCACAACCACAGTACTGCGCAGAAGGTGCTGCAGTTCACCCAGCAGCAGCTGGCACAGGTGGGCGTGAAGGTTAAGGTCACGGCGATGGATGCCGGTCAGCGTGCGGCGGAAGTGGAGGGTAAAGGGCAGAAAGAGAGCGGCGTGCGGATGTTCTATACCGGCTGGTCCGCCTCAACCGGCGAAGCAGACTGGGCGCTGACGCCGCTGTTCGCCACTGCAGCCTGGCCACCGGCCATCTTCAACACCGCGTTTTACAGCAATCCAAAGGTCGATAAAGATCTGGCCGATGCGCTGAAAACCACCGACCGTACTGAGAAAGCGCGCCTCTACAAAGATGCGCAGGATACCATCTGGCAGGATCACCCGTGGATCCCGCTGGTGGTTGAGCAGCTGGTCTCTGCTAACAGCAAAAACCTCAGCGGTTTTTATGTGATGCCCGATACCTCATTCAATTTTGATGAGGCGACTCTGAAGTAACGGAGCCGGCCAGCCCGCGGGCTGGCCGCAGCTGCAGGATGTTGCATGTTTAACTATTTCATTAAACGACTTTTCGGGCTGATCCCGACGCTGCTGATTGTGGCGGTGCTGGTGTTCCTGTTTGTGCACCTGCTGCCGGGCGATCCCGCACGCCTGATCGCCGGGCCGGAAGCGGATGCCTCCGTGGTGGCGCTGGTGCGCCAGGAGCTGGGGCTGGATCTGCCGCTGCCGCAGCAGTTCTGGCACTTTTTACTGAATGCGCTGCAGGGCGATTTTGGCCAGTCGATGGTGTCGAAACGGCCGGTCGCTGAAGAGATCGCCACGCGCTTTATGCCGACCCTCTGGCTGACGCTGGTCAGCATGGTCTGGGCGGTGATTTTTGGCATGGCGATTGGCCTTGTCTCTGCCGTCTGGCGCAACCGCTGGCCCGATCGGCTGGGAATGACGCTGGCGGTGTCGGGCATTTCGTTCCCCGCCTTTGCACTCGGCATGCTGCTGATGCAGGTCTTCTCGGTTGAGCTGGGATGGCTCCCGACGGTAGGTGCAGAGAGCTGGAAACACTACATCCTGCCTTCGATCACCTTAGGTGCCGCGGTCGCGGCGGTGATGGCCCGTTTTACCCGCGCCTCCTTTGTCGAGGTCATGCAGGAAGACTACATGCGGACGGCGCGGGCCAAAGGGGTGCGCGAGTCGCTGGTGGTGGTCAAACATGGCCTGCGCAATGCCATGATCCCGGTCGTGACCATGATGGGCCTGCAGTTCGGTTTTCTGCTGGGTGGCTCGATTGTGGTTGAAGTGGTTTTCAACTGGCCTGGCCTGGGACGTCTGCTGGTCGATTCTGTGACAATGCGCGACTACCCGGTGATTCAGGCAGAGGTCCTGCTGTTTTCACTGGAGTTTATTCTGATCAATCTGTTTACCGACATGCTCTATGCGGTCATCAATCCCGCTATTCGCTTTAAGGAGTCGCGATGAAAAACTGGCGACGCGAAGCGGCACTGAAAAGCATGCCGCTGCTCGCGGAGAATCGGGTGCGGACACCGTGGCGTGAGTTCTGGCGGCGTTTCAGACGGCAGCCGGTGGCGCTGCTGGCGGGCCTGTTTGTGCTGATGCTGATCGTACTGGCATTTATCGCACCGTGGGTTGCGCCGTTCGATGCGGAGAACTATTTCGATTATGACCGGCTCAACGAGGGGCCGTCACTGATGCACCTGTTTGGTGTGGACTCGCTGGGGCGCGACATCTTCAGCCGGGTGCTGGTCGGCACGCGTATTTCCCTGATTGCGGGCTTCTTCTCTGTGTTGATCGGCGCGCTGATAGGCACCCTCTCTGGCCTGCTGGCGGGATACTATGAAGGGTGGTGGGACCGCATCATCATGCGCATCTGTGATGTGCTGTTTGCCTTTCCCGGCATTCTGCTGGCGATAGCGGTTGTCGCCATTATGGGCAGCGGCATGAGCAATGTGATTGTGGCGGTAGCCATCTTCAGCATCCCGGCTTTTGCCCGCCTGGTGCGCGGCAATACGCTGGTACTCAAGCATCAGACCTTTATTGAGTCAGCGCGCAGCATCGGCGCCTCTGACTGGACCATTCTGATGCGACATATCCTGCCGGGGACGGTCTCACCGATTGTGGTCTATTTCACCATGCGCGTAGGCACCTCCATCATCACCGCTGCCAGTCTCTCCTTTCTGGGATTAGGGGCACAACCGCCCACGCCGGAGTGGGGCGCCATGCTGAACGAGGCGCGCGCCGACATGGTTATCGCGCCGCACGTGGCGATTTTCCCCAGTCTGGCGATCTTCTTCACTGTTCTGGCATTTAATTTACTCGGAGACGGGCTGCGCGACGCACTTGATCCTAAACTAAAGACATGAAACCTTTCGATTATGATCAGGACTTCAGCACTATCGACTTCCGTAAGCACCCTGAGCGATATCAGGTCGGCCGCGGGGAGCAGGGTGTGCTGATGGTCGAGCCTTATAAGAGCGAAATACTGCCTCACTGGCGATTTCGAACCGTTCCCATTGCTGAAGAGTCGGCAGAAAAGATCATGGCGCTGTTTGAAGATTACCGGCGTCAGGATGATTTTGTCGGCATGGATATGGCGCGCAAGTTTATCCAGATGGGCTATACCCGTGCCCGCCGCTACAGCAATCACAAGGGCGGACGAAAATATGACGCGGAAGGCAAGGAGCTGCCGCGTGGCGTCAACGAAGAAAAAGCCGCGGCGGCGGCCATTTTCAAAGCTTACTGGGACCGTCTCCGGGCCGATGAGGACTATCTGCAACGGAAAAAGGCGCATCAGCAACTTTATGGCTAAGCGCTGAACCAGCATGACCGCTTTTCTGCCCGGCGCGTCTACAGCGCCGGGGAGGCGAAATTCATTTCACGCCGTTTCGCCGCAGTGCCTCCGCTTTCCGCGCTATTTCATCTTTCCTGCTTCTTCCCGTCAAAACCCTGCTGGCTGACTGCACCCGGCAGATGACGCTCACGGCGCAGCAATCTGCCGGATGCGATGCGTCCGCTGAGCATGAATGACTGAAAACGATTTCAGCCTGGCGCACGACGTAAAGTAGTGAAAAAACGCGTAAAAGCCTGTTCGCTTTGCAGACCCGCATCAGGTTCAGAGAAAAACGGGCGCATCGTGGTAACTCACCGTGCTATAAAAAGAAATCGCCGCCTTGACCGCTGTCTGGCGGATAAGCGAAGCGCTGTCCGTAACCCCGGCTGAACAGTGAATGAAAAACGCGGGTTGATATTCACTTGTTTTCATTAATAATAAACCCGCTAACCCCACTGAGGGGGCTATGCCCCTCAGGTAATGAAATGGATAATGTGAGAGCTAAATAATGAAAGAGATCATCAAAGGATTTCTGAATTTCCAGCAGAATGTGTTTCCTGAAAGGAAGGATCTTTTCAAAAGCCTGGCGTCAAATCAAAATCCGAAAGCCCTGTTCATCTCCTGTTCAGACAGCCGTCTGGTGCCTGAGCTGGTAACGCAGCAGGAGCCAGGAGAGCTGTTCGTTATCCGCAACGCGGGCAACATCGTTCCCTCATTTGGCCCGGAGCCTGGCGGTGTGTCCGCGACTATCGAATATGCCGTGGTCGCACTGGGCGTCTCCGACATCATCATCTGCGGTCACTCCAACTGTGGTGCTATGAACGCTATTGCTTCCTGCGCCTGCATGGACACCATGCCCGCAGTAGAGCACTGGCTGCGCTATGCCGATGCGGCAAAAGCGGTGGTCGAGCAGCGTGAGTATGACTCACCGGAGAAGAAGCTGAATGAGATGGTCAAAGAGAACGTGATCGCGCAGCTGAATAACATGAAAACCCACCCTTCGGTTTCCGTCGCGCTGCGTAACGGCAAACTGCGTCTGCATGGCTGGGTTTACGATATCGAAAGCGGCACCATTATGGCGCTGACCCAGGGTGGCAAGCAGTTCATCACCCTGTCTGAGAATCCGGACACCTGCTTCGAGTAATGCCTCTCACCCGCTGCGTCCTGCGGCGGGTTTTCAGTTTAATCTTTTGTAAATCCTCAGGTTCACTGTGCGCGGGCTGACTACGCTTAAGGGCACGCTATCCCATGAGGGGAACTCTATGTCCCGTTTTTCAACCGTTCTGCTGCTGACCGGTTCGCTGCTCTCAGTCCCGCCGCTGTTTGCCGCTGACCTGCAGGTTGAGGTGTTACAGGATAAGTTACAACATCCATGGTCGGTTGCCTTTCTGCCCGACAACAAAACGCTGCTGATAACCGAACGGAGCGGGCAGCTGCGCAGCTGGAACCCGGAGAGCGGCCTTTCGCAGCCGATTCAGGGCGTGCCAGAGGTCTGGGCACAGCGGCAGAGCGGCCTGCTCGATGTGGTGCTGGCTCCCGACTTCGCCAGCAGCCGTCGTGTCTGGCTCAGTTACACCGAGGCTGACAGCAAGGGCAAAGCGGGGGCGGTGGTCGGTGTCGGGACACTGAGCAGGGATAATCGCCAGCTCAGCGATTTCCGCGAGGTGATCCGGCAGACGCCGATGCTCTCCAGCGGTAATAACATCGGCACCCGGCTGGCGTTTGATACTCAGGGCTATCTCTGGATCGCCTTCGGCGATAATTTTGTCAGCAGCGCCGCGCAGGACCTCGATAAACTGCAGGGCAAACTGCTGCGGTTGAATGCCGACGGCAGCGTGCCGGATGATAACCCGTTTGTGAAACAGCCCGGCGCGCGGCCGGAGATCTGGGCGCTTGGCCTGCGAAATCCGCAGGGGCTGGCGCTGAATCCCTGGACCGGGATGATATGGGAAAATGAGCATGGCCCGCGCGGCGGCGATGAAGTGAATATCATGAGTCGTGGCAAAAACTATGGCTGGCCGCTGGCGACCTACGGTATCGACTACAGCGGCGATAAAGTGCCGGAGTCAAAGGGCACCCATGTTGCAGGCACCGAGCAGCCGATCTGGCACTGGAAAGTCTCTCCGGCCATCAGTGGCATGGCGTTTTACAACAGCGCCCGTTTTCCGCAGTGGAAGAATTCGCTGTTTATCGGCGCGCTGAAAGAGAAGAACCTGATTCGGCTGAGTGTGAACGGTGAAAAGGTGGTGGAAGAGCAGCGTCTGCTGGGCGACCAGAATGCGCGGATTCGCGATGTGCGGCAGGGACCGGATGGCTGGCTCTATGTGCTGACCGATGAGGCCAATGGCAAACTGCTGAAAGTGGGATTAGCGCAGGACGCTGGCGCGTCCCGCGGCTGATTCAGCGTGCCCAGTGATAAACCTGCCATCCCCGGCTGACCGCTTCCTGATGCAGTCTTTCGTCCGGGTTGATGACATGGGCGTGATCGGCCTGCTCCAGCAGGGGCAGGTCATTCATCGAATCGCTGTAGGCCCAGGTGCGGTCAAACGTCTCCTCCGCCTGCAGCGCTTTCCAGTCACCCAGCCGGGTCACTTTGCCCTCTTTATAGGTCATGGTGCCGTAGGTATTGCCGCTGTAACGCTGGTCCACGATTTCAACGCCAATCGCCAGCGCACCGCAGGCCCCCAGTTGCTGAGCAATCGGCACCACCAGATGCTCACCGCTGGCAGAGATAATCATGACGCGGTCGCCGCGTGCCCGGTGCCACTCAATGCGTTCCCGCGCCGCGGGAAAAACGCGGGGCATGATGTCGCGATGAATAAAGCGACGCACCCAGCCTTCCACCGTGAGGGTAGCCATACCCGACAGCGGTGAGAGGGTTTTACTCATATACTCTTCAATTGAGAGCGTGCCGGCATAATACTGGGCCATCAGTGCCTGTTCCTGATCGATCAGTTCGCTGGGGGCGAACCCCTGTGATACCAGCCAGCGCAGCCACAGGCTGGTGCTGTCTTCACAAATAAGTGTTTCATCCAGATCAAAAAGGGCTAAGTCCATGGTCGGTCTCCTCGGCTGACTGGCTTTCAGGTTAGCGGATAATTGTGACCGACTTAACTCTTCTGCGAAAAATCGGAATTTCACGCAGTTTTGGGAATGACAGAAGCGAGGCGAAAGGACACGCGCGCGGCCGTTGTGCCAGGGTAAATCGACTAAACTCTAAAAAACTTTACGATTCGGCGGTTTTTTTCGCTGCCGTCAACGGTTAGCGTTTGAGTGAGAATTTTCTGCCCCTGGAATTTCGCGTTAACAAGGACAATCCGGCCACGCCCATGACAAACACTCGCTTCCCATCACGCCTGCGGCTTCTCGCTGCCACCTCATTACTGATTATCGCCCCGATCAGCGCCTATGCTGAACAGGCTCCCGCCGCGCCAGGCATTGACGCAAAAGCGTGGATCCTGATGGATTACGCCAGCGGTAAAGTCTTAACTGAATCCAGCGCCGATCAGCGTCTCGATCCCGCCAGTCTGACCAAAATGATGACCAGCTACGTGGTGGGTCAGGCGATTAAAGCGGGCAAAATTAAACCGGATGATATGGTTACCGTGGGACAGGATGCCTGGGCGACCGGCAATCCTAAGCTGCGCGGTTCATCCCTGATGTTTCTCAAGCCGGGTGACCGCATCCCGGTGCATGAGCTGAATAAAGGCATCGTGATCCAGTCCGGCAACGATGCCTGTATTGCGCTGGCGGATTACGTGGCGGGCAGTCAGGATTCGTTTATCGGCCTGATGAATAATTATGTGAAGGCGCTGGGCCTGCAGAACACCCACTTTATGACGGTTCACGGCCTGGATGCAGAAGGGCAGTACAGTACCGCACGGGATATGGCCCTGATTGCGCAGGCGCTGATCCGCGATGTCCCCGATGAGTATGCGCTGAACAAAGAGAAAGAGTTCACCTTCAATAATATCCGCCAGATCAACCGTAACCGTCTGTTGTGGAGCACCAATCTCAAGGTCGATGGCGTTAAAACCGGCCACACATCCGGGGCGGGCAACAATCTGGTTGCCTCTGCGACCGAAGGTGACATGCGCCTGATCTCCGTGGTGCTGGGCACCACCAGCGATGCGATCCGCTTCCGCGAAAGTGAAAAGCTGCTGACGTGGGGCTTCCGCTTCTTTGAAACGGTAACCCCCATTAAAGCCGATGCACCTTTTGCTCAGCAGCGGGTCTGGTTCGGCGATCGCAGCCAGGTCAATCTTGGCGTCGCAAAAGATGCGGCGCTGACCATCCCTAAAGGGCAGATGAAGAACCTGAAGGCGAGTTTTAAACTGACCACACCTCAGCTGGAAGCACCGCTGAAGAAGAATCAGGTGGTGGGCACGATCGATTTTCAGCTGGACGGCAAAACCATTGAACAGCGCCCGCTGGTGGTGATGCAGGATGTGCAGGAAGGCGGATTCTTCAGCCGGATGATTGACTTCGTGATGATGAAATTTAACGGCTGGTTTGGGAAATGGTTTTCATAAGTTATCCGGGACGCTGACGCGTTCCTGAAGCGGTTAATGCATCCAGACCAGGGGATAACCGCTACGCATCAACGTAAGGCGCAGGGAACAGGGTCAGAAGAGGAAAGCGTCCCGCGCCAGGGAAGGCGCGGGCCGAGCAGTCAGGGATGACGGCTTTGCGTCTTTCCGATCTAACCCTGTTCCCTGAGCAGGCTCGATCCTGCCGCGAGCATCGCAGACCTGCACGGCAATTTTCAGGAGGCTGTCGCCTATTTTTTCAATCCTGCGTCCAGCCTTTGCGAATCGGCACCGCAAACAGCGCCCGATAGAGGGGATGGATAACAGCCAGCATCCGCTCGCCATAGAACTGCCATGCCAGATGCGAAGCCAGACAGCTCAGCAGCCCGACAAGGAATCCACCCAGCATATCCAGCGGCCAGTGAACGCCAAGATAGACCCGTGACCAGGCGATAGCGCAACCCACACCCATCAGAACCATCCCCGACCAGAGGCGATGCCAGAAAATAAAGGCCAGAGCAAAAGTGAAAATCGTGGTGCCGTGATCGCTGGGGTAGGAGTCATCCGCCGCATGATGCAGGAACTGATAACCGAAACCAATGGCGAACGGACGCGGATGGGGCAGCAGCTGGCCCACACACCAGGAGATCGTCAGCGCATAGATCAGCGCCATGCCGGTTTTCAGCACCAGTGCCCGCTGCGAAGAGAGCTGATCGCGTGGCCCCCACAACCACATCACCACGATGAGCAGCGGCACGATGGCAATCAGATCTTTGGCAATAAAGGTCGCCAGTTGCAGTAACCAGGCAGGTGACGCTGGTGTGGCATTAATGGCAGTAAACAGTGAGTGGTTCAGTTCTTCCATTCCGGGATAGATTCCTCAGCAGACAGCCCGGCTAACAGTGGCTGACGCTACCCGGTCAGCCTTCTGATAACAGCGGCAATAAAAACAGTCAGCACCAGCGCGCTCGCCCAGTTAATCAGCACAAATAGCTAATTTCACAGCACTCTATCCTGCTGATTGCGATGCGTTTCGTCCATCATCGCGCTCTTAATCTGTTACTGAGTTGTGCAACGGTTTAAGTTCGGCAGGGGATTGGCGGGATTCGGACGCGGCAGCGCGGCGCGCAAGAAAAAAGGGCATAAAAAAACCCGCCAGGAAAAAGACCAGCGGGCTCCACAATCTGGGGATTTCAAAGAAAAGCAGTGGCACTTATTAGGACTGCCCGCTGACAAAAAAGTTCTGGACGTAGCCAAAAAATTTTTATAGGGGCAATATCGGCCAGACAATCACAATCAGCGTCCCCGCCAGCGTCAGTAACACGTTGGCGATGGCGTAGGTCCCGGCATAGCCCAGCGCCGGAATATTACTGCGAGCCGTATCGCTGATAATCTCCATAGCAGGGGCGCAGGTGCGTGCGCCCATGATGGCACCAAACAGCAGGGCGCGGTTCATCCGCAGCACATAGGCACCAAACAGAAAACAGATGATGACCGGAAGCAGGCTGACCAGCAGGCCGCACAGCAGCATCAGCGCACCATCGCTGCTCAGGCTGTGATTAATGCCGCTGCCGGCACTCAACCCCACTCCCGCCATAAACACCATCAGACCGAACTCTTTCACCATCGTCAGCGCGCCCTGCGGAATATAGCCAAAGGTCGGGTGGTTGGCGCGCAGGAATCCCAGCATGATCCCGGCGAACAGCAGGCCGGCGGCGTTACCGATACCGAAACTGAAATTGCTGAACTGGAAGGTAATCAGACCAATCATCAGCCCCACGATAAAGAAGGCGCAGAACGCCAGCAGATCGGTCATCTGACTGTGAATGGCGATAAAGCCAATGCGGTCCGCGACGCTTTTCACCCGGCGTGCCTCGCCGCTGACCTGCAGCACATCGCCTTTGTTCAGCATAATGCTGTCGTCGATCGGCATCTCAATCTGGCTGCGGATGACCCGGTTCAGGAAGCAGCCGTGATCGGTCAGGTTGAGCTTACTGAGGCGTTTGTTCACCGCGTTGTGGTTTTTCACCACGATCTCTTCGGTGACAATGCGCATATCCAGCAGGTCGCGGTCAAACACCTCTTTGCCGTTACGGAAGCTGGGATCGAGCCGGGCATGCGCGTCGGGATAGCCGACCAGCGAGATATCATCACCCAGTTGTAACACCGCATCGCCATCGGGACTGGCGAGAATACCGTTGCGGCGGATGCGCTCGATGTAGCAGCCGGTCTGACGATAGATGCCGAGCTCACGCAGATTTTTGCCGCCGCTCCACGCCACCAGCTCCGGGCCAACGCGATAGGCGCGGATCACCGGCAGGAAAACTTTGCGCTGACTGTCTGCATCCAGACCGCGCTCGCGGGCGATCTGCTGGGCGCAGGTAGGCAGATCCTGATGTTGCAGGCGGGGCAGGTAACGGGCACCAAAAATCAGGCTGACCAGGCCAATCAGATAGGTTACGGCATAGCCCAGGCTCAGCTGATCCTGCATCAGTCCAAGCTGTTTAGGATCGCTGATGCTTTGCCGCAGCGTATCGCCTGCGCCCACCAGCACTGGCGTTGAGGTCATGGAACCGGCCAGCATCCCGGCGGTGAGGCCAATATCCCAGCCGAAGAGCTTGCCGAGTCCCAGTGCCAGCAGCAGCGCGCTGACCACCATGACGATGGCGAGCATGAAATAGTTTTTGCCGTCGCGAAAGAAAATAGAGAAGAAGTTAGGGCCGGCTTCGACGCCGACACAAAAAATAAACAGCATAAAGCCCAGGCTTAATGCATCGGTATTGATGGTGAAATGCTGCTGCCCTAATAAGAGCGAAACCACTAATACGCCAATCGAATTTCCCAGCTGAACTGAGCCAAGACGCAACTTACCCAGACAGAGGCCGAGCGCTAAAACGACAAATAATAACAAAATGTCATTTCCGCTTAACAATCCTGCGACGTTAATATTCACTGTTTAACTTCTTGTTTACTTGTAACCTGTTGAAGAGAGGCCTGTTTTTCGCTATCTTGAGCAGGCCGTTGAGGTGCTGTTGTATCAGTACTGCAAATGGAACCTTTTCCGCGGCGCTATTCTAATCACAAATATCTTCTACAGCCATTGGCTGTTTTCATTCGTTGTCACAACGAACTGTTTCTTTTTATTTCCATCTGAACGCAGCAGGGTTATCAGCAGGTTATTGTCGGGATTACTTTTAATCAGTGGGGTGGTATGCCGCAGCGCTCTTATCTCTGGACGACCCGCCTGTGCGGCGTGGTGTTGTACAGTCTGGTGTTTGTTTTTACCTGTCACACCTGGCAGGTTGGGCCAGGCCCGCTTCGCGGTCAGCCTGAATTACTGCTCTTTATGCTTCCCGGCATTCTGATGGCGCTGCTGCAGGTGGAGAGCCCGTTGAAAAGCACGCTGCTGATGGGGCTGTGGGGGACGTTACTGGCCGCGCTACTGCTGAACAGCAGCCTCTTTATCCACGACAACGGATTTTTTGTGCTCGCCTGGAGCCTCAGTGCGCTGTTCTGGGCAGGCTGCGGCGCCTTGCTGGTGCGACTGATGCAGATCGTGATGGCGTCACTTAACTAACTCAGCCGTGCTGCTGGCATTCGAAAATAAAAAGGCGAGACATTAGTGTCTCGCCTTTTTTATCGAGGCTTTCCGCCTTATGCGGCAAATCCCAGATTCTCTTTGGTCCAGGCCGCAAACTCGGTGTAACCACCGATATGTTTTTCATCCACAAAGATCTGCGGCACGGTAGAAACCGGTTTGCCCGCACTCGCTTCCAGATCGGCTTTGGTGATGCCTTCCGCCTGAATATCGACATACTGATAGCTAAAATCATCCCGCTCGGCAGTCAGCTTATCAGCCAGTTCATGAGCACGAACACAGTAGGGACAGCCTGGACGACCAAAAATAACAGCAATCATAGAAAACTCCTTGCAGCGACTGTTGTGTGATGTACGTCACACAACTAAACAGAGAATGGCAACCATGATGCCCGCTCGTATCGCTTAAAGAAAGCAGGATTTGCCTGTTAGTCTGATGCCCGCACGCTATGTTAAGCGTCAGGAAGCGTCTGAAACAGAGGCTTTTTTGCCCGTGCGGCGGCCACAGCCCGCGCAAATTTTGGGTTGTTGACCATAATTGACCCTCAGTAGCCCGTGAAGGCAGGAGAGTGTGATGCAGAGTGTAGCCAGATTACCGCGGTTTGTGGTGGTGATGGAGGCGGCTGGCGGCCTGTTAATTCTGGGGGCGCTGCTGCTGATAAACCACTGGCTGCCTGTGCCAGGTCTGGCTGAGCCAAAAACGCTGGCCACGCTGCTGTTTATCGCCGGGGTCGTGCTGATGCTGCCCGCCGCCTGGCTGTTGATGTGGCGCACCGCAAAAGCGATAGCCCCACAGCTGTTTAACCAAACCGATAAAAGAAAATGATGTTGCTGGAGACTTTATGACACCGACCATTGATTTACTGTGCAGCCACCGTTCAATCCGCGCCTTTACCGACCAGCCGGTCAGTGAAGCGCAGCGCGAAGCGATTATTACTGCGGCGCAATCGGCGTCCACATCCAGTTTTCTGCAATGCTCCTCCATTGTCCGCATCACCGACAAAGCGCTGCGCGACAAGCTGGTCACGCTGACGGGCGGACAAACCTGGGTCGGAGAGGCTGCCGAATTCTGGGTCTTCTGCGCTGACTTCAATCGTCATCTGCAGATTTGCCCGGATGCCCAGCTGGGTCGTGCCGAGCAGCTGCTGCTGGGCTGCGTCGACACCGCGCTGATGGCGCAGAATGCGATGGTGGCCGCAGAGTCGCTGGAGCTGGGCGGCGTCTTTATTGGCGGGATCCGTAACAACATCGCCGAGGTGACCGAGCTGCTGGGCCTGCCGAAATTTGTGCTGCCGCTCTTTGGTTTCTGCCTGGGTCATCCGGAGTCAAAACCGGACGTGAAACCGCGCATGCCACACGCCATGCTGGTGCATGAAAACCGCTATCAGCCACTGGATAAAAACGTGCTGGCCGAATACGATAGCCGCACTGAACTCTATTATCAGCAGCGAGACAGCAACCAGCGTAGCGAAACCTGGAGTGAGCTGATTCAGCGTCTGATCATCAAAGAGACACGCCCGTTTATGCTGGATTATCTGCATCAGCAGGGCTGGGCAACACGCTAAGCCAGGAGCGGAGAGCAGAGATGAAAATCGCCATTTTGTCCCGTGATGCCACGCTTTACTCCAGTCGCCGGCTGCAGGATGAAGCGATAGCTCGCGGTCATGAGGTGCAAATCATCGATCCGCTCTCCTGCTATATGAACATCAATCCGGCCTCTCCGGCGGTTCACTATTGCGGTGAACCGCTGGGCCATTTTGATGCGGTGATCCCGCGCATCGGCAACGCCATCACCTTTTACGGAACGGCGGTGCTGCGACAGTTTGAGATGTGCGGCAGTTACACGCTGAATGCCTCCGCCGCGATTACCCGCACCCGCGACAAATTACGCTCGCTGCAGCTGCTGGCGCAGGAGGGCATCGACATGCCGGTTACCGGCTTTGCCTCCTCACCCGATGACACCGACGATCTGATCGCCATGGTGGGCGGCGCGCCGCTGGTGGTAAAGCTGGTGGAGGGCACGCAGGGTATCGGCGTGGTGCTGGCGGAAACGCGGCAGGCGGCAGAAAGCGTTATCGATGCCTTTCGCGGCCTCAATGCCCATATCCTGGTGCAGGAGTTTATCAAAGAGGCCCGGGGGCGCGATGTGCGCTGTCTGGTCATCGGTAATCAGGTGGTGGCGGCGATTGAGCGGGTGGCGAAAGAGGGCGATTTTCGCTCCAATCTGCATCGCGGCGGCAAAGCCTGTCCGGTGGAGATTACTCCTCAGGAGCGGGAAATTGCGGTGAAAGCCGCCGCTACGCTTGGGCTGGAGGTTGCGGGTGTCGATATTCTGCGCGCGCATCGCGGTCCGCTGGTGATGGAGGTTAACGCTTCCCCCGGTCTGGAAGGCATTGAAACCTGCAGTGAACTGAACCTCGCCGCGCTGATGATCGCGCGGATTGAACAGCAAACCATCCCCGGGCTCCGTCCTAAAACCGCAGGCTGAAACGCGCTTTTCAGCAGTTTTCGTGGCATCGTCGCCCGTTTTTCCGTAAGCTAAGTCGCCTGTTTATCACCCCACTGGGATTTTACGATGGATTCTCTTGTCGTTCCGGATATCGACCTGTTGCGTCGCTGGCTGGATCAGCAAAATATCACCTGGTTCGAATGCGATGCCTGTCAGGCACTTCATCTGCCGCACATGCAAAACTTTGATGGGGTGTTTGACGCCAAAATCGATCTGGTCGACAACGTCATCCTGTTCTCGGCGCTGGCTGAAGTAAAGCCCACGGCGCTGATTCCGCTGGTCGGCGATCTGTCGCAGATCAACGCCAGTTCGCTGACGGTAAAAGCGTTTATCGACATTCAGGATGACAATCTGCCGAAGCTGATTGTCTGCCAGTCAATGACGACCACCGCCGGATTAACCTTTGGTCAGTTCTCGCACTTTATGAAACAGAGCGAAGAGCAGATCTCGATGGTGATCCTGGAAGCCTTTGCCAACAATCTGCTGATTGTCGGCGAGGAAGAAGAGCACGTTGCGGTCTCCAGCGTGCATTCGGTGCTGCACTAGCCCGACCCCTCCAGACTAAGCCGTCCCTGAGACGGCTTTTTTATACCCGCCGCCTGCCGCCACCTTTTTTTATTCTGCATTTTGCCCTTTAATGCCAGATATCTGTCGTCGTTTATGCCATCAAAGCCGAACCTCATAGCTCAAACATGCATAAAATATCGGTTTCAGGCGTTTTTTACGCTGGGGTCTGGTGCAGCATGAGCAGGGGGGCTATGCTTGCGGGGCTGTAACAGGCGCGTAACTGCGCTTCAGATATAGGATTTTGCTATTAAACTCCCGCTGAATAATGATTCATTGTGTCACTGACGTCCTGTACAGAACGCAATGCAGGGATCTCAGGTTTGCAGCGTTGTTATGACCCGCTCAGGAGGATGGAAAACATGTTCAACTCACGTCAGAAATGGCTGTCAGCTGTGGTAGCGGCTTCGCTGATGGTCGCGTCGGCCAGCAGCATGGCGGAAGATAAAACGCTGCACGTCTACAACTGGTCCGATTATATTTCGCCAGATACCGTGCCGAACTTTGAAAAGCAGTCCGGCATCAAGGTTGTCTACGATGTCTTTGACTCCAACGAAGTGCTGGAAGGCAAACTGATGGCGGGCAGTACCGGCTACGATGTCGTGGTGCCATCCTCCAGCTTCCTGGCGCGTCAGCTTCAGTCCGGGGTCTTCCAGCCGCTGGATAAGAGCAAGCTGCCAAACTACAAAAACCTCGATCCGGCGCTGATGGAAAAAGTGGCGCAGCACGATCCGGGTAACAAATATGCGATTCCTTACCTGTGGGGCACCACCGGCATCGGCTATAACGTCGACAAGGTGAAGGCCGCGCTGGGAACCGATGCGCCACTCAACAGCTGGGATCTGGTGATGAAGCCGGAAAACCTTGAGAAGCTGAAAAGCTGTGGTGTCTCATTCCTGGATGCGCCGGAAGAGATTTTCGCTACCGTGCTGAACTATCTGGGCAAGGATCCTAACTCTTCGGATGCCAAAGACTATTCCGGTGCGGCGACAGATCTGCTGCTGAAGCTGCGTCCGAATATCCGCTATTTCCACTCGTCTCAGTACATCAACGATCTGGCCAACGGCAATATCTGCGTGGCGATCGGCTGGTCAGGTGACATCCTGCAGGCGAAAAACCGTGCGGATGCAGCGAAAAATGGTGTGCACCTGGGCTACAGCGTGCCGAAAGAGGGGGCACTGGCCTTCTTCGACATGATGGCGATTCCGAAAGATGCGAAAAACATCGACGGCGCCTATGCCTGGCTGAACTACATCATGGATCCGAAAGTGATCGCTGATGTCTCCAATAAAATGAACTATGCCAACGGCAACAAAGCGTCACTGCCGCTGATCAATGCCGACATCCGTAACAACCCGGGTATCTTCCCGACGCCGGAAGCGATGTCGAAATTGTTTGTGCTGAAAGTCCAGGATCCGAAACTGGATCGTGTGCGTACGCGTGCATGGACTAAAGTAAAAAGTGGTAAGTAGTTCGTCCCGAACGGATTGACCTGTCACGTAACAGCAACAGAGGCGCAGTGTCGGCCTCTGTTGTGCCATTTTAGCGGCGGATTTTGCCGCGATGTTCCGCCTGGCTCCGGAGAGAGATAGTAGTGAACGATGCCATTCCCCGTCCTCAAAATAAAACCGCAAAGGCGTTAACGCCGCTGCTGGAGATTCGCAATCTGACCAAATCCTTTGACGGCCAGCACGCCGTGGATGATGTCAGTCTGACCATTTACAAAGGTGAAATTTTCGCGCTGCTGGGCGCGTCAGGCTGCGGCAAATCAACGCTGCTGCGGATGCTGGCCGGATTTGAGCCACCGACCAGCGGCCAGATTGTGCTGGATGGTCAGGATCTGTCGCACGTGGCCCCCTATCAGCGTCCGATCAATATGATGTTCCAGTCCTATGCGCTGTTCCCGCACATGACGGTGGAGCAGAACATCGCCTTTGGCCTGAAGCAGGATCGCCTGCCGAAAGGGGAGATCGCCAGCCGGGTCGCCGAGATGCTGTCGCTGGTGCACATGCAGGAGTTTGCCAGACGCAAACCGCACCAGCTCTCCGGCGGGCAGCGTCAGCGTGTTGCGCTGGCACGCAGCCTGGCGAAGCGGCCTAAACTGCTGCTGCTGGATGAGCCGATGGGCGCGCTGGATAAGAAGCTGCGTGACAGGATGCAGCTGGAGGTGGTCGATATTCTGGAGCGGGTTGGTGCGACCTGCGTGATGGTGACGCACGACCAGGAAGAGGCGATGACCATGGCCGGCCGTATCGCGATCATGAATCGCGGCAAGTTCGTGCAGATCGGTGAGCCGGAAGAGATCTATGAGCATCCAACCAGCCGCTACAGCGCCGAGTTTATCGGTTCGGTTAACGTCTTCGAAGGCTTGCTGCGTGAACGTCAGGCGGACGGCCTGGTGATCGACAGCCCCGGCCTGATGCATCCGTTAAAAGTCGACTCCGATGTCTCGGTGGTGGATAACGTCCCGGTTCATGTCGCGCTGCGTCCGGAAAAAGTGATGCTGTGCGATGAGGTGCCTGCCGATGGCTGCAACTTTGCGGTGGGTGAGGTGGTTCACATCGCCTATCTTGGCGACCTCTCTATCTTCCACGTCCGTCTGCATAGCGGACAGATGATCAGTGCACAGTTGCAGAACGCGCATCGCTACCGCAAAGGGCTGCCCACCTGGGGTGACGAAGTCCGCCTCTGCTGGGAAAGCGACAGTTGCGTGGTGTTGACGGTTTAAGGAGCGGCTATGAGCCAGATTTTCCAACGCGCCAAAGCGCCCGCCCGGCTGGTCGGCACGCCGCTGCAACGCTGGGCCACCCGGGTCAAAATGCAGCATGGCCGCAAGCTGGTCATTGCGCTGCCTTACCTGTGGCTGGTGCTGCTGTTTCTGCTGCCCTTTCTGACGGTGCTGAAGATCAGCTTCGCGGACATCGCGCGGGCGATCCCCCCTTACACCGAGCTGGTGAGCTGGGCGGACGATCAGTTCAGCATTGTACTCAACTTTGGCAACTACCTGACGCTGACCGACGACCCGCTCTACATCGACGCCTATCTGCAGTCCCTGAAGGTAGCGGCGATTTCGACGGTCATCTGTCTGCTGATTGGTTATCCGCTCGCCTGGGCTGTTGCACACAGCAAGCCGTCGATGCGCACGATTCTGCTGTTGCTGGTGATCCTGCCGTCGTGGACCTCGTTTCTGGTGCGCGTTTACGCCTGGATGGGGCTGCTGAACAATAACGGGATTCTCAATCGCTTCCTGATGTGGCTCGGCGTGATCGATCATCCGCTGGTGATCCTCTATACCAACACCGCCGTCTATATCGGCATCGTCTACTGCTATCTGCCGTTTATGGTGCTGCCGATCTACACCGCGCTGACCCGTATCGACTACTCGCTGGTGGAAGCGTCGCTGGACCTCGGGGCGCGTCCGCTCAAAACCTTTTTCAGCGTCATCGTGCCGCTGACTAAAGGCGGCATTATCGCCGGATCGATGCTGGTCTTTATCCCGGCGGTCGGGGAGTATGTGATTCCTGAACTGCTGGGCGGGCCGGACAGCATCATGATTGGCCGTATTCTGTGGCAGGAGTTCTTCAATAACCGTGACTGGCCGGTGGCCTCTGCGCTGGCGGTGATTATCCTGCTGATCCTGATTCTGCCGATCATCTGGTTCCATAAGCATCAAAACCGTGAAATGGGAGAGAAGGCATGAATAATCTGCCCACCATTCGCTCACCCTGGCGAACCGGTATTCTGGTCTGCTGTTTCCTGTTCCTCTATGCGCCGATGCTGCTGCTGGTGGTTTACTCCTTTAACAGCTCACCGCTGGTGACGGTGTGGGAGAATTTCTCTTTCCACTGGTACAGGGTGCTCTTCCAGGACAGCGCGATGATTGATGCGGTGCTGCTGAGTCTGAGCATTGCCGGGCTTTCCGCCACCATGGCTGTGGTGCTGGGCACGCTGGCGGCGGTCATCATCGTGCGCTTCGGGCGGTTCCGCGGGCATAACGGGTTTGCCTTTATGCTCACCGCGCCGCTGGTAATGCCCGACGTGATCACCGGACTGTCGCTGCTGCTGCTGTTTGTGGCGATGGGCAACGCCTTTGGCTGGCCCAGCGAACGCGGCATGCTCACCATCTGGCTGGCACACGTGACCTTCTGTACCGCCTATGTGGCGGTGGTGATCAACTCGCGTCTGCGTGAACTGGACCGCTCGATTGAAGAGGCGGCGATGGACTTAGGCGCCACGCCGCTGAAGGTCTTCTTCGTGATTACCGTGCCGATGATTGCGCCGGCTATCGTGACCGGCTGGCTGCTGGCGTTTACCCTGTCACTCGACGATCTGGTGATCGCCAGCTTTGTCACCGGGCCCGGTGCCACCACGCTGCCCATGGCGATCTTTGCCACCGTGCGGCGCGGCGTGAATCCGGAAATCAACGCGCTGGCGTCGCTGATTCTGTTTGTGGTCGGTTTAGTGGGTTTTATCGCCTGGCGGGTAATGGCGAACGAAGAAAAACAGCGTTTAAGCGATATTCAGAAAGCTAAACGTGGCTGAAATCGTTAACCTTTGCCACTATATGAACGGGCCGGTTTAACCGGCCCGTTTTTCGATCGGGTGGAGCCACGGACTATGTCAGAAATCTTTAAAAGCAGTGCCACGCTTTCCGATGCGCCAGTGCCGGTTAGTGTGGCGGGCATTGCCATCATTGCCACCCGCTGCCTGAGCGTCCTGATGCTGGCCAATGAGCTGGGCTACAGCGAAATCGCCAACTTTGTTCACCGCAGCGCCCAGTCCTGGGACTCTACGCTTATCTTTATCGCCAGCCAGCTGATCTTTCTGTTTGAGCTGCGCTGCGCCTTTACCCTGATGCGCGGCAGTAATGCCGGACGCTGGGGCTATGTGGCAACCCAGGTGCTCGTGCTGGGCTACATGCTGGTGGCCTCGCTGGGCTGGATCTACCCTGAGATTTTCAGTATCGACGGCGACAACAACGTCCAGATTATTCACCACACCCTGACGCAGAAAATCCCCGATCTGCTGGTGCTGATGCTGCTGTTTCTGCCTGCCAGCAGCCGCGCTTTTTTCAGAAAGCGGTGATACAATCGCGCTCCGCCCGACCCGATCGTTAAGGCTTTACCATGCACTGCGCGCTTTATGACGCCAACCGTTGCCGCTCCTGTCAGTGGCTCGACAAACCCTATTCCACTCAGCTCAGCGACAAACAGTCACTGCTGGAACAGCTGCTGGCTGAACAGCCGGTCGCGGCCTGGTTGCCGCCGGTGGTATCACCGCAGCAGGCGTTCCGTAATAAAGCAAAAATGGTCGTCAGCGGCAGCGTTGAGCGTCCGGTGCTGGGCCTGTTGTCCCGGGAGGGGGAGGCGGTCGATCTGTGTGCGTGCCCGCTCTATCCGGACAGTTTTCAGCCCGTCTTTGCCGCACTGAAACCTTTTATCGCGCGTGCCGGGCTGACGCCCTATAACGTGGCGCGCAAGCGTGGAGAACTGAAGTTTCTGCTGATTACCGAAAGTCAGCAGGGCGGTATGATGCTGCGCTTTGTCCTGCGATCGACGGCGAAGCTGGAACAGCTGCGCGCGGCGTTGCCGTGGCTGCAACAGCAGCTGCCACAGTTGAGGGTCATCTCTGCCAACATTCAGCCGGTACATATGGCGATTCTGGAGGGCGATGAGGAGATAGCGCTGACGCCGGATCAGTCGCTGGCGGAGAACTTCAATGGCGTGCCGCTCTGGATCCGTCCGCAGAGTTTCTTTCAGACCAACCCGCAGGTTGCCAGCACGCTTTATGCCACTGCCCGCGACTGGGTCCGCGCACTGCCGGTCAACAGCATGTGGGATCTCTTCTGCGGCGTGGGCGGTTTCGGTCTGCACTGCGCGACACCGGCGATGCAGCTGACCGGGATTGAGATCAGCGCCGAGGCGATTGCCTGCGCTCAGCGCTCCGCCGCGATGCTGGGGCTGGAGAAGGTGCAGTTTGCGGCGCTGGATTCGACGGCGTTTGCCACCGGGCGGGACGCGGTACCGCAGCTGGTGCTGGTCAATCCGCCCCGTCGCGGGATTGGCGAGGCGCTGTGTGACTATCTGAGCCAGATGGCACCCGATTATCTGCTCTACTCAAGCTGTAATCCGCAGACTATGGCGCAGGATATCGCCCGACTGAGCGCGTATGAGATCACGAAGGTGCAGCTCTTCGATATGTTTCCTCATACCGCCCATTTTGAGGTGCTGACGCTGTTAACCCGCCGCCAGCAGCCGTAGAGCGCGGAGGCGGGCGCTGCGATCGGGGACTTACTCCGGGAACCACTTCTGATTGAGCTGCTGCCAGCTGCCGTTAGCTTTCAGCGCGGCGAGCGCCTGGTTAAACTCATCGCGCAGCGCCGTATTGCCCTTACGTACGGCAATGCCAAGGCCGGTGCCAAAGTAGTCCGTGTCGGTCACATGCTCACCGACGGTAGCCAGCTCCGGATTGCTCTTCAGCCACTGATTCACCACCGCGCTGTCGCCAAATACCCCATCCAGCCGGCCACTCTTCATGTCGAGAATCGCATTCTGGTAGCTGTCATAGGCCACCACTTTCACTTCCGGATGTTTTTCCTGCAGGTACTTCTGGTGCGTGGTGCCGTTTTCCACGCCGATGCGCTTGCCTTTCAGGTCGCTGAAGTGACTGAACTGGCCTTTACGGGCGATCACAATCGCTGAGTTCGCATAGTAAGGCTGGGTAAAATCGACCTGTTTGCTGCGCTCTGCGGTGATATCCATGCCGGAGATGACCGCGTCATAGCGGCGGAACTTCAGGGAAGGGATCAGGCTGTCGAAGGCGTTATTGGTAAACGTACACTCCGCTTTCATCTGCTGACAGAGCGCTTTAGCCAGATCGATATCAAAACCGACCAGGTTATTTTCCCCGTCGAGAGATTCAAACGGCGGATAGGTGGCGGAAGCGGCGAAGCGAATTTTTTCCGCTGCCTGAGCGGTGATCGCCAGTGACGCCAGCGCCGCGGCAATAATCCATTTTTTCATTGTAAAAATCCTGTGTTGTGGTCAGCCAGAGAAGGCGATACCCTGCCACAGATTGAATGATTATGCAATTATTGTGATTTTCCAGGCGGGAAGGGCGAGCGAGCTCGCCCGGGGATCAGTTGCGCCTTTCAAAGGCCAGCGCACGCCTTTCGATCAGTCGCATCATCAGCGTCAGCAGACCGTTCACGCAGAGATAAATCAGGCCGGCTGCGGCATAGACGGTGATGTCATAGGTCCGGCCATAGAGCAGCTGACCGTGGCCCATCACTTCCATCAGGGTGATGGTGTAGGCCAGTGAGGTGCCTTTGAAGACCAGCACCACCTCATTAGAGTAGGAGGAGAGGGCGCGTTTAAATGCATAAGGCAGAAGAATACGCAGAGTATCTTTTCGGCGCATGCCGAGCGCCGCACACGACTGCCACTGCCCGGCAGGGATCGCTCGCACGGCACCGTAGAAGAGCTGGGTGGTATAGGCTGCGCTGTTCAGCGACAGGGCCAGCATCGCGCAGAGCCAGGGCTGTGAGAGTAAATGCCACAGCCAGGGGATCTGCTGAAGCGAGGGAAACTGTCCCGGCCCGTAGTAGATCAGGAAGATCTGCACCAGCAGCGGGGTGCCGGTAAACAGCGTAATAAATCCTTTTACCAGCGGCGAAAACAGCGGGGTTTTCAGTGACAGCACCACGGTGAAGAGCAGCGCAAGCAGCAGGGCCAGGATCAGCGAGGCTGCGGTGAGCGTCAGACTGGTGTGCAGCCCTTTCAGGAGTTCAGGCAGGTAAGCCAGCATTAGCTGTTCCCCCGTTCAAAGCGGGTAGTGCGCAGTTCGATGCGGCGCAGTACCGCCTGGCTGAACAGCGTAATCACTAAATAGATTGCCGCCGCCACAAGGAACCAGGTAAAGGGCTCCTGGGTGCGGGTAGCGATACTTTTGGTCTGCAGCATCAGATCGTTAACGCTGATCAGCGAAACCAGGGCGGTATCTTTCAGCAGAACCAGCCACTGATTGCCCAGACCGGGCAGGGCGTGACGCCACATCTGCGGCATAATCAGCCGCAAAAAAATGGCCGATTTTTTCATGCCCAGCGCCTGGCCCGACTCCCACTGGCCGACCGGAACCGCTTTCAGCGCGCCGCGCAGCGTTTGTGAGGCGTAGGCGGCATAGAGCATCGCCAGCGCAATCACGCCACACAGGAACGGACTGACATCGAAGTTCTCAATCTGCATCTGCACCGGCAGCTGAAACAGGCCGAAGTTAAGCGTGAAGCCGTCGGACAGGGTCAGGAGCAGCTGAGAGGCACCGAAATAGATAAACAGCACCACCAGAATTTCCGGCAGGCCGCGAATCAGGGTCACCAGGCCGGTGCCGATCCACGCCAGCGGTCTGAGGCGCAGTGACTCCCAGCCAGCAAACAGCATCGCCAGCACGAGGCCAGCGATGAGAGCACAAACGGCAAGGCCGACGGTCATACCGGCGGCGCTTGCAAGGGTCATCATTTCATTCATCAGAGATTACTGCTGGAACCATTTGCTGTAGATGGTTTTGTACGTCCCGTCAGCTTTGATCTTATCCAGTGCGCCGTTGAATTTGCTCTGCAGCTCGGTGTTACCGGTGCGCACCGCGATGCCCAGGCCGGTACCAAAGTAGGCTTTGTCCGTTACTTTGTCACCGACAGCCGCCAGCGCAGGGTTCTGCTTCAGCCATTCGTTGACCACGGCGGTATCACCGAACACGGCATCAATACGGCCATTTTTCAGATCCAGAACGGCATTCTGATAGCTGTCGTAAGGCACAGTGGTAATTTCGCTGTGTTTTTCCGTCAGGTACTTCTGATGGGTGGTGCCGTTCTGAACGCCTACACGCTTGCCTTTCAGCGCCTCAACGCTGGCCACTTTGCCTTTCTGGGCAACAAACAGCGCTGAGTTGTCATAGTAAGGCTTGGTGAACAGGACCTGCTTTTCACGCTCCGGAGTAATATCCATGCCGGCCATCACCGCATCAAAGCGGCGGAACTTCAGGCTTGGGATCAGGCTGTCGAACGCCTGATTGGTAAAGGTGCAGGTTGCGTCGATCTCTTTACAGAGCGCATTGGCCAGATCGACATCAAAGCCCTGAATCTTATTGTCCGCATCCACAAACTCAAACGGAGGATAGGAGGCTTCGGTCGCAAAACGAATCGTCTGCGCCGCCGTAGCGGTCAGGCTAAAACCAGCGAGCAGTGCAGCAAGTACCATTTTTTTCATTTTTAGCATCCTGACTTAGTGCGAAAGATAGTGAGCAAACGCCTCGGTTTGCGGCTGTGTAAAGCGGCTGGCATCGCCCTGTTCCACAATATGACCGTTCTCCATGTAAACCACGCGGCTGGCGGTTTTACGTGCCACTTCCACTTCATGGGTCACGATCACCTGCGTGATACGGGTCTGCGCCAGTTCGCGAATAATTGAGACAATCTGTGCGGTAATTTCGGGATCCAGCGCGGCGGTTGGCTCATCGAACAGCAGTACCTGCGGCTCCATCATCAGCGCACGGGCAATCGCCACGCGCTGCTGCTGACCGCCGGAAAGGTGGAGCGGAAAGCGGTCGCTGTAAGGGGTCAGACGCAGCCGGTCAAGCAGCCGGTCGGCGCGGGCGCGGGCATCGCTCTTGCTGAGCCCCAGCACCCGGCAGGGCGCTTCCATCAGATTCTGCAGCACGGTGAGATGCGGCCAGAGATTATATTGCTGAAAGACCATACCCACGTTCTGACGCAGCTCCCGAATCGCGGCATCGGAAGGCTTCTGACTGAAGTCGAACTGATTACCGGCAATCTGCAACTGACCTGAACGCGGCTGCTCCAGCAGGTTGAGGACCCGCAGCAGGGAACTTTTGCCCGCGCCGCTGGGGCCCAGCAGCACCAGGGTCTCGCCCTGAGGGCACTCAAGGTTGATGTCGAACAGCGCCTGATGAGCACCGTAGAAGCAGTTTATTGCGTTTAGTTGAATACTCATGCGCCAGATTTGAATAGCTATTAGTGCCGCGGATTTTAACGTCACCAGAATAGTTATGCAATTCAGGCGGGTTAAAATTTGTAAAACAGGGGGTAAACAGCAAAAGCTTAGCAGAAAATCATGCCCTGTCCGGGGGCTGACGGGGGGGCTGGCAGGGTGCAGAGATAAAAAAACGCGGCAGTGAGGCTGGCCGCGCTTCTCATGACTGTCTGATCTATTTTCGCGTTTTTTCCAGCATCTGGCTCAGGCTGCCACCGTCGGCATGCGCAGGATTTCCCATGTAGCGCACGTCATCCACCACCCAGCAGCTGCCCTGATGGATCATCAGCACTTCATCCTGCCACTGACGGTTGTCACGGCTCAGGTCAACCCGCAACGGAATGTTTCGCGCATCGCGGTTCGGAATCGTTGAGGCATCGGCCACGCTGGCGGCCGTCGGACCCTGCGAGAGGCTGGAGAAGATATCGCCATTGCGCCACTGCGCACCGGCGTTGCTGCCGCTGGCCGCCTGTAACGCGCGATAAAGCGCGTCGCTCAGGTAGGGACGGTATTTCGCCAGCGTGTTGCTGTCGGGCAGTCCCGGCACCGGCTGTTCGATCCGCAGGTCATAAAACTGCTGAGCGACCTGGTCAGGACCGCCCTCAATGCAGGGCGCGGTTCGCGGCCCATTATCCTTAATCACGGGCTCCACGGTGGTACAGGCGCTGAGCAACAGGGCTGCCGGGATCATCAGCGCAAACGCATTGTTTCTCATCTCGATTTCCTTATGGTTCTCTGGCAAGGTGCCTTTTTTAGCATAGAGTATAGCCATGCTTTTTAGTCGATAGAGCCTTAGTCCGGTTTTCAACAAGGAGAATGCGATGAAATTTTCAACCACCCCAACTCTGGAAGGTCACAGCATCAGCGACTATTGCGGCGTAGTCACCGGTGAAGCGATTCTGGGTGCCAACATCTTCCGTGATTTTTTTGCCGGGATCCGCGACGTGGTCGGTGGCCGTTCCGGTGCTTATGAGAAAGAGCTGCGCAAAGCGCGCGAGATCGCTTTTGACGAGCTGGAAGCGCAGGCGAAAGCGCTGGGCGCCAACGCCGTGGTCGGCATCGACATTGATTACGAAACGGTGGGCAAAGAGAGCAGCATGCTGATGGTCAGCGTCACCGGCACGGCGGTGATCCTGCGTTGAGACGCCTGCTGTTGCTGCTGACGGCGCTGCTGCTGGCCGGCTGCCAGACCGGCATAGAATCCCGCGACGGCTACTGGGCCGACCTGCGGCATCCGGCACAGGGTGCGCGCCCACGGGTGAAGGTGATCGTGATCCACTACACCGCCGAAGACTTTTCGTCGTCGCTGGCAACGCTGACGGATCGGGAGGTCAGCGCACACTATCTGATCCCCCGTCAGCCGCCACAGCGCGCCGGGAAAGGGATTATCTGGCAGCTGGTGCCGGAGCAGCAGCTGGCCTGGCACGCCGGGCCCAGCTTCTGGCGCGGGGCCAGCCGTATCAATGACACCTCGATAGGTATTGAACTGGTGAACCGGGGCTATCGCCGCACGCCGACCGGTCTCGAATGGCAGCCCTTTACGGTTGCACAGATGACGGCGCTGGAGGCGCTGCTGCGGGATATTGCCCGGCGTTACGCGATCCCACCGGAAAATATCGTCGGCCACAGTGATATCGCGCCGCAGCGCAAGCAGGATCCGGGGCCGTGCTTTCCCTGGCAACAGCTGGCGCAGCGCGGACTCGGTGCCTGGCCGGATAGCCGTCGGGTGCAGTTCTGGCTGGCTGGCAAGGCGCCGCACGCGGCGGTGCCCGCGGATCAGGTTCTGACCCTGTTAAGCCGCTACGGCTATCCGGTGAGTGACGGGATGAGCGCGCGTGAGCAGCAGAAGGTGATTGCCGCCTTCCAGATGCATTTCCGGCCCGCGGATTATCGTGGGCTGCCCGATGCTGAGACGGCTGCGATAGCCGCCGCGCTGCTGGAACGCTATGGCGCGGCGCCGTAGCCGTTACTGCTGCAGAAACGCCTTCCAGTGTGCGACCACCTGTTCCAGCGCGGCACGATCCGTATCCAGATGGGTGACCAGACGGGTGCGGGTGCCCGCGCTGATTAATACCCCACGCGCTTTCATCCACTCGCCCAGCGGCCTGACCTGCGCCTCCGGCACGGCAACAAACAGCATGTTCGTCTGCTGCTCAATGACGTTGACACCCAGCTCATGCAACTGCTCACCCAGCCAGGCCGCATTGTCATGATCCTCCTGGAGCCGCGCCACGTTGTGTTCTAACGCGTAAAGGCCGGCTGCCGCCAGAATGCCCGCCTGACGCATGCCGCCGCCGGTCATTTTCCGCCAGCGACGTGCGCGCTCAATCAGCGCCGTGTCGCCGCACAGCAGGGACCCCACCGGTGTCCCCAGACCTTTCGAGAGACAGATAGTGAGACTGTCGCAGTAGCGGACAATCGCCGCCAGCGTAGTCTGCTGCGCCACCACCGCATTAAAGATCCGTGCGCCATCAATGTGCAGCGCCAGCTGATGCGCGCGGGTAAAGGTCCAGGCCTGTTCCAGATAAGCCAGCGGCAGCACTTTGCCGTGATGGGTGTTCTCCAGACTCAGCAGACGGGTGCGGGCAAAGTGAATATCATCCGGCTTGATAGCGGCCGCCACCACGTCGAGCGGCAGGGTACCGTCCTCACTGGCCAGCACCGGCTGGGGCTGAATACTGCCCAGCACCGCCGCGCCACCCGCCTCATATTTGTAGTTGTGCGCCTGCTGACCCACGATATATTCATCGCCACGTTCACAGTGGCTCAGCAGCGCCACCAGGTTTGCCTGGGTACCGGTCGGAAAAAAGAGCGCGGCGGCTTTGCCGCTGAGTCGAGCCGCCTCCGCCTCCAGCGCATTCACGGTCGGATCGTCACGGTAGACATCATCACCGGTTTCGGCAGACATCATCGCGTTCAGCATGGCGGCGCTGGGCCGGGTCACGGTATCACTGCGTAAATCGATCACCTTATGCTCCTGAACGTAGCGGAAGACAAAAAAAAGGCGGGCATCGCGCCCGCCTGGATGGAACCCCTGTTTTACCGCAGCCAGTTGGTTTTCGCCAGTTCTACCACTTCATCCCCGCGACCGTTCATAATGGCGCGCAGCATGTAGAGGCTGAAGCCTTTGGCCTGCTCCAGTTTGATCTGCGGCGGCATCGCCAGCTCCTCTTTGGCGGTGATGACATCGACCAGCACCGGCCCGTCATGAGCAAATGCCTGCTCCAGCGCGCCATTGAGTTCTGACGCTTTCTCCACCCGGATCCCTTTGATGCCGCAGGCCTGAGCGATGGCGGCAAAGTCGGGATTGTCCAGTTCGGTGCCGTCGGTCAGGTAGCCGCCCGCTTTCATCTCCATCGCCACAAAGCCCAGCACGCTGTTGTTGAAAATCACCAGCTTCACCGGCATTTTCAGCTGCGCCAGCGAGATAAAATCGCCCATCAGCATGCTGAATCCGCCGTCACCACACAGGGCCACCACCTGACGATTCCGATCGATGGACTGCGCGCCCAGCGCCTGCGGCATGGCGTTTGCCATTGAGCCGTGGTTAAACGATCCCAGCAGGCGACGTCTGCCGTTCATCTTCAGGTAGCGCGCCGCCCAGACGGTAGGCGTGCCGACGTCACAGGTGAAAATCGCATCCTCGCTGGCGTAATGGCTGATCTGCTGCGCCAGATATTGCGGATGGATAGGCTGTTTGTCATTGGGCTGTGCCAGCTCATCCAGACTTTTCCTCGCCTCACGATAGTGCTTAACGGCGCTGTCGAGATGGGTACGATCGTTTTTGTGCGTCAGCTGCGGCAGCAGCGCCTGCAGGGTGGTTTTCACGTCACCGACATAGGCCTCATCAACGTGACAATGCGATCCCAGGCTGCCGGGATTGATGTCGATCTGGATGATGCGCGCCTTTTCCGGATAGAAAGCGCGATAGGGGAACTGGGTACCCAGCAGCACCAGCGTCCCGGCGTTCATCATGGCGTGGAAGCCCGATGAGAAGCCAATCAGACCGGTCATCCCGACATCATAAGGATTATCATATTCCAGGTGTTCTTTGCCGCGCAGCGCATGCACGATAGGGGCTTTCAGCGCTTCGGCCAGCGCGACCACTTCCTGATGTGCTCCGGCACAGCCACTGCCGCACAGCAGCGTAATGTCGCTGGCGTCGTTCAGCGTACGGGCCAACTGAGCCAGTTCGGCAGGCTGTGGCAGAACCTGCGGCAGCTGCGGTGGATACCACTCGGTGCGGGCGCTCTCCGGCGCTGGCTGCAACGCGATATCGCCGGGTAAGACCACCACCGAAACCCCCCGGTTCAGGATCGCTTTACGCATCGCGATGCCCAGCACCTGCGGTAACTGCTCCGGATTGGAGACCAGCTCGCAGTAGTGACTGCATTCGCGGAACAGCTCCTGCGGATGGGTTTCCTGAAAATAGCCGCTGCCGATTTCGCTGGAGGGGATGTGCGCGGCAATCGCCAGCACCGGCACGCGGTTGCGGTGGCAATCGAACAGACCGTTGATGAGATGTAAATTGCCTGGCCCGCAGGAGCCGGCGCAGACCGCCAGTTCGCCGCTGATGTGCGCTTCTGCGCCCGCCGCAAACGCCGCCACCTCTTCATGGCGCGTCGGCATCCATTCGATGGTGCCCATGCGATTAAGGCTGTCACTCAGGCCGTTCAGGGAGTCCCCGGTGACACCCCAGATGCGTTTTACGCCCGCGCTTTCCAGCGTTTTGGCGACCAGCGCCGCCACGGTTTGTTTCATGCTTTTCTCCTTTGTCGGCTCGCCCTGATGTATGACGTGACCAGAACTGAAAAAAGAAGCGTAGACGACACGGCAGAAAAGCAGGCGTGAAAAAATGCGCTGGCAGAGCCGGGGGCCGTGCAGAGGACGGGCCACTTTTCGCTTCTGACCCTGTTCCCTGCGCGTTGCGCTTATTTATCGCGGCCAGGTAAATGGTGACCTGCGCATTTCAGACAGGGTTCAGGCAGAGAAAAGGGCGATCAGAATCGGGGCCAGCAGGCTCATCACAAAGCCGTGCACGATGGCCGCCGGGACAATCTCATTGCCGCCCGCCCGCTGCAGCACCGGCAGGGTAAAGTCCATGGAAGTGGCGCCGCACAGGCCCAGTGCGCTCGAGCGATGGCGGCCAATCAGCGCCGGTATCAGCATGATCGCCACCAGTTCACGGACCAGGTCGTTGAAGAAGGCGGCACTGCCGATGACCGGGCCAAAGGCTTCGGTCATCAGGATCCCGGAGAGGGAGTACCAGCCAAAGCCGCTGGCCAACGCCAGACCGGTTTTCAGCGGCACGCCAAGCAGCAGCGCGGCGATCACGCCGCCAGCCAGCGCGCTGACCAGCACCACGCTGGCGACCAGCAGGCCGCGACGGTTCAGGATAATCTGGCGCAGCGTCATCCCACTGCCGCGCAGCTGAATACCGACCAGGAACAGCAGAAAGATCAGGGCATATTCGCTGGCCGTCGAGGCGTGATGCAGCAGCGGCCACTGCGTCAGGCCGAGCAGAAAACCGATTACCACCACGCCGCAGAGCTTCAGCGAGTCCAGCGCCATATGCAGCCGCGACGGCAGCTTCTCCTGCCGATGCGCATGCTGCCAGGGGGCATATTTTTCCAGTCCGCGCAGTGCCAGCAGGTTACAGATCAGGATGCAGAATGCGGCCACCAGCGCAGTGTGAAACACCGCCAGCAGGTTGCTGCTGAGGTTGTCGAGAAAGGCCAGGCTGATGCCCATAAAAAACAGAATGACGTAAACCATCCAGCCCAGAAGCTGGTTGACCCGGCGCAGGGTCGCAGTCTGTCGGAAGGGTAACAGCCAGCCCGCCACCAGCGGCAGCAGAATAATCAGAAGTCCGGAGTACATAACAGCAGGTTCCATCCCTGGGAAATGAGGCGACAAGCTAACGAAAAAGGGTGACAGAGTAAACCCCGAAAACGCGGCTTGACCGGCTGGCTTACGGCAACCATGCTTCTTATAAACTGAGGATGGACGCCTGTGATTCTGGAACATATCGATATTCGGGGTTTCCGCGGCATCAATAAGCTTTCACTGCCTTTGACCCGGATCAACCTGTTGATTGGTGAGAACGCCTGGGGCAAATCCAGCCTGCTGGATGCCCTGAGCCTGTTGCTTTCGCCGCATCAACCGGCGCACATTTTTACGCCCGCCGATTTTCACTTTACCCCGGGCGAGGCGGACGATCCGATGCGCCGTCTGTCGGTTCGGTTTCACTTTCGCGACGATGAGCGCGACGCCGATGAGCTGTTCGCTCCCTTCTGGCAGCGTGACGCTCAGGGACAACGCAGACTCTTTTACCGCGTCAGCGCCATCTGGCGTGATAGCGGTATTGAAACCCAGCGCCGTTTTACAGACGCTGACGGTCAGCTGTTGCCTGAGCCGGGCTGTGCCGGGGCCATCGATCGGTTGCTGAAACGTCATCCGGTTCTGCGACTGCGCGATGCGCGTTTCAGCAAGCGGACCCGGGGGAGTGCGCCGCTGGATTCTGCGCATACCCCGTTGCTGGCGGGGATGGAGTCGCTGGCGCGCGATCTGGCGCGCCATCCACAGCAGCTCAGCGATGAGGCGCTGCGGCAGGGACTAAAGACCATGCAGCAACTGATGCAGCACTACTTTCAGGTGCAGACGCCGGAAACCGGTCAGACGGCGCGGCCGCGGGATGGGCAGACGCGCGACGGCGGGCAGGGCTGGCGGGCGCTGGATCACCTCAACCAGCTGATTGCCGGAACGGACTCCCGCAGCCGCCAGCTGATCCTGCTGCAGATCTTTACCCTGCTGATCGCGGCGCGGGGCGATCTGCCTCTTGCCGCCGATGCCCGGCCGCTGCTGCTGATTGAAGACCCGGAAACCCGGCTGCACCCGATTATGCTCTCGGTAGCGTGGAACCTGCTGAGGCTGCTGCCGCTGCAGAAAATTGCCACCACCAATTCCGCTGAGCTGCTGTCGCAGGTGCCGGTGGAAAATGTCTGCCGTCTGGTGCGTGAATTGTCGCGCGTAGCGGCCTGGCGCATCGGTCCGGAAGGACTGAGTGCCGAAGAGAGTCGGCGTATCGGCTTTCATATCCGTGTCAACCGTCCTGCGGCGCTGTTCGCCCGCTGCTGGCTGCTGGTGGAGGGGGAGACCGAAGTCTGGATCATGAATGAGCTGGCGCAGCAGTGTGGCTACAACTTTGCGGCTGAAGGGATCAAAGTGATTGAGTTTGCGCAGTCCGGCCTCAAGCCCCTGCTGAAGTTTGCCCGGCGTATGGGCATCGCCTGGCATGTGCTGACCGATGGCGATCAGGCGGGGCATAAATATGCCGCCACGGCGCGCAGTCAGTTGCAGCCGGGTGACGCGGAGCCGCGTTTTCTGACGCAGTTACCGGCGCTGGATATGGAAAATTTTCTTTATCAGCACGGCTTCCAGGAGGTTTATCATCAGATGGCGCACCTGCCGTTAAACGTTCCGATGAGTTCCAGGCGTATTATTACCAAAGCGATTCACCGCAGTTCCAAACCTGAGCTGGCGATTGCGGTAGCCTCATCGGCGGCAGAGCGCGGGCCAGAGGCGATTCCGCCACTGATGCGGCAGATGTTTGCCCGGGTTATCCGGCTGGCCCAGGGGCAGGCCGACTGAATGCCCCTGGAAATGAAAATGCCAGCGGCACGGGCTGGCATTTGGGTCCACCGTTCACAAGGGGAGAAGTGTCAGGCCACAACCTGCACCTCAACGGGGACGATGAGGCTGGCGTGATTGCCTTTCGGACCTTCATGAACATCGAACTGAACCTGCTGGCCTGCCTTTAGCGTTCGGTAGCCCTCCATCTGAATGGTGGAGTAGTGCGCAAAAATATCGTCGCCGCCTCCGATCGGACAGATAAAGCCAAAGCCTTTGGAATTATTGAACCATTTTACGGTGCCCGTCTCCATGCTTTTACTTCCCTCGCAAGACATTTTATAAGTAGGTGAGGTCTCAGACGCTGTGAGTCAGAGTTGATTAAAACTCAATCAGCCTGTGCAGGTAGAATGTAGAGAAAGCGCCGCTGGCGTCAAGCAAACCACCGGGCCAGGTGGGGAAAAAATCATCAAAATTTGAGGCAGTTAACGCTATTGCGAATTTTGTGATGCAGGTCGCGCGAGGAAATTTCTGAATAAATTTTCAGCAGCGGCCAGCGGCTTGACAGACATGTTAAACTCTCAGGATGTAGCGACGTAAAAGCTCAAAGCGAAATCTCAACGGAACACTATGGCAAACACAAACGACTGGCTTAATTTTGAACATCTGGCCGAAGACAAAGTACGCGAAGGGTTAAAGCCGCCTTCAATGTATAAAGTCATTCTGAATAATGACGATTATACACCTATGGAATTTGTTATTGACGTTGTACAAAAGTTCTTTTCTTATGATGTTGAACGTGCAACGCAGCTGATGTTGAAAGTTCACTATCACGGCAAGGCGATCTGTGGTGTATTTACTGCAGAAGTCGCCGAAACAAAAGCGGCCCAGGTGAACAACTATGCGCGGGAAAATCATCATCCGTTGCTGTGTACGCTGGAAAAAGCCTGAACACGTCTCCATATAGGAAACTGGTAAGGGCGATAATTGGGGGAGGTGCCTAATGCTCAATCAAGAACTGGAACTCAGTTTAAATATGGCTTTCGCCAGAGCGCGTGAGCACCGTCATGAATTTATGACCGTCGAGCATCTGTTACTGGCATTGCTCAGTAACCCGTCGGCCAGAGAGGCACTGGAAGCCTGTACGGTGGACCTTGTGGCTCTAAGGCAGGAACTCGAAGCCTTCATCGAACAAACCACGCCGGTGCTGCCCGCCAGCGAAGAGGAGCGTGATACCCAACCGACGCTCAGCTTCCAGCGCGTTCTGCAGCGTGCGGTTTTCCATGTCCAGTCATCCGGTCGCAGCGAAGTCTCCGGCGCGAATGTGCTGGTCGCCATTTTCAGCGAGCAGGAGTCGCAAGCGGCCTATCTGTTACGCAAACATGAAGTCAGCCGCCTTGATGTGGTGAATTTCATCTCTCACGGTACGCGCAAAGATGAGCCGGGCCAGGCGCCAGGCGCAGAAAATCCGGTTAACGAAGAGCAAGCAGGCGGGGAGGAGCGTATGGAAAACTTCACCACCAATCTTAATCAGCTTGCTCGCGTCGGTGGGATCGATCCACTGATTGGTCGCGATAAAGAGCTGGAACGTACCATTCAGGTGCTGTGCCGTCGCCGTAAAAATAACCCGCTGCTGGTGGGGGAATCCGGTGTCGGTAAAACCGCCATTGCAGAAGGTCTCGCCTGGCGCATCGAGCAGGGCGACGTGCCGGAAGTGATGAAAGAGTGCACCATCTACTCGCTGGATATTGGTTCGCTGTTAGCTGGCACCAAATACCGGGGTGACTTTGAAAAACGGTTCAAAGCGCTGCTGAAGCAGCTGGAGCAGGACGAACACAGCATTCTGTTTATCGATGAGATCCACACCATCATCGGTGCAGGGGCTGCGTCCGGTGGCCAGGTCGATGCGGCCAACCTGATCAAACCCCTGCTTTCCAGCGGCAAGATTCGGGTGATGGGTTCTACCACCTATCAGGAGTTCAGCAACATCTTCGAAAAGGATCGTGCGCTGGCGCGTCGTTTCCAGAAGATCGATATCACGGAGCCATCTGTTGATGAGACCGTGCAGATCCTGAATGGACTGAAAACCAAGTATGAAGCGCATCACGATGTGCGTTATACCGCGAAAGCGGTGCGCGCCGCCGTGGAGCTGGCGGTGAAATATATCAACGACCGTCATCTGCCTGACAAGGCGATTGATGTCATTGATGAAGCGGGGGCGCGTGCGCGCCTGATGCCTGCCAGCAAGCGCAAGAAAACCATCAATGTCTCCGACATTGAAACCGTGGTTGCGCGTATTGCCCGTATTCCGGAGCAAAGCGTCTCTGCAACTGATCGCGATACGCTGAAAAATCTGGGCGACCGTCTCAAAATGCTGGTCTTTGGTCAGGACAACGCCATTGAGGCGCTGACTGAAGCGATCAAAATGAGCCGCGCAGGTCTGGGTCAGGATCGCAAGCCAGTAGGTTCCTTCCTGTTTGCCGGACCAACTGGTGTCGGCAAGACAGAAGTGACCGTGCAGCTGGCGAAAGCGCTGGGTATTGAGCTGCTGCGCTTTGATATGTCCGAGTATATGGAGCGTCACACCGTCAGTCGTCTGATTGGTGCGCCTCCGGGATACGTCGGCTTTGATCAGGGCGGCCTGCTGACGGATGCCGTTATCAAGCATCCTCATGCGGTGGTGCTGCTGGATGAGATTGAGAAAGCGCACCCGGATGTGTTCAACCTGCTGCTGCAGGTGATGGACAACGGTATGCTGACCGATAACAACGGACGCAAAGCGGACTTCCGCAACGTGGTGCTGGTCATGACGACTAACGCCGGTGTGCGTGAGACGGAACGTAAGTCGATTGGCCTGATTCATCAGGACAACAGCACCGACGCAATGGAAGAGATCAAAAAGATCTTTACGCCAGAGTTCCGTAACCGTCTCGACAACATCATCTGGTTCAGTCACCTGTCACCAGAAGTGATCCATCAGGTGGTCGACAAGTTTATTGTCGAGTTGCAGGCGCAGCTGGATGCCAAAGGCGTGTCGCTGGAAGTCAGTGATGAAGCCCGCGACTGGCTGGCGGAGAAGGGTTACGACAAGGCGATGGGCGCACGTCCGATGGCGCGTACCGTGCAGGACAGCCTGAAAAAACCATTAGCCAATGAGCTGCTGTTTGGTTCGCTGGTGGATGGTGGCTCGGTATCCGTGGCGCTGGATCGTGAGAAAGGTGAACTGACCTATCACTTCCTGAGTGCGGAAAAACGGAAAACTGAAGGCACGGTGCATTAATCGCCTGCTGCAGATGTGAAAAAGGCCGGATAATTATCCGGCCTTTTTTTTCGCTGCAACCTGAAGGGCGGCGAAATTAATGTCTGTTAGCGACTACGGAAGACAATGCGGCCTTTGCTCAGGTCGTACGGGGTCAGCTCAACGGTCACTTTGTCGCCCGTCAGGATGCGGATGTAGTTTTTGCGCATTTTACCGGAGATATGAGCAGTAACCACGTGTCCGTTCTCAAGTTCTACGCGGAACATGGTGTTAGGTAACGTATCCAGTACGGTACCTTGCATTTCAATATTGTCTTCTTTGGCCATCGAATCCTCTGGGTGTACTACCTTTCAGTTGAACCGGCAAGATAATGCCCAATTCAACGATTTATGTAAAGAACCGTCGGCGATTTTGCCAACGCTTTGCCGGGGGTGCTCGTCAGTGGCGGGCATCCGGTAAAATTAGGGTGTTTATGTGGCGTCTGCGGGGGATTAGCGGGCTAAGAATCTGTATCAACCGGTTACACGCGCACGATTGAAAACAGTTCCGAGAGTGCGTTGAGATTCCCAGCCTGGCAATTCCGGCTCGTTATTGCGAAGCGCGGACGACATACCAAACCCGACTATTATACCACTTAACCGTCTTTATGTGTGCAAAACATCTCGGGGTGACTAAAAAAGGGTCTGAGTCTGCCAGCAGCCTTCGCTGACTGGCTGGCTGGCAAAGTTCTGGACATAGTGCAGATAGTCACTGCGGGGGATCTCCTGCGCGCCCAGCGAGGCGGTGTGCGGGTTAAGCACCTGGCAATCGACCAGACGCCCCTGATGGCGGATGAAATGCTGGCAAAAGACTAACAGCGCGGTTTTCGAAGCATTCTGCTGGCGGCTGAACATCGACTCGCCGCAGAAAATCTGTCCCATCGCCAGCCCATACATGCCCCCCACCAGCTGATGTGCGTCCCACACCTCAATGGAGTGGGCGTGGCCCAGCTCATAGAGTCGCAGCCAGGCGCGCTTCATTTCAAACGTGATCCAGGTGCCTTCTTCGCGTCCGCTGGCGCAGCCCTCGATCACCTCGGCAAACGCCTCATTCATCGTGACGCGATAGGGCGACTGGTTATGGAAACGCTTCATGCTGCGGCTGAGATGAAACTGCTCGGGCAGAAGAACCGCGCGGGGATCGGGTGACCACCACAGGATAGGATCGCCGGACGAAAACCACGGGAAGATGCCGCGCTGATACGCATTCAGTAACCGGGCAGGGGAGAGGTCGCCCCCCATGGCCAGCAGGCCATTCGGCTCACGCAGTGCCATTTCAGGAGGCGGAAATTGCAGAGATTCCCGTGACAGTTGTATCAGTCTCATCGCGATAGGTTACTCATCAGCATTTCGCTAAGACTATAGCGCAATCCGTTGCCGGAAACGCCAGTAGCGACCCGCTTTTGAGATTAATTCGCAATGGCTGCCCTGCTCGACAATCGTCCCGTTGTCCATCACACAGATGCGATCCATCTTTTCCAGACCACTCAGGCGATGGGTAATCATAATGACGGTTTTTCCGGCGGTCAGCTGCTGCAGCAGGGCGAGAATATGCTGTTCGGTGGTGGCATCCAGCCCTTCGGTGGGTTCATCCAGCAGCCAGAGATCGCCGTCGTGCAGTAATGCGCGCGCCAGCGCCAGCCGACGCAGTTCACCACCGGAAAGCGGCCGGCCGCCTTCGCCCATCCAGGCATTTAAGCCTTCCTGATTCTCCAGCAGGCGCTGCAGGCCAACCTGGCTCAGCACCTGATTCAGTTGCTCATCACTGGCGCCGGGAGAGGCCAGCAGTAAGTTATCGCGCAGGCTCTGACTGAAAAGATGCACCCGCTGAGTAACCACACTGATGCGCTGGCGCAGTGCTGATTCTGACCAGGCGGCGATCGGCAGATCGTTCAGGCGGATATCACCCTGCTGGCTGTTCCAGCCGCGGGTCAGCAGCGCCAGCAGGGTGGATTTTCCGCAGCCGGTGGGCCCGAGCAGTGCAATGTGTTCGCCCGCATCCACTTTAAGCGTAAATTGATCAAGCACCCGGTCTGGCCGATCGGGATAGCTGAAGTCGAGCCGATCGATATCGACGGTCAGGCTGCCGGGCCGGGCAGCGGAATGGGCCGGAAAGGTGATGGCAGGTGACTGATCGATAATGTCACTGACCCGCTGAGCCGCGGTGGTCACCTGAGACATCGGCAGAAAGGCGCCCGCGACCGGAGCCAGCGCCTCAAAGGCTGCCAGCGCGCAAAACACGACCAGCGCAATCAGCAAGCCGGGGAGTTGCTGCTGACTGACTGTTGCAGCCCCAAGCCAGAGCAGAAGTGTCACCGTCACGCCGCTAATCAGCAGCAGCAGGCTCTGCGCCAGGGCCTGCAGACGCTGCTGCTGGCTTTGCGACTGCTGCCACTGCTGTTCATCCTCATCCAGTCGCTGACGCCACGCCGGCGACGCACCGTATAACGTCAGTTCTGCCTGCGCCGTCAGCCACTGCATCAGCTGTAAGCGCCAGCGGGCGCGGCCACGCGCAATGGCGACGCCCGCGGGCCGGCCCAGGCGATAAAAGAGCGCGGGCATCACGATCAGGGTGACCAGCATGATGCCGCCCAGCGTCAGGGCCAGCCCGATGTCGATGAAACTCATGCCCGTAGTGACCACCACGATGACCACCAGGGCACCGGTCAGCGGCGAAATGACGCGCAGATAGAGATGATCCAGCGTGTCCACATCGGCCACAAAGCGGTTGAGCAGATCCGCCTGCCGGAACCGCAACAGCTGGCCGGGCGAAAGCGCCATCAGACGGCTGAAGGTGTGGAGACGCAGATGCTGAAGCACCCGGAAAGTCGCATCGTGACTCACCAGGCGTTCCGCATAGCGCGCCGCCGTACGAATAATGGCGGCGCCCCGCACGCCGGCCGCAGGCAGCATATAGTTAAAGCTGTAGAGGCCTGCCACGCCTGCGACGGATGAGGCGGCCAGAAACCAGCCAGACAGGGTCAGCAGGCCAATACTCGCCAGCAGGGTCGCAATCGCCAGGACGATGCCCAGCGCGAGGCGAAAAGGGTGGCGGAGCCAGAGACGAAGAAAGGGGCGCAGGGCGGACATCAGCGGATCTCCTGTTGACGATGTTGCAGCATCTCACGAAAAGCACCGGGCTGTTGCGACAGCGCCTGCCACTCTCCCTGCTGCACCAGCTTACCCGCCTCCATAACCCAGAGGGTCTGCCAGCGGCTCAGCGTATCAATCTGATGGGTAATCATCAGCGTGGTCTGTCGGGAGGCCGCCTGATTCAGCGCTGCCATTACGTGACGTTCGCTGAGTGCGTCCAGGCTGGCAGCGGGTTCATCAAGCAGTAAAAAATGCGACCTTTTGTAGAGCGCGCGCGCGACGGCGACCCGCTGCGCCTGACCCACAGAGAGCAGCTGACCACCCTCGCCGGGGCGGGTCCCGATGCCGTCGGGCAGACGCGGCAGGAACTCATTAATTCCGCACGCCTCCAGCAGCGCGGCAAATCGTTCCGCCTCCCAGGCTGCATTCATCACGATGTTGTCACGGAGCGTGGCGGCCGGTAGCTGAGGGTTCTGTCCTACCCAGCTGAGCTGCTGATGCCAGTCCGCCCGCTGCAGATCGCGCAATTCAACCCCGTTAGCCCTGAGCGATCCCCGGTAAGGCAGGAAGCCGAGCAGGGCGTTCATCAGCGCCGTTTTGCCAGCCCCGCTCTGACCGACCAGCGCAATCTGCTCACCGGCGGCGATGGTAAACGTGAGCGGGCCACACAGTACCTGACCATCCGGGGCGCAGACTTCCAGCTGGTCGGCGGTCAGCGAGAGGGAGCGATCGGCCGTGAAGGGGCTCTGACCCTGCTGAGGTGTGGCGGCTGGCGTAGCCTGCATAAACGTTTCGAGTGCATCGGCAGCGCCTACCGCCTGAGCTTTCGCATGATAAAACGCGCCGAGATCGCGCAGTGGCTGAAAAAATTCTGGCGCCAGAATCAGTACCAGAAAACCGGCGAACAGCGTTACGCCGCGGCCATAGTCGCCGAAATGCAATTCGCCCAGATAGGAGAAGCCAAAATAGACTGCCACGACGGCAATCGCCAGGGAGGCAAAAAATTCCAGTACGGCGGAGGAGAGAAAAGCGAGGCGCAGCACTTCCATGGTGCGCTGGCGAAAATCGGTGGTGGCGTCTGCCACTGCCTGCTGCTCTGCTGCACCCCGATAGAAGAGTCGCAGCGTCTCCCGGCCGCGCAGGCGATCCAGGAAGTTACCGCTCAGACGCGCCAGCACCAGGAAGTTCCGCCGGTTGGCTTCAGCGGCGCCCATCCCCACCAGCGCCATAAACAGTGGGATCAGAGGAGCAGTGGCAAACAGGATCAGACCCGCGGTCCAGTTGAGCGGAAAAATTGTCAGCAGAATGCAGCAGGGGATCAGCACTGCCAGCGTCATCTGCGGCAGATAGCGTGCATAGTACTCCTGCATCTCTTCAATCTGTTCCAGCAGCAGGGTCGCCCAGCTACCGGCCGGTTTACCCTGAATCCACGCCGGACCCAGCCCGGCGAGCCGGTCCAGCACCTGCTGACGTAACGCCTGACGGATCGCCTGCCCGGCACGATAGCCGGTCCGTTCACGGGCATAATTTATCAGGGCGCGCAGCACAAAGCAGAGCAGCAACAGCAGCAGGCTGGCCGTTACGGTTTCACGCGGCTGTTGCCCGATGATCAGCGTCTGAAGCAGTGAGGCCAGTAAACCTGCCTGGGCAATAATCAGCAGGGCACTGACGGTGCCCAGCAGCGTATTCAGGCGCAACCAGCGACCGCCGAAATGACGCTGCTGACGAAGCCAGCGGGTGAGATGCTGCTGCCGCGATTTATCCATGCGAGACCATGCTAAATGTCGATGACGGGGAGGAGAGGGAAAGGCACTTCCCTCCTTTCTGGCGCCAGAATCTAGCATGAGGGCAATAAAAAAGGCGACTGAAAAACCGTCGCCTGGAACATTTGAGATCAGCGGGTTAACAACTTACTGATCGTTTTTAACTAATCCATCAAGAAAACGCTCAGCGTCTAACGCCGCCATACAACCGGTGCCCGCAGAGGTGATCGCCTGGCGGTATGTGTGGTCCATCACATCACCTGCCGCAAACACACCCGGGATGCTGGTCTGCGTCGCGTTTCCGTGCAGCCCGGACTGCACTTTAATGTAGCCATTTTCCAGCGCCAGCTGTCCGTCGAAAATTGCGGTATTCGGGCTGTGGCCGATAGCGACAAACAGACCCGCCACATCCAGCGATTCGGTTTCCTCGTTCTGCGTCGAGCGCAGGGTCAGCCCGGTGACGCCCATCTGGTCGCCGACCACCTCTTCCAGCGTGCGATGCGTGTGCAGCACGATATTCCCGTTGCGCACTTTCTCCATCAGACGATCAATCAGGATCTTCTCTGCACGGAAGCTGTCACGGCGATGGATCAGATGCACTTCAGACGCGATGTTCGCCAGGTAGAGTGCCTCTTCAACGGCCGTATTGCCACCACCAATCACGGCCACTTTCTGGTTGCGGTAGAAGAAACCGTCGCAGGTGGCGCAGGCAGAGACGCCTTTGCCTTTGAACGCCTCTTCGGAAGGCAGACCCAGGTAGCGCGCTGACGCACCCGTCGCAATGATCAGGGCGTCAGCCGTGTATTCGCCGCTGTCGCCGGTCAGACGGAACGGACGGTTCTGCAGATCAACGGTGTGGATGTGATCGAAAATGATCTCAGTATTGAATTTTTCGGCATGCTCATGCATACGCTCCATCAGTGATGGACCTGTCAGATCGTGCGGGTCGCCCGGCCAGTTCTCCACTTCAGTGGTCGTGGTCAGCTGTCCGCCTTTTTCCAGACCGGTGATCAGCACCGGGTTCAGGTTGGCGCGTGCAGCATAAACCGCTGCGGTATAACCCGCTGGGCCGGAGCCCAGAATGAGTAGCTTACTGTGTTTGGCCGTACTCATGCGTTCCTCAGTTTCATTCGGCTGACATAGCCTGCGATTGTAGGGAATATCCGGCAGCAATGACAAGGTTTAGGCAATTTTGTTAACGATAGCTGCAAGTGGCGTAGACGATGAATGGCAACTTTGCCTGTGCAATGCGCCAAAAGGGGGCAAAACTCCGCTTAAGCGGTGCAATAGCTGAAAAAACCTCATTTAAAAACAGTAACCCAGCGGTCTGTCTGGCATCTTGTCCTGAATTTGGTGATTTTACTTTGACAATCGCCTGCGCTTTTGCGAAAACATTATCAGAAGCGGATAACATTTATCGGAACAAAACAGGTTTTCATCGCCTGTTTTGCACTTAACGCCGAATAAAAGCAGCCTGGTATGGATAATGACGCATGATGTGGACAGACAGCATGCGTCATATCGATAAGTCTCACCCACAGGCTCTGTTAGCTCACTTCAAAAATGCCCCGAACAATGAGCGTTTTCAGGGTGTGGCAGGTAAAGGGAAGGAATGAAGAGAGACAATAATAATGGTAGATAATAAGAAACGCCCCGGGAAAGATCTCGACAGAATTGACAGGAACATTCTGAACGAACTTCAGAAAGATGGTCGTATTTCAAACGTAGAGCTTTCCAAACGCGTAGGATTATCGCCTACGCCATGTCTTGAGCGCGTGCGCCGTCTCGAACGTCAGGGATTTATTCTTGGCTACACCGCACAGCTGAACCCGCACTATCTTGATGCTTCTCTGCTGGTATTCGTTGAGATTACTCTGAATCGTGGTGCGCCGGATGTGTTTGAGCAATTTAACGCCGCTGTGCAAAAACTTGAGGAAACTCAAGAGTGTCACCTCGTTTCCGGTGATTTCGACTACCTGCTGAAAACGCGCGTTCCTGACATGTCTGCCTATCGTAAGTTGCTGGGTGAGACCCTGTTGCGTCTGCCGGGCGTAAACGACACGCGAACCTATGTCGTCATGGAAGAGGTCAAACAGAGCAATCGCCTGGTGATCAAGACTCGCTGATGCGGGCAGGTGCAAAACCTGAGATATTTCGGTACACTCCTGTGAATTCATACAGGATCAGCGTCGGGCTTGCCCGACGCTGTTGCTTCTTACTTTACAGGCACCTGGAGAGTCCTCTTGAGCCAGGAATATACAGAAGATAAAGACGTTACGTTACAGTCGCTGAGCAGTGGACGTCGTCTGCTGGAAGCGTTGCTCATTCTGGTGGCGCTGTTTGCCATCTACCTGATGGTTTCACTGGTCAGTTTTAACCCTTCCGACCCGAGCTGGTCGCAAACGGCCTGGCATGAACCTATCCACAATATCGGCGGCAGCGTCGGTGCCTGGCTGGCTGACACCTTACTTTTCATCTTTGGTGTAATGGCGTACGCCATTCCGCCGGTTATCCTGGGTCTGTGCTGGATTGCCTTCCGTCAGCGCGATAATCAGGACTATTTTGACTACTTTGCTGTCGGGCTGCGCCTGATCGGCGTTCTTGCGCTGGTGGTCACCACCTGTGGCATGGCGGCACTCAACGCAGATGACATCTGGTACTTTGCCTCAGGCGGGGTGATCGGCAGCCTGGTGAGTAATGCCATCGCTCCCTGGTTCAGTCCGGCTGGCGGCACGCTGATGCTGCTCTGCGTCTGGGCGGCAGGTATCACGCTGTACACTGGCTGGTCATGGCTCACTATCGCCGAGAGAATTGGTGGGGTCGTGATGGGCGTTCTGACCTTTGCCAGCAACCGCTCCCGTCACGATGAACCCTGGCAGGAAGAGGATGAACAGGATTCGCGTGAGTATGATGACGCGCCTGTGCTGCATACCGGCGATCAGGATGATGATGTGCTGTTGTCTGCCCCCCGCAAAGCCGCTGAACCCTCACCGTCTGAGCAGGATCCGTTGCTGGCTAAAGCCGCCGCAGCCACCAGCGCGGCCGTTGCCACTACCACAGAAGCGGCCGATGTGCTGCTGACTCCGGCTGCGCCTGTTGCAGCGGCAACGCCAGGAACGGCTGCGTCCGCGGCGCCTGCAGCCGTACCGCCGTCAGCGGTGCATCCAGCAGCAGCAGAAAGCCTGTCGGCCTCGCAGCCAGCTGCGCCTGTGCAGCCGGCACCGGCTCAGAGCGCCCCTGCTTATGCGGCAGCGTCTGCGCCGACGGCAACGCAGAGTGCATCTGCTCCTGCTGCCGCACCTCCGCTTTATCACTTTGAAATGCCTGACGAGGCGCCAGCGGCTCCGGCGTTCAGTGCCTGTGACGATGATGAGCCGAAAATGGGGAACTGGCGCGACACGCCGGTCAACCCTGTGGTGCCCGCCGCAACAGCCGCGGTCACCGCCGCTGCCGCCGCCTCCCGAACCGCGACGCGCACGGCCCCGATCTTTGACCTGGCACCTGAAACGAATCTGAATCCGCAGGTTAAGCAGGGTATTGGCCCGGCATTGCCGCGTCCTAATCCGGTAAAACTGCCTACCCGCCGTGAGCTGGCCTCGTATGGTATTAAGTTACCTTCGCAGCGTATGGCTGAAGAGAAAGCGAAAGCGGAAAGCGCTGAATCGACTGCGGCTGCATCCGATCTTCCGACTCAGGAGGCTGAAGAAGCGCAGCAGCAGGCTGAACTGCGCCAGGCCTTCCAGTCTGAACAGCAGCAGCGGTATGGCGCCGGCTGGCAGCAGGATGATGAGGAAGAACAGGAGGCGCAGCAGCAGGCCGCCCTGGCGCGGCAGTTCGCCGAACAGCAGCAGCAGCGCTATGAACCGCAAGAGCGAAAAGAACCGGTCTTTAATCTGGATACCGCGTCAGCCTTTGATTTTTCGCCAATGAAAGATCTGGTTGATGAAGGCCCGTCTGAACCGCTGTTCACCATTGCCGCTACGCCGGAACCGGAAGCGCCGGCGGTTTCACATGAACCCTGGCAGCAGGTGCGTGAGGTTTCAGAACCGCAGGCTCTGGCTCAGGTTCCGGCTCCACCACGCTATGCGCCGGCAGAGCCCGCCTATGCTCCGCCAGCGGCAACGCCTGAGCCGGATTATACTGCGCCTGCTTACAGCGCCCCGGCCGCGCCTCAGGCTGCGGCCCACTCTGCACCAGCCTACGCTGCGCCCGCGGCTCCTGCTTATCATGCACCGGCTGCGGACAATGCTGCGCCCGCTTATGGTTCGCCAGCGGCACCGGTTCAGCCGGTTGAAGAAGCGAAGCCGTCACTGCATGACAGCCTGATCCACCCGTTCCTGATGCGTCATGAGCAGCCGCTGGAGAAACCTTCCACGCCGCTGCCTTCGCTGGATCTGCTGACCGCACCGCCGGAAGAGGAAGAGCCGGTAGATATGTTCTCGCTGGAGCAGACTGCCCGCCTGGTGGAGTCGCGTCTGGGTGACTATCGCGTCAAGGCGGAGGTGGTCGGCATCTCACCGGGGCCGGTCATTACCCGTTTCGAGCTTGACCTGGCGCCGGGTGTGAAAGCGGCACGTATCTCCAACCTGTCACGCGACCTGGCTCGCTCACTGTCGACAGTCGCGGTGCGTGTGGTGGAAGTCATCCCTGGCAAACCTTATGTTGGTCTGGAACTGCCTAACAAGCATCGTCAGACCGTCTATCTGCGTGAAGTTCTGGATTGTCCTAAATTCCGTGACAATACCTCTCCGCTGGCTGTGGTGCTGGGTAAAGACATTGCCGGTCAGCCGGTCGTCGCCGATCTGGCGAAAATGCCTCACCTGCTGGTTGCCGGTACGACCGGTTCCGGTAAATCGGTGGGCGTAAACGCCATGATCATCAGCATGCTTTACAAGGCGACGCCGGAAGAAGTGCGCTTTATCATGATCGACCCGAAAATGCTCGAACTGTCGGTCTATGAAGGCATTCCGCACCTGCTGACGGAAGTGGTAACCGACATGAAGGATGCGGCGAATGCGCTGCGCTGGAGCGTGGGTGAGATGGAGCGTCGCTACAAGCTGATGTCGGCGCTGGGCGTGCGTAACCTGGCGGGTTACAACGAAAAAGTTGAGCAGGCGGAAGCGATGGGACGGCCGATTCCTGATCCGTTCTGGAAGCCGGGTGACAGCATGGATATGACGCCGCCGGTGCTGGAGAAACTGCCTTACATCGTAGTGATGGTCGATGAGTTTGCTGACCTGATCATGGCGGTCGGTAAAAAGGTTGAAGAGCTGATTGCGCGTCTGGCACAGAAAGCCCGTGCTGCCGGTATTCACCTGGTGCTGGCCACACAGCGTCCTTCTGTCGATGTTATTACCGGTCTGATTAAAGCGAATATCCCGACACGTATCGCCTTTACCGTTTCCAGCAAAATTGATTCACGCACCATCCTCGATCAGGGTGGCGCAGAGTCGCTGCTGGGTATGGGTGACATGCTCTACATGCCGCCAAACTCCTCAATACCGATTCGTGTTCATGGCGCGTTTGTTCGCGACCAGGAAGTGCACGCGGTGGTTCAGGACTGGAAAGCGCGTGGCCGTCCGCAATATATCGAAAATATTACGGCGGGCGAAGAGAGCGAAAGTGCCGGTGGAATGGAGAGTGATGAAGAGCTGGATCCGCTGTTCGATCAGGCTGTCAGCTTTGTCATCGACAAGCGCCGCGCGTCCATTTCAGGCGTGCAGCGTCAGTTCCGTATCGGCTATAACCGCGCGGCACGGATCATTGAACAGATGGAAGCGCAGGGTATCGTCTCTGCACCCGGACACAATGGCAACCGTGAAGTGCTGTCGCCACCGCCACACGATATGTAACGGTTAACAGGTTGTAACACGTCTTAATGAGCCAGTTCCGACTGGCTCATTGTTTTTATGCGGTTTATCCCCCATATCTGAATCAGCTTTCGGTTTTTTCCTCTATCCTGATGGCGGAACGGCGACCAGGCTTAAAGCAGTCATCGATGGGAACGTTTAAATAAGGAATTGAAGCAGATGAAATTACGCGTAATCGCTCTGGGCCTGTTGGCCACCTTTGCTTCAGCCAGCGTGCTGGCTGATGCGTCCAGTGATCTGCAACAGCGCCTGAATAAGGTCAGCAGCTTCCACGCCAGCTTCACACAAAAAGTCACGGACAGCAGTGGCGCCAGCGTGCAGGATGGTGAAGGCGAGCTGTGGGTCAAGCGTCCCAGCCTGTTTAACTGGCATATGACCGCCCCGGACGAAAGCATCATCATCTCTGACGGCAAATCGCTGTGGTTCTACAACCCGTTTGTTGAACAGGCGACGGTCAGCCTGCTGCAGAATGCGACGAGCAACACGCCGTTTATGCTGATTGCCCGCAACCAGTCCAATGACTGGAAGCAGTACAACATCAAACAGCAGGGCGACAATTTCGAACTGACGCCGAAAAGCAGTGACGGCAATCTGAAACAGTTTACGATTCAGGTAACGCCTGGCGGAACCATCAATCGCTTCAGCGCGGTCGAACAGGATGGGCAGCGCAGCGATTATCAGCTGAAAAGTCAGCAGAATGGTGCAATCAGCCCGGACAAATTCACGTTCACACCGCCAAAAGGCGTGACGGTGGACGACCAACGTCAGTGAGGTCACGGTGAGTAACCTGTCCCTGGATTTTTCCACCGAAAATTTCAAACCTCTGGCCGCGCGTATGCGGCCAGAAACGTTGAAACAGTACATTGGTCAGCAACATCTGCTGGGTGCCGGTAAACCGCTGCCGCGTGCCATTGAGGCAGGGCACCTGCACTCCATGATCCTCTGGGGACCCCCCGGAACCGGCAAGACCACGCTGGCTGAAATCATTGCGCACTATGGCAATGCCGATGTGGAACGTATCTCAGCCGTGACCTCCGGGGTTAAAGAGATCCGGGAGGCCATTGAGCGTGCCAGGCAGAATAAGCAGGCCGGGCGGCGGACGATCCTGTTTGTGGACGAGGTGCACCGGTTCAACAAAAGCCAGCAGGATGCTTTTTTACCCCACATCGAAGATGGCACCATTACTTTTATTGGTGCCACCACAGAAAACCCCTCTTTTGAACTCAACTCGGCATTGCTGTCACGCGCCCGCGTCTATCTGCTGAAATCCCTGACGCTGGAAGATATCGAGCAGGTGCTGGATCAGGCGATGCTGGACAAGGCGCGCGGCTACGGCGATACAGATATTGTCCTGCCGGACAACACGCGCAGAATGATCGCTGAGCTGGTGAATGGTGATGCGCGTCGGGCACTGAACACGCTGGAGATGATGGCGGATATGGCTGAAACCACCGCATCCGGCCAGCGGGAGCTCACGCCCCGGTTGCTTAATGAAGTGTCTGGCGAGCGTTCGGCGCGTTTCGACAACAAAGGTGACCGCTTTTACGATCTGATTTCGGCGCTGCACAAATCCGTGCGTGGCTCTGCGCCTGATGCGGCGCTCTACTGGTATGCACGTATTATCACAGCCGGGGGCGATCCGCTCTATGTGGCGCGCCGGTTACTGGCTATCGCCTCTGAGGATGTCGGCAATGCCGATCCGCGCGGGATGCAGGTCGCTATTGCCGCGTGGGACTGTTTCACACGCGTAGGCCCGGCAGAAGGGGAGCGCGCCATTGCGCAGGCGATTGTTTATCTGGCCTGCGCACCGAAGAGTAATGCCGTTTATACCGCCTTCAAGGCCGCCATGCGGGATGCCCGTGATCATCCGGATTTTGATGTGCCGGAACATCTGCGCAACGCGCCAACGAAGCTGATGAAAGAGATGGGACTCGGCAAAGAGTATCGCTACGCCCACGATGAAACCAACGCCTATGCCGCAGGTGAAGTCTATTTCCCGCCGGAACTGGCTGACACCCGCTATTACCGTCCAACCCAGCGCGGGCTTGAGGGCAAGATTGGCGAAAAGCTAAGCTGGCTGGCTGAACAGGATCAAAATAGCCCGACAAAACGCTACCGCTGAAACAGACGTTACGGTAATGTGGGCAATGTTTTCAACGCATTCCGCCGGAGTGCGTCCCTTCTTTCAACCAACTTTTTAAACACAGGATAAGCATGCTCGATCCCAATCTGCTGCGTAACGAGCCAGACGCAGTCGCAGAAAAACTGGCACGCCGGGGATATAAACTGGATGTGGAAACGCTGCGTTCGCTGGAAGAGCGTCGCAAGGTCCTGCAGGTAGAAACAGAGAATTTGCAGGCAGAGCGTAACTCCCGATCCAAATCCATCGGTCAGGCCAAAGCCCGTGGGGAAGATATCGAGCCGCTGCGTCAGGAAGTGAACGCGCTGGGCGAACGCCTGGATGCCGCAAAAGCAGAACTGGATGAACTGCAGAATCAAATCCGTGACTTTGCGCTGGCACTGCCGAACATTCCGGCAGACGAAGTGCCGCTGGGTAAAGATGACAGCGAAAACCAGGAAGTAAGCCGCTGGGGAACCCCGCGTCAGTTTGATTTCCAGGTTAAAGATCACGTTGAGCTGGGTGAAGCAGCCAAAGGTCTGGATTTTGCGGCCGCCGTAAAACTGACCGGTTCGCGCTTTGTCGTGATGCAGGGACAGATTGCCCGCCTGCACCGTGCGCTGAGTCAGTTTATGATTGACCTGCACACTGAGCAGCATGGCTACCTGGAAACCTATGTGCCTTATCTGGTTAACCACGAAACGCTTTATGGTACCGGACAGCTGCCGAAATTTGGCGAAGATTTGTTCCACACCCGCCCGCTGGAAGAAGAATCAGACAGCAGCCACTATGCCTTGATTCCGACGGCAGAAGTGCCGCTGACTAACCTGGCGCGTGACGAAATCCTCGAAGAGGAGAGCCTGCCGGTCAAACTGACCGCGCATACGCCGTGCTTCCGTTCTGAAGCGGGTTCGTACGGCCGTGATACCCGCGGTCTGATCCGTATGCACCAGTTCGATAAAGTGGAAATGGTTCAGATTGTCAGCCCGGAGCAGTCGATGGATGCGCTGGAAGAGCTGACAGGGCATGCCGAGAAAGTGTTGCAGTTGCTGAACCTGCCTTATCGTAAGGTTTTACTCTGCACCGGGGACATGGGCTTTGGATCGACCAAAACCTACGATCTTGAAGTGTGGTTACCGGCTCAGAACACCTATCGTGAAATCTCCTCCTGTTCGAACATGGGCGATTTCCAGGCGCGTCGTATGCAGGCGCGTTGCCGCAATAAACAGGATAAGAAACCACGGCTGGTTCATACCCTGAACGGCTCTGGGCTGGCTGTAGGCCGTACCCTGGTTGCGGTGCTGGAAAATTATCAGCAGGAAGATGGCCGTATTATTGTGCCTGAGGTTTTACGCCCGTATATGAATGGCGCTGAGATCATTGGCTGAGCAAGCCTGACGGACTAAACCCGGCGCCAGCCGGGTTTTTTTATGCCCACAGTTTTAACTATCCTGCCTGATTATCGTCAAATGAATCACAAATAAACGTTATCGACAGCAGATGGGCCGTAATGCTTAAAAATCTGTATTTTCATAGGGATAGCATTTGAGTTCCTGATGCCCTGTCGGATTGTAACCCACTGAAGATTAGTAAATTAAATGGTTGAGCAGCAAAATGTGCTGCTGATAAATGGCACCCATTGACTTTAAAAAAGCCAGTGGCAAACTGCGCGCAATTTCCCTTTATCTGTTCTGGTTTCGATCCCCTATGTCAACCTGGTCACGCCCTGTGATTTTGCTGCTTTGCGGCCTGATGTTAATGACCGTAGCCATCGCCGTACTGAATACGCTGGTTCCACTGTGGCTGACCCATGACTTACTGACAACCTGGCAGGTGGGCATCGTAAGCTCCTCTTATTACACCGGTAATCTCGCAGGCACGCTGCTGGCTGGCTGGTTGATCAGACACTACGGATTTAATCGCAGCTATTACCTGGCAACCGGACTCTTTGCTGTCGCCACGCTTTGCCTTGCGACTCTTGAAGGCTTCTGGGCATGGAGTTCGCTGCGCTTTATTGCGGGCGTGGGCTGTGCGCTGATGTGGGTGGTGGTTGAGAGTGCGCTACTCTGCAGCGGAACGGTGCGTAACCGCGGCCAGCTTCTGGCAGCCTATATGATCGTCTACTACCTGGGCACGGTGGCCGGTCAGTTGCTGGTCAGCAGACTCTCAACAGAGTTGCTGAGTGTGATCCCCTGGGTCACGTCGCTGGTGTTCTGCGCGGTACTGCCGCTGGTCTTCACCCGCGTCTCCGCCAGCGCTGAAGCGGCAGAGCCCGTACCGGCCCGCATCTGGCCTATGCTTCGTCGCCGCAGTTCGCGCCTTGGCATCAATGGCTGCATTATCTCTGGTATCGTCTTAGGTTCACTTTACGGTCTGATGCCGCTTTACCTGTCGCATCAGGGAATGAGTGATGCTCACGTGGGCTACTGGATGGCGTTACTGGTCAGTGCCGGGATTGTGGGGCAGTGGCCCATCGGTCGTCTGGCTGACCGCTTTGGTCGCATGCTGGTGCTACGGGTGCAGGTCTTTGTGGTTATCCTGGGGGCGATGGCGATGCTGGCCAATGCCGCAATGGCACCGTCGCTGTTTGTGCTCGGCCTCGCGGGCTTTACGCTCTATCCGGTGGCGATGTCCTGGGCCTGTGAGACGGTGTCACACCATGAGCTGGTTGCCATGAATCAGGCGCTGCTACTGAGTTATACCGTCGGCAGTCTGGCGGGACCGGCGATGACCTCTGTTCTGATGCAGAATTACTCTGATCGCTCACTGTTTATCATGATTGCGACGGTGGCGCTGATCTATCTGGTAATGCTGCTGCGTAAAGCGAATCATCATGCCACGCCAGTGGCGCATGCCTGATCGCGGAATAACAAAAAGGGAGCCACTGGCTCCCTTTTCTGGCATTAAATGGCTTAGTACATGACTTCGTGTCCGTAGCTGGCAAGAATATTTTTTACCCGCTCCATTGTCTCTTTCTTGGGCGGCTTCACGCCATCCAGTTTGTACTCTTCCCCCATCGCAATCCATTTGTGCTTACCCAGTTCGTGGTAAGGCAGCAGTTCAATCTTCTCAACATTCTCCATGTCGCGAGTGAATTCACCCAGCCGGTGCGCAGTATCATCATCGTCGGAATAGCCTGGCACTACGACAAAACGAATCCAGGTGCGTTTGCCTTTTTTCTGCAGGTAGCGGGCAAAGTCCAGCGTGCGATGATTCGACACGCCCACCAGAATCTGGTGGATATCGTCATTCATCTGCTTGAGGTCGAGCATCACCAGATCGGTCACGTCGAGCAGTTCATCGATCACCGGATCATAACGGCGGACAAAACCGTTGGTGTCGAGACAGGTATGAATGCCTTCCGCCTTGCAGGCACGAAACCAGTCGCGCACAAACTCAGCCTGAAGAATGGCTTCGCCTCCGGATGCGGTGACGCCACCGCCAGAGGCGTTCATGAAATGGCGATAGGAGAGCACATCCGCCATCAGGGCTTCGACGCTGATCTCTTTGCCACCATGGGTATCCCAGGTATCTCGATTGTGACAGTAAAGGCAGCGCATCAGGCAGCCCTGGAAGAAGGTAATGAAGCGGATGCCGGGACCATCGACGGTGCCGCAGGATTCAAATGAGTGGATACGACCGTTAACTGACATTGCGATGTTTTCTCCAGTGAGTCTGCCGTAACAGACGGCGCAATCTCTGTTGCGCTCAGGGCAGGAAATCGATTCTGGTGGACACCTTCACAGAGACGACCACCAGAACAGACTTTTAAATAAAAGGCTCCGCGAGGAGCCTTTTTAAGCGGGTAGGGCGGTGATTACAGTGACTGAGTAAAGGTACGGGTAATCACATCCTGCTGCTGCTCTTTAGTCAGCGAGTTAAAGCGAACAGCATAACCGGAAACGCGGATGGTCAGCTGTGGATACTTCTCAGGATGCTCCATCGCGTCCAGCAGCATTTCACGGTTCATCACGTTGACGTTAAGATGCTGACCGCCTTCGATGCTGGCTTCATGATGGAAGTAACCATCCATCAGACCGGCAAGGTTGGTTTTCCGCACGTTATCATCTTTACCCAGCGCGTTCGGCACGATGGAGAAGGTGTACGAGATACCATCTTTCGCATAGGCAAACGGCAGTTTCGCAACGGAGGTTAGTGACGCTACCGCACCTTTCTGGTCGCGACCGTGCATCGGGTTAGCACCTGGTCCGAACGGTGCACCAGCGCGGCGTCCATCCGGGGTGTTACCGGTTTTCTTACCATATACCACGTTTGACGTAATGGTCAGGACAGACTGAGTCGGCACGGCATTGCGATAGGTGGTCAGCTTCTGGATTTTCTTCATAAAGCGTTCAACCAGATCGCAGGCCAGGTCATCCACCCGCGGATCGTTGTTACCGAACTGCGGATATTCACCTTCGATATCGAAGTCAATTGCCAGGCCGTCTTCATCGCGGATAGGTTTCACTTTGGCATATTTAATCGCGGAAAGTGAATCCGCCGCTACAGAGAGTCCCGCAATACCGCACGCCATGGTGCGATAGACGTCCCGGTCGTGTAAGGCCATCAGTGCCGCTTCGTAGCTGTACTTGTCATGCATGTAATGAATGATGTTCAGCGAGGTCACATACTGTTTTGCCAGCCAGTCCATGAAGTGATCCATACGCTCCATGACGGTGTCGAAATTCAGCACGTCGTCGCTGATTTTGTCGCCTTTCGGGCCCACCTGCATTTTCAGTTTTTCATCAACACCGCCGTTGATTGCATAGAGCAGTGTTTTCGCCAGGTTGGCTCGCGCGCCAAAGAACTGCATTTGTTTGCCGACAATCATCGGGCTGACGCAGCAGGCAATGGCGTAGTCATCATTGTTGAAATCCGGACGCATCAGGTCATCGTTCTCATACTGCAGGGATGAGGTGTCGATAGAGACCTTAGCGGCAAATTTCTTAAAGTTAATCGGCAGTTTCTCTGACCACAGAATGGTCATGTTCGGCTCGGGTGACGGTCCCATGGTGTAGAGGGTGTTCAGGAAGCGGAATGTGCTTTTTGAGACCAGTGTACGGCCATCAACACCCATACCGGCCAGGGATTCAGTGGCCCAGATTGGGTCGCCTGAGAACAGCTCATCATATTCAGGTGTACGCAGGAAGCGGACCATGCGCAGTTTCATCACCAGATGGTCGATCAGCTCCTGGGCCTGTTCTTCTGTCAGCTTACCGGCTTTAAGGTCACGCTCAATGTAGACATCCAGGAAGGTGGATACGCGACCAAAGGACATCGCAGCACCATTCTGTGATTTCACGGCGGCCAGATAGCCGTAGTAGGTCCACTGTACCGCTTCGGCAGCGTTGGTGGCCGGGCCGGAAATGTCGTGGCCATATTTTGCCGCCATCTCTTTGATCTGCGCCAGCGCACGGTGCTGATCGGAAATCTCTTCACGCAGACGAATCGTTGCTTCGAGATTTACGCCATTCTCCAGATCGTTCTGCAGTGAGGTGAACTGTGCGAATTTATCCGCCATCAGGAAATCGATGCCGTAGAGCGCGACACGACGGTAGTCACCGATGATACGTCCGCGACCATACGCGTCCGGCAGACCGGTCAGAATACCGGATTTACGGCAGCGCAGGATGTCGGGTGTATAGACGTCGAACACACCCTGGTTGTGGGTTTTACGGTATTCGGTAAAGATTTTTTTCAGTGAAGGATCAAGCTCACGGCCATAAACTTTGCATGAGCCTTCCACCATTTTGATGCCGCCGTAAGGAATAATGGCGCGCTTCAGAGGGGCTTCAGTCTGCAGACCTACGATTTTTTCCAGTGGCTTGATGATGTAGCCAGCGTCATGTGAGGTGATGGTTGAAGCAAGATCGGTGTCAAAGTCGACAGGCGCGTGGGTGCGGTTCTCAATTTTGATCCCTTCCAGCACGCTTTCCCACAATTTGGTAGTGGCTTCAGTTGCACCCGCCAGGAATGACTCATCACCTTCATAAGGGGTGTAGTTCTTCTGAATGAAATCGCGCACGTTGACGCTATTCTGCCATTCGCCTTCAGCAAATCCTTCCCATGCTGTGGCCAGTTTTGCATTAAGTTCGGTCATACTATACCTGCCTTAGATGAAGAGACTGTTACGGTCAGGCACAGCGGATGGGCTGTGCCATCAAAAATACGTTTAGTGTACCGGGTCACCTTTACGGAGATAGATCACCCAATAAGTCAGACCCACCAGAACGCCGCCGCCAATAATGTTACCCAGGGTTACGGGAATCAGGTTGTCGAGAATAAAGTGAGTGACGGTCAGTGAGTGAAACTGTGCTGCTGTCGCCCCTGCCGCCTGCCAGAACTCAGGTGTCGCAAAGTCGCGGATAGTAATGGCATAGGGGACCAGAAACATGTTGGCGATACTGTGTTCGAAACCACTGGCTACAAACATCGAAACGGGCAGAATCATCACCACCAGTTTATCGGTCAGGCTACGGCCGGAATAACTCATCCAGACCGCGAGGCAGACCAGCAGATTAGCCAATGTGCCCAGGCAGACCGCTTCAATAAAGGTGTGGTGCATTTTGTGATCGGCGGTCTGCAGCACATTTAATCCCCAGGCACCGTTGGCAACCATATGTTGTCCGGCAAACCACATCAGGGCGACAAAGAAGAGGGCACCGCCCAGGTTTCCGACATAAACGTTGATCCAGTTACGGGCCAGCTGGCCCCAGCTGATACGTCCACTGGCTTTGGCCACAACGATGAGGACCGTCGATGTGAAGAGATCGGCACCACATACGACGACCAGCATCAGGCCGAGTGAGAAGCAGATACCCCCAATCAGTTTGGCTATGCCATAGGGCATTGTGCCGCTGCCGGTGGTGGCTGTGATATAAAAAACGAATGCGATTGAGATAAATACGCCAGCGGTTAACGCCAGAAAGAAAGTGGTAAAGGGGTGTTTGGTGGCTTTATAAATTCCGGCATCTTCAGCAACTTTTGCCATTGCGGCCGGAAGTAATAGATTAAAAGGGTTGTCAGTTTTCACACTAACTTACTCCAGAAGTTGTCTGAAAAAATAGTAACAAAGGAGTAGTAGCAAGTAATTGATGTGGATCATGTTTGCCGGAACGGTAACCGTTTTGTCACAGGAAAACCGAATGATTTTGTTGTAAGATATTGAATTTATTTAATTAAATATTTTTTAAAATATGCAGGATTATTTTAATGTCAGGTCTGTGATTGCCTGCCCGGAATGGCATTTGTAGTTGATTGGTCATCCGCATGTTAAACAAAACAATGGGATGTTGCGGGAAAGGGATTTAATACAGCTAATGTTTCATGAAAAGAAAATAGCATGGCACCCGGTAAATGCAGTGCCATGCCGGATCAACTATCGACCCGCTGACGCGTCAGGAATTACGCGTTTTTCCAGTAGTGGCGTTTGGCCGTTTGCAGTTTTTCGTAAGCCGCAAGCAGAGACTGATGAGCCGGGAATGCCAGCAGCTCATCATCAACCGCCTGAAGTCCGTTAAACGGCTGTTCACCACTGATGGCGGCCGAGGCGGCTTCCACTGCGCTTTCACCATACATCCGCGTGAAGGCATGATGGTATTGCAGCGGGTCACGCTCATCTTCCATCGCTAATAGCAGCAGGGTCTGCAGGCAGCGGTAGTAATTTGCCCGCTCTGGCGTAAAGACAGAGCTGTTAAATTCCATTGTCCACTCTGTCCAGATCAGGGCCTGCTCCAGATCGCCACCTGCCAGAGCCAGCATCGCCTTTAATTCACCGATACGCAGCGTCGACCAGCCGTTATCTTTACCGGTGGCCAGACCCAGCAACTCGCGGACGCGGGTAAAGTCATCGAAACCTTCGTCATCCAGTTGCCCGATTAAATCGAGATACTCTTCCGGATTCCAGTTGCTGTCAGGCAGTGCCAGCAGGGTTTCACGTATGCCCGCTCCCATGCTGTTATTTGCCAGGAAGAGGTCTTCTGCCGGATAGATATCAGACATGCCAGGCACGATGATGCGACAGGCGTAGACACCCAGATGCTCATAGTCAGCGATATAGACTTCCTGATCTTCTGAAGCAAAGATCGCCATCAGCGTGGCAAACTCCTCTTCAGTACTGCCTGCGAAGGACCAGTCCACAAAGGGATAATCCGCCGTCTCTTTAAACAGATCCCAGGAGATCAGGCCGCTTGAATCAATGAAATGAGTTTCAAGGTTGGCGTGCTCGGCGACTTCTTCATCGTCGAACGTCGGTGGGGTAAACACATCCAGATCTTTCAGGCTTCGGCCCTGCAGCAGCTCGGTGACGGTACGCTCCAGCGCAACGCCAAAATCGGGATGCGCTCCAAAGGAGGCGAAACAGGTGCCGTTGGCCGGGTTAAACAGCACCACGCAGATCACCGGATATTTACCGCCCAGCGAGGCGTCGTAGGCGAAAATCGGGAAACCTTCCGCTTCAAGACGGGCAATCGCTTCGATCACGTCAGGGTAGCGCTGCATCACCTCATCCGGGATCGCCGGCAGGCTGATAGCTTCAGCAATAATTCGGTTTTTGATGTAGCGCTCAAACACCTCAGAGAGCCCCTGAACACGCGCTTCATTGGCCGTGTTACCCGCCGACATGCCGTTAGAGACATAGAGGTTACCAATGATATTCATCGGGATATAAACGGTTTGCTGGTCGGACTGGCGGGTAAACGGCAGGGCACAGATGCCCCGTTCAGCATTACCGGACTGCAGATCGATTAATCCGGACGCCGTCAGCGCCTGGTCTGGATCGTAAAAAGCGCGCAGACGCGGGTCCAGAATCCCTTCAGGCAAGGATTCATCCTCAGGGACAGCAAACCATTTTTCATTGGGATAGTGAACAAAATCGCCGTTCGCGATCTTTTTTCCAAGCCAGAAGTCAGCAAAGAAATAGTTCGTTGAGAGACGCTCAAAATATTCGCCCAGCGCGGAGGCCAGCGCCGCTTTTTTACTGGCGCCTTTGCCGTTAGTAAAACAGAGCGGGCAATCGCGGTCGCGAATATGCACAGACCAGACATGGGGAACAGGATTCAGCCAGGAAGCTTCTTCAATATTAAAGCCAAGATCCTGCAGCTTATTCTGGAAACGCGCAATGGAGTCTTCCAGTGCGGCATCTTTGCCCGGGATAAATGTTTGCGTCATAGTGCCGCTCTCTCAGTTGTCATAGGGTGCGTAAAGCGCGCCATGATACGGATTTTGCCTGAAGACCGCTATCAGGGCGGGATAAATTTACCGCCGTAGTTTTCCATTACTTCGCTTTACCGGCCAGACGCACTTTTATCGTGCTGAACGGCGCCTCACAAAATTCCGTGCAGGTTTGCATTGGTAACATAACATCCGGCGCGGCAGAGTCAGAAAATGTGACCGCCTCCTGATTTATGATTGCAGCTATCAGAATGCAGTGATAAAACCGGATGATTATTCATAACCGTTCGATATGACAGTGGTGAGGGGAAATGACGCAGGTTTATAATTTTAGCTCTGGCCCGGCGATGCTACCGGTAGAAGTGCTCCGTCGTGCAGAACAGGAACTGACGAACTGGCGCGGTCTGGGTACCTCTGTAATGGAGATCAGTCACCGCAGTAAAGAGTTTATTCAGGTGGCTGAGGAAGCCGAACAGGACTTCCGTGATCTGCTAAAAATCCCGGCCGGTTACAAAGTTTTATTCTGTCATGGGGGCGCACGTGCGCAGTTCGCTGCCGTGCCGGGCAATCTGCTGGGTTCAGCGACAACGGCCGACTATGTTGATGGCGGTTACTGGGCGCACAGTGCCATTAAAGAGGCGGAAAAGTATTGCTCCCCGCGCACGCTGGATGTCAAAACAACCCGTGACGGTAAACGTGCCATTCTGCCGATGCGCGAATGGGCCGTCAGCGAAGCGTCCGCTTACCTGCACTACTGTCCGAATGAGACCATCGACGGCATCGCTATTGATGAACAGCCCGATTTTGGCAGCAAAACCGTGGTCGCTGACTTCTCCTCTACCATTCTTTCACGTCCGATTGATGTCAGCCGTTATGGTGTGATCTATGCCGGCGCGCAGAAGAATGTGGGCCCGGCTGGTTTGACGCTGGTCATCGTACGCGAAGATCTGCTGGGTCAGGCACACAGCTCTGTTCCCTCTATCCTTGATTACAAAGTTCTGGCCGATAACGACTCCATGTTTAACACGCCACCGACTTTTGCCTGGTACCTTTCGGGTCTGGTGTTTAAATGGCTGAAAGAGAAAGGCGGTGTAGCTGAAATTGATCGCATCAATCAGGCAAAATCTGACCTGCTTTACGGTGTGATTGATGGCAGCGACTTCTATCGCAATGATGTGGCGACAGAAAACCGCTCGCGGATGAACATTCCTTTCCAGCTGGCCGATGCCTCACTGGATGCGCTGTTCCTGGAAGAGTCATTTAAGAATGGATTACATGCGCTTAAAGGACATCGTGTAGTAGGTGGTATGCGCGCCTCTATTTATAATGCGATGCCGCTGGAAGGTGTTAAGGCCCTGACTGACTTCATGGTCGATTTTGAACGCCGTCACGGCTAACCGATAAGATATCAGCGCTGATGCTGATGCCAGACCTCGTCCTGCGACGAGGTCTCTGTATTTTTTGAGGATTTCGTTTCACATGCAGGACTCCCTGACTCTCCAACCGATTGCGCGCGTCGACGGCACGGTAAATCTGCCTGGCTCCAAGAGCGTTTCCAATCGTGCACTGCTGCTGGCTGCACTGGCAAAAGGCACCACCCGACTCACCAATTTACTCGACAGCGATGATGTAAAGCACATGCTTAATGCGCTGACCGCACTGGGCGTCAGCTATACCCTTTCAGACGATCGCACCGTGTGTGAAGTGACAGGGAATGGCGGCCCGCTGCACGCCACACAACCACTGTCGCTGTTTCTGGGGAATGCCGGAACCGCAATGCGCCCGCTGGCCGCAGCACTTTGCCTGGGTCAGCACGATGTCGAACTGACCGGCGAACCACGCATGAAAGAGCGCCCAATCGGCCATCTGGTGGATGCGCTTCGTCAGGGTGGAGCGGCCATTGAGTATCTGGAAAACGAACACTATCCGCCGCTGCGTTTACGCGGGGGGTTTACCGGCGGTGACGTCAGTGTGGATGGCAGCGTCTCCAGTCAGTTCCTGACGGCACTGCTGATGACTGCGCCGCTGGCTCAGCAGGACACCTGCATCACCATTAAAGGCGATCTGGTATCGAAACCCTACATCGACATCACGCTCAATCTGATGCAGTGCTTTGGCGTCGACGTTGAAAATCAGCACTATCAACGCTTCCTGATCAAAGGTGCGCAGCAGTATCAGTCGCCAGGGGATTACCTGGTCGAAGGCGACGCCTCTTCCGCCTCCTATTTCCTGGCCGCTGCCGCGATTAAAGGCGGAACAGTTCGGGTCACCGGTATCGGACGTAAGAGTATGCAGGGTGACATCCGTTTTGCTGACGTGCTGGAAAAGATGGGCGCGAGCATTGAGTGGGGCGATGACTATATTGCCTGCACCGCCGGAAAACTGCAGGCGATCGACATGGATATGAACCATATCCCGGATGCGGCGATGACCATTGCGACCACGGCACTGTTTGCAGAAGGGACAACGCAGTTACGTAATATTTATAACTGGCGGGTAAAAGAGACCGACCGGCTGAGCGCGATGGCCACTGAACTGCGTAAAGTAGGCGCAGAGGTTGAAGAGGGCCATGACTACATCCGCATCACGCCGCCAGCGACACTGATTCATGCGGATATTGGCACCTATAACGATCACCGCATGGCGATGTGTTTTTCTCTGGTGGCGCTCTCTGATACGCCGGTCACCATTCTTGATCCAGGCTGTACGGCAAAAACCTTCCCGGACTATTTTGTGCAGCTTGAGAAAATCAGCCTGCGTGCCTGACAGACCTTCTCCGGTGCGTTCCCGCACCGGATTTTCCCTCATTTAATCTGGCTTTAATCGCCCGGATATCCTCTTATTTGACTAAATTTTCCCAGCCGCTCAGTGCGAAAGGGTAACCAAGCACGGCTATGCAGCGTATAATGCTAACCATTAAGGGTGGCCGACAGGCCATGAAGCACGCAGCAACAGGAGGGAATAATGACAGTAACTGCCCCGGTCATAACTATCGATGGGCCAAGTGGCGCGGGGAAAGGAACCCTGTGCAAAGCCATGGCAGAATCGCTGCAGTGGCATCTGCTGGACTCCGGTGCTATTTATCGCGTGCTGGCGTTAGCCGCATTGCATCATCAGGTGGATATCGATTCGGAAGAGGCGTTAGTGCCGATTGCTGCACACCTTGATGTGCGCTTTGTCTCTCAAAAGGGTGAAATGCAGGTCATACTGGAAGGGGAGGATGTCACCGGCGAGATCCGCACGCAGGAGGTGAGCAACACCGCTTCCCGTGTCGCTGCCTTTCCCCGGGTGCGCGAAGCACTACTGCGCCGCCAGCGTGGTTTCCGCGAGATGCCGGGTCTGATTGCGGATGGCCGGGACATGGGCACCGTAGTTTTCCCGGATGCGCCAGTGAAAATTTTCCTGGATGCCGGCCCGGAAGAGCGCGCCCGGCGCCGTATGCTACAGTTGCAGGAAAAGGGCTTTAATGTTAACTTTGACCGCCTTTTAGCCGAGATAAAAGAGCGCGACGACCGCGATCGTAACCGCGCAATTGCGCCTCTGGTCGCCGCTGGCGATGCACTGGTATTAGACTCGACTGAGATGTCTATCGACCAGGTCATTGAAAAAGCGCTACACTATGCCCGCGAAAAGCTGGGCATCCCGGCTTAACTGAATTAATAACCCTGTACCACGGATCCGGTGCAGGGCATGTGAAACAACCCCATCCGACATGAAGTCAGATGGACGTTAAATTGAAGAATCCTGAAGATTATCAATATGACTGAATCTTTTGCTCAACTATTTGAAGAATCCTTAAAAACAATCGAAACCCGCCCGGGTTCTATCGTTCGTGGCATCGTCGTTTCTATCGACAAAGATGTCGTTCTGGTTGATGCGGGTCTGAAATCTGAATCTGCAATCCCTGCAGAGCAGTTCAAGAACGCAGCCGGCGAACTGGAAATCCAGGTTGGCGACGAAGTTGATGTTGCTCTGGATGCAGTGGAAGACGGCTTCGGTGAAACCCTGCTGTCCCGTGAGAAAGCTAAGCGTCATGAAGCATGGATCACGCTGGAGAAAGCTTACGAAGACGCTGAAACTGTTACCGGTGTTATCAACGGCAAAGTTAAAGGCGGCTTCACAGTTGAGCTGAACGGTATCCGTGCGTTCCTGCCAGGTTCACTGGTTGATGTGCGTCCGGTGCGCGATACGCTGCACCTGGAAGGCAAAGAGCTTGAGTTCAAAGTAATCAAGCTGGATCAGAAACGCAACAACGTCGTGGTTTCACGTCGTGCCGTTATCGAATCTGAAAACAGCGCAGAGCGCGATCAGCTGCTGGAAAACCTGCAGGAAGGCATGGAAGTTAAAGGTATCGTTAAGAACCTCACTGACTACGGTGCATTCGTTGATCTGGGCGGCGTTGACGGCCTGCTGCACATCACTGATATGGCGTGGAAGCGCGTTAAGCATCCAAGCGAAATCGTTAACGTTGGCGATGAAATCACCGTTAAGGTGCTGAAGTTCGACCGCGAGCGTACCCGTGTTTCTCTGGGTCTGAAGCAGCTGGGCGAAGATCCATGGGTTGCTATCGCTAAACGCTATCCGGAAGGCACCCGCCTGACCGGTCGTGTGACCAACCTGACTGACTACGGCTGCTTCGTGGAAATCGAAGAAGGCGTTGAAGGTCTGGTACACGTTTCTGAAATGGACTGGACCAACAAAAACATCCATCCGTCTAAAGTTGTTAACGTAGGCGATGTGGTTGAAGTTATGGTTCTGGACATCGACGAAGAGCGTCGTCGTATCTCCCTGGGTCTGAAGCAGTGTAAATCTAACCCATGGCAGCTGTTCGCTGAGACGCACAACAAAGGCGATCGTGTTGAAGGTAAAATCAAGTCAATCACTGACTTCGGTATCTTCATCGGCCTGGACGGCGGCATCGACGGTCTGGTTCACCTGTCTGACATCTCCTGGAACGCGACTGGCGAAGAAGCCGTTCGTGAGTACAAAAAAGGCGACGAAATCGCTGCCGTTGTACTGCAGGTTGATGCAGAGCGCGAGCGTATCTCTCTGGGCGTTAAACAGCTGGCAGAAGATCCGTTCAACAACTACATCACTCTGAACAAGAAAGGTGCGATCGTCACCGGTAAAGTGACTGCAGTTGATGCTAAAGGTGCTACAGTTGAATTAGCAGACGGCGTTGAGGGTTACCTGCGCGCTTCTGAAGCTTCACTGGACCGCATTGAAGACGCCACTCTGGTTCTGAACGTTGGCGACGACGTTGAAGCTAAGTTCACCGGCGTTGATCGTAAAAACCGTGTCGTAAGCCTGTCTGTCCGTGCGAAAGACCAGGCTGATGAGAAAGAAGCTATCAACACTGTTAACACCAAACAGGAAGAAGGCAACTTCTCTAACGCGATGGCTGAAGCGTTCAAAGCGGCTAAAGGCGAGTAATCGACCTGAAGCACCGGGTGGGCAACCACCCGGTTTCGGTAAAAGCTGTCATACTTTCCCTGAGGGATAAACCGGAGGTTACATGACCAAGTCAGAACTGATTGAAAGACTGGCGGGACAGCATACTCATATACCGGCGAAAGTCGTTGAGGATGCAGTAAAAGAGATGCTCGAGCACATGGCCACGACGCTGGCACAGGGTGAGCGCATCGAAATCCGGGGATTCGGCAGCTTTTCTTTGCACTATCGCGCTCCGCGCACCGGGCGTAACCCGAAAACGGGTGACAAAGTGGATCTGGAAGGTAAATACGTTCCCCACTTTAAGCCAGGTAAAGAGCTGCGCGATCGCGCAAATATTTACGGCTAAGCCGATACCGAACCCGATAAACGACATCTCCGGATGTCGTTTTTTTTTGCCCGCTATCCTGTCTGCGATCGGCTATCCACGCTGTTCTCATCTGACGCTATCCATCACAAGTTCTTTGCGAGCCCGCTCGGGCCAGCCCAATTCTCTCCTGTTACTTTCTCCTGAGGGGTTCAGACTTACCGAACTGACCCGATGGATATGATTATGCTGACATGGACTGTTCTGGCGCGACTGACGATTGTGGCCACACTGCCGCTACTGCTGATGGCCCGGCTGCCTTCAGGCCAGATGATACTGATGTGTCTTCTTACCGGTCTGGCGCTGCTGCATTCTCCTTGTCAGCCCGTTCGTCTGATCGGTATCACGCTGCTGCTTCTGAGCTGGGCGTGCTACGACGCCCGTCTGATGGTGCGGGACATTGAATATTTCTCTGCACGTAACAGGAGCTACACGATTCAGATCGCTGAACTGCGCCAGGCGCGCAGGCAAATCCAGGTTCGCCTGCTGGAAGAAGAGGGCAGAAGGATATTTCCGCCGCGCTTCGCCTGGATCTATTTCGATGCTGACTCAGCGCTCTACTGTCCCGGACAGCGCTGGACGATGCAACTGCGTCTGCGACCGGTCCATGCCCGTCTCAACGAAGGCGATTTTGATGCCCAGCGTTTCGCGCTCGCTAACAATACGCCGCTACAGGGTCGGATCCTGAAGCAGGTCGCAATTGATGAGCGCTGTGACGCGCGCTGGCGGTTTATTCTGGGGCATCGGGAGAGCACCCGCGGCCTCGCTTCACGGGCGACGCTGGAAGCGCTGGCGTTTGGCGTTCGTGATGAGATGAGCCAGCAGACGCGTCAGCTTCTGCGGGAGACGGGCACTGCGCACCTGATGGCGATCTCCGGTATGCACATCGCCTTAGCGGCCAGCACCGGCTGGCTGATTGCGCGCGGCGTGCAGTTCTTTTTGCCAGCCCGCTGTGTCGGCTATCTTTTTCCTCTCATCGTGAGCTGGCTGTTCGCCGCACTCTATACCTGGCTTTCAGGCGCGCAGCCGCCCGCAGAGCGTTCATTGCTTGCCCTGACGCTATGGGGAATAACCCGGACTGCCGGTATTCAGCTGAACAGCTGGCAGGTCTGGACATTCTGTATTGCACTGCTGCTGGTGGCAGAGCCCTTAACCGTACTCTCTGACAGCTTCTGGCTCTCGGTACTGGCTGTCGGCATGCTGCTGGTCTGGTATCACTGGTTTCCCTTGCCTGCCGCGCTTCGGCATCAACGACGCTGGCTGCCGCTTCAGCTGCTGCATCTGCAGGCGGGCATGATGATTTTAATGGTACCGCTGCAGGTGGCAATTTTTAACGGCATCAGCCTGACGGCCCTGATGGCAAATTTCGTCGCGATTCCGGTTGTCTCATTCATTACCATGCCCCTGATAACGCTCGCCATGCTGTTGCCGGTCACACAGCTCTCCGGCTTCTTCTGGAGCGCGGCCGATCTTTCCCTGCGAGCGCTGTTTTACTGCCTGAAGCAGCTGCCGTCGGGCTGGTATCCATTGAGTGGCACAACCTGGTTTACGGTCATGGTCTGGGGCGGCCTGATCCTCTGGCGCGCGCAGCTCTTTTTCGCTTTTCCTGTGAGCAGCAGCGCGATAGCCCTGGCGATGATACTCAGTCGCCAGCCCAACCAGGAACGGGGCTGGCGTATCGATATGCTGGATATCGGACACGGACTGAGCCTGGTGATCAGCCAGGGCGACGAGGCGGTGATCTATGACACCGGGCCACGCTGGCAGAACGATAATGCAGGCAGTCGGGTGATTATTCCATGGCTGGAGCGCAGGCAGCTGCGCCTGAAGCAGGTGATCCTCAGCCATAAACATCTTGATCATACCGGCGGGCTGGATGCGATCAGAAAGCGCTGGCCCGCGGCGGAAATCAGAAGTGCGCTGGCGGACAGGACGCACTTACCCTGTGTGCGTGGCACGCAGTGGCGCTGGCGACAGCTCACTTTTCGGGTCATCTGGCCGCTGACGGCCCCCTTACCCGGTGGAAATAACGACTCCTGCGTGATGATTGTTGATGATGGTCAGGTGCGGCTGATGTTAACCGGCGATATTGAAGCCAGGGCGGAGCGTCAGCTGGTGGCCCTGGAAAAGGAGGGATTGAAAGTCGATATCCTGCAGGTGCCGCACCACGGCAGCCGCACTTCGTCCACCTCACTGCTGCTGCGCAAAGCGGCAGGCCACACCGCCATCGCCTCTCTGGCGCGCTACAATGCATGGCGTATGCCTGCAAAACGGGTCGTGGAAGCCTATCACGCCGCCGGTTTTCACTGGCTGGATACCGGGCAGTCAGGGCAAATCAGCATCAGGATAGAGCAGGGCAGCGTGCAGGTTTTCAGCCTGCGGGATCAATTAATGCCCCGTTGGTATCATCAGTGGTTTGGCGTCAAACGTGATTCCAGGTAGAATGGCCGGCTATTTCCAACAGCGTGAATAAATAATGCATCAAGATAAAGATCTCTCTACGTGGCAGACGTTCCGCCGACTCTGGCCGATGATCGCGCCAAATAAAGCGGGATTAATTGTGGCCTCTGTCGCCCTGATTATTAATGCTGCGGGCGACGCCTTAATGCTCTCCCTGTTGAAACCGTTACTGGATGATGGTTTTGGTAAAGCCGACCGGTCAGTAATGCTGTGGATGCCGTTAGTGGTGATCGGCCTGATGCTGGTACGTGGCGTAACCAGCTATATCTCCAGCTACTGCATCTCCTGGGTCTCCGGCAATGTCGTGATGAATATTCGCCGTCGCCTGTTCAGCCATATGATGGGCATGCCGGTTTCGTTTTTTGACCAGCAGTCGACCGGCACCCTGCTGTCGCGCATCACCTATGACTCTGAACAGGTCGCCTCCTCCTCTTCCGGTGCGCTGGTCACCGTGGTGCGCGAAGGGGCGTCGATTATTGGCCTGTTTATCATGATGTTCTACTACAGCTGGCAGCTGTCGTTAATCCTGATCGTGCTGGCACCTATCGTCTCCTTTGCCATCCGCACCGTTTCTAAGCGCTTCCGTTCAATCAGCAAAAGTATGCAGAACACCATGGGGCAGGTGACCACCAGCGCCGAGCAGATGCTGAAAGGACATAAAGAGGTACTGATTTTTGGCGGTCAGGAAATTGAGTCAGAGCGCTTTAACCGCGTCAGTAACCGTATGCGTCAGCAGGGAATGAAGCTGGTCTCAGCCTCCTCTATTTCCGATCCGGTGATTCAGCTGATCGCCTCTCTGGCCCTGGCTTTTGTTCTTTACGCCGCCAGTTTCCCGAGCGTCATGGATACCCTGACCGCCGGCACCATCACCGTGGTCTTCTCTTCGATGATTGCTCTGATGCGCCCGCTTAAGTCTCTGACCAACGTCAATGCCCAGTTCCAGCGCGGCATGGCAGCCTGTCAGACCCTGTTCTCCATTCTGGACAGTGAACAGGAAGTGGACAATGGCACCCGCGAAATTACCCGCGCCAAAGGCGATATTGAGTTCCGCGACGTAACCTTTACCTATCCGGGCCGTGAAGTCCCGGCACTGCGCAATATCAATCTGTCGCTGCCCGCCGGAAAAACGGTCGCGCTGGTGGGCCGTTCCGGCTCCGGTAAGTCCACGATGGCGAGCCTGCTGACCCGCTTTTATGACATCCAGCAGGGTGAAATTCTGCTGGACGGTTTTGACCTGCGTGAGTACACCCTGCGTTCGCTGCGTAATCAGGTGGCGCTGGTGTCGCAGAATGTGCATCTCTTCAACGACACGATTGCCAATAACATCGCCTATGCGCGCAGTGAGCAATACAGCCGTGAGGAGATCGAACGGGCAGCGACCATGGCGCACGCCATGGACTTTATCAATAAAATGGATAAAGGCCTGGATACGGTCATTGGTGAGAATGGCGTGCTGCTGTCTGGCGGCCAGCGTCAGCGTATTGCCATCGCCCGTGCCCTGCTGCGTGATTGTCCGATTCTGATCCTCGATGAAGCGACCTCAGCTCTGGATACCGAGTCCGAACGTGCGATTCAGTCAGCTCTGGATGAGTTGCAGAAGAACCGCACCTCGCTGGTGATTGCGCATCGACTCTCCACGATTGAGAAAGCGGATGAGATTGTGGTGATTGAAGATGGTCAGATCGTTGAACGCGGAACGCATCAGGTGCTGCTGGCTGAACGCGGTGCCTATGCCCAGCTGCACAAGATGCAATTCGGCCAATGATTGAACGTATCTGGAGTGGTCGCTCACCGCTGTGGCTTCTGCTCTGGCCATTAAGCCTGCTGTATGGGGCGATTACGGCTCTGATACGTTTCAGTTACCGCCGGGGCTGGCGAAAAAGCTGGCGTGCGCCTTTGCCGGTTGTGGTGGTGGGTAACTTAACCGCTGGCGGCAATGGAAAAACGCCGGTGGTGATCTGGCTGGTTGAGGCGCTGCAGCAGCGCGGGCTGCGTGTGGGGGTCGTCTCCAGGGGATATGGTGGCAAGGCGGATCACTATCCTCTGCGGGTGACCAACCAGACCGGCACCGATCAGGCCGGGGATGAACCGGTCCTGATTGCCCAGCGCACCGGGGCACCGGTCGCGGTCGCCCCCCGACGTCAACAGGCAATTGAGGCGTTACTGCAGCAGGGCCCGCTGGATGTCATTATCACGGATGATGGCCTGCAGCATTACGCTCTGCAGCGCGACCGGGAAATTGTGGTGGTGGACGGCCTGCGTCGCTTCGGTAATGGCTGGTGGTTGCCCGCCGGTCCGATGCGCGAACGAGCCAGTCGTCTGCAGCAGGTTGATGCGGTAATCATCAACGGCGGCGATGCACTGGCTGGCGAGATTGCCATGCATCTCCAGCCTGGCCTGGCCACTAATCTGCTGACCGGCGAAACCTGTCCGTTGCAGCAGCTGGAGGCAGTGGTGGCGATGGCCGGTATTGGTCATCCGCCCCGCTTTTTCAACACCCTGAAGCAGCAGGGTATGACGCCGCTGGCAGAAGTCGCCTTTGCCGATCATCACGCCTACAGCGAAGATGAGCTGAACCGCTTACTGCAGCCGGGCCAGCACCTGCTGATGACCGAAAAAGATGCGGTGAAATGCCGCCCGTTTGCCCAGCCGTCGTGGTGGTATCTGCCGGTAGATGCCCGGTTATCCGGCCAGGCCGTGACGCCCTTACTGGACGATATCGAACAGCTCAGCCGCCGCATGTCCTGACCTCCAATGCGCATTCAGGTGAGGCCTGATAAGGAAAAGAATGAACACCACGCATTCACTTTCGTTACAGCAGGCCCGTCACCTTCATCTTGCCGCCCAGGGCCTGCTGCGCGCCCCCGCAAAGCGCGCGGTCTATCAGGATCTGATCGCGTGCATCTCCCGCATGTCGCTGCTGCAGATTGATACGATCCATGTGGTAGCCCGCAGTCCCTATCTGGTGCTTTTCAGCCGTCTTGGTGACTTTCCACAGCGCTGGCTGGAACAGGCGCTGGCTGAGGGTGAGCTGTTTGAATACTGGGCGCACGAAGCCTGCTTTATTCCCCGCGACGATTACCGGCTTCTGCGTCATCGCATGCTGTCGCCGGAGCGGCTGGGCTGGAAATATAATGCGCAGTGGGTTGCTGAGCATCAGCAGGAGATAGCCGATCTTCTGCAGCAGATCAGGGAGAAGGGGCCGGTACGGGCCGCCGACTTCAGCCATGCTGATAACCCCAAATCGGGATGGTGGGCATGGAAACCGCACAAGCGCCATCTGGAAAATCTCTTCAGCGCCGGTGAACTGATGGTTACCGAACGCCGCAATTTTCAGCGTGTCTATGACCTGCGCAGCCGCGTGATGCCTGACTGGCAGGATGCCATCCATGGTATCAGCGAAGCGGAAGCCATCCACCAGATGTTGCTGAACAGTGCCCGCAGTCTGGGCCTCTTTCGCACTGCCTGGCTGGCCGACTACTACCGACTGAAACGGGCACCACTGAACGCGTTTATCGCGGAGGCGCAGGCAGCCGGAGAACTGGTGGCCGTCAACACGGAAGGGCTGGGGGCGATGTGGCTTCACCGGGACCTGCTGCCGTTACTGGAGACCCCGCTGCAGGCGACGCACAGCGCGCTGTTGTCGCCGTTTGATCCGGTGGTCTGGGATCGCAAACGTGCGCTGGAGCTGTTCAGCTTTGACTATCGTATCGAGTGCTATACCCCGGCGGAAAAGCGGAAATTTGGCTATTTTGTGCTGCCCATACTTCATCGCGGTCAGCTGAAAGGCCGGCTGGATGCCCGCATGCTGCGCAAGGCTAAACAGCTGGAAATTAAAAATATCTGGCTTGAAGAGAAGACCCGTGTGACGGCACGCTTTGTCGTGGATATCCGGCGCGTGATCGAACGTTTCGCCGCATGGCAGGGTGCAGAGAGCGTCGTCATCCTCAACATGCCAGAGGCCCTTAGCGATTGCTGGCCTGCGCTGTGGACACTGACATAATCTCTTTTGCGGCAGCTGCCGCAGAGAACGTTTTACCCCATCCCGCATGAAGCGGGCTATGGTATGCTTTACCCCTTAAGCATTTGCTCCCTGATGGAGGACATATGGATCATCGTTTACTCGAAATCGTTGCCTGCCCGGTCTGTAATGGCAAACTCTACTTTAACAATGCTCAGCAGGAGCTGATCTGCAAACCCGATGGGCTGGCCTTCCCGGTCAGAGAGGGGATTCCGGTACTGCTGGAAACAGAAGCCCGTACGCTCTCTGTTGAAGAGATTCATCCATGAGTTTCACCGCCATCATTCCTGCACGTTATGCGTCAACCCGCTTACCCGGCAAGCCGCTGCTCGATATTCATGGTAAACCGATGGTGGTGCATGTGATGGAGCGCGCCCGCGAGTCGGGTGCCAGCCGGGTCATTGTGGCCACCGATCATCCCGATGTGGCGCAGGCCGTGGAAGCGGCAGGCGGCGAAGTCTGCATGACGCGCGCCGATCACCAGTCCGGCACAGAGCGGCTGGCGGAAGTGATCGAAAAGTATCAGTTTGCTGATGATGAAATCATCGTCAACGTGCAGGGCGACGAACCGATGATTCCGGCAGAGATTGTGCGTCAGGTGGCGAATAATCTGGCGGGGTCGGCCGCGGGCATGGCGACGCTGGCCGTACCCATCACGGATGCGGAGGAAGCGTTTAATCCCAATGCGGTAAAAGTGGTTATGGATGCGCAGGGTTACGCGCTCTATTTTTCACGGGCGACTATCCCCTGGGATCGTGAACGCTATGCTGCGTCACGCGACCAGATTGGTGACACGCTGCTGCGCCACATTGGTATTTACGCCTATCGTGCCGGTTTTATCCGCCGCTATGTTGCCTGGGCACCTTGTCCGCTGGAACAGATTGAGCTGCTCGAACAGCTGCGGGTGTTATGGTACGGCGAGAAAATTCATGTTGCTGTTGCGCAAACTATTCCCAGCGTGGGGGTAGACACGCCAGACGATCTGCAACGTGTCCGCGAGGCCATGCAGGCCTGATTATCGGGGAGCCTGTCTCCCCGTTTCCGCACAACCTTATTGATCCGCCACTAAACTTATCGCCAACACTTCCTTCAGGATATTGTGATACTCATCTGAGGAGGATGCCGCATGGAAGAGCTTAAATCGGAACTCACGCTGGCGCTGGGGGAAACGATCAGCCGCCTCGAAATCATCAGCGAACAGCCGCCCACCCGACTTTATGCGTTATACGATCGGGAAGGCCTCCCTATGCCGGTCGTGGCAAAATATTTTCGTCATCAGGGCCGGGCAGCGATAGAAGCGAAAAAGCTGACGTTGCTCGGTCAGGCCGGACGGATTGCGGTGCCAGCCGTGTATGGTCTGGTGATGAGCCAGCGTCCTCCGGTTCATGAAATGCTTCTGCTGGCGCGACTCAATGGCGTGACGGCGGAGGCCCCGGCGCGGGATGCTCAGCGCTGGCAGCAGTTTTGTGAGCAGGTAGTCGAGGGGCTGCTTGCCTGGCATCGGCTCGACAGCCATGGGCTGGTGGGTACGGTGGACAGCACTCAGCAGAATTGCTGGCCCGCCTGGTATGCTCAGCGGGCTGAGGTGCTGTGGGCGACGCTGAATTATCTGCGACCACCGGCTTTGACGCTCGAAGATCGCCAGATTCTGTTTCGCTGCCGGGCGCGACTGGCGCATCTGTTCCGCGGCTTTGACGATCCCTGCGTAATGGTGCATGGCAACGTCCGGCTGCAAAGCATGCTGAAAAACAGCCGCAGCGATCAGCTAATCGCGATGACCCAGCCCGGCCCGCTCCTCTGGGCACCGCGTGAGATTGATCTCATCCATCTGGATGACTCTCCGGCTGAAACCGCGCTGCTGCACAGCTATCTGCAGCGGGCACCGGTTTCAGAAGGCTTTGTCTGGCGTCGGTGGGTTTATCAGGTGTGGGACTGTGTCGACCAGCTGATCCAGACCGGCACCTTTAATCGTCCCCGTTTTGACCATGCCTGCGCGCAGCTACTTCCCTGGCTCGGCTGAGTCCGGTTTCTCGCCTTTCAGCCTCTGTAATAGTGCGCCAAGCGTTTCATACACCGCCCGTTCGCTGTGACTCAGCCAGATCGAGGAGGGTATCGCCCGCTCCCATCCATTCAGCGGTGAGGTAATTGCCAGCTGGTTGGCGGGTGCGGCAATCGGCTGCAATCCGACCGCGTGGAAAAAACGTATTGCTCGCGGCATATGATTCGCGGATGTGACCAGCAGGAATGGATGTTCACCCACCACGCCTTTCACTGCCTGCGCCTCATCCGCCGTATCGCGCGGCTGATCGAGAAGCTGAATATGTGCCGGGGGAACACCCAAACTTTCGGCTACCTGTGCCGCGACCCAGGCGCTGCTCTTCGGATTGGTGCCGCCTGCGGCGCCGGTGAAAATCAGGGTCGATTGCGGATTGCGTTGCCACTGACGAACCCCTTCTGCCACGCGCGGCAGGCTGTTGTTCAGCAGGTTTGAGCTCGGCGCCCACGCCGGATTGAACGTGTAGCCTCCGCCCAGCACGACGATGTAATCCACCTCACGGCTGCCGTTCCAGGTCGGATAACGGCTATCCAGCGGCAACAGCAGGCGATCGGCCAGCGGTTGCAGACTCAGAAGCAGCAGTAACAGCCAGCTGACAGAGATCACGGTTTTACCGCTTTTCTGCCAGTCAGTCAGCCAAAGCAGTAAAATGCCCAATGCCATCAGCAAAAGCAGAAACGGCAGGGGTAAAAGCAGCCCGCCAGTCACTTTTTTCAGGGTAAATAACATCAAAAACGCGTCCTGTTGTCCGAAAATAGAGCACCCGGAAGGGAAGATGGGGATGAAAGGTTCATTCTTCTGGTGCCTGTGACAAAATAGCACAAGTCTTACCGCAGCATACCGGAGCGCATGCCATGCAGGATCGTAACTTTGACGATCTCGCGGATAAATTTTCGCAAAATATTTACGGCACCACCAAAGGACGGATACGCCAGGCCATTCTCCATGATGAGCTGGCGATGATCCTGCCAGGCCTGTCGCCACATCCGCTCTCCGTGCTGGATGCGGGTGGCGGAATCGGCCAGGTCTCCAGCGGTCTGGCGGCACAGGGCCATCAGGTGCTGCTGTGCGATCTCTCCGGTGAGATGCTGCGCCGGGCGGAAGAAAATGCCACGGCGCAGGGTGTGAGCCACAACATGCAATTCAGACAAATTAGCGCCCAGCAGGTGGGTGAACATTTGGATAAGCCGGTGGATCTGGTATTGTTCCACGCTGTGCTTGAGTGGGTCGCCGAACCGGAGGCGGTGCTGAAAGCGTTGTATGATGTGCTGCGTCCGGGTGGGGTCATGTCACTGATGTTTTACAATCTGCACGGCCTGACACTGCGCACCTTAACGCTGGGCAACTTTGGCTATCTGCGTACCAACCTGACCAAACGCAAAAAGCGCACGCTATCGCCTGACTATCCCCGCGATCCCGATCAGGTTTATCGCTGGCTGGAGGCCTGTGGCTTTGTGATTGAGCGGCGTGCCGGTATCCGGGTTTTCAGCGACTACATGAAACCGCCTAAGGGCGAGCCCAAAAGCGACGACGAAATTATTGAGATGGAGCGGCGTTACTGCCGTCAGGAACCCTTTTTAAGCTTAGGGCGTTACATCCACGTGACCGCGCGTAAACCCGGGCAGAAGGACGAATTATGAGTGAATTTTCCCAGACGGTACCTGAACTGGTATCCTGGGCGCGCAAAAATGACTTTTCCCTTGCGCTGCCAGTGGAACGGCTGGCCTTTTTGCTGGCTATCGCCACCCTCAACGGGGAGCGGATGGACGGCGAAATGAGCGAAGGCGATCTGATTGATGCTTTCCGTCACGTCAGTAAAGCGTTTGAACAAACCCATGAAACCGTGCTGGTTCGCGCCAATAACGCCATCAATGACATGGTGCGACAGCGCCTGCTCAACCGCTTTACCAGCGAGCTTACCGAAGGCAACGCCATCTATCGCCTGACGCCGCTGGCGATCGGTATCACCGACTACTACATCCGTCAGCGGGAGTTTTCGACCCTGCGCCTGTCGATGCAGCTCTCCATTGTGGCCAGTGAGCTGAAGCGGGCCGCCGATGCCGCCCAGGAAAATGGCGATGAGTTTCACTGGCACCGTAATGTTTTCGCGCCGCTGAAATATTCGGTGGCAGAGATATTCGACAGCATCGATATGACCCAGCGTCTGATGGATGAGCAGCAGCAGGCGGTCAAAAACGATATCGCCGAGCTACTGAACAAAGACTGGCGCGCGGCGATCTCCAGCTGCGAAATGCTGCTTTCAGAGACCTCGGGAACCCTGCGCGAACTGCAGGATACGCTCGAAGCCGCGGGTGACAAGCTGCAGGAAAACCTGTTACGCATTCAGGATGCCACGCTGAACAGCCCGGATCTCGGGTTTGTCGACAAGCTGGTGTTTGATCTGCAGAGCAAACTTGACCGAATCACCAGCTGGGGCCAGCAGGCGATTGACCTCTGGATCGGCTACGACCGCCACGTCCATAAATTTATTCGTACTGCCATCGACATGGATAAAAACCGCGTCTTTGCGCAGCGTCTGCGGGTATCGGTTCAGAATTATTTCGACGCGCCGTGGGCGCTGACCTATGCCAACGCCGACCGTCTCTATGACATGCGCGATGAGGCCCTGACGCTGCGTAACGACGAAGTCATGGGCGAACTGCCGCCGGAGATGGAGTACGAAGAGATCAACGAAATCCGCGAACAGCTGGCAGCCATGATTGAAGAAGCGCTGCAGGTCTACAAGTTGCAACAAAAACCGCTCAACCTCGCGTCAGTAATGCGCGACTACCTGGCCCAGTATCCCCGCGCCCGTCATTTCGATCTGGCGCGCATTGTGGTGGACCAGGCGGTGCGTCTTGGCGTAGCGGAAGCCGATTTAGCCGGCTTGCCTGTGGAATGGCAAGCCATCAATGATTACGGAGCCAAGGTGCAGGCACATGTCATCGACAAATATTGAACAAGTGATGCCGGTTAAGCTGGCACAGGCACTGGCCAACCCGATTTTCCCCGCGCTGGACAGCCAGTTACGCGCGGGACGCCACATCGGTATTGAAGAGCTGGATAACCACGCTTTTCTGATGGACTACCAGTCGTTTCTCGAAGAGTTTTACAGCCGCTATCACGTGGAGTTAATCCGTGCGCCGGAAGGTTTCTTCTATCTGCGTCCGCGCTCAACCACGCTGATCCCGCGCTCGGTACTCTCTGAGCTGGATATGATGGTCGGGAAAATTCTCTGCTATCTCTATCTCAGCCCGGAACGGCTGGCCAATGAAGGGATTTTCACCCAGCAGGAGCTCTACGATGAACTGCTCTCGCTGGCGGACGAGAACCGGCTGCTGAAGCTGGTGAATCAGCGTTCAACCGGGTCGGATCTGGACCGCACCAAGCTGCAGGAGAAAGTGCGCGCCTCACTGAGCCGACTGCGCCGTCTTGGCATGGTGTGGTTTTTCGGCAACGACAGCAGCAAATTCCGCATCACGGAATCGGTGTTCCGCTTTGGCGCCGACGTGCGCGGCGGAGATGATGCCCGTGAAGCGCAGCTTCGTCTGATTCGTGACGGTGAAGCGATGCTACTGGAAAACGCCACTGCACCGGTTGACACCGATGAAGGTGACGGGCAGGAGAGCGACGCGAGTGAGAACGCAGAGGAAGAACAGGCATGATTGAGCGCGGAAAGTTTCGTTCGCTTACGCTGATCAACTGGAACGGCTTTTTTGCCCGCACCTTTGATCTTGATGAATTAGTTACCACGCTGTCAGGCGGTAACGGGGCCGGTAAGTCCACCACGATGGCGGCTTTTGTCACCGCGCTGATCCCCGATCTGACACTGCTGCACTTCCGTAATACCACCGAAGCGGGTGCGACCTCCGGGGCGCGCGATAAAGGCCTGCACGGCAAACTGCGCGCCGGCGTCTGCTACTCCATGCTGGATGTGGTGAACTCACGCCACCAGCGTGTGGTGGTGGGTGTTCGCCTGCAACAGGTCGCCGGTCGGGATAAAAAGGTGGACATCAAGCCGTTCAGTATCCACGGTCTGCCTGCCGACACCAATCCGACCGACATGCTGACTGAAGTGCTGAACAGCCGTCAGGCGCGCGTGTTGCCGCTGAATGAGGTGAAAGAGCGGGTTGAGGCGCAGGAAGGGGTACAGTTCCGCGCCTATAACTCGGTCACTGACTATCACGCCATGATGTTTGATCTGGGTGTGGTGCCGCGTCGTCTGCGCTCCGCCAGCGATCGCAGCAAGTTTTATCGCCTGATCGAAGCCTCGCTCTACGGCGGTATCTCCAGTGCGATTACCCGATCGCTGCGTGATTACCTGCTGCCTGAAAACAGCGGCGTGCGCAAAGCCTTCCAGGATATGGAAGCCGCACTGCGCGAGAACCGCATGACGCTGGAGGCAATCCGCGTAACTCAGTCCGATCGCGATCTGTTTAAACACCTGATCTCTGAGGCGACCAGCTACGTTTCGGCTGACTACATGCGCCATGCTAACGAGCGTCGGGTTCATCTCGACAGCGCATTACAGCTGCGTAATGAACTGTTCAGCAGCCGCAAGCAACTCGCCACCGAGCAGTATCGTCATGTTGAAATGGCGCGCGAACTGGCTGAGCACAGCGGCGCCGAAAACGATCTCGAAGTCGATTATCAGTCCGCCAGCGATCACCTTAACCTTGTGCAGACGGCGATGCGTCAGCAGGAGAAGATTGAACGCTACGATGCCGATATCGAAGACCTGACGCTGCGGCTGGAAGAGCAGACCGAAGTGGTGGCCGAAGCGCGTGAGATTCAGGAAGAGAACGAAGCGCGGGCTGAAGCGGCTGAGCTGGAAGTGGATGAGCTGAAAAGTCAGCTGGCCGATTTCCAGCAGGCGCTCGACGTGCAGCAAACCCGCGCCATTCAGTATCAGCAGGCACTGCAGGCACTGGAGCGCGCCCGTACCCTTTGTCAGTTGCCCGACCTGAGCATCGACAATGCAGCCGAATGGCAGGAGAGCTTCCAGGCTAAAGAGGAGGAGGCGACAGAGCACCTGCTGCGTCTTGAGCAGAAGCTGAGCGTGGCGGAAGCGGCGCACAGTCAGTTTGAACAGGCGCTGGCGCTGGTGACCAGCATCGCCGGTGAGGTGAGTCGTCAGGATGCCTGGCAAACCGGCCGCGAACTGCTGCGGGATGCCAGCAATCAGCGCCATCACGCCGAACAGCTCTCCTCGCTGCGTCTGCGTCTAAATGAACTGGAACAGCGGCTGCGCGAGCAGCATGAGGCTGAGCGTCTGCTGGCCGAGTTCTGCAAGCGTCAGGGGCAGCACTACGACGCGGATGCGCTGGCTGGCCTGCAGCAGGAGCTGGAAGCGCAGATCGAACAGCTGAACAGCAGCGTGGCTGACGCGGGTGAGCAGCGCATGAAGATGCGCCAGGAGCTCGAACAGCTGCGTGAACGTATTACAGGCCTGACGGCGCGCGCGCCGCACTGGCTCGCCGCCCAGGAGATCCTGACGCAGCTCAGCGAACAGACCGGCCAGGCGCTGAACAGCAGCCAGGATGTCACCGAGTACATGCAGCAGCTGCTGGAACAGGAGCGTGAAACTACCGTCGAGCGCGACGAAGTGGCAGCACGTAAACGCGACATCGAGCAGCAGATTGAACGGCTCAGTCAGCCGGGCGGTGCTGAGGATGCGCGTCTGACCCAGCTGGCAGAACGTTTTGGCGGCGTGCTGCTGTCAGAGATTTACGATGATGTGACCCTGGACGATGCGCCGTACTTCTCGGCGCTCTATGGCCCGTCACGTCATGCGATCGTTGTACCTGATCTTTCACGGGTGCGCGAGTTACTGGACGGACTGGAAGAGTGCCCGGAAGATCTCTATCTGATCGAGGGCGATCCGCAGTCATTCGACGACAGCGTCTTCAGTGTTGATGAGCTGCAGAATGCGGTCGTGGTAAAAGTGGCTGAGCGTCAGTGGCGCTACTCCCGCTTCCCGAAAATACCGCTGTTTGGCCGCGCGGCGCGTGAAAACCAGCTTGAGCTGCTGCATCTGGAGCGCGACAAGCTGGCGGAACGCTACGCGACCCTGTCGTTCGATGTGCAGAAAACGCAGCGTCTGCATCAGTCCTTCAGTCGCTTTATCGGCAGTCATCTGGCCGTCGCCTTTGATGCCGACCCGGAAGCGCAGATCCGTCAGCTGGGCGCGCGCCGCGGGGAGCTGGAGCGGGCGCTGAATCAGCATGAAAGTAACAATCAGCAGCAGCGTCAGCAGTATGAGCTGGCGAAAGAGGGCGTATCGCAGTTAAACCGCCTGCTGCCGCGCGTTAATCTGCTGCTGGATGATACCCTGGCCGATCGCTGCGAAGAGATTCGTGAGCAGGTTGATGCCGCTCAGGATGCGGCGCGCTTCCTGCATCAGCATGGCGCTAAGCTGGCAAAACTGGAACCGATCATCGCGGTTCTGCAGAGCGACCCGGAACAGCACGAACAGCTGCAGGCCGACTATCAGCAGGCGCAGCAGCAGCAGCGCAACGCCCGTCAGCAGGCATTTGCCCTGACTGAAGTGGTGCAGCGTCGTGCTCACTTCAGTTATGACGATTCAGCCAGCATGCTCAGTGGCAACAATGACCTCAGCGACAAGCTGCGTCAGCGCCTGGAGCAGGCTGAAGGCGAGCGCAGCCGCTGCCGTGAACGTCTGCGTGAACATCAGGCACAGCTGACCCAATATGCTCAGCTGCTGGCCTCGCTGAAAAGCGCCTGGGATGCCAAGCGCGACATGCTGAAAGAGCTGCAGCAGGAGATGCAGACGATTGGCGTCCATGCGGACAGCAGCGCAGAAGCGCGGGCGCGGGCGCGTCGCGATGAGCTTTATACCGCACTGAGCCACAACCGCGCACGCCGGAATCAGCTGGAGAAACAGCTGACCTTCTGCGAAGCGGAGATGGATAACCTGCAGAAGCGACTGCGCCAGCTGGAGCGCCAGTATCATCAGGTGCGTGAACAGGTGGTCAGCGCGAAAGCGGGCTGGTGCACGGTGCTGCGTCTGGTCAAAGAGAATGGCGTGGAGCGCCGTCTGCATCGTCGTGAACTCGCCTACATGAGTGGTGATGAACTGCGTTCGATGTCGGATAAGGCGCTGGGTGCGCTGCGTCTGGCAGTGGCGGACAATGAACATCTGCGCGACGTGCTGCGGCTATCGGAAGATCCGAAACGTCCGGAACGTAAAATTCAGTTCTTTATCGCCGTTTATCAGCATCTGCGTGAGCGTATTCGTCAGGACATTATCCGGACTGACGATCCGGTGGAAGCAATTGAGCAGATGGAGATTGAGCTGAATCGCCTGACGGAAGAGCTGACCGCGCGTGAGCAGATGCTGGCCATCAGTTCTCGCAGTGCGGCGAACATCATCCGTAAAACCATCCAGCGTGAACAGAACCGTATCCGTCAGCTGAATCAGGGCCTGCAGACCGTCAGCTTTGGTCAGGTGCGCAGCGTACGTCTCAACGTTAACGTTCGTGAAACCCATGCCATGCTGCTGGATACACTGTCAGAAGAGCATGAACAGCATCAGGACCTCTTCAACAGTAACCGTCTGACCTTCTCAGAGGCGCTGGCGAAGCTCTATCAGCGTCTGAACCCGCATATCGATATGGGTCAGCGTACCCCGCAGACTATCGGTGAGGAGCTGCTGGACTACCGCAACTATCTGGAGATGGAGGTCGAAGTTAACCGCGGTTCGGATGGCTGGCTGCGTGCAGAAAGTGGCGCGCTCTCAACCGGCGAAGCGATCGGCACCGGGATGTCGATTCTGGTGATGGTCGTGCAGAGCTGGGAAGAGGAGTCCCGCCGTCTGCGTGGCAAGGATATCTCACCTTGCCGCCTGCTGTTCCTGGATGAGGCGGCCCGTCTGGATGCCCGCTCTATCGCCACGCTGTTTGAGCTGTGTGAACGTCTGGAGATGCAGCTGGTGATTGCTGCGCCGGAGAACATCAGCCCGGAGAAAGGCACGACCTACAAACTGGTGCGTAAGGTGTTTAACAACACCGAGCACGTCCATGTCGTCGGCCTGCGTGGATTTGCGGCCGATCCGGTGCCCACTCGCGCCGGGAGCGGGGAGGCCGCTCTGCCCGATCTGACCACTGAAAAATCTCAGGCTGAGACGTAGTCAAAAACCGAACCATTGGTTAATCTGGAAACGGCATTTGTCGCATGAGGCAAATGCCGTTTTTGTTTGTATACTCAACATAATGAGTCACAGCCCGATCGCAGCGGATACAGGGAACGCTGCGCAGTTAAGAAGATAAGGGGGCAGGGATGTTGCTGGCAAAAAAGGTTAATCATCATCGTGTTATATCATTGTTAGCGCTGGCGCTAACGGTTGTTCCATTTACGCTACCACAGGCCGCTGTTATCGCCGCGATGCCCGGCACCGCTCACGCGTCAGTTTCGGTTTCCGACAGTCAGCAACGTATCCGCCAGGCGTTTTCCAGCACCGATCAGCCATTTTACCTCGCGCCGCTGGCGACGCTGTATGCGTCCCGCCACATGCAGCCGCTCTGGCAGGATCAGCAGGCGGTTCAGAAGTTTCAGCAGCAGCTGGCTGAGGTGGCGCTCTCTGGCGTCCAGCCGCAGTTCACGCGCTGGGTTGACCGTCTGACTAACCCGGCTATCACTGGCTTTGCCCGTGACGTGACCCTCTCCGACGCCATGCTGGGCTACCTGCAGTTTGTCTCTAACGTGCCGACGCAGGGCGAAACCTGGCTCTACAGTAATGTTCCCTACAGGCTGACACAGCCGTCGGTGGCCGTGGTAAATCAGTGGCAGAATGCGGTCAATGCGGGCGCGAGCAGTACGTTTGTTGCTTCCCTGCAGCCGCAGCATCCTCAGTATCAGCCGATGCACGCTGCGCTGAAAGCGCTGCTCAGTGATAAACAACCCTGGCCGCAGCTGAAGAACAGCGAAACGCTGCGTCCTGGGCAGGTCAGTGACGATGTGCCCGCACTGCGTGAAATTCTGCAGCGCAGCGGCATGCTGACCGCACAGAGCAACGCACCGGCTCCGGATGATGATGCCGTGCCGGTCGCTCCTTCGCCGGTAACCCACAGCGATCAGCCAGTGGCAGTGAGTCCTTCCGCCACCCCTGTCAACGATCTGCCTGCGCCATCGCCGCAGTCACCCGGTAACGTTCAGAGCCAGACGCTGGAAGGCAACACTGCCAATGTCTATGACGAGACGCTGGTGGCGGCGGTTAAACGTTTTCAGCAGTGGCAGGGACTGGATGGTGATGGCGCTATCGGTGCCAGAACGCGGCAGTGGCTGAACGTCTCACCCCAGATGCGCGCTTCGTTACTGGCGCTGAATATTCAGCGGCTGCGCCTGCTGCCGGATGATATGCACAACGGCATTATGGTCAACATCGCCAACTACTCGCTGATCTACTACAACAACGGCAACAAGATCCTCTCTTCCCGGGTCATTGTCGGGCGTCCCGATCGTAAAACACCACTGATGCGCAGCGCGCTCAATAATGTGGTGCTCAATCCGCCGTGGAATGTGCCGACGACGCTGGTGCGCAAAGATATCATCCCTAAAGTGAAACAGGACCCCACCTATCTCTACAAGCATGGTTATACCCTGCTGTCGGGCTGGAGTGCTGACGCTGAAGTGATCGATCCCAGCATGATCGACTGGCGCATGGTTTCCGCTGCATCCTTCCCTTACCGGATGATTCAGGCTCCGGGTCAGACGAATGCGCTGGGCCGATACAAATTCAACATGCCTAGTTCAGATGCCATCTATCTGCATGACACGCCAAACCATAACCTGTTTCAGCGTGATATTCGTGCGCTCAGCTCAGGCTGCGTGCGTGTGAATAAGGCATCAGAACTGGCCGGGTTGTTACTGCAGGATGCAGGCTGGAACGACTCCCGTATTTCCAGCACCCTGAAAGAGGGGGATACCCGTTATGTGCCGATTCGCCATCGCATCCCGGTCAATCTCTATTACCTTACTGCCTGGGTTGCTGATGATGGCAAGCCGCAGTTCCGAACAGATATTTACAATTATGATGACACCGCCCGTTCGGGCAGTCAGGCACTGAGCCGGGCGAAACAGTTACTGCTCTAGTGATTGATTTTAAATCGTTAGCGGCGCACCTGGCACCGTAAGAAATATCCTCTGAGAGCGATTCCTTCGGGAATCGCCTCTCAAACACGCCCCAGATGGGTTGACGCTTACCTGAGAGAAAGTTATGGTTCGGCCTGTGCGCTTTTTGCACATTTCTATGGCTTCACTCTCAGGTAAACCGCTACATGTCTACTATTGATTCTTTTCGTCGCAACCTGCTGCTTTGCGGTAGTGCCGCCGCCGGACTGGCATTATTGCCCGCTTCTGCAAGGGCCTCGCTTTCAACGTCTCGCCCGCGTGTATTGATGCTTAACAATCTTCACACCGGTGAAACCCTTAAAACTGAATTTTTTAATGGTAAGAGTTACGACAAGGATGAGTTGACACGATTAAATCACTTTTTCCGTGACTACCGCGCCAATAAAGTGAAAAGCATTGATCCGCACCTCTTCGATCAGATTTTCCGCCTGCAGGCACTGCTCGGTACGCGCAAACCTGTCCAGCTGGTCTCGGGCTACCGTTCACTGGCGACCAACAATATGTTACGTGAGAGCGGTCCGGGAGTCGCGAAGCATAGCTATCACACCAAAGGTCAGGCGATGGATTTCCATATTGAAGGCGTTTCATTAGCCAATGTACGCAAAGCGGCGTTATCTCTGCGTGCGGGTGGTGTAGGATATTATCCCCGCAGTAACTTTGTACATATTGATACCGGTCCGATCAGGCACTGGTAACGACACCGGCGACGCTGCGTGAGCCGGTCATGGAGCGTTATGAACTACCACACTATTCCTGTTACAGCCTTTGCCCAGAACTGTTCCGTTATCTGGTGCGATACCACCCGTGAAGCGGCTCTGGTCGATCCAGGCGGCGATGCTGACCTGATTAAACAAACGCTGGAACAGCTCAGACTCAAACCCGCTCAGATTCTGCTGACCCATGGGCATCTCGATCATGTCGGAGCCGCGGTCGAACTGGCGGCTTACTATCAGATCCCTATTGTCGGGCCACAAAAGCGGGATGCTTTCTGGCTGGAGGCGCTGCCCACGCAGAGCCGGATGTTCGGACTGGAAGAGTGCGCCCCTTTTACGCCGGATCGCTGGCTGGAGGAGGGGGAGAGTGTGCAGGTCGGGCTGACTACGCTGGAGGTCCTGCACTGCCCGGGCCATTCACCTGGTCATGTGGTGTTCTTTGACCGTCCCGGAAAGCTGCTGATTTCAGGTGATGTGATTTTTAATGGCGGCGTGGGACGAACAGACTTCCCGCAGGGCGATCATCAGCAGTTAATTAAGGCGATTCACACTAAATTACTGCCGCTGGGCGATGATGTGACTTTTCTGCCCGGTCACGGCCCGATCTCCACACTGGGACAGGAGCGCATCAGCAATCCTTTCCTGCAGTAAATCAGACCTTTTCCTGCCATAAAAAATGGGCCCTCAGGCCCATTTTTGTTTTATCGCCTGCCTCAGAGCACCGCGACAATCGCTTCGCACAGCGCCGACATGTTGTCCGGCGTCATTCCGGCCACATTCACGCGGCCAGAGTTAACGGCATACACAGCGAACTCTTCACGCAGGCGAATAACCTGCTCTTTGGTTAAGCCGCTGAATGAGAACATGCCGTTTTGCTTAATGATAAAGCTGAAGTCACGCTGCGCACCTTTCTCTGCCAGCGTGTTAACAAACAGCTGCCGCATACGCTGAATGCGCTGACGCATGTCCGACAGCTCCTGCTCCCAGATCGTCCGCAGCGCGTCGTTACTCAGAATCGTCGCGACGACGGCCGCACCATGCGCCGGGGGATTGGAGTAGTTGGCACGAATGGTGTATTTCACCTGACTGAATGCGGTTTCTGCTACGCCGGCGTCGGCCGCTACCAGCGTGATGGCCCCCACGCGCTCATTGTAGAGACCAAAATTCTTCGAGTATGAGCTGGCGACGATCAGCTCCTGATGTGACGCGGCGAAAATACGCAGGCCTTCGGCATCTTCGTCCAGACCACGGGCAAAGCCCTGGTAAGCGAAGTCGAACAGCGGCAGCCAGCCATTCGCCTGTGAGATCTCTGCCAGCTTCTGCCACTGCTCCGCTGTCGGATCGATACCGGTCGGGTTATGGCAGCAGCCGTGGAAAAGTACCACGTCGCCAGGCTGAACCTGACTCAGCGACGCCAGCATTCCCTCAAAATCAAGCATGTGGTTTGCCGCGTCATAATAGTGATATTCACACACCTCAAGACCGGCAGCATTGAACACATTTTTATGATTCGGCCAGCTGGGGTTGCTGATCCAGACCCGTTTCACCGCCGTCTGCGTGGCCAGAAAATCTGCCGCAATGCGCAGCGCGCCTGTGCCACCTGGCGTCTGTGCCGTACGTGCGCGGCGCGCGCTAATCAGTGGACTATCATTGCCGAACAGCAGGGCCTGCGTGCAGCGCGCGAAATCCGCCAGACCATCAATGCTGAGATAGTTTTTGGTGGTTTCGTTTTCCAGCAGATACTGCTCAGCCTTTTTAACACTGGTCAGCACCGGGGTCTTGCCGGTTTCGTCTTTATAGACGCCGATACCCAGATTGATTTTTTCAGGGCGGTCATCAGCACGAAACAGATCGGCGAGCCCGAGAATAGGATCGGCGGGTGCAGCAGAGATCGATTCAAACATGTGTCAGGTCCATTAGCGTGAACGTTTGCAAGAGGGCTCTCAGGTTAACGTCCGGCCAGGCAAATGCCAACCGTTTGCGAATCAAAATCCTCTATTTTGCGGTACGGATTGCGCGACGGGGAGATAAAGACGTTAACGTGGGGCGGGAGGGAGTTAAGCAGCGCAGAGGTTGTAATTAACAGCCATAAAAAAACGGGGCCGTGGCCCCGTTTTTCAACATGTTTAAAGCAGGATTAGAACTGGTAAACCAGGCCTACACCCACCACGTCGTCTGTATTGATACCGAGTGGGTTGTTGTCATCCAGCTGGTTGATTTTGTAATCAACATAGGTAGACATGTTTTTGTTGAAGTAGTAAGTCGCGCCAACATCGATGTATTTAACCAGGTCAGCATCGCCCACGCCTTCGATGTCCTTGCCTTTAGACTGAACGTAGGCGAGGGATGGACGCAGACCGAAGTCGAACTGATACTGTGCTACCAGCTCAATGTTCTGAGCTTTATTTGCGAACGCTGTAAAGTCACCTGAGTTGATAGGTGTAGAGTTGCGGGTCTCACCATACATTGCAGCTAAGTAAACATTGTTAGCATCATATTTCAGAGCAGTTGCCCAGTTTTCAGCACGCTTACCTTCGCCAATACCAGTAGCTACGTTGGTATCAGTGTCAGTATTACGAACAGTGCCCGCTGCCTGTGCATTGGTACGGTCGCTGCTGCTATAAGCTGCTGCGAAGCCTACACCGATAGGTGAAACGTAGGTTGTTGACACACCATAGCCATCACCATTAGCACGACGAATGTCAGCACGATCATTTTTACCCTGATACTGAGCAGCAAAGTCCCAGCCATCTACCAGGCCAAAGAAGTTGGTATTGCGGTAGGTCAGCAAACCGGTGCTACGACCGTTCATGAAGTTATCTGAGTATCCGGAGTCGCCACCGAACTCTGGCAGCATATCGGTCCAGCCGATTGCATCGTAAACCACACCGTAGTTACGGCCGTAGTCGATTGAGCCCGCGTCACCGAATTTCAGACCGGCAAAGCCCAGACGGGTCTTGTTGCCGTCCTGTGCGTCTGAACCTTCAGAGTTGTTCGCCTGAATGTTGTATTCCCACTGGCCGTAACCGGTCAGCTGGTCATTAATCTGAGTTTCACCCTTAAAGCCAAAGCGAACATAAGAATTGTCGCCGTTGTTGCTATCGTCATCAGAGAAGTAATGCAGACCAACAGCTTTACCGTACAGGTCCAGTTTGTTGCCGTCTTTGTTATAGATTTCTGCAGCATTGGCTGCGCCGGCGGCTAACAGAGCAGGGATAACCACTGCCAGAATATTGCGCTTCATCATTATTCATTACCCTCATTGGAGTTATTTGTACACCTGCCACTGCCGTAAGGAAATCTTTACAGAACCCTCAACGAAGTTTGGTGTCTTCCTGTGTCTGCACGCATCTTTCCATCCCCCCCGCCGTAATTCTAGCGCGAAAATGCTACTAAACTCGTAATCTGGTTTCTAAAGGAAAATATGTATTACAAAATGTAAAAAAGACGGAACTTTGTGAGAGAACTCAAAATTTACAAAAATAAAAAAAGGCCGGCAGTGCCGACCTCTTTATATATATGATTTTCTTATATTTAATGCCGAATGTCAGAAACTCGCATTGCGTGGGGTGCGTGGGAAGGGGATAACGTCCCTGACATTTTGTACGCCGGTGACATAGGCGATTAAACGTTCGAAGCCCAGACCAAAGCCAGAATGCGGAACGGTGCCATAGCGACGCAGGTCACGATACCACCAGTAATCCTCTTTATTCAGCCCCATCTCTTCCAGACGCGCATCCAGCACATCCAGACGCTCTTCACGCTGTGAACCGCCGATGATCTCACCAATGCCCGGAGCCAGAACGTCCATCGCCGCCACGGTTTTACCATCTTCATTCAGGCGCATGTAGAACGCCTTAATATCTTTCGGGTAGTTTTTCACAACCACTGGCGCTTTGAAGTGTTTCTCTGCCAGATAACGCTCGTGTTCAGAGGAGAGGTCAATACCCCAGGACACCGGATTCTCGAAGGTCTGACCGCAGTTCTTCAGGATCTCAATCGCATCGGTGTAGTCGACCTGAGCAAAATCGGTGGTGATGAAACGCTGCAGGCGCTCAACAGCCTCTTTATCGACACGCTCAGCAAAGAAGGCCATGTCGTCAGCTCGCTCTTCCAGCACCGCGTTGAACACATATTTCAGCATGGCTTCGGCCAGTGCTGCGGCATCATCCAGCGAAGCAAACGCAATCTCCGGCTCCAGCATCCAGAATTCCGCCAGGTGACGGCTGGTGTTAGAGTTTTCGGCGCGGAAGGTCGGACCAAAGGTGTAAATCTTCGACAGGGCGCTGGCATAGGTTTCACCGTTCAGCTGACCTGATACGGTCAGGAACGCCTCTTTGCCAAAGAAATCTTCAGCGAAATCGACTTTGCCCTGATCGTCACGCGGCAGGTTTTCCAGATCCAGCGTCGAAACGCGGAACATCTCGCCTGCGCCTTCGGTGTCTGACGCGGTGATCAGCGGGGTGGAGACCCAGAAATAGCCATTTTCATGGAAGAAACGGTGCAGCGCCTGCGCCAGAGTATGGCGGACGCGGGCAACCGCGCCAATCAGGTTGGTGCGCGGACGCAGGTGAGCCACTTCACGCAGATACTCAATGCTGTGGCGCTTAGCCGCCATCGGGTAGCTGTCCGGATCTTCCACCCAGCCGACCACTTCCAGATGGGTCGCCTGAATCTCAAACGCCTGGCCCTGGCCCGGCGAAGCCACCACTTTACCGGTGACGATAACCGAACAGCCCGTGGTCAGACGCAGCACTTCATCCTGATAATTATTCAGAGAATTATTGACGACAGCCTGAACGGGATTAAAGCAGGAGCCGTCATACACGGCGATGAAGGAAAGACCGGCTTTGGAATCTCTTCGGGTACGCACCCAACCACGTACGGTGACTTCACTGTCAACCGCGACGCGACCGTGCAGTACGTCCGCTACAGGCACTACGCTCATAAATATCTCTCTATATAGAAGAAGTGAGTAAAAAAAGTTGCCCCATCCGGGGTTTTGCTATGTTACTTGCGAGTCTTCAGGAAACAAGCAAAATTCAGGCTGAAAACAGATTTATTACAGCAGAGGCGGGGCGTATTGACGCCCCGATAAGAGGGGATTTAACTCGCTTTTTTCACCAGCGGCAGGTCAAAGGCTTTACGCAGCGCTCTGACAAAGGCTTTGTCCTGACAGATCGTTTTACCTGGGCTGTCGGAGAGTTTCGCCACCGGTTTACCGTTGCACTGCACCAGTTTAATGACGATATTCAGTGGCGTGACGCCCGGGATATCGCAGGTCAGGCGGGTCCCGATACCGAAAACCACATTCGTTCGCTGACCAAAATGGCGGTAAAGCGCCAGCGCTTTGTCGAGATTCAGATTGTCAGAAAAGACCAGATTTTTGCTTAAGGGATCGATACCCAGCTTCTGATAGTGGGCGAGCGCTTTCTCACCCCACTCAACCGGATCGCCGGAATCGTGGCGCAGACCCTGATAACGGCGGGCGAACACCGGGCCAAAGTCGCGCAGGAACGCATCCATGGCGATACAGTCGGTCAGCGCAATACCCAGCTGGTCGTCATACTCATCCAGCCACGCCTGCAGTGCTGCCCGCTGGCTGTTCGCCAGAACGGGACTGATCTGCTGGAACGCCTGAAACCACTCGTGCGCCTGGGTGCCCACTGGCGTGAGTGACAGGCGGCGCGCCAGGTCATAGTTACTGGTACCAATCAGCCAGGGGAAATCCTGTTTCAGCGTTGCGACAATCGACTGCTGTACATCCTGTGAATAGCGACGGCGGGTGCCGAAATCCATCAGGCGGAAGCGTGACATGTCGAGGTCGGCCACCTGCGCGTTAAAGTCGCTGAGCTTATGATGCAGGTGATCAATCGCCTGCTGAGTGGTGACCTGCGGTGTGCGATGACGATGCACAATCTCGCTGATCAGCGCCAGCAGCGGCACCTCCCACAGTATCACTTCACGCCACGGCCCCTGAATACGAAGGTCCAGCTTGCCGTGGTGATTGCGCACCTCAACCTGCTCCGGTTTGTAGCGGAACTGGCGAAGCCAGCTCAGGTAATCTTCGCGAAAGAAGGGAAGATGAGACAACCAGGTCGCTTCATCTTCAGTCAGCGCCAGATTTTGCATTGCGGTTATCGCGTCACGAATTTCGTCAGCGTAGAGACCCAGCAGTTCGTCGCCGCGGCAGCGAAACTCCGCCGTCACCGTTACGTCATGGTAGCGGTGGAAAACGGCCTGCTGCATATGGAGCTTATAGGCGTCCGTATCCAGCAGCGAGGTCAGTATCGGGGAAGCATGTCCTGTCATGGCGCGTTTCAGCATCCTGTTCGGTGGCGCAGAGCCCGGTGTTGTACACAGTCATAAAGACGCAAAAGTATAATTCACTATCTGACGCCGATCACAGCATATTTCAGTCCGGCGGGTCGAGGCCAATCTGTGCCTTTGTTAACAAACTGTAGACATTTCACCCTTTAGCTGCATTGTGCGTGGCAAGCTTGTTGTAACAAGCTTAGACTTTGCCGGTAAACTTATAACAACGCGAGACGGAATATGACGCAACAGCCCCAAATCAAGTATCGCCACGACTACCGTGCGCCTGATTACACCATCACCGACATCGATTTAACCTTTGAACTGGATGCGTCGACCACCCGCGTAACGGCTATCAGCCAGGTCAAACGGCTGGGCGACAGCCAGGCTGAGCTGCGCCTGGACGGAGAGGCGTTAACGCTGATTGCGCTGGAAATCGACGGGCAGCCCTGGACAGCGTTCCGTGAAGAAGAGGGGGCGCTGGTCATCAGTCAGCTGCCGGAAAGCTTCACCCTGAAAATCATCAACGATATTCATCCGGATCAGAACACGGCGCTGGAAGGACTGTACAAATCGGGTGAGGCGCTCTGCACCCAGTGCGAAGCTGAAGGCTTCCGTCATATTACCTGGTATCTCGATCGCCCGGATGTGCTGGCGCGTTTTACTACCACCATTTATGCCGACGGCAATCGCTATCCCTACCTGCTCTCCAACGGTAACCGGATCGACGGCGGCCAGGACGATCAGGGGCGCAACTGGGTGAAGTGGCAGGACCCGTTCCCGAAACCCTGCTATCTCTTTGCGCTGGTGGCGGGCGACTTCGATGTGCTGCGCGACAGCTTTACCACCCGCTCAGGCCGTGATGTGGCGCTGGAGATCTTCGTTGACCGCGGCAATCTCGACCGCGCTGACTGGGCAATGACCTCGCTGAAAAACAGCATGAAGTGGGATGAGGAGCGTTTCGGTCTGGAGTATGACCTCGACATCTTTATGATCGTGGCAGTGGACTTCTTTAATATGGGGGCGATGGAAAACAAAGGCCTCAACGTCTTTAACGCCAAATATGTGCTGGCCAAAGCTGAAACCGCGACCGACAAAGATTATCTTGGTATTGAAGCCGTAATCGGTCATGAATATTTCCATAACTGGACCGGTAACCGCGTGACCTGCCGCGACTGGTTCCAGCTCAGCCTGAAAGAGGGGCTGACGGTCTTCCGCGATCAGGAGTTCAGCTCCGATCTGGGTTCGCGCGCGGTGAACCGCATCGATAATGTGCGCATCGTTCGTGGTGCACAGTTCGCCGAAGATGCCAGCCCGATGGCGCACCCGATCCGCCCGGATCAGGTGATCGAAATGAACAACTTCTACACTCTGACCGTGTATGAAAAGGGATCGGAAGTGATCCGCATGATGCACACGCTGCTGGGTGAGGAGAATTTCCAGAAAGGCATGCAGCTCTATTTTGAGCGCCACGACGGCAGCGCGGCAACCTGTGATGATTTTGTTCAGGCGATGGAAGATGCTTCAAACGTCGACCTGTCGCAGTTCCGCCGCTGGTACAGCCAGTCGGGTACACCGGTCCTGACGGTCCGTGACGACTATAATCCGGAGCTGGAACAGTACACTCTGCATGTTACCCAGCACACGCCAGCCACCGCCGACCAGAAAGAGAAGCTGCCGCTGCACATTCCGCTGGATATCGAACTCTATGATGGCGAAGGCAAGGTGATCCCGCTGCAGCATAATGGGCAGCCGGTGCATCATGTGCTGAATGTTACCGAGGAGTTCCAGACCTTTATTTTCGACAACGTCTACTTCCAGCCGGTGCCGTCGCTGCTGCGTGAATTCTCTGCGCCGGTAAAGCTCGACTATAAGTGGAGTGACGCGCAGCTTACCTTCCTGATGCGCCATGCCCGCAACGACTTCTCCCGCTGGGATGCGGCTCAGAGCCTGCTGGCTACCTATATCCGCCTCAATGTCGCCCGCTATCAGCAGGGTCAGCATCTGTCGCTGCCGCTGCACGTCGCCGACGCATTCCGCGCAGTGCTGCTTGATACCGACTGCGACCCGGCACTGACCGCGCTGATCATGACGCTGCCGTCAGAAAATGAGATTGCCGAGCTGTTTGACGTTATCGATCCGCAGGCCATCTCACTGGTGCGGGATGCGCTGCAGCGTACGCTGGCGCGCGAACTGGCCGATGAATTCTTTGCGATTTACAACGCCAATCAGCAGCCCGAGTACCGGGTGGAGCATGAGGCGATTGGTCAGCGCAGCCTGAAAAATATCTGCCTGACCTATCTCGCCTTCAGCGATGCGCAGCTGGCGGACAAACTGGTGCAGGCGCAGTATCAGCAGGCGACCAACATGACTGATGCGCTGGCCGCTCTTTCTGCCGCTGTGGCGGCGCAGCTGCCGTGCCGCGATGCGCTGCTGGCGGCGTATGATGAGCGCTGGCATCAGGATGGTCTGGTCATGGACAAATGGTTTGTGCTGCAGGCGACCAGTCCGGCTGCCAACGTGATGCGCAACGTGCGTCAGCTTCTGACGCATCGCTCCTTCACGATGAGTAACCCGAACCGCGTTCGCTCGCTGGTGGGTGCCTTTGCCTCCGCGAACCCTGCTGCTTTCCATGCAAAAGATGGCAGCGGCTATAAGTTCCTGGTCGAGATGCTGACTGATCTCAACACCCGTAATCCGCAGGTGGCGGCACGGATGGTTGAGCCGCTGATTCGCCTGAAACGCTATGACGAAACGCGTCAGGCGATGATGCGCGAGGCGCTGGAAGAACTGCTGACGCTGGATAAACTCTCTGGCGATCTCTACGAGAAAATCACCCGGGCGCTGAACGCCTGATAATAAAAAGGCGGAGCGTCTGAGACGGCCTCCGCCTTTTTTTAGCGCTGCTGCGCCAGCCGCACCGGTGGAGTGCGATCTGTACGCTGCATCACCCGATCCAGCACCTCCGCTTCCAGCTCGGCGAGTCGTGCCGATCCCCGGCGCCGCGGCCTGGGCAAATCGACCTGAAGATCCAGCCCGATCTTTCCCTCCTCAATCAACAGCACCCGATCCGCCATCACAACCGCCTCACTGACATCGTGCGTGACCAGCAGCACGGTAAAGTGATGCTGCTGCCACAGCGACTCAATCAGTCCCTGCATTTCGATGCGGGTCAGGGCATCCAGCGCCCCCAGTGGCTCATCCAGCAGCAACAGGCCGGGACGATGGATCAGCGCCCGGGCCAGCGCAACCCGCTGTTTCTGGCCTCCCGACAGCGCGGCAGGCCACTCATCAGCCCGATCGGCAAGTCCGACTGCCGCCAGGGCATCCCGCGCCGCGCCGCGCCATTCGCGTCCGCGCAGCCCCAGGCCGACGTTATCGATCACTTTTTTCCACGGCAGCAGTCGCGCATCCTGGAACATCAGACGGGTATCGTCGCGCGCCGACTGCAACGGTGCATTGCCCGCCAGCAGCTCACCGCTGGAGCAGTGCTCCAGCCCGGCCAGCAGGCGCAGCAGGGTACTTTTGCCACAGCCGCTGCGGCCCACGACCGCCACAAACTGACCGGAAGGGATATGCAGGTCAATTTTATTGAGAATGGTGCGGTTGCCATACTGTTTGCTGACGCCGTTGACGCCAACCGGGGTGCCGGTGTTGAGGCGTGCCGGTGAGAGAGTCGGACTCATGCGTTCTCCTCCTTTAATTGATAAGCGGGGTGCCAGCGCAGCCAGACACGCTCCAGCAGCAGCGCGGCGACATCCGCCAGCTTACCGAGCAGGGCGTAGAGAATAATGGCGACCACCACCACATCCGTCTGCAGAAATTCCCGCGCATTCATCGCCAGATAGCCGATGCCGGCGTTGGCGGAAATGGTCTCCGCGACGATCAGCGTCAGCCACATCAGGCCGAGGGCGAAACGCACGCCGACCATGATATTCGGCAGCGCGCCGGGCAGGATCACCTGGATAAACAGACTCCAGCCGGAGAGACCGTAGCTGCGGGCCATCTCAACCAGCCCGCGGTCAATATTGCGGATGCCGTGATAGGTGTTGAGGTAGATAGGGAAGAGCGTACCCAGCGCCACCAGGAAAATCTTGGCCGACTCATCAATACCGAACCAGAGGATCACCAGCGGGATCAGGGCCAGATGCGGCACGTTGCGCAGCATCTGAACCGAGGTATCGAGCAGACGCTCACCGGTTTTTGAGGTGCCGGTAATCAGTCCAAGTATCAGACCGATGGAGCCGCCGATAGCGAAACCGACCAGCGCCCGCCAGCTGCTGATAGCCAGGTGCTGCCACAGTTCGCCGCTGACGGTCAGCCGCCAGAAAGTGGTCACGATTTTCTCCGGCGCGGGCAGAATGCGGGTTGATAACCAGCCGGTTTGTGAGGCAATCTGCCACACCACGATCAGCAGGAGAGGCAGCAGCCACGGCACCAGCGTATCGGCAAGACGTTTTCGGGTTCTGGCCATTCTGCTCTCCTCAGCCCCGGGCGACTTTTTTCTCAGGGGTAAAATCGTTGGCTACCGCTTCACCGTGCGCCTGAACGACGCGAGGCTGCGGGACCAGCGGCACCTGCAGGTCGAGATGCGGGAACAGGAGTTCCCCGACGCGATAAGCCTCTTCCAGATGCGGGTAGCCTGACAGAATAAAGGTCTCGATACCCAGCGCTTCATACTCTTTGATCCGGGCGGCAACGGTCGGGCCATCACCCACCAGTGCGGTTCCGGCACCGCTGCGCACCAGACCGACACCTGCCCAGAGGTTCGGGCTGATTTCGAGCTTGTCGCGGCGACCCCCGTGGAGCGCGGCCATGCGACGTTGTCCGACAGAATCGGCGCGCTGGAATGCCGCCTGCGCTTTTGCGATGGTGGCGTCATCCACATTGGCAATCAGCCGGTCAGCCGCCTGCCAGGCCTCTTCATTAGTTTCACGCACAATTACATGCAGACGGATACCGAACCGCACCGTCCGGCCCTGAGCGGCCGCTTTCGCGCGCACCTGCTCAATCTTCTCTTTAACCTGCGCAGGCGGCTCGCCCCAGGTGAGGTAGACATCAACCTGCTCGGCGGCCAGATCCTGCGCCGGTTCCGAGGAGCCGCCAAACCAGAGCGGCGGACGAGGCTGCTGGACCGGTTTAAACATCAGCCGCGCCCCGCGAACGTGCACATGCCTGCCTTCATAATCGACGGTTTCCCCCTCAAGAACCCGACGCCAGACGCGGGTAAACTCGGCGGATTCCGCGTAACGCTCGCGGTGATCGAGAAACACCCCGTCGCCCGCCAGCTCTTCCGGATCGCCGCCGGTCACCAGGTTGAACAGCGCCCGCCCGTTAGAGAGGCGATCCAGGGTGGCGGCCTGACGGGCGGCCTGCGTCGGTGAAATCACACCCGGCCGCAGCGCCACCAGAAACCGCAGACGCTGAGTGACCGGAATCAGCGAGGCGGCCACCAGCCAGGCATCTTCACAGGAGCGGCCGGTCGGGATAAGGACGCCGCCAAAGCCAAGACGGTCAGCGGCCTGCGCCACCTGCTGCAGATAGGCGTGATCAACCGGTCGCGCCCCTTCGGCCGTGCCAAGATAGTGTCCGTCGCCATGGGTTGGCAGGAACCAGAAAACAGATACGCTCATTGTTGCTCCTTATTGCGTGACGGTGTGGGGATGCCAGAGACGATCCTGAATCGTCACTTTGACTGGCAACAGATGATTGGCATAAAAGAGATCGGCGGTGCGCTGCTGCGCGGCGGCCGTTTCGGCACTGACCGGTGAAATGCGGGTCGGCGGCCGGTGATCCAGATAGCTGGCGATAACCGGCTCGGGCAGGCCCATCGCCTGAGCCAGCAGGGTAGTACTCTGCTGCCGCTGGCTGATGGTGAGCGCATCGGCCGCACTGAACGTGTCGAGCACCTGCTGAATAAAGGCGCCATGGGCTTCGGCATAGCTGCGGGTCGCTAAATAGAACGAGCCGGTCAGGTTGAGCGAACTGCCATCGATCAGCAGACGCGAGTTACCCTGCTGGAGCACGGAGGAGTAGTAGGGGTCCCAGATAGCCCAGGCATCGACGTTGCCCTGCTGGAAAGCGGCGCGGGCATCGGCGGGCGTCAGATAGACCGGCGTAATATCGTTAAAGGAGAGTCCCGCCTGCTGCAGCGCGCGCAGCAGCAGGTTGTGCGAGCTGGAGCCTTTCTGGAAGGCGACTTTTTTCCCTTTCAGATCCGCCACCTGTTTCAGGGGGCTGTTTTTCGGCACCAGAATCACTTCTGATTTCGGTTTCGGCGGCTCAGAACCTACGTAGAGCAGATCAGCACCCGCGGCCTGCGCAAACAGCGGCGGAAGGTCCCCAGTGCTGCCGAGATCGATGCTGTTCACATTCAGCGCTTCCAGCATCTGAGGGCCCGCCGGGAACTCGACCCACTTAATATGCGTATGGGGAAAACGCTTCTCCAGTAACTGATGCGACTTTGCCAGCACCATGCTGACAGAGCCTTTCTGATAACCGATACGAATCTCAGCCGGATCGGATTCGGCGGCCTGAACCTGAAGGCCCGCCAGCAGAAGTCCCGCGACCAGCCACTTTCCTAATCTCTGCTTCATTGCTCTTTCCTTAAACCGCTTGCGCAACGGGGTGGTGGTGACGGGTCAGCGCCAGCCAGAAGGCGGAAACCGCTTCATCCAGACGCTCTGCCAGAGAGGCCTGCAATTCAGGCTGCCGGTCATAATGAACCACCTGATGATCCTCGGCATAAACGCCGTGCAGAATCTCCTGCGCCTTCAGGGCATTGAGAACCGGCTTCAGGGCGTAGTCGAGTGCCAGCATATGACCGGCACTGCCGCCGCTGGCCAGTGGCAGCACCACTTTATGTTCCAGCGCGCGTTCAGGCAGCAGGTCAAGCAGGGTCTTCAGCGCCCCCGAAAATGAGGCTTTATAAATCGGGGTCGCCACAATCAGCCCATCCGCTGAGGCCAGGTCCTCGCGTAATGCCAGCAGGGCAGGCGCATCAAAGCGCGCATTGATCAGATCGTCAGGCTGAAAGTTGTGAATATTCCAGGGAATGACTTCAACGCCACGCGCCTCCAGCTTGTGCTGACACAGCGTCAGCAGGGAAGTTGAGCGGGAGGGAAACCGTGGGCTGCCTGCCAGCGTAATAACTCGCATCATCACTCCTTATAACTAAAAGTTATTGATTATCAAATGTTGAGAACTTATTCCTTCATACTGTCAGAGCAGGGCAGTGGGCTTAAATGATTTATCCGGCAAAGTAAGCGTAAAAACTGCAAATAGAAGCGGCGGAAACCGGGGCGCATCCGGGGACATTCCGAATATTCTTAATTTCAGGGCAATCAGAGAAACGATTCATTAAGGAGGGTGATACAAGATTGCGAAAACAGGCGGGATGCCCGAAAAAAATCGCTCTCGTCTGATTGCCTGAACATTCTGATTGTGGCCAACAACTTCATTAAGCGCAGCGGCCGGGTCAGAAGCAGTACGGAAACTGACTGGTGGTGGGCTTCCTTCGTCTGTTATTAGGATTTATGCCATAAGGCAGAGTGTAATAAAAATGAAGGAATGGTGACGTTTTTCACGGATTCAGACGTTCGCTTACAGATTCCCGAATCTGGTTACGTCTGCTTTATCAGCCGTATTTAAATCAATCCTCAACGGTTTTAACATTTCAGCAGGATATTGATGCACGTCTTTTAACAGTGATAGTCCTGTGAAACGTTAAGATATTTTTTACGACTGGTCTTTTTTTACGAAGCCGGTTTAAGATAATCGGGCTGAATCAAAGAAACAGAATATCAGCCTCTCACTCTTTTCATCGCTTCGCCTCTGGTCAGGACCTGCATCAGGCAGGTGAATCGTTTTGTTATTTTTAACAGCTGAGAATTACCTATGTCTGACATCCTGTTATCCGTAATTATTCCAACCTACAACGTTGAGAAATATATTGTCGAGTGCGTTGATTCCTTATTGCGCCAGGTTAAATCTCCCAATGAAATTCTCATTGTGAATGATGGCTCCACCGACGGAACGCTGGCCTTACTTGAACAGAATTATGCGCATCTTTCTCAGGTGAAAATAATTACTACGGAAAACGGCGGCGCCGGTCGTGCTCGCGATGTGGGCATTGAGCAGGCCAGAGGCCAGTTCCTCTTTTTCTGCGACCCGGATGATGTCGTGGTTGATGGGCTGGTGGCGGAACTTGCGGCGGTCGCGGAACAGCACCCGGAGACCGACCTGTTCTGTTTCAACTCCTGCGTTTTTCGGGATGGGCAGATTGATGTCACCTCACCTAAAGTCAGACACGAAATTTTTGGCCAGCAGAAATCGCAGGAGGTCTTTTTGCATCTGCTGCGAAACGGCAGATATACCTCGGCGGCCTGGAGTTATATCGTCAGTAAGCGAATTGTCGAGCAGCATAAATTACGCTTTGTAGGACGCGTTCATGAAGATCACAACTTCACGCTCTCCGTTTTTGTAAAAAGTCAGCAGGCCTGGGTCAGCCGTCAGGTTTATTATAAACAGCGTATCCGTAATGGCTCGCTGACCAACAGTACCAAAAGTAATGAGTTTTTCTACCAGCGTTATAACGCTTTTATGCACGCCTACAGTACGTTAAACAGCTCGATCACGAAATCCGCCTGGCGCAGTTCGCTGGAGAAAGCCTATTTAGTTCATTCGTTTCGCCTGATGATCTACCTGTCACTCTATAATGGCACCCCCGTGCCGGAATATGTCCTGAATGCCATCCGCTTCCTGGGCCGTAATGTCAAAACAGAAAACGTCAAGGAGTGGCTACTGTTCAATCGCCCTGAACTCTTTATTGCGTTACAGCATTACAAAGTTAAAAAAGAGCTCAGTCGTGCCGCCTGATCCTGCAAAAGCAGCCGGATTCTGAAAAATTTGAAGCGATATTGTTTATGCCTTAGCGAAATGAGAAGGTGAGACATGCAATGTGTATAAGGTTGTTGCGTCATGGCAAAAGTACTCGATAAAAGTCTGATTATTAATATTTTTTCACTGCTGGCGTATCGCGGCGCGTCGTTTCTGTTTCCGTTGGCTACGCTACCCTATCTGGCCCGTGTTCTGGGGGTAGAACAGATGGGTACGCTGGCGCTGGCGATCGCCTGCGTGCTCTATTGCAGCACCATCTCCGACTGGGGATTCAATGTCTTTACCACTAAAGATATTGCGCACCATCGTGACGACAAGGAACGTGTCAGTCAGCTCTTCTGGTCCACCTTTAACGCCAAGCTGATGCTGCTGCTGCTGACCAGTGGCACGCTGCTCACCGCCACCTGGTTTAATCCCGCCTGGCACTCACTGTTCTTTATTGTGCTGGCGAACTGCACGACGCTGGTTGGTTCGCTGTTTTCCTTTGGCTGGCTGATGCAGGGCTTTGAGAAGCTGGGTAAAACCGCAGTTATCGCCACCTTCGGTAACTTCTGCGCCATTCCGCTGACCTTTTTGCTGGTGAAATCTCCGCAGGACACCTGGCTGGCTGCGTTGATCCCTGGCGTCGTCTCCATGATCAGTGCGGCGATAACGCTGAAGTTTGTGCTGGAGATGAAAGTCATTGGCCATTACCGCTTTGAACCGCGTGAAATTAAACAGCGCATCACCGACAGCATGGATGTCTTTATTGCCATTGCCGGGGCCAACCTGTTTAACAGCGTCAACGTGGTGATCCTGGCGACCTTTACCTCTACCTATATGGTGGGGATCTATAACGGTGCCGATCGCCTGCGTAAAGCGGCAAACTCCGTGCCGGAGCAGATCGGGAGCGCCTTCTTTCCGCGCGTCAGCCACCTGTTTGGCCGGGATAAACGCGCCGCGATTGCCGCAACACGCAAAAGTCTGCTGCTCTCATTCTCTCTGAGTCTGTCGATTGTCATCTTTACCTGGTTTTTTGCTGACCTGGTCGTCTCAATTTTACTGGGTAAAGACTTTATTCCGTCGGCGGATGTGCTGCGCGTCTTCGTGCTCTGCTTCCTGTTTGGCAACATCGCCTATCCGGCCGGATTACAGATCCTGATCCCACACGGCCTGGCGCGCCAGCGTATGTGGGTCATGATGGCGGCGGGGGTGATTAACGTACCGCTCTGCTGTTTCCTGGCCTGGAAGTTTGGCGCAATCGGCGCGGCATGGTCGATGGTGGGTGCGGAAGCGTTTGTCTGTCTTGGCATTTTTGGCATCATGCATCGTCACGGTATCCTGCGGGAATATCTCTTTCCCTCTCAGGTGGAAAATCGCCCCGTAAACGATTCCGCTGCGTAAGATCAAAGCAAGGTGACTTAACTTCCCGCCTTTCCGCCCTTCGATTTACTTTTGCGCCAGAGCACTTTACCATTCTGGCGCACAATTTCCCGTGCACCGACTTTCACGATTGCTTCCGTCCTTCAGGAGAGTGCATGTTTTATCCTATCGTCCGACCGGCGCTGTTTAAGCTCGACCCCGAACGCGCGCACGAACTCACCTTTCAGCAACTGCGCTTTATGAATGGCACCCCGCTGGAACGGTTTTATCGCCAGAATCTGCCGTCGCGTCCGGTCACCTGTATGGGACTGACCTTTAAAAATGCCCTTGGCCTGGCCGCGGGCCTGGATAAAAACGCGGAGTGCATTGACGCCTTTGCGGCGATGGGCTTCGGGTTTGTTGAAGTTGGCACCGTCACGCCGCGCGCTCAGGCAGGCAATGATAAGCCGCGCATGTTCCGACTGGTTGAAGCGGGCGGGATTATCAATCGCATGGGATTCAATAATCTGGGGGTCGATCACCTGGTCGAAAACGTGAAAAAAGCGCGTTTTAACGGCGTACTGGGGATTAATATCGGCAAAAATAAAGATACGCCGGTTGAGCAGGGAAAAGAGGATTACCTGATCTGCATGGAAAAGGTGTATGCCCACGCCGGTTATATCGCCATCAATATTTCCTCACCTAACACTCCCGGTCTGCGCTCACTGCAATATGGTGAGGCTCTGGATGATCTGCTTTCCGCCATTAAACAGAAACAAAAAGCGCTGGAACAGCGTCATCTCAAATATGTTCCGCTGGCCGTAAAAATTGCTCCGGACCTCTCTGAAGAGGAGTTAATTCAGGTAGCGGACAGTTTAGTACGTCACCAGATTGATGGCGTGATTGCGACGAATACCACGCTCGATCGCTCCCTGGTCACGGGTCTTAAGCATGCTGAGGAAGCCGGTGGCTTAAGCGGACGGCCTGTCCAGTCGCGCAGCACGGCGGTCATTCAGCGCCTCTCACAGGAACTGCAGGGACGCCTGCCGATTATCGGCGCAGGCGGCATTGATTCTCTGACCGCTGCGCGTGAAAAGATTGCGGCAGGGGCTACGCTGGTTCAGATCTATTCAGGCTTTATTTATCAGGGGCCAGGATTAATTAAAGATATCGTCACACATCTCTAAGACAATTCTCACAATGCTTCGCCGGGGGGTTTATTTATCCCCTCGGCTCGTTTATATTTTGTCCTGTTGCACGATTTTTCAGCTTTTCCTTATATTCTATTTTCGCTGAATTCTGCGTGACGTATGGCGCAGCGGTAAAAGACAGGGCAGACGATGAACATTAAACCCGACGATAACTGGCGTTGGTATTTTGACAACAGCCACGACCGAATGATGCTCGACCTGGCAGACGGTATGCTTTTTCGCTCCCGCTATTCCCGCAAAATGCTCACGCCCGATGCGTTCTCAGAGTCGGGTTTCTGTGTTGATGATGCCGCCCTCTATTACACCTTTGAAGAGACCTGCCGTCAGTGCAAACTCAGTGGCAGCCATCGCGCTGAACTGGTGCTGAATGCCCTGGTCGCCGCGCGCTTCCTGAAACCGCTGATGCCGAAAAGCTGGCACTTCACCGCGTATGCCCCGGCTATGCAGCCGCGGCCCGGTGAGATGGTGCAGGTTACGCTGGCAGAAGAGGGAACGCAGGCGCGTCTGCTGGTGGTTGAAAGCGGCAGTAACGCGGCGCTCTGCCTGCTGGCTCAGCCAGCACTGACGCTGGCCGGCAAAAATATGGTGCTCGGCGATGCCATCAAGGTGATGAACGACCGCCTGCAGCCCTGGTATCAGGATGTCGCGCCGCGCTATGCCCGCGCGGTCTGACTATTTCAGTTCGACATCGCCTGCCGGAATACAGCTGCAGCTCAGCAGCGTTCCGTCCTGACGCACGGCACCTTTCTTCAGCGCTTTGACTTCGCCCGATACCAGATTCAGCTTACAGCTGCCGCACAGTCCCGCACGACAGGAGTAGGGGATACGAAATCCCTGCATTTCCAGCTGATCCAGTAACACCTGCTGATTATCCCCGCGGAAGGTCTGTCCCTGAAAGGTGATAGTCACGGCATCAGGGGCCTGTGGCTGCGGTTTCAGCGTCTCAATGACCTCTCCGGCACCGTAGAGGCGCGGAGCATGGCGCTTCAGGATCACCATTTTGTCACCGGCGCGCACCACACCCTGATTTCGGGCCACCAGATTCAGGCCAAAATCGATATCGCCACTGCCATCCTGGGCGCTGCGGAACGTCTGCAGAGTGGCGAGCGGATGACCGGCAGGATGTTTGCGTCCGGTTTCGGGGCTGACCGTGGTCAGCACGCAGCGACTGCAGGGTTTCGGCACCTCAAAGATAACTTCACCTATCCGGATCTCCGCCCAGCTGTCTTCATCCCATGCGGCCGCGCCGCTCACGACCAGATTGGGACGAAACTGTTCGGCACGTACGCTGGCCGGGCAGCGCTGTTGCAGGTCATGCAGCGAGGCGCTGTTCACCAGCAAAAACGGATAGCCATCGGCAAAACTCAGCGGGACATGGTCAAATGCTTTGACCCGGCGACGGGGTTCAGGTCCGACCCAGCGCAGCTGGACGTCACGGGGAAAGAACTGGCTCAGCCACTGATTCATGGCGGGCGGGGCGATGCGTGCGCTGAAGCGATTGCCCCAGACCTCGGTCGGGTGTTCCTGCTCCCCGAAATCGCTGAAGCGGATAAGCATGTGATTGCCGTCAGGCGCTTCCAGTAACAGCCCCTCAGGTAAAATAGCGGGTGTAAAGCGCACCATCTCCGGATGCTGCCGGGCGGTAATAAAGGTGCCGTCAGGTTCCGTCACCATAAACAGACGATCAAAAGCCAGCCCGCTGCCAGAAACCCGGGCGTGTGACAGCGCCAGCCCCCGCATCGACTTCACAGGATGAATAAATAAGCGGGAAAGCGTGATCATGGTGTTCTCCTTGAAACCCGACGCGCAAGACAAAAGAAGCTAACTTTATGACATAGGTCTGTGATTCGCTATAATGCGCGACAATTTTCTCAAGAGTTAAAAAGTGACGATATGAATTCTCTGTTTGCCAGCACGGCGCGTGGGCTCGAAGAGCTGTTAAAAAGTGAGCTGGACGCGCTGGGCGCGCAGGATTTGCAAGTGGTGCAGGGAGGCGTTCACTACGAAGCCGACGATCGCGTCATGTACCAAAGCCTGATGTGGAGCCGTTTAGCATCACGCATCCTGTTGCCGCTGGGAGAGTTTGGCGTCTACAGCGACCTCGATCTCTATCTGGGTGTGCAGGGCGTGGACTGGCCGTCCATGTTCGGCAGCGACAAAACCTTTGTCGTCCATTTCAGCGGCACCAATGACTCGATTCGCAACAGCCAGTTTGGTGCGCTGAAAGTCAAAGACGCCATTGTGGACAGCTTTACCCGTAAGAATCTGGAGCGTCCCAATGTCGATCGTGAGCAGGCGGATATCCGTATCAACGTCTGGCTGAATGACGATCGCGCCAGCATCGCGCTGGATCTGAGCGGCAGTTCATTGCATCAGCGTGGCTATCGCCAGCAGACCGGTCAGGCACCGTTAAAAGAGAATCTGGCGGCGGCGATTGTGCTGCGTTCTGGCTGGGAGCCATCCACACCGCTGATCGATCCAATGTGCGGTTCAGGTACGCTGCTGATTGAAGCTGCGCTGATCGCCTGCGATCGTGCGCCTGGCCTGCTGCGCCGTCACTGGGGCTTTATGGCCTGGAGCCAGTTCAATGCTGCGCTGTGGCAGGACGTGAAAAACGAAGCGCATAATCGTGCCCGCACCGGCACGGAGAATACGCAGGCGCGCTTCTTTGGCTATGACACGAATGGCCGGGTGCTGGAGTGGGCGCAGGCGAATGCCCGCCGTGCGGGTGTGGAAGAACTCTTTACCTTTGCACAGCAGGATCTGCTGAAGCTGACCAATCCGGTGGATGCGGCGGTTCACGGCACGGTGCTGAGCAACCCCCCTTACGGTGAACGACTGGAGAGCGAACCGGCGCTGATCGCGCTGCACAGTCAGCTTGGACGCCTGATGAAACAGCATTTTGGCGGCTGGAAGCTTTCCCTGTTCAGCGCTTCACCTGAGCTGCTGAGCTGCCTGCAGCTGCGCGCCGACCGTCAGTTTAAAGCCAAAAACGGCCCGCTGGATTGCGTGCAGAAAAACTATCAGCTCGCGGTGAACAGCAGCGAAAGCGCCGGGCAGATTGCGGAAGATTACGCAAACCGTCTGCGTAAAAACGTGAAGAAGCTGGAGAAGTGGGCGCGTCAGGAAGGCATTGAATGCTACCGCATTTACGATGCCGATCTGCCAGACTACAACGTGGCTGTTGACCGCTACGCTGACTGGGTGATTATCCAGGAGTATGCGCCACCGAAAACCATCGATCCCAACAAAGCGCGTCAGCGCCTGTTCGATGTGATCAGTGCGACGCTCACCGTACTGGCGTTGCCTGCAGACCGTCTGATTATGAAAACCCGCGAACGTCAGAAGGGCAAAGCGCAGTATCAGAAGCTGAGTGAGAAGGGCGACTATTTCGAAGTTAAAGAGTTTAATGCGCGTTTCCTGGTGAACCTGACCGACTATCTCGATACCGGTCTGTTCCTCGACCACCGCATTGCCCGCAAAATGCTCGGTAATATGAGCAAGGGTAAAGATTTCCTGAACCTGTTTGCTTACACCGGCACCGCCAGTGTGCATGCCGGTCTGGGCGGGGCACGCTCGACCACCACGGTCGATATGTCACGCACCTATCTGGAGTGGGCGGAACGCAACCTGCGTCTCAACGGGCTGACCGGTCGTCAGCACCGTCTGATGCAGGCGGACTGCCTGAGCTGGCTGCATGAGAGTGATGAGAATTTTGACCTGATCTTTATCGATCCGCCAACTTTCTCCAACTCCAAGCGTATGGAAGAGAGCTTCGACGTTCAGCGCGATCATATGATGCTGATGCGTAACCTGAAGCGCCTGCTGCGTCGCGGCGGCACCATCATGTTCTCCAACAACAAACGCGGTTTCAAAATGGACATGGATGGCCTGAAATCTCTGGGCCTACAGGCGCAGGATATTACCCAGAAAACGCAGTCGCAGGATTTCGCGCGCAACCGACACATTCACAACTGCTGGCTGATCACACACGCCGGTAAGGAATAAGATTACATGTCATTAATCAGTATCCACGGCGCCTATCTCTCCTTCAGCGATGCGCCGCTGTTAGACAATACCGAACTGCATATCGAAGAGAACGAGCGCGTCTGTCTGGTCGGCCGTAACGGTGCAGGTAAATCCACCCTGATGAAGATCATCAATGGTGAACAGCCCCTGGATGATGGTCGCATTATTTATGAAACCGACCTGGTCGTGGCGCGTCTGCAACAGGACCCCCCACGCAATATTACCGGTTCGGTCTATGACTTCGTGGCTGAAGGCGTTGAAGAGCAGGCAGAGCATCTGAAAGCCTATCACGCCATTTCCCATCTGGTGATGGACGATCCAAGCGATAAAAACCTCAATGAGATGGCGCGTCTGCAGAGCATTCTTGACCATCAGAATCTGTGGCAGCTGGAAAGCCGCATCCATGATGTGCTGGAGCAGATTGGCCTGAAGCCCGATACCGAGCTTTCATCGCTTTCGGGTGGCTGGCTGCGTAAAGCGGCGCTGGGCCGTGCGCTGGTGAGCAATCCGCGCGTTCTGATGCTGGATGAACCGACGAACCACCTGGATATTGAAACTATCGACTGGCTGGAAACCTTCCTGAAGAATTTCAGCGGCAGCATCGTCTTTATCTCCCATGACCGTTCGTTTATCCGCAATATGGCGACGCGTATCGTCGACCTTGACCGCGGCAAACTGGTCTCCTGGCCGGGCAACTACGATCAGTATCTGGCGGGTAAAGAGGAAGCGCTGCGCGTCGAAGAGATGCAGAACGCGGAGTTTGACCGCAAGCTGGCGCAGGAAGAGGTGTGGATCCGTCAGGGCATTAAAGCCCGTCGTACCCGCAATGAAGGTCGCGTGCGTGCGCTGAAAGCCCTGCGTCGCGAGCGTTCTGAGCGCCGTGAAGTGATGGGCAAAGCGAACATGCAGGTGGGCGAAGCCTCCCGCTCGGGCAAAATTGTCTTTGAACTGGAAAATGTCGATTACGCGGTCGATGGCAAAGTGCTGGTGAAGGACTTCTCTTCCCAAGTGCAGCGTGGCGATAAGATTGCTTTGATCGGGCCAAACGGCTGCGGTAAAACCACACTGCTGCGCCTGATGCTGCAACAGCTTAAGGCCGATCATGGCCGCGTGCATTCCGGCACCAAGCTGGAAGTGGCCTACTTTGACCAGCACCGTGCGGAGCTGGACCCGGATCGCACCGTGATGGACAACCTGGCCGAAGGCAAGCAGGAAGTCCTCGTCAACGGCAAACCGCGCCACGTTCTGGGTTATCTACAGGACTTCCTGTTCCACCCGAAACGGGCCATGACCCCGGTGCGCGCGCTCTCTGGTGGTGAACGTAACCGACTGCTGCTGGCGCGTCTGTTCCTGCGTCCCAGCAACCTGATGATTCTCGATGAACCGACTAACGACCTCGACGTCGAAACGCTGGAACTGCTGGAAGAGCTGATTGATGGTTATCAGGGCACGGTACTGCTGGTCAGCCACGATCGTCAGTTCGTCGATAATACCGTGACCGAGTGCTGGATTTTCGAAGGGAATGGCGAGATTGGCACGTTTGTTGGCGGCTACCACGATGCACAACAGCAGCGTGCAGCCTACCGGCAGCACAAGGCCTCAGCCCCAGCCAGAGCGGCAACCAGCACCGCGAAGCCCGCCGCAGAGAAGAGCGAGGCGAAGCGTAACGTGAATAAACTCAGCTATAATCTGGCGCGTGAGTTGGAACAATTGCCGCAAAAACTGGAGCAGCTTGAAGCGCGCATCGGTGAACTGCAGGCGAAGATGAGTCATCCGGACTTCTTCAGTCAGCCACACGATCAGACGCAACCGGTGCTGGATAATCTTGCTCAGGCCGAGCAGGAGCTGGAAACCGCGTTTGCGCGCTGGGAAGAGCTTGAGTCACTGAAAAACGGCGCGTAGGGCAGGGCTAGCGGATGTGTTCAGCAGTGAAAAGTAACGCGTGGATGCTCTGTCCACAGTGCGATTTAACGATCAGGCTGCCGGACATTCCCGTTGGCAGCCGGGCATCATGCCCGCGCTGCCACACTGCTCTGACGGCGAACTGGCATGAACCGCGTAAACGACCAACGGGCTATGCGCTGGCTGCGCTGTTTATGCTGGTGCTGGCGAACCTGTTTCCATTCGTCTCTATGAAGGTGGCCGGGCTGACCAGCCAGATCACCCTGATGCAGATACCCAGAGTGATGGTGTCGGAAGATTACAGCAGTCTCGCCACGCTGTTTCTGCTGTTCGTGCAGGCGGTTCCCGCCTTCTGCATGATAACCATCCTTCTGCTGGTCAATCCGATACCGTTACCCACGCCGCTCAGAGTGGGTCTCGCCCGAATCCTGTTTCATCTGCGCAACTGGGGCATGTCAGAAATCTTCATGGCTGGCGTGCTGGTCAGCTTCGTCAAGCTGATGGCCTATGGTGAAATCGGACTGGAAACCAGCTTCTGGCCCTGGGTCCTGTTCTGTCTGCTGCAGTTGCGTGCCTTTCAGTGCGTCGATCGGCGTGCGCTGTGGGATCGCCTCTCACCCCGCCCCGCACTGCCGCATGCGCCCGAGGTGGGCGTCAGTGGCCTGGCACAGGGCCTGCGATCCTGTCCCTGCTGCACCGCCATTCTGCCTGCGGATGAGCCCGTCTGTCCGCGTTGTGGCGTCCAGGCGCAGGCCCGGCGTAAACACAGCCTGCAATGGACGCTGGCGCTGCTGCTCACCTCGGTGCTGCTCTACATTCCGGCTAACCTGATGCCGATTATGGTCACGGAGACGCTGGGCAGCGCCTATCCCTCCAATATCATGGCGGGGGTGATTGTGCTGTGGGCTGATGGCTCCTATCCGGTTGCGCTGGTGATCTTTATCGCCAGCATCATGGTGCCGACGCTGAAAATGCTGGCAATTGGCTGGCTCTGCTGGGATGCCAGCGGACGCGGACGGCGGGACAGCCACAAAATGCATAAGATTTATGAAGTGGTCGAGTTTGTTGGCCGCTGGTCGATGATCGACGTCTTTGTGATTGCCGTGCTCTCTGCGCTGGTGCGTATGGGGCAATTAATGAATGTGTATCCCGCGTGGGGGGCAGTTCTGTTTGCGATGGTGGTGATCATCACCATGATCGCTGCCATGACCTTTGACCCGCGATTACTCTGGGATCGTGCATGTGAAAACACAATGAAGGAGTCGCGCCTTGACGGAAACTAACCACGGCCATGCAAAGGTGGAACAGATTAAGCGCTGGTCGCCGGTCTGGATTGTCCCCATCGTCACGCTGCTTATCGGCGGATGGATCCTCTTCTATCACTTCAGCCATCAGGGGCCGGAAGTGACATTAATTACCGAAAACGCTGAGGGCATTGTGGCGGGTAAAACCACCATTAAAAGCCGCAGCGTGGATGTCGGCGTGGTGGAAAGCGCGGTGCTAAGCGACGATCTCCATCATGTGGAAATTAAAGCGCGCCTGAACGCGGGCATGGACAAGCTGCTGCACAGCGACAGCGTGTTCTGGGTCGTGAAACCGCAGGTGGGCCGTGAAGGTATCAGCGGCCTTGGCACGCTGTTGTCAGGCGCCTACATCGAACTGCAGCCCGGCACGAAAAACCAGGCACCTGAGCAGTACAAGCTGCTGGATGCTCCGCCGCTGGCGCCACCGGATGCTAAAGGGATCCGCATCATACTGGACAGCAAAAAAGCCGGTCAGCTTAATCCGGGCGATCCGGTTCTGTTCCGCGGCTACCGGGTCGGTACAGTGGAAACCAGTTCGTTTGACACCGATAAACGCATGATGACCTATCAGTTGTTTATCGCCGCGCCTTACGACCGCCTGGTGACCACCAACGTGCGTTTCTGGAAAGACAGCGGCATCGCCGTGGATATGTCCGCGTCAGGCATGCGGGTCGAAATGGGATCGCTGACCACGCTGTTCAGTGGCGGCGTCAGTTTCGATGTGCCGGATGGCTGGGATCTGGGTGAAGCGGCGACAAATCATGCCGACTATCATCTGTTTGACGATCAGCGCAGCATCCAGGATTCGCTCTATACCAATCACGTCGACTATGTGCTCTTCTTCTCAGACTCCATTCGCGGTCTGCAGGCTGGTGCACCGGTTGAATTCCGCGGCATTCGCCTCGGTACCGTGTCACAGGCACCGCTGATGAAAGCGGGTCTGGATCAGGCACTGAACAACGATTACCGCGTTCCGGTGCTGATTCGCATTGAGCCGGATCGCTTTATCAGCCGGCTGGGCGAGAATTTCGATCTGGAGCAGCATCTGCAGGATGGGAAGAAACGTGGCCTGCGTGCCACGCTGAAAACCGGCAACCTGCTGTCGGGTGCGCTCTATGTCGATCTCGACTTCTATGACAATGCGCCAGCCTACAAAGGCCCGCAGAAAGTCTCAGGCTATGAAGTGATCCCAACCGTCAGCGGCGGACTGAGCCAGATTCAGCAGAAACTGATGGCGGCCCTGGATAAGATCAACAGCCTGCCTCTGAACGGCATGGTCAATGAAGCGACCGGTACGCTGAAAGAGAGTCAGAAGACAATGCGCGATCTGCAGCGCACTATCGACAATATCAACAAAGTGACCGCCAGTCCGGCAATGAAGACCCTGCCGGAAGATCTGCAGCAGACGCTGCGTGAGCTGAATCGCAGCATGAAAGGACTGCAGCCCGGTTCGCCTGCTTACAGTAAGCTGGTCGGGGATATGCAACGACTGGATCAGGTGCTGCGTGAACTTCAGCCGGTACTGAGGACACTCAACACCAAGAGCAATGCGCTGGTATTTGAGGCGAAACCGGGACAGGATCCCCAGCCGAAGAGGGCGAAACAGTGAAAAAAGGATTGATACTTTGTGCCGCGCTGGTGATGAGCGCATGCAGCAGCAGCGTTGATAATACCTGGTATCAGCTGCCCTCCGGGGCGGCCTCCATGCAGGTCAGCAGCAGCCAGATGAACGAAGCTCAGCCGATGCTGTGGGTGCAGCAGGTGACGGTGCCGGATTATCTGGCCGGCAACGGGCTGGTCTACCAGACCAGTGACGTCAAATATGTCATTGCCGCCAACAACCTCTGGGCCAGTCCGCTTGATCAGCAGCTGCAGCAGACGCTGATCACCAATCTGAGCAAGGCGCTGCCTGGCCGGCTGGTAGCCGGATCGCCGCTGGGTGCGCAGCACGACACGCTGAATGTCACTATCACAGGCTTTCAGGGGCGCTACGACGGTAAGGCGATTGTCAGCGGTGAATGGACGCTGGAGCATCAGGGCCGTCTGATCAAACAGGCATTTAATATTGTCCTGCCGCAGACTGAAGATGGCTACGATGCCATGGTCAGAACGCTGGCCACCGGCTGGCAGCAGACGGCGCAGCAGATTGCCAATAGTGTGGTTGCGCTAAATTAAGAATATTATGAATAAATAAGCTAAGCCCCTGATGAAATGTCGCGATATAACGGCATGATTCAGGGGCTTTTTACTAGCTTAATCAGGGCGATAGTGTTGCCGTCTCCATCACAAAACCGCGCTTTCTTTTCCGATTAAGGTCACATTTATGACAGTGGCATGAAGATTGCGCATTGATCTTTGGGTGCGCAGGGGGTAGAACGTAAGAGTGGTTGAACATTAATTCACCACTTTTCTTTCCACCAGATTCCACAGACCTTACATGAGGGACACGGAGTATGAAGAGACAGAAACGAGACCGCCTCGAACGCGCCCATTCACGTGGTTATCAGGCAGGCATTACTGGACGCTCAAAAGAGATGTGTCCGTATCAGTTGATTGACGCTAAGTCTCACTGGTTGGGAGGTTGGCGACAAGCCATGGAGGACAGGTCGGTAGCAGCATAACCGGATGTCACTGAAAAAGGAAAATAACCTCCGCCTGGCGCGGAGGTTTTTGTTTCTGTGCAGAATGCTCAGAATGCCGCGGTGTCTTTGAACAGACCCACTTTGAGATCGCTGGCGGTGTAGATCAGATTACCGTCAACCAGCACTTCGCCATCTGCCACGCCCATCACCAGCTTGCGGTTGATCACGCGTTTGAAGTGAATGCGGTAGGTGACTTTCTTCGCGTCCGGCAGGACCTGACCAGTGAATTTCACTTCACCCACGCCCAGCGCACGACCTTTACCTTCGCCGCCCAGCCAGCCCAGATAGAAACCTACCAGCTGCCACATGGCATCCAGACCCAGGCAACCTGGCATCACCGGATCGCCGATAAAGTGGCAGCCGAAGAACCAGAGATCGGGATTGATATCCAGTTCTGCTTCAACAAAGCCTTTGTCATATTTGCCGCCGTCTTCGGTCATTTTGACCACGCGGTCCATCATCAGCATGTTGCCGGAAGGAAGCGGCGGACCATTTTCGCCAAACAGTTCACCACGACCTGACAGAATCAGATCTTCTTTGGTATAGGATTCGCGTTTATCTACCATGTTTTCAATAAGCCTTGTTTTAGTGAATCACGAATATTAGCGAACAGTTGTACGCTGAGCAAATCGGATTAACGCTGGTTGAACCAGTTAAGCCAGCGCAGCGCCCAGGGACGTTGCGGGACATCCGGCTGGTTGAACAGGCTGATGCGTTCCTGGATGGTGTGCAGCAGGCAATCGCCCTCGCCATCCTCCGTACGCCATATTTTGCCGGTCAGCAGTGACAGCGCCTCATCAGCACGTTCTACAGCCCAGATGTGGAAACGGCCCTGTTCTACCGCACTGACCACTGCCTGGCTGAGGCTGAGATGACGCACGTTACAGGCCGGGATAATGACGCCCTGCTGGCCGGTGAGATCACGCTGATGGCAGATCTCGAAGAAACCTTCAATCTTCTCATTCAGGCCGCCTACCGGCTGGACGTTGCCGAACTGATCAACCGATCCGGTGACGGCAATCTGCTGATTGATTGGCTGGTTAGCCAGCGCGCTGATCAATGCACAGAGCTCGGCCAGAGAGGCGCTGTCGCCATCAACTTCAGAGTAGGATTGCTCAAATACCATTGACGCTGAGAAGGGCAGTTGCTGATCGAGCTCCAGCTCTGCAATCAGGTAAGCCTGCATGATCATCATGCCCTTAGCATGAATATTGCCGCCTAGCTCCGCCTTCCGCTCAATATCCATGAACTCCCCATCACCGGGGTGAACGACGCAGGTAATCCGTGTCGGATCGCCCCAGGCGCGGGGATGGCCAGGATATTCAACGACCGAGAGGCCGTTGATCTGACCGACCACTTCGCCTTCGGTTTCAATCAGAATCTGTCGCAGCAGGATTTCATCCCGCATCCGCTCATTGAGATAGTTCTCACGCCATAAGCGGGCTTCCAGTGCGTCGCGAAGCGCTTCGGCATTGAGCGTGTCACCCATCAGGGCTGACTCGCGCATCTGGCGCTGCAGCCAGCGCGGACAGAGGGGCAATGTCTCCTGGTCACCGCTATAGCGGACACCTTCTTTAATCAGTTCCGGCCAGAAGTCCGCTTCCGGAACCGGCAGACCCGCCTGACGCGCCAGCTCTTCGTTCCAGCGACACCAGGCCAGCATGTCATCTTCATCCAGAATCTGAATGTTCTCTTCAAATTCGGTATAAATCGCCATTTCATGCGCTTCAGGATCGAGCTCCTGAAAATCGGCCAGCACCTCGCGATCTCCGCACAGCACCAGATTCAGCCTGAGCGGCACAGGCGGAACAGAGACGGGCAGGGGCCGGCGCTCGTCCTGAGAAGTCCACTCCACGTAGCCCTGCTCAATCGCTTTTTTCAGGCGCAACCAGAGGATCGGCTGGGTCATCAGGCTTCGCAGTGAGAGCACCAGCGTACCGCCATTGGCGCGATGGATCAGGCCCGGTTCAGGCTGGAGGCGATCTTTATACTGGCGTACGCAGCCAAACAGCTGCTCCATCTCAACCCATTCAGCAAAATGAATGCCACCCTGACTGGTGAACGGGCGCTGAGGATCGGAGGGCGGCAGGAGCGTGATAGTGTCACCCATGATATGGTAATCACCGCCGTACAGCGTGGTACTGTCGGACATCACCCGCTGCGCGGCCTGGGCAATGAAGGTCAGATAATCGCGATTCTCCTGGCTTCGAACCAGCAGTAACGGGAATCCCTGCGACTGATGATGTAAATGCGCCAGCGCATTCAGCAACCGGGGCTGTACCGTTGCCAGAGCATCAGTTTCTTCATCAGCAATTCGGGAGAAAACGGATTGGTATGGTGCGCTATCCGGCTGTAGGGTCTGCCACGTAAGTTGGGTGCTGGTCAAAATAATCGCATTTATCTGTTTTAAGAAAAGCGAGATTATACAGGATTCACCCTGGTTAAGCACTGCAGACTTCCTGGTGAAGTTGTGAAGCTGACAGCATGTTTTTCGTTGCTGCATCCGGGAAAAAAGCTGTTATTCTTAGCTCGTTACGTGATCACGATGAGATTCCGATGAAATACCAGCAACTCGAAAATCTTGAAAGTGGATGGAAGTGGAAATACCTGGTGAAAAAACATCGGGAAGGTGAACTGATCACGCGTCACCTTGAATTGAGTGCGGCGCAGGCGGCAGTCGATAAACTGCTGGCGATGGAAAATAATCCGGTGACGGTGAATGAATGGATTGCTGAACATATCCATGCCGATCTTGATAACCGGCTGAAACAGACCATCCGTGCACGGCGGAAACGCCATTTTAATGCAGAACATCAGCATACCCGAAAAAAATCGATCGACCTGGAGTATCTGGTCTGGCAGCGACTGGCCGGACTGGCACAGCGGCGCGGCTGTACCCTCTCTGAGACCATTGTTCAGTTGATCGAGGATGCGGAACGCAAAGAGAAATATGCTACGCAGATGTCGAGTCTGAAGCAGGACCTGCAGGCGATTCTGGGTAAATCAGGTTCAGAAAACGACTAGCCGGGCAGGTGGAGCAGGGTGGCCAGCTCCGAACATCCATTTATTACCGGCATAAAAAAACCCCGCCTGAGCGGGGTTTTTTATTACGTGTTAACTTAAGCCTGTGGCTGAGTTACAACGTCTTTGATGCCTTTAACGTCGATTTCTACGCGACGGTCCGGCGCCAGGCAGTCGATCAGGGCGTTACGGCCTTTCACGCTGTCACAGGTGTTGCCGGTAACTGGGTTAGATTCACCCATGCCACGTGCAGAGATCTTGTTAGAAGGGATACCTTTAGAAACCAGGTAATCTACGACTGACTGAGCACGTTTCTCAGACAGTTTCTGGTTGTACTGCTCTGAACCGATACGGTCAGTGAAGCCCAGTACGACAACGGAACCATCTTTAGGATCCATTGAGCTCAGCTGGCTGTACAGCTGATCCAGAGCCTGCTGGCCTTCTGGCTTCAGGGTCGCTTTGTTGAAGGTGAACAGAACGTCAGACTTCAGAGTGAAACGCTTGGTTTCAACAACGGGTGCTGGAGCTGGGGCCGGAGCCGGAGCTGGTGCAGCGACGTCATCCTGACCGAAGCGGTAAGAAACGCCTACGCTCAGCATGCCGTTGTCTGGACGTGCACCAACGGTCTGTGCATCACCGATGTTGTTAACCCACTGGTAGTCCAGGCGGGTAGCCCAGTTTTTGGTCAGTGCGTATTCAACACCTACAGCAGCCAGCGGAGATACGCCGGTGTCGTGGTCGCTGATGCGGCCAGTAGTTGGGTTAGTCTGCGTAGCATCTGCACGCCATACCATGCCGCCCAGACGGGTGTACACGTCCAGATCGTCATAGATTGGGTAGCTCAGTTTAGCTGCCAGCTGAACGCCCTGTGCTTTGAATGCGCCGTTAGTCACGGTGCCTTTGTTAGGCATGCGACCCAGCCAGTCATAGCCCAGCTCGAAACCCAGGTATGGGTTTGCCTGATAACCAACGAACGCACCTGCGCCCAGCTGGCTTTCATGAGTTGGACCGTTGTTGTTCTCATAACCGTTACCGTAGTAACCAGTGTCGTGATACTGAGACCAGCCCAGTTTAGCACCGGTGTACCAGGTGTCATCTTTAGGAGCGGCCTGCGCTACGGTAGCGAAGCCAGCCAGTGCCACTGCAATTGCGATAGCTGTCTTTTTCATTTTGCGCCTCGTTATCATCCAAATAGGCAATGAGCAAAAAGGTTGCTCTTGGTTTAAATCCTTCGCCGGGTCAAAACGCTCGCTTATGACTCTACCGCAAAAAACGGAGGTTATTGAGCACCCTGGCGAGATAAAGTCTACAACGAGATTGGAAACTTACAAGTATGATGTGAGGCGCTTCTGTAAAAAAACAGCGATTTATACACAATTTCTAACAATTAGCCTGGTAGTATTGTCGCGGCAGCAAGCCTGAAAAACCTGCTAAACCATTGTCAATGCTCGAACTAACAGAATCAGTGGTTTAGCGACGACAGATAAGAAAAATAGCTTGAGAAACTTCTTATTTTTACTTAATGAAACAAATCCGACTGAATTTTTATGGAGTTTTGTGGTCTGAGAGGCGCTTCCGATGTCCCGCCTGAACGCAAAATCAGCCCCAGCGCTTCACCCTCTGCTGCCGCATTTTCTAGTTGACGACGCTCATCTTCATCCAGCTCGTAGGGGATCCATGCCAGTACCACGCTGTAATTGCCTGTGCGTAACGCCCTGACCATCGCCTCAACCGCATTCAGTCGTTCTGAATCGGCGATGTGCATGCTTTTATTCAGCGGTAATCCCGATTCCTGTAGCCAGGCGCGATTCAGCTTATGCGCGGGGGTTAACCACAGCTGCCAGCGTGACTGCTGACTCAATTGCTGCAATAACGGTAGCAGTAACATCTGCATCATTCCGGGCTGCTCACTGTAACGTAACTCTGTAATTCCACCAGGCTGAGCCGCCGGAACAGAAGAGGACGCATAACGATGAGCATAGCGTGCATTATCAGGATGTTGGGTTCGCATAAGTTAATCACCAGCAGTTGACTGTATGAATATACAGTACTGTCATCCTGGATAAAGATCAACCCAAATTTCTGAAAACGCCTCGCAAAAACGCGACAAGATTAGGCGAACCACTATTTATTCGTTGAACCCGCTTACGCTTTTTCCTATCTTCTAATTACCTGATACCCAAGGCAATTTACGGTCTGTTTCTGACATGGAGGTGGTGCAATGAAAAAGGTGAATCCGGTTGTAGAGCGCTCCAGAGCGCATCTGGCCCCACTGGGAGCCATTGAGTCCCGTACCCAGTTTGGCGGGTATGCACTGGCGGTTGAGAGTGTGGTTTTCGCGTTAATTAATCAGGGTGAGCTCTACCTGCGCGCCAGTGAACCCCTGCAGGCGTACATCACCGATCGGCCTCTGCAGCCGCTGGTGTTTCGCAAGCGGGGTAAGCTGGTCAGTCTCAATTACTACCGCGTCGATGAGACGTTATGGCGCGATCCTGAGCATCTGCTGGCGCTCTCCGCCGCCTCACTGGAAACGGCGCAGCTGGAGCTGCAGGACAGGCAGGGTTCACCGCGACTCAAAGATCTGCCCAACCTCAGTGTCCGTCTGGAGATGATGTTGTATGACGCGGGTATCATGAGCGTCAACCATCTTTACCAGATGGGGGCCAAACAGTGCTGGCTGAAGCTGAAAGCCATCAACCAGCACGTCGGATTTCAGACATTGCTGGCGCTGCAGGGCGCAATCACCGGTCATCATGCTGCTGCACTGCCGCAGGCAACCCGGGCCGAGCTGAACGCCTGGTTTCAGCGTACGCTGTTGTCTGACACAGCGCCCGGAAGCAGCAAAGGTTAGTCGGCGAGTAGCGTGCGGCGCAGGCGAGCCATTTCAGGCATCAGTGCCACCAGCAGACCGAGTTGCTGGAGCACCAGTGGCGCACGCGTGTCTGCATCTGCAGCCAGCTGGCTGATGCGCTGAGCTAACGGCTGGCGCATCGCCTCTGCCTGTTCATCACTGACCACCTCCGTCTGCAGCACATCCTCCACGTAGCATACGGTGTCATCCAGCAGCGTCAGCAGTGCCGGATCGCTGATCTTATCGCGGTGGGCACCCAGTGCTGAGATATAACTCAGAAACGAGTGGTTAGAACAGAGCAGCTGAAAAGCGGATTCACGCAGTTTCTGGCTGGTGCGACTTTCACTGCTCATATTTGACACCACCGACGCCAGCTCAGCATCGGCATTGTGCGCATCACGACGCGCAATGCGATAGGCGAGTCGGTTGTCTTTGCCCTGATGATACTGCTCCATGATGGCGTCAAGATAACGACAGTTCGCCTGCAGAGTCCGTTCTGCCACGGCCGGTAACTGACGAAACCGCCAGTCAGGCCAGATAAAGGCCACAGCCAGCCAGGCCAGCCCACAGCCCAGTAAGGTATCTACCACCCGTGGCAGGGCGACCTCAAATCCTTCACCTAACAGATTGAAGCAGAGCAGCACCAGCAGCGTAATAAACAGCGTGGCCTGCGCATACTGGACCTGTCTGAAGGCAAAAAAGAGCACGCCGGAGATAACGATCAGGATTAACTGACCCTCTATGGAGGGCACCAGCCATAAAACGGGCAGGCCAATCGCAATACCGGCCAGCGTCCCGCCGATACGCAACGCCAGCCGTCGCTGGGTTGCGTTGTAGTTAGGCTGACAGACAAACAGACTGGTCAGCAGGATCCAGTAACCGCGTTCCAGTCCGGTCACCTGAATAAAACCGTAGCCAATACAGAGCACCACAGACATCCGGACAGCATGCCGGAACAGCGCCGACGCGGGCGTGAGATGTCGGCTGAAGCGCAGCCGGATATCGCTCCAGCCACTCAGCCCTTCTCGCGACAGCAGATTGTCGCTGTGCTGAGTGTCTTCCCCTGACAGGGTCTGTTCAGATTCAATCGAGGCGAGTTGAGCGTCAATGGCGCGCAGATTACGCAGCAGCCAGAAGAGCGCACGCGTATGGGCGGCTTCCGGTTCACGCTGCTCCAGACGCTCTATGGCTTTTTGCAGACGTTCAAATGCGCGCTCAAACCGGCTGTCATGCACCCATCTTTCGCGCATCAGGATGCAATGCGCCAGCTGCCGACATGCCTGAGCCTGCATATTCAGCAGTCGCTGGAAGCGAAACAGAATTTCGTTATAGCGCCAGTCACCCCGCAGCAGGTGATATTGCAGGTGAGATGAACTGGCCCGTTCATGAATGTCCTGCGCCACAAAGTAGTAGTGGAGGCTGCGGCGGGTTCCGCGTGAGCCGCGATCGCCGCGCAGACGACTCTGCAGCGTGGTTTTGGTCAGGTTGAGCTGGGCCACTAACTGGCTGTTGACCATTGCCGCCTCCACAAAGGCGGCATCATCCTGTTCACCCGCATCCGGGTCGAACAGATTCGCTTTCGCATCCAGATAACGCGCCAGTTGTGAAAAACTGCCGGCCAGCTGCTCCTGCACCGGTCGTACCGGGAACATCAGGTGACCCAGCAGTGTCAGCAGGTTGTACCAGAGCGCGCCGACCAGCAGCAGGATCGGCTGCATATACCACTGACTGAACAGCCCGATGCCAAGCATGGTGTAGACCGCAATCAGCAGCGCGCCAAAGGCGATCGTCGCGTAACGCTGACCCAGCGCACCCAGCAGAATAAAACCCCAGGTTGAGATCGCGAGGCCAGTGATAAAGGCCAGAGGCCAGGGAAACAGTAATTCGACGGAAACCGAGGCGATGCAGAAGCAGAGCAGGGTAATCAGCAGATTCTTCAGGCGGCCCGCCAGACGATCATCGAGATCGGCCAGCGCCGCCGCTACCACACCCAGCGTCAGCGGGATGGTCCACTCAATCTGGTGCAGCCACCAGGGAATGGCGGCGCATCCGCTCAGCGCAAACAGGATGCGCAGCAGATAGCGCCAGGCGTTGTTAAACAGATATTTGCGCCAGCCCGGCAGCGTAGCTGACATCATATTAATAGCGGCGGGCATTGGCTTCGCGCGCAGCCTGCGCCTCTTCCACTGACACCACCCGGCGTCCGACAGGCCAGAGTGCTATCGCGGCGATCTTGAAGTTAGCCAGCCCGACCGGAATGCCGATGATGCTGATGCACTGCACAATCCCGACAGAGATATGGGAAAGGCAGAGCCACCAGCCGAAGAAAATCAGCCAGAAGATATTCAGAAAGGTTCCGCCGGTGTTCATGATGTGGCTTTTGTTTTCAGGGCGAAGCACATCCACATGCACCGCCTCGTTACCAAATGGCAGCAGCGAGAGTTTGGTAATTTCCCAGCAGGAGCGGGTCAGCGGCAGGGTAAAAATCAGTACGATGCTGATCAGGGTGGCAAACAGCCAGCTCAGGGTGGTGAAAAAACCGCCCAGGACAAAATTGAGAACGTTTAAGACGGTGCGCATGATCTTCTTTTCCTTTTGCATTCCGCAAGATGTGACGCCAAGTTTAGCCTGTTTTAAGGCTGGAGCGCCAAGGGTCTGACAGGTAAACTTCCCCGAATCCTATTCTCTGACGTGAGTGTCGGCGTGGAACTGAAAGCAACTTCGATGGGCAAACGACTTGCCCGGCATCCCTATAATCGTGTCCGTCTGATGGCAGCGGGCGTCGAAGTCAGTGGCGATAAGCATGAGTACCTGATCCCTTTTAATCAGTTGCTGGATATCGCCTGCAAACGCGGCGTGGTGTGGGGCGAACTGGAATTTTTGCTGGCTGATGAAAAAGTGGTGCGGCTGCATGGCACGGAATGGCAGGAAACGCAGCGCTTTTATCACTATCTGCTGCAGGCCTGGCAGAGCTGGAGCCTGGAGATGAGTGCGGTGTGCCGCGACGTGCTGCAGACCCTGCGTGATGACATTGAGGCATTCAGTGCGCAGGATCGCTGGCTGAACCGGCATGAACTGCAGGCGCTGAAAAACACCATTTTTCAGCAGTTCGATGCGTTGCCGTTGCCGCTCTCCCGGCTGAAGGATTTTGCTGACTGTCGTGATAACCAGGCTTTCTGTCAGCGCTGGCTGGAGCAGGGCGAGGCGGCCCTGCGGCAGCGAAACCGTGACTGGACCGCCGCAATGCTGACCCGTTACCGGGCATTCTTCGACACGGTCGAGAGTACGCCTCTCAATCAATCGCAATGCGAGGCGGTAGTCAACGGCGAAAATTCACTGCTGGTGCTGGCGGGCGCCGGGAGCGGTAAAACCTCCGTGCTGGTGGCGCGTGCGGGCTGGTTAATGCAGCGCAATCTCGCCAGCGCCGATCAAATTCTGCTGCTGGCCTTTGGCCGACAGGCTGCAGAAGAGATGAACGCCCGTATCCAGTCGCGGCTGTCAGCCAGTGATATTCAGGCGCGAACCTTCCATTCTCTGGCCCTGCATATTATTCGTGAAGGCAGCAACAAACAGCCGGTCATCAGCAAGCTGGAGAGCGATGCCGATGCGCGTCGTGCACTGCTGATTCAGGAATGGCGGCAGCAGTGTCATGAAAAAAAGGCCCAGGCCAACGGCTGGCGCCAATGGCTGCGTGACGAGCTGGAGTGGGAGATGCCGGAGGGGCCATTCTGGGACGATGACAAACTGGCTAAGCGCCTGGCGTCCCGGCTCGAACGCTGGCTGGGGCTGATGCGCATGCATGGCGGCGCGCAGGCCTCAATGATCGCAGAGGTGCCTGAAGAGGTGCGCGATCTGTTCAGCAAACGTATCAGGCTGATGGCTCCCCTGCTGAAAGCGTGGAAAAGTGCGTTAAAAGAGGAGGGCGCGGTCGATTTTTCGGGGCTGATTCATCAGGCGATTGCTCTGCTGGAAAAAGGGCGCTTTATCAGCCCCTGGAAACACATTCTTGTGGATGAGTTTCAGGATATCTCACCGCAGCGCGCCGCCTTGCTCAGCGCTTTACGCCAGCAGAACAGGCGCACCGCCCTGTTTGCCGTTGGCGATGACTGGCAGGCCATCTACCGCTTCAGCGGTGCAGAGATGACGCTGACGACGGCGTTTCATCACTACTTTGGTGAGGGTGACCGTTGTGTGCTGGATACCACTTACCGCTTTAACGATCGCATCGGCGACATCGCGAACCGTTTTATCCAGCAGAATCCGCAGCAGCTGGCGAAGCCGCTTAACAGCACCACCAAAGGGAATAAAAAGTCGATTTCACTGCTGGCGGACGATCAGCTGGAGCCGTTGCTGAATAAACTCAGCGGCTATGTAAAGCCTGATGAGCGCATCCTGCTGCTGGCGCGCTATCACTACCTGCGACCGGATGTGCTGGACAAAGCCAGAACCCGCTGGCCGAAACTCAATCTGGAATTTATGACCATCCATGCCAGTAAAGGCCAGCAGGCGGACTACGTCATTCTGCTGGGGTTGCAGCAGGGCAAAGAGGGCTTTCCGGCGAACGTGCGCGAATCGATTATCGAACAGGGCCTGTTACCGCAGCCGGAAGCGTTCCCGGATGCAGAAGAGCGCCGCCTGGCCTACGTCGCTCTGACACGGGCGCGCCAGCAGGTTTTTCTGCTGTTTGATAAAAGCGCGCCGTCACCCTTTGTCGGGCACTTCCGTGAACTGGGTGTACCGGTGTTGCGTAAAGCCTGAGTTACTTTAGCCGTCCGGCCAGATAGCGCGCATAATCAGGGATCATGATCTCGCTGCTTTGCGCAAACAGCGGCGACTGAATAATAAAATCTGCGGTGGAGCGATTGGTGGCGACCGGGATATTCCATACGGTTGCCAGACGCAGCAGCGCTTTGACATCGGGATCGTGGGGTACCGCATTGAGCGGGTCCCAGAAAAAGATCAGCGCATCTATCTTTCCTTCTGAAATCAGCGCGCCTACCTGCTGGTCGCCGCCCATCGGGCCGCTCAGCATGGCCGTGACATTCAGGCCGGTTTCACGGTTGATGAGATTCCCGGTGGTGCCGGTCGCATAGAGGATATGGGATTCCAGTGCGGGCTGATTCTGTTTAACCCACTCAAGCAGAGCGGCTTTGCAATGGTCATGGGCGACCAGTGCGATATGTTTTTGTTTGCCAAGGGTACGGGTAGTCTGCTCCACAAACGTCTCCATTCAGGGTCATGCGGAAAAAACGATAGCGCGAGTTTACCTCTGTGCTTTCAGCGCTTTCAACTGGTGCGCAGCATTTTGACCAGCGTCAGAAACTGCTGACGCGTCGCTTCGTCAAAGCGCTGGAACCAGCGGTGAAGTGAGGGATGCTCCGCTTCAATCGTCCAGTCGAGATCGGCGGTCAGACTGACCGCAGAAGGCGTCTCAGAGGCCGAATGGGCAAAACGAGGCACAGAGGCGATCTGACCGGTGCGATTGTAGTTCACCATCGCTTTTTCCATGTCGACAGCAGGCGCGGCAGGCAGACGATCGCGCAGGCTGGTGATTTCGTTCCCTTTCTCATCCACCAGCAGAAAATTCAGGCTGCGATCGAAGTGATAGCGCTCGCGTTTTGTCTCCAGCGCAGGCAGCCGGATGGTAATGGTTTTAGCCACGGCAGTGAAGGTGACGATCATCGGCACCGATTGATAGGCAAGGGTGCTCTCTTTCTGACCTTTTCGTTGCTGCTCTACCCGAAACAGAAACTGATGCTGACCCCGGTCCAGCTCTAAACTGTCTGCGCCCTTGAGGAGCGAGCCTGAAATCTTACGGCCATCCAGCACCAGCAGATCGATTTGCGGATCGAGCTTTAACGTGATGGCAGAACAGGACGCCGAAACGAGGAGAGCGACCCACCCCATTACAGCCAGCGACAGCTTCATTTCAACTCCGGTAACTGATGACACACAGGATTATGTGTAGCAAATTCTTACATTATGGCAGTGAGTTTACATTTAAACATATTTAATCGTGCGCTGGCTCAATTAATTACGTCACTGACTTAACCGTTCGGGGGTGTGCCCATCTACACTCAACTCTGGCCTGAAAGGAGATAACGATGAACGACCAGACAATTCGCGAGGTGCTGACCCGCACCCAACGCATCGCCTTAGTCGGGGCAAGCGATCGCCCTGAGCGTCCCAGCTACGGCGTGATGAAATATTTGCTTGATCAGGGGTATGACGTGATTCCGGTCAGCCCGAAGCTGGCGGGCAAGACGCTGCTGGGGCAGCAGGCGTATGCCAGCCTGGCAGATGTTCCGGGCCATATTGATATGGTGGATGTATTTCGCAATTCTGAAGCCGCGTGGGGCGTAGCCCAGGAGGCGATTGCGGTGGGCGCAAAAACCCTATGGCTGCAGCTGGGTGTGATTAATGAGCAGGCGGCCGTGCTGGCACAGGATGCGGGTATGACGGTGATTATGGATCGCTGTCCGAAGATGGAGATTCCGCGGCTGGGGATCACGCGCTGAGAAGAGATATGTGGCGGCAGAGAGTGCCGCCACAGATTAATGTCGCAGATGAGGCGCCTGAAGCTGCTGACGCACTGAGGCCGCCAGTTCATCCATTGAGGGCTGCTCAGGGTGTTCAACGCTGGTTTCGCCCGAAAGCTGAATCTCAGCAACATAGGTATGCACCTGATCGCCTTCCTCATCTTCCATCACGACATGATACCAGGGTGCCGAACGCATCTTCTCTTCCGCGCCAACCTCTTCAATTTTAGGCTCATCTAACGAGTACTCAGGATCGACATCAACAATAACGCCCAGTACGCCGGACAAACGATGACGAACCTGCTGACCAATACCAAATTTACTGGCAATCATAGTGACCTCCGAAAAAAAGCTCTCTTTCCAATATGGGGGCAGGAGCCAATTTTTCAAGTCACATGACGCGGCAGGCGAAACCTTTCAGGTAGAGTCCCTCCGGGTAGCTGGCGATCACCGGATGATCCGCTGCCTGACGGAACTGCTCAATAAACTGCACCTCGCGGCCGGCATCCAGTGCGGCATCGGCAATGATCTTCTGGAACAGCTCGGTGGCCATCAGACCGGAGCAGGAGAAGGTCAGCAGAACGCCACCGGGATTCAGCAACTGAATGGCGAGCATGTTGATATCTTTATAGCCGCGACAGGCGCCCATCAGCTGACTTTTGTTTTCGACGAACTTCGGCGGATCCATAATAATCAGATCAAATTTCTCCCCACTGTCACGATAGCGACGCAGCAGTTTGAAGACATCATCACGCTCAAAGCGCGCGCGGGAGAGGTCGAGTTCATTCAGTTCGACGTTCTGACGTGCCACATCCAGCGCTTCCTGCGAAGTATCAACGCTGATCACCTCTTTACAGCCGCCCATCAATGCCGAGACGGCGAATCCACCGGTATAGGAGAAGCAGTTAAGTACGCGGGCATCCTGAGCGTAACGGCGGGTGGCGAGACGGCTGTCTCGCTGATCGAGGTAGTAGCCGGTTTTATGGCCGCCCTGGATATCTACCAGCAGCTTCATGCCATGCTCAGTAATCGGCAGCAGAGGCGGCGGCAGTTCGCCGGTAATCGTGCCCTGCGTCAGTTCCAGACCCTCTTTCTTCCGCACAGCGACGTCGGAGCGGTCATAGACAGCACAGCCGGGGAAACATTGCTGCAGGGCGGTAATGATCGCCGCACGCTGGTATTCGGCTCCAGCGGAGAGCAGCTGCAGAACAAAAAAATTGCCAAAGCGGTCAATGGTGACGCCCGGTAAACCATCAGATTCACCGGCGATCAGACGATAGCTGTCCAGGCCGTCGCGCGCTGCCAGCCATGTGCGCCACTGCTGCGCCTGCTCAAAACGGCGCACAAAGAAGGCGATATCGATGGATTCATCGGCCTGCCAGCTCCAGACACGGGCGCGAATCTGTGACTGAGGAGAATAGGCGGCGCGCGCCAGCCATTTGCCGTTACTGTCACACACGTCAATGGTTTCACCCAGTTGCGCTTTACCTTCCAGACGCGCGACAGCGCCTGAAAAGACCCAGGGATGGCGACGGAGCAGGGACTTTTCACGTCCCTTTGCGAGAATCAATCTGACTGTCATAGTTTGCTATTATGCTTACCTGAAAAAATGAGGTGCCATTGTCCGGTGGATAACTGGAAATTGCAACGAACAGCAGCAGGAGGGCAGTATGTCAGCAGCCTGTTTTAAAGCATGGGTTTATGGCCGCGTGCAGGGCGTCGGATTCCGTTACAGCACCCAGGCCGAAGCCCGCGCGCTGGACGTGCTGGGCTATGCGCGTAACCTGGAGGATGGCAGTGTCGAAGTGCTGGCCTGGGGCGAGGCGGAAAAGGTCGAGGCCCTCATCGACTGGCTCAAAGCGGGCGGGCCACGCAGCGCGCGGGTGGACAGTGTACGGGTGGAGCCGCACCAGCCGTCATCGCCCCCACGCGGCTTTACGACCGGATAGTCAGAGACATTTGGCCGGTTTGGGCAGGCCTGCGATTTTCGTCGCCTGCTTAGCCGGCCCGTCAGGGAAAAGACGAAACAGATAGCGGCTGTTGCCTTTCTCTTCGCCATACTTCTTCGCCATCGCCTTCACCAGCATTCGTACGGCGGGGGAGGTGTTAAATTCCAGATAGAAGGCGCGCACAAAATGGACGACCTCCCAGTGGGCGTCGGTCAGCGTAAGGCCTTCCTGCGCGGCAATATGTTCAGCCAGCGCTGCACTCCAGTCGCTGGGATTTTTTAGATAGCCTTCGGCATCGACGGCGATTTCGTTACCGTTAAAATTCACGTGACTTCCTCTCTGTAAATGACGGCGCAGTGTAGCAAACTGGCGTAACAGTAAAAGCAAAAACCCCGCCGGAGCGGGGTTTTCAACGCTGATGCACGTGTCTGTCAGTTGCTGCGGGCAAAACCGAGCAGGCTCAGCAGGCTGACAAAGATGTTATAGAGTGAAACATAGAGGCTGACCGTGGCCCGGATATAGTTTGTTTCTCCGCCGTGGATGATATTGCTGGTTTCCCACAAAATCGCGCCGGCTGAAAAGAGAATGAACAGGGCGCTGATAGCCAGATGCAGAGCAGGTAACTGCAGGAAGAGGTTAGCCACTACCGCGACCAGCAGCACCACAAAGCCTGCCATCATCATTCCGCCAAGGAAGGACATATCACGGCGGGTCGTCAGCACATACGCGGAACAGCAGAAGAAGACCAGCGCCGTTCCACCCAGCGCCAGGGCGATCACATCTCCCATCCCTGCGGTCAGGAAAGAGCTCAGGATCGGACCCAGGCAATAACCCAGGAAGCCGGTGAAGGCAAAGGCGGCCAGGATGCCCATCGGGCTGTTAGCCAGACGGTAGGTTAAAAACATCAGACCATAGAAGCCGACCAGCATCAGGATCAGACCGGGCGCCGGTAGTGCCAGCAGGGTGCTGGCCGTGGCCGTCACGGCTGAAAAAGCCAGGGTTAATCCCAGCAGAAAATAGGTATTGCGCAGAACTTTGTGCGTTGAGAGCAGTGAGGACTGCGATGAGGTGACAATTCTTTCCATGTTGCGCTCCTTTAAGCAGAACACTAAATATGAGCCGAGAATACGCAGGCCATTAAAGAGGGAAAAGCCGTTTTACCCTTCTTTACGCGCTAATCTGCTAATTGTTTGAGCAGAGTGGTGATTTTGACAGCGAAAAAACAGGAAATGGCTGTTTTTCATGCGAACAGTCGGATACAGGCTTTACATCGATAATCGGGATGTTTATAGTGCGCGTCATTGCGGAGGGGTGGCCGAGCGGCTTAAGGCAGCGGTCTTGAAAACCGCCGATGGGAAACCATCCGAGAGTTCGAATCTCTCCTCCTCCGCCACTTTATCTGCCTCGGGCAATAAAGTGGCAAAATGTCAGTGGATTATTTTGCCAATGCAGTACTGTTTCAAAACGGAGGGGTGGCCGAGTGGCTTAAGGCAGCGGTCTTGAAAACCGCCGATGGGAAACCATCCGAGAGTTCGAATCTCTCCTCCTCCGCCAGATTTTACAGGCCAGCACTCAGTGCTGGCCTGTTTCGTTTCTGCCTTCCTCTGTTCTTCTGCCATGCCGAAAAGGCGCACTGAGCCGCATCCGGCTTTGCATTCATCTCTCTTTATCCTCTCTGCTATAGTCTACTCACCGTTTTTGCAAACATCTGGCGCTTTTCTGAGGCGAGCTGAGTTACACTAAGGATTACGTCGCTCTGAGGCGAGCTAATCGGTTGATAGCCAGAGTGTTTCTTTACTGAATGAATGGAATAGGCACAATGATCAAGAAACTGAGTCTTTGCGCATTGTCAGTGCTCGCAGCATTGCCGGTCGGAACCGTCGCGCTGGCGGCTGAAGGTGATATGCAGCTGCAGCAGGTCCTGATGCTAAGCCGTCACAATCTGCGTGCGCCGCTGGCCGATAACGGCAGCGTGCTGGAGCAGTCCACTAAAAAAAGCTGGCCGCAGTGGGACGTTCCTGGCGGTCAGCTGACCACCAAAGGTGGCGTGCTGGAAATCTACATGGGTAACTATACCCGTCAGTGGCTGGCCCAGCAGGGACTGGCGAAGAACGGCAGCTGTCCTGACAGCAATAACGTCTTTGTCTATGCCAACAGCCTGCAGCGTACCGTTGCCACCGCCCAGTTCTTTGTCAATGGCGCCTTCCCGGGCTGTGACATCGCTGTCACGCATCAGGATGCGATGGGCACCATGGATCCTATCTTTAATCCGGTCATCACAGATGGCAGCGAAGCCTTCAACAAGAAAGCGCTGGCCGCGATGGCTGCCGAAAATGAAAAACTCTCGCTGAAGCCTGCTTTCCAGCGTCTTGAGAAGATTGTTGACTATAAATCTTCGCCTGCCTGTAACAATAAAAAGCAGTGCGATCTGAGCAGTGGTCAGAACACCTTCAGCGCGGAAAATGGTAAAGAGCCGAATGTCAGTGGCCCGCTGAAAGTGGGTAACTCGCTGATGGATGCGTTCACTCTGCAATATTATGAAGGTTTCCCGCTGGAGCAGGTGGCGTGGGGACAGATCAAGACGCCTGAACAGTGGAAAGAGCTGTCGGCCATTAAAAATGGCTATCAGGACGCGCTGTTTACCAGTCCGGATATCTCGCGCGAAGTGGCCGCCCCGCTGGTGGATTACATCCGCAGTCAGCTGGTCGATCAGGATAAAGCCAGTGCACCAGCTATTACGCTGATGGTGGGGCACGATTCAAACATTGCCTCGCTGCTGAGCGCGTTGCAGGTGAAGCCGTATGAGCTGCCTGATACCTGGGAAAAAACGCCGATTGGTGGTCAGGTTGTCTTTGAACGCTGGCACGACGCGAAAAATGACAAAGACCTGCTCAAAGTCGAATATGTCTATCAGAGCGCCGATCAGCTGCGCAATGCGGACGTGCTGAGTCTGAAAAACCCGCCAAAACGTGTGACGCTGCAACTGGCGGGCTGCCCGACGGATGCTAACGGCTATTGCAGCTGGGATCAGTTCTCTCAGGCGCTGAACGCGGCGCTGCAGGGCACGCCAATGCAGCCAGCCGCTGCACCACAGCCAGCCGCCGCGACGCCATCTGATGACGACAGTGCGAAAGCCGCTGCGACGCAGGATGCTGCCGCTGACAAAGCCGAAGCCGATAAAGCGACTGCAGACAAAGCGCAGTCGGATGCGGATAAGGCTGCCGCCGGGAAGGCTGATGCAGATAAAGTCGCCGCCGACAAAGCCGCAGCGGAGAAGGCCAGAGCAGAGAAAGCTGCCGCCGACAAAGCCGCAGCGGAGAAGGCTAAAGCGGAAAAAGCTGCCGCTGATAAAGCGGCGGCTGAGAAGGCCAAAGCGGAGAACGCGGCTGCTGCCAAAGCGGATAACGCAGCGGCGAAATCAGCCGGGGACAACGCCACGGCTGACAAGGCTGAAAGTGCAACACCGTCTGCCAGCGCGCAGAACGATAAAACAAAGTCAGCGGCTGAAGCGACACCGTAATATCCCCATCCTGCTGACAATAAAAAACCCCGTTGAGACGGGGTTTTTTTATACCTGCGGCAGCCTATCCCGCCACAACAACCAGTTTCTGGTTAGCAAACTCTTTGATGCCCAGATCGGAAAGTTCACGACCATAGCCGGAACGTTTCACGCCGCCAAAAGGCAGCTCGGCGGAGGTGTCGCTCTGCGAGTTAATAAACACCATGCCGGTTTCAATGGCAGAAGCGAGCCTGCGGCCACGGGCAATATCCCGCGTCCAGACGGAGCCGCCAAGACCATAGTGAGAGTCGTTGGCCAGCGCCACCGCGGCCTGGTCATCGGCCACCACATAGACCTGTGCCACCGGGCCAAAGAACTCCTGATAGTAAGCCGGATTATCGGGTGTGATGCCGGTCAGAATCGTGGGCTGGTAATAGCAGCCCACGCCGTCAACGGCTTTACCGCCGGTCACCAGTTTTGCGCCGCTGGTGACAGCTTCATCAACCTGTTTAACCAGACGGTCGCGCGCATCTGCCGAGGAAAGCGGACCCAGCGTGGTCTTCTCATCCAGCGGATCGCCCAGCGTCGCCGCGCTCAGCGCCGCGCTGAACTGGCTGATAAAGCGATCGGCAATTTTCTCATGCAGAATAAACCGTTTTGCCGCCGTACAGACCTGACCGCAGTTGCTCAGGCGCGCCTGCACACCCTGACGCACGGCTTCATCAAGATCGGCATCATCCAGTACGACAAAGACGTCGTTGCCGCCCAGCTCCAGCGTCGATTTCTTAAGGTGCTTACCGGCCTGTTCGGCCACGGCGCTACCGGCGCGCTCGGAACCGGTCAGGGCAACTCCCTGAACCCGGTCGTCAGCAATCAGATCCGCGACCTGTTCCGTAGAGATAAACAGGTTCGTCCAGGCTCCTTCAGGCGCACCTGCTTCGCGAACTAGTTTTTCAAAGACATCGGCACAGTGCGGCACGATATTGGCATGTTTTGCCAGCACCGGGTTACCCAGCGCGAGGTTAGGCGCCAGCACGCGCATCAGCTGATAGTAGGGGAAGTTCCACGGCTCAACGGCCACCAGAACACCAATCGGGTGATACTCAACCCAGGCTTCGCCCAGCTCACTGGGGTAGGTGTGCGGCTGCAGAATGCGCTCAGCATTCTCCGCGTAGTAGCGGGCAATCTGCGAGCAGATTTTGACTTCGCCCCGGCTCTGACCAATCAGTTTACCCATCTCTTTACTGGCGATGGTGGCGAGTTCTTCCGCACGGCTATCAATCAGGTCAGCCAGCTTTTTCAGTACCTGCAGGCGCGGCTGAATCTCCCCTTTGCTCCAGGAGGAGTGGAACAGCTGGTCAGCGACCTCCAGGGCATGGCTGACGGCGGCATCATCATGGGATGGCCAGCTCTTCAGCAACTGGTTGTTGGCGGGATTAATGCTTTGATAGGAAGACATAGCGTTCTCCTTGGTGAGCGAAAAAATTGAGGGCGGGAAGATCCCGCCCCTGAATCAGACGTTTTTACGTTCTACGGGTTTGTCATCCCAGGTCAGGAGATCTTTATCGGTTTTTTCAAAGGCGCGAATCAGTACATCGTCACTGCCCTGCTGACGCCAGATCTCTTCTGCCAGTCTCTCATCGTAATCAGCCACTTCGAAAATGGCCTCAGCAATTTCAGGGGAGGTATGACGCAGACTGGCCCATTCGCCAACGTGATGTGCTTTTGATTGTTCAGTAGACATACTTTTCTCCTTTGATTAAATCAGTCCTGCAGTTTAGTGGTCAGGCTGGCAACATGTTCGCCCTGAAAACGGGCGATGTTCAGCTCCGCTTCCGTGGGCTGACGTGAGCCATCCCCGCCTGCCAGGGTTGTCGCACCATAAGGTGTTCCGCCGCGCACCTGAGAGATATCAAACAACTCTTTGGTGCCATAGCCGATGGGCACGATCACCATGCCGTGATGCGCCAGGGTGGTCCAGACCGAGGTAATGGTCTGTTCCTGACCGCCGCCGGTGCCGGTTGAGGTGAAGACGCTGGCGACTTTGCCAAACAGGGCACCTGATGCCCACAGGCCGCCGGTGCGATCCCAGAAGGTGCGCATCTGACCGGACATGTTGCCGAAGCGGGTCGGGGTGCCGACGATAATGGCGTCATACTGCGGCAGCACATCCGGCGTCGCCTCTGCCGCCAGCTGATCGGTTTTGCCGCCCACCTCCGCAAAGCGACTGGCCTCCATCGTTTCTGGTACCCGCAGGATATCCACTTCCGCGCCGGGAACCCGACGAGCGCCTTCAGCGACCGCGTTCGCCATCGTTTCGATATGTCCGTACATTGAGTAATAAAGCACCAGAATCTTAGCCATTGATCTCTCCAGGTGGTTTAGACGTCCAGAAAAAGTATAGAAGAGCTTTCGTTTTACGCAGGGGAGGGAAGGAATGGGCGGGTTTAGCTGTGTAATAATTCCGCAGCTAATCGGTTGTAAGCCAGAGGAATGTTCGTTATTTACTCAAATCGGTGGTGAATAGTCTGTTGCTAAATGTGACTGTGCGCGGGATGAAAGCAGAATCTGGCTATTCTTTAACCATGGGTTGAATCCAGGCCCCGGGCCGTCAGCTCTCGACTTTCTCATTCTTATTTATCGCACTACGCGACAGGAGCACATCATGACAACACATCGTGGCGGTTCAGGTAATTTTGCTGAAAACCGTGAACGTGCCGCAGAAGCGGGACGCAAAGGGGGCAAAAACAGCGGCGGTAATTTTAAAAACGATCCGCAGCGTGCCGCGCGTGCCGGCGAAAAGGGCGGACGCAGCAGTCCGAAGAAAACGGACGCTTAATCCCCTGATAGCCGCCGGTAAGATCCGGCGGTTAACGTCGTTGCTTTTCCCCCTCGCTCTCCTCCACAATGTTGTCCGAATCTTTTATCAGGTGAATTATGTCGGACACTCTCCGCGGCTTATCCCTGCGCCTGACGCGGCAGGAGCTGGTGTTAATCTTTATAACTATGATCTGGGGCGGGACCTTTCTGGTGGTGCATCGGGCGATGCAGCACTCGGGACCGTTCTTTTTCGTCGGTCTGCGTTTTACCACCGCCGCACTGCTGCTGGCGCTCTTTTTCCGGCGCTATCTCAAAGGAATAACCTGGCTCGAAGTGAAAGCCGGGACGCTGATTGGCCTGTCGATTGCCGGCGGTTACGGTCTGCAGACCTGGGGAATGCAGACCATCTCCAGCAGTCAGTCCGCGTTTCTCACTGCGCTCTACGTGCCGGTGGTGCCGCTGCTGCAATGGCTGTTTTTACGACGTCCGCCGGGCATCATGTCATGGCTGGGGATTGTGCTGGCCTTTACCGGTCTGCTGCTGGTGGCGGGGCCGCAGGATGGCCGTATCAGCCTGAATGCCGGGGAGATAGCCACCCTGTTCAGTACGCTGGCGATTGCCGCTGAGATTATCTTAATCAGCCGCTTTGCCAGTCGGGTCGATGTGCGTCGCGTGACGATGATCCAGCTCGCGGTGGCGTCGCTGTGCGCCTTTGCGCTGATGATCCCCAATGGGGAGACGGTACCTGTGATTTCCATGCCGCTGCTGTTCAGTGCGCTGGGACTGGGCGCCGCCAGCGCACTGATTCAGGTCACGATGAACTGGGCGCAGCGCAGCGTGTCACCCACGCGTGCCACGGTTATTTACGCCGGTGAGCCGGTCTGGGCGGGTGTGGTCGGACGTATCGCCGGTGAGCGACTGCCTGCACTGGCGCTGGTAGGTGGGGCGCTGATTGTCTGTGGCGTGATTGTCAGTGAACTGCGGCTGAAACGAAAGAAAGCGGTGCAGCCTGCTGCCACACCGCTGGAGTAGTTAACCCTGCTGACGCGCCAGCTTATCCTGCTGCATGGCGCGGTTACGGCGCAGAATGGCATTGAGGATAATCGCCCCAAAGGTCGCCGTGCCGATGCCGCCCAGCGTGAATGAACCGATTTTAAGCGCAAAGTCACCTGCGCCAAGGACCAGCGTCGTCGCCACCATGATCAGGTTACTGTTCTGGCCTAAATCGACCTGATTCTGAACCCAGATGCGTGCGCCCGCCACCGCAATCAGCCCGAAGACCACAATCGAAGCACCGCCGATCACCGGCGCCGGAATGGTGTGGATCAGCGCACCGAACTTCGGCGAGAAACCGGCCAGGATCGCGATGACCGCCGCAGCAACAAATGCCAGCGTCGAGTAGACCTTGGTCACCGCCATCACCCCGATGTTTTCCGCATAGGTGGTCACCCCGCTGCCGCCGATTGAACCGGAGAGCATCGTGGCAAGACCATCGCCCACAAAGGCGCGTCCCATATACGGGTCGAGGTTGCGTCCGGTCATGCCCGCTACCGCTTTCAGGTGGCCGAGGTTCTCCGCCACCAGGATAATGGCGACGGGGGCGATTAATACCATCGCATGCAGATCAAAGGTCGGCGAGGTGGTATGCGGCAGACCAAACCACGCCGCCTGTGACAGCGCCGTAAAATCCACCGGCTTGCCCAGTCCCAGAACGTTAGTCAGCAGGGCATAGATCGCCCACGCCAGAATCAGCCCCACCAGAATCAGCAGGCGCTGAACCATTCCGCGGGTAAAGACGGCCACCAGCCCAATACATAATACGGTCATCACCGCGATCCAGCTGTCGAAGGCGGAGGCGGAGACGCTGTGCACCGCAATCGGCGCCAGATTCAGCCCGATAGCCATCACCACGGCTCCGGTCACCACGGGCGGCATCAGATTCTCAATCCAGCGGGTGCCGGATTTCATTACCACCACGCCTATCAGCGTATAGAGCAGGCCGCAGGCGATGACGCCACCCAGCGCCACGCTGAGGTTAGGGTTCAATCCCTGACCGCTGAAACCGGTCACCGCAATCACAACGCCCACAAACGCGGCGCTCGACCCGAGATAGCTGGGCACGCGACCGCCGGTAATAAAGAAGAACAGCAGGGTCCCTATCCCGGAGACCAGAATCGCCAGATTGGGATCCAGTCCCATCAGCAGCGGCATCAGCACCGTTGCGCCAAACATCGCCACCGCGTGCTGTAAACCCAGCACCAGCGTCTGCCCCGCAGGCAGTGTCTCATCCGGGGCGATAATACCGTTTTCTGTTAAAGCCGACTTCTTTTGCCATTGCGGAAACCAGGATCGTGCCATCGTCTACTCCAGAGCGTTATGAATGCCGGTGGGTTTCAGGGAAGGGTTATCAGGCTTCCTGCCGCATCAGGGGATGGTATCCCCGGTCAAACCAGGCCAGGCCGTGAGAATCGTCGTTGCGCACCACGGCCAGGACTTCACAGAACAGGGTGTCATGGGTGCCGACGCTGACAATCTGAGTGATCCGGCAGTCAAAGGAGGCGACCGCGCCGCTCAGCACCGGCGAGCCGGTAACGGCCGTCGACCACTCTGCGGCCACAAACCGCTCAGCCATCGGGGTTTTACCACCAAACAGCGTGGAGAGCGCTTCATGGCCCGCCGCCAGAGTGTTAACGCACAGCTGCATGTTTTCGCGGAACACCGGATAAACCGAGGCCGAACGGTTCAGGCAGACCAGCAGTGTAGGGGGCGCATCCGTGACACTGCACACCGCAGAGGCGGTGAAGCCTGCGCGTCCGGCAGGACCTTCCGTGGTAATGATGTTGACCGCCGCGCCCAGGCGCGACATCGCATGACGAAAGGCCGTTTTGTCAACGGCAGGGGTAAGGGTATCCAGGCTCATAATCTTCTCCGCAAAAGCTTAGACGACGCGCTGCAGGGGCTGCACGTCATCAGTCTGATCCAGCCACTGCAGCAGCCGGGCATTAAAGGTTTCGGCGTCGGTGACGCTCATGGCGTGTCCGCCCCAGGCCATTTTCTGCTCCGTGGCGTTGGGCAGGGCGGCAGCCAGCACGGATGAGCAGCTCCACGGCACCAGCAGGTCATCTTCACTGGCGATCACCAGCACCGGTTGCGGGATCGCGGCTGCCCGGGCGCTGAAATCTGCGCTCATCAGGGCGTGTAGCCGGCGCATCAGGTTTTCCATCCCCTGAAAATGGGCGACATGATGACTGTCCTCCTGCTCAAGCCGCGTCTGATGCTGCGCCATCCATTCTGCCGGATAGAGAAACAGCGGCTGAGCACGGACAAAGGCCTCCACGCCGACGTTCAGCAGCAGATCCTGGCGCACCTGAAAGCAGCGGCGGGTATGGGGATGCAGCGACAGCCAGCCGTTGATCACCACGATCCGCTCGATCCGCTCCGGGTAATCCAGCGCCAGCTGCATCCCCAGCAGGCCACCCAGCGCATGACCAATCAGGCTGAAGCGCAGGATGCCGTGCTGCGCCAGCGCATCGGCCAGCTCCGCCGCCATCATCGCCATACTGTAGCCCTCCGGCAGCGTGTCAGCGCTGCGTCCGGTGCCGCGCTGGTCATAACAGACCACCCGATAGCGTGTCGTCAGCGCCGCCAGCTGTGGCTGCCAGAAACCGGCTACGCCGCCCAGCCCGGAGGAGAGCACCAGCGTCGGTGCATCGGGATTTTGCAGGCCCAGAATATCCAGCTGCATCAGACCTCCGGCTTGCCAATGTGGGCCACGCTGGCGATCTCAATCAGCGCATCCGGTTTGACCAGCCCGCACTGAATACAGAATCGGGCGGGTTTATCGCCGGGAAAGTAGTCGGCGTAGACCTGGTTCACCGCACCATAGTTTGCCCAGTCGGTGATAAAAATAGAGTTGAAGGTGACATCCGCCATCGTGCCACCCGCGGTTTCAATCACCTTTTTAATGGTTTCCAGTACGTGGCGGGTCTGCGCGGCGGCATCCCCGACATGCACCACGTTGTTGTCAGCATCAAACGGCAGCGTGCCCGAAACATAGACCACGCCATCTGCCAGCGTGCCAGGGACAAACGGGGCGATGGGCGTCGTGGTACCCGGTGGAACAATGATACTTTTTGGCATAGCGTCATCCTCGGTGATCAGGGGGCTTTCAGGCTTTCGCAGAAGGTATCGACATCCGATACCCAGCCAAAAAAGGTTTCGATATTGAACAGCGCCGCCTGCTGGGCAAATGGCGGGCCTGCCTGGTAGGTTGCGTCTTCCAGCACCACGCCGAAGTACTCCAGAAAGAAGCCGTCGCGCAGCGTCGATTCCACACAGACGTTGGTGGCAATGCCGGTAAAGATCAGATGACGAATGCCGCGACTGCGCAGCATGCTGTCGAGCGGCGTGTTATAGAAGCCGCTGTAGCGCGATTTAGGCAGCACAATGTCCCCGGGCTGCGGCACCAGTTCATCCACCAGTGCGTAATCCCAGCCGCCTTTAGAAAGCAGCGTGCCCTGCAGTTCAGGTCGTTTGCGCATGGTTTTCAGCGCATTAGATTTGTGGAAGTTGGGCGAACCGGCATCACCGGCTTCAACATAGTCACTGTCCCAGCCGTTCTGGAACCAGATAATCTGCACGCCTGCGGCACGCGCCGCCGTCACTGCCTGATGAATCTTCGCTATCACCGGTTGCGTGGCGGAAACATCAAAGCCCGCCAGGTCAAGATAACCCCCTTCAGTGGCGTAGGCGTTCTGCATATCGACCACGATCAGCGCACTCTGACCGGGTGGAAAAGCAATCGGCTCCGGCCGGGCTGGCAGTTCGACCTGAGTCACGTCAGGCGTGTGAGCGCAGTAAACGGTATTCATCATGCCACCTCCTTCTGTGCATCCAGCAGGGCGCTGCGACAGCGCATCAGCGGCTGGATGTGCTGTCCGAAGTTCTCGATTCCTTCCAGGAAATCATCAAAGGTCAGCAGCACGCCGTGGGTGCCTTCAACCTGAGCCACTTCATCCAGCATCCGCGCCACGCTGGCCCAGGAGCCGACCAGGGTACCCATATTGATGTTGACGGCAGAGGTGGGGTCGGCCATCTGGCGCACGTTGGTGTCGCTGCCCGATTTGGTATCCTGCTGACTCTGGGTGGTCAGCCAGGAGAGCGCCTCTTCATCGGCACCGGCTTTATAGTGTTCCCACTTCGCCCGCGCTTCCTCATCGGTTTCCGCGGCAATGATCATGAACAGGACGTAGGAGCCGACGTCGCGACCGGCTTTCTCCGCCGCCTGTTTCATGCGAAGCGAGGTTGAGCTGAACGCGGCAGGGGTGTTTACCCCTTTGCCAAAGCAGAAGTTGTAATCGGCATACTGTGCGGAGAAGGCCATACCGGCGTCGCTCTGACCGGCGCAGATGACCTTCATCGGGCGCTGCGGCTGCGGACTGACGCGACAGTCGTTCATGGTGAAGAATTCACCTTTAAAGTCCGATTTTCCGGTGCCCCACAGGTCGCGCAGCACGGTAACGTATTCGGTCAGATAGGCGTAGCGGCTGCTGAAGTACTCATCGCCAGGCCACATACCCATCTGTTCATATTCCGGTTTCTGCCAGCCGGTGACCAGGTTGACGCCGAAACGGCCGCCAGAGATGGAGTCAATGGTGGACGCCATGCGCGCCACAATGGCCGGTGGCAGCGTCAGGGTGGCGGCAGTGGCATAAATTTCAATACGTGAGGTGACAGCCGCCAGACCAGCCATCAGGGTGAATGACTCCAGGTTATGATCCCAGAATTCTGTTTTTCCGCCGAAGCCGCGCAGTTTGATCATCGAAAGCGCAAAGTCGAAATGGTAATGCTCTGCTTTCAGTACGATTGCCTTATTGAGTTCAAAGGTTGGCATGTACTGCGGTGCATTGGAGGAGATCAGCCAGCCATTGTTACCAATCGGAATAAAGACGCCTATCTTCATGTGAAACCTCGTTGCGATGGGGGAAAGGTGTTTCACGCGCGGCACTGCATCCTGCCTCATCCCTGTGGGCTGCGCTCAGTCACAATTTTGCAAACCCTGTGCCACAATTTTTAATTGTTTATATAACAATGGGTTAAAATGAAGAGGAAAAATAAAAGTGGAGTGACTGGTCCATTTCAGACCGTTTGGTCAAAATTCGCTGCACGTTTTCCATGCAGGCTGAGCAAAAAAGGTGCAGCACGCTGGTTAGGCAGCCAGAGATCCCTTTGCTATGATGCGATGACACCTGACGGATGAGGTAAGGCAGTGAAAACCGATGAAAAAAAGCCAACGCGTCGTTCACGCGCGGTGGCGGCAAAGCGAGCGGCGATACTGGATGCGGCGCTGACCCTGTTCTCGCAGTTTGGTATTCATGGCACCAGCCTCGATAAGGTGGCCGAGCTGGCAGACGTTTCCAAAACCAATCTGCTCTACTATTTTCCCTCGAAAGAGGCGCTCTATGTGGCGGTGCTGAAACAGATTCTGGATGTCTGGCTGGCGCCGCTGCGCGCGCTGGCACACGATCAGGATCCGCTGATGGCTATCCGGCGCTATATCCGGCTGAAGCTGGAGGTGTCGCGCGATCATCCTCAGGCCTCCCGGCTGTTCTGCCTGGAGATGCTGCAGGGCGCACCGCTGCTGAAAGGGGAACTGGCGGGCGACCTCAAGCAACTGGTGGATGATAAGGCGGCGATAATTGAGCGCTGGATTGATGAAGGGCGTCTGGCTGGCGTCCAGCCGCAGCATCTGATCTTTATGCTCTGGGCCACAACGCAGCACTATGCCGATTTCGCCACGCAGGTGGAGGCGGTGACCGGACAGACCCTCAGCGACGCCGCGTTCTTTGAGCAGACTGTCGAGAACGTTCAGCGCATGATCATTGAAGGCATCCGCGTACGCTGATTCCGCCCAGGTTCACGGTTCGGTAACGGAGTTAATCTATGGATTCTGTTTCGCAGTGGGTACTGGGCGCCTCCGTCAGCGTCGCGGTGATGGGGCGTCGGGTTCCGGTCTGGCAGGCGGCACTGGTTGGGGGTGTCTGCGGCACCCTGCCCGATCTGGATGTCTTTATCGATCATGGCGATGCAATACGCAACATGACGCTGCATCGCACCGAAAGTCATGCGCTGCTCTGGCTCACGCTGATCTCCCCGCTGGTTGCCTGGCTGGTGGCGGGGCTATGTCGTCAACGGGTGGCATGGCGGGCGTGGTGGCCCGCCATCTGGCTGGCACTGATCACGCACCCGCTGCTCGACCTGATGACGGTGTATGGCACCCAGCTTGGCCTGCCGCTCACTGACTTTCCCTATGCGATTGGCAGCATCTACATTATCGATCCCCTCTATACGCTGCCGCTGCTGGTGGGGCTGGGGGTGGCGCTCTGGCGTGGCGGTGAACGGGGGCTGCGCGGCAACCGGCTGGGATTAACGCTGAGCTCGCTTTATCTGGTCTGGAGCGTGGTGATTCAGGGCGTGGCAGGCTGGCAGATCCGGCAGTCGCTGACCGGGCAGGGGATTCCGACCGATAAGGTACTGGTGACGCCAACGGCGTTCAATACGCTGGTCTGGCGCAGTGTGATCCTGAACGGCGACCGCTATGGCGAAGCTTACTGGTCGTTACTGTCGCCTTCGCGTCCGCTACAGGTGACGTGGTATCCGCGTCATCCCGAACTTTACAAAGGGTTTCGTGGCAGCTGGTATGCAGAACGCGTCGCCTGGTTCAGCCACGGTTTTTATGCCCTGCGTGAGCAGGATGGGCAGACGACGATAGCTGACCTGCGTATGGGCGAAGGGGAAAACTATACCTTTACCTTTGGTCTCGGCACGCCTCAGCAGCCCGATCCCCGGCCGCAGCGCTTGCCTTCTGAACGGCCTTCGTTGTCCGCCAGCTTTTCTGCGCTGGGCGAACGCCTGTAAAAAAGCCCGGTCATCTGACCGGGCTTCCTCTCTGACAGGCAGAATTAGCGACTGCGTGAGCCGCGATGACGCAGCCACCAGCCCACACCCAGCAGGGCGAACCAGAGTGGCGTCACCATCAGCGCCTGACGCGTATCATCCTGCAGGGTCAGCAGCACCAGCACAAAGGCAAAGAAGGCCATGCAGACCCAGCACATCAGCTTGCCCAGCGGCATCTTAAAGCCGGATTCCGCATGACGCTGCGGATGCTTTTTGCGATAGGCCAGATAGCTGCACAGGATAATGGTCCAGACAAACATAAACAGAATCGCCGAGACGGTGGTTACCAGGGTGAAGACCGTCATCACATCCGGGATCAGGTAGATTAACGCCACGCCCGCCAGCAGGCAGAAGCAGGAGAAAAACAGACCGGTGGTCGGGACGGCGCGGGCTGAGAGCCGGCCAAAGGCGCGGCTGGCAACCCCCTGCTGTGACAGACCATAGAGCATCCGGCTGGTGGAGAAGATGCCACTGTTCGCGGAGGAGGCTGCTGAGGTCAGCACCACAAAGTTGACGATACTCGCGGCAGCGGGCAGGCCAATCAGGACAAACATCTCAACAAACGGGCTGCGATCGGCCATCACCTGGGTCCAAGGCGTCACCGCCATAATGACCATCAGCGCCAGCACATAAAACATAATGACCCGCAGCGGGATGGCATTAATCGCGCGTGGCAGGACTTTATGCGGATCGTGAGTCTCTGCCGCCGCCGTGCCAACCAGTTCAATCCCGACAAAGGCGAACACCGCAATCTGGAATCCGGCAAAGAAGCCGCTGAGCCCTTTCGGGAACAGTCCGCCATGATCCCAGATGTTGCTCAGTGCCGCCGTACCGCCGCCCGGAGAGGGGTAGTGGATGGAGACCAGCACAATGCCGGTCACGATCAGCGCGACAATGGCGACGATTTTAATAATCGCAAACCAGAACTCCATCTCGCCGAACAGCTTGACGGTCGCAATGTTGAGCGCCAGAAAGACCACCACGCAGAGCAGGGCGCTCATCCAGATCGAGAAGCCCGGAAACCAGAGCTGGAAATAGGCGCTGATGGCCACCACGTCCGCGATGCCGGTGACCACCCAACAGAACCAGTAGGTCCAGCCGGTAAAGTAGCCTGCCCAGGGGCCGAGCAGATCCGCGGCAAAGTCGCTGAACGATTTATACTCCAGATTGGAGAGCAGCAGTTCTCCCATCGCGCGCATGACAAAGAACAGCATAAAGCCGATGATCATATAGACGAAAATGATCGAGGGGCCGGCCAGGCTGATGGTTTTACCTGAGCCCATAAACAGGCCGGTTCCGATCGCGCCGCCGATGGCGATCAGCTGAATGTGTCGGTTGTGCAGGTTGCGCCGTAGCTTGTCGGGGCCTTCCTGCGTCAAGGGGGCATCTTTAGATTGATCGACCATAGAATACTCTTTCCTGTCTTGATGTTGTGTCAGCTCTGCTGGCTGATAATGAATAGCCTTACCCGAAGGGCTGGTCGGCATAAGATAGAGGAAGTCACCCCAAAGCCGGTAACAGTTTTTTACCTGATGTGACACCGGCCATGGTCAGCCAGAGCAATCGTTGCGCATTCTGGTTAATCCTGCGTCAGCCAGGGTAAGGATTCATCACGTTATGTCAGTTGCACAGCGCAGCGTGAATCTGGCTTCTACACTTTTTGTTTGCTAATCATCATGCTGCGAGAGGGGTTATGCGCACGCTTATCCTGTTTTTGCTGTTAATCGCGCTGGGCTGGATGAGTCTGCCATGGCTGAAGCAGCATCTGCCACCGCAGTTCAATCCCTTTACCCCGCTCGCCGTTACCGATCCTCCGGGCTGGATGACGCAGCTTAAGATGAAACGGCTGGCCAGCGATCCCGATGCCTGCCTTGCCGTGATGCGCCGCGCTCAGCAGGCCGGGTGGGTGACGTTCAGCGAACGACCGGCAGTGACGGGCAACTGTCCCCTCAGCGACCCGCTGCGCATTCAGCGATTTGGTCCGGTGAGCCTTAGCAGCAGCTTTCTGGCGAGCTGTCCGATGGCGGTTGCCAGTACGATGTATGCCCTGCGCAGTCGTCAACAGACCGCCAGGGATATGCAGAGTCCACTGGTACGGATTACGCATGTTGGCAGCTACGCCTGCCGTAACATTTATCATCGCGCGCAGGGGCGATTGAGTGAACATGCCACCGCCGATGCCTGGGATGTGACCGGCTTCCAGCTGGCGGATGGTCAGCGGCTTGAGGTCAGTCGTCACTGGCAGCAGCCCGGGCAAAAAGCGGCCATGCTGCATACCTTGTGGCGGGGGGGATGTGAGGTGTTTGGCAATGCGCTGGGCCCGGATTACAACACGGCACACGCTTCACATTTTCATCTGGGGATGCGGGGCGCGGGCTATTGCCGGTAAATCATCAGTCAGGACTAATACCATCTTTGATTAATAATTGATCGGCTATCTGTAAAAATTCAGTCCAGTTATCTGCTGGAATCTGGCACCGGCCGCTAATCATTCATTCGCTGACAGAACAACATTAAGGCATTTGATTTTAGTACCATCTATTTAAAGAGTAAAACTGTCCGTCGAATAAATGCGCTATTCCCCTTTTTTCTCCTCTCTCATCAAATTCTCGTCACTGTGCGGCAGAATGAAAATATTTCACCATGCAGACAGCCGAATTAAGTGAAATGAGAAGGGAAAATTAACAAATGCGCTGGGACGCCATCTCTGTTTTTTTACAGGCAGGATTATTTTTCAGATAGTTTAACCCGGTGACTACCTTTAATGTCATTCTGCTGACTAAACTACGATAAAGGGTGAACCTGCTATTGAAACAGCCGCTTCGCTTTTAACGGGATCGAAATCAGGCTGAAGAGATAAGTGAGGCTTATCAGGAAGCGGTTTTTGCCTGACCTTTTCTTTTGCAGGCTGTCAGGATGATAAACAGCAAAAAGCCGCCGGGTGGCAGAAGAAAAATAGAGGGTGGTCAGGAGCTGCGGGTTAACTTAAGCAACAGAACCGGCGCAGGTCTGCAGAAAAACGCAGCACAACATTTGCGCTCCTGAGCCCGCAGCGGCAGGCCAGCGAGCCTCTCCGCCTGCCTCGCCGCGTTTCCCGGCGGCTGGATGATCCGGCAGCCAGCTGCATGCCGGAGAGGTTTAAAAACGCCGATCTTATTTCCTGATGAGAAATATGTTGGCGGTTCCTGGGGAGGCAGCGTTAATCGAATTGAATTAACGTCTTGTTTACTCATTATTTACTCAATAAGCAGTAGCGCTATTTATTATTTCCGCTCCCTTTGCAAATTTGCGATAAAGTGTCACCAGGTGACAGGCATTGAAATCCTATAAGAAAAATCTTATTCTTAGGGTGTGATTGAAAATGGCGTGACCAACCTCACATTGCCCGGACAGGGACACGTTTTCACTCCGCCATGACGATGAAAGGTAAAAGGCGCTTCATCAGGCAACGGATTCATCTCTGACGATATATTCATTTTTTCTGAAAAATTTAAACTCTCTGATGAGTCTGATTGAATAGCATCGGAAGGGCGGGTGAAAATAATGCTGAGGCAATATGAGTAGTGAAAATTATTTCGCCTGGCGAAGCAGTGTGAAAGAACAATTTCAGGCATTAACGACCTCATCTGAATTGAAGACGTTATTGCAACATTTTACGGAATCATTAGGCTTCGATTATTTTGCTTTTTTGATTCAGCACCCGGTGCCATTTACCCGACCGCGCATTCATTTATACAGCACCTATCCCACATTATGGGTTAAGCGCTATGAGAAGCAGAATTATTACGCGGTGGACCCGGTGCTCAGCTTGTGTCAGCGACCCGGGAGGGGGATGGCATGGACGGAGGCGCAGTTTGCTGACGCAGGCAACCTGTGGCGGGAGTCGCGGGAATATGGGCTTCAGAGCGGTTTTTCTTGCTCTGCAATGGCACCAAATCGCGTCATTGGTATATTATCTATATCGTCCCAACAGCCCATTTCTGTCCAGCTCTGCCATGCTGAGCTGGAGGTGAAACTCCACCTTTTAGCGGAACTAAGCCTGGATACGCTGGAACGCTTTAGCGATGATGCGATGATGGTACTGAAAAATGCGTTAAGTCAGCGCGAGCTGGAAATTCTGAAATGGACAGCCGAAGGAAAAACGGCGGTCGAGATTTCACTTATTTTATCCATCTCTGAACATACCGTTAACTTTCATCAAAAAAATATGCAAAAGCGTTTCAATGTTTCCAATAAAACGCAGATTGCCTGTTATGCAGCCGCAATCGGACTGATTTGAACATCAACAACTGCCACCTTTGGCAGTTTCTTTGTACGGGTCAGTTGTCTACCCTGCGCCGGAACTTTGCCAGGCTGGCGCAAAAAATCATTGCAACATGGGGATGTCAGAGGCGCATGATGAAAATAGTGCAAACGCAGTTAAAGGATATGCCATCCTCTTTGCTCGCCGAGCTGGGCAGCTACCGTTACAGCGTCTTTGCGCGCGGCGAAGGGTGGTCTATTCCCCCGCGCCTGAGCACGCCAGGACAGGAGTATGATCGCTACGATCGTTCAGATGTGACCTGGCTGATCGCATGGAATGCCCGTGCAGGGATCTGCGGCTGTGCCCGCCTGATGCCCTGGTTTGAGCCTGAGCAGAGTGAAGGCATCGTGCTGCCCTTCAGCCATGAGAAAGTCTGGGAAATGTCGCGCTTCTCTGCACGCCTGGATGTGGATGCCGAACTGCCGCTGAACATACTCTGGCACGCGGTACAGCTGGCGGAACTGCACGGCATGGAGTACATCATCAGTTCGGCAACGCCAATGCTGGAGAAGATGTTTGAGCAGCATCAGGTGGTCTATGAGCCACTCACACCCGGCCTGATTCTGTCAGAAGATAATCTGTTTGCGATCCGTATTCCGGTGACTCAGCCTGCGCTGGCAGAGAAGTATCGGGGCACCCGACGCTTCAGCCCGGAAGAGGTGCTGCCGACGCTGGGTGTGTCGGTCAACTGGCAGTCGCATAATTAGGTCAATTGCCCCCGCGGCTGGGGGCAACACAACACGCTTACTGACGGTAGGCGGTTTTAATCTGCTTGATGGTATTGCTGAACACTTCCGCCTGCGGTTTGTCGCCCAGCGTCTGTACATAGCGTTCCATGTTAATAATCACTTTTCCCGCATCAGCCTGACCCATCCCTTTCAGAATCAGGGTGATCATCATCTTCAGCCCCGCGATTTCATCCGCTAATTTCCGGGCTTCCTGGGAAGTTGCAAAATCTTCATCGCTCATGAGTTTCTCCTTGGTGAATGACAATGTGTCGGCAATCTGTCCGCACAGCAGTGCGTGAGTATACCACAGGGGAGGTAAGTTGCTGATGGTGCCGGTCCGCTTTGCCTTTAAAGGCTGTTTCGTCCAGCACAACTAATCAATCGCTGAAAGTAATCACACGATTGACTGGCCCGGAGCGGACAGCAATGCGTTGTAGACAGGTTTACCGAACGCGGTTGTTAATCTTCTGAAATACAGAGAATTTAATCAATATGCAACGATGCTGATGATGAGCAGAAAAGTCTGATGCGACGCGCCACGTCCGGCTGAGGGTAATGATGCAATGCGTCCACTGTTTTGCTTTGTTGATGTGCTTTTGGGGCAAAAGCGGGTATGATTACCGCTCACATTACCTGATTGCTTCCTCTTTTTAGCCTCTGGAGTTTCCCCGTTGATCAGTGTGCTTCTTGTTGATGACCATGAACTTGTCCGTGCCGGGATCCGTCGTATCCTGGAGGATGTTAAAGGGCTGGCCGTGGTCGGAGAGGTTAACTGCGGCGAGGATGCGGCCAAATGGTGCCGGTCCAATCAGGTGGATGTCATTCTGATGGACATGAATATGCCGGGTATTGGCGGGCTGGAAGCGACGCGAAAAATCGTGCGCTACAACCCCGATATCAAAATTATCATGCTGACTATCCATACCGAAAATCCGCTGCCTGCCAAAGTCATGCAGGCGGGGGCTGCGGGTTACCTCAGTAAAGGGGCCGCGCCGCAGGAAGTTATCAACGCGATTCGTTCGGTCAATGCCGGCCAGCGCTACATCGCGTCAGACATCGCCCAGCAGATGGCTCTGAGCCAGATTGAACCACAAAAAGCGGAATCTCCCTTCAGCTGTTTGTCGGAAAGGGAATTGCAGATTATGCTGATGATCACCCGAGGACAAAAGGTGACGGAAATTTCCGAGCAGTTAAATCTCAGTCCTAAAACCGTTAACAGTTACCGCTATCGGATGTTCAGCAAACTGAATATCAGTGGCGACGTCGAGTTAACGCATCTGGCCATTCGACATGGCCTCTACAATGCGGAGCCGTTAATCAGTAGTGAATGACGTTTTTGATTCCAGAGCCTTTCTGAGTACGGTAACCAGCAAGCCCGGTGTTTACCGCATGTATGACGCCTCAGGCACCGTCATCTATGTGGGCAAAGCCAAAGACCTGAAGAAGCGTTTGACCAGCTACTTCCGCACGCAGGTCGGCAGCCGCAAAACCGAAGCGCTGGTCAGCAATATCCAGCACATCGATGTCACCGTTACCCATACCGAAACCGAAGCGCTGCTGCTTGAGCATAACTACATCAAGCTCTATCAGCCGCGCTATAACGTCCTGCTGCGCGATGATAAATCGTATCCCTACATATTCCTCAGCAGCGATACCCATCCACGTCTGGCGATGCACCGTGGTGCAAAACATGCCAAAGGCGAATACTTCGGCCCGTTTCCGAATGGCTACGCGGTGCGTGAAACCCTGGGCCTGCTGCAAAAAGTATTCCCTATCCGCCAGTGCGAAAACAGCGTCTACCGCAATCGCTCCCGGCCCTGTCTGCAATATCAGATAGGCCGCTGCCTGGGTCCCTGTGTGGCCGGGCTGGTCAGTGAAGAGGAGTATGCGCAGCAGACCGACTATGTGCGCCTGTTCCTGGCCGGTAAAGACGATCAGGTGCTCAATCAGCTGGTCAGACGCATGGAAGAGGCGAGTACCGGGCTGCGTTTTGAAGAGGCTGCACGACTGCGCGACCAGATTCAGGCCGTGCGGCGGATTACTGAAAAGCAGTTTGTCTCAAATCAGGGGGATGACCTCGATGTCATGGGCGTAGCGTACGACGCCGGTATGGCCTGTCTTCACGTGCTCTTTATTCGTCAGGGTAAAGTGTTGGGTAGCCGCAGCTACTTCCCGAAAGTCCCGGTGGATACCGATCTGGCCGAGGTGGTGCAGACCTTTGTCGGGCAGTTCTATCTGCAGGGCAGCGAGGCTCGCACCCTGCCAGGTGACATCCTGCTGGACTTTACCCTGCCAGAGCGCGAGCTGCTGGCAGAGTCACTGAGTGAACTGGCGGGACGCCGGGTTAACATTCAGAGCAAGCCGCGCGGCGATCGCGCCCGTTACCTGAAGCTGGCGCGCACCAATGCCGCGACCGCGTTAACCACGCGTCTCTCTCAGCACTCTACTATTCATCAACGCCTGATGGCGCTGGCGGAGTTCCTTGAGCTTGACCGGATCACGCGCATGGAGTGTTTCGATATCAGTCACACCATGGGTGAGCAGACCATCGCCTCCTGCGTGGTCTTTGACCAGAACGGTCCGCTTCGGGCCGATTATCGTCGCTATAACATCAGTGGCATTACACCGGGTGATGACTACGCCGCCATGAACCAGGTGCTGCGTCGCCGCTATGGCAAAGCCATTGAGGAAGAGAAGATCCCGGATGTCATTCTGATTGATGGCGGTAAAGGGCAGCTGGCGCAGGCAATACAGGTCTTTGCGGAACTGGACGTGCCCTGGGATAAGACGCGGCCGATTCTGCTCGGCGTGGCTAAAGGCAGCGATCGTAAAGCCGGACTGGAGACGCTGTTCTTTGAAGCAGAAGGTGAGGGCGTTTCGCTGCCGCCTGATTCGCCCGCGCTGCATGTGATCCAGCACATTCGTGACGACGCTCACAATCATGCGATTTCGGGCCACCGTAAAAAACGGGCGAAAGTAAAGAACACCAGTGCACTGGAGAGCATCGAAGGCGTGGGGCCAAAACGACGTCAGCAACTGCTCAAGTACATGGGGGGCCTGCAACCGCTGATGAATGCGTCGGTGGAGGAGATCGCCAATGTGCCGGGTATCTCTCATGCGCTGGCAGAAAAAATATACTACTCACTGAAACACTAGCATTGAAACGGGGGGGGCAATGTAGGAACATAGGCTAAATTCTACCTATATCCAGACAGTTACCGGCATATGCAATTAAACATTCCGACGTGTCTCACCCTGTTTCGAGTCGTGCTCATCCCGTTCTTTGTGCTGGCTTTCTATCTGCCGTTCACCTGGGCACCGCTTGCTACCGCATTGATTTTTGTCTTTGCAGCCATCACCGACTGGTTTGATGGCTTCCTGGCGCGCCGCTGGAAGCAGACGACGCGTTTCGGGGCTTTTCTCGATCCGGTGGCTGACAAAGTCATGGTCGCGATTGCGCTGGTGCTGGTCGCAGAATATTTCCACGCCTGGTGGATTACTCTTCCTGCCGCAACCATGATTGCGCGCGAGATCATTATCTCTGCGCTGCGAGAGTGGATGGCAGAGATTGGCAAACGCAGCAGCGTATCGGTGTCCTGGATTGGTAAAGTCAAAACCACGGCTCAGATGTTCTCACTGTTTGCCTTGCTGTGGCGTCCGGATGCCACCATTGTGGCGGTGGGCGTCGTCGCGTTGTATGTGGCTGCGGTGCTGACTTTCTGGTCAATGTTCCAGTATTTAAGCGCGGCGCGCGGCGATCTGCTCGAACCGTGATCGATACGATTTAAAAAGCAGCAAACGGACAGGCGGTGAGGATAATTTTATTGACTCATCGCGTCAGGTCAGTAGAATGCAACGCATCGAAAGGCAGCGTGTCTGTCAGAAGATAAGTAAAATCAGCAGGTTCGACGAAATTGCTGAAAATTGCGGGAATAGCTCAGTTGGTAGAGCACGACCTTGCCAAGGTCGGGGTCGCGAGTTCGAGTCTCGTTTCCCGCTCCAGATTCGCAGGTCAGGTTAACCTGGCGGCACATCAGTTTAAGGCGCGTTGGCAGAGTGGCTATGCAGCGGATTGCAAATCCGTGTACCTCGGTTCGACTCCGGGACGCGCCTCCAGTTATACCCGGCCCGGGTGGTGAAATCGGTAGACACAAGGGATTTAAAATCCCTCGATCGTAAGGTCGTGCGGGTTCAAGTCCCGCCCCGGGCACCATATCGATTTACCAATAAAATCAATGATAAGCAGTGTCGTATGACCGCCTCATAAGGGCGGTTTTTTTGTGCCTGTGATACCGCACAGATTCTGTTTTCTGCCTGCATCCCCTCAGCCACGCGAGCTGAACACCAGTTCATCTGGCGTGTCACTGATCAGCACCATCCGCTGTGCCTCACCACTGGATGACACAAACGTCACTTCATGTCCGATGCTGAAAGTCGCAAAGGCGTCGGTGGGCTGAACCGACTTCTGGATCTCCAGCACCAGCCGTGAGGGAAAGGGTTGGTCATTGACCGTATCAAGATGATAATTCGCCGTAAAACTCAGCTCGGGTTGATCAACCACGTAGAATTGTCCTGAAGGCATAGTGTTGACCTCTGCATAATCTGACCATTACGTGCCGCCGGAACAGGCTGCCTGAAACTTAAGGGTAGCTGAATAACCCTGTCCCGAAAGTCCGGCTTGCCGGTTTTTACTTTCTGCGACCCTGGCGGACAGCAGGTAACGCTCTCGCTGCCGGGTCAGCCGCCGGGTAATGAGAATGAACAGGGGCAGGATGGGGGAATAGCGTCGCTGCCTCCCGGCAGAATGGGTAACGTCACGTGCAGGGGCGGCACCAGCCAGCCTGCAGGGCAGGCCAGCTGGTTAATATCAGGCCTGCGGCTGGCCTGCCGGACCGACGCCACCGGGTGCGCCCACCGGTGCCTGTCCACCCGGCGGCGGCGGTGGCGGGGCATCTTTGCCTGGTGGCGGCGGAGGCGGGGCATGTCTGGGCGGTGGGGTCGGTGCGCAGGCGGTGAGCGTAGCAAGGATGGTCAGCGTCGATAACAGATAAGCAGTACGTTTCATCGTAATTCCCTGATCGGTTAAGCGGAGCGTTAAGTATAGATAAGCGCCGTCAAAACGCCTGACGTGAAGCAGACGGCAATGTTATTGTCGATTATTTGAGATGCTTCGCAACTTGTGCACGGTAACCATGCGTTTCAGACCAGAGATCGCTAAGGTAGCGCATCAATTAAGAGGAGTGGTTATGAATGGCATAATGAAGTTCGTCCGCGGCTGGCTGGTCTTTTCTCTCTTGTGGGGCGTGTTCATGTGGTTTATGTCATGGCAGGAGCAGGGCAAAGCGCCGGGTCTGGCAATTCTGATGAGTCTCTATGCGGGATTAATCTATCAGGCTCTCATGACGATGGTCGGCCGCTACCGGGCGCGGCGTCAGCAGGCATAACAGGTTCTGCTGCCTCAGAGGCAGCAGAACCGCGCACGTTAACCGAAGTTACCGGTCAGACGTTGATGGAAGTCGGTACTGCGTGAATCCAGCCCCTCAATCGTCACTTCGGCACCATATCTTTGATAGCGATACTCAATGCCATCCAGCGCCGCGACGCTGGACGCATCCCAGATCTGCGCGTGGGTTAAATCGATCGTGACCTTTTTGGGATCGTGAGCGTAATCGAAATGCTCAAACAGGTCGTTGCTGCTGGCGAAGAAGAGCGGACCGCGCACGACATAGCGCACCGACTGACCATCATCGCTCAGGTGACGCTCTGCATGGATAACATGCGCAATGCGGCGGGCAAAGAGCAGCATGGCAAGGATCACCCCCGCAAGCACACCCAGCGCCAGATTGCCCGTCCAGACCGTGACCGCCACCGTCAGCACCATAATCAGCGTTTCTGACCACGGCATACGCTTCAGGGTGGCGGGCTGCAGGCTGTGCCAGTTAACGGTTTTCACCGCGACGACCATCATGATGCCCGCCAGAACCACCATCGGGATCTGCGCCATAATCTGACTCAGTCCGGTCACCAGTAACAGCAGCACCAGAGCGGCCGCAACGGTAGAGACCCGGCTGCGTGCCCGACCCAGTTCCACGTTGACGATGGTCTGACCGATCATCGCACAGCCCGCAATACCGCCATAGAAGCCCGCCAGGATATTCGCCACGCCCAGGCCCCAGGATTCACGGCGCTTACTGGAGGGGGTATCCGTCAGATCATCGACCAGTTTGGCGGTCAGCAGCGACTCCATCAGGCCGACAAACGCGATACTCAGTGCCGTGGGCCAGATAATCTGCAGCGTCTGCAGGTTCAGGGGCACCAGCAGCGTATTCAACCCAGGCAGGCCAGGGCTCATCGGCCCCTCGTCACCCACGTTCGGCATGCGATAGCCCATCAGCAGTGCCACCGCCGTCACCACCACAATGGCGACCAGCGGGGAGGGCACACTTTTTATCAGGCGCGGCAGCAGCAGCACAATGGCCAGGGTGACGGCAAAGAAGATCCACACCAGGGGTGACTGACCCCAGACGTGCGGCACCTGCGCAAAGAAAATCAGGACCCCAAGCGCATTCACGAACCCCAGCATTACTGAGCGGGGAATGTAACGCATCATGCGCGCCAGGCCGGCCAGGCCAAACAGAATCTGGATGATGCCGCCCAGCACAACGGCGGGCAGAATATATTCCACGCCATGCAGATGCACCATCGGCCCGATGACCAGCGCCACGGAACCGGCGGCAGCCGTGACCATTGCCGGGCGACCGCCCAGAATCGACAGGGTCAGACAGAGTACCACCGAAGCCACCAGGCTGACTTTCGGGTCGACACCGGCTATCACGGAAAAAGAGATCACTTCGGGGATCAGGGCCAGCGCGGTAATCACACCGGCCAGGCATTCGCGGGTCAGCAGCGCAGGCGAACGCAGTACGCGCCCCGTGCTGATATCGCCCGCCACAACGTCAGTTGCGGTAACATCATTAGTCTGGGTCATAAAGGATTGCAGGCTCTTTAGTTGTTTTGCTCCCGCGCGAAAGGCGGAAAGAATGGGATAAACAGTGAGAGGCAGATATTACCGGGGGATCGACGAAGATACCAGAAAAAGGCGGTGGATTCCCTCCCTGGAATCGCGACTACAGTTAGAAGTCATCCGGGGTTTTGTGGACCACCAGGTCAAGCAGCTGACGGTAGATATCCAGCGAATCCCTGTCGCTTTCCAGTTCCAGTCGGTGGATCAGCTTTGAAATAATGGCCTTATTACTGACAGGCATACCCGATTGCAGGATTTCTGCGATCAGGACACCCAGCATTTCCATCTCGCTGGCGGGTTTATTCGCTGCGGGATTGAAATAGTCGGCAATTTCCTGGTCAGTCCGGGGAAGTGTATTTTGCATGTGTAAGCCCTTCATAACAGCCCGATTCCGGTTCGGATGTCAGGACAAAATCAATCAAAAAAACCATCGCATGGACAGATGCGATCGTGCCAGCGTGAACATAACGCAGATAAAAAATAACCTCTGAAGGTGGAAATCCACTGACACCTTCAGAGGCGACGCAAGTGCATCATTCGTTACAGAGTCGCATGACAACTCGTGGCAGTAAAGTTATACAATGAAAGCCAATCTGTACAATCGAATCCTTTTGCAAAATGTGCTATTTACCGCTTTTCAGCAGCTTATAAGGATTATTCCGAGAAAAAATCTGTACAGAGAACCTATACAACCCGCAGATTCGACCGGACAGATAAAAACAGTCAGGCACGCCGCAGGGTGATCAGGCAAATAACGCCAGCTTTGCCGTCAGCTTACGCAGCGCTTTTTTATCACCCACGATCGCGAGACCCAGCAGCCGCCACTGCCGCCGCGATTGCTGGCGCAGGGCGATGCTGAGCGCCTGATAATCGGTGGTGGTCTGTCCCTCTTCGGGAAACAGCACCCGGTCGTACCCGGCCTCTTCAGCCTCCAGCAGCAGTGCCCGCAGCTGCTCATCGGTGGCCGCCAGCACGGGAATACCGGTGCTGATCAGACCGGGGGAGGGATGGCGCTCCGCATCTTCCAGTGCATCGCCAACCAGCTCCGGATGACGCTGCCCCAGCGTTAATGCCAGCACGGCAGCGGCGTTGGTGGCTTTACCGGCTGGCAGCGCGGCATTCAGTATCATCACACATCGTAAGTCCAGCATTGCGTTTCTCCTCACTCAAAAAACGCATTGTGGCAACGGTGTCAGTTCGGGTCTGGAAGATTTGTGCAGGCGTGCTGATAGCGTGACGGCGTGAGCTGGCAGGCGCGTTTAAACCAGCGCCCCAGATGGCTCTGGTCGGCAAAACCCAGCGCAGCGGCCACGTCGGCAACCGGCTGGCCCTGCGCCAGCTGCCGGCGCGCCTGGCTCAGCCGCCACTGCACCAGCCAGGCGTGAGGCGGCAGGCCCCAGTGCGCCTGAAACAGGCGTGATAACCGGAAGCGGTCCACCTGCAGCTGCTGTGCCATCTGCGCCAGGCCGGGATTTTCCGCATGATGGGCGATCAGCCAGTCACGCGCCTGTAATGCCAGCACCGTATCTTTATCCGGGTGGCGATCGGGCAGGAAGATCTGCTGGTGCGGCGTAAGCTGAGCGAATAGCCGATCCAGCACCGCCTCTTTGATCAGGGCGGGATGGTTGTGCCACAGTGCCTCGAAGGCATGCCAGACGGCATAGGCCAGCGACCGATCGTCGCGCAGCGTTGCAGCAAACTGTAATGCGGGGGAGGGCGGCGCGTCACGCCCGGCCGGGTTGAGGTGCTGTGCAATCTGCTGTGGAGAAAGGTAGAGCATACGGTAGGTGAAACCCTGTTCGTTGATGGCATCCCCATCATGCAGCTCTTCCGGTTCCAGCATAAACACCGTGCCGGGTCGGCTCCGGTGCTGTCTGCGCCGCGAGTGAAACTGCTGTACTCCCTGCTCAGTCACACCGATCAGATAGCTGTCATGCCAGTGCGGATCATAGGCGTGACCGGTAAAATGAGCGCGCAGCGCCTCAATACCGCTGATGGCGTCACGGCGGAGATCCACCCAGTTTGCTGCTGGCTGTTTCATATTATCGGGCTCCCGATAGCGGACTCTGGACATTCTGCCGCGATCCACTAGTTTTTAACAGAACGGGCGCTTTTCAATCCCGTTTTGCTTTGCGTATAATAACCTTTCTATTTAATCAGAATCCTAACCATTAGGCTGCTAACATTTGTCTCAGCATACCCGTACCTTCACCCATTTACTGCACCTGACCGCACATGCCTGGCGCCTGGCGGTAGATCGTCATCTCAGAGACAGCGGCTTAAGTATGAGCAGCTGGATGGCTATTGGCCTCATCGCCAGCGAACCGGAACGCATGACGCAAACCGAACTGGCGCAATTGCTGGGGCTGGAAGATGCCAGCATGGTTCCGCTGGTGGATCGGCTGGTCAAACAGTCGCTGCTGACGCGGGTGCAGCCGCCGGAAGATCGCCGCAAGCGCCACCTGGTGCTGACCGAAAAAGGCAACGAGGCGTTTGCCCGCGTGAAAACCGAGGCCGATGCGCTGCGCACGGAGATGCTGGCTGACATCGACCCGCAGGATCTGGCCGTCACCGAACGTGTGCTGCAACAACTGCTGAGTCGTATGGGAAGTATGTAGCAGTGGCAAAGCGAAATCCCTACGCTGCACGCGAGTGGTTGCCGCACGAAAAACCCATGCTGCCGGGCTCGCCCTCGACCCCGCTGCACCCGATGCCCAAACGCCTGGCGTTTGGCCTGATCGGTCTGCTGATTTCCCTGACCGGTGCGCTGAGTAACGCGCTGGTCACAGCAAATCTGGTCAATCTGCAGGGCACCTTTGGTGCCTGGTCGAATGAAATTGCCTGGCTGCCTGCGGTCTATGTGATGGGCAATATCTCGATCAACCTGCTGCTGGTGAAGTTCCGCCAGCAGTTTGGACTGCGGGTCTTTACCGAGGCGTTTCTGGTGCTCTATGTGCTGGTGGCGTTCTTTCATCTGTTTGCCAACGACCTCAGTTCCGCAATTATTGTGCGCACCGCGCACGGCATGGTGGCGGCCGCCCTCAGCTCACTCGGCATCTACTATCAGGTGCAGGCCTGGCCCGCAAAACATCGCCTGAAAGCGCTGGTTATCGGCCTGACGGTGTCGCAGCTTGCCATTCCTCTGGCCCGACTCTTCTCCTCTGAACTGCTGCAGCTCAACGAGTGGCGCGGTCTCTATCTGTTTGAACTCGGTCTGGCGATGATTGCGCTGGGCGGGGTGCTGATGGTGAAACTGCCGCCGGGTGACCGCATCAAAACTTTTGAGAAAATGGATTTCGTCACCTTCATTCTGCTGGCACCCGGCATGGCGCTGCTGTGCGGCGTGCTGTCGCTGGGGCGGATTGAGTGGTGGTTCACCACGCCCTGGCTCGGTATCTGTACCGCGATAGCGCTGACGCTGATTGTCGCGGCGATGGTGATCGAACATAACCGGCGCAATCCGCTGATCAATACCCGCTGGCTCAGCAGCGGCAACATGGTGCGGCTGGGCATCGTGATGATCATGATCCGTATCGTCCTGGCCGAACAGAACACCGGCGCGGTCGGCTTCTTACAGCAGCTCGGCCTGCAGAACGATCAGATGCGCGGTCTGGCGCTGGCCATTATCGCCGGGGTCATTGTCGGCATTGCTGCCAGCGCGCTGACCATTAAACCCAATCATCTGAACTGGCCGATTGTCGCCTCGCTGGTGGTGATGATTATCGCTTCACTGATGGATTCGCAATCCAGCCCGCTGACCCGGGGTCCCGAAATGTATTTCAGCCAGTTCCTGCTGGGTTTCAGCAGCGCTTTTTTTATGGCGCCCGCCATGCTGATGGGGATTGGCAGCGTCGTGACCCAGCCGAAGAATCTGGTCAGTTTTGTGGTGCTGTTTGGCATGAGCCAGAACCTCGGCGGTCTGATCGGTTCTGCCATTCTGGGCACCTTTCAGGTCTGGCGGGAAAAATATCACTCCAGCCTGCTGGGCGATCAGCTTTCCCTGCTCGATCCCAATGTCACCGAGCGGCTCAGCCAGTATAATGCGCTGTTTAACCCGCTGGTGGGTGACAGCGTGCTGCGCGGTGCGCAGAGCACCAGCCAGCTTCAGACGGTCGCCACACTGCAGGCGAACGTGCTCGCCTATAACGACACCTATCTGCTCACCGCCGCGCTGGCGCTGGCGACGCTGATGTGGGTAATCTGGCGTTTAACCCGTCGCCGTTATCTGGAGTGGCGTCAGGCGCGATTTAACCTGCGTGAGCAGCAACAGCTGGCCGCATTACAGGATTTAAGGGAGAAACAATGAGTCAGCAGGATGAGCTTCAGGCTGCAGAACGCGAACGTGTTAATCGCCGCCGTATTCTTTCTGTCGCCGTGGGTAGCGGCATTGTGGTGCTGGGCGTGCTGGTTATTCTCTACGCCTGGCAACTCTGGCCCTTTACCAGTGCGGTGCAGAGCACCGAAAATGCCTATGTGCGCGGTCAGGTGACCTTTATCAGCCCGCAGGTCAGTGGCTATCTCACCTCGGTGGAGGTGATCGATCTGCAGCCGGTGAAAAAAGGGCAGTTACTGATGACGATTGACGATCGGATCTATCGTCAGCGGGTGCACCAGGCGCAGGCGCAGCTGGCGATGAAGCAGGCGGCGCTGAACAATAACCTGCAGCAGCGTCGCAGCGCAGAAGCGACGATTCAGAGCAACAAAGCGGCACTGGAGAATGCCAAAGCCCAGGCGTTAAAAAGCGGCTTCGATCTGAAGCGGGTTGAGAACCTTGCGGCGGATGGATCGCTCTCGGTGCGTGAGCGTGATGCCGCCCGTGCCGCCAGCGCCCAGGCGCAGGCGCAGGTGCGTCAGGCGGCGGCGCAGATCGCCGTGGCACAGCAGAATCTGCAAACGGTCATTGTAAACCGTGATGCGCTGGAGGGGGATGTCGCCAGCGCGCGTGCCGCTCTGGAACTGGCGGAGATCGACCTGGCGAATACCCGGATTACCGCACCGGATGACGGCCAGCTCGGTCAGCTGTCGGTCCGCACCGGCGCCTATGTCACTGCCGGAACCCGCCTGACGTCGGTGGTGCCCAATCACAAATGGATTATCGCCAATCTGAAAGAGACCCAGCTGGCCCATATTCGTCCCGGCCTGCCGGTGACGATTCGGGTCGATGCGCTGGACGGCAAGCGCTTTAACGGCGAGGTGGAGTTTATCTCCCCGGCTGCAGGCTCAGAGTTCAGTGCCATTTCACCCGACAACGCCACCGGCAACTTTGTCAAAATCGCACAGCGCATTCCGGTTCGCATCCGCCTGAAGGAGCAGGATATGGCACAGCTGCGTCCCGGCATGTCCGTGGAGGTCAGCATCGATACGGCCGCCCGGCCCGCCGGTGAGGCTGCACCATGAGGGGCCGCGTAGCGATCGCTGCCCTGTCACTGCTGCTGTCAGGCTGCGCCACGCAGGTTGAAAAGGCACCGGCCTCGCTGCCGATCCCGGCGGCCTGGCGGGAGAGTGTCGGCCCGGGCGCCGCGCCGGAGGCAGAGTGGTGGCGTGCCTTCCACGATGAGTATCTCAACCGGCTGGTCAGCCAGGCGCTGCGCAACAATCCCGATATTCTTACGGCGCGATCCCGGGTCGATCAGTATCGCGCCCAGCTGCGCGCCACGCAGGGTGATAACTTTCCCACCATCAGCGCCGGTGTGGCCGCGACCCGTGAACGCACGCTCTCGTCAGTGACGGGGCAGCCTTATGAGACCGATGTGTTTCAGGGACTGTTACAGGCCAGCTACGAGGTTGATCTGTGGGGCGCGCGCAGCAGCAGTATCACGGCGGCGCAGGCGACCTTAGCAGCGCAGCAGGCGGCGGCTTCCGCTGCTGAGCTGACCATCGCCAGCTCGGTCGCGTCGGGTTACCTCAACCTGTGTGCGCTGGATGAGCAGCTGCGGGTCACCGAGGCGACGCTCGCCACCCGAAATAATTCGCTGAAGCTGGCCCGGCGTCAGTTTGAAACCGGCTACACCTCCCGGCTGGAGTGGATGCAGGCGGCCTCAGAATATCAGTCGGCTAAAGCGCAGATTCCACAGCTGAAGCATCAGATCGCCCAGCAGGAGAATGCGCTGAGCATTCTGGTGGGAATGAACCCGCGTACCCTTGCCCGGCGTCAGCAGTTTGACCAGATTCTGCCGCAGCAGATGCCGTCGCTGCTGCCTTCTGCGCTACTCAACCGCCGTCCCGACATCGTGCAGGCGCAGCGTCAGCTGCTGGCGGCCGATGCCAGCCTGGCGTCGTCACGGGCGAAGCTGCTGCCGTCACTTAATCTCACCGCCAGCGGCACCCTGCAGAGTTCGGTGCTGCATCAGTTAGCGGATAATCCGTTCCGGCTCTGGAGCGTGGGCGGCAGCATTCTGGCGCCCTTGCTGAACCGTGAAGCGCTGACGGCGCAGGTCGATGTCTCAATGGCCACGCGGAACCAGGCGCTTTACAGCTATGAAAAAGTGGTGCGCAACGCCTTCTCGGAAGTCAACGATGCGGTTGACGCCATCAGGCAGCGAGAGGCCCAGCTTCAGGAGCTGCAAAAGCAGGAGGCCTACGTGACCGAGGCGCTGCGCATTGCCCGCAACCGCTATCAGAACGGTTATGCCTCTTATCTGGATGAGCTGGATGCGCAGCGCACCCTGTTTTCCACCCAGCTTAATCGGGTTACCGTCAAAAATAACCTCCTGCTGGCGCAGATCGATCTCTATCGTGCGCTGGGGGGAGGCTGGACGCCCGCCGCAACGCCATAATCGTCCTGGCCGATCCAGCCGTCGCCAGAGTTTCACGGCGCGGATCGGCCCCCTGACGACAGCAGGAGAGCCTGTTTCCTCCGCCGCAATCCCACGAATATCCGCTATAAAGCCATGCATACTTCTGCTTACCTGTCTTTACATTCGATGGTATCATGCGCGGGTTTTACACCAGCCAGACGGAAAAGCGCACGAAAAGCGCAGGCTGCGCACGGCGAATTATCCGTTTATATTACTGATAAATATCATAAAAGAAGGGATTCCTGATGAATAAGAAGACGATGTTCACGCTGGCCGTGGTTGCTGCGTTATTGACCGGTTGTGCCCGCACCGCACCGATTCACAATGTGAATCAGAGCCTGACGCAGCGCTACAGCGATAACCAGATGAAAACGGCGATCATTGAAGCCGGCATTGGCCGTAAATGGGTGATGACCCCCGTTTCGCCAGGCGTGATCACTGGCCGCCTGTCCCAGCGTGGTTTCGCGGCGACCATTCGCATCACCTACACCAGCCAGAACTACCGCATCGATTATGTCAGCAGTGAAAACCTGAAAGCAGGGCAGGGGCAGATCCACAGTAACTACAACCGCTGGATCGCCAATCTGGATCAGGACATTCAGTTGCGCCTGTCGGCGCTGGCGGCGCAATAAGGCGTCTCCCGTCGTAATAACATCCCGTCAGAGGACCTGAGTATAAAGATTGGCTCCACCCGGCCGACAAATCAGATGAGCTGCTATTGCTGAACCTCAGCATAAACCTCTACCGTGAACGCCCGTGGCGCGATCGGCAGAGGCGTTCAGCAATGCACTTTTTTGCACCGGGCAGGCGTAACGTCCTGATAATTGCTGACACCACACGTTTGACGAAAGAATGTTGAGATGAGACTCGCTTACTCACTGCTCGACTGGCAGGCCCTGGCTCCAGGATTACAGGGGCACGAGGCCTGGCAGGTCTGGGCGCGACAGGGCACCGCTATCGATCCCGCAGGAAAGATGGCGAAACCGCAGTTTTTACCGATGATGACCGCGCGTCGTCTGAGCGGCGGCAGTCGTGCGGCGGTTGAGTGCGGGCTGGCACTGCTGGCCCGGCAGCGGGTGGACGCGATCGTCTTCACCAGCCGTCACGGCGAACTGGAGCGTAATCTGCGCATCCTCACCACGCTGGCCGATCAGCAGATGATGTCACCCACTGATTTTGCCATGTCGGTTCACAACTCGGCGGTGGGCAGCCTGACTATTGCGGCCAAAGCGCCGCTGGTCTCCACCTCCATCGCCGCCGGCATCGACTCTTTCCAGCAGGGATTGATTGAAGTCAGCGCCCTGCATCAGGCGGGTTATCAGCAGGTGCTGCTGGTCGATTTCGACGGCTGCGTGCCCGATTATTATCAACACTGGCTGCCGGAACAGGGCATGAATGTGCCTTATGCGGTGGCGCTGCTGCTGGGTAAGGGCGAGGCATTGCACTGCAGCGGTCGCCCTGAACCGGCGCAGGCCCACGCGCCGCTGTGGCCGCAGAGCCTGCGTTTTCTGCAGCAGTGGCTGGCGGCGTCGCCCGCGTTCAGCCTGCCGGGTGAACGCCTGACATGGCACTGGGAGAGAGAACATGGCTGACTGTTCACAACCGGCACTCTGCGCGGGCAGCCGCCTGAACTACTGCTGGCGTCTGGTGATGACCGCGCTGAGTTTCACGCTGTTTGGCCTGGGTGGACTGCTGCTGTCGCTGGTGGGCTTTAATCTGCTGCTGCTGGTTCAGCGTGATTCCCTGCGCCGCCGTCTGCTGGCCCGACGCGCTATCGCGTTCAGCTTCCGCTGCTTTCTGCGGTTCTGCCGGCTGACCGGGGTCTACGACTACCGCATCGAAGGCGCTGAGCTGCTGCAGCAGGATCGCGGCTGCCTGATCGTGGCCAACCATCCCTCGCTGATCGATTACGTGTTGATCGCCTCAGTGCTGCCGGAGATGGATTGTCTGGTGAAGGCCGATCTGCAGAAGAATCCTTTTATGCGTGGGGTGATCCGCGCGGCCGACTACCTGATCAACAGTGAAGCGGAGACGCTGCTGCCCGACAGTCAGCAGCGCCTGGCGCGCGGCGACAATATTCTGATCTTTCCGGAAGGCACCCGCACCCGCTACGGTCAGCCGCTCTCCCTGCAGCGGGGCGCCGCCAATATCGCCGTGCGCGCCGGCTGCGATCTGCGCGTCGTCCACATCACCTGCAGCCAGCGCATGCTCGATAAGCAGAGCCGCTGGTATCAGATTCCGCCAGTTAAACCGCTGTTTACTGTGCGTGTACAACCGCGAATCGACAGTCAGTCGTTTTGTGAAAGTAATCCCGATGCGCAGCCGCTGGCCGCGCGTCGCCTGACCCGCCATTTACAACAGGCGCTGGTCCCCCAGAACAGGTAAGACGAAAACCGGTATGGATGTATTAATCAACGATATCAAACAGATGATTATCGACACGCTGAACCTTGAAGATCTCAGCCCCGAGGATATTGAGACCGAAGATGCGCTGTTTGGCGACGGCCTCGGCCTGGACTCAATTGACGCGCTGGAGCTTGGCCTGGCGGTGAAAAATCGCTATGGCGTAACGCTCTCTGCGGAGAGTGAAACCCTGCGTGCCCACTTCTTCTCTGTTGCGACGCTGGCAGCGTTCGTCAACCAACAGCGCAGCTGAACGCGGAGACCATTTTATGATGAACAAAGAAGAGATTTATCAGGAAGTGTCGGCCCTGCTGACCAGCCTGTTTGAAATTGCGCCGGAGGATATCCATCCTGAGGCCCGCCTGTATGAGGATCTCGAACTCGACAGCATCGATGCCGTCGATATGGTGGTTCACCTGCAGAAACGCACCGGTCGTAAAATCAAACCGGAAACCTTCCGCGCGGTGCGAACCGTGCAGGACGTGGTCGATGCGGTCGAACAACTGATGCGCGAAGACGCCTGATCCCGCCGTGCCTGCTGCCACTCTTCGCCTGCTCAATCTGCTGACGCTGCTGGCCTGGCCGTTACTGGTCTGGCTGGCGCTCACCCAGCCGCGCTGGCAGGGACTTTTCTGGCTGCTGGCGCTGCTGTTTGGGCTGCGCTGGCTGCAACTGCGTCGTCAGCATACGGCTATGGGGGCTGTGATGGGCTGGCTGGCCCTGCTCGGCGCGCTGCTCTGTATCAGCAGCCAGCTGCTGCGCTCGCAGCATCTGCTGCTGTGGTATCCGGTGGCGGTCAATCTGGCGATGCTGCTGCTGTTTGGCGCCTCGCTCTGGAGCGCGATGCCGCTGGTGGAACGTATTGCCCGACTGCGTGAGCCCGTGCTTCCGCCTGCTGCGGTGCGCTACACCCGCCGCGTCACCCAAATCTGGTGCCTGTTCTTTATCGGCAATGGCAGCATGGCGCTCTTCACCTGCCTGCTGGGGAATCTGCGACTCTGGACATTGTGGAACGGCGCGATCAGCTATCTGCTTATCGCCGCGCTGATGGGCGCGGAGTGGTGCGTCCGTCAGCGCGTGAGGCGCAAAGCATGAGGGTGGCCGACTGGCTGACGGGCGCCGATCGGGAAGTCGCCTGGCGGGGCGATCAGACGCTGATGCTCAGCACCATGCGCCGTCAGGTGCTGGCGCTCAGCCAGCGCTTAGCGGCAGAGGCGGGCACACACTGGGCGCTCTGTTTTGACGACAGCTACCGCTTCTGCGTGGCGCTGCTGGCGAGTTGGTATGCCGGTAAAACGCCGGTGATGCCGGGTCATGCCCGCGCCGCACTGCTCGATGAGATGCAGGATCGGCTGGATGGCGTGCTGTGCGACATGCCGCTGGCGGTCAGCCTGCCACGGCTGGCGTGGGATGAGGCCGAAGCGCAGGGCGCGCTGCCGCCGCTGCCGGACGGGGCTGAGCTGGTGCTGTTCACATCGGGTTCAACCGGCACGCCACGTCAGGTGGTAAAGTCCCTGGCGGTGATGGAGCAGGAGAGCCGCTGGCTCTGCGCCCTGTGGGGTGAACAGCTTCGGGCGTGCCGGGTAATTGCTTCGGTCAGCCATCAGCACCTGTACGGTTTATCGTTCCGGATCTTTCTGCCGATGACGCTGGCGCGCCCGTTCGCCGCCCAGCCGCTGTTTTATGGCGAACAGCTGGCTCAGCTTCCGCGTCACTGGCGCTATGCCTTTATCAGCAGTCCCGCTTTTTTGTCGCGGCTGGACAGGTCGCTGCAGACGCCCGCCTGTGAACTGATTGTCTCCGCCGGTGGCGCGCTGCGCGCATCGGATGCTGAGCAGGTCTGGCAGCGCTTTGGCTGTCGGGTCAGTGAGATCTATGGCAGCACCGAAACCGGCACCCTGGCCTGGCGTCATTGGGCGCGGCCCGGGGAGGCGTGGCGCTGTTTCCCCGACGTCCGGCTGGAGGAGGTGAGTCCCGATCGCTGGCAGGTCTGGTCGCCGCTGATTGCCGCAGCGGACGGCATCCCGCTGGACGATCGCCTGCACAAACAGCCGGATGGCGGTTTTCAGCTGGCAGGCCGCCATGACCGCATTGTCAAAATCGCGGACAAGCGCATCTCTCTCAGTGAGATTGAGCGCCGTCTGCGGGATCTGCCGGAGATAGAGGATGCCGTGGCGCTGGTGGTGACCCGCCATGAACGGCAGGCGATAGGCGTCGTGCTTTCGCCCACCCGACCGCTGGATGAGGCGGCGCTGCATCAGCGCCGTCAGCAGTGGAAACAGCAGCTGCAACGCTGGCTGGAGCCGCTGGCCATGCCACGCTACTGGCGGGTGGTGGCCACCATTCCGGTCACCGCCCAGAGCAAACGCGCCTGGCCGCAAATAGAGGAACTTTTTCATGTTGCCGATTGAACGCAGCCGAACGTTACAGGCGAACAGTGTCACGCTGACGTTAGAGGTTGAGCCGGAACTGTTCTGGTTTCAGGGTCACTTCCCGACCCTGCCCATTCTGCCCGGCGTGGCACAGCTGGATTGGGTGATGCACTATGGTCTGCTGCTGCTTGCTCCCGGCAGGCAGTTTGCGGCCATCGATAACATTAAATTTCAGCAGCCGGTGCCCCCCGGCGCGCTGCTGCAGCTGCACCTTGAGTGGCACGCCGAAAAATCGCGCCTGAGTTTTCGCTACAGCCTGCTGAGTGAAGCGGGCGAGCAGAGTGCCAGCAGCGGGAAGATCGCGCTGTGTTAACGACTGCGTTCTCACCCTGCGTGGTGATCCCCTGCTACAACCACGGCGCGATGATGGCGTCGGTGCTGGCGCGGCTGGCACCCTTTAACCTGCCGATCATCGTGGTGGATGATGGCAGCGATGCGGCGACCCAGCTGCAGCTGGCGACGCTGCACGCCCCGCAGCTCAGCCTGCTGCGGCTCGATACGAATCAGGGCAAAGGGGCGGCGGTGATCCACGGCCTGCGGGCCGCGGCGGCGCGCGGTTTCACCCACGCGGTTCAGCTCGACGCGGACGGTCAGCATCAGGCGGAAGATCTGCCGTTAATGCTGGCGGAAGCGGCGCGTTATCCCGATGCGCTGATCTCCGGTCAGCCGCTCTACGATGACTCCATCCCCAAATCGCGCCTGTATGGCCGCTACATTACCCATTTCTGGGTCTGGATTGAGACGCTGTCGCTGTCGATCCGCGACAGCATGTGCGGCTTCCGCGTCTATCCGCTGGCCGCCACGCTGGCACTGTGCGACCGCCGGCCTGTCGGACAGCGCATGGATTTCGACACTGAAATCATGGTGCGGCTCTACTGGCAGGGCACCCGCAGTCGCTTTATCCCGACCCGCGTCACCTATCCGGTCAGCGGGCTGTCGCACTTCGATGCCCTCTATGACAACCTGCGCATCTCCTGGATGCACACCCGGCTCTTTTTCGGCATGCTGCCGCGCATCCCCCGCCTGCTGGCGATGCGCAGACCGCAGACGCACTGGTCTGTGGAAACGGAACGGCGCGGGCAGTGGGGATTGCGCTTTATGCTGGCCGTCTATCGCTACGGTGGACGCCTGCCTTTTACCCTGCTGCTCTGGCCGGTGGTGGCGGTTTACTGGCTGAGTGGCCAGCGTGCGCGCAGCGCCTCCCGGCAGTGGCTGGCGCAGGTCAGCCACGCCGCGCAGCAGCGGCAGATTGCGCTGCCGGCCCGGCTTAACAGCTATCGCCATTTCCTGCGGTTTGGTGGCGCGATGCTGGATAAAGTGGCCAGCTGGCGTGGCGATCTGCGCTGGGGGCGTGATATCGATTTTGCCCCGGGTGCGGAAGCGGTGATCCGCACGCCCGCACCGCAGGGGAAGCTGATTCTGGCCTCCCACCTGGGAGATATCGAAGCCTGCCGCGCCATGGCGCAGCAGGTCAGCGGTCTGGTGATTAACGCGCTGGTCTTTACCGACAACGCCCGCCGTTTCCGCGCGGTGCTGGAGACCATTGCCCCGCAGGCCGGAGTGAATCTGATGCCGGTCAGCGACATCGGGCCGGAGACGGCGATCCTGCTGCAACAGAAACTGGATGCGGGCGAATGGGTCGCGATCGTCGGGGATCGCACAGCGGTCAATCCGCAGCGTGGCGGCGAGCGACGGGTGATCTGGAGCGACTTTCTCGGCCGTCCCGCCCCCTTTCCGCAGGGGCCCTTTGTGCTGGCGGCCGCGCTGCGCTGTCCGGTGCTGCTGATGTTTGCCCTGCAGCAACAGGGTAAACTGCGCATTCACTGTGAGCGCTTTGCCGATCCGCTGCTGTTGCCGCGTGCGCAACGTCAGCAGGCGCTGCAGGAGGCGGTGGATCGCTATGCGGCGCGGCTGGCCCATTACGCGCTGCTGGCACCGCTCGACTGGTTTAACTTTTTCGATTTCTGGACGCTGCCTGATCCGCAGGCGCACCACAAGGAGTCTGACCATGACTGAACATCAGGCTGACGTCGTCCTGACCGTCTCGTTTCACGACTGCGATCCCATGGGGGTGGTCTGGCACGGTAACTACTTCCGCTTCTTTGAAGTCGCGCGCGAAGCCCTGCTGCGCAGCATCAACTACAGCTATGCCGAAATGGCGGCCAGCGGCTACGTCTGGCCGGTGGTCGACACCCGGGTCAAATACCGTCATCCGCTGCGCTGTGAAGAGACGATTCGCGTCAGCGCGCGGATCACGGAGTTTGAGAATCGGCTGCGCATCGACTATGAGGTGCGAAACGCCGCCGGTCAGATCACCACTAAGGCACACACCCTGCAGGTGGCGGTGGAGCAGGAGAGTCAGGCCATGTGCTTTGTTTCACCCGATATCTTACTGGAACGTTTAGGAGTGAAAGGATGCTGAAAATCATGCTAACCGGCCTGCTGCTGTGGGCCAGTGCCGCCAGCGCGGTCACGCTGGATCAGCTGCAGCAGCGTTTTGCCAGCCAGCCGGTAATCCGGGCAGACTTTACCCAGACGCGCACCATTGCCGGGATGCGCCAGCCGCTGGTGTCACACGGGCAGATGCTGATCGCGCGTCAGCAGGGACTGTGGTGGCATCAGCAGACCCCCTTTGTGATGACGCTCCTGCTGGATGATAAGCGCATGGTGCAGAGCCTGAGCGGGCAGAAGCCGCAGGTGATCACTGCCGACAGTAATCCGCAGATGTTCCAGTTCAACCATCTGCTGCGGGCGCTGTTCCAGGCCGATCAGAAGGTGCTGAATCAGAACTTCACGGTGGCCTTCAGCGATCGCGGCAACGGTGCCTGGGCGCTGGAGCTGACCCCGAAAACGGCGCCGCTTAACAGAATCTTTAACCGTATCTCGCTGGCGGGCAATGCGTTTCTGGACAGCATCCGGCTGGACGATAAGCAGGGTGACAAGACGCTGATTCAGCTCAGCAATACCCGTACTGAACCGCCGCAGCTGAGCGACGAGGAGCAGGCGCGTTTTGCCGGGCCGTAACGATCGACGGCTTGCCATCCTCTGGCTCGCCATCTGCCTGCTGCTGGCGGCGGCGCTCTCTTTTCTGCTGCCGCGCAGCCAGCTCAACAGCAGCGTGCTGGCACTGCTGCCGCAGCAGAATCTGGGGGCTGCGCCGCCCGCGCTGCAGCAGGCCTTTATGCAGCGGCTGGATCGCCAGCTGGTGTGGCTGGTTTCACCCGGTGAAGAGGACGATCCCGGCATCGCGGCCTGGTGGCAGGCGCAGCTGCGCGCGCTGCCTGACCTCAGGCAGGTGCAGGGCGATCTCGATGCCGGGCAGCAGGAGGCGTGGGGCCGGTTTGCCTGGCAACACCGTAATGGCCTGATCGACGAGGCGACGCGCAGCCGCTTGCAGAACGGCGGCGGGGCGCAGGCGGAGTGGCTGCTGGCGCAGCTCTTCTCGGCATTTTCGGGTGTCAGCAGCAAGGAGCTGCAGGGCGATCCGCTGATGCTGGTGCGGGGGGCGCAGCTGGCGCTGGCGCAGAATGCCGGACGTCTGACGCTGCACAACGGCTGGCTGACGGTGCGCGATGCGCAGGGGCGGCAGTGGTATTTCCTGCACGCTGAACTGGCCAATAACGCTTTCAGTATGCAGCAAAGTCATGCGCTGGTGACACGGCTCAGCGCGCTGGAGCAGCAGCTGAAAGCCCGCTGGCCGCAGGCGAAACTGCTGACGCGCGGCACGGTGCTGTTCAGCGACAACGCCAGCCAGCGGGCGCAGCATGATGTCAGAACGCTGGGCAGCGTGACGCTGGGGGGCGTTATCCTGCTGGTGCTGCTGGTCTTCCGCTCACTGCGACCACTGCTGCTCGCGGTGACCTCCGTAGCGGTGGGAGCCATGACCGGCACGGTGGTGACGCTGCTCTGCTTCGGGGAACTGCATCTGATGACGCTGGTGATGAGCCTGAGCATTGTCGGCATCTCCGCCGACTACACCCTCTATTATCTCACTGAGCGGATGGTTCACGGCGATCAGCAGACGCCGTGGGAGAGTCTGCGTAAAGTGCGCGGCACGCTGCTGCTGGCGCTGGGCACCACGGCGATCGCCTGGCTGCTGATGCTGCTGGCCCCGTTCCCCGGACTGCGTCAGCTGGCGGTATTTGCCGCCAGCGGCTTAACGGCCTCCTGCCTGACGGTGATTCTGCTCTATCCATGGCTGGTGCGCGGTCTGCCGGTGCGTCCGGTGCCGCTGATGGTGCCGCTGGCTCGCTGGCTCGCCGCCTGGCGACGGCAGCGCGGGCTGCGCGTCAGCTTACCGCTGGCGCTGGCGATGTTCGCCGCCACCGGTATCGCCCGGCTGAATGTGGATGATGATATCGCCCATCTGCAGAGTGCGCCGGCCTCGCTGCTGGCACAGGATCGCCAGCTGGCTGCCCTGACGGGGCAGCGAGCCGATCAGACCTGGTTTGTGGTCTGGGGCGATGACGCGCAGCAGACTCTGCAGCGGCTGGAAAAACTGGCACCGGATCTTCGCAGGGCAGAGCAGCAGGGCTGGCTGCAGGGCTATCGTCTGCTGCCGCTGCGATCGCTGGCGCAGCAGCAGCAGGATCGCCAGCTGTTGCAACAGGCTGTGCCCACCGTGACGAGCCGCCTGCAGCAGGCGGGGATTGCCCTGGCTGCGCCCGATCTCTCCCCGATGCCGGTGACGCCCGCGGCGTGGCTGGCCAGTCCGCTGAGTGAGGGGTGGCGACTGCTGTGGCTGACGCTGCCGGATGGCCGCAGCGGCGTACTGATCCCCACCAGCGGCGTCAGAAACAGCGCCGCCCTGGCGGCGCTCGCGGCGCAGCATAGCGGCGTCAGCTGGATTGACCGCAAGGCGGGTTACGACAGGCTGTTCAGTTTCTGGCGCACCCTGCTGACCGGTCTGCTGGCGCTGGCGCTGCTGTTCATCACGCTGACGTTTGTGCTGCGTCTGGGCCTGCGCGCGGGCTTACGCAGCGCGCTGCCGTCGGCGCTGTCGCTGGCGGTGGCGCTGGCCACGCTGGGCTGGATCGGCGCGTCACTGAATCTCTTTGCGCTGCTGGCGCTGATTCTGGTGCTGGGCATCGGCATTAACTACACGCTCTTTTTCAGCAATCCGCAGGGGACGCCCCTGACGTCGTTGCTGGCGGTGTCGCTGGCGATGATCACGACGTTACTGACGCTGGGCATGCTGGTCTTCAGCAGCACCAGCGCGATTGCCAGTTTTGGCACTGTTTTATGCAGCGGCATTTTCAGCGCTTTCCTGCTGTCGCCGCTGGCGATGCGACCCACCCGATCAAGGAGTAAACGATGATCCGCGCCGCCTCTCTTCTGCTGACGGCGCTGCTGCTCAGCGCCTGCGCCGGACCGGCACCTGACAGCAGCCGTCCCACCGCCTGGCTGAAACCGGGCGTAAAGGTTACGCTGCCGCCGCCGGGTATCCATCCCGCTTTTCAGCAGCAGCAATTACTGACCGGACAGGTCAAAGGTCAGAGTCAGTCGCTGCTGGTGCTGCTCAGCGCCGATGAGCAGCAGATCGATCTGGCCGGACTCTCCTCGGTCGGCATTCGCCTGTTCAGCCTGCGCTATGATGCCGGTGGCATTCACACCCAGCAGCTGATGCCGCTGCCGCAGATGCCGCCAGCCAGCCAGGTGCTGGCTGACATCATGCTCAGCTACTGGCCGCGGGACGTGTGGCTGAAACAGCTGCCGTCCGGCTGGCGGCTGGAGGATCGGGGGTTAAAGCGCCAGCTGTTCGATGCCGATAACCAGCTGGTGACCGAAATTGATTACCTGCAACGCGGCTCTCTGCGGCAGCCGATCAGCATCCGCCAGCATGCGTTTGGCTATCAGATCCGCATTCAACATCTGGACGCCTCATGATTTACCTCTCCGCCTTCGGCATGCTGAATGCGCTGGGCAATACCAACCGGGACATTGCCACCCATCTGCAACAGGGCATCGCGCCCGGCATGCAGCGCTGTGACGGCTGGCTGAGCGGTGAGCGCAGCTGCTGGCTTGGCCGCGTTGTGGGCGAGCTACCGCCGGTTCCGGCTGCCTTACGCGCGCACAACACCCGCAATAATCAGCTGCTGCTGGCGGCGCTGGCGCAGATCCGCCCGGCACTCGACGCGGCCGTGGCGCGCTATGGGGCTGACCGGGTCGCGATCGTGCTGGGCACCAGTACCTCGGGTGTGGATGAGGGCGATCGCCAGATTGGTGCGCCTCAGCCTGACTATCACTATCAGATGCAGGAGCTGGGCGATCCTTCCCGATTTCTGGCGCACTACCTGCAACTGAATGGCCCGGCTTATACCATTTCGACCGCCTGCTCCTCCAGCGCCCGCGCCGTGATCAGCGGTGAGCGACTCATCGCAGCCGGTCTGGTGGATGTGGCGCTGGTGGGCGGGGCGGACTCGCTGAGCCGGATGCCGATTAACGGATTCGACAGCCTGGCCTCGCTCTCTGAACGTCGCTGCGCGCCTTTCAGCCGCGATCGTGACGGCATCTCTATCGGTGAAGGGGCGGCGCTGATGCTGCTGACGCGTGAACCGCAGCCGCTGGCGCTGCTGGGCGCAGGCGAATCATCTGACGCCTGGCACATGTCCGCGCCGCATCCGCAGGGCGAAGGCGCTGAACGGGCGATGCGTATGGCGCTGCAGCAGGCGGCGCTGTCGCCGCAGCAGGTCGGCTATATCAATCTGCATGGCACGGCGACGCCGCTCAACGACCAGATGGAAGCCGGTGTCATCGCGCGTCTGTTTGGTAACCGTGTGCCGTGCAGCTCGACCAAGCACCTGACCGGCCATACACTCGGCGCGGCAGGTATCTGTGAAGCGGCGCTCAGCGCCCTGATCCTGCAGGAGAATCTAGCCCTGCCTGCCCAGGATTTCCGGGCGGCGGCACAGGATGAGACGCTGCCGGATTGTGGCCTGCTGTTACAGCCGCAGGCGCTGGAGCGGCCGATCATCGCCTCAAATTCATTCGCCTTTGGCGGCAATAACACCTGTCTGATACTGGGACGCCCCGATGACATTTAATTCTCCCGCCGCGTACTGGCTGCCCCACGCCGCACCCATGCTGCTGCTCGATCAGCTGATTAGCGTTGACGATGATCAGGTTCACTGTCAGGTCTCGACCTGCACCGGTGGCGTCCTGACGCCCTTTCTGACGCCGCAGGGCGAACTGCCCGCCTGGTTTGGCGTTGAGATGATGGCGCAGACCGTGGGCGTCTGGTCAGGCTGGCATGCAAAGCAGGGCGGTGCCACCCTGATCCCCCCCGGTATGCTGCTCGGCGGACGCGGCTGGCGGGCGCATCAGCCCCATTTTCCCGCCCGCGCCACGCTGGATATCAGAATGACGCTGCTGATGCGCGACGACCGCATGGGCAGTTTTGAGGGCGACATTCGCCACGGCTCGCAGCTGCTGGCCAGCGGTCGTCTGAATACTTATCAACCCAATGAAGCAGAGTTACAGCAATTAATGTCACAAGGAAATCAACCATGACAGATTCGGTATTGGTGACGGGTGCCAGTAAAGGCATCGGCCGCGCAATCGCGCTGCGTCTCGCCCGGGATGGCTTTCAGGTTATCGTCCATTTCAACCGCGATTGGGCTGGCGCTGAGCAGTGCCTTGAGGCGATCGTCGCCGCAGGCGGCAGCGGTCGCGTTCTGGGATTTGATGTGGCCGATCGCGCCGCCACCCGCGCCGCGCTGGAGGCTGACATTGAGCAGCATGGTGCCTACTACGGTGTGGTCAGCAACGCGGGCATCACCCGAGATGCCGCTTTCCCGGCGCTGACGGATGAGGAGTGGGACAGCGTGATCCACACTAACCTCGACAGTTTTTACAACGTGATCCAGCCCTGCGTGATGCCGATGATCGCGCTGCGACGCGGGGGGCGTATCATCACGCTCTCCTCGGTGTCGGGGATGATGGGCAACCGCGGTCAGGTCAACTACAGCGCGGCGAAAGCGGGCATTATCGGTGCCACCAAAGCGCTGGCGATTGAACTGGCTAAGCGCAAAATCACCGTTAACTGCATTGCACCGGGTCTGATCGACACCGGGATGGAGGGGCTGGCCCCGCAGGTCATCGATGAGGCGATGAAGATCGTGCCGATGAAGCGCATGGGGGCGGCGGAAGAGGTCGCCGGGCTGGCGAGCTATCTGATGTCCGATATCGCGGGTTACGTGACGCGTCAGGTCATTTCGATCAATGGAGGCATGCTGTGATCCATCGTGTCGTCGTGACGGGCATGGGCGGCGTCACCGCCTTCGGGGAGTCCTGGGCTGAAGTCTCGGCGCGGATCCGGGCGGGTCGTAATGCCGTGCGCTTTATGCCGGAGTGGCAGGTCTATGACGGGCTGCATACGCTGCTGGGTGCACCGATTGATGACTTTGCGCTGCCGGCGCACTACACCCGCAAGCGCATCCGCGCGATGGGTCGCGTGTCGCTGCTGGCCACGCGCGCTACCGAGCTGGCGCTGACCCAGGCGGGCCTGATTGACCATCCGGTGCTGACCAGCGGTGAAACCGGTATCGCCTACGGCTCGTCGACCGGCAGCACCGGGCCGGTCAGCGAGTTCGCCACCATGCTGACGGAAAAGCACACCAACAATATTACCGGCACCACCTATGTCCAGATGATGCCACACACCACCGCCGTCAATGCCGGACTCTTTTTCGGCCTGCGCGGCCGGGTGATCCCGACGTCCAGCGCCTGCACCTCCGGCAGCCAGGCGATTGGCTACGCCTGGGAGGCGATTCGTCACGGCTATCAGACGGTGATGGTCGCTGGCGGGGCAGAGGAGCTCTGCCCGTCAGAAGCAGCGGTGTTCGACACCCTGTTTGCCACCAGTCAGCGCAACGATGCGCCCCACACCACGCCAGCACCTTTTGACCAGCAGCGTGATGGTCTGGTGATTGGTGAAGGCGCCGGAACGCTCATTCTGGAGTCGCTGGAACATGCGCAGGCACGTGGCGCAACCATTTACGCGGAACTTACCGGCTTTCATACCAACTGCGACGCGGCGCACATCACCCAGCCGCAGCGGGAAACCATGCAGATCTGTATCGAGCGGGCGTTGCAAAGCGCCAGAATTACCGCCGCTGAAATCGGGTATGTGAATGCGCACGGTACCGCCACTGAGCGGGGCGACATGGCTGAAAGTCTCGCCACGGCGGCGGTCTATGGCGACACGACACCCGTCTCATCGCTGAAATCCTATTTCGGCCATACGCTGGGGGCCTGTGGCGCGCTGGAAGCCTGGATGAGCATTGAGATGATGCGGGAAGGGTGGTTTGCGCCGACGCTGAACCTGACGCAGCCTGCCGCTGACGCCGGGCAGCTGGATTACATCATGGGCGCGCCTCGTGAGATTGAGACCGACTACATTCAGAGCAACAACTTTGCCTTTGGGGGCATCAACACTTCACTGATCTTCAGACGCTGGCGCGGCGCCTGATGACCGGCCCGTGCCGCCCTGGCACGGGCCGGTTTATTTCCCGGACGAAAGAAACAGACGTCACTCCGCCTTTCATCTACACTGTCACGCACCGCATTACTCCCGGCGGCCCATGCTTTTTCACAGGATAGTTATGTCGTTACCTTTGCCGCCCGATGATCACGATGAGCCGATTCGCCACTCCATGGACGATGCGCACTTTGCGATAGTGGTGCTTGCGGTGACCTCGGTAACGCTTATAATCTTCGTCCTGATGATTACGCTCTGGATGAGCTGACAGAGACCGCTGCGTCAGCGCAGGGAATAAGGAGAGGGCAATGGAATCCAGAGATGACAAATTGATCGCCATTATCGGTCTGCTGGCGGCCTGCCTGATCGGCGTTACCTTCCTGTTTACCATGGTCTGGCTGACCGATGTCCGGCATCCTGCCGATCCTTCACTCGACGTTCAGTCCTGCCATCCCAAAAAGCCACCCGCTCAGCACGTCTGATCGCGTGCCGTGAACCTGATCTGCTGGCTGCGCAGTATCAGCGCCAGGGCTTCATGCAGATTACGGTTGCCATTGGGGTCCGCTAATCCCAGCAGCGGGCCAGGCGAACGGCGGTCATCCGCCCACGCGGGATACTCCACTACGGGATAGAGCGAAATGCCCTCTACGGCAATCCCCTGATCCAGTGCCACCGCCACGTTCTCACTGACCTCCTGCAGCCAGGGGGCACGGGCCTCGCCCTCCGCGCCGGTTTCGGCAATCAGCATCGGGCGCTGGAAGCGCTGCCAGCACTGCGCCAGCAAAATGTGCAGCGGCACCCGCTCCGGTTCCTCCAGCGACATCGGCTGATCGGGGAAAAACCAGTGGTTATCGGGATAGTAGTTGAGGCCGAGAATATCCAGGCAATCTTCGCTGCCGCCCAGCTCTTTATCCACGCGACCGGCCAGCATATCCCAGGCTTCAAACTGCGCCTGATGCTGGGCATCGGCGTAGGGTTTGCTGTCCGGATTAGTGGGATGATGGGCGATCTGCACCAGCGGGTCGGTCAGCACAAACCGCGCCCCCGGATAGACCTCCCGGATGGCATGGATCGCCGCCAGAGACGCTCGCACCAGCTGGCGCTTCAGCTCTTTGCCGCGCCCTGCGGCATGCGGATTGAACCAGGCCACCTCCGCCCCGGCCCATGACCAGAATGAGATTTGGTTAACCGGCGTAAAGAAGGGATTTTCAATGCCTTCATCGCGCATCAGCTGCGCCATTGCGCGGGCGAAACGGCTAAAATGGTCAACAAATTCCGCTTTCCAGATATTAAGATGATCCGGATAGCCAAAGTGAGCCAGCTCCCAGATGATCTCTACCTGCTGACGCCGCGCCGCCTCAACCATCGGCAGAAAGCTCTGCCAGTCATAGTGACCCGGCACCTTCTCAATCAGGTGCCAGCGTGCACCGTCGCGGGCGGTCAGCAGATGCTGCTCAGCCAGGGCCGCATAATCCTTTTCCAGCAGCATGTCATGCCCGCTGCTGATGACCATATCGAGCCGTTTTCCGGGCGTGCGGCAGGCCGTGGAGCAGGGGAAGCTGCCCTGGAAAAAACTGCGAAACAGACGGGGATGGTGGCGCTGGCTGGCATCAAAAAGGGGGTGATGAGACATATTCCTCTCCTGCCGGAGCATTGCCGGTCACAGATCGTCCGGTTAAGTCTAGACTAAAAAACGCCCGCGACTTTTTGCTAAGTCGGAACAGAGGTATAGCCTCAGCGGTGGGACCGGGGAATAATAAAAATAACTGCCATATACAGGGAATTGTCATGACCGAAGCGTTTGAACTCGCCCACTCACCGGAGCCTGCCAGCTGGCTGGAAACAAAGCTGGCCCCTCAGTGTCAGCGCCACCCGGGGCTGAGCGGCATCCATCCCCTCAGCGACGGGCTGGATGCGTTCGCTGCACGCTATCTGCTGATGCAAAAGGCGGCGCGGTCACTCGATATTCAGTACTACATCTGGCAAAACGATCTCTCTGGCCGCCTGCTGTTCAGCGCCATGCTGGAGGCGGCGCGCCGCGGCGTCAAGGTACGACTGCTGCTGGATGATAACAATACGCCTGGCCTGGATGACACCCTTGCTCAGCTCAACCGCCACCCCAATATTGAGGTGCGGCTCTTCAATCCTTTCTCTTTTCGCACCCTGCGCGCACTGGGCTATCTCACTGACTTCGCCCGTCTGAACCGGCGGATGCACAACAAAAGCTTCACCGTGGATGGTGTCACCACCATTGTGGGCGGGCGCAACATTGGCGATGAATATTTTGGCACCGGTAATGAGCCGCTGTTTGCCGATCTCGACGTCATGGCGATTGGGCCGGTGGTCAGCGAGGTGGCCGGGGATTTTGAACGCTACTGGCACAGTAAGCCGGTCGCGCCGCTGCAGCAGGTGCTGGATGATGATGAACCGGACGAGGATAGCGTGAGCCTGCCCGCCGAATGGCGTCACAGTGAGCCGGTGCAGCGCTATCTTCAGCGGCTGGAAAACGCGTCGCTGCTGCAGGATATGGCGCAGGGCACGCTGGATCTGACCTGGGCAAAAGCGCGTCTGCTGAGTGATGACCCGCGCAAGGGGCTGGGTAAAGCGCGCGCGAAAAGCCTGCTGCCGCAGCGTATGCTGGAGGTGATTGGCACGCCACAAGAGCAGTTCGATATTATCTCAGCTTACTTTGTGCCGACCCGCGCGGGCGTCGCTCAGCTGCTGGCGCTGAAACGCAAAGGGGTGAAGATCGCCATTCTGACCAATTCGCTGGCAGCCAATGACGTGTCGATTGTTCATGCCGGTTACGCCCGGTGGCGCAAAAAGCTGCTGCGTCACGGCATTGCGCTTTATGAGCTGAAACCGCAGGCGGCCATGCAGGATGCGCCGCACGACCGGGGGTTAACCGGTAACTCGGGCTCCAGCCTGCACGCAAAAACGTTCTCAGTGGATCAAAAGACGTTGTTTATCGGCTCCTTTAACTTCGATCCGCGCTCAGCGGTGCTGAATACTGAAATGGGGCTGGTGATTGAGAGTGCGGCGCTGGCCGGAGAAACGCACCAGCGCTTCAGTCAGTCGATGCGTGATCGGGCCTGGACACTGCGGCTGGATAAGTGGGGGCGGGTGAACTGGCTGGAGTATCCGGACGAGCCGCAGCAGATTGTGCATAAGCACGAACCGGACTGCTCCTGGTGGCAACGACTGCAGGTGCGGCTGGTGTGGCGACTGCCGATTGAGTGGCTGCTGTAAGCCTGCGCCTGCGTGCGCACCTGCACAGGCACATGCGCAGGCTCATCCCGGAGGCGTTGCTTCATGGCGACCATTACTCCAGGGCGGGACTCTCACAGGCGACTGCCCGACGTAAAGCGATGGGAGGCTGTACCTGTAGCAAAGCATAGCGGGCCAGGGATGGCCCGCGCTGAGCCCGCCAGGGATGGCGGTTTTGCGTCTTTGCGTAAGGTACAGCCTCCCTGAGCCTGCTCACCAGGCACCCGACGATGAAAGCCGGTGCGCCCTGTCTCCCATGCTTCGTCAGACCTCTTTACGCTCAAACTTCCCCGAAAACAGGAACCGCAGCAGTGGAATGCGCAGGTGGATCTCATACAGCAGAAACGCGATGCCAAACACCATCAGTAAGCCGACAAAGAACCCCAGCGTGTTGTTTTCAATCCGTGGCGTGACATAAATGCCATACAGCAGCGTCAGCGGATGGTGCACCAGATAGATAAACAGCGACGCATTAACCAGATACATAATGCGCGGCGAATGCGCATTCAGCAGCTTATGACCAAAGCAGAAGCAGACATTCAGCATGCAGAGCCCCATCAGCGTGGTAATCAGCGCATCCAGCTCATACAGCCAGCCATCGCCACTGCTCAGACGCTGATTGGTGCAGTAGGCGATAAACAGCAGCAGCGCGCCAATCCACATCACCGGATTAAACCGCACAAACAGCGCTTTCAGCGGCGGATGTTTCCACGCCAGTGCGCCCAGCATAAAGAAGGGCAGGTAGAAGAGCGTCTGCATCACGATGATATTGAACAGACCATCCATCAGCCAGGCGGGCTGGAAGATAAACACCAGACGGCGGAACACACACCAGAGCAGGGCCCAGGCCAGTACACCCACCGTCAGCGTACCCCAGCCGACCCGCGTGTAGTCGATGGCGCGGTGCTGGTCGCGCAGCCAGCGAAACGTCACCATACCCAGCGTAGTCAGCATCACCAGCACCACCAGAAACCACAGGTGTGAAATCAGCTCCCACATCAGGTTATTGAACTTCTGATAGGGGGTGAAGCGGGGCCAGTCGGCCAGCTTATCTGTCCAGGCTTTCAGCATGAAAAATTGTGGCAGCGTAATCAGCGGCACCGCAGTGAGCATGGGGATCCCGACGCGTTCCAGACGCACCTTCAGGAAACGCCGCGGCTGATAGCGCAGATAGAGCATGTAGGAGAAGTAACCCGAGATAACAAAGAACACCTGCATGCGAAATGCATGAATAAAATCATTCAGCAGCGTCAGCCATAACGAGGCTTCCTGGCTGTTCACTGCCCATTTCTGCGCGGAGTAGATGAGGGAAACGTGAAACGGTACCCCCAGCAACATCAGGTAAGCGCGGATAGAGTCGAGGAAATATTCACGTTCAGGTTTTACAGTACTCATAAAGTTCCAGTTCGTTAGTACGGTTAGCCAGTTTCACCCTGAAACCGGATTATGTCCGGGTAAAATTCTACCTGCCATAAACCGGGTATACTATCAGTGGAATCCGTAGTGTCTAATTGTCCTAAAAGTAGCGTTAAGCCTGACGAAATGCGGGAACAATGTTGCGCATAAGCTGTCGGAAAACCGAATAATCCTTTAAGATAAACGGGTTTGATTTAAGCACACGAAAGGGGGGGATGTGCTGACTAAAGAAAAAAATAAAGCCGGACTGATGAAGGTACGCTGGATTGGTACTGCGGTTCTGCTGGCGTTATATGCCAATAACAGTTGGGCGTTTAACATTGATGATGTTGCCACACAAGCCAAAGCGTTGGCAGGGAAAAGCTTCGAAGCGCCTAAAAGCAATTTACCCTCTCAATTTCGTGAAATGAAATTTGCTGACTATCAGCAGATCCAGTTTAACCACGATAAAGCGTACTGGGGCAAACTGCGCACGCCGTTCAAGCTGGAGTTCTATCACCAGGGGATGTATTTCGATACCCCGGTGCAGATCAACGAAGTGACCGCCAGCGCGGTGCGTGAGATCAAATACAGCCCCGATTATTTCAATTTCGGTAACGTAAAACATGACGCTGACGCCGTTAAAAACCTCGGTTTTGCCGGTTTCAAAGTGCTTTACCCGCTTAATAACAAGGGTAAAAACGATGAGATCGCCAGCTTCCTGGGCGCCAGCTATTTCCGTGTAATCGGTGCCGGTCAGGTCTATGGCCTGTCGGCGCGTGGACTCGCCATCGATACGGCATTGCCGTCCGGTGAAGAGTTCCCGCGTTTCAAAGAGTTCTGGATTGAGCGTCCGAAACCTCAGGACAAACAGCTGGTGATCTATGCGCTGCTCGATTCGCCTCGTGCGACGGGTGCGTATCGCTTCGTGCTGCGTCCGGGTGAAGCCTCTACCGTGGATGTGCAGTCCAAAGTTTACCTGCGTGATAACGTCGGCAAACTGGGTATTGCTCCGCTGACCAGTATGTTCCTGTTTGGCCAGAACCAGCCATCGACAGTGAATAACTTCCGTCCGGCGCTGCATGACTCTGACGGCCTCTCTATCCACAATGGCAACGGAGAGTGGATCTGGCGTCCGCTGAACAACCCGCGTCATCTGGCGGTGAGCACTTACACTATCGAGAATCCGAAAGGCTTTGGTCTGCTGCAGCGCGGGCGTGACTTCAGCAACTATCAGGATCTGGATGACCGCTATGACCTGCGCCCAAGCGGCTGGGTGGAGCCATTAGGCGACTGGGGTAAAGGCCGGGTTGAACTGGTTGAAATCCCAACGGCCGATGAAACCAACGATAACATCGTTGCGTTCTGGACGCCGGAGACGCTGCCAGAGCCTGGCAAAGAGATGAACTTCAAATATCGCCTGCACTTCTCGCGCGACGAGAAGCAGCTGCACTCGGATGACATTGCCTGGGTCAAAAACACCCTGCGCTCAGCGGGTGACGTGAAGCAGTCGAACCTGGTGCGTCAGCCGGATGGCACCGTGGCTTTCACCATCGACTTCGTGGGTAAAGACATGAGTAAGATGGCGGAAAACAGTCAGGTGACCCCGCAGGTCAGCGTCGGTAAAAACGCTGAAGTGGTTGAGCAGAGCGTACGTTATAACCCGGTCACTAAAGGCTGGCGTCTGGTGTTGCGTCTGCGTGTGAAAGATGCCAAGCAGTCCACCGAAATGCGTGCGGCGCTGGTTAGCGGCGACAAGACATTGACGGAAACCTGGAGCTATCAGTTACCTGCCAATGAATAAATCGACTTTTACACCTCAACGTTATGTGGAATCTCTGCCGCTGGATGCGGCAGGGAAGTCTCGCCTGAGCGTCTCATTGCAGAATGCCAGTGCGTTCCACTTCATTCATGATGTGCTGGGCAGGGATGTCGCAGCCAGTGACCGTCCCGACGATGCGCCGTTAAAATCGGTCTCATCGCGGGTGGAAATGGCCTGGCCCGATGCACTGGCGGGCGGTCAGCAGCTAGGTAAAGATTACCTCGACCGCACCACGCTGAAGGCGATGCCCAAAGTCAAACGATCACTGATGTTCCCGGAAGCGTGGCGCACCAACCCGGTTGCCCGTGCCTGGGACTCTCTGCGTGGACGCAAATCTGTGCCGCGCTACGCCAGTGCGGAAGAGCAGCGAGCCGAAGAGAAGTGGCGTCATGTCGGTTCGATTCGTCGCTACATTCTGCTGATCCTGACGATTTTCCAGACCGTGGTCGCCACCTGGTACATGAAGAGCATTCTGCCCTATCAGGGCTGGACGCTGCTGGACCCGATGGAGATGATCAACCAGAACTGGCAGCAGTCAGTGATGCAGATTCTGCCGTATGTGCTGCAGACCGGCATCCTGTTCCTGTTTGCCATTCTGTTCTGCTGGGTGTCAGCCGGTTTCTGGACCGCACTGATGGGCTTCCTGCAGCTGCTGATTGGGCGCGATAAATACAGCATCTCCTACTCCACGGTCGGGGATGAGCCGCTGAATCCGGCGCATCGCACCGCGCTGATTATGCCGATCTGTAATGAAGACGTTGAGCGTGTTTACGCCGGTCTGCGTGCGACCTGGGAGTCTGTGGTTCGCACCGGTAACGCAGAGCACTTTGACGTCTACATCCTCAGTGACAGCTACGATGCGGATATCGCCGTTGCCGAACAGAAAGCCTGGATGGAACTGGTTCGTGACGTCGGCGGGGCAGGCAAGATCTTCTATCGCCGTCGCCGTCGTCGTGTGAAGCGCAAAAGCGGCAACATCGATGACTTTTGTCGCCGCTGGGGCAGCAACTACAGCTACATGGTGGTGCTGGATGCCGATAGCGTCATGAGTGGCGAGTGCCTGACCGGCCTGGTGCGTATGATGGAGGCTAACCCGAACGCCGGGATCATCCAGTCGTCGCCGAAAGCCTCAGGAATGGATACGCTCTATGCGCGCTGTCAGCAGTTTGCGACCCGCGTCTATGGTCCGCTGTTTACCGCCGGTCTGCACTTCTGGCAGCTGGGCGAGTCGCACTACTGGGGTCATAACGCCATTATCCGCGTGAAACCCTTTATCGAGCACTGTGCGCTGGCGCCATTACCGGGCGAGGGGTCGTTTGCGGGCTCGATTATGTCGCATGACTTCGTCGAGGCGGCACTGATGCGTCGTGCCGGCTGGGGCGTCTGGATCGCCTATGACCTGCCGGGCTCTTATGAAGAACTGCCGCCGAACCTGCTGGATGAGCTGAAGCGCGACCGCCGCTGGTGCCACGGTAACCTGATGAACTTCCGTCTGTTCCTGGTAAAAGGGATGCACCCGGTTCACCGCGCGGTGTTCCTGACCGGCGTGATGTCCTACCTGTCAGCTCCGCTGTGGTTCCTGTTCCTGGCGCTTTCCACGGCCCTGCAGGTCGTGCATACGCTTATGGAGCCGACCTACTTCCTGCAGCCGCGACAGCTCTTCCCGGTCTGGCCGCAGTGGCGTCCGGAGCTGGCGATAGCGCTGTTCTCGACCACGATGGTGCTTCTGTTCCTGCCGAAGCTGCTGAGCGTGGTGCTGATCTGGTTTAAGGGGGCGAAGCCTTACGGTGGCGCACTGCGCGTGCTGTTGTCACTGGTGCTGGAAACGCTGTTCTCGGTGCTGCTGGCCCCGGTGCGCATGCTGTTCCACACCGTGTTTGTGGTCAGCGCCTTCCTTGGATGGGAAGTCGTCTGGAACTCCCCGCAGCGTGATGACGATGCCACGCCATGGGGCGAGGCGTTCAAACGTCACGGTTCACAGATGGCACTGGGTCTGGTGTGGGCAATTGGTATGGGACTGCTGGATCTCAACTTCCTGTGGTGGCTGGCACCGATCGTCTTCTCCCTGATCCTGTCACCGTTTGTGTCGGTGATGTCGAGCCGTGCAACGCTGGGCCTGAAGAGCAAGCGCGCGAAGCTGTTCCTGATCCCGGAAGAGTCTTCACCGCCGCAGGAGCTGGTGGACACCGACCGCTATCTGCAGCTCAACCGCGAGCGTGTACTGGAGAACGGCTTTATGCACGCGCTGTTCCATCCGGCGTTTAACGCGCTGGCGACAGCCCTGGCGACTTCACGTCACCGGCAGAGTCAGTTACTCGACTACGCCCGCGACCGTCGTGTCGATCAGGCGCTGAGCGATGCACCGGAAAAACTCAGCCGCGACCAGCGTCTGCAGCTGATCAGCGATCCGGTGGTGCTGGCCCGCGTCCATACCCGACTGTGGGAAAATGCGGAGAAGTATCACCAGTGGGTAGAGAGTTATCAGAAACTGACGCTCAACCCTAACGCGCTGGCAAAAAACGCGTAATCTGAAAAAGCGGCAGCGATGCCGCTTTTTTTATGGGATGAAAACAGGGCGGGGATGATAATTTACTCGCAGGCCGTCACCGCATGCCGCGCGTGACACTCTCTGGGGCAGGTAAAGGCGGGTTTCGTGGTGAAACGAGTTTTAAAGGCAGGTGTTATCGCTCTCGCGGTGCTCTGCTTAAGCGGATGCGGCAGTATTATCAGCCGAACCGTGCCCGGACAGGGACACGGTAATCAGTACTATCCGGGCGTACAGTGGGATGTACGCGACAGCGGATGGCGGGTGCTGACCATCCTTGATCTGCCCCTGTCGCTGGTGCTGGACACCCTGCTGTTGCCAGTGGATGCCAGCCATGGTCCTTACGAATAACCGCGATCGGAGTCGCTGTTATCATCTTCCCACTCCTGAGCCGCGGCTTCACCCTCTTCGGTGTCCAGCGGCGGCTCCAGCTGGAACTCGCCGTCGTCCCACTCGTGCAGGGTGTTTTCCGCTAACCACTCCTGACGCAGTTCCACTTCGTCAAAATCAGCGTCAAAAATAGCCTGAGCAGCTTCACCGGTGCGGTAAGGAAGGCATTCGCCTGCGTCACCTTCGTCGACCAGGAACTCAGCCTGCCACATGATATCGCCATCCTGCATCACATACTTTTGCAGGCCGAACTGGCTGACCGACGCCTCTTCTTCATCCACTTCAGGGTTATTTGCGAGAAACTCCTCACGTGCAGCATCAATCGCTTCCTCTAAGGTACTGTACATGCTCATCGATCTTCTCCTTACCGGGTTCACTTGATTTCAGTGAAGAATAGACGAAATTTGCCGGAGGGAAAGGGCGGGGGCGTGTAACTGGCGGGAAATAAACCACTTCCCGCCAGCAGCGGGATTAACGCATTTTTTGCGGGAAGTGCAGAACCGGCTGTACCGACTCATGAATAACCGGTGCCGCGTAGCGAATACAGCATTTGATGCAGGGTTTAACTTTCTTAAAATTGATTCTGGCGATGGATAAGGCCTGGCTGAGATTATACAGGGTGCCGATAAAAATCATCTGCTCCTTGCCGGGCATCCGCCTGCATCCCTGACGATGAAGAAAATGGTAGTTCTCCTGATCGGTCGTAATGGTGACGTAATAGTAGAGACCTTTACTCATATTAGGGATCCCCTGAGGTTCGCTGTGTGTGAAATCGTTTTTTTATAATTGAGCTGAAGTCGTTAAAAGCCTGAATGTCACTGCTGAAATTACCGTTAAGTCGGAACAGGTTCAAATGCAATAACGGCATATCGGGCTGTTAAATTTTTGTAAAAATGAATATGTCGGCGGCTTGAATGACAATCCCTTGTTAATTAAGTTAATTTTAGTGGATTGATAAGCGACCAGAAAGCATTAAGCCTGGCTAAATAGGAATAGGCCTGGTGATAAAAATAATTAGCGCCAGCGGAAATTAAAGCAGGATAATTAAAATCTGATGAATGTCTGCCAGAATATGCAGCAGGCGGCTCTTTGTGGTTTTAATAAATAAGCCCGGCTGATTGAATGCGGTGGAAATCAGCGTCTCCTGCGAGCGTATCTGATAATAGCTGGATCGTTAAACCGGGAAGCCGCAATATCGGGCAGCCGCGCGATTGATTTATCGGGACAGAGCATTGCAGCAGAAGAGGCGCTAAACGGCCGTGAGACCGTTTAGCGTGGCAGATTAATAGCGGGAGGGTTCGCCTTGCGGACGGGTTTTAAAGCGGCGATGCAGCCACATATATTGCTCAGGTGCCAGCAGCACACCCTCTTCAACCACTTTGTTCATCCTGGCCGCGGTGACTTCATCGTTTTCCAGCGTAAATTCGCTGCGGATGTCGGGCAGGATCATCAGTTCATAGCCCCGGCCACCAGGCAGACGACGCGGCACAAACGGGATGACAGCGGGGTTGCCGGCGCGGATCAGCAGATGGGTCCCCACCGTCGTTGCCGCCTTTTCCACGCCAAAGAAGGGAACAAAGACGCTGCTGCGCGGGCCATAGTCGTGATCGGGGGCATACCAGATAATGTCCCCCTGCTTCAGGGCGCGGATCATTCCTTTGAGATCCTTACGGTCGAGCATGCTTTTGTTTGACCGCATGCGACCTTTGACCTGCAGCCAGTCAATCAGCTTGTTGTCATTGGGGCGATAGACGCCAATGCCAGGATTGTGGATGCCAAACATGCGCGCGCCGATCTCCAGCGTCAGAAAGTGCATGCCGATGAGCAGCACACCGCGCTGGTTGTCGCGCGCGGCCTGAATATGCTCCAGACCGGAGGGCTTGTGCCACTTGTTAATACGCCAGTCGGGCCAGAACCACGCCATGCCGGTTTCAATCAGGCCCATGCCGACGGATTCGAAATTATGTTTCACCATCGCCTCGCGCTCATTGACCGGCATCTCCGGAAAACTTAATTCCAGATTACGCCGGGCGATGCTGACGCGACGATTCATAAAGCGCATGGCGATACGGCCAATATTGCAGCCGAGCACATAGAGCAGAGGATAAGGAAGGAGCACCAAAAGATAAAGAAAAGCGATACCCAGCCAGGTCAGCCAATAGCGCGGGTGAAGCAGTTCTCGTGAAAACTGAGGCAACTGAGTCATGTGAAGGTTAATTTTCCTGCGTCATGCACCCTGCGGTGCTGATATCTCATTGATTTACACTATTGTGCCAGTTTTTAACGTTCGCTTAAATATCGCTGATGGAACCGCGCCTCAATGAGCGGGGAGAAAGCCGCCGCGAGTGCCGGAAAAAACAGCAACTGACTATCGGTCCTGACGCAACGCTTTGCATACACCTGAAATCAGGTATCATGTGCCCGCTAATTTTCTCCTATTGATAACAGGAAAGAACACCATGCCAGTGTTACATAACCTCGTTTCCAATAAAGAGCTGAAGGCGCGCATGCTGGCTGAAACTGAGCCGCGCACCACTGTCTCTTTTTATAAGTATTTTCAGATTGCCGATCCTAAAGCCTTCCGTGATGCGCTCTATGTTGGCCTGACCGCCCTCAAGGTGTTTGGTCGCGTCTATGTTGCCCATGAAGGCATCAACGCGCAGATCAGCGTGCCTGCCAGCCAGTATGAAAAGATGAAGGCCTGGCTGTATGCGTTCGATCCGGCGCTGAACAACCTGCGTATGAACGTCGCACTGGATGATGATGGAAAGTCGTTCTGGGTACTGCGCCTGAAAGTGCGCGATCGCATCGTGGCGGACGGTATTGAGGACAGCAGCTTCGACGCAAGCAATGTTGGTCACTACCTGAAAGCGGCGGAAGTCAACGCCATGCTGGACGATCCGGACGCGCTGTTTGTCGATATGCGAAACCACTACGAATATGAAGTGGGCCATTTTGACAACGCGCTGGAAGTGCCGGCAGACACCTTCCGTGACCAGCTGCCAATGGCCGTGGATATGCTCAGGGAGCAGAAAGATAAAAAGATCGTCATGTACTGCACCGGCGGCATCCGCTGCGAAAAGGCCAGTGCCTGGATGCGGCATAACGGTTTTGAAGATGTCTACCATATCGAGGGTGGCATCATCGAGTACGCCCGCCGCGCCCGTGAACAGGGCTTGCCGGTCAGATTCAAAGGCAAAAACTTTGTCTTTGATGAGCGGATGGGTGAGCGGATTTCTGACGATGTGCTGGCAAACTGCCATCAGTGCGGTGAGCCCTGCGATACCCACGTCAACTGCGTGAATGACGGCTGTCATCTGCTGTTTATTCAGTGCAAGAGCTGCGCAGAGAAGTTTGAGAACTGCTGCAGTCCGATCTGTCAGGAAGAGGCGAAGCTCTCTCCGGAAGAGCAGCGCGCCCGTCGTGCCGGACGAGAGAATGGCAATAAAATCTTTAACAAGTCGCGTGGCCTGTTAAACATGACCATTCCCGCGCCGAAGAAGTCATAAAGCGGTAAACGTGGCCGCCTGAACGCTGATTCAGGCGGCCCGCGGCTTTACTGACGCACACCTTCCACCGAGATCATCAGCTGAACCTTCTGCGAGGCTGGCCCCAGATCTTTCGTTATATTGAAATCTTTCAGCGCAATTTCACCTTCCGCTTCAAAGCCAGCACGATAACCGCCCCACGGATCTTTGCCTTCACCCAGCTTCTTTGCCTCCAGCGTCACCGGCTTCGTGACGCCGTTCAGCGTCAGATCGCCGGTAATCTCTAATTCATCGCCCTCTTTCTTCACCGACGTGGATTTAAAAGTCGCCTGCGGATTTTTACTGCTGTTCAGGAAATCCGCGCTGCGCAGATGTTTGTCACGTTCAGCATGGTTGGTATCCACGCTGCTGGTATTAATCGTCACCTCGACTTTATCGGCGGCAGGGTTCTTCTCATCAAAGGTGAAGCGGCCATCGAAATCCTTAAAGGTACCGTAGAGCCAGCTGTAACCCAGATGCTGGATGCGAAACTGAATAAAGGCGTGCTGCCCCTCTTTATCAATTTTGTAGTCAGCGGCACTGGCACTCAGGGAACCGAGCAGCAGGCTGGCCGCGGTCATCGTCAGCAGACTTTTCTTCAACATATTATCTGTCCTTTTCAGAGGGTAAGGGGAGGCGTAAACCTGACATTCGTTTTAAGGTGTTATCGCGATCGATAACATGGTGTTTTATCGCAGCCAGACCGTGCAGGATCGACAGGATCACCACACTCCAGGCCAGCCAGAGGTGAATATCGCCTGCGAGGTCGGCCTGCTCGCCTGCACCGCTGAACAGGGCAGGCAGCGTAAACCAGCTGAACACGGCGATGGGTTTACCGTCGGCGGTGGAGATGAGATAGCCGCTGATCAGAATGGCCAGCAGCAGGGTATAAAGTAACAGGTGTGCCACGACAGAACTGATGCGCACCAGAGGGGAATGGCTGCTCAGGGGCCTGGGCGGCGGCGAAATAACGCGCCACACCAGGCGGATAATCAGCGTCAGTAACAGCAGCACGCCAATACTTTTATGAATTTCCGGGGCGTCGTGATACCAGCTGTCGTAATAGCCCAGACCGACCATCCATAATCCCAGCGCAAACATGCCATAAATGGCCAGTGCCATCGACCAGTGCAGCAGCACAGCAACCCGGCCAAACTGATGCGGTGTATTACGTAATAACATAATCTGAGCGTCACGTAGAAATAATATGAAATAAGCATCCACATTATGAAATATAAAAGCAATCGCCCTTACGCTTCTATAAACTTAAAAAAATCATCGGAAAAGGTTGAATAAAAAGGCAGGGAAATGGGCAATATTACTGAATAATAATTTTGATGAGGGGAAAACGGTCAACCTCATTCCGTGCAAATGAACAATCGGGGCGAAATAAGGGCGAATTTTTGTCAGGGAAATTCAACTTGCGTCAATTTTTGTCAGCAGGATGGCACCCTGTGATGCCATCCGTTTGCAGAGTCAGAAACGCGAAAGGCGGAACGGAGAGAGATCAAAGGAAAAAGGTTTCTGCTGCGCAAATTCCGCGGCCAGTTCGCCCAGCACGCTGGCAAATTTAAAGCCGTGTCCGCTGAGTCCGGTTATCAGCAGGCGATTGGGTTCGCCCGGCAGCGTATCAATAATAAAATCTTCATCCGGGCTGAAGTCGTAGCTGCACGCTTCACCATGCAGACAGACACCGACGCCCGGTAAGAACTGGCGCAGGAAGCCAAAAGCTTCACTGCCATCTGCCGCCACGGCACCGAAGGGTTTACGATCTTCAGGCTGCTGCATCGGCTGTCCGCCATCGTGACGACCCACTTTCAGTGCGTTATTGTCGGCCGGGAAGCCATAGAACTGGCTGCCGTCACGCATCTCGACGGTAAAGCCGGGGAACCTGTTGTTCTCGCTGTAGCGACCATCAGCCTGATACCAGGCAAACACCTTACGGGTAGGGGCAACCGGCAGATTCGGGATGAGTTTTCCGACCCAGGTACCGGCGCTGACCACCATTTTACGGCCGCGATAGACACCATCCAGCGTTGTAACCTGCTGAAGATCGCCATCCCGTCCCAGTTCTGAGACCGGGCAGTTGAACAACTGGGCACAGCCTGCCTGTTCCGCCAGCTGAACCCAGCTGCGCACCGCCTGTTCACATTTCAGGAAGCCCGACTGCGGCTCAAATACGCCCAGATAGCCCTCCGGTACGTTAATCTGTGGCCAGCGCTGATGCACTTCCCCGGGCTGCATCACCTCAATGTTAAGCTGCCAGCGGCTTGCGCTGTCGATAACGTTGCGGATAAAAGGGGAGTCGTGAGGGGCGAGGTTAAGCACGCCGCTGCGATGCATAATGCGCTCACCGGCTCGCTGTTCCAGTTCATCCCACAGCGTCTGCGCCCGCAGTACCAGCGGGACATAACGTTCACCTTCGCCGTAAGCGTGACGAATCAGACGGCTTTCGCCATGATGCGTGCCCTGATTGTGAGGAGGGTGGGCGCTGTCGATCATTAATACCGAGAGGCCTGCCTGGGTGGCATAGTAGCCAGCCGCCGCACCTACTGAGCCGCTGCCAACGACGATAAGATCATAAATCATGGTAACTACGCTCTAAGAGTCAGATAATCAACAGCATACCGAAACAGAAACGAAAAAGGCACCCCTGAGGGTGCCCCTTTGATGTGGCAGAAACTAATGCTTACTGAGGAGTCGTTCCATCTGCTCGGCGGATTCAATCTTGGCGATGCCTGCTTCGAGGATCGAGATGAACTGCCTTGCCACATCCGTTGTCAGCCAGTAGGTGGGGCCAACATCCGCTTCTTCTTCTTTTTGATCCTGCGACGACAGCGAGTGCAGGCGGATCATCATGGCGTCATAGCTATCAACGGTACTGATATCCCAGCCCACCAGCGGGTGAGTCTGAATAACGTCTTTTCTTCTGTCCATTATAACCTCCTTATTACTCGTTAAACGAAGTGCATGATGAGGTTCAATGCGGCTTTTTTATTCCGATAGCGAAACAATTATAACAGTAAACCCGGGTGTCACTGTTTAAAAAATGCCGTGAGTCAGCTTCTCACAGAATATTCGCTTTTAACAGGCAGGAGTCAAAAAATAAAATGCCTGGCAGGCAGGCATTTTTTCTACGATTCAGTGGGCAGGCGAAAAGCGTGACAGGCCGCCGGTTCAGAGCGCCGGGCTGTCTGGCACGATGCCGCCGACGCGTTTTTGCAGGGACTCTGCCAGACGGGCAAAATGTTGCTGAAGCTGTTCATCATGGTTTTGATTCTGGGCTTCCAGCGACAGATTGTGCACCAGCAGCTGGCTGGCACGATCGTCAAGACAGAAAATCAGACTGGAAAAGGCATTTTCCAGCACCGTTAAACGACGCTGCTGATCACCAATCAGTGCTAACAACTCACCAAAGGTCATCGCCTCTTCCGGTTTATCAGTAGTCATGGTGTCGCACCTCCTGTTATGCGTGACGAGCGCAAGGATAGGGCATTGATCAGTAAGAGTCTAGATGCAGGAAGAGGGAAGTGCGAGAGGGGAGAAAAGATAAAAAAACCGGGTGGCGACACCCGGAAAAAAAGCACAGTGGCGGTTAATCAGTAATGAACCAGTCGTCAGCACTCTCCCACGTCTGTTGCAGGATTTCGCTGATCTGGTCGCGCGTCTCTTTTCCACCGCCCAGCACGCTGAGATTGTTGGCACTGGCATAACGTACCTTGACGTGATTGGTCGAGTCAGGGAACTGTTCGTCAATGCGGCGCGACAGTTCATCGCTTAACGCCTCTATCGCGCCAGCAGGAAGAGGTCGGGTATTTGATACGGTAATTTCAACACGCATAGCAGCCTCCGGATAAGATACTGTATATATTTACAGTATCAATCCGCCGGAGGCAAGCAAAATTATGCAACGCGCCAGTTGAGCGTTTCACCCGCGAGGAAAGGAATCAGAGCGTCACTGCCCAGCGAGATGGACGCCGGCACCTGCCAGGGCTCACGCACCAGGGTAATTGTGCCTTCATTCAGCGGCAGGCCATAGAAACGCGGGCCGTTTTCAGAACAGAACGCTTCGAAATGCTCCAGCGCATTCAGCTCTTCAAACACGGTCGCGTAGGCCGCCAGCGAGGTCGGCGCATTAAATACGCCCGCGCAGCCACAGGCAGACTCTTTAAGATGCTGCAGATGCGGAGCGGTGTCGGTGCCGAGGAAGAAACGCGGATGACCGCTGGCTACGACCCTGCGCAGCGCGTCCTGATGCACATTGCGCTTGAGAATCGGCAGGCAGTAAAGATGCGGGCGAATTCCGCCCACCAGCATGTGGTTGCGGTTAAACATCAGGTGCTGCGGCGTAATGGTCGCGCCCAGCGTCTCATCGGCAGCAGCGACATAATCCGCGGCATCCTGGGTGGTGATATGCTCCATCACCACTTTCAGCCCCGGAAACTGACTGCGCAGCGGCACCATCACCGTGTCAATGAAGCGGGCTTCGCGATCAAAAATGTCGATATGGGCATCGGTGACTTCGCCATGAACCAGCAGCGGCATACCCAGCTGCTGCATCCGCTCCAGCACGCGGGCGATGGAGGCGATATTGGTAACGCCGTGGCTGGAGTTGGTGGTGGCATGAGCCGGATAGAGCTTGGCGGCGGTAAACAGACCGGATGTGAAGCCACGCTCAAGCTCATCCGGATCCAGTGAGTCAGTGAGATAACAGGTCATCAGCGGCGTAAAGGCGTGATCGGCGGGCAGCGCGGCCAGGATGCGGTCGCGGTACGCTTCTCCTGCCGCTACGCTGGTCACCGGCGGCACCAGGTTAGGCATCACGATGGCACGACCATTAACCGCGCTGGTGTAGGGCAGGACCGTTTTAAGCATCTCATCGTCACGCAGATGAATGTGCCAGTCGTCAGGGCGACGCAGGGTAAGTTGCTGAGGTTGTGCTGTCATCAGTGAAGCTCCGGCAGAAAGGAAACAGAAGGCATGTTTTGGCCGGGGTCTAAGCATAAGGATTCAGGCAACCGTTTGCACCTGCTTTTTCTGCTGACAGCAAAAATCCGCGCCGGATGGCGCGGCATTCGGGATTACTGCGTGAAGGGGATAACCAGTTCGCCCGGTCTGACTTCCAGTCCTTTGGCAAATTTTTTCGCCAGTGACTCACCTTTACTGCGGTCAGCGCTGAGACGGTAAGCCGGGTTTTGATCGAAATAGCTCTTCAGCGACTGATTAAGATAAGGCGTCAGGGTTTTCATGATGGCGGCCATTTTCTCCGGCGCCACCTGTGCGTCGGTTATCTCCAGATCGCGCAGAAAGATCGCCCCCTGCTGTGGGTCATAGACGGGCTGTGCGCGCATCGTCAGCTGCATGTCAGCCTGCTGCGGGCCGAACAGAGAGGTGACGTTAATCTTTGCATTGCCGGAGAGCGACACTTTGCCAGGTTCTGTGCGGCCGATCTGGCTGGTGAGATTATTCAGGACAATATGCGCATTGACCAGACCGGACACGCCAATGTCTTTCTCGTAGTTGTTATGCTTTTGCAGCGCCTGGTTCACTTCCTGTTCGCTGATAGTGTACTGCGTCAGTTTATTGCAGCCGCTCACCAGCAGCACAAACATCAGGGCAGTCAGCCCGAAAAATACCTTTTTCATCGTTCTATATCCTGGATAACAAAGTCAGTTAACAGGATATAGCCTGCCTGAATGCGTGAGAGGTGTCATCAGAAAAGGGATGAGAAACACCGCGGCGTCTCTCATCCGGGCGGGATTACTGCGCAATAGAAGAGAGCAGATTGACCTGGGTCTGTTTGGCCATATTGTCACGGTAGTCAGCGACCCGTGCTGGCCAGTCGATGCCCGGAACCAGCGTCAGGGAGCGCAGCAGCGGGAAGAGGCTGAAATCATCTTCCGACAGCTCGCCGTTAACCGCATTAGGCTGGACGATCAGGCCGTCCAGTTTGCGCAGATCGCCGCTGACTTTTTTAATCAGTCCGGCCGAATGCGTTTTCAGCTCCTCGAAATCACCAATGCTGGCCTGCTTTTTCGCGCGGAAATAGTCACGTGCCGCCGGGGTGGCAAACTCAGCAAAAGGGGCCTCGGCAATGCGCGGCAGCAGCAGCTTATTCACGTAGCTGTTCATGTGACGCAGCCAGTCGCCAATGGCCGGATTGAGCGCACCGGTAATCAGCGGTTTGCCATCCTGCTGGTCGACATAGTGCACAATCTCCATGCTTTCGGGCATCGCGCTGCCATCCTTTTTCTGCAGGACAGGCGCCATTTTCTGGCCAATCAGTCGCTGAGGCGTCTCTTCATCGTCATTGAGCATGACCACCAGCTCAACCGGCAAATTCTTCAGACCAAAAATCATGCGCGCTTTCACACAGAAGGGGCAGTGGTCGTAGATATAGAGCTTCATCCTGATCTCCCTCGTTTACAGGTTAATGTTTAACAGAGTGAATCATTTCATCCTGTTTCGGGCGCCTGAAAAGTATGGAAGAGATTCCCCCTCCCGGCAAACCAGCCCGACAGATGGCCGGGCTGAACGGGCGTTGATGACGCCTGAGCAGGGGCGTCTGCGCGGTGATAATGGAACAAAATCAACCTCTTTACGGCAAAAAATCCGTAATGTTTTACCGCAGCCCAGGCGGCGGTTATAGTGAAAGCCAGATAATGACGGCTTTCACTCTCAGCCATTGATTTCAGGAGTCAGGATGTTTGGCTATCGTTCTGCCGCGCCCAGGGTGCGCTTAACCACCGATCGGCTGGTGGTCCGTCTGGTTCACGAACGTGATGCCTGGCGAATGGCAGATTACTACGCGGAAAACCGCCTGTTTTTAAAACCGTGGGAGCCGGTGCGCGATGACAGTCACTGCTATCCCTCCGGCTGGCAGGCGCGGCTGGGGCTGATCGCCGACATGCATAAGCAGGGCTCGGCCTTCTATTTTATTCTGATGGACAGCGAAGAAACCGAAGTGCGCGGCGTAGCCAACTTCAGCAACGTACTGCGCGGTTCCTTTCACGCCTGTTATCTTGGCTATTCGCTGGGCGAAAAGTGGCAGGGACAGGGGCTGATGTTTGAAGCGTTACAGTCTGCTATCCGCTACATGCAGCGTCAGCAGCATATTCACCGCATCATGGCGAACTACATGCCGCACAACCAGCGCAGCGGCGACCTGCTGGCGCGCCTCGGTTTTGAGAAAGAGGGATATGCGAAAGACTATCTGCTGATTGACGGACGCTGGCAGGATCACGTGCTGACAGCGCTAACCCAGCGGGAATGGACGCCTGACCGGCGTGGACAATAATGAGGACGCAAGCATGAAGATGGCTTTATCGGCGCAGGCGCTGCGCGTGCTGGGCTGCCTGCTGGAGAAGCAGGTTACCACGCCGGAACAGTATCCGCTGTCACTGAATGGGGTCGTGGTGGCCTGTAACCAGAAATCAAACCGCGAGCCGGTGATGGAGCTGAGTGAAAGCGCGGTGCAGGATGAACTCGATCAGCTGGTGAAGCGGCATCTGGTTACCGCCAGCAGCGCGTCCGGTCAGCGGGTCGTGAAATATGAGCAGCGTTTCTGTAACTCCGCCTTTGGCACGCTGAAGCTGAACAGCGCCGAAGTTGCCGTGCTGACGTTACTGATGCTGCGCGGTCCGCAGACGCCAGGCGAACTGCGCACCCGCAGCGGCCGTCTTCATGAGTTCAGTGACGTCAGCGAAACAGAACAGACGCTGGAAGGCCTGATGCAGCGTGACGACAGCGCCCGGGTGATCCGCCTGGCGCGCGAGCCGGGCAAGCGCGAAAGCCGCTTTATGCATCTGCTGGCCGGGGAGAGCGACACGCCACTGGCCGCCGATGAGCCGGAAGAGCAGGGCGATCTGGCGAGGCGTGTGGCCACCCTGGAACAGCAGGTCGCCCGGCTTCAGGCTCAGCTCACTCAACTGCTGCAGCCGGAGCATTAAGATGACTTTGCGTATTGGTGTGGTGGGACTCGGCGGTATCGCACAGAAAGCCTGGCTGCCGGTGTTGTCGGCGGCGACAGACTGGACGCTGGTGGGGGCATTTTCGCCGAATCAGGCCAAAGCCCGGCCACTCTGCGACAGTTACCGTATGGACTGTTTCAGTTCCCTGAATGCGCTGGCCGCGGCCTGCGATGCCGTTTTTGTCCACAGCAGCACCGCCACGCACTATGAGGTGGTGAAGGCGCTGCTGCTGGCCGGAAAAGATGTCTGCGTCGATAAGCCGCTGGCGGAAACCCTGGATCAGGCTGAGGCGCTGGTGGCGCTGGCGGAGAAACAGCAGCGTAAGCTGATGGTCGCCTTTAATCGCCGCTTCGCCCCGCGCTATCAGCAGCTGCGGGCGGAGATGGGACACGTCGCTTCCCTGCGGATTGAAAAGCACCGCAGCGACAGCGTCGGGCCTCAGGATCTTCGCTTTACCCTGCTCGATGACTACCTGCACGTCGTCGACACCGCACTCTGGCTGGGCGGCAAGCCTGTTCAGCATGTTCAGGGGCGCATCGATACCAACGAACAGGGACAGATGCTCTACGCTGAGCACCACTTCGCCCTGGAGGGCCTGTCGATCACCACCAGCATGCATCGGCGCGCAGGCAGTCAGCGTGAGCGGGTCAGTGCGACAGGCGACGGTAAATGTATCGACATCAGTGAGATGCGCGACTGGCAGGAAGAGCGGCACGACGGCGTGCTGATCGCTCCGCCTGCCGCCTGGCAGAGCCACCTGACCCAGCGCGGGTTCAGCGGGGCCGCACGCCATTTTATCGACTGCGTGCAGAATCAGACGACGCCTGAAACCAGCGGTGAACAGGCGCTGATGGCGCAGCGTGTGGTGGAAAACCTCTGGCGTAGTGCCATTCTGGAATAACGCCTTGTAACACTCCGTGCTGGTCATTTCCCTCCGTGGCAGTAGACTGTCGCCGGGCATCTTTCAGGTGCCCGCGCGACTTCTCCTTTTTACTGATTTTTTCAGGATGCGCCGTCAATTATGAATCTTTTGAAATCGCTGGCAGCGGTCAGTTCCATGACCCTGTTTTCCCGCGTTCTGGGCTTTGCCCGTGATGCCATCGTGGCGCGGGTGTTTGGCGCCGGAATGGCGACCGATGCGTTTTTTGTTGCGTTTAAACTGCCGAATCTGCTGAGGCGTATTTTTGCCGAAGGCGCGTTTTCCCAGGCATTTGTACCCATTCTCGCGGAATATAAAAGCAAGCAGGGTGAGGAGGCGACACGTCTGTTCCTATCCTATGTCTCAGGCCTGCTGACACTGGCGCTGGCGCTGGTGACCTTCGCGGGGATGCTCGCTGCGCCCTGGGTGATCATGATTACCGCACCGGGCTTCAGCGACCATGCGGATAAATTTGCCCTGACCAGTTCCCTGCTGCGGGTGACCTTTCCCTACATTATGCTGATCTCGCTGGCGTCGCTGGCGGGTGCGGTGCTGAACACCTGGAACCGCTTCTCGGTACCAGCATTTGCGCCGACCCTGCTGAACGTCAGCATGATCAGCTTCGCCCTGTTCGCCGCGCCGCATTTCCATCCGCCGGTGATGGCGCTCGCCTGGGCGGTTGTTGTGGGCGGGGTGCTGCAGCTCGGCTATCAGCTGCCACACCTGAAGAAGCTGGGGATGCTGGTGCTGCCACGCATCAATCTGCGTGACGCAGGCGTCTGGCGCGTAATGCGTCAGATGGGGCCGGCGATCCTGGGCGTTTCGGTCAGTCAGATCTCGCTGATCATCAATACCATCTTCGCCTCGTTCCTGGTGTCGGGTTCCGTCTCCTGGATGTACTACGCCGATCGCCTGATGGAGTTCCCCTCCGGCGTACTGGGCGTGGCGCTGGGTACCATTCTGCTGCCGTCGCTGGCCAAAAGTTTTTCCAGCGGCAATCACGATGAGTATTCCCGGCTGATGGACTGGGGACTGCGCCTCTGCTTCCTGCTGGCGCTGCCCTGCGCTGTGGCGCTGGGGATGCTCTCCGGCCCGCTCACCGTGGCGCTGTTCCAGTATGGCAAATTCACGGCCTTTGATGCGCTGATGACGCAGCGCGCGCTGATCGCCTACTCTGTAGGCCTGATGGGCCTGATTGTAGTCAAGGTGCTGGCACCCGGCTTCTATTCACGGCAGGACATCAAAACCCCGGTTAAAATCGCGATTATCACGCTGATCATGACGCAGGTGATGAACCTGGCCTTCATCGGCCCGCTGAAACATGCCGGTCTCTCTCTCTCGATTGGGCTGGCGGCCTGTCTGAATGCCTCGCTGCTCTACTGGCAGCTGCGCAAGAAGCAAATCTTTATGCCTCAGCCGGGCTGGAGCAGCTTTCTGGTGCGTCTGCTGATCGCCGTGGCGGTGATGGCCGGGGCGCTGTTTGCCATGCTGCAATGGATGCCCGCCTGGGAGCAGGGCTCGATGTTGTGGCGACTGCTGCGTCTGGCGCTGGTCTGTGCAGTGGGCGGGGGAAGTTACTTTCTGGCGCTGGCGCTGCTGGGATTCCGGCTGCGCGACTATGCGCGCCGCACCGCTGCCTGACGCGGTTCCTCTTCTGGCATAAAAAAATCCCGCATCAGGCGGGATTTTTTTTGCTACTTTTCTGCTCAGGCTTTACGGCTTAGCGTGGCCTGGCCTTTACCCATCCCATCCGGGCCATAGAACGCCTGGGTCTGATGCGGCTTCAGCACCTCCAGGGCATCCTGGGTGTAGCGAATCTGATGCTGCAGCAGCATGCCGTTATGCACATTGGCATCCTGCAGACGACGGCTATGCTGCTGGATGACGTCCCAGCGGCGTGCCATGTCGTTCTGACCACGATAAGGTGCCGACACGGACTGACTCTTTTCAGCGGTGCGTCGCATCTCATCCAGATAGTTCAGCGTGCTGAGCAGCGCGCTTTTATCTTCAGTGATGCGCTGCAGCAGGTTGCTGTTAATGTTGCCGCTTGCCAGCTGCTGCTGCTCTTCTTCCAGCACCGCAGAAAGCGATGCCAGCACGTCCTGCATCTTATCTAATGTGGTCTGCAAATTACTCATGGTAACTAATTACCCTCTAAATACGCCTTAGTATCGGCAATCAGCGCATCGGCGATTTTGCCGGTATCCATCTTCAGTTCGCCATTACGAATGGCGGTTTTCAGTTGTTCAACGCGCTCGACGTTGATGTCTTTGCTGCTCGGCTGCATCAGCTGAGACTGCGCGCTGCTCAGATTGACCTGAGCGGCCGCCGCCGGCGCTGCCGCCGGGCTGGCACTCTGACGCACTTTGCTGCTGCCTGGCTCGCTGGTATCGCGGCTCTGTACGGTGCTGGCGGGTTTCAGAGGTTGCGTTCTGTCAATGCTCATATTCGGGCTCCTGTACGGTCAGGGGAAGTCTGCCACCTGAATCATAATAGCGTTATCGCTTTGTTGATTCTTCTATCGGCAGCATGATGGGCTTCTTTAACACTTTACAGCGTTATAAGAATATTCCCATCCTCGCGCACCTTACCGCTGACAATCTGACCATTCCCCATCCTGACGCGAACCCACTGTGAACGGGTGGCGTTGTTCAGCGCTTTGCCCTCACCACTGGCGTCAAAGCCGTCGCCGCTGGCTATCACCATCACACTCTGACCCGCCTTAACCCGCCACGGCTGACGCAGCATTGCAGGGTTGATCGGCTGTCCCGGTGGGATGTCACGCAGGACGACCGCATCGGCCACCGAGTCGCTGTTCAGCAGGGCGCGTGCGGGCAGGGTATCCAGGCGCCCCGTCTGCAGCGTGAAGTCGCTTTCGCTGACGCTGCTGCCCCGGCTCAGCAGCCGGTTCGCCACCAGATAGCTCCCGGTCACCTGGACCTGGACCTGAAGATAACGGCGGTTTTCACCGCAGTTGGCCGCCACGCTCATGTTGCCCCACAACCGGCTGTTACCGGGCAGGGTGAACTGAGGCGCCTCACAGGTGGGCCACTGCGCCTGCGGCGTGCGAATCACCACCGCCATGCCCTGAGCATGCTGGGCGTCACGCGCTTTAAAAAACTGGTTCAGTTGTGCATTGAGATCTCCCGCAGAAGCCGGCAGGGCGATCGCGACCAGCAGGCTGGTCAGCAGGGTCAGATATCGACGCATGGTGCAATTCCTCACTGATGATGGCAACGAGTGTAACCGTTAAGAAAAATCCTCAATTGTCAAAATAGCGGTCATTTGAGGCCTTATTCAGACGATGACCCCTTGCTTTTTCAAATTAAGCTGCCAGCTCGAAATTCTCATACGCGGAGGAAACATGCTCGACAAACTGGATGCGGCGCTGAAATTTGGTACGGAGGCCCTCAACCTGCGTGCTCAACGTCAGGAGATCCTGGCGTCAAATATTGCCAACGCCGATACCCCTGGTTATCAGGCCCGGGATATCGACTTTGCCAGCGAGCTGAGTCGGGTGATGTCCAATGGCCGTGCGGAAGGCAGCAGCATGGCGTTGAAGGTCACTTCAGCTCGCCACATTGAAGCACAGACAAACGGCGTACCCTCGATGGACATGCTTTATCGCATTCCCGATCAGCCTTCTGCCGACGGCAACACCGTAGATATGGACCGTGAGCGTACGCAGTTCGCGGATAACAGCCTGAAATATCAAACCGACCTCACCCTCATCAGCAGCCAGATCAAAGGCATGATGAGCGTGTTACAAGGGCAATAATTATGGCCTTGCTGAATATTTTTGACATTGCCGGTTCAGCGATGACCGCGCAATCACAGCGATTAAACGTCAGTGCCAGTAACCTGGCGAACGCCGACAGCGTCACCGGTCCCGATGGCAAGCCTTACGTGGCAAAGCAGGTGGTCTTCCAGACCGATGCGGCGCCGGGCTCAGCAACCGGCGGGGTGAAAGTCGCCCGGGTTGTCGAGGATCCGACGCCAGCGAAACTGGTTTACGACCCGGGCAACCCGATGGCCGATGCCAAAGGCTACGTGAAGATGCCGAACGTGGATGTGGTCTCCGAAAGCGTCAACACCATGTCGGCGTCACGCAGCTACCAGGCCAACGTGGAAGTGCTGAACACCGTGAAGTCGATGATGATGAAAACCCTGACGATTGGGCAATAACGGAGAAAAACCATGGCTATCGCGGTAGGCGTTAATGAAAAACTGGATCCGTCGGTTCTCAGCTCCTCCAGCACCGGCACCGGCAACAATGCGCAGGATCTGCAGAACCAGTTCCTGACCATGCTGGTCACCCAGTTACAGAACCAGGATCCCACCAATCCGATGGATAACAGCCAGCTCACCACGCAGCTGGCACAGATCAATACCCTGAGCGGGATTGAAAAACTGAACACCACGCTGGGATCGATCTCCGGCCAGATCAGCACCAGCCAGTCGCTGCAGAGCTCCACGCTGATCGGGCATGGCGTGATGGTCAACGGCAGCCAGATTCTGGTCGGCAACGGCACCACAACGCCTTTTGGTGTTGAGCTCGGCTCCACCTCGACCGGCGCCACTGCCACCATTAAAGATGCCAGTGGCGCGGTGATCGACACCGTCGATCTGGGCGCGCTGAGCGCTGGCGTGCACACCTTCTCGTGGGACGGCAAGCTGACGGATGGTTCAGTGGCCCCGGATGGTAAATACAGCGTTGCGATTGCTGCAAGCAATGGCAACACACAACTGGTGGCACAACCGCTGAACTACGCCTACGTCAATGGGGTGAGTACCGCGAACGACACCACCAAACTGGATCTCGGCACCATGGGCTCCGCCACCCTTGACGACGTACGTCAGATTCTCTGATTAACCTGTAGACAGGAGACACACACATGTCATTTTCCCAAGCGGTCAGCGGCCTTGGCGCTGCCTCTAGTAACCTTGATGTCATCGGTAACAACATCGCCAACTCCGCCACCGCGGGCTTTAAATCCAGCACCATCGCGTTTGCCGATATGTTTGCCGGTTCTAACGTCGGCCTCGGCACGAAAGTGGCGGCCGTGATCCAGAACTTCAACGACGGTTCCACCACGACTACCAGCCGTGGCCTGGATGTGGCGCTGAGCGGTAACGGTTTCTTCCGCATGACCGACAGCAGCGGCGGCGTGTTCTACTCACGTAATGGTCAGTTCACCCTTGATGCCAACCGTAACCTGGTCAACACCCAGGGCCTGAACGTGACCGGCTATCCGGCCAGCGGTTCACCGGCTACCATCCAGGCGGGTGCAAACCCGGTGGCGATCCGTATTCCGACCGAGCAGATGTCAGCCCGCGCCACCACCACGGCCGGTCTGGTTGCCAACCTGAACTCAACGGACACCACGCCATCTGTGACCACCTTCTCGACGGCGAACGCAGACAGCTACAACAAGAAAACCACGGCAACCGTGTACGACTCGCAGGGTAATGACCATGCGCTCGACATGTACTTCGTAAAAGACACTACCAGTAACAGCTGGACCGTTCATACCATCGACGGCACCACCGGCAGCTCAGCGGGCGACTTCCGCATGACGTTTGATACCAGCGGTAAGCTGACAGGCGTCTCTAAGCTGGATGCAAACGGCGCGGTAGTGAGCACCACCAACGACGGTACCGTTGGCCTGACGCTGAACGTGGGCGGCGCCAACGGCGCGGTCGCGAACCAGCCAATCACCCTGAGCATGCTGGGCAGCCTGCAGCAGAACACCGGCGCCACCACCTTTGGCAGCCCGACGCAGGATGGTTATGCACCAGGCGATCTGACCAGCTACGCCATCAATGATGACGGCACCATCACCGGCACCTACTCCAACCAGAAAACCCAGCTGCTGGGTCAGATTGTGCTGGCGAGCTTCTCTAACCCGGAAGGTCTGCAGTCACAGGGCGACAACGTCTGGGCGGCATCAAGCGCATCCGGTCAGGCAGCAGTCGGTCTGGCTAATACCGGAACCTTTGGTTCTCTGACGGCGGGCGCGCTGGAGTCCTCAAACGTCGATATGAGTAAAGAGCTGGTGAACATGATCGTGGCGCAGCGTAACTATCAGGCGAACGCGCAGACCATCAAAACTCAGGACCAGATTCTCAACACGCTGGTTAACTTACGTTAATTCGCTAACAGGATTGCCATATGGATCACGCGATATATACCGCGATGGGCGCGGCCAGCCAGACGCTGGATCAGCAGGCGGTCACCGCCAGCAACCTCGCCAACGCCTCAACACCAGGCTTTCGTGCGCAGCTCAATGCGCTGCGCGCGGTGCCGGTGAATGGCTGGTCACTGCCAACCCGTACGCTGGTCGCCGCCTCCACACCCGGCGCCGACATGAGCCAGGGCGCGATGGATTACACCGAGCGTCCACTCGATGTGGCGGTGCAGCAGGATGGCTGGCTGGCGGTGCGTACCGCTGACGGCAGCGAAGCTTATACCCGCAACGGCAATATGCAGATCAGCCCGAACGGCACGCTGACGGTTCAGGGCAATCCTGTGATGGGCGACGGCGGTCCGATTGTGATCCCGCAGGGCACCGAAATCACCATTGCGGCTGACGGCTCCATTACCGGCCTGAATGCCGGTGACTCGCCTAACGCCACGGTTCAGCTGGGTAAGCTGAAGCTGGTCAGGGCCACCGGCCAGGAGCTGCAGCGCAGTGATGACGGGATGTTCCGTCCTACGGCTGCGACACAGGCAACCCGCGGTGCGGCGCTGCAGGCTGACGCCACCATGCAGGTGATGCCTGGCGTGCTGGAAGGTAGCAACGTCAAACCGGTGGAAACCATGGTCGATATGATCGCCAACGCCCGACGTTTTGAGATGCAGATGAAAGTCATCACTAACGTCGACGAAAATGAACAAAAAGCCAATCAGCTCCTGAACATGAGCTAAGGCGCGAGGATAACAACATGATTCGTTCTTTATGGATCGCTAAGACCGGTCTTGATGCGCAGCAGATGAACATGGACGTGATTGCCAACAACCTGGCTAACGTCAGCACCAATGGCTTTAAGCGTTCGCGTGCCGTGTTCGAAGATCTGATGTACCAGACCATGCGCCAGCCGGGCACGCAGTCGTCCGAACAGACGACGCTGCCTTCCGGTCTGCAGATCGGCACCGGTGTCCGTCCGGTCACCACCGAGCGTCTGCACACCCAGGGCAACCTGTCACAGACCAGCAATTCAAAAGATATCGCCATTAACGGCCAGGGCTATTTTCAGATTCAGATGCCGGATGGCACCTCTGCTTATACCCGTGACGGCGCGTTTCAGGTGGATCAGAACGGCCAGTTGGTGACCAACTCCGGTTTCCCGGTGCAGCCCGGTATCACCATTCCGGCTAACGCCACCAGCATCACGGTTTCGCGTGACGGTGTGGTCAGTGTGACGCAGCAGGGCCAGGCCCAGGCTGCGCAGGTGGGTCAGTTAACCCTGAGCACCTTCATGAACGATGCCGGTCTCGATAGCGTGGGTGAAAACCTCTACAAGGAAACTCAGGCATCGGGCGCACCGACTGACAGCACGCCAGGCCAGAACGGCGCGGGTCTGCTCTATCAGGGCTATACCGAAACCTCAAACGTTAACGTGGCGGAAGAGCTGGTCACTATGATTCAGACGCAGCGCGCTTACGAAATCAACAGCAAGGCGATCAGTACCTCTGATCAGATGCTGGCGAAATTAACGCAGATTTAATCCCGAACAGGGCCAGCCCGTGCTGGCCTGAATGACAGACATTAATAAGGTCGTGACGCCGTGGCGAAGCAACAGATTCTCAAGCCTGGACATTGGTTAGTCGCCTCGCTGCTGCTAACTCTTAACGGTTGTGCCCTGGTCCCCCGGACCCCGCTGGTCGAAGGCGCAACCACAGCACAGCCGATGCCGTCCGCGCCACCGGTGGTAAACGGCTCCATTTTCCAGGGCGTCGCGCCGCTTAACTACGGCTATCAGCCGCTGTTTGAAGACCGCCGTCCACGCAACATTGGCGATACCCTGACCATCACGCTGCAGGAAAACGTCAGTGCCAGCAAAAGCTCTTCCGCCAATGCCAGCCGCGATGGCAGCAATAGCTTTGGCCTGAACGCCGTGCCGACCGGTCTGGCGGGGCTGGTGGGTGCCGGTGGCGAAAAAGCCAATATCAGCGCGGAAGGCAAAAACGATTTCGCCGGGAAAGGGGGCGCATCTGCCAACAACACCTTTACCGGCACCATTACCGTCACGGTGGATCAGGTGTTGTCGAACGGCAACCTCCACGTGGTCGGTGAAAAACAGATCGCCATTAATCAGGGCACGGAGTTCATTCGCTTCTCAGGTGTAGTCAACCCACGCACCATCAGCGCCAGCAACGCCGTGTTATCTACCGCTGTCGCCGATGCACGTATTGAGTACGTCGGAAATGGCTATATCAATGAGGCGCAGACCATGGGTTGGTTACAGCGCTTCTTCCTGAACATCTCGCCGATGTAAGAGGTTTCAATGAAAAAGTTAACGCTGTTGCGCGCCGGGCTGGCGCTGCTGCTGGGCGTCAGCCTGCTGGCAAAAGCCGATTTGATCCGTGACTTAACCACCATCCAGGGGGTTCGCGAGAACCAGCTACTGGGCTATGGCCTGGTTGTGGGTCTCGATGGTACCGGTGACCAGACGACCCAGACGCCGTTTACCACTCAGACCGTCAGCAACATGCTGTCACAGCTGGGGATTACCGTACCCGCAGGCACTAACATGCAGCTGAAAAACGTGGCGGCGGTTATGGTCACCGCAAAACTGCCCGCGTTTGCCCGTCAGGGACAGAACCTGGATGTGGTGGTCTCTTCGCTGGGTAACGCCAAAAGCCTGCGCGGCGGCACGCTGTTAATGACGCCGCTGAAAGGGGTCGATAACCAGGTCTATGCGCTGGCGCAGGGAAATATCCTCGTCGGCGGTGCAGGCGCATCGGCAGGCGGCAGCAGTGTTCAGGTTAACCAGCTTAACGGCGGCCGGATTACCGGCGGGGCCACGGTAGAGCGTGAACTGCAGAGCAACTTTGGTTCGCAGAACACCATTAACCTGCAGCTGAACAACGAAGACTTCTCCATGGCGCAGCGGATTGCTGATGCCATTAACGCGCGTGGGGGATATGGCTCGGCTCAGCCGCTGGATGCGCGTACCGTGCAGATCCGCGTCTCACCAAACAATGGTGCGCAGGTGCGTCTGCTGGCCGATATCCAGAACATTAACGTCTCGATTCCGGTCGAAGATGCCAAAGTGATCATCAACTCCCGTACCGGTTCGGTGGTGATGAACCGCGAAGTGACGCTGAATCAGTGTGCGGTGGCGCAGGGCAACCTCTCTGTGACGGTCAACCAGCAGCAGAACGTCAGCCAGCCTGATACCCCGCTGGCCGGTGGTCAGACGGTGGCGACAACGCAGACCCAGATCGATCTGCGTCAGAGCGGCGGTGCGCTGCAACGCGTCAACGCCAGCGCCAACCTGAACAACGTGGTGCGTGCACTGAATGCGCTGGGCGCTTCACCTATCGAGCTGATGTCGATTCTGCAGTCAATGCAGAGTGCCGGCTGTCTGCGTGCCAAACTGGAAATTATCTGATGGCTGATATGCAATCTGTGATGAGTGCGGCTTACGACAGCCGCTCCCTGAATGAACTGAAACACCAGGCCAGCAACGACCCGAAAGGGCATGCGTTGCAGGTGGCGCGTCAGGTCGAAGGGATGTTTGTACAGATGATGCTGAAGAGTATGCGCGAGGCGTTGCCGCAGGACGGCATTATGAGCAACGAACAGACCAAACTCTTCACCTCTATGTATGACCAGCAGATTGCGCAGGAGATGGGGAAACGCGGGCTTGGCCTGGCGGAAACCATCGTCAAACAGATGCAGCCCGCTGTCGCGCCGGATGAGAAAGCCGGAACGGTGCCGATGAAGCTGGATAACAGCTTCATCCTCAGTACCAGCGGGGCGACGCCGATGCCGGCGCAGCAGCTGGAGCAGATGGTGCGTAAAGCTATGCCGCGTCTGCCTGCCGCTTCGCCAACCGGCCTGCCCAGCGACAGCCGCGAGTTTATCGCGCAGCTGACGCAGCCCGCGCAGGCGGCCAGTCAGCAGAGTGGTATCCCTCATCACCTGATTCTGGCGCAGGCGGCGCTGGAGTCGGGCTGGGGCCAGCGTCAGATCCTGACCCGCGACGGCAAACCGAGCTACAACGTCTTCGGCATCAAAGCGAGTGGCGACTGGAAGGGTGACACCACCGACATCATGACCACCGAATATGAGCAGGGCGAAGCGAAAAAAGTCCGGGCCAGCTTCCGGGTCTATAACTCCTATTTCGAGGCGCTGACCGACTACGTCCGGCTCCTGACGAAAAACCCACGCTATGCGGCGGTCACTACCGCATCCAGTGCAGAGCAGGGTGCGCAGGCGCTGCAGGCGGCGGGCTATGCCACCGATCCTAAATATGCGCAGAAGCTGGTGGGAATGATTCAGCAATTCAAAAGCATGGGCGACAAAGTCGTTAAAGCGTACAGCCAGGATATTGGCGACCTGTTCTGATCATTGCGCCTCAAGTTTCACTTAAGCAAGCCGATAACATCACCATAAGCCAGATGCGTTTTCGCCCGCTGGCGTTCATTCAGATCTCTGCCAGCCCGGTTGACGGGGGAACGTAAGGAACCGAGATGTCCAGCATAATTAACTCCGCGATGAGCGGATTGAGTGCCGCACAGGCCGCCCTGAGCACCACCAGTAATAACATCACGAACTACACCGTGGCGGGCTACTCCCGTCAGACAACGGTGCTGGCGCAGGCAAACAGTACCCTGCAGGGCAACAGCTATTACGGCAACGGCGTAAAAATCTCCGGTGTACAGCGCGAGTATGATGCTTTCATCGCAACGCAGTTGCGCGGTGCCAGTGCCAGCTACAGTGCTGTCGATCTCCAGCATAGCCAGATCTCTAACATTGACGATCTGCTGTCGACCTCGACCACCAGTCTCTCCACCTCCCTGCAGGGCTTCTTTACCAACCTGCAGAACGTGGTCAGCAACGCCAACGATCCCTCGGCGCGTCAGTCTATGCTCAGTAACGCTCAGGGGCTGGTCAGCCAGTTTCAGACCACGGCGCAGTATCTGAACAACATGCAGAACAGCGTCAATTCTGATGTCGCCTCCAGCGTGAAACAGATCAACACCTACAGCTCGCAGATTGCCGACCTCAACCAGCAGATTGCCAAACTGACAAACGGCAACGGTGCCGAACCTAACGATCTGCTGGATAAACGCGATCAGCTGGTTAACGAGCTGAATAACGTGGTTGGCGTCACGGTTTCGCAGCAGGATGGCAATTACACCGTATCCATGGCCAACGGCCTGACGCTGGTCAACGGCTACAAATCCAGCGATCTGGTGGCGATGAACTCCAGCAGCGATCCGACACGCACCACCATCGGCTATGTCGACAAACAGGCGGGCAACGTCGAGATCCCGGAAAAGCTGATCACCACCGGATCGCTGGGCGGTCTGCTGGCGTTCCGCTCTCAGGATCTCGATCTGGCACAGAATCAGCTCGGACAGCTGGCGGCGGCCTTTACCACCAGCTTTAACGACGTGCACAAGCAGGGCTTTGACAGCAACGGCGACCAGGGTGTCGATTTCTTTAACATCGGCACTCCGCTGGTAGTCAGCAACAGCAAAAACAGTACCGCTGCGTCGGTCACCGCCGAATGGACCGATACCAGCGCGCTGAAAGCCTCTAACTACACCGTCAGCTATGACGGCACTAAATGGACTGCCACCCGTGCTTCAGACAGCACGGCGGTCACCATTGCGCAGGGAACCGACGCCAGTGGCAACACGACGCTGAGCTTTGATGGTCTGAAACTGACCGTCGCGGCCACCCCGGCACCTGCCGCAAAAGACAGTTTCCTGGTGAAGCCGGTTCAGAACGTCATTAACGACATGTCCGTAGCGATTACCAGTGAATCCCAGGTAGCCGCGGCGAGCGCCGTGGGCGGCGAAAGTGATAACCGCAATGCGCAGAAGCTGCTGAACCTGCAGGATGTGAAGCTGGTGGGCGGAAATGCCACGCTGTCGCAGGCTTATGCGAGCATCGTCAGCACCGTGGGTAACAAAACCAGCTCGCTGGAAACTACCAGCACCACCCAGAAAAGCGTGGTCAGTCAGCTGACCGATCGCCAGCAGTCGGTCTCGGGTGTCAACCTCGATGAGGAGTACGCCAATCTGACCAGATACCAGCAATATTACATGGCCAATGCGCAGGTGCTGCAGACGGCCAGCACCGTGTTTAACGCATTGATCAATATTCGCTAAGGGCAGGAGATAACATGCGAATCAGTACAAATATGATTTTTGACCAGCAGGTGCGCGGCATTACCGACTCGCAGGCCTCCTGGCTGAAAGTGGGTGAACAGCTCTCCAGCGGCCGTCGTGTGACTAATCCGTCGGACGATCCGATTGCCGCGTCACGCGCGGTGGTGCTGTCACAGACCCAGCAGCAGGGGAGTCAGTATGCGCTGGCGCGTACCTTTGCTGAGCAGGGGCTCTCCCTGGAAGAGAATGCGCTGAAAGGCGTGACCAGCAGCATCCAGAGCGCACAGACGCTGATCGTCAACGGTTCAACCGGTACGCTGAGCGACGATGACCGTGGCTCGATCGCCACCCAGCTGGAAGGGATCCGTGCTCAGTTGCTGAACCAGGCAAACAGCCAGGATGCCAACGGACGTTACATCTTTGCCGGTTATAAAACCGACAGCGCGCCTTTTGTTGATGGTGCCGGAACCGGCGTCAGCTACGCGGGCGGCACAGAAGCCATCACTCAGAAGGTGGACTCCAGCCGTACCATGACCGTGGCGCACACCGGTGATGATGTCTTCATGTCTATCACCAGCAACGCAACCAAAGAACCGGATGGCAGCGCCAGCGAAACCAACCTGTTTAAAATGCTGGATAGCGCGATTGCCGCCCTGAAAGTGCCGCAGGATGATGCTGACGCCGCAACCAAAAAGACCTTCCAGGACGCCATGGATAAAACCAACCGCGGCCTGGGCAACGCGCTGAATAATGTTTTAACCGTGCGTTCTGAGATTGGTACGCAGCTGTCTGAAATCGATACGCTGAATGCGCAGGGTGATGACCGCGACGTGATCTATAACTCCCAGATGAGTGACCTGGTGAACGTGGACTACACCGAGGCCGTGTCCAGCTACACCATGCAGCAGACGGCACTACAGGCTTCTTATAAGACCTTTACCGACATGTCGAAGATGTCACTGTTCAAGCTGAACTCGTAATCTGACCTGAAAATTTGAGCGTACTTTAACCGGATACGCTTAGTTTTTCCCACTCTCCCCCTCAGGGAGGGTGGGATTTTTTTTGCCTGTGATTCAGCGACTGGCGGAGCAGGGGGACAGAATGGCAGCCATAAAAAAACCCCGGCTAAGGCCGGGGTTCAGATGACAACTGCTGAGTGATTACGGCTTGGTTGCCGGGGCTGTTGCCTGATGCGTGGCGCTGTGACCGCCTGCTGAACCGCGACCGTCGAACTGATACGGTGAACGTACCCAGTCACTGTGCGGAGCCGGTTCTGACTGCCAGGCTGGCGCCGGGGCTTTAGTCATTGGCGCAGAGGCGAAGTGCTTCCAGCGCGTGCCGTCATTGGCTACCGCATCAGCAGCAGGCGCGGCTGCTGCCGGCTCGGCTGCGGTCACGGGAGCTGCAGGCGCAACATCGCGCGCGGCAACCGGTGCGTGAGGTTCCTGAACCGGCGCAGTGTCAGCATCGGCTGCGACCGGAGCCTTCAGAACCTCTTCAACCTCGGCGGCAATCGCTTCGCTGACATCAACGGCAGCGTGCTCAGCAACGTCAGCTGGCTGTGCGGCATCCGCAGAGGTCGCAACCGGGGTTTCCGTGACCGGTTCAGCAGGAACGGCTTCAGCCGCGACCACTTCTGCTTTTGCTTCATCTGCAGCAGGAACCACAGAAGGCTGCTGATCAACCGGTGCTTCAATAGCACGGGTGTCGTCAGTGTTCACCACCGGCACGGGCGTTTCTGCCAGTGGCTCGGCCTGCTGTACTGCGGCGTCAGCCTGCTGAACTGGCGCATCGGCTTGCGGCGCAGCCTGCTCTGCAGAGACATCTGCCTGTACTGCGGATTCAGCCGCAGCCGCAGCCGCGACCGGCAGCGCAGTGACTTCTGCGCTCTCTTCAGGGCTGTACGCCGGTGTCTCATGCGTCACATTCTGAACCTGCTCTTCGCTGGCCTGGCTTACCGGGTAGCGAACCCAGACTTTACCGGACGCCATCTCAGGCGAGGCTGCTGCCGCAGCCAGAGGCATTGCAGACTGCGTCGGATAACGCTCATCACGGTAACGACGGCGACGTTGTCCGCTGACGCGCAGATGACGCGGTGAACGACGTGAGCGACGCGGCATATTCGCACCGTCGCGGTTCTCGTTGTCATCCTGCTCATCAGTCTGAGCACTCTGCAACTCAGGCTGCGGCTGAGCAACGTCGGCCGGCTGAGGCTGACGCATTTCGGCAGGCTGCGCATTGTCGCTGGCATCCGCTGCCACAGGCTGACGGTTGTCATCAACGCGTACCTTCTGGTTCAGCTGACGCGGCTTACGACGCGGCATAACCTGAACGCGTTCCTCTTCCTGTGCGTCAGTCGCTTCCGGCGCATCTGCCACGGCTGACTGCTCAGCGGCTTTGGCGGCTTCTTCACCCGCGCGCTTCTCTTCCTGACGACGACGCTGACGTTCTGCACGCTGTTCACGGCGCTGCTGCTGCTGCTCTTCACGCTGCTGACGCGCTTCTTCGCTCAGTGCCGGACGCTCTTCGCGAGCCTCGCCAGACTGAGACTGACGCTTGTTGCGGCGATTATCGTTGCCATCACGCGGCTCGCGGCTTTCGCGTGGCTCACGGCTCTCACGCGGTTCACGTGGCTCGCGACTTTCACGCGGTTCACGGCCTTCGCGTGACTGTGCATTGTCACCGTTACGCGGCGTGCGTTCACGACGATTGTTGTTGCGACGGTTGTTATTGTTGCGACGCTCGCCGCCACGGGAGGAACTCTGCTCCTGCTCACTTTCTGCGGCTTTCTGCGGTTCAGCAACGGTAGCGGTCTCAGGCTTAGCAGCAGGGGCTTCTTCGCCCGCGAACATTTTTTTCAGGCCACCCAGCAGGCGTCCGAAGAAACCGGTGCTGACGGTCGCTGACGGTGCCATTGCCGGCGCGCCTTTTGCTGCGGGCTTGCTTTCGGTGCGCTTCGCTTCAGGGGCGACTTCAACCGGGGCCGGCGGCGCATCTGGCATCACAAAGGCAGCCAGAGCTGGCTGCTCAGGACGACGACGCTCAGAGTGCTCCTCATCCGACGGCATTGCCATCTCGGCTTCATGCAGCTTCGGCAGGTGATAACTCAGGGTCTGCGTCTCTTCGCCTTTACGCACGCGCAGCACGGAGTAGTGTGGGGTCTGCATCTTGTCATCAGGAACGATGATCGCCCGCACGCCACCCTGGCGTTTTTCAATCGCGTTGACCGCTTCACGTTTTTCGTTCAGCAGGTAAGAGGCCACCTGAACCGGAACAATCGCGTGCACTTCTTTGGTGTTGTCTTTCAGCGCTTCTTCTTCAATCAGACGCAGAATCGACAGCGCCAGCGACTCGTTATCACGAATGGTGCCGGTGCCGCTGCAGCGCGGGCAGACGTGATGGCTGGACTCGCCCAGTGACGGACTCAGGCGCTGACGTGACATCTCCAGCAGGCCAAAACGTGAAATGTGGCTGATCTGAATACGGGCACGATCCTGACGGACCGCTTCACGCAGCCGATTCTCGACGGCGCGCTGATGGCGAACCGGAGTCATATCGATGTAATCGATAACGATCAGCCCGCCCAGGTCGCGCAGACGCAGCTGACGGGCAATCTCATCGGCCGCTTCCAGGTTGGTGTTAAACGCCGTCTCTTCGATGTCACCGCCGCGTGTCGCACGGGCTGAGTTGATATCGATAGCGGTCAGCGCTTCCGTGCTGTCGATGACGATGGAGCCACCGGACGGCAGGCGAACTTCGCGCTGGAACGCGGATTCAATTTGCGATTCGATCTGATAGTGGCTGAACAGCGGGATTTCACCGGTGTAGAGCTTGATTTTGCTGCTGAAGTCCGGACGGCCCAGCGCAGCGATGTGCTGACGCGCCAGCTCCAGGACTTTCGGGTTATCGATAAGGATTTCACCGATGTCCTGACGCAGATAGTCGCGGAAGGCACGCACAATCACGTTACTTTCCTGATGGATCAGGAAGGGCGCCGGACGGCTCTCTGCGGCTTTTTTGATCGCATCCCAGTGCTTAAGACGGAAACTTAAATCCCACTGCAGCGATTCGGCAGATTTGCCGACGCCTGCGGTACGGACGATCAGGCCCATGCCTTCCGGCAGTTCCAGCGCAGACAAGGCTTCTTTCAGCTCGGTACGGTCGTCACCTTCAATGCGGCGGGAGATACCGCCTGCACGCGGGTTGTTCGGCATCAGCACCAGATAACTGCCCGCCAGCGAGATAAAGGTGGTCAGCGCCGCGCCTTTATTGCCGCGCTCTTCTTTATCGATCTGAACAATGACTTCCTGACCTTCACGCAGCACATCTTTAATGTTGGGACGGCCATGCGCGTTGTAGCTGGAGGGGAAGTATTCGCGGGAAATTTCTTTTAACGGGAGGAAACCGTGACGCTCTGCGCCGTAGTCGACAAACGCAGCTTCAAGGCTGGGTTCAATGCGAGTGATTTTACCTTTGTAGATGTTGGCTTTTTTCTGTTCGTGTCCGGGGCTTTCGATATCCAGGTCGTACAGACGCTGACCGTCAACCAGGGCAACGCGCAACTCTTCCTGCTGAGTTGCGTTTATTAACATTCTTTTCATCGTGACTTACTCGTTATTCTTTCATGAGTGATTACAGCTGCGGGCATAGTTACCCTGGACGAGTATCAACCGATGGCCCCGTGACTTAGTGCAATGTCGTCAACCTCACGGCTGTCGACCGCGCGAGGGGCGCAAATAACGTCGGTGGCCTGTTTTTCATAAGGGAAAACAGCACCAGATAGTGGAAATGCCTGAGACAATTAAAAAACCCGTGCATCCCATACTGTTGTCCAGGCCGCAACCCGCAGCCCGCTAAGTGCCTGATTTCGCATTACGTCTTACGCCATTGCTGCGTGTCTGCTCAATCCGGCAAAATGACAATTTCGCTCTTTTTCTGCCCTGAAATGCTTCAGGTAAGAAACTCAAGCATTATTCCACTGCTAACCTTCATATAGCAAGGCGACTTTAGCCAGCTTGTGAAGTTTCTTTACATTTAACTTATTAATGTGTCGGACAAAGCAGCGGTTTGCTGAAAAAGTCAGCAGGGAGGCGACCTGCCGCCACATCAACCCCAGAGTTAAGCACAGAAAAAGGGGTGGCGCTATCAGGGGACACTATTTAGAATCGCCGCCATGAAAACAGAGAATCCGGGCGTACAATTTGTCGCCATCACGGCTGAAAATGCCGGACAACGCATTGATAACTTTTTGCGCACCCAGCTCAAGGGTGTGCCAAAAAGCATGGTTTATCGCATCGTTCGCAAAGGCGAGGTGCGGGTAAATAAAAAGCGCGTCAAGCCCGAATATAAGCTGGAGGAGGGCGATGAGGTTCGCATTCCACCGGTGCGGGTCGCCGAACGCGATGACGAGGCCGTGTCACCGAAGCTGGCAAAAGTGGCCTCACTGGCTGACGCCATTCTGTATGAAGATGAGGCGCTGCTGGTGATGAACAAGCCTTCCGGCACCGCCGTTCACGGAGGCAGCGGGTTGACCTTCGGCGTCATTGAAGGCCTGCGCGCACTGCGTCCCGAAGCACGCTTCCTGGAACTGGTGCATCGCCTGGACCGTGACACCTCCGGTATTCTGCTGGTGGCGAAAAAGCGCTCGGCGCTGCGCTCCCTGCATGAGCAACTGCGCGAAAAGGGGATGCAGAAGGATTATCTGGCGCTGGTGCGCGGCAACTGGCCGTCACACCTGAAAGTGGTTCAGGCTCCGCTGCTGAAAAATATCCTGCAGAGCGGCGAACGCGTGGTGCGCGTCAGCAGCGAAGGCAAACCCTCTGAAACCCGCTTTAAAGTGGAAGAGCGGTTTGAGTTTGCCACGCTGGTGAAGGCCAGCCCGGTAACCGGGCGCACGCACCAGATTCGTGTGCATACGCTGCACGCCGGTCATCCTATCGCGTTTGACGATCGCTATGGCGAACGCGACTTTGACAGTCAGCTGGCGGCAACTGGCTTAAATCGCCTCTTCCTGCACGCGGCGGCCCTGACCTTTACCCATCCTGGCACGGGCGACGTGATGCGGGTGGAAGCGCCGCTGGACGAAGGCCTGAAGCAGTGTCTGCTCAGGTTACGTCAGCGTAAAGGGTGAGTGCTCCGGCATCACGCGGTTAAAGGATTGATGCCGGCCTGCTGCAGCATTGCATTGAGCGCAATCAGCGGCAGGCCGACCAGCGTGTTGGGGTCGCGCCCCTCCAGTCGATCAAACAGACAAATTCCCAGCCCCTCACTTTTAAAGCTGCCCGCACACTGAAGCGGCTGCTCCCTCTCAACATAGCCGGTAATTTCTGCCTCGGTTAAGGTGCGGAAATGCACCACAAAAGGTTCGCACTCCTGCAGCAGTGTGCCACTGGCGGGGTGACAGAGTGCCAGGCCGGTATAAAACGTGATCGCTTTGCCGCTGGCGGCACGCAGCTGCGCCCGCGCCTTCTCTGCGGTGTGAGGCTTTCCGGTAATCACGCCATCCAGTACACAGACCTGGTCAGAGCCGATAATCCAGTGACTGGGGTAGGTTTCTGCCAGTGCCTGCGCTTTGGCTTTGGCAAGTCGCGTCACCAGCGCCTGCGCCGATTCATCCGGCAGCGGCGACTCATCTACTTCTGGCGCAGCCGTAATAAAAGGCAGCCCCAGCTTGCGCAGCAGCGCCTGTCGGAAGGGGGAGGTCGAAGCTAAAAGAATCGATGGCGTCATTTTTTTTCAATAGTAATAGCGAATTGGTGACAGTCATTTTAAACTGTGCGCCGCACTGGATGCGAATAGTGGTTGAAAGATGCTGTTTAACGGCCTTTTTCTTTGACTCTATGACATTACAAAGTTAATATGCGCGCCCTATGCAAAAGGTAAAATTACCCCTAACGCTGGACCCTGTCCGCACCGCTCAGAAGCGCCTTGATTATCAGGGTGTCTACACATCTGCACAGGTGGAGCGTGTGGCCGAGTCGGTCGTTAGTGTGGACAGTGATGTGGATTGTGCCATGTCGTTCGCGGTTGATAGCCAACGTCTGGCGGTACTGACGGGTACTGCTGAAGTTCAGGTGACGTTGCGTTGTCAGCGCTGCAACCAGACCTTTCCCCATCACGTAAAAGTCAGTTTTTGTTTCAGTCCCGTCTCTTCTGAAGAGCAGGCCGAAGCATTGCCGGAAGCGTACGAGCCGGTCGATGTCAACGAATTTGGTGAGATCGATCTGCTGGCGGTTGTTGAGGATGAACTGATTCTCGCGCTGCCGGTCGTTCCGGTGCACGATTCTGAACACTGTGAAGTGTCCGAGGCGGACATGGTCTTTGGCAAACTGCCTGCAGAGGCGGAGAAACCAAATCCATTTGCCGTATTAGCCAGTTTAAAGCGTAAGTAATAGGAGTAAGGTCCATGGCCGTACAACAGAATAAACCCACCCGTTCTAAGCGTGGTATGCGTCGTTCGCACGATGCGCTGACCACTGCTGCTCTGTCAGTAGATAAAGTTTCTGGCGAAACTCATCTGCGTCACCACATCACTGCGGACGGTTACTACCGCGGTCGCAAGGTTATCGTTAAGTAAGTTTCTTGCTTAGCAAGGCGATACCTTGACACGTTTGACCCTGGCGATTGATGCCATGGGCGGGGACTTCGGTCCCTGCGTGACAGTGCCTGCAGCATTGCAGGCACTGGCCTCTCATTCGGAACTATTCCTTCTTCTGGTCGGACATCCCGACACTCTCATGCCATTGCTTGCCAAAGCGGATTCCTCCCTGATGGGGCGTTTGCAGGTTATCCCTGCCGAATCGGTTATTGCAAGTGATGCGCGGCCCGCTCAGGCCATCCGGAACAGTCGCGGCAGCTCAATGCGTGTGGCGCTGGAGATGGTGAAAGAGGGACGTGCCCAGGCCTGTATCAGCGCCGGTAATACCGGGGCTTTGATGGGGCTGTCGACACTCTTATTAAAACCGCTGGACGGCATTAAGCGTCCGGCGCTGATGTCCGTTTTGCCGCATCAGCAGCAGGGTAAAACGGTGGTACTCGATCTGGGCGCGAATGTGGACTCAGACAGTGCGATGCTGGTGCAGTTTGCCGTGATGGGTTCCGTGATGGCCGAGTATGTACTGGGGATTTCACAGCCCCGTGTTGCATTGCTCAACATCGGTCATGAAGAGACCAAAGGGCTGGAAACAATCCGTGACGCCGCGGTTATGCTGCGAGAATCACCGCACATCAACTATATTGGTTACCTCGAAGGTAACGAGCTGCTGACCGGTAAAACCGATGTCATGGTCTGTGACGGTTTTGTCGGGAACGTCACGCTGAAGACGATGGAAGGCGTGGTAAGAATGTTTCTTTCTCTGCTGAAGTCCTCAGGGGAAGGCAAAAAACGGTCATGGTGGCTTCAGTTGCTGGGGCGCTGGGTTCAGAAACGTCTGGCAAAGCGCTTCGGGCATCTCAACCCCGACCAGTACAATGGCGCTTGTCTGTTAGGATTGCGCGGAACAGTGATCAAGAGTCACGGCGCAGCAAATCAACACGCCTTCGCCGTGGCGATAGAACAGGCAGAGCAGGCGGTGAGGCAGCAAATTCCCGAACGAATTGCTGCGCGCCTTGATGCTGTATTAGCCAGGAGTGACAAAGCCTAGATGTATACCAAAATTATCGGTACGGGCAGTTATCTGCCCAGCCAGGTTCGCACCAATGCCGATCTGGAAAAAATGGTGGAGACGTCGGACGAGTGGATTGTTACCCGTACCGGCATCCGTGAGCGTCGCATTGCTGCACCTGACGAAACCGTCGCCACCATGGGATTCAGCGCCGCTCAGCGCGCGCTGGAAATGGCCGGCATTGAGGCGAATGACGTTGGGCTGATCATTGTCGCCACAACCTCTTCCAGCCATGCCTTCCCGAGCTCCGCCTGCATGATCCAGCAAATGCTGGAGATCAAAGACTGCGCGGCGTTTGACCTTGCGGCCGCCTGCGCCGGTTTCACCTATGCACTGAGCGTGGCCGATCAATACATCAAAAATGGCGCCGTAAAACATGCGCTGGTGATTGGTGCTGATGTGCTGGCGCGTGCGCTGGATCCGGAAGATCGCGGCACCATCATCCTGTTCGGTGATGGCGCGGGTGCGGTTGTGCTGGGCCAGAGCGAAGAGCAGGGGATCATCTCTACTCATCTGCACGCCGACGGTCGCTATTCGCAGCTGCTGACCCTGCCTTATCAGGATCGCGCGCATCAGGATCAGCCTGCCTATCTCACCATGGCGGGCAACGAAGTCTTTAAGGTCGCCGTAACCGAGCTGGCCCACATCGTTGACGAAACGCTGCAGGCCAATAATCTCGATCGTGAAATGCTGGACTGGCTGGTGCCGCATCAGGCTAACCTGCGCATCATCAGCGCCACCGCGAAAAAACTCGGCATGACCATGGATAAAGTGGTCGTCACACTGGATCGCCACGGCAACACCTCTGCCGCCTCGGTGCCAAGCGCACTGGACGAAGCGGTTCGTGATGGCCGCATCAAACCCGGACACCTTATTCTGCTGGAAGCCTTTGGTGGTGGATTCACCTGGGGTTCTGCGCTGGTTCGCTTTTGATTGACAGGAACGAAAGATGACGCAAATTGCATTTGTTTTTCCCGGTCAGGGTTCACAGACCGTGGGCATGCTGGCTGAATTAGCAGCCACTTATCCGCAGGTTGAAGAGACCTTCCGTGAAGCTTCTGACGCGCTGGGATACGATCTGTGGCAGTTAGTCAGTCAGGGTCCGGCTGAAGAGCTGAATAAAACCTGGCAGACTCAGCCAGCCCTGCTGGCCGCCTCCGTGGCTATCTACCGTGTCTGGCAGGCGCAGGGCGGCGAACAGCCCGTTCTGATGGCCGGTCACAGCCTGGGCGAGTACTCGGCACTGGTGTGTGCAGGCGTGCTCAACTTCGCTGACGCGGTGAAACTGGTTGAACTGCGCGGCAAACTGATGCAGGAAGCGGTGCCGGAAGGCACGGGCGCAATGCAGGCGATTATTGGCCTGGATGACGCCGCTATCCGTCAGGCCTGTGAAGAGAGTGCTCAGGGCCAGGTTGTTTCGCCGGTAAACTTCAACTCGCCAGGCCAGGTGGTCATTGCGGGTAACAAAGAAGCCGTTGAACGTGCAGGCGCTGCCTGTAAAGCAGCGGGTGCCAAGCGTGCCTTACCGCTGCCGGTCAGCGTGCCTTCCCACTGCGCACTGATGAAGCCTGCTGCCGACAAACTGGCGGTGGCGCTTGAAGGCATAACGTTTAATCAGCCTGCGGTGCCGGTCATTAATAATGTCGATGTCAAAGCCGAATCCGACGCGTCGGCTATCCGGCATGCGCTGGTTCGTCAGCTTTACAGCCCGGTTCGCTGGACCGAGAGCGTGGAAGCGATGGCAGCACAGGGTGTGACACACCTGCTGGAGATGGGTCCGGGCAAAGTCCTGACCGGTCTGACCAAACGCATTGTCGATACCCTGACCGCTGCTGCCGTGAACGATACGGCTTCACTGAACGCTGCACTCGGAAAGGAATAAGAGGAAAATCATGAGCTTTGAAGGTAAAGTTGCGCTGGTTACCGGCGCGAGTCGCGGCATTGGTCGTGCGATTGCAGAAACCCTGGTGGCACGCGGTGCCAGAGTCGTCGGAACTGCAACCAGCCAGAGTGGCGCCGACGCCATCAGTGCTTACCTTGGCGACAAGGGCAAGGGCCTGTTACTGAATGTGACTGACGCTGACTCCATTAACAGCGTTTTAGAGAATATTCGCGCTGAATTTGGCGAAGTGGATATTTTAGTCAATAATGCAGGCATTACGCGTGACAATCTTCTCATGCGCATGAAGGACGATGAGTGGCAGGATATCCTGGATACTAACCTCACATCGGTATTCCGCCTTTCTAAGGCGGTTCTGCGTGCCATGATGAAAAAGCGCGTGGGCCGTATCATCACCATTGGTTCCGTTGTCGGCACCATGGGTAACGCGGGCCAGGCAAACTACGCAGCAGCAAAAGCGGGTTTGATTGGCTTTAGCAAATCACTGGCGCGCGAAATCGCGTCACGTGGCATTACCGTCAACGTCGTGGCTCCAGGCTTTATTGAGACTGACATGACGCGGGCACTGAACGAAGATCAACGTTCCGGTATTTTGGCGGAAGTGCCAGCGGGTCGCTTAGGCGAAGCGCAGGAAATCGCCAATGCTGTGGCATTTTTAGCCTCTGACGAAGCAGCCTACATCACAGGTGAAACGCTGCACGTCAATGGCGGAATGTACATGGTCTGATAAATCACGAAATCATTTGCATTATTTGCGGTTAAAACCGCAAAATAACGCAAAATCGTGGTTAGACCAGCCGGGATTTTGTTGCATCTTTTTCACCATTTTATACACTACGAAAACCATCGCGAAAGCGAGTTTTGATAGGAAATTAAATAGTATGAGCGATATCGAACAACGCGTTAAGAAAATCATCAGTGAGCAGCTGGGTGTGAAAGAGGAAGAAGTCACCAACTCTGCATCTTTCGTAGAAGACCTGGGTGCCGATTCTCTTGATACCGTTGAGCTGGTGATGGCTCTGGAAGAAGAGTTTGATACTGAGATTCCAGACGAAGAAGCTGAGAAAATCACTACCGTTCAGGCAGCGATCGACTACATCAATAGCCATAAAGGCTAATGAATATCTTCAGGCGGTCGCTCGACCGCCTGATTTTTTTGTTTGTCCCACATAGTTCCTATTTCCCCTCCCTGGAGGACGAACGTGTCTAAGCGTCGTGTAGTTGTGACTGGTCTTGGCATGTTGTCTCCTGTCGGCAATACCGTAGAGTCTACCTGGAGTGCTCTCCTTGCCGGTCAGAGCGGCATTACCCTGATCGACCATTTTGATACCAGTGCTTATGCAACGCGTTTTGCAGGTCTGGTAAGAGATTTTAATTGTGATGATTTCATCTCGCGCAAAGATCAGCGCAAGATGGACGAATTCATCCAATACGGCATCGTGGCTGGTATTCAGGCCATGCAGGACAGCGGTCTGGTTGTGACCGAGGAAAATGCAGGCCGTATGGGCGCAGCGATTGGCTCCGGCATCGGTGGCCTGGGTCTGATTGAAGAGAATCATACCTCCCTGGTCAACGGCGGCCCGCGCAAAATCAGTCCATTCTTTGTGCCTTCAACCATCGTTAACATGGTGGCGGGTCATCTCACCATCATGTATGGCCTGAAAGGTCCGAGCATCTCTATTGCGACAGCCTGTACTTCTGGCGTCCATAACATCGGTCATGCTGCACGTATCATCGCCTATAACGATGCTGACGTGATGCTGGCAGGTGGCACAGAGAAAGCCAGTACGCCATTGGGCGTGGGCGGTTTTGGTGCTGCACGTGCGCTCTCAACCCGTAACGACAACCCGCAGGCGGCAAGCCGTCCGTGGGATAAAGATCGTGACGGTTTTGTGCTGGGCGACGGTGCCGGTATCGTGGTGCTGGAAGAGTACGAACACGCGAAAAAACGCGGCGCGAAGATCTATGCAGAAATCGTCGGTTTCGGCATGAGCAGCGACGCTTACCACATGACATCACCACCGGAAAACGGTTCTGGTGCGGCGGCAGCGATGGTCAACGCGCTGCGTGACGCTCAGCTGGATCCGGCGCAGATCGGCTACGTTAACGCGCACGGCACGTCAACGCCGGCCGGTGATAAAGCGGAAGCGCAGGCAGTGAAATCCGTGTTTGGTGCGGCGGCACAGAGCGTGATGGTCAGCTCGACCAAGTCGATGACCGGTCACCTGCTGGGTGCGGCAGGCGCGGTGGAGGCGATCTACTCGATTCTGGCGCTGCGCGACCAGGCGATTCCACCGACCATCAACCTCGACAATCCGGATGAAGGCTGCGATCTCGACTTCGTGCCTCATACCGCACGTCAGGTTACCGGCCTGGAATACACGCTGTGTAACTCCTTTGGCTTTGGCGGAACCAACGGTTCGTTGATTTTCCGTAAAGTGTAATCGGTGTTGATGCGTAAAAAGGCCCGCGATGCGGGCCTTTTTTTATCCTGCAGAATGCGCTGAAATCACACGTCATCCCCGGGAGAGAACGATGTGGATTAACGGTATCAAACAATCAACGCTGGCAGCCAGCGACCGTGGCCTGCAGTTTGGCGACGGCTGCTTTACCACCGCGGCTGTGCGACAGGGTAACATTCTGCTGCTGAAGAACCACCTTAAGCGGCTCAGGCAGGGCTGCGAACGGTTATGGATCGGCGGCATTGACTGGCTTCAGCTTGAGGCTGAGATGAAACAGGCCGCGCAGGGGCAGGAGCAGGCCGTTCTGAAAGTGATTATCAGCGCCGGTAGCGGCGGACGCGGATACAGCCGGCAGGGCTGCGCCGAACCCACACGGATTGTTTCGCTCGCGCCCTGGCCGCACCATTACGCCACGTTGCAGCAGCGTGGTGTGTCTCTCAGCCTCAGTCCGGTTCGTCTGGCGCGTAATCCTCTGTTTGCCGGTATCAAACATCTTAATCGCCTGGAGCAGGTGCTGATCAGGGCTCATCTTGACCAGACAGACGCCGACGAGGCGCTGGTGCTTGACACTGAAGGTTGGGTGGTGGAATGCTGTGCGGCCAATTTATTCTGGCGTCACGGCACGCAGATTTACACCCCCGATCTGTCAGAATCGGGTGTGGATGGCATTATGCGGCGGAGTCTGATGGCACAACTCGCGGCGGCAGGTCAGGCTTGCCAGGTCATAAAAAGCGAACCGGCGCAGTTGCTGGACGCCGATGAAGTGGTGATATGTAATGCGCTTATGCCGGTTCTGCCGGTCCGACAGATAGAAGCGTCGCACTTTACTGAACGCTCGCTGTTTAATCAGTTGCTCGCAAGCTGTGAAAAGATAATGGATGCATCATGAGTCGAAGCAAAAAAATTCTCGCCGCTCTGCTGGCGATAGTGGGTCTCGCCGCGGTTGTCAGTTACTGGCAGGTTAAGCAGTTTGCGGCCACCCCTTTAACACTGCATCAGGAAACGATCTACACGCTGCCTGCCGGTACGGGACGGGTGGCGCTTGAAGCGCAGCTGGAAGAGCAGAAGATCATACCTGAGAGCATCTGGTTCGGTGCGCTGCTGAAGCTGGAGCCGGAACTGGCGACGTTTAAGGCGGGAACCTATCGCCTTGAGCCGACCATGACGGTGCGTTCGCTGTTACAGCTGCTGGCCAGCGGTAAAGAAGCACAGTTCCCGTTGCGGTTTGTGGAAGGTCAGCGGCTGAAAGAGTGGCTGAGTGAACTGCGAAAGGCACCCTATATCCGGCATACCCTGAAAGACGATCAGTTCGCTACCGTTGCCAGCGCGCTTAACGTGCCAGCGGATCAGCTGGAGGGCAACTTTTTCCCCGATACCTGGCTCTACACGGCGAACACCACCGATGTTTCGCTGCTGCAGCGTGCACATGAACGCATGAAAAAAACCATTGAGGAAGTGTGGCAGGGCCGGGCAGACAATCTGCCCTATAAAACGCCACAGGATCTGGTCACGATGGCCTCTATTATTGAAAAAGAGACTGCCGTCAGCGCCGAGCGTGCGCGGGTTGCGTCGGTCTTTATCAATCGTCTGCGCACGGGGATGCGCCTCCAGACCGATCCCACGGTGATCTATGGCATGGGCGACAGCTACACCGGTACGCTGACCCGCAAAGATCTGGAGACGGCCAGCAGTTACAATACCTATATGATTAATGGCCTGCCGCCTGGCCCGATCGCCATACCGGGCAAAGCCTCGCTGCAGGCAGCGGCCCATCCGGAAAAAACCAACTATCTCTACTTTGTGGCGGATGGCAAGGGCGGGCATACCTTTACTACGAATCTTGCCAGCCATAATAAGGCGGTGCAGGTCTACCGGCAGACGCTTAAGGAAAAAAATGGACAGTAAGTTTATCGTCATTGAAGGCCTGGAAGGCGCCGGAAAAACCACCGCGCGCGACGCTATCGTCGCCACGCTGCGCGCCCGGGGCATCACCGATCTGGTCTTTACCCGGGAGCCGGGCGGAACGCCGCTGGCGGAACAGCTGCGGGTGCTGGTCAAGCAGGGGATTGAGGGTGAACAGGTTACCGATAAAGCGGAACTGCTGATGCTCTACGCTGCTCGGGTTCAGCTGGTGGAAACCGTGATCAAACCGGCGCTGGCGCGCGGGGCCTGGGTGATCGGCGATCGTCACGATCTCTCCTCTCAGGCTTATCAGGGGGGCGGACGGGGACTCGACAGCGATCTGATGCAGACGCTGCGCAGTGCGGTACTCGGCGACTTCCGTCCGGATCTGACGCTCTATCTGGATGTGACACCTGAGATCGGTCTGCAGCGCGCCCGGGCACGCGGTGAACTGGACCGCATTGAGCAGGAGTCGCTGCGCTTCTTCGAACGCACCCGGGCGCGCTACCTGGCGCTGGCAGCCGCGGATCCGGCCATCCTCACGATTGATGCCACACAGGCGCTGCCTGATGTGACGGCGTCACTTCAGGCAGCGCTGGATACGTGGCTGGCGGAGCAGGCGTGATGAACTGGTATCCGTGGCTGAACCAGCCTTATCGCCAGATCATTAGTCAGCATCAGGAGAATCGCGCTCACCATGCGCTGATGATCCACGCGATGACGGGCATGGGCGATGAGGCGCTGGTCTGGGGAATGAGCCGCTGGCTGATGTGTCAGCAGCCGGATGGCCTGAAAAGTTGCGGCCAGTGCCACGGTTGCCAGCTGATGCAGGCTAATACGCACCCGGACTGGTACCGGCTTGAGGCGGAGAAAGGTAAATCCACGCTGGGCATTGATGCAGTACGGCAGGTGACAGAAAAAATGTACCACTTTGGTCAGCAGGGGGGGGCAAAAGTCGTCTGGCTGCCGGATGCGGCACAGCTTTCGGAAGCGGCGGCCAACGCCCTGCTGAAAACGCTGGAAGAGCCCCCCGCTAACAGCTGGTTCTTCCTCAGCAGCCGCGATCCGTCACGGCTGCTGGCAACGCTGCGCAGTCGCTGCATGACGCTGCACCTGACGCCACCGGATGAAGGGCAGAGCCTGCTCTGGCTGAAGAAGCACGCCTCACAGGATGAAGCGATGCTGCTGGCGGCGTTACGCCTGAGCGCGGGAGCGCCCGGTGCGGCGCTGAGTCTGCTGGACACCGGGCCGTGGCAGGCCAGACAGAAGCTCTGCGACGCGCTGCCTGCGGCGTTGCAGCATGACATCCTGCAACTGCTGCCGGTGCTGAATGCAGACGATGCGGCAGCACGCATTGGCTGGCTGATTTCATTACTGCTGGACGCCATGAAATGGCAGCAGAATGCGGAGCAGTGGCTGAGCAACATCGATCGCCAGGATGTGGTGGCCTTACTGGCCAGCCACTTTTCAGCCAGCGCGCTCAACAACACGGCCCGGACCTGGATGCGCTGCCGTGAACAGCTACTGCATGTGGCGTCAGTCAACCGTGAATTATTGCTGACCGATCAGCTCCTGAGCTGGGCAGATAACCAGAAGCCCGCCCTGATCGGCTAAATCACTCTGAGAGTCTTTATGTTTATTGTCGATTCCCATTGCCATCTTGATGGCCTGGATTATGAAAAGAACCACCGTGACCTGGATGATGTGCTCGCCAAAGCGGCGGCGCGTGATGTGAAATTTATGCTGGCCATCGCCACCACGCTGCCGGGTTTTCATACCCTGAAGCAGCTGGTGGGGGAGCGAAAAAACATTGCGCTCTCCTGCGGCGTGCATCCGCTGAATCAGGAAGAGGCGTACGATGTTGAGGAGTTTCGCCGGCTCGCTGCCGATCCCCGCGTGGTCGCGCTGGGTGAAACCGGGCTGGATTATCACTACCAGCCTGAGACGCGGGAGCAGCAGCAGCGCTCGTTCCGGGAACATATCCGAACCGGTATCGCACTGAACAAACCGATTATTGTTCACACCCGCGATGCGCGTGACGATACGCTGGCGATCCTGCGGGAAGAGCAGGTTGAGCGCTGTGGCGGCGTGCTGCACTGCTTCACAGAGGATCAGCCCACCGCGGCTAAACTGCTTGATATGGGCTTCTACATCTCCTTCTCCGGTATCGTTACCTTCCGTAATGCCGAACAGTTACGTGAGGCCGCACGCTATGTACCGCTGGACCGGATGCTGGTCGAAACCGACTCGCCGTATCTGGCCCCGGTGCCTTATCGCGGCAAAGAGAACCAGCCCGCCTATACGCGCGACGTTGCCGACTATCTGGCCGTGCTGAAAGGGGTTGATATTGAAACGCTGGCGGAGGCGACCACCCGCAACTTCTCTACGCTGTTTCATATCCCGATGAGTCAGCTCGGTGCCTGAGTCGGCCGGTTTATTTCAGTCTCTGTAATTAATCTGCAATCTTCCCGAATGACCCTGTTTTTCTGAACAGGGTCAGTTTTTTATTGCGTGTTGCAGCGCTGAATTAATCAGAAATTTCGCAAATCATGCCGCTGTAATTGTTGAAACGTGATAGCCGTCAAAGTAAAAAATCGGTAATTATTTTACCCTTCGTAATAAATCAAAAGGCGGTTACCGCCACCCCGGTAAAGAATCCTCCCTCTTTACCACGCGCACTGCGCAAATATGCACTCATACTCAGGAGCTTCACGCTATGTTCAAAAATGCTTTTGCCAACCTTCAAAAGGTCGGTAAATCGCTGATGCTGCCGGTATCGGTTCTGCCGATTGCCGGGATTTTATTAGGGGTCGGTTCAGCTAATTTCAGCTGGTTACCTGCAGTAGTTTCGCATGTGATGGCAGAAGCGGGCGGCTCGGTGTTCGCCAATATGCCGCTGATTTTTGCGATTGGTGTGGCGCTGGGCTTTACCAACAATGACGGCGTTTCCGCACTGGCCGCTGTGGTCGCGTATGGCATCATGGTGAAAACCATGGCGGTCGTGGCGCCGCTGGTTCTGCATCTGCCGGCGGCAGAGATCGAGGCTAAACACCTCGCCGACACCGGGGTGCTTGGCGGAATTATCGCCGGCTCCATCGCCGCCTATATGTTTAACCGTTTTTACCGCATCAAGCTGCCTGAGTATCTGGGCTTCTTTGCCGGTAAGCGTTTTGTGCCGATTATTTCCGGCCTGGCGGCGATTGTGCTGGGCGTGCTGCTCTCCTTCATCTGGCCACCGGTGGGTGCCGCGATTCAGGAGTTCTCGCAGTGGGCGGCCTATCAGAACCCGGTTGTGGCCTTTGGTATCTATGGCGTCGTAGAACGCGCTCTGGTGCCGTTTGGTCTGCATCACATCTGGAACGTGCCTTTCCAGATGCAGATTGGCGAGTACACCAACGCCGCAGGCCAGGTGTTCCACGGCGATATCCCACGCTACATGGCGGGTGACCCGACTGCCGGTAAACTCTCAGGCGGCTTCCTGTTCAAAATGTACGGCCTGCCGGCTGCTGCGATTGCTATCTGGCACTCCGCGAAACCTGAAAACCGTGCCAAAGTCGGCGGCATCATGATCTCTGCTGCGCTGACCTCGTTCCTGACCGGTATCACCGAACCGATTGAATTCTCATTCATGTTCGTGGCACCCATCCTGTATGTGATCCATGCCATTCTGGCGGGTCTGGCGTTCCCAATCTGTATCCTGCTGGGGATGCGTGATGGCACCAGCTTCTCGCACGGTCTGATCGACTTTATCGTGCTGAGCGGCAACAGCAGCAAAATCTGGCTGTTCCCGATTATCGGTATCATCTACGGTCTGGTGTACTACACCCTGTTCCGCGTACTGATTGTTAAGCTGAACCTGAAAACGCCTGGCCGTGAAGAGAGCAGCAGCAGCGAGCAATCTTCTGCGACCGGTACAGAGATGGCTGGCAAACTGGTTGCTGCGTTTGGCGGTAAAGAGAACATCACTAACCTGGATGCCTGTATCACTCGTCTGCGCGTCAGCGTGGCCGATGTGGCGAAAGTGGATCAGTCAGAACTGAAAAACCTCGGCGCCCGCGGCGTGGTGGTGGCCGGTTCAGGTGTGCAGGCCATTTTCGGCACCAAGTCCGATAACCTGAAAACCGATATGGATGATTACATCCGCAGCATGTAACGAGACACGCTGATGAGAAAGCCCCGCACTGCGGGGCTTTTTTTTTATTACCACTCAGAGGTAAACCCGCAGATACTCGGTCAGACAGAGCAGCGCCATTGCCTGGCCGTACGGCATTGAGGTCAGGGGAATGTTGCGGTAGTCATCGAGATCGCTGCTCATCGCGGTGCCAAACGAAACCTGTTTCAGCTCGCCATCTTCATCAATGTTGGCAATCACACCGCGCAGTGCTTTTTCAGCGACCTCACGAAATTCAGCGGGCAGATAACGCTTACGGACGCCTTTCAGAATCCCATAGGCAAAGCCAGCCGTGGCAGAGGCTTCCGGATAACTGTGCGGGTCATCGAGCAGGGTGTGCCATAATCCACTGCTGTGCTGACAGGCGCTGAGTGCCCTGACCTGGCTTTCCAGCACCTGCTGCAGAAAACGGCGGGTGGCGTGATGCTCAGGCCAGTCCATCATCTCCAGAAAGTCGGGGATCACTATCGTCACCCAGCTGTTGCCACGGGCCCAGCGCGCATTCGCGAAGTGATGGCGGCCGTCAAAGTTCCAGCCGTGAAACCACAAGCCGGTCCCGCGATCCATCAGATACTGGGTATGAAGCAGGAACTGATAAACCGCTTCCTCAATCCACGCGTCGCGCTTCAGCAGCTGCCCGATTTTGGCCAGCGCCATCACGCTCATCATGAGCGTATCGTCCCAGAGTTGCTGCCTGTTTTCGCTGTTATAGACAATGTGCTGCAGGCCACCCTGTTCGGTGCGCGGCATCTCATACATGACCCATTCCGCCCAGCGCTCAAGTACCGGCTTCCAGACCGGATTACCGGTCTCCTCATAGCGATAGGCCAGAGTCAGAAAAGGACAGACCGTATTGACATTTTTGGTCGGCGTGCCTTCCGCCAGCCGCTGCGAAAACCACGTATCGATAATCGACAGCGTCTGCTCATCACCGGTCTGCTGGTAGTAGTGCAGCATCCCATAGAGACCAATGCCGTGAGTCCACTCCCAGCCTGCCCAGCCTTTGGTATCAATCACCCGGCCATCATCCAGCCGCAGCAAAAATTCGCCGGTTTCGTCGGTGATGTTAATCAGATTTTGTGTCAGCTTCTCAATCAGCTGTACCAGTTCACGGCGTGGCAGCAGATACTCAGGCTGGCGCAGCAGCGGACTCTGTTTAACGGGAAAGAGCATCATGATTTATTCCTGTTTAAGGTCGGGTTTAAAGAAGGGGAGATCAGAGAGGGGGCCGGGAGTTTGCCGGGAGCGGGCTTGTTGCGATTGAGGAAGCCAATATTATTGTTACCCCACAGATTCTCATAGGGCATGCCCGCCAGCATTTCAACGATCCTGCGCGCGTCCGGGGTGATACTTTCCGGCACGATACGGCCCGCTTCGCGCATTTTCTGCGTCTCCTGACGCAGCACAGTATGGGTCTGCAGATTCAGCCTGAAGCGCAGTGACACCATAAAGCCGCAGGCCAGAACGGCGACGGTGCCGATGCTCAGAATCGCCAGGATGGTGTGGCTGACCCCGGGTAACTGCGTCGACTGACCTGAGACAAAGCCCGAGAGTTGCAGAATGATGCCAACCAGCATCACCGCACCCGCCTGCGACGCTTTCCGCGTCAGCGTCATGATGCCGGCAAAAATCCCTTCCCGTCGCTGACCGGTGATCACCTCATCCACGTCGGCGATATAGGTGTAGGTGTTCCACGGCACATAATTGATGCCGCCACGTCCCAGCCCAGCCAGGGCAGAGACGGCGAGCAGCAGTGACATGTTGTCGTTCAGGCCGGCATACCACAATCCGGCATAGGAGAGCGCTGCCAGGGCGAACAGGAGAGCCACCATACGGTAGGCGGGCGCAGGACCAAGACGGATGCAAAGCGGGATCATCACCATTACCGCGATGAACTGCAGCACCGCCATCGTGCCCATCAGGCTTGAGGCGACCTGGGCGCTCTGCATCAGCACAAATACCACATACCAGGTAAAGACGGCGTTAAAGATATCCTGAGCGATATAGCCACCGAGATACATGCCCAGGTGCTGGCGGAAGATGCGGATGCGCAGAGTAGAAGCCAGCTCAACGTAGAGCCGTTTCAGGCTCTGCCGGAGCGTCAGTTGCTGTTTTTCCAGCCCGGCCCGGCGCGACTCCGCGGAAAAATCATCAGGATGACGCTCCCAGGTAAAACACCACACCAGTGTCAGCACCAGCGCACAGATGACGGAGAAGACCAGACTGGCGTAGAAAAAGGAGAGAGGGTTATCTTTCCCCAGCCAGCCCAGCAAAAGGCCAGGCAAAAACGCTGCCAGTATGGCCGACAGCTGTGCCAGCCCGATGCGCGCCCCCGAAAAGTGCGTTTTTTCTCTGAAATCGTCCGTCATTTCCGGGACCAGCGTTTCATAAGGCACCAGGATCATGGTGTAGACGATGTCAAACAGCAGATAAGTGGAGAGATACCACCAGAAACTCATGTCGCTGACCCACATCAGGCTGTAACTGAACACCGCGGGAATGCCGAGCAGGATAAAGAATTTGCGGCGGCCAAAGCGTTTACCCAGTCGGGTCGAACCGAAGTTATCGGTGATAAACCCCATCAGCGGACTGACTATCGCATCCAGAACGCGGGCGGCGGCGAAAATCAGGGTGGCCTGAATCGGGGTCAATCCACAAAAGGTGGTGTAAAAATAGAGCAACCAGGCGGCAGTCAGTGCCGTCGTGCCGGCTCCAAGAAAATCTCCAGAACCATAGGCCAGATAGTGACCCGGACCAATTTTACGTGAGCGCATAGCAGAGGCTCCTTGAGGTTGTATGGCGGTTAACTCTGGTGACGCCGGACATCTCAACCGGACTGGTTAGCAAAGTAGAACTGACCGGAGGGGTAAACCTTCGCGATTTGGCAAGGGATGGCGCCAGGATGGCAACCAGATGAAGAAAAGGGGGGCGAAACTCATATTTATGAAACAGCGTTTCATTTTTATAATGAGGCGGTGGTCAGCAGGACCAGCAAAACGGCATACTGGCCAGGAAGATAGCGCGCTGCTGCAAAGGCAGGCTAACAAAACAAGAAAAGTGGCACCGAGGTTGAAAGAAAACAAATTTCTCCCTCATACTGCTTGATTACGACTCATGCTAAAGGAATTGCACCATGGCTGAAGAAACCATTTTTAGTAAAATTATCCGCCGCGAAATCCCCGCTGATGTGGTTTATCAGGATGAGCTGGTCACTGCCTTCCGCGACATTTCGCCCAAAGCCCCGACCCATATCCTGATCGTGCCGAATGTACTGATCCCGACGGTTAACGAGGCGGAAGCGGCGCATGAGCATGCGCTGGGCCGCATGTTCACCACCGCGGCGAAAATCGCCCGTCAGGAAGGCATCGATCAGAATGGTTATCGGCTGATTGTGAACTGCAATCAACATGGAGGTCAGGAGGTTTATCATATTCACATGCATCTGCTGGGTGGCGAACCGCTGGGCCCGATGCTTTCAAACTGAACTGACAACGGAAACGTGCTATGCGATCCTGGCTGACTGGCCTGCCGATCCTGCTCTGCCTGACGGCCTGTAGCAGTGATAAACCGATGATCAATACCTCGCAATCGCTGGTGATGGAGTCCTCTGTGCTGTCGGCAGGGATTATCACCGATGAGCCGACGCTGGATGAGAACGATGGACTGAAACGCGCCACCAGCGTGCTCTATAATCAGCGCGAAACCCCGGTCATTGTGCACTATCGTTACTACTGGTATGACGACAAGGGGCTGGAAATCACCCCGCAGGAACCGGCGCAGACCGTCACCGTTCCGGCACAAGGGAGCATTGTCGCCACATCGCAACTGGGTAACCTGACTGCCAGCAAGGTTCGTCTCTATCTCTATCTTTAAGGATTTTCGACGTGATACGCAGTATTAATCGTACCGGAGCGCTCCTGATGGCGCTCATTCTCACCGGCTGTGTCGTGAAGCAGCAGCAGCCCGCCACGGTTGAACCGACCCAGCCTTCTGAGCCGGTGCAGCCCGTTCCGCAACCTGAACCGGTGCCGCAACCGCAGCCACAGCCGGTGCCGCAGCCACCGAAGCTGGTGACGATCAACTGGGACGCCAGCGTTCAGCCGCTGGTGGCGCAGATGCTGCAGGCGACCAGCGCCGAGCCAGGCAGCGTGCTGCTGGTGGATCGGATTAAAAACAGCACCAACGGATCGCTGCAAAGCGAGAAAGCCACAGCGGCGATCCAGAATGCGCTGAACAACAACGGCAAATTCACTCTGGTTTCAGCCGATCAACTGGCACAGGCCAAGCAGGCGCTGGGTTTGTCACCGGATGACAGCCTGAACTCGCGCAGTAAAGCGATTGGCCTGGCACGCAATGTTAACGCGCAGTATGTGCTTTACAGCAATGCACGCGGCGATGTGAAAGCGCCGACCCTGCAGATGCAGCTGATGCTGGTGCAGACCGGCGAAATCATCTGGTCTGGCAACGGCATTGCACAGCATTGATTCCGCATTTTCGCGGATGATTCATCAGGTCACCGGCGAGCCAGAGAGGACGACATCGCTTCCGCTCGCCGGGCTGACCGGGCACAGTCAGAAAATCGTCAGCCCGCGTGGTCTCTTTATCGCGCGGGCGGCACCTCAGCCGCCGATTCCCTTTGTTGACCGGCAGCGCGAGTTTCGTCTGTTACGAAAACTGCGCGCCAGCGGAGTGGCCCCTCAGCCCGTTGCAGGCCACCGGCAGGGGAATGTGCTGAGCTGGTGTCCTGGCGAGGCGCTGGATGAACAGCGCTTCAGCCAGCAGCGTCCGCAGATTGTCACTCTGCTTCAACAGCTGCACCAGCAGCCGCTGACCGGCTACCGTCTGTCGCTGCTGCCGCTGCTCTGGCGGTACTGGCAGCAGGTTCCTCAGCGCAATCATCGCTGGCTGCGGGCGCTCCGGCAGCTGACGCAGCAGGGCGAACCTCAGCCGCTGAGGCTGGCACCGCTGCACATGGACGTGCATGCCGGGAATATTATCCAGGGTGAGACAGGGCTGCATCTGATTGACTGGGAATATGCCGCGGATGGTGATGTGGCGCTGGAGCTGGCCGCACTCTGCGCCAGCGATCCGCAAAACCAGGCCGACTGGCTGGCCGACTATGCTGCGGCAATGCGGCTGCCGCCTGATGCCCTGGTAAAGCAGGTCAGACGCTGGCAGCCCTGGCTGCGGTTACTGATAGCCAGCTGGTATCAGCTCCGTGCCGCTCAGTGTGACGATGAAGCACTACAACAGATGGCTCGACAGAGCTGGCAACAGATTTAATCGCGTCACGCAGAGGCGTAACGCTACAGGATTCAGGTTATGAAATCACATTTACCCGGCCCACTGATGCTCGACGTTGAGGGTTATGAACTGGATGGCGAAGAGCGCGACATCCTGCAGCATCCGCTGGTCGGCGGTTTGATATTATTTGCCCGCAATTATCACGATCCCGCTCAGCTGGCCGAGCTGGTGCGCCAGATTCGCGCCGCCTCGCACACCCGGCTGGTGGTTGCGGTGGATCAGGAGGGGGGGCGCGTGCAGCGATTCCGCGACGGCTTCACCCAGCTGCCCGCCATGCAATCTTTTGCCGCCCTTCACGACGCTGAGCGCGCCGGTGAGATGGCACAGCAGGCAGGATGGCAGATGGCGGCAGAGATGATCGCGATGGACATCGACATCAGCTTCGCGCCGGTGCTTGATGTGGGTCATATCAGCGCCGCGATTGGCGACCGCGCTTTCCATGACGATCCGGCTATCGCGCTTGCCGTCGCCCGTCGTTTTATCGCCGGGATGCATGAGGCGGGCATGAAAACCACCGGGAAACATTTTCCGGGGCATGGTGCGGTCAGTGCCGATTCGCACAAAGAGACCCCGCGCGATCCGCGCGATGAAAAAACGCTGCGTGAACATGACATGGCGATCTTCAGCCAACTGATAACCGAGCAGGCGCTGGATGCCATTATGCCCGCGCATGTCATCTACACCGACGTGGACCCGCTTCCTGCCAGTGGTTCGCCTTACTGGCTGAAAACCGTCCTGCGCGAGCAGCTGGGCTTCAACGGGGTGATTTTCTCCGACGATCTCTCAATGGAGGGCGCCGCGGTCATGGGCAGCTATCCTGAGCGGGCACAGCAGTCTCTCTCGGCCGGTTGCGACATGATTCTGGTCTGTAATCAGCGTCAGGGGGCTATCAGTGTGCTCGATAACCTGATCCCGGTCGGGTCAGAGCGGGTTACACAGCTGTATCATCAGGGCAGATTGACCCGCGATGCGTTGCAGGCAACGTCTCGCTGGAAAGAGAATGCCCGGCAACTGAGTGCACTTCAGGAACGCTGGCTGGCTCATAAAGCGTCGTGGTAAGGAGGGATTGCCCGGCGCTATCGATACCTTGAGGATTAACATGATCATCTATCTGCACGGTTTTGATTCAAACAGTCCAGGCAATCACGAAAAAGTGCTGCAACTGCAGTTCATTGACCCTGACGTCAGGTTGATCAGTTACAGCACCCGCCATCCTAAACATGACATGCAGTTTCTGCTGAAAGAGACGGACAAAATGCTGACCCTGTCTGACGATGACCGTCCGCTGATTTGCGGTGTCGGGCTGGGCGGCTACTGGTCAGAACGCATCGGATTTTTATGTGGCATCCGGCAGACGATCTTCAACCCTAACCTGTTTCCGCAGGAGAACATGGAAGAGAAGATCGACCGTCCGGAGGAGTATCAGGATATCGCCACGAAATGCGTCAGTGACTTTCGCGAGCGTAACCGCGATCGCTGCCTGACTTTTCTTTCCCGTCAGGATGAGGCGCTGGATACGCAGCGCATCGCCAGTGAGCTGCATCCCTTTTATCAGATTGTCTGGGACGAGACGGAAGGGCACAAATTCAAAAATATATCCCCACACCTTCAGCGGATAAAAGCCTTTAAAACAGCAGGTTAAGCAGAGCAGGCACCGCAGGGTGCCTGTTTTCATTGCGTAATTCTCTGAGTTTTATTCGTCTTCTTTGATGTATATCAATATTCTTATGTCCTCCTCTTCCTGCCATGCTATTCTGCCAGCAGATTGCGATTTTTAACTTCGCCAACCCTATGTTTATTAAGGTTTAATTTAACCTTCAGTTAACTTTTGGTTCACAATTTGAGGGGGTCTTTGTTGACTACATCTGTTAAGAAAATTGTTATCGTCGGCGGGGGAGCAGGCGGCCTGGAAATGGCGACGCAGCTGGGCCATAAACTGGGCCGTAAAAAGAAGGCCGAGATTATTCTGGTCGATCGCAACCACAGTCATTTGTGGAAGCCGCTGCTGCATGAAGTGGCGACGGGTTCGATGGACGAGGGCATTGATGCGCTGAGCTATCTGGCCCATGCCCGCAATCACGGTTTCGAGTTCCAGTTGGGATCGCTCACCGATATCGATCGCAGCCGTAAAGTGATCCGCCTGGCCGAAGTGCTTGATGCGCACGGTGAAGTGCTGGTGCCGCAGCGCGAAGTGGCCTATGACCAGCTGGTTATGGCGCTGGGCAGCACCTCCAATGACTTCGGCACGCCTGGCGTGAAAGATCACTGTATCTTTCTGGATAACCCGCATCAGGCGCGTCGTTTCCATAACGAGATGCTCAACCTGTTTCTGAAGTTCTCTGCCAGCGAAGGTAAGGTCGAGAAAGTGAATATCGCCATTGTTGGCGGCGGCGCAACGGGCGTTGAGCTCTCAGCCGAACTGCATAACGCGGTGAAACAGCTGCACAGCTACGGATTTAAAGGTCTGGGACGCGAAGCGCTGAACGTGACGCTGGTTGAAGCGGGCGAGCGCATTCTGCCTGCACTGCCACCGCGCATCTCTGCCGCCGCCCATCAGGAGCTCACCAAGCTGGGCGTGCGGGTACTGACACAGACTATGGTGACCAGTGCCGAGCGCAACGGTCTTAACACCAAAGGCGGTGAGTTTATCGAAGCCGATCTGATGGTCTGGGCGGCGGGCATCAAAGCACCAGACTTCCTGAAAGAGATTGGCGGACTGGAAACGAACCGTATCAACCAGCTGGTGGTGAAAGAGACACTGCAGACTACGCTGGATGATGACATCTATGCGATTGGCGACTGCGCCTCCTGCGCCCTGCCGGGTGGCGGATTTGTCCCGCCACGTGCTCAGTCGGCGCACCAGATGGCTTCACGCGCGATGGAAAATATCCTGGCGCAGCGTCACGGTAAACCGCTGAAAGCCTATGTTTATAAAGATCATGGCTCGCTGGTGTCGCTTTCCCGCTTCAGTACCGTCGGCAGCCTGATGGGCAACCTGATGCGCGGTTCCATGATGGTGGAAGGGCGCATTGCGCGCTTTGTCTACATCTCTCTCTATCGTATGCACCAGATCGCACTGCACGGCTACTTTAAAACCGGCCTGATGATGCTGGTCGGCAGCATCAACCGGGTGATCCGTCCGCGGCTTAAGCTGCACTGATTCGCCACAGGCGAGTACCATTTTGCTATCAGCCCCCTCATGGCAGGGGGCTTTTTTTTGCTTTTTACATGACCTGATTAAACCAACCCGCGATGATAAAAAGAGAGGGAAGTGTAGAGGTGGATAATCGCCTGACACGCATCCTGGTTCCGGCATAGTCGAATAAAAGGTTATCAGGTTGCATAATAATTAATATTTTCATTACCTGCGTTGTTGTTTGAGGGTCATTTCAGGCATTTCCAGCGCACGCGGCAGGTTGTTTTTTCTGACATTAAATCATTAAATAACGGCTGTGCTGTTGCAGACTTCTCTCTTCGTTAACGTCATTAATCAACGGAATGGTCTGAATAAATTCGCCGGTTAACGTAAATTACAGCCTGACGCTTTATGCCGTCATGGCCAGAATTTCTCGGATCAAATCTGACGCGCGTTAAATAATGGCCTGCCTGTTTTTCTGACAGGCAACCGGCCATGCAAGCGTCCTGCACGGATCATGTGAATAAATTCCTGTCCGACACAGGCGGTGAGGCAGGCAGAATTGTCTTTCTGTCCGATGTGGGTAATTCAGGGAATGAAGTCCTGCGCCTGGCGCAGGGAAATAAGGTATGAAATTATTAAAAGGATGATTCAGATGAAAAGCAAAATTACCCTCATGGCAGTGCTCTGCGCAGGGCTGTTAGCCGGCAATACTGCGCTGGCAAATAACCACACCGTCTCCATCGGCTATGCTCAAAGCAAAGTTGAAGACTTTAAAAATCTACGCGGCGTTAACGTTCAGTATCGCTATGAGTGGGACTCGCCTCTCAGCGTGATTGGCTCATTCAGCTACCTGAAAGGCGATGAAAGTTTTTCTGAGCGCGAAGATTTTTATGGTGATATCAGCGGATATGACGGCAAAACCAACGTGAAATATTATTCACTGATGGCAGGTCCGGCCTATCGCCTCAATGACTATGTCAGTCTTTATGCATTGATTGGTGCTGCCCATACCAAAGTGGATGAGAACGTGACCTACCTCGATGGCTGGTCCGAAAAATACAGCGAAAATAAAACCTCTTTGGCCTGGGGCGCAGGTATCGTCGTGAATCCAGTCAGCAACCTCTCGGTAAGTGTTGGCTATGAAGGCACTCGCGTGAAATATAGTGAAGATGTTGCCATCAATGGTTTTAACATCGGTATCGGTTACCGTTTCTGAGCCACCTTTGGTTCTCTGACCCCGGTCCTCTGGCCGGGGTTATTCCACATTCACCCCGATAAACAACGTTCAGACGCCAGACGCGCGCCCTGTGTTACCGGATAACGCCAGTGCCTGACAGCGTGCAGGGTAGTTTCTGTTATCCCATTGATTTAAATAAATTTATCCATAGCCTGTAAAAGCGGATACTGCTGCTTTTCTCTCCTCAGAACTCTCCTAAAAAATGGTCCTGAAAGCAAAGTGACCGATTTCCTCCATTTATCTGATGTTGCAATTTCGGTCCATCTGTAAAACTTCATCCCAACAAACACGGCGAGTCGCGCACGTCGGTTATGCCTCAGTTTACGAGGATGCTTTACGGCAGGAATGCGCGGTAACACTTTTCAGGAGGACTTCCTGTGAATAAATCAATGTTAGCGGGTATCGGTATTGGTGTGGCAGCAGCACTGGGTGTTGCCGCCGTAGCAGGCATGAACGTGTTTGATCGCGGTCCTCAATACGCTCAGGTACTGGCTGCAACGCCAATCAAAGAGAGCATCAGACAGCCACGTCAGGAGTGCCGTAACGTCACGCTGACGCATCGCCGGGCGGTTCAGGATGAGAACCGTATTGCTGGCTCGGTGTTGGGTGCAGTAGCCGGGGGCGTGTTAGGTCACCAGTTTGGTGGCGGACGCGGCAGGGACGTGGCAACCGTCGCAGGTGCGTTAGCGGGCGGTTATGCCGGTAATCAGGTCCAGGGCGGACTGCAGGATCGGGATACCTACACCACAACCGAGCAGCGCTGCAAAACAGTTTACGACAAACAAGAGAAACAACTGGGATATGACGTGACCTATAAAATAGGCGACCAGCAGGGCAAAATCCGTATGGAAAATGATCCCGGCACCCGTATTCCACTGGACCGCAATGGTCAGCTGATCCTTAACGGCGACCAGGCGTAATTGGGCAAAGCTTTGCCGCACTCGCGGCCACACAGCACGACGTAATAAAAAAGGCGCATCTCAGGATGCGCCTTTTTTCATGGCGTTCTGCGCGCCGCGCTTCGCCGGAAAACGGGCGAGGCGCGGAAGAACCGGTTACGCCTGATGCTCAGCCAGTTGTGAAACGAAGCTCTGCACCCAATCCATACGAATCTTTCTTTCCGTCAGCTCACGCGTAAACCGGAGCCGTGTCGGGCCATCCAGCTTCCACTGCTGAGGCTCTTTCTGCAGCAGGCTGATCAGCCAGGCCGGATCCACCTTGTTCTGCGGCGCAAAATCGAAATAGCCGCCTTTATCGCTGGCTTCAATCTTGCGCAGCCCCACCGCGCGGGCCTTCAGCCGGATGATGGCGACATCCAGCAGATTGCGCGCCGGATCGGGCAGCAGGCCAAAGCGGTCGATCATCTCCACTTTCAGCTCCTGCAGCTCCTCTTCCGCTTCCGCGCTGGCGATGCGCTTATAGAGCGACAGACGGGTGCTGACATCCGGTATAAAGGTCTCCGGCAGCAGCGCGGGCATCCGCAGTTCTACCTCGGTCTGATTGCTGGTGAGATCCTCCAGTGAAGGTTCACGCCCCGCTTTCAGCGCATCGACGGCGTTCTCCAGCAGCTCCATATAGAGCGTGAAGCCCAGCGTCTCCATCTGCCCGCTCTGCTCATCACCCAGCAGTTCACCAGCCCCGCGAATCTCCAGATCGTGCGTTGCCAGCGCAAAACCGGCCCCCAGATCTTCGAGCGAGGCGATCGCCTCCAGTCGCTTATGCGCGTCGGTGGTCATCGCCTTCGGATGTGGCGTTAACAGCCAGGCATAAGCCTGATGGTGCGAACGCCCGACGCGGCCGCGCAACTGATGCAGCTGCGCCAGGCCAAAGTGGTCGGCCCGCTCGATGATGATGGTGTTAGCGGTAGGAATATCGATCCCGGTTTCGATAATGGTGGTGCAGACCAGCACGTTGAAACGCTGATGATGGAAATCGTTCATCACCCGTTCCAGCTCACGCTCACGCATCTGCCCGTGGCCGATCGCTACCCGCGCCTCCGGCACCAGTTCGCTAAGACGCTGTGCCGCTTTCTCAATATTTTCGACATCGTTGTAGAGGTAGTAGACCTGGCCGCCACGCAGAATCTCACGCAGAATCGCTTCGCGGATCACCAGATCATCATATTCGCGCACAAAGGTTTTCACCGCTAAGCGGCGGGCAGGCGGTGTGGCGATAATGGAGAGATCGCGCATGCCGCTCATCGCCATATTCAGGGTACGCGGAATAGGCGTGGCGGTCAGGGTCAGGATGTCCACATCTGCCCGCATCGCCTTGATGCGCTCTTTGTGACGCACCCCGAAACGGTGCTCCTCATCGACAATCAGCAGACCCAGATCGTGCCATTTCAGATCGCTCATCAGCAGCTTATGCGTGCCGATCAGGATGTCGATCTTGCCTTCGCTGGCCTGTTCCAGCACCTGCGCCTGCTCTTTCGCGGTGCGGAAGCGGGACAGCATCTCAATGCGCACCGGCCAGTTGGCGAAGCGATCGCGGAAGTTATCGTAGTGCTGCTGCGCCAGCAGGGTAGTCGGCACCAGCACGGCAACCTGCTTGTGGTTCTCAATAGCCAGAAACGCGGCGCGCATGGCCACTTCCGTTTTACCGAAGCCCACATCACCACACACGAGGCGGTCCATCGCCAGCGGCTGACACATATCGCTCAGCACCGCATTGATGGCCTGAGCCTGATCGGGGGTGGTCTCAAACGGGAAGCTTTCGCAGAACAGCTGATACTGTTCGCGGTCATGCTTAAAGGCAAAACCGGTTTTGGCGGCGCGCTGCGCATAGATGTCCAGCAGCTCCGCCGCCACGTCGCGCACTTTTTCGGCGGCTTTCTGCCGTGCGCGAGACCAGGCATCGCTGCCCAGTTTGTGCAGCGGCGCGTTTTCGTCAGCCCCACCGGCATAGCGGCTAATCAGATGCAGCGAGGAGACCGGCACGTAAAGTTTGGCGTCGTTCGCGTAGGAGAGCATCAGGTATTCCGCCTGGATGCCACCCGCTTCCAGCGTGGTCAGGCCGATATAGCGGCCCACGCCGTGCTCCAGATGCACCACCGGCTGACCGGGATGCAGCTCCGCCAGGTTACGGATAAGGATATCCGGGTTAATGGTGCGGCGGGTATCCTGACGGCGGCGGCTGACGCGTTCGCCCAGCAGATCGCTTTCGCAAATCAGCGCCCGGTTCCCCACGGTGTCGATAAAACCCCGTTCGCTGGCCCCGATCATCAGGCTGAAACGATCCTCACCGGTCTCATCGAAGCGATGCACCGGCTGAGGACGCAGTTTGATGCGTGCCAGCAGCTCCTGCAGGCTTTCCCGGCGGCCCTCACTTTCAACCGAGAAGACCACGGCACCGCTGAAGGTGTCGATAAACTGACGCAGCGGGTCAAGGGGCGCTTTTGCCTGGGTCTGAACGGCCACATCCGGCAGCGGGGTATAACCGAGATTGGTGTTGGCGGCTTTTGCCGGCAGCACCTCATTGGTCATGGAGATGCGCGGCCAGGCTTTCAGCTCGCCCATGAGACCGTCCGGACGCAGCCACAGGGTGGCTGGCTCCAGCAGCGGACGCATCGGATCGACGCGACGATTCTCGTAACGCGCCTCCGCATCCTGCCAGAAGCGGGTGGCACTGCCTTCCAGATCGCCGCAGTTCACAATCAGGGTGTTGTCAGGCAGATAGCTGAACAGGCTGGGCAGAGGCTGCTCAAAAAACAGCGGCTGCCAGTATTCGATGCCCGCCGGGAGCGTGCCCTTGCTGACCTGCTGATAGATATGCTCCGACTCGCGACGCACGTCGAAGATCTCACGCCAGCGGCTGCGGAACAGCTCAATGGCTGCCTTGTCGCTGGGAAATTCATGCGCGGGCAGCAGATTGATTTCCGGCACCGCTTCCAGCGTACGCTGACTGTCAACGTCGAACAGACGCAGGCTGTCAATCTCATCATCGAAGAAGTCGATGCGGTAGGGCTGATCGCTGCCCATCGGAAACAGGTCGAGCAGGGCGCCGCGCGTCGCGTATTCACCGTGCTCCATCACCTGGTCGACATGGCGATAACCCGCCTGCTCAAGCTGGTCGCGCAGCCTGTCGCGCGACAGTTTTTGTCCCTGTTTCATCACCAGGGCGTGACCGTGCAGGAAGCTGTGCGGGCAGACGCGCTGCATCAGCGTGTTGACCGGCATAATCAGCAACCCGCGCTGCATCACCGGCAGCTGGTAAAGGGTCGACAGGCGGGAGGAGATAATATCCTGATGCGGTGAAAAGCTGTCGTAGGGCAGCGTTTCCCAGTCAGCGAGATGGGCCACTGGCAGATCGGTAAACTGGCGGATTTCATCCAGCAGACGCAGGGCGGTTTGGGTATCGGGCGTAATCATCAACACCGGACCGGCATGTCGCTCGGTAATGCTGGCACACTCTACCGCGTGCGCAGCGCCGATAAGCTGACCAAGCTGCCGGTGATCGCCGGATTTAACGGGCAGGGTATAACGAGTCTGTTCGGGCATGGGATCTCGGGGTTGCTCCATTTTTCCAGGACGTAATCATTCCATATTATGTCAGGGGGATCACCTTTGCGGCACAATTTTCCTGCCGCGCCGCGCTGAACCCGAATCGGGCAGTGCTTACCGGGTGTCAGCGGTAACGCAGCGGCTAAAAAGAGAATAGACGGAGTCGGGCGGGGGGATCGGAAAAAACCACCGTCGCCATGCAGCGACGGGGTTAAACGGGCATTTATTTTATGGATTGCTGTGTGTAATGCATGCGTGGGCGGTCGATATTCGCCCAGGATAACTCCTGCTCAGGATGAAAACTGAGGTTGCCGTCGTCCCACTTTACGTAGTAGCCAGCCGATGCCGCTCCCTGCTCAAAGACGTTGATAATCTCGCCCCGGATCTCCCCGGATTGATGTTTCACGATGCTGCCTTTGGGAAATCTGAACATGGTCGCTACCTCTGTGGCCGGGCGATAACCTCGCTTCTTATCCTGTTACTGATTGTAGTCTACCCCCTGCGGTGGCGGATAATCAGCCAATAAGCGGCGGCTTTATGCGCTATTCCCCGGCTTTGGCAGGGAATGTGACGCATTCTGATGCAACTTTGCTGCCGACTCAGAGGGTTAGAGGTTTCATAAAGCCAGCCTCTCCTTTATCATCCCACTACCTATTTTCAGGCAACGGCTTACTGGATTCCATGTATCAACCTGTCGCGCTATTTATCGGTCTGCGTTACATGCGCGGACGAGCATCGGATCGCTTCGGTCGCTTTGTCTCCTGGCTCTCAACGATTGGCATTACGCTCGGCGTGCTGGCGATGGTGACCGTGTTATCGGTCATGAACGGATTTGAGCGTGAACTCGAAGGCAATATTCTTGGCCTGATGCCTCAGGCGCTGATCACCAGCGACAAAGGCAGCATTAATCCGCAACAGCAACCCGCCCGTTCCCTCAACCTCAACGGGGTCAGCCGCATTGCACCGCTGACCACGGCGAATGTGGTGTTGCAAAGCCCGCACAGCGTCTCGGTTGGGGTGATGCTCGGTATCGCGCCGGATGAGAAAGATCCGCTGACGCCGTTTCTGGTCAACACCGATCAGCGCGTCCTGCAGGCCGGGCAGTACAATGTCATCCTCGGGGAACAGCTGGCTTCTCAGCTGGGCGTTAAACGCGGCGACCAGCTGCGTCTGATGGTGCCGTCGGTCAGCCAGTTTACGCCGATGGGCCGCGTGCCGAGCCAGCGCCTGTTTACGGTGGCGGGCACCTATGCTGCCAACAGCGAAGTCGATGGTTATCAGATCCTGGTCAATCTTCAGGATGCGTCGCGTGTCATGCGCTATCCGGCCGGGAATATCACCGGCTGGCGACTCTGGCTCGACAAACCGCTTGAGGTTGACAGCCTGAGCCAGCAGACGCTGCCGGCGGGCCTGGTCTGGAAAGACTGGCGCGAGCGCAAAGGCGATCTCTTCCAGGCGGTGCGTATGGAGAAGAACATGATGGGCCTGCTGCTGAGCCTGATCATCGCCGTCGCCGCCTTTAACATCATTACATCGCTGGGCCTGCTGATCATGGAGAAGCAGGGCGAAGTGGCGATCCTGCAAACCCAGGGCCTGACTCGCCGGCAGATTGTGGCGGTGTTTATGGTTCAGGGAGCCAGCGCCGGTATTATCGGCACGCTGCTCGGCACCCTGCTGGGCGTGCTGCTCGCCAGCCAGCTCAACACCTTAATGCCGGTCATTGGCCTGTTCCTGGATGGCGCAGCATTGCCGGTCGATATTAATCCGTGGCAGGTGGTGACCATCGCCCTCAGCGCGATGATCGTGGCGCTGCTGTCTACGCTTTATCCTTCATGGCGCGCTGCCGCCGTTCAACCCGCTGAGGCTTTACGTTATGAGTAACTCTCCTTTGTTGCAGTGTCGCGACCTGTGCAAACGCTATCAGGAAGGCAGCGTGCAGACCGATGTGCTGCGCAACGTGGCTTTCAGCCTCCAGCCGGGTGAACTGATGGCGATTGTCGGCAGCTCCGGTTCCGGTAAGAGTACGCTGCTGCATCTGCTCGGCGGCCTGGATGCGCCAACCTCTGGCGATGTGGTCTTCGACGGCCAGTCACTCAATGCGATGTCCTCCTCCGCCAAAGCCGAACTGCGCAACCGCGAGCTGGGCTTTATCTATCAGTTCCATCATCTGCTGCCGGACTTCAGCGCGCTGGAGAATGTGGCGATGCCGCTGCTGATTGGCAAAACCGCCAAAGCGGAAGCGCAGGATCGCGCCCGTGAAATGCTGGCCGCGGTCGGGCTGGACCATCGCGCCGCGCACCGGCCGTCTGAGCTTTCCGGCGGCGAGCGTCAGCGTGTGGCGATTGCCCGTGCGCTGGTCAACCGTCCCCGGCTGGTGATGGCGGATGAGCCAACCGGCAACCTCGATGCGCGCAACGCCGACGCCATTTTTGAACTGCTGGGCGAACTGAACGTCCGTCAGGGCACCGCCTTTCTGGTGGTGACCCACGATCTGATGCTGGCAAAACGCATGACGCGTCAGATGGAGATGCGTGACGGGCAGTTAAGCGATCGGCTCACCCTGGCAGGAGCGGTGTAATGGGTTCGTCGTTATCCCTGTTGCTGGGCCTGCGCTTCAGCCGCGGACGCCGCCGGGGCGGCATGGTGTCGCTGATTTCGGTGATCTCCACCATCGGTATCGCCCTGGGCGTGGCGGTGCTGATTATCGGTCTGAGCGCCATGAACGGCTTTGAGCGTGAACTGAATAACCGCATTCTGGCGGTGGTGCCGCACGGTGAGATCGAGGCGGTGAATCAGCCGTTTCAGCACTGGCAATCGATGATCGCCCCGATTGAAAAGGTGCCCGGCATTGCGGCCGCCGCCCCCTACGTTAACTTTACCGGCCTGATTGAGAGCGGAGCCCGGCTGGAAGCGCTGCAGGTCAAGGGCGTCGATCCGGCACAGGAGCCGCGCCTGAGCGCGCTGCCGCAGTTTGTGGCAGACAACGCCTGGTCCTCCTTTGCCGCCGGTAAACAGCAGATCATCCTCGGCGGCGGCATTGCCAAATCGCTGAATGTGAAGCAGGGCGACTGGATCACCATCATGATCCCGAATAACGATGGTGATAATAAACTGCTGCAGCCAAAACGCATCCGGCTGCAGGTGAGTGGCATCCTGCAACTCAGCGGTATGCTCGATCACAGCCTGGCGCTGGTGCCGCTGGCTGATGCCCAGCACTATCTGGAGATGGGGGAGAGCGTCTCCGGCATCGCCCTGAAGATGACCGACCCGTTCCAGGCGGTTAAGCTGGTGCGCGAGGCCGGTGAGGCGACCCGCTCTTACGTCTACATTAAGAGCTGGATCGGCACTTACGGCTACATGTACCGCGACATTCAGATGATCCGCGCCATTATGTATCTGGCAATGGTACTGGTGATTGGCGTCGCCTGCTTCAACATCGTCTCCACACTGGTGATGGCGGTGAAAGATAAGAGCAGCGACATTGCGGTCCTGCGTACCCTGGGTGCCAAAGACCGCCTGATCCGTGCCATCTTTATCTGGTACGGGCTGCTGGCAGGTCTGCTGGGCAGCGTCAGCGGCGTGGTCGCGGGCGTGCTGGTGGCGCTGAATCTGACGAAACTGGTGCGCGGACTGGAGTCGATCACCGGTCATCATCTGCTGGCGGGCGATATTTACTTTATCGACTTTCTGCCGTCGGAACTGCACTGGATTGATGTGTTCTCAGTACTGATTACTGCGATTCTGTTGAGTCTGCTGGCGAGCTGGTATCCCGCCAGACGCGCCAGCCGCATTGACCCGGCTCGGGTTTTAAGCGGTCAGTAGGACAATGCGGCGCGAGTGATTATCGCGCCGCTTTTGTTTAAGACCTTTGCTATGGGGTTCTGCCCCCGGCAACCGTTACTATCGGGTGATGTTTACCCGGAATCTGTTCAGAGCAGCTCGCCGCAGCTGCTACGCCAGGAGATTTTATGCGAACACCACGTCGCCGCATACGACTTGCCCGCCTGAAGAAAACCCGGCGAAAAGTGCATCAGCGCTTTCGTCAGCGCATATTTGAGCGCGATCGTCAGGCCGAACTGGCCGCCCACCCTCTGCCGCATGTGGTGATCCTGACCGGCGCAGGTATTTCCGCCGAGTCCGGCATTCGTACATTTCGCGCGGCTGACGGTCTTTGGGAAGAGCATCACGTAGAAGATGTGGCAACACCGGAAGGCTTTCAGCGCGATCCCGCGCTGGTGCAGCGCTTCTACAATGCGCGCCGTCAGCAGCTGCAGCAGCCAGAGATTCAGCCCAATGCGGCCCATCTGGCGCTGGCGGAGCTGGAGCAGGTGTTAGGCGATAATTTTCTGCTGGTTACGCAGAACATCGACAACCTGCATGAGCGCGCCGGAAACAGCCGGGTGCTGCATATGCACGGCGAGCTGTTAAAAGTGCGCTGTGTGACCAGCGGCCAGGTGATTGAGTGGAGCGGCGATATCACTCCTGACGATCGTTGCACCTGCTGCCAGTTTCCCTCCGCACTTCGACCGCATGTGGTCTGGTTTGGTGAGATGCCGCTGGGCATGGAGCAGATTTATCAGGCGCTGGAACAGGCCGACTATTTTATCGCCATCGGCACCTCGGGCCACGTCTATCCGGCGGCGGGCTTTGTTCACGAAGCCAGACTGCAGGGCGCGCATACCGTTGAGCTGAACCTGGAGCCGAGCCAGGTGGGCAACGAGTTTGCCGAGCGGCATTACGGCCTGGCGAGTGAAGTGGTGCCGGAGTTCGTGCATAAGCTACTGCGCGGTCTTTATAAATAAACAGGGGCGGCGATGGCCGCCCCTGTTGTTATCGACGACGTCTGCCCCGATGCAACAATCTCGTCATCCGGCGTTTTTTTCGGGCTTATTACTTTGCTGAAGGTCAGCGACAGCGCTAACCTGTCTGCTGATGATTTTACGCAACGTTGTGACAGGCCGATCGGTGAATAATACCGCACAGCACTTTTAAAGGATGGGATATGGAACAGTTACTTGAGCGCTTTTTAAGTTATGTGGCCGTTGAAACTCAGGCTAAGCCGCAGGCGCGCCAGGTGCCCAGCAGCGAAGGGCAGTGGACGCTGGCACGGCAGCTGCAGGAAGAGCTGCTGGCGCTGGGATTTGTCGATGTCACCTTAAGCGATCACTGCTGTGTTATGGGCACGCTGCCTGCCAATGTCGACTGGCCCACCCCGGTCATCGGTTTCATCTCCCACATGGATACGTCGCCTGATTTCACGGCGAAGCATGTGAATCCCCAGATCATTGAAAACTATCGCGGCGGTGACATCGCGCTGGGAAGTGGCAATGAGATCCTGTCGCCGGTCATGTTCCCGGTGCTGCACAAATTGATCGGTCATACGCTGATTACCACCGACGGCAAAACCCTGCTCGGTGCGGATGACAAAGCGGGCATTGCAGAGATTATGACGGCGATGGCGCAGCTGGCGGCGAGTGATACGCCGCACGGGGCGATCCGCGTGGCCTTTACGCCTGACGAAGAGATCGGACGCGGCACCTCTCACTTTGATGTGGAAGGCTTCGCCGCCGACTGGGCCTACACTATTGATGGCAGCGATCTGGGTGAGTTCGAATATGAGAACTTCAATGCCGCCTCGGCCACGGTCCGCATCGTCGGCAACAACGTCCACCCTGGCTCCGCCAAAGGGGTGATGGTGAATGCGCTGGAGCTGGCAAATCAGTTCCACGCGGCGGTACCGGCCCGTGAGAAACCGCAGTTTACCGACGGCTACGAGGGCTTCTACCATATGCATCAGATCAAGGGCAGTGTCGAGCACGCCGAGATGCTCTACATCATCCGTGACTTTGAAACGGAAAGTTTTGAACAGCGGAAACAGACGCTGCTGCAGATCGCTGCGGAGATTAACAAAACCCTGCATCCTGACTGCTCCGTCACCGTTGAGATCACCAACAGCTATCGCAACATGCGTGAAAAGGTCGAGCCGTTCCCGCATATCATTGACCTGGCCCTGCAGGCGATGCGTGACTGCGGTATTGAACCGGTGGTGAAACCGATTCGTGGCGGCACCGATGGGTCGTCGCTGTCGTGGAAAGGGCTGCCCTGTCCGAACATCTTTACCGGGGGCTACAACTATCACGGCAAGCACGAGTTCGCCTCGCTGAACATCATGGCGAAAACGGTGGAAGTGATTGTGCGTCTGTCAGAACTGGCGGCGCAGAAGAAGGGATAATGAGAGAAGGCTCTCTGACCTGAGGGGCAGAGAGCCTGATTCCGGAAGCGGACTACCGGTTATTCGTCACCAAAATACCAGTACCCGGCATTCACCAGACCGGCGATCTGCGCCAGCACTGCCGGATCATCCAGCGCATCACCCAGATCATCCAGCGTGATGCGGGAGTGATGCGCCAGCACCGCCATCACCTCAGGGCGTGAACATTCGACCCGCTCACCGTTGACATACACCGCATCGCCAACCGTTAATACACGCAGGCCGCCCAGGCGGCTCAGGGCATCGCCCTGCTGCAGCGCATCATAAATTTCATCAGGCTGATAAGGCGGCTCCGGCGGGGCCACATCAAGCTCATGGCGCGACTGCGAAATAAATTCGCCAAACCAGTGCGCGAAATGCTCCGGCTGGTTAACGACATCCAGCATCAGCTGACGCACACCTTCAATCTCCTGTGGCAGAATCTGTGACGGGCATTCACGCGCCGGGACATCCGGATCGCTGAAGCGCAGGCTGCCCAGCTCATTCGCCAGAGCATAATCCGCGAAGCCGCTGATGAGCTCGCGGCCACTGGGGGCACGGAAACCGACAGAGTAGTTCAGGGCGTTCTCCAGCGAATAGCCTTCGTGCGGGAATCCTGGTGGAATGTAGAGGATATCGCCCGGCTCCAGCTCTTCATCAATGATGGCGTCGAAGGGCTCAACCTGCAGCAGATCGGGATGCGGGCAGTGCTGCTTCATCGGCACTTTTTCACCGACGCGCCAGCGACGGCGACCGGTTCCCTGAATAATGAAGACATCGTACTGATCAAAATGGGGGCCGACGCCGCCGCCAGGCACAGCAAACGACACCATCAGGTCATCAATGCGCCAGTCAGGCAGGAAACGGAAAGGGCGCATCAGCGCAGCAGAGGGTTCGTGCCAGTGATTGACCGCCTGTACCAGCAGCGACCAGTTGTTCTCGCCCAGGTGATCGTAGCTCTCAAACGGGCCGTGGCTGACCTGCCATTTGCCATCCTGACGGCTGACAAGGCGGCTATCCACCTCGTTTTCCATCGCCAGTCCGGCCAGTTCATCCGGTGAAATCGGATCGACAAAGTCTTTAAAGCCACGCTTCAGCACCACCGGGCGTTTCTGCCAGTAGCGCTGAATAAAATCGGGCCAGTTAAGATCGAGCTGATAGTCCATAAAAGAGTTCCGCTTAGGGCTGTAAATGCCAGCAAGTATAACAGCCCGGCGGCTTTTCTACTCGCGGCGATGTTCGACTTCCTGCCGCTGAAAGATCACTTCCATGCGGGTTCCGCCGAGTGCACTGCCGGAGGCGATGACGTTACCTTCATACTGCTCAAGAATGTCGCGCACCACGGCCAGACCTAATCCCTGGCCGGGACGCAGCGTATCGGCCCGCTGTCCGCGAACAAACACCAGGTCGCGCTTGCTTTCAGGGATGCCCGGGCCATCGTCATCGATATAGAGATGCAGCGCCTTGTCGCTCTGAAACGCGCTTACTTCGATAAATTCCAGGCAATATTTGCAGGCGTTATCGAGCACGTTGCCCAGCACTTCCATAAAGTCATTCTGGTCACCCACAAAGGTCAGCTCCGGAGAGATATCCAGGGTAATCGCCACGCCCTTACGCTGATAGACTTTATTCAGGGCCGAACAGAGGCTGTCGAGCAGGCCAGAGACCGAATGCAGATCGCGCTGCAGCGGATTGTGATCGGCCTGCATACTGGCGCGGTGCAGGTAATAACCGACCTGCTGCGAGATACGACTAATCTGCTCCAGCATCACCGGTTCTGCCTCTTCCACCGTCAGCTCTTTGCCGTTGCGCAGCGAGCGCAGCGTACTCTGCAACACGGCCAGCGGCGTTTTCAGGCTGTGGGTCAGGTCAGAGAGGGTAGTGCGATAGCGGGTATAACGCTGCCGCTCATTGGTCAGCAGCAGATTGAGATTGCGCACCAGGCTGCGCAGCTCCTGTGGGGGATTGTCGTCCAGGTTTTCGCGCTGACTGGTCTCCAGTTCGCGCACCTGCTGAGTCAGCGCACCGATTGGCCGCAGACTCCAGTGCGCGGCCAGCCACAGCAACGGAACAATCAGGATCAGGTTGGCGGCCAGCACGTAGCTGAACCACGACCAGACCACGTCCGAGTGCTGAAGCTCCTGCGGGATCGAGTCGACCACCACGATGGTGAGCGCAGGCAGATTGGTGGTGGCATCGTAACGGTTGACAGCCACCGAGTGGGTAAAGGTATCGTTGCTGTCGTTATCCCAGTCGTTGAGGCGTCGCTGCGCATTCAGGTTGTTCCCCATCGCCAGCATGCTGGTGCGGTTGCTGGTGTCAATCTCGTAAAAATCGGGCTTCAGCAGCCATTCATGGCGGATCTTTTTGCGGATATCCGGAACGTCGCGCTGCTGCCACAGCAGCTTGCCGCGCTCGTCGTAGATAAACACCAGCGTCGGGAAGTTGAGCGTCATCCGCTCCGGCTGGGCGATGGTGAGCTTGTTGTCATGCCATTGCGCCAGCGTAAAGAAGAGGTTGCTCTCACCACGCATGACGCGATAGGTGTTTTTATCAAAGCTCACCACATAGCCAATCACCGCGACCATGCCGTAAGAGAGGGAGAGGAACAGAACAATCGCTGCGGAGGCCAGCAGAAAGCGGGCGCGCAGCGAAATCGGGCGATAACGATTAAACCAGGACATGGTCAGAGATCAAAGCGGTAACCCTGGCCACGCACGGTGGCGATCACGTCAGTGGGGTGCAGCGCTAAAATCTTTTTGCGCAGGCGGCCCATCAGTACGTCGATGGTGTGGCTTTCACGCAGTTCCGCATCCGGGTAGAGCTGGAGCATCAGCGAATCTTTGCTGACCACTTTGCCCGCGTTACGAATCAGCGTCTCGACGATGGTGTACTCAAAGGCGGTGAGCTTCACCGGCTGTTCATTGACGGTGAGTTCCCGGCGGGAGAGATCGACCTGAAAGGGGGCCATATCGATAATCTGCGAGGCGTGACCGCTGTTGCGACGCATCAGCGCCTGCAGCCGGGCGGCCACCTCTTCGATATGAAACGGTTTGGTCACGTAGTCGTCGGCACCGGCTTCCAGCGCTTCGACTTTGGCCTGCCACCCTTCACGGGCTGTCAGCACCAGAATGGGCTGGCGCACGGCGTCGCCGCGCCAGCGACGGATCAGCGACATGCCATCTTCATCCGGCAGGCCGAGGTCCACCAGCGCGATATCGGGCAGATGTTCCCGAAGAAAATAGTCGGCTTCTTTGGCGTCTTCGGCGGCATCGACCTGATGGCCCATGTCACGTAACTGGACGGCGAGATGATGGCGCAGCAGGGCATTGTCTTCAACAACCAGAACACGCATAGAAAGTCCTTACACTCTGTTTGAGTCAACCTGCAGAAAGTATACGCGAAATGTATTAAACAGGATGTTAACGCAGACCGGAGTGAGCCGGTCTGCGGCGGGCATTATTTCAGATCGTCAACCATCCGGACAGCGCGACCGATATAGTTTGCTGGCGTCATCTGCTTCAGACGCACTTTTTCCTCTTCCGGCAGCGCCAGGCTGTCGATAAAGGCCTGCATACCGGCGGCATCCACACGTTTGCCGCGCGTCAGCTCTTTCAGCTTCTCATAAGGCTTCTCGATGCCGTAACGGCGCATCACCGTCTGGATCGGCTCCGCCAGCACTTCCCAGTTGTGATCCAGTTCGTCCAGCAGACGTTCGCGGTTCACTTCCAGTTTTGAGATGCCTTTCAGCGTCGCCTGATAGGCGATCAGCGCATAACCGACGCCGACGCCAAGGTTACGCAGCACGGTAGAGTCGGTCAGGTCACGCTGCCAGCGCGACACCGGCAGTTTGCTGGCCAGATGCTGCATGACTGCATTCGCCAGACCCAGGTTGCCTTCGGAGTTTTCGAAGTCGATCGGGTTGACCTTATGCGGCATCGTTGACGAGCCAATCTCGCCCGCAATGGTTTTCTGTTTAAAATGGTTCAGCGCCACGTAGCCCCAGATATCGCGATCAAAGTCGATCAGGATGGTGTTAAAGCGGGCGATGCAGTCGAACATCTCGGCGATATAGTCGTGCGGCTCGATCTGCGTGGTGTAGGGGTTCCAGGTGATCCCCAGCGAGGTGACAAAATCCTCGCTCAGCGCGTGCCAGTCCACTTCCGGGTAGGCAGCAATGTGGGCGTTGTAGTTGCCCACTGCGCCGTTGATTTTGCCCAGCACTTCGATCTGCTTCAGCTGACGTAACTGACGCTCAAGGCGGTACGCCACGTTTGCCATCTCTTTACCCATGGTTGACGGCGTTGCCGGCTGTCCGTGGGTGCGGGAGAGCAGCGGAATATCACGGTATTCGCTGGCCAGACCCTTCACCGCGCCAATCAGCTGCGCCCAGTAAGGCAGCAGCACGTCACGGCGGGCTGTTTCCAGCATCAGCGCGTGCGACAGGTTGTTGATATCTTCCGAGGTGCAGGCGAAGTGGATAAATTCTGAGACGGCGTGCAGCGCAGGCGTGTCGGCGACTTTTTCTTTCAGGAAGTATTCGACCGCTTTCACATCGTGGTTGGTGGTGCGTTCGATGGTTTTGATGCGCGCGGCATCTTCTTCGGAAAAACCGGCGACAATCGCATCAAGGAAAGCGTTTGCGTCAGCGTCAAATGCAGGAACTTCCTTGATCTCTGCGGTCGCGGCCAGTTTTTGTAACCAGCGAACTTCAACCTCAACGCGGAATTTCAGCAGACCAAATTCGCTGAAAATCGCACGCAGCGGGCTGACTTTGTCGCCGTAACGACCATCGACAGGTGAGACGGCGGTCAGAGAGGATAATTCCATCAGTGCAACTCCTGAATCATTTAGCAGTGTTTGGCCACACCGACTTAGTAGGTCAGTGGCAGCCGGGATAAGAGGGTTTTCGCTTCACGCAGCAAACGCTGACGCGAGAACATCAGTTGCAGTCGGCCACCACCGACCTGCTGCCAGAGCACCGCCGCGCGGATACCGGCCAGCAGGGTAGCGCGCACTTTACTCTGAACCTGGCTGTTCTGCAGCACGGCAGGGGAACCGGTCACCTGAATCCGCGGGCCAAGCGGGCTGATGACATCGACATAGATGCCCGCCATGGCGCTGAGAATGGTATCGGATTCCAGCTCATAATGCGCCAGCTGGCGATCCAGCTGACTGATGCGCTGGGCCAGGGTCGCCATGGCAGACTTGCTGGCGCTGAGTTTACGTTCCAGCACCATCATGCTCAGGGTGTAACGGGTCAGTTCGGCACCGGCACCCTGGCGACTGCTGCTGTTCAGCACCGCCATCAGGGTTTCCAGTCCGAGACGCAGGTTGGCTTCATTGTTGCCAAACACGGCCAGCGTGGAGTCAGGATTGAGATCCAGCACGCTGCGCAGCGAAACGGTCAGCGCCTCTGGCTGGCAGTGACCCTGCTGAGCCAGCTGCTGCACCAGATGCGCGGACTGACAGATGCCCGCCAGCGCCAGCGTAATTTCCTGATAATTTTTCGCCACGGTTACTCCTGTTTACGCGTCATCAATAGGGGCTGCGCCCGCTTACTCTGTCACGAAAGGCAGACGCTGTTCGATAATACCGCCACCGAGGCAGACATCGCCAAGATAAAAGACCGCAGACTGGCCGGGCGTCACCGCCGCAACCGGCTCATCGAAGCGCACTTCAATCCGATCGTCACCGTGAGGAATAATCTCACAGGGGATATCGGTCTGACGATAACGGGTTTTTACGGTGCAGCGAAGCGGGGCGGTGATCGGCTGACGATCGACCCAGTGCAGCTGCTGCGCAATCAGTCCCACCGACATCAGACGCGGATGATCGCCGCCCTGAGCGACAATCAGGCGGTTCCGCGCCACATCTTTGTCGACCACATACCAGGGATCATCTTTGCTCTCTTTCAGGCCACCGATACCCAGGCCTTTGCGCTGTCCCAGGGTATGGTACATCAGCCCCTGGTGCTCACCGACGATCTGGCCGTCAGTGGTTTCAATCTCGCCTGGCTGGGCCGGCAGATAGCGTGCCAGGAAGTCGCGGAATTTACGCTCGCCGATAAAGCAGATGCCGGTCGAATCTTTCTTCTTCGCGGTAATCAGGTCCAGCTCTTCAGCGATGCGGCGCACTTCCGGCTTTTCCAGCTCGCCGACCGGGAACAGGCTCTGCGCAATCTGCTGGTGGCTCAGGGTGTAGAGGAAGTAGCTCTGATCTTTGTTGCCATCCAGGCCGCGCAGCAGCTGGCTCTGGCCAGCGACATCCTGACGGCGCACATAGTGACCGGTAGCGATGAAGTCAGCGCCGAGATCCTCAGCCGCGAACTCCAGGAACGCTTTGAATTTGATCTCTTTGTTACAGAGAATATCGGGGTTAGGGGTGCGGCCCGCTTTGTACTCTTCGAGGAAATGCTCGAAGACGTTATCCCAGTATTCCGCGGCAAAGTTAACCTTGTGCAGCTTCATACCCAGCTTGTCGCACACCGCTTGCGCATCCGCCAGATCGTCCGCGGCGGTACAATACTCCTCGCCATCGTCCTCCTCCCAGTTCTTCATGAACAGGCCTTCAACCTGGTAACCCTGCTGCTGCAGTAACCAGGCGGAAACGGAAGAATCGACGCCGCCGGACATACCGACGATCACTTTTTTCTGGCTGTTGTCAGACATGACACGCTCGCATTACGATAAAAAAACAGGCGGCGCATTCTATCATGCAGAAGGCAGACGCGCACCCTCGTGAAACGGCCACCGGAACGGGCTGATCAGATGAAGCGGGTAGCGCGTGCCCTGTTGCCACAGGCGGACGCTCTCCGCCACCAGCGGCGAACGCAGGTTAGATGCCGTGAGAATCTGCGCTGGCGGCAGCCACCAGCAGCAGTCGATGTCGCTGTCCTGTGGCTCCGTCACCACTTTTTCCGGCAGATCGATCCCAAACAGAAAACGCACAAAAGGCGTGGTGTCGGGGGCTATCCACTGGTTAATCGCAATGAAATAGTCCATCTGCGCCACGATGCCGGTCTCTTCATAGAGTTCACGCGCCGCGGCTTCATGCAGCGTTTCATCCGCTTCCAGATGGCCGGCTGGCTGGTTCCAGGTAGCGCGTCCGTTGATGGTCTCTTCCACCACCAGCAGCTCACCTTCCGCCTGAACCAGACAGGCGACCGTAACATGAGGTTTAAACATCCCTTCTCCGCAATTGTTAACCTGAGGTTATGAAAGTTCGGTTGTCAGACAGGGTCTGTGCTGATCTCGCGCCACGCTCCGGGGGCCAGATCGTCGAGGCTGTAGTGACCCATGGCATAGCGAATCAGGCGCAGGGTAGGAAAGCCGATGTGGGCGGTCATGCGGCGAACCTGACGATTACGCCCCTCATACAGCGTGACCTTCAGCCACTGCGTCGGAATGTTTTTACGCTCGCGGATCGGCGGCTGGCGTGGCCAGAGCCATTCGGGTTCATCGACTTTTTCCACGCCAGCGGGCAGGGTCGGGCCATCTTTCAGATTAGCCCCATCCCGCAGCGGCTGCAGATCCGCCTCCTGTGGCGCGCCTTCAACCTGCACGTAGTAGATTTTGCCGGTGCGTTTGCCGGGCTGAGTCAGCGCGGCCTGCAGGGCGCCGTCGTTGGTCAGCACCATCAGGCCTTCACTGTCACGATCAAGGCGGCCTGCGGCATAGACCCCGGCAACAGTAACAAAATCCTTCAGGGTGCGGCGGCCCGCTTCATCCGTAAACTGCGGCAGAACGTCGAAGGGTTTGTTAAAGAGAATCACACGGCGCGGGGCCGCAGGGCGGGCAGGCGTACGTCGCGCATCACGCGCCGGACGGCTGAATCGTTTATCCTGGTGAATTCGTTGAGAAGTTTTTCGCATGGGCTTTGCAGTCAGAAACATTCGGCGCATTATAACGTGAAATTGCGGTGATTGGCGTGGCGTAAATATTCAAGTAGTATTGACGCGCATCTTACAAATCATTAACAAACGCCCAGGAGAGGTTAATGGAAAGCAAAGTAGTTGTTCCGGCGGAAGGTCAAAAAATCACCCTGAATCAGGGCAAGCTGACAGTGCCAAACAATCCGATCATTCCTTACATCGAGGGTGACGGTATCGGTGTTGATGTTTCCCCGGTCATGCTGAAAGTGGTCGACGCGGCGGTGAAGAAAGCCTACAACGGCGAGCGTAAAATCTCCTGGATGGAGATTTACACCGGTGAGAAATCAGTCGAACTCTACGGCCAGGACGTCTGGCTGCCTCAGGAAACCCTCGATTTAATCAAAGAATATCGCGTTGCGATCAAAGGTCCACTGACCACCCCGGTCGGCGGCGGTATTCGTTCACTGAACGTGGCCCTGCGTCAGGAGCTTGACCTCTACGTCTGCCTGCGTCCGGTTCGTTACTACAAAGGCACGCCAAGCCCGGTTAAACGTCCTGAAGAGACCGACATGGTGATCTTCCGTGAAAACTCCGAAGATATCTATGCGGGTATCGAGTGGAAAGCGGGCTCTGCCGAAGCGGACAAAGTGATCAAGTTCCTGCGCGAAGAGATGGGCGTGAAGAAAATCCGCTTCCCTGAGCAGTGCGGTATCGGCGTTAAGCCATGCTCCGAAGAGGGAACCAAGCGTCTGGTGCGTGCGGCAGTGGAATACACCATCACCAACGATCGTGATTCACTGACTCTGGTTCACAAAGGCAACATCATGAAGTTCACCGAAGGCTCTTTCAAAGACTGGGGATACCAGTTAGTGAAAGAAGAGTTCGGCGGCGAGCTGATCGACGGCGGCCCGTGGATGAAGTTCAAAAACCCGAACACCGGCAAAGAGATCATCGTTAAAGATGTGATCGCGGATGCGTTCCTGCAGCAGATCCTGCTGCGTCCGGCTGAATATGACGTTATCGCCTGTATGAACCTGAACGGTGACTACATTTCTGACGCCCTGGCGGCTCAGGTCGGTGGTATCGGTATCGCACCTGGCGCCAACATCGGTGACGAGTGTGCGCTGTTTGAAGCCACGCACGGCACTGCGCCGAAGTATGCAGGCCAGGATAAAGTGAACCCGGGTTCCGTGATCCTGTCGGCAGAGATGATGCTGCGCCACCTGGAGTGGTTCGAAGCGGCTGACCTGATTGTTAAAGGTGTTGAAGGCGCTATCGCCAACAAGACCGTGACTTACGATTTCGAACGCCTGATGGATGGCGCTAAACTGCTGAAATGTTCAGAGTTTGGTGACGCAATCATCGAAAATATGTAATGTCTGATGCGGCCGGCACAGGGTCATGCTCTGTGCCGGCTTTTTTGTGCCCGCGTTCCACGCTTTTCTCTTTCTCCGTCTCACCTGACCCTTCAGTGACATCATCGCGTTTTAATATTTCTGTAAATCCGATTGTCTGATGCCACTGCAAAAAAAGGCAGCGCCCCTGCATCGGCCATTCTTCAGCGTCTGAATCCCGTTACTGTAAACACTCATTCATAAGGAGGATTTATGGACGCAAAATATACCAAAGACGCGATTTATATCTGTCGCCTGATGTTCGGTCAGGCTGTGCTGGAATTACTGGCGGATAATCAGGCCGTCACGAACCGCGCCCTGGAGGAGAAAATCAAGCGGATGTTACCCGATGCCCAGCCTGGGCTGATTTATCGGGTCGCCCTTGAGCTGTTAGACGACAGGCTCCATTAATCCCGTCCTGAAAACTGCGTGCCCGGCATACTCTGTGCCGGGCCGAATGATCCTGACGCTCTCCCTGCCCGGAAACCGGCTAACTGCCCAAACCCGTTAAGCGTATTCGTCTGCTCTGCCCGGCCTCATATTTTAACAACATGGCAACTGTTGAACCAATCTGACACTTCGCTGACTAATCAGCTGACTGTACCGTTACGTTAGCATTCCGCGAGCGTTAACGGGGACGTCTTATTTTTAGCCAGCCAGCACAGACTGTGCGCAGAGGATGTCAGACATGCGGGTTTTAATTATTTGCAGGGATAATATTGGCGACACGTTACTGACCACGCCGCTCATCAGTGCGCTGGCGCAGTCGGGACAGTATCAGGTCGATGTACTGACGAACAACTACGCCGCCCCTGTGCTGGCGCATAACCCCGACATCCGGCAGCTCTTCTTTTACACCAAACTGCATCATCGGGAGTCAGGGCAGGGAAGAGTGACCTGCCTGTTGCAGCGACTGAAGCTGATGCTGACCCTGAAAAAGCAACGCTATGAGGTGGTGATACTGGCGAAAAGCCGCTGGGATCAGCATGGCCTGAAATGGGTAAAGAGCCTCCGTCCGGCAAGAGTTATCGCCCTGGGAGAGCAATCCCATCCTCTGATTACCGACCTGCTGCCACCGCCCGACCCGTCGCCGTGCCATATCAGCGAAACGCTGTTCAGCCTGGGACGCCCCTTCAATCTCCGTGAAAACAGACCGGGCAGACTGACGCTGCGGCCTGACGCCGCTCTTGCCGCCAGCCTGCGCGACACTTACGCGATTGATGGAGACCTCCCGGTGTATGCGCTGCAAATCAGCGCCCGTAAGCCGAGCCAGCAGTGGGAAGCGACACGTTTTGCCGGACTGGCTGAGAAGATTGCCGCTCACCACCCCTGCCAGATCATGCTGCTGTGGTCACCCGGCAGTCGCGATAATCCGCGTCATCCGGGTGATGATGAAAAAGCCGCAGACATCATGGCGCTCTGTCCGCACCTGCCAATCAGAGCGGTGTCAACAACCAGCCTGCCGCAACTGATCGCGGCGATGTCGTTATGTCAGGGGCTCGTGAGCAGTGATGGCGGGGCGATGCACATCGGTGCGGCGCTGGGATTGCCGGTGGTGGCGCTGTTCGGCGACAGCGACCCGGCGTGCTGGCATCCCTGGCAGGTGAATTATCAGGTGCTGCAGCCCGCGTCACGGAATGTTAACGCGCTGAACAGCTGTGAAGTCTATGACGCCGTTGTCCATACCCTGATTCAGTCATCCTCGTCAGGCCAGCATCCCCGGCTGGCCGCCTCAGACAGCATCGCGACGGTGACAGGGCGGTAAGCCGGTTCAGCGCCGGCTCTGAATCCGGTAGTGAAAGCCAAGCGTCGCCGTTGCGCTGCCGGAAAATAGCGGGACTCATCATAATGGTCGGCGCTGACGTTAAACGTGAGAAAAAAGTCGCTCATCAGCAGCGCAAATTCCACCTCATTCAGCGGAAGCTGTTGCAGGTGAAAACCCGGCCGGTCCACTCTGCGGAACCAGCCCAGCGGGGTCGGCTGATTATGATATTCAATCAGCGTAATAATGGCGGTAGATAAGCGGTTCATTATCCCACCAGTTGCGCCACGGCCTGCTCAACCTCTTCCGCCTTAATCGACGCCATGGGATGCTGCGTCGCCGTCTTATCCGGACGGTGAATGATAATGTGGCGATCGCTGTCCTGACAGGGGCCGGTATAGCGTGGATTAGCGGTGGAGAAGAGGCTGACGGTCGGAGTCTGCGCCGCCACGGCGATGTGCAGCGGGCCGGTATCGCCGGTGACCAGCAGATCCAGCGAGCGGATCAGGGTAATCAGGCCACTGAGATTTGTTTTGCCCGCCATTGGCGTCACATTTTTCCGGCAGTGCGGCGGCAGGCTGGCGATAAACGCCTGCTCAAGCGGTTGCTCAGCCGCTGTACCGGTCACAACGATTTCACTGTCGGGCCAGCGCGCAAGCAGGGCGGTGGCCAGCTGACTGAACGACTCCAGCGGCCAGCGGCGGATATCTTTCGATGCCCCAAGCTGAAACCCGATGCGGCGATGCGACGCGTTTGCCGTGGCACTGCTATTCAGCGCTGGCAGATGCATCCGGGTCTGCTGCGTCTCTGCGCCCAGTGCTTCAATTAATTTCAGCTTACGCTTGATGGTGTGGTCGTCGAAATAACCCGAATAGTGGTCGAGATATTTATTCAGTACCGGCGATTCGCTGCCGTAATGGTCGCGTAAAATAGCCTGACTGCCGGTCAGTACCGAGCTCATAATATCGTAGGGGAAATGCGCGTGTAATATGACGGACAGTTCTGGTTTATGGCGACGCAGTTTGAAAAATAACGGCAGAAAATTTGCCAGTTTGTTATCCCAGATATAAATCTTATCGAACCAGGGGTAGCGGCTGACGAGATCCTTATTTTTCAGGCTGGAGACCAGAATAAATTTACTGGCAGGAAAGCGTTTTTTCAGGCTCCAGATAGCGGGCGTATTCATCAGGAAATCGCCCAGCGCGGTGGTGGAATAGATGACCACGGTCTCCGGGTTCAGCTGCTGCAGGGCCTGCGGTTGTCTTCTGCCGGAAAATCGAGAATAAAGCGTTAAAAGGCGGTCTATCAGATAAATCTTTTTTTTCTTCACGTCTCAATTCTCTTTCACGTATCAATTATATTAAACAAAAATCATTATGCGTGATTAGAGAATAGTTTCAGCGAGAAAGTTCATTACGGAAATGTTTTTTTAAACGCTGTAGAGGATCTGTTTAAATTGTTTCCACAATTTCTGTGTTGTTTATTCAGGGTATATTTACAGGATTGCGTAAAGAGAGTAGGGGTTTATTGAAACGGACTGGGATGAATCTTAAAAAATTATTCTATTTTGTATGTGATGTTAATTGCAGTAATAACTAATAGCAGGATAACAATGAGTGACATTATTTTATGCGCGCTATCGGTTAATGCCGCGCACTAAAAACAGACCCCGGCGTCAGAGCCGGGGCCGGGAATCAGGACTGAGGCTGACCCACCGGGCCGGAGCCGAGCGTGCCGCCTGGTGAGGCCTGACCGCTTGGCGCATGAGGACGTCCATCTTCTTTAATCGCGCTGCTCTGGTGTGAGCAGCCCGCCAGAGAGGTCAGCGTTGCTGCAACGAGCAGCAGGGCAGGAATCGTTTTCATAAGGTCACCTTGATGTTGTCAGAAAAAGGGAAGCTCACTTAATCATAGTGACTGACCGCGATCTGGCCTGAAAAGGGTTATTTTTCAGATGTTTCTCAGCGGCACGTCGCTGTGAGCGAAAAAAAACGGAAGCCACCGGCTTCCGTTCTGCTGACGTTCTGCAGGATTACTTGCGGCCCAGCAGAAAGCCGAGGATAACACCAACGCCTGCTGCAACAGCCAGACCGGCAACAGGATTAGACTGAACCTGATCCTTGATGCAGTCAGCAGCATCGCGTGCCGCGTAGCTTGCCTGGTTGGCATAACGGCGCGCGGCGCCTTTAGCCTGATGCTCAGAAGAGCCGGTTGCTGCGCCCCATTGTTCCTGAACTGCGCCAGCGGCTTCTTTTACTTTATCTTCGATTTTTCCTGACATCTGTTGCTCCTTGGTTTTAAGTGAGACACTCAAAGCGTAGCAAAGATAGTGAATCCTGCTCCGTCAGAGGCAAATCAGAGGCTAAAAAATTATGTCCGGCTGTTAATGGCGCGGTGTCAGCGGCTCAGCCGGAGGCGAAGCAGAGCAGAGACAGGGCTATTGCAGCAGCACGCCCTGGAGCAGACTGGCCTCCACGATGGTCACCTCGTTGATTTTCAGCGCCTCCATATAGCCTTCAACCAGCAACAGGTTGCTGACGTCCGTGGCGCGATAGTCGCCAGACAGTTCACTGTCACCCTTCCAGACCTGCTGCTGAGAGAGCTGGCGCAATGCTGCCAGGGTGTAGTGATGGGGTCTGCCCGGTAACTGATTGCGGATGGAGAACCCGTGCACACCACCAATACCGATGACCCGGCGACCCGCCACATCCTGTTTGATCTGCGGGCTGACCTCGTTAGTGGCATAAAACTGCACGAAACGCAGCACAGATTGCCGCCAGGAGCCAATCGGGTTGGGTGATGGGGCATCCGGGCTGTTCTTCAGCACGCGCAGGATAAAGTTTTTCAGCGTCACGGAAGCCAGCTTCCCCTGATAGATGTCAGCTACCGGCTGACCGGCCTGCTGTCGCCAGGCGGTCATCTGCATCGATCCGCCGCCAATATCCCAGACCAGCAACTGCTCATCACGGATCGCGGGATCGTTCAGCGCGGCTCTGGCGGAGAGGAAGCCGAGCTTCGCCTCCTGCTGCTGTGAGATCAGGCTGATTTGCGCCCCGGTCTGCCGCTGCAGATCGTCAATGACCGCCTGGCCATTGCGGGCGTTGCGAAACACGGCGGTCGCCACGCCGCTGATGCGCTGAGGATGAAAGCGCTGAGCATGGGCCAGAAGCTGCTGCAGCGCCGCGGCGCCCTGGCGGGCGATCGCCGGGGTGAGCTGATTGTCGGGAGCATGTGCCAGCGCATCGTTCCAGGCGACGGCGCGCTGATCCTGATAGAGCACTTTTTCAATGCGCGACTGGCAGACATTGACGCGGGCCACCGCGATTTTGGTGGTGCCGGAACCGATATCAAGACCGGCGCGAATTTGCTGGCAGCGATCGGCCAGGGCAGACGTGGCGAAAAAGAGCGAACAGAAGAGGGTAACAGCAGACAGTGCAGCAGAACGCATAGCGACTCCGGATGCCAGGGGGATCAGCGTGAGCGGGCCGTGACGCAGGCCGGATAAACGCTCACCAGAAAATGACGCAGGTGATCGAAACACCATTCGGCGTCGTCAGCCTGCGGACAATAGAACTGAACGGTGATCTTTTCATAGTCGCGCTGACGCTGGCGCAGAGGCGACCAGCTCCAGTCGAGCACCGAGCGGGCATAATTTACCAGCGTTTCCGCAGGCAGGTTATGCTGCTTCTCCTGCCCGGCCAGGTAGCGGATGAAATGCGCTTCCAGCGTCAGTGCCTCGTCGTGACCGTGCTGCGGCAGATCGGGACGAAAGGCCACATCGATAAAGCCACAGACCGCATCGGCCTGCTGCTGCCAGTCGCAGGCGAGCGTCATAAACAGCCCCTCCTGCAGATTGACCTCTTCGACCAGACGGCGCAGGTTTTCTGAGCGGTTCAGGACCGCAATCTCCTCCAGCCGGCTGGTTTCCAGCGTTAAATCAATGCCGCACGGATTGACAGAGCCATCCGCATTGCGGGTGGCCGGAAAGGGGAAGTCGATATAACCGTTGTTATCCAGACGCTTTTCCATCGGGGAAACCTGCTGCTTGACGTTTCCTGACAATAAACCATCTGGCAGCAGGATTCACCCCTTACGGACAGGTCCAGGTGATCTGGGTATCCTGGTAGGGATTGATCAGCCGGAACTGCTTATCAGAGAGGCGCTGCGCATAGTAGCCTTCCCGCGTCACGGCGGAGGGGACATATTTAAAGCGATCCAGCGACTGCAGCGGCCCACTCTCCACGCTGACGTCATCCCGGGTCACGGTGAAGGCGCTGACCAGATCAAAAATCCGTCCCTGCGTTTGCCCCATCGGCTGACCATAAATTGTCGAAACCTCACCCGGACAGTCGACCCCTTTCGGGCCAGATGAACATCCAGTCAGTATGGTGATGAGGATAAAAATGCTGAGTCGCATCATGATTTTCTACCTGCTTCAATCCCTGGGCGTGTCGTGGCGTGGCGTCTCTTCTGCCAGGCCATCATTCTGTTAATCATAGCAGTTTCCGCTGCGCTTCCTGTTTGCGATTTGTTTAATCGTTAAGCAACAGGAATGTAAAAGGGTGACTTTGCTTATCAATAAACGGTATTCTTGGCTCCTTTGCGCACCACTTAGGCAAATCCAGGGATAAATGATGAAAGAAGAAGAAGCCAGTCTAATGATTATTCGCCACGCGATTGACCAGTTAGATGCCGATAAGAAGCAACAGGTCGTTGCCTGCTCCGAGCGTATTCGCGCAGCGATGCAGGCGTATGACAGCGAGAATGCCGGGCTGGCGCTGATGCTGGTGGCCGCAGAGGTTGCCGCCGAATAACCGTTATCCGGTCAGCATGCGGCGCCGATATGCTGACCGGATTACTTTATCTTTTCTCAACTTTCCGCTTTTTCTCACCCCGATTCTATCTTTTCGTGGTCTTGTTCCCGACGCGCCCGTGCCTCATCAGGGGGCAGGGATATGTTAAGCTATTCATTCCTGTAGAAATCCTCTTCAGTGGAGACACAGCATGAAGGCAGCATTGATTGCTCTGGGCCTGATGGCCTGCCACGTCGCGCCCGCATGGAGCGAAACTGAATTTCAGCTCACCTGTCCCGGTCGGGCGACCATGACCATTTCACGCGCCGAATATGGATTATCCACCCTGATGTGGCCTCCCGGACACTTCCAGATTGCCGCAGGCCAGCAGCGTACCCGTCTGGAGGCGGGCGACAAAGTGGCGATTACCCGCTTTCGCAATGGCGATCAGCTGATTGTGAATCAGCGCACCCAGGCGACCTTCTTTGTTTATCGCGGTAGCGATAAACTGTTGCCCTGCAGCCGCAGTGAAAAACGCGATGTGGATGCACTGACGCTGGAGCGTTACGACGACAGAGCGCGCTCTGACACCTGATACCTGACACCGGAAGCCACGATGAAACCTGAAATTACCGACACGGTTACCGCACAGGATCTGGATGAGGTCAGACTGGGTCTGACCGCCTTCAACCGTAAGTTTATTAATGTGGATGAGATCCGCTCGATTGGCGTCTTTATCCGTGATGAGCAGGGCAAAAAGCTGGCGGGTCTGACCGGGTCAACGGCCGGAAACTGGCTGCGGATTGATATGCTGTGTGTCAGTGAGGCACTGCGCGGGCAGGGGGCGGGCAGCGCGCTGATTCAGGCCGCCGAGCAGGAGGCGCGGGATCGCGGCTGCCGCTTTGCCCAGGTGGATACCGCCAGTTTTCAGGCGCGACCGTTTTATGAAAAGCTTGGCTATACGCTGCGTTTCAGCCTGGATAACTATCCACGCCACCACCAGCGCCACTATCTGACGAAAACGCTGTAATCAGAACAGCGGCTGCTGACGCAGATCGAGCGGGTGCTGCTCAGCTTCATCGATCGCCGCCAGCCAGCTCTGCAGGGTGACCTTTTTCCACGAGAGATGTCCGCGCGTGGTGCTCATCAGCACCACGTCGGGACGCAGCGAACGGTACAATTCCAGCGTCTGACTCAGCTCCGCGGGATTACTGTCCGGCACCAGCACGGTAATCCAGTTATCGTGCGACCGCGTCACCGTATCCCCGACAAACAGATAGGTCAGCCCCAGCGGCGAGGTATAGAGGTAACTGCTGCTGCCCGGCGTGTGCCCCGGCGTCGGCAGCAGATGAAAATCCCCGAAGTGCGTTTCCTGCTGCGAAAAGGTGTCATCAGGCTCCGCGAAGCGGCTGATGGGGCCCAGTGACCGGCTATGGCAGTAAAGTGCGCTGCTGAAGCGCTGCTGGATCACCGCCGCCCCCGGCGCAGACTCGTGCCAGTGGGTCAGATAGTGGCGGATCACGCCACCGCTATCGGCCAGCACTTCATGATCGAGCGGATTTTCTACGCGGCCAATCAGCAGATTACCGCGAGGGTGACGCAGCATAAAGCCATGCATCATCAGGTCATTAACGGCATCTTCCACCGGAAATTCCGGGGTTGAGATCCACAAATCGTCATACAACGGCTTCAATGTCGATCTCCTGAAACGTTCTTTATTCCCGCAGAACGGGATGCCCGCTTGCCTGTAAACTGGCCTGGCCCTGACGGACCGCTAATCGTGCGCTGGCCCCCAGGGGCAGGGTCACGGTGTCAGCCGCGTGACCAAAATCCAGACCGCTGATCACCGGCAGGCCGGTGGTTTCACGCACCCGCTGCCAGACGGTGCTGAAGTCAAACCCGTTGTCATACTCTGTCAGTGCGGTGCTGGTAAAGCTGCCGGTAACAAGCGCCCGCTGGCGCGCCAGAATGCCGCTCTGCTGCAGCTGAATCAGCATACGTTCTATGCGGAACGGATGTTCATTCACATCCTCAATAACCAGAATGCCGTTTTCAATCTGTGGCATCCACGGCGTGCCAGTCAGCGAGCAGAGCATCGCCAGATTACCGCCCCACAGCGTCCCCTGCCACTCACCCTCATCAGGCGTTTCGCTCTGCCATGCCACGTCTACTGTAGGTGATGTCAGAGCCTGCCAGAAGTGATGCAGGGTAAATTCAGATAAGGTCGCGGCACCGAAGTTGCCGGCCAGCATCGGACCGCTGAAGGTGATTAAGCCGACCTGCGCCAGCAGCGCCAGCTGAATGGCGGTGAAATCACTGTGCCCGCACAGCGCCAGCGGCTGATTCAGCAGGCGACGCTGCAGGCCGACATAGTCGATCGATTCCAGTAACCGGCTGGCACCATAACCGCCGCGCACCGCCAGCACCACATCGGGCAGCGTGCTGAGTGTGGCAAGCTGGTTAATATCCGCCAGCCGTTCGGCGTCTGTCCCGGCGAAGCGCTGAAAACGCCGGGTAATGACCTGCTCATTCTCTACCCGATGGCCCGCCTCGCGCAGTCGCGCAATGCCGCACAGCGCCGCAGGCTGATTGTGACAGTAACCGGAGGGGGAGATAAGACGAACTGAACGTGAAATCATCATACTTTCCTGCTGTTAGCGCCCTTGACCTGAGGCGATGATGACGAAATACACCCCTGAAGTCACGACACGGGCCGCTTTTTCGTGCATTTAGGATAAACGGTAATTTTGCTCTCAGGCTGTCTGGGTATGATAGCATTCGCCACTACCGCTATGAGACGAAAAATTGCTGAAAATCCGACACCTTATACTCTCAGCGTTACTCCTGACCGGCTGTGCCAGCGAGCCACCGCACCACGCAGTGAAACAGCGTAATACGCCTCTCACTCAGGCACCGCCTTCCAGCGTTAACAGCGCATGGTCAATGTTTACCGAAGATGCCGCCAGTCATTATGGCGTTGATGAGAAGCTTATCAGCGCCATTATCAGTGTCGAGTCGGGGGGAAATCCTGGCGTGGTGAGCCGTTCGAATGCGGTGGGCCTGATGCAGATCAAAGCCTCGACCGCCGGGCGTGAAGTCTACCGGACGCAGGGTCGCCGCGGTCAGCCATCGAATGCCGAACTGCGCGATCCGGCTAAAAATATTGATATCGGCACCGCCTATATCCGCATCCTGCAGGATTCCGCTCTGTCAGGGATTCGCGATCCGCTGACGCTGCGTTATGCCACCATCGTCTCCTATGCCAACGGTGCCGGTGCGCTGCTGCGAACCTTCTCCCGCGACCGCGATCGTGCCATTGCGATGATCAATGCGATGTCACCGGATGAGTTTTACCAGCATGTCCAGAACAAACATCCGGCGGCGCAGGCTCCACGCTATCTGTGGAAGGTTACCACCGCCTATCGCACGATCTGACCGGAAAGCGCCCCGGCATCGCAGCGGGCGCACTCCCTACGGCGCGAGCAGCAGCCGCGCCGTCGGATAATCAACGATCAGCACCTTGATGTAGCCGCCCAGCAGCGCCGCACGAATCGCCGGCGCTTTCTCGCGTCCGCCAGCCAGTCCCACGACCTGCGGGCACTGCTTAACCTGCGCCAGCTCCATGCCGATCACCGGATCTTCTTCCGGCTGCAGCACCGGCTGTCCGCAGGCATCGAAGTAGTGCAGGCAGATATCCCCCACGGCACCGCGTGCCGCCAGGGTCTGCAGCATTTCACCATCGTAGTAGTTGCCTGAATTGCGCAACAGGGCTGACGGCTCAAGGTCGCCAATACCGACAATCGCCAGATCGACCTGCTCAAACTGATCCAGTACCTCCGCTACCTCCGCGTTGGCTGACAGCCGCTGGCGATCGCTGACCGAATGTTCGATTGACTGTGACGGCAGCAGCCAGGCGGGGCAGTTCAGCAGCGCCGCCAGATTCTGCGTCAGAATGGTGGCCTGCACATTGCCGTTAGCGCCAACCCCGCCCAGCAGCTGAATAACCCCTTTGCAGGCGATGTTGAGCGGATGCAGCGCATCGACCATCGCCCGGATGGTGCCGCTCCAGGAGGAGATGCCAATCAGTTCATCGTTGCGCAGGCGGGTTTCGAGATAGTGCGCTGCCGCCGATCCAATCGCCTGTTTGATCTGCAGCGGAGAAGCCTGGTCCGGCACATCAACCACAATCGCCTGGGGCAGGTGGTAGGTCTGCTCAATCGCTTTTTCCAGCTCAGGATAGACATTGGCCGGCGGCACAACGCTGATTTTGACCACGCCCTCTTTTACGCTGCGATTAAGGATGCGTGAGACAAAGGACTGCGACAGGGACAGCGACTGCGCGATCTCCGACTGCTTCAGCCCCTCGATATAGTAAAGGGTGGCGATCTTCACCATCAGTCGCTGTTCATCCTGTTTGGCCATCAGTTTTCCCTCTCAGAGTCTGCCCGGTATTGTTAACCAGGATCATCAAAATCACAACGCAGGCGAATTTGTGATCGTTTTCGCTTTTTGACGATCGCCTGTTGGACGATGCCTCAGCAGAGGCGCATAGTCATTATGCATATAAAATCGTCATTGAATATATATTCATTGAAATTCGTGAGCAGGCCCTTTTGTCCCTATCGTGCCGGTTGTCAGGCTGTAGGGATCATGGGGGGATGGAGATAGCCGTCAGGTGATGAACCGATCTGACACGCTGTTTAACGACGCATTTATACAGGATGACAGGCGGCCGATTCCGGACCGGATACGTTAACGGTTAATTTTTTTACCCATCGTGAATATATATTCACGGTCGATTTAAAATTCAGAGGTAGAACATGAACCCTTTCAATCTTTCAGTCGATGAGCTTGAACGCCGGGCGCGGGCGATACGCCGCCGCATTATCCAGCTTAACGCGGGCAGTCCGGCAGGCGGGCACACCGGTGCTGACCTGTCACAGGTCGAGATCCTGACCGCGCTCTACTTCCGTATTCTGAACTGCGCACCGGATCGCACAGAAGATAACGATCGCGACATCTACATTCAGTCCAAAGGGCATGCGGTAGGGGGCTACTACTGCGTACTGGCGGAAGCGGGCTATTTTCCGACGGAGTGGCTTACCACCTATCAGCACGCTGACTCTCCTTTGCCAGGCCACCCGGTGCGCCAGAAGACACCGGGCGTTGAGCTGAATACCGGTGCGCTGGGGCACGGCCTGCCGGTGGCGGTAGGCATCGCCCTCGCGGCGAAAAAAGATCGCAGTTCCCGCCGCATCTTTGTCGTGACCGGTGACGGCGAACTGGCGGAAGGGAGCAACTGGGAGGCCGCTCTGGTGGCGGCGCACTATGGGCTCGACAATCTGATCATCATCAATGACAAGAACAAACTGCAACTGGCGGGCGCCACCCGGGACATCATGAACACGGACCCGCTGCCGGAAAAATGGCGCGCTTTCGGGCTGGAGGTCAGCGAATGTAACGGCAATGCGATGGCGGCGGTCGTCAGCACCCTTGAAAACCTGCCGCAGAACGGCAAGCCGCAGGTGGTTGTGGCGCATACCGAGAAAGGTTTTGGCGTCTCCTTTATTCAGAGCAAGGCGGAGTGGCATCACCGGGTGCCGAAAGGCGAAGAGATCGCGCTGGCACTGGAGGAACTGAAAGATGAGTAATGCACAACACCTGGCAAACGTCATGGTTACGGCCTTTATCGACGCGGTGAATCGCGGCGTCGATCTGGTACCGGTGGTCGCGGACTCCACCTCCACCGCCAAAATCGCGCCTTTTATCAAGGCGTTTCCCGACCGGCTGATTAACGTCGGCATCGCGGAGCAGACGCTGGTGGGAACGGCAGCAGGCCTGGCGCTGGGCGGCAAAATCGCCGTGACCTGCAACGCCGCGCCATTTCTGGTTTCACGCGCCAATGAGCAGGTAAAAGTCGACGTCTGCTACAACAACACCAACGTCAAACTGTTCGGGCTGAATGCCGGTGCCAGTTATGGCCCGTTAGCCAGCACCCATCACAGCATTGACGATATCGCCGTGATGCGCGGCTTTGGCAACATCGAGATCTATGCACCGTCCTGTCCGCTGGAGTGTCGTCAGATTATTGATTACGCCCTGGAGCACGTCGGCCCGGTCTATATCCGCCTTGATGGCAAAGATCTGCCGCAGCTGCATGATGACACCTACCGCTTCAGACCCGGCGCGATCGACCTGTTACGTGAAGGCCGCGACATCGCCCTGGTGGCGATGGGATCCACAGTTCATGAGGTGGTTCACGCCGCTGCGCAACTGGCTGAGCAGGGTATTTCAGCGGGCGTGATCGCGGTTCCATCGATTCGACCCTGTGATACCCAACAGCTGCGCAACCTGTTAAATCACTATCCGGCGGTTGTGACCGTGGAGGAGCATAACGTCAATGGCGGTGTCGGCAGCCTGGTCGCGGAAGTGCTGGCAGAAGGCGGCTGCAGCATTCCGCTGGTCCGGCTCGGCATTGCCGATGGGGAGTATGCGATTGCCGGCGATCGGGCCGCCACGCGGGCCCGTCACGGCATTGACGCCAGCAGCGTGGTGAAGAGTGCAGCGCGCATCTGCGCAGGAGTGTGAACATGGCGGGACCTCTGATTCTGGCAATCGATGAAGGCACGACCAATGCCAAGGCGATAGCGGTTGATCGTGCCGGGCGGGTGGTGGCGCGTGGCAGCCAGAGTTTAACCCTGCACCATCCCCAGCCGGGGCTGGCTGAGCAGGACCCGATGGCAATCTGGCAGGCGGTGAGGGAGGCGATCACCCGGTGTCTGGCGGCATGCGGGGGCGCGCCTGTCGCCGCCGTCGCGATCAGTAATCAGCGGGAGTCGGTGCTGATCTGGCAGCGGCGCGACGGGCAGCCACTGACGCCGCTGGTAAGCTGGCAGGATCGCCGTTCTGAGTCGTTCTGTCGCGATCTGCACCAGGCAGGCAAAGCCCCCCGGATCAGCGGCCTGACCGGGCTGGCCGTCGATCCGATGTTTCCGGCGGCGAAGCTGACCGGGATGCTGGCTGCCATTCCCGATGGCGCGGCACGGGCCGCAGCCGGCGAGCTCTGCATCGGCACGGTTGATTGCTGGCTCAGCTGGCAGCTCAGCGCGGGCGAATGCTTTGTGACCGATCATGCTAATGCCGCCCGTACGCAGCTCTACAGCCTGCACCTGAACGACTGGGACGACGAGCTGCTGACGCTGTTTCAGTTGCCGCGAGCCGCGCTGCCGCGCATCATCGCCTCCGCCAGTGAGCAGGGTGTGGTGGCGGTGAACACCATTCCCGGCTTAGCGCCGGGCACCCCCATTCTGGCGCGCATCGGCGATTCGCATGCCGCCCTGCAGGCGCAGCGACGCGGAGACGCTGAAGTCGTAAAAGCCACCTACGGCACCGGCTCCTCCCTGATGATGTCTATGGCGACGCCGTTACTGACCGAAAATGGCCTCAGCACTACCGTGGCCTGGCACGACGGTACGCTGCGTTATGCCTTTGAAGGCAATATTACCCACACCGGCTCAGGCGCGGCCTGGCTGGGTAAGCTGCTCGGCGTGCAGGACCCACGTGAACTGACCGCACTGGCGCAGGGCTGCGATGACAATCAGGGCATCTACTTCGTCCCGGCGCTCTCAGGACTGGGCGCGCCCTGGTGGGATTTACAGGCGCGCGGCATGGTGTGCGGATTGACGGATGCCGCCACCCCCGCGGTGCTGGCGCGGGTGGCGCTGGAGTCGATCGTCTGGCAAATCGCCGATGTCTTTTTTGCGATGGAGCAGGCGAGCGGTCAGCAGCTTCCGGCGCTGTGTGTGGATGGCAGCGCCACGGAAAACAGCTGGCTGATGCAGCTACAGGCCGATGTGTTACAGCGCCCGCTCTACCGGGTGCCCACCGCCGAAGTCTCCGCCCTGGGCGCAGCGTTGCTGGCCGGCAAAGTGCTGGGATGGTGGCAGCAGGGCAGTGATATGCAGGCGCTGCAGGGGGGCAGCGTTATCCTGCCCCGTGACGCGCGCGCGCACGCTATGCAGGAAAACTACAAAGGCTGGCTCGATGCTGTTGCCCGCTGCCGTTTTCAGCCGCGTTAAGCGCGGTCCGGCGCAGCGGCGTGACGGATTGCCTGGCCTGAAACCCCCTGAGGCCAGGCAACACTTCAGCGCGCCATTTGACGTACCTCGCCCTTATCATTCTCCACGGCAACCAGATCCACCGGCGGCAGATTGCCGCCGCTGAACTCGACCTGACGGATCGGGAAGGCGAAGCGAATATTGCGCGCTTCCATGGCCGCCATCAGCTGCAGGTTAATCTCCTGCTGAATATCCATATATTTGTTGTAATCCGCATCCAGCACGTAATAGACCACTTCAAACGTCAGCTTCGAATCCTCAAACGCCAGGAAGTGGGCGCGGTCAAAACGCGTGGTCTCCACACCCTCGATGATCGCCTTAACCAGCGGGCTAATCTCCCGAACCTGCTCCGACGGGGTGGCGTAGCTGATGCCAAACTTAAAGACGATGCGGCGCTGCTGCATACGCTTGTAGTTGTGAATGGTCTGCTGCAACAGAATGGTGTTTGAGCAGACGATTTGCTCTCCGCTCAGGCTGCGCAGCCGGGTCGTTTTCAGGCCGATATGCTCGATGGAACCGGCAATGTCGCCAAAGACAATAAAATCGCCATGCTCAAAAGGCTTATCAAAACCAATCGCCAGTGACGCAAACACATCGCTCAGCACGGTCTGAATGGCCAGTGCAATGGCGATACCGCCGACCCCGAGGCTGGCGACCAGTGCGGTAATATTGATACCCATGTTCGACAGAATGGCGAGGAACATCATGATCCAGACCACGACCCGCAGCAGAATCCCGAGGATCACCGTGGTCACCGGATTACGCACGTGCAGCGGATCGCGCATCAGGCTCTTCAGCCACAGCCGGATGCCGCTGTCGATCCACAGGGCGAGTTGCACAATCAGCGCCAGGAACCAGCCGTGGGCGATGGTGGCGCTCCATGAGGCGGGCAGATCGACAAATTTCAGGGCGATCAGCAGCGAAAAGATCAGCAGCAGGGTCTGGCTGGTGCTTCGCAGGATCTCCACCAGGATCGCAGTGACACGAACGTGACGGTGTTCGCTGTAAAGGGCAATCCGGTTGGAGATAAAGCGAATCAGGGTGCGCAGCACCCAGTAGATCACCAGGGTGGCGACCACCACGATAGCGCTGTTGAGCCAGAACGTCTGGTTAAAAAAGAGGGAGTGAAAATGACGTGATGAGAGCCAGTTTTCCATTGGGGAAGGTCTCCTTGCTGGGTTCCGGTTTAAAAGAAATCAAGCAGGAAGCATAGCCTGGATGCGGCCCTCTGGGGGCACGCATCCGGAAAGCAGTTACTGGAATCGGGTCGATTTATCGCGGGCCAGTCGCTCAAGGGAGAAGATAATCTGCTGAAGCTGTCGCTCCTGCGTTGGGTTCAGCGTGGCAAACCGGAAGCTGAGACGGGGCGTCACGCGGGTTTCATTTTTATGCGTCACGACAGTGCGTTCGCCGATGTGCAGCAGCTTAACCGGCACCTCAAAATGACCATACTCACCCAGCTCCACGCGAAACTGATTGAAACTGTCGCCATTCTGCAATCCTTCCGGCAGTGCCTCGTCCACCAGCACACCGATCCCGCCCAGCGACAGATCCTGCAGGCGCAGACGCGTTTTCCGGCCATCCGGCCACACGGTATGGCACCAGAACTCCGGCGCCAGCGGGGCAGTGACCCGGAAAAATTCCCGTCGCTGAATCTGCCACACCAGCTCGGGGAGCGGCGCGCTGAAGGCGGGCAGACCGTCAAAATCGACCTTCTCCAGCGAGGCGAGACTGAACTCTACCTTTGCGCCGTAGGTTTCCGCCGTGATGCTGAGATCGTCGCTGGTCAGGGCGTAGTCGTTATCCAGATTATTACTGCCGAGGTCAAACAGCAGGCGGTCTGCGTCGGCAGCCAGCATCCGGCTGATAAACTGCCCGCGCGGAAAACGTACCAGTAATGGTGTCTGCAGTCGCAGCAGATCTTTCATTACGCCGAGAACCGCCAGCGTGCCACGTTTTAAATATTGTTCCTGGTCGGCTTCTTTCACATCCTGCTCCACAAGGGGTTTTATTATTTTTACGTTCTGACTACCTCATTACGGTTATCGGCGCAGCGGAAAAAAGCTTTAGCCAGGGTACGCCGAAAAAATCGTGAGGGCAGGCAGGCACTTTCTGAAAAGCTCGCTATACTTAGCGCAGTAAACCGCTTGATTAATCAGGCGTTCACGATGTAATCAAAAAAGGAAGGAGCAACAGATGGGTATTATTTCCTGGATCGTCTTTGGCTTGATCGCGGGTATTCTGGCGAAGTGGATTATGCCGGGTAAAGACGGTGGCGGTTTCATTCTGACGGTGGTGCTGGGTATTATCGGTGCTGTGGTCGGGGGCTGGATCAGTACGCTGTTTGGCTTCGGCCGCGTCGATGGGTTTAACTTCGGAAGCTTTGTGGTCGCAGTGATCGGTGCCATCGTGGTGCTGTTTATCTACCGCAAGGTACGCAGTTGACCGTAACGGTTTAAACAAAAAAGGGGACGAAGTGATTCGTCCCCTTTTTTATGACTCAGACCGGATCGCTTTTTAGCGCCCTCGTCCGTCATGCTGTGAGCCTCTTTTGCTGCGAACAGACTATTGTAGCGTGATCCCACCATGCATTTTCATTAACGCTGACTGCCTCCACAGTGAAATGCGCACTCTCGACTTCACGCCGTAAATCAGGGAGCGGCTTCAGGGTCCGCCAGGGCTTGCCGGCTTTCCATAAATGGTGGCTGCAGGGATCATAGGCCGCAATGTCTGCTGAATGACGAGGTGTGCCGCACATTGAACCGATCACAAAGCGTCCCTCCGGGCTGAGCAGCCTTCTTACCTCGGCAAAGAAGCGCTGCCGATCGTCGTCGATCAGGCAGTGTAAGCAGCTGCCGTCAATAATGAGCTCAAATGTTGCCGCCTGGCAGCGATCGATATGACAGACATTGCCGACAAGAAATGTCGCGGTGAGTCCGGCTTGCTGAAAACGCTTTTCGGCCCACTCTATCGCGGTCTCTGACCAGTCTACCCCCCAGACTGAATATCCCTGCTCAGCGAGAGACTGCGCGGCCATGGCGCCATTACCACATCCCATCTCCAGTACCGGTGCGCCAGGCTCCGGTAAATAGTGGTGAGTACGGAGCCACTGAAAGATTTCTTCCTGCTGTTTTTTGGCTCTGAGATAACCTTCTCCTGCCCAGGCCACCGCGCCGTTTGCCCGAAGCTGCCTGTAATGTTGTTCATAGGGGTTCATGTCAGAGACTCCTTTTCAACGCCGGACCCTCTGTTTTATACGTCAGGGCCGCCTGCGTGTCATCGCACCATTTCGGCCATAGTTCTATCTGTGAGCGAAGCGGCAGAAAAAAGGCCGGGCGGATTTCAGGAACGTTCGGGAGGGAAAGGTCTGCAGGCAGAGAAAGATAATTCTGAGCGGATTGAAAGAGGCTGAAAAAGGCGGGTTATCAGAGGAGAAAACCCTCCGGGCTGGCCGGAGGGTTGCATCACGAAGGCTCTTATCAGAAGTCGTAACCGACGGTCGCCATCACGCTGCGTTCAGCGCCACGGTAGCAGTAGCCGGTGCCGTAACAGGCGGCCACATAGGTGCGATCGGTCAGGTTATTCGCGTTAACCTGCACCCAGGCTCCTTTCAGGCTGTTATTCCAGACACCGAGATCGGCGCGAACGGAGGCATCAAACAGCGTGACCGACGGCAGACGAGTGGTGTTCTCGTTGTCCGCCCACTGCTTGCCGATGTAGCGCACGCCCGCGCCGGCACTCAGACCGTAATCAAACTGATAGTGGCCCCAGAGAGACGCCATGCTGTTTGGCGCCACGTAAGGCGTGTGACCATCATTACCATCTACCGAATCCTTGTAGCGCAGATGATTCAGGGTATAGCTCGCCACTGTGCTCAGGCGTGAGGTGAGCTGATTACGCGCCTCCAGCTCAATACCCTGGGAATGAACTTTGCCCGATGGCGTATAGGTCGCCGTCAGCACGTCGCGGTTCGCCACATCTTTCTGCGTCAGATCATAAATCGCAGCGGTATAGAGATCGCGTGTGCCAACCGGCTGATATTTCACCCCGGCCTCATACTGTTCTGACGTGGTCGGTTTCAGCAGATTATTGTTGCGGTCGGTGAGGGCGGTGGGCGTAATCGCCTGGCTCCAGCTGACATAGGGTGAGATGCCGTTATCGAAGGCATAGAGCAGGGCGGCGCGCCCGCTGATGTGATCATCCTGACGGCGATCGCTGCCGCTGTTATTCGCGACGATGCGATCGTACCGGCCAGAAAGATCCAGATGCCAGCGGTCCAGCTTCATCTCATCCTGCAGATAGAGGCCGGTCTGGTAGTAACGACGGGTTTTATCCGCCCAGGTATAGGCTGGCATGTCACCGACCTGCTCGCCGGTCAGGGCATTCAGCTGTGAAGCCGAGCCGCCTGCCGCGGAGATCTCATTTTTGTAGCGGTGATATTCAGCACCCAGCGTCACGCGATGCTCCAGTTCACCGGTGGCAAACTCCGCCTGTAAACGGTTATCGGTAGCCCATGCCGCCAGAGAAGAGCGCTCACCTGAATAGTAGCGGTTCAGCAGATCGGGATTATTTTTATCCCAGCCAATCTGATAGACCTGATCGAGATCGACATTCGAGTGGCTGTAGCTGCCGGTTGAGGAGAAGGACCAGACGTCATTAAAGCGATGAGCGAAGTCGAAGCTGTAGATCTGCTCGCGGCGTTTGAACTGGTCGAGGTCGCTGTTGCCCTCATAGAATCCCTTGCTCAGCTTGTAGCCGTTGTGTTCAGTGATGCTGCCGTCACCCGGGACGGAACCGTGATAGCCGCCAGAGGGATCTTTCTGCAGATAGGCTTTCAGGATCAGATGGGTATCTTCATCCGGCTGCCACATCAGCTGCGGCATCAGCGCATATTTCTCTTCGCGAGTGTGATCGTACTGGGTGTCGCTGTTGCGGGTCACGCCGGTCAGACGGTACGCCCACTGGTCGTTGATGGCATTGGTGTAGTCGAACATCGTGCCGGTGGTGGCATTGCTTCCCGCCTGCAGCTGAATGTGACCCTCTTCCGCGAACTGAGGACGCTTAGTCACCAGATTCACCAGCCCGCCAGGCACCGTCTGGCCGTAAAGGGCCGAAGAGGGGCCTTTGATCACGTCGACGCGCTCAAGGAAGGCGTTATCCACCTGCAGAATGTTAAAACTGCCGCCGTCACTCATCAGCCGCATGCCGTCGAGGAAGGTGTTATCGACATCGCCGCCGTGGAAGCCGCGCAGCGCGATGGTGTCGTAACGGGTGGCGGCACCGCCAAAGTTAGTAAAGACACCGGAGCTGTAGCCCAGCGCCTGATTCAGGGTCAGTGCCCCCTGGTCCTGGATCTGCTGACGGGTCACAACCGAAATTGACTGCGGCGTGGTCACCAGCGGCCGATCGCTTTTGGTTGCGCCCTGGCTGGTGGTTGCCAGATAGCCCTGGGTGGGAGAGGTCGCATCTTCCTGCGGCTGCGCAGTCACGACCATATCGGCAGCGTAACTGAGGGCAGGCGCGGCCAGCACCAGAGTGCAGAGGGGAACATAACCTTTCAGCGGCAATGACAGTTTCATCGAAATTCCTTTCTTAACAAAGGTTCAGGCAGGTGTAGTCAGTTTGTTGATACATAATCTCATTATCATAATGAGAATTATTACCTTTTGTAAAAACGCTGCAATTTTGCCTGTGGATGAGAGAACGTCAAGTAAAATTCGCTGAAGTGAGGAAAGAATACCTCCGGCCAGGCCAGAGGTATTCAGAGACTAATCAGGGCTGAGAGGCTGACGCCTGAGGAATATCGTGGGCGCTGTTACAGGTTTTATCTTTCGGGCAGTACTTATCCAGCAGTTTCAGCGTCACGCCGTTTGTCCAGCCGAAGCCATCCTGCAGCGGGTACTCACCGCCGCCGCCGCCACCGAGATTTTTGCCTTCAACGACATATTTCTCGACCAGCTTATGCTCACGGTCATAGGTGCTCTGGACATTTTGCAGGAAGCGTAATCCCACCTTTTTAGCCAGTTCTGGCTGGTTGTAATGCTCCAGTCCTTCGACTGCAACCCACTGCAGCGGTGCCCAGCCGTTAGGGGCGTCCCATTGCTGACCGTTGTTCACGGTAGTCGTGACCAGCCCGCCTGGCTTCAGCAGCTGTTTCTCAACCGCGCTGGCGGTACTTTCCGCCTGCTTATCGCTGGCGACCTGTAGATAGAGCGGGAACAGTGTGGCCGCGGTCAGCTGCGGATGAACCTGCTTTTTCTGCCAGTCATAGTCGGCATACCAGTTCTGTTTACTGTCCCACAGATAGCGGTTAATCGCCGCCTGGCGCTTCTCTGCGCGATCGGCATACTGCTTCGCCAGATCGCTCTGTTTATTCATCTGATACCCTTTAGAGAGCGTCTGCTCCAGATGGAACAGCAGGCTGTTGAGGTCAACCGGGGCCAGCTGTGTCGTGCGGATGGTGGAGAGATTATGCGCATCGGTAAACCAGCGTGAACTGAAATCCCAGCCCGATGCTGCCCCGGAGCGCAGCTCGCGGTAGAGTTCCGCTTTATTGCGCTGCGGTGCTTTCTGCGCGGTGGCGATATCATCCATCCAGGATTCGGTGCGCGGCACGTCACGGGCATCCCAGTAGCGGTTAAGCAGCGTGCCATCCGCCAGCTTAATCACCCGCTTGCTGGCCGCGCCCGCCGCCACTTTGTCGCTATCCGCCATCCAGTAGTCATACTCTTTCTGCAGCTCAGGCAGGTAGTGGCTGTACGCTTTGCCCTGGTCATGCGTTGCCAGCAGATCGACCATCAGGCTGAAGAATGGCGGCTGCGAGCGGCTCAGATAGTAGCTGCGGTTGCCGTTGGGAATGTGACCGTAGCGGTCAAGCAGCGAGGCGAAGTTATCCACCATATCCTGCACTTTATCCCAGTGTCCGCTCTCGGCGAGCCCCAGCATGGTGAAGTAGCTGTCCCAGTAATAGATCTCGCGGAAGCGACCACCCGGCACCACATAGGGCTTGGGAAGCGGCAGCAGCGAGTCATATTGTCCGGCGCTGCTGGTGGTGCGCGTCAGCACCGGCCACAGGCCATCAATGTGGTCACGCAGGTTTTGCCCGGCTGGCGGCACATATTTGTCGCCAGCGGCGGGCAGGGTAAAGTTGGCATCAACAAAACGCTTCAGATCGAAATTGCGCTGTTTCTTCTGCATCTGCCAGTCGGCAAGTATCGACGCGGGATCAAATTTCGGCACCGCATCGGCAAAGGTTTTCTGGTCCGGGTAGAACTTCGCCTGTTGCACGGCATTAAACAGCGGCCCCAGACGAACGTCTGGCGGCTGCGGCTGATTATCCAGCATGCGGCTGTGATCGTCGGCATGAGCAGTGAAGGCGGGTACGCTCAGCAGCAGAGTGAGCAGAAAGGGCGCATAACGCTGACGCCGTGGGGCGGCGTTTACCTCAATTTTTGTCATCGGTTTTTCTCCTTGTCCGAAATGCGGCCGCGCGTAACGCATTGACCACAGGACCAACTTTAGACCGTATCCTGACACTTCACCCTGAAGCGAGCCGGAAATGTGAAGCCACGGGAATTATTTTTAGGGTAAAAAGCCCTGCGCGACGCGGGTTTTTTCTTGCGCTGACCGGGATTTTCCCTGACGCTGAAAGAAAAAAAGGAGAGCAGGATGGAGATCATCTGGTATCACCCGTCGCAGTCTGCAACGGCCTGGATTCGGGGTTTACAACAGCGTCTGCCACAGGCGCGGGTGCGTGCCTGGCAGCCAGGCGATGAGGGGCCGGCCGATTATGCGCTGGTCCGTTCCCCTCCCGCAGAGATGCTGCGGGGACGGTCTACCCTGCGCGGCGTCTTTGCCCTGGGCGCGGGCGTCGATGAGATTCTGAAACAGCTGGAGCAGCATCCGGAGATGCTGCCCGACAGCGTGCCGCTCTATCGGCTGGAAGATACCGGCATGGCGCGCCAGATGCAGGAGTATGCTGTCCATAGCGTCCTGACCTGGTTCCGCCGCTTTGACGACTACCGGCTTCAGCAGCAGCAGGCGTGCTGGCAGCCGCTGCCTCCCTATGCGCGTGAAACCTTTACCGTCGGTATTCTGGGGGCGGGCGTGCTGGGGCAGAGCGTCGCCGAGGGCCTGAAGCCCTGGGGATTCCCGCTGCGCGTCTGGAGCCGTTCGCCGAAAACCATTGACGGCGTCACCAGCTTCGCCGGTCGCGATGCTCTGCAGCCGTTCCTGCAGGGGACGCAGGTGTTAATCAACCTGCTGCCGAGTACGCCGGAGACGATTAACCTGATCGACCAGCACTTTTTAGCACAGCTGCCGCACGGCGCGTTCTTCCTCAACATCGCACGCGGTGCACAGGTGGTAGAAGCGGATCTGCTGGCGGCATTGGAGAGTGGTCAGCTGAAAGCGGCGGCACTGGATGTGTTTCAGGTGGAGCCGCTTCCTGAAGCGCATCCGCTCTGGTCCCATCCGCGCGTCACAATTACCCCCCATAATGCGGCGGTCACGCTGATCGACGAAGCGATCGACTATATTGCCCGCGCCATTACTCAGGACCAGGCAGGCGAAACGCCGCAGGGCAGGGTGGATCGGCAGCGCGGCTATTAACTAACCGGCCCTGCAAGGCCGCTCAGGAGGAGAGAAGAATGTATCCGGTAGATTTGCATATGCACACTGTTGCCAGCACACATGCTTACAGCACGCTGCACGACTATGTGGCTCAGGCGAAGCAAACGGGCCTGAAACTGTTTGCCATTACCGATCACGGCCCTGATATGGCTGACGCGCCGCACTACTGGCATTTTGTGAATATGCGCATCTGGCCGCGGGTGATCGATGGCGTGGCGATTCTGCGCGGTATTGAGGCCAACATTAAAAATCAGCAGGGCGAGATCGACTGCTCCGGCCCGATGCTTGATGCGCTGGATCTGATCGTTGCCGGCTTTCACGAGCCGGTTTATGCGCCGCGCGACAAAAAACAGCACACTGACGCGATGATCGCCGCGATGGCCAGCGGACAGGTTCACATCATCAGCCATCCGGGCAACCCGAAATTTCCGGTCGATATCCCGGCTATCGCTGAAGCTGCCGCACATTATGACGTGGCGCTGGAACTGAACAACTCCTCCTTTACCCACTCGCGTCCCGGCAGCGAACCTAACTGTCGCGCGATTGCCGCCGCGGTGCGCGACGCCGGTGGACGGCTGGCGTTTGGCTCCGATTCCCACACTGCATTTACGCTGGGCCATTTCGATCACTGCCTGCGCATCGCCCGTGAAGTGGATTTTCCGGAGGATCGGGTGTTAAATGTCACGCCGCGCCGCCTGCTCGACTTTCTGGAGCAGCGCAGCGGCAAACATATTGCTGAACTGGCTGACTTTTAACTTACTTTGCCTCAAGGAAATCTGACTCATGAATGAGTTTTCCATTCTGTGCCGCGTGATCGGCTCTCTGTTTAATCGTCAGCCGCAGGACCCGCTGCTGGTCCCGCTGTTTACCCTGCTACGCGAGGGTAAGCTGCAGTCACAGTGGCCGCTGGAGCAGGATGAGCTGCTGACCCGTCTGCAACAGAACAGCGATCCTCAGGCGCTGGCCGCTGATTACAACGCGCTGTTTGTTGGCAGCGACTGTAACGTGCCGCCTTACGCTTCACAGTGGCCTGAAGGCAAAACCGAGCCGGAAGTACGGGCGTTTCTCTCCTCGCGCGGTATGCCACTGAGCGATGCGCCCGCGGATCACTTTGGTGTTCTGCTGCTCTCTGCGTCATGGCTGGAAGATCAGTCGGCGGAAGATGAGAGCGCGGCACAGCTGGCACTGTTCGAAGAGTATCTGCTGCCGTGGTGCGGGGCTTTCCTGGGCAAAGTGGAAGCGCATGCCACCACCGCGTTTTACCGCACGCTGGCGATGCTGAGCCGCGAAGCCATTCAGGTGATGTACAACGAGCTGCTTGAGAGCAACGAACAGCAGCCCGACGCCTGAGTCACCACGCCGCCGGGTGCGTACCCGGCACACACCCCGGCGTTGCGCAGAACTGTGGTGTGCCGGGCAGCCAGGCGGCGGCGCGCAGCCGGACGCCAATCCCCCATGGCGTCAGCTCAAGAAAGGGCAGGTTGTCCTTCACCTGAGGCACAATGCCCGAGCCGGTGTGCTGGCCTGCGGCATGCTGCTGCAACAGCCATGCGGTGCGCGCCAGTGACAGCCGGACCTGGCTGCCGTGCCCTCCTGTAAGACGCCGCCGTAATCCCTCCAGCACCGCGGCCGCCAGCAGATAGCCAGTGGCATGATCCAGCGCCTGGACCGGCAGCGGGCACGGTTTATCGCTCTGCTGCCACTGCATGCCCCGTTCGGCAATACCGCAGCCCATCTGCACCAGACTGTCGAAACCGCGCCGGTTGCGCCACGGCCCCTGCCAGCCCCAGGCATTCAGGCGGGCATCGACCAGCCCCGGTGAGAGTGACTGGCGGGTTTCGGCGTCAAAACCTAGCCGCTCCAGCGCATCGGCCCGATAGCCGTGTACCAGAACATCGGCGTCCCGCAGCAGGCGGATAAACCGGTCGCGATCGACCGGCTGTGTCAGGTCGAGCACCGCACGTCGCTTGCCGCAGCTCATCTCCTCATCCAGCGTCGGCTCCGCCCAGCCGGGGGGATCGATGCGCAGTACCGTGGCACCCAGGCTGGCAAGAAAGCGGGTGGCGACGGGCCCGGCAATAATCCGCGTCAGATCCAGCACCCTGATCCCCTGTAACGGACGCGCTTCAGCCAGCGGCCATGCGGGCGCAGGCGCTGCAGCCGTCGTGTGCCAGTCAAACAGCGGCTCGCGCTGCACCGCCTGACCCTGGGGATGCTGCTGCCAGGCTTCAGCGCTGCGCATTTTGGCGGCACAGCCTCCCGCATCAATAATTGCCTGCTCCAGTTCGCTGGCCTGCCACTGCTGAACCTGCTGCGCCAGCGCCGGGCGATCGGCGTGGGTGCCCAGTACCTGCTCCATCGCCAGCCGGTGATGAGCCGCGTTGGTATGCAGGCGGATCCAGCCGTCGCGACTGCGGTAGTCTCCGGCAAAAGCATCCCACATTGCCGGTGCCGGGCGGTTTAACGGATGAAAGCTCTGCTGGAACCAGCGTGACGCCTGCCTGACGTTGACGGTAACAGGTGGGGAGGGATAAGTCGGGCGGGCGGTGGCGAGAAGCGCCGCCACCGCCTGGGTTGCCAGACCCAGGCTGGTGGCCGCCAGTTCACTGACGGCAAACGCGGAAGAGAATGTTGAACGATCAATAAAAGCGGGGAGAGGCCAGACGTTATCGCTGCCTTGCAATCCCTGTACCATCTGTTGCCAGAGTGAGGCGGTGCGCGCTGAATCCATGTTGTGCTCCCTGAGTACGTTTTCTCAAGCATAGCACGCCGGATTAACGCCGCCGCAGGCGCGGGAAGCGGGTGTGCATGCGCAGGTTACGCAGGTTAAGCACGGCGATGGCGGTGCCAAGGATCACCAGCGAGGCACCGATAATCTTAAAGCGGTTGAGACTGTCCCCCAGTACGATAATGCCCATCAGCACCGACAACACCGGCGTCAGCAGGGAGTAGGGCATGATCAGGTTGACGTTATATTTCTTCAGCAGCACATACCAGAGCGTGTAGGCAATAATTGACGAGGCGATGGCGCTGTAAAGAATGGCGAACCAGCCGTGCCAGCCAGCATGTTCGAGGGCGTAAAGCTGATTCGACTCCATCACCAGGCTGGAGGCACCGACAATCGGCATCGCCAGAAAGGCAATCCAGCCGGTCATGGTCAGTGGCTTAATCGGCGGCGACTTCTTCACAATCAGGTTACTGACAGCCCAGCCGGTGGCGCTGCACAACAGCAGGCAGAGCACCCACCACGACGGAATCGTCGGGCTGCCTGACAGCACCACCACACCGCTCAGCGAGATCATAATGCCCATCAGCTGCACCAGCTTCAGCTTCTCTTTCAGCACCAGCATTGCCAGCAGCATGGCAATCGGCGTGCCCAGCTGCACCACAATTGCCCCGGTGCCGGCATCGGTATAGCGCAGGCCGACGAACAGCAGCGAGAAGTGCATAAACCCGAATGTGAAAGCCAGCAGCAGCAGCCAGGGCAGTTGCTTACGTTCAATACGGCAAAACGGCACCAGCACCACGGCGACGACCAGAAAACGCATAAAGGTCAGAAACAGGGGCGGCAGCTCCAGCAGGCCCCATTTCACCGCCACATTGTTGAAGGCCCAGACAGAGACCACCATCAGAATCAGAAAAAAATGCCGCACAGCCACGATAATATCCTTTCGATGTTTTTTGCTTAGCCCGCTAATGATGGCACGAACTGCGGCATTCCAGCCAATGCCGGAAAAAATTTTCTGCGCGCAGCGGTGAGACTTTCGGACGCGATGCTGGCAGACTGATTTGACACGACTTCTGAAAAGGACCCGATTCGGTATGACCCAGACGCCCGCTTTACCCCTTGCCCTGATTCAGCTTGAAGTCCCGCCCGCTAACGTTGTTTCGCAGATTGGTGAACAGCCACGCTGGTTTATCGACGCCCTCGATCTGCAACCCCATGAGTACCTGATTGTGCGGCCCCATCTCGGTGAAGCGTTACCGGCTTTTGATGAAATTTCCGGGGCGATCCTCAGCGGCTCCTGGGCGATGGTCACCGATCATGAGGAGTGGAGTGAGCGCAGCGCGGCCTGGGTCCGGGCAGCCATTGAGCAGGAGCTGCCGCTGCTGGGTGTCTGCTATGGTCACCAGCTGATGGCCTATGCGCTGGGTGGCGAGGTGGCGGATAATCCGCATGGCTGGGAACGCGGCCTGCTCCCAATCCGCTGCAGCGCTCAGGCGCAGCGCGATCCGCTGCTGCAGGGTCTGCCAGCCGGGTTCAGCGTCTGGCTGTCACACCGGCAGTCGGTCATCACTCCGCCGCCTCAGGCGCAGGTGCTGGCGGCGTCGGCGCAGGATGGCTGCCAGATTTTGCGTTACGCTCCGCAGGCGCTGTCGGTGCAGTTTCATCCCGAATTTTCACGGCACATTATGAACGTCTGTCTGCCGGAAGGGCTGTCTGATGGCGGGGACGTTATCGAGGGGAAAGACTGGGCGCGTGCCTTGCTGGTGGAGTTCTGGCAACAGACGCGCCCGGCCGCAGCGCAGGCTCAGGGCGCGTAGTGACGCCGGCAGCGATAGACCCAGGCGGGTGGCACATTTTTCAGCACCCGCTCGCGTTCCCAGGTGAAGTAACGCGACAGGTCGGGCTGGGTCAGTGAGGTGTACTGAAACTGCACGAAGATCCCATCCGGCCCCAGGGCATTAAACACCGCCCGCAGGATCGCTTCGCGCAGCGCGGGCGGTAAGGACAGCAGTGGCAGGCCGGAGAAGATCGCATCATATTCCCCGTTCAGGTACTCCGCGGAGCAGGTGCGCACGGTCATGCGCGTGTCGTCCAGCGCGCTGAGCTGGTCGGCCAGCGCAGCGCTGATCTCAAAGGCATCCAGCGTAGCGTCAGGGGACATCTCTGCCAGTATCCGCCGTGTCAGGACGCCGTCGCCCGCGCCTAGCTCGGCAATCCGTAATGTTTCAGGCCACGCCACCGAGGCAATCATGGTGCGGCATAACGCCTCCGAGGACGGCGTTATGCTGCCCATCATGCGCGGATTGCGGATAAACTGATGCACGAAATTGGCTTTAGCGCGCATCTGGGTAAAAGCCGAAGCCAGCATGCTTATCTCCCGAATGAATTCATCCTCTCGTTGACCCCTTTGTGACGCACTAGTTTCTTATTTGCCAGCCTTTCCGAAAAAAGTCGGAATTTTCTATAAACGAAGCGGAAGCGACGATTCCTTCGGCGCGGTCACAGTTTCCGGTCATCGGAACTGACAGGCTGGCGATGATCATTCATGTTAATAATAAGTTTCGTCATTGTTACATCAGTCACCTGTCAGGAGAATGACCATGCGTTATGCCGCCCCGGGAGAACAGGGTTCTCTGATCACGTTACAAAAGAATTATGGCAACTTTATTAATGGTGAATTCGTCGCGCCGGTGAACGGCAACTACTTCACCAATACCTCGCCGGTAAACGGGTCTGAGGCCGGTGAGTTCCCGCGCTCAGACGTGGCTGATGTGGATAACGCGGTGGCAGCGGCCGCGGCGGCCGCAGAAGCCTGGGGCAAAACCTCTCCGCAGCAACGCGCGCTGCTGCTGCTGAAAATTGCCGATCGGCTTGAAGCGAATCTGGAGACGATGGCGGTTTATGAAACCTGGGATAACGGTAAGCCCGTGCGCGAAACGCTGGCGGCGGATCTGCCTCTCGCTGTCGACCACTTCCGTTATTTTGCCGGCTGCGTCCGGGCGCAGGAGGGGAGTGCGGCGGAGATCGATGAGTTCACCGCCGCCTACCATTTCCATGAGCCGCTGGGCGTGGTGGCGCAGATTATCCCGTGGAACTTCCCGCTGTTAATGGCGGCCTGGAAACTGGCCCCGGCGCTGGGCGCAGGGAACTGTGTGGTACTGAAACCGGCGGAACAGACGCCGCTGTCGATCACCGTGTTTGTCGATCTGATCAAAGACCTGCTGCCGCCGGGGGTGCTGAACGTGGTACACGGGTTTGGTAAAGAGGCGGGTGAGGTGCTGGCGTCCCACGCCGGCATTGCCAAAGTTGCCTTTACCGGTTCAACCGCCACCGGCGGCCACATTCTGGAGCTGGCGGCGAAGAGCCTGATCCCCTCTACGGTAGAGCTGGGCGGTAAATCACCCAATATCTTCTTTGAAGATATCATGCAGGCGGAAGAGAGCTTTATTGAGAAAGCAGCCGAAGGCGTGGTGCTGGGCTTCCTGAACCAGGGCGAAGTCTGTACCTGCCCGTCACGGGCGCTGGTGCAGGAGTCGATATATGAGCCGTTCATGGCGGCCGTCATGAAGCGGGTCAAAACCATCAAACGGGGCGATCCGCTGGATACAGAGACGATGGTGGGTGCCCAGGCGTCACAGCAGCAGTTTGATAAAATCCTCTCCTATCTGGACGTGGCCCGGCAGGAGGGCGCGGAGGTGCTGGTGGGCGGAGGCGTCGAGAAACTGGATGATTCCCTCAACAGTGGCTACTACATTCAGCCGACCCTGCTGAAAGGCAACAACAGCATGCGGGTATTCCAGGAGGAGATCTTTGGCCCGGTTATCGGCATCACCACCTTTAAGGATGAAGCTGAAGCCGTCCGCATCGCCAACGACTCCATCTATGGGCTGGGGGCAGGCGTCTGGACCCGCGATATCAACCGCGCTTATCGGGTCGGCCGGGCAATCAAAGCCGGACGCGTCTGGACAAACTGCTATCACCTCTATCCGGCGCACGCGGCCTTTGGTGGCTATAAGAAATCGGGGATTGGGCGTGAGACCCATAAAATGATGCTGGACCACTATCAGCAGACCAAAAACCTGCTGGTCAGCTACAGTATCGAACCGCTCGGTTTTTTCTGAACCTGACGCGGGGAGCCGCTGCCTGCGGCTCTCATTCCTCTCCGTTATCACCGCTGAACCACGCTACGGCGTGGTTTTTGTACGATTAGAGGATGTAATGTACCGGATGATTTTTGCCTTCGGGAACCGTCAGACGGCCCGGTAAAGAACAATTAATCAGTCTGTTAAAAAATTTAACATGTTTATTTAACGTTTCGCTTACTTTCCCCTCCCCACGCCGGGTGCCTGGCTGCGGCCAGGCACTACATCAATATATTAAAGTATTGATAATCTGGCATTTATAAGAATCCTCCTTTGCGAACCGACGCCCGATGCCTCTCTGCTTCCGGGGCACGAATCATTCTGATCTTTCCTTAATAGCGCCACTCATTACATGAGAGGTATTAATGCTGATTTCAGCCCTGTCATATTTTTGAGTAAAAATACTTCATATTAACGCAACTTGTTAAGATTACTCCTATGTAGATGGTTAAAAGTGAGGCAGATTTGTATTAACAAAATTAGTTAATGAAATCTGATGTTTTTTGCACCAAAACCGTGCCGTTGAATTTTCGTCAGTCTTATGTAAACTTGCAGCTAATATTTACAAATGGATTTTGGTTTCAGGCTCACGGGCAGGATTTTCCTGACTCGTGCGGTAGCTATGAGAGATCATGGATTGATAAAGTGTTTAAAATGAACAACTAACAGCGGTCAGGGAAGGGTGGCTGGTGCGGTCTGCTTAAACTTTCAGCGACGTCTGAATTGTCAGCGCGAAAGTTTTTCTGTCATGGATGGCTTAAGTAATCTCTGGATTTACCCTGCCTCAGGAATTTTGTCGGAAAGAAATAGATCAACAATTTGATCATTTACATTCAGGCGTAATTTCTTCCCGTCTCTGCCTTAGCCTGCCGAAGTCGCTTTTCATACTTAATCTTTGTTGATCGTTTTTCAGCAGTGCAGACGCTGATTCAGCGCAATCTGCTTAATGATTGCTTTTTGGTCTGGTACTAATCAGCGGCCAGACATTTAACACCCTCCGATTTTCATTACTGACACCCGGCCCCTGGCCACTCTTCTAGGTACGAATGGAACACAACATGAAAAATATGGTGAAGCTCCGCATTGCATTAGGCCTGATGGTTGTTTTCTCTCTTGCGGGCTGTAAAACGCCCCCAAAAATGACGGATGACACGCTGGTGACCAGCACAGTCGATGGCGTGGCGATCAGCCACCGCTATGCGATTAAACCGCCAGCCCAGTTCACGCCGGTGAATCAGCCCTACCGTGCGCTCTATCCTGCCTCGGTAATGAGTCAGCCCAGCTTCGGCGGCAAAGTGGTTGAGACCCTGAAAAGCGGTGACAGCTACACCGTCATTGGTCAGGTAGAGAACAACTGGCTGGCGCTGGGTGAACCGGCTCAGGCCGCTGCGGAACCGGAAAAGGACGCCGCCAGCGCGAAAGAGGCGACGCCACCGGCTGCGCCACAGGCCTCCGTTAAGCTGGCAGGCTATGTGCCGTTCCGCGCCGTCGTGAAAAGCGAGCTTTACGATCAGACCGTGAAAGCCGATCAGCCAAAACGCCGTGCACGCAGCAGCAGCAAGAAGAAGACCTGCGTCGCGGTCAACGGTGACAGCACTGCCTGCCAGAACAGCAGCAGCGGAACCTGGATCATTAACTAATCGCACTGAGCAGGGAGGGCAGGATGATGATGACACGACAACTGCGCGCGGCGTTGATCGGCGTGATGGCCTGGCTGCTGGCAGGCTGCAGCAGCAGTACGCCGCCGGTGGCGTACTACAACCTGGATGTGCAGGCGCAGAACCAGGTTAACGGCGGTGCGCCGCTGAAAGTGCGGGTCATGTTACTGACCTCCGATGCGGATTTCATGTCGGCCGATTTTTACTCCCTGCAAAACCAGCCGGCGACCGCACTGGGTAGTGCGCAACTGAATACGCAACAGTTCTTCCTGACGCCGGACCAGCGTAGCAAAACGCTCCGCATCCGGAGTCTGCCCGAGGCGCGCTTCATCGGCATCATGGCGGAATACCAGGCGCTGGATGGCAAAGTCTGGCGGCTGTCGCTGCCGGTCCCGGAAGGCGATGCCCCCGCATTCTGGGCGTTCTGGAAACGTAACGATGGCGAGCTGAATGCCCGCATCGTCGCGGGCGTTAACGGCTTACGAGTGGAAAAACAGTGATGCCTATGAACAGAGCCGAAAAGGTGGTCTGGACCGAGGGGATGTTTCTGCGTCCTCACCATTTCCAGCAGTCAGAAAATTATCTTCTCAGTACCCTGCGTGAATGGGGTCAGTCCCAGCGCCCCTTCACCTGGGGTTTTTACGATCTGGAGTTTGATGAGGCGCTGATGCGTCAGGGCAAACTGGCTCTGAGTGCCGCCAGCGGCTGCCTTCCGGACGGCACCTTCTTTGCGTTCAGCCAGCCCCGGCATGGCCCGGCACCGCTCGATCTGCCTGCCACGATTGACCGCAGCAAGGTCGTGCTGGCGATACCGGCCCGCCGCAACGGCCGTGAGGCGGTTGCCTTCCAGGAATCTCAGGATTCTCTGGCGCGCTATCTGGCCTGGGAAGCGGAAGTGGAAGATGACAACGCTCAGGCGGTGGGCAGCGCGACCGTGCAGTTTGGCAAACTGCGCCTGCGTATGATGCTGGAGCAGGACCTGACCGCTGAGTGGACCGCAATGGGCGTGGCGCAGGTAATTGAAAAACGCAGCGACAACCATATCCGGCTCGACAGCGACTACATTCCGCCGATGCTGACCCTCAACAGCAGCCGTCCGCTGCAAAACATGTTCAACGATCTGCACGGGCTGATTCAGCAACGCAGCCAGCAGCTGAGCCAGCGGGCGCCCGGCACAGGCCGCTTCAACAGCGCCGATATGGTCGATTTTATGCTGCTGGCGCTGCTCAATCGTCAGCTTGGCCTGCACAGCCATCTGCAGCATCTGCCGATGCTTCATCCGGAGACGCTCTACAGCTACTGGGTGCAACTGGCGGCAGAACTCAGCACCTGGACGCCCGCCCGCGCCCCGGACGGGCTGCCGCTTTACGATCATGACGATCTGCAGGGCTGCTTCAGCCGCCTGTCACTGCTGCTGCGTCAGGGGCTGTCACAGGTGATGGAGGAGAGCGCCATTCAGCTGCCGCTGATCCAGCGCTCACACGGCCTCAATGTCGCGACCGTGCCGGAAAGCAGCATGGTGCATGAGTTTGGCTTTGTGCTGGCGGTTAAAGCCAGCGTCCCTGCCGACACCCTGCAGACTCACTTCCCGGCGCAGATGAAAGTCGCGCCGGTCAGCAAAATCCGCGATCTGGTGCAGCTGCAGCTGCCGGGTCTGGCCCTGAGGGCAATGCCCGGTGCGCCGCCGCAGATCCCGTGGCATGCCGGTTACAACTATTTCGAACTGGATAAGAACAGCGAGCTATGGAAAGAGATGGAGCGCTCAGGCGCTTTTGCGCTGCACCTTGCCGGTGAGTTTCCGGGCCTGAACATGGAGTTCTGGGCCATCCGCAGTCAGTCAGAATAATAAACTGAGCACGCAGCATGATGCAGGAACACGAAAAATCACACAGCGACATTGCGCCGGATGCCAGCCATCAGAATGTGCTGGTCGCGGCGGCGAATCCCCTGATTAATGCCATTCCCCAGATCCGACATTCCGTCACCCATGACGACCCGGCCCAACTGCGCCAGCAGCTGATCGACCAGATCCGGCGCTTTGAACTGAGCTGCCAGCAGTCGGGGCTCGGCTATGAAGTGATTATCGGCGCGCGTTACTGCCTCTGCACGGCGCTGGATGAGGCGGCGGCGCTGACCCCCTGGGGCAGTCGCGGCGTCTGGACCAGCAACGGTCTGCTGGTCACCTTTCACAACGAAACCTGGGGCGGCGAAAAGTTTTTCCAGCTGCTGGCGAAGCTGTCACAGAACCCGCGTCGTCACATCCTGATGCTGGAACTAATCTACTTCTGTCTGGTGCTGGGATTCGAAGGGCGCTATCGGGTGCTGGACAACGGGCGCTCGCAGCTGGAGACCATCAAACAGCGGCTGCTGCAGATGATTAAAAGCGTGCGCGGCAGTTACGCGGCGGCGCTGTCACCGCACCCGACCGATCAGCCGGTACTGCGCAAACTCTGGCGGCCGATGATTCCGCTGTGGGCCTGCGCGGCCGTGGCGGGGCTGGCTGCCTGCCTGTTTTATATCGTGCTCAACTGGCGTCTGGGCGATTACACCTCGCCGGTGCTGGCGCGTATCTACCAGACGGCCCTGCCGGAAGTGAAGATCGGTAATCCGGCGCCGCCTCCGCCTGCCACGCTGAACCTGCGCGCCTTCCTGAAACCGGAAATTGATGCCGGGCTGGTGGCGGTGCGCGACGAAGCGGACCGCAGCGTCGTGACGCTGAAAGGGGACGGGCTGTTTGCATCGGCGGCCACCGAGGTGCGCGGACGTTATACCGACGTCATCCGGCGTATCGCCGCCGCCATGAATAACGTCAGCGGTCAGATTCAGGTGATTGGCTACAGCGACAACGTGCCGATTCGCAGTGCGCGCTTCGCTTCCAACTTTGAACTCTCTCTGGCGCGTGCCGAGTCGGTGCAGAGCCTGCTGCAACAGCAGCTGGCGCAGCCCTCACGGGTGAAAGCGGAAGGGCGCGGTGAAAGCAATCCGCTGGTGCCAAACACCAGCGCAGAAAATCGTGCACGTAACCGTCGGGTTGAAATCACGCTGCTGGTAGCACCGGATGCGACCCATGCCGAACTTAACGGCCTGGCGAGAGGGAACTGATCCATGCTGAATATCCTGTTTGCGGTACTGACCAGCCGCCTTGCGTGGGGCTTTGTCGGCATCACCGCGCTCTCTTTTATCATCTGGGTCATCGGCCCGGTCTTCTCTATCGTGGACTCGCGTCCGCTTGAGCCGGAGCAGAATCGCATCATCAGTATTGCGCTGCTCTATCTGGTGTGGGGCCTGGGGCAGGCGATCCCGCGGTTCTATAACTTCTGGCTTAACCGCAAACTGATGTCGAGCCTGGAAACCGGTAAGAGTGACGCCCCGGAAGCGGACCGGCAGCGGCTGACCAGCGAAGAGCAGGTGCTGGCAGGGCGCTTCTCAGAAGCCACAGAGATGCTGAAAAAGGCGCACTTCCAGCGTCACAGCAGCAAAGGGACACCGTTCTGGGCGCAGCGCTTTGGCCGCCAGTATCTCTACCAGCTGCCGTGGTACATGATTATCGGCGCACCCGGTGCCGGTAAAACCACCGCGCTGGTCAACTCCGGCCTGCAGTTTCCGCTGGCGGATAAGTTCGGGAAGTCGGCGCTGCGCGGGATTGGCGGCACACGCAACTGCGACTGGTGGTTTACCAATGAAGCTGTTCTGCTCGACACGGCGGGGCGTTACAGCACCCAGGAGAGTCAGCAGGAGCGCGACGCCAGCGAATGGCACCACTTTCTCGGACTCCTGCGCAAATATCGCGGGCGTCAGCCGATCAACGGCGTGGTCGTCACCCTCAGCGTCTCCGATCTGCTGACCCAGTCGCCTGAAGCGCTGCGCAACCAGGCGCTGGCTTTGCGTCAGCGCCTGATGGAGCTGCATGACCGTCTCGGCATCCGCTTCCCGGTCTATGTGCTGGTGACCAAGGCGGACCTGCTCAAAGGGTTCCGCAGCTACTTTGCCGCGCTGGATAAAGCGCAGCGTGAACAGGTGTGGGGGTTCACCTTCCCGTGGGCGCAGGCTTCCGCCGCCGATTTTGAGCTGAATAACCAGTTTCAGCAGGAGTACTCCCTGCTGCAGCAGCGGCTGGAAGCGGGGCTGGCGGATCGGCTGCTGACGGAGAGCGATGCGCAGGCGCGGGCCGAGAGCTATCTGTTCCCGCAGGAGTTTGCGGCACTGCGTCCGGTGCTGGCAGAGGCGCTCGACACGCTGTTTGCCCGCTCTGATTTTGAAACCCAGTTCGCCCCGCGCGGCATCTATTTTGCCAGCGGCACCCAGGAAGGTCTGCCGTTTGACCGGGTGATGGGGGAGCTGAACCGCGCACTCAATCTGCCGAACCAGCAGGCGGGTGAGTCGGGAAGCTGGGACCATGTCGATAAAGAGGCGCCGATCCCGCAGAACAAAGGGCAGAGCTTCTTCCTGAAAGGGGTACTGGAAAATGTGATTTTCCAGGAGTCTGGCCTGGCGGGCAGCAACCGCTGGTGGGAGCTGCGCAACCGCGCCGGTCTGTGGTCGGGCTATCTGGCCCTGCTGGTGCTGTTACTGGTGGCTGGCGCGCTGTGGCTCACCAGCTACAGCAAAAACAAAGCCTATCTGCAGGAGATGGCTGCCAAAACGCCGCAGGTGGAGCAGCTGGGCGATCGGCTACAGCAGCAGGTCAATGGCGATCTGTTTGCGCTGGTGCCCTATCTCAACACCCTGTTGCACCTGCCGGAGAGCGCCGACTTCTCGCTCGACTCGCCACCGCTGACGCGCCGTATGGGGCTCTATCGCGGCACCGAGGTCAGCGATGCAACCCGGGCGCTCTATGACAAAGCGCTGAAGCAGCTGCTGTTGCCGCAGGTGGCACAGAACATCACCCGCTGGCTGCGCAATGACAATGGCAGCGACGCTGACTACAGCTATGAGGCGCTGAAGGCGTATCAGATGCTCTACCAGCCAAAGCATTACGATGGCAAGTTCCTGCAGGCGTGGCTGATGCTTAACCTCTCCCGCGAACTGCCGCAGAACGTCACCCAGCAGCAGGTCAAACAGCTGGCGTGGCATCTGCAACAGCTGCTGGAGACGCAGATCCAGTCGTCGCCTTACGCGAAGGATGAGGCGCTGGTCAGGCGCGAACAGACGCTGATTAACCAGATGCCGCTCTCACAGCGGGTCTATGGCCGACTGAAGCGGCTGCTGCAGCGCAACGGCACGCTACAGCCGGTCACGCTGTCGGCGCTGGGTGGGCCGCAGAGCGAGCTGGTGTTTTCACGCAAAAGCGGCAAGTCGGTCAACGACGGGGTAGAGGGGCTCTACACGCCGGACGGCTACTGGCAGCAGGTGGATAAGCAGATCGCGCCGGTGACGCAGGCGCTCTATAAGGACGATCTCTGGGTGCTGGATGGGGCCGCGCCGCAGCAGAAAAGCGAGGAGATCGACCTCGCGGTGCGCCAGCTCTATGTGCAGGACTATATCCGCCAGTGGGAGCAGTTCCTCAGCGATATCCAGCTCAACAGCAGCGCCGATCTGTCACAGCGTATCAACACGGCGCGCCTGCTCTCAGGCAATCACTCACCGCTGCGCCAGATGGTCATCAACCTCAGTAAACTGCTGACGCTGAACCGGGCACAGCCTGATGAGAAAACCGCGCAGCCGCAGCAGCCATCAGATAACAGCGCCACCCGTACGCTGGAAGCGCTGTTTACCTCGCCCGACGCCAGCGCCGCGCGGGGCCAGGCTGCCGCGCAGGCCGCACCGGAGCAGGCTGTGGCGCTGCACTTTGCGCCGATTCTGGAGCTGGCGCAGCCGTTACAGCAGGGCAGCAAGGTGCTGGCAGTCGATGATTTCCTGCATCAGATTGACGACCTTTATCGTTACCTCACGGCGGTGCAGGATGCCGCCAACAGCGGGATGCCGCCACCGGCCAGCGATGCGATCAGCCGTCTGCAGGCCAGCGCCGGTCGCCTGCCGGGGTCGCTGCAGAACATGGTTTCCAGCATGGCCGTGGGGGCCAGCAGCGATGCTCAGCGTCGCGACATGGATAACGTCCGCAAACGCATCACCATGGAGGTCGGCAGCTTCTGCCGTCAGGCGATTGCCGGTCGCTATCCGCTGGTGCGCTCTGCGCGCAGCGAGGTAACCCCTGACGACCTGGCCCGCATGTTTGCGCCAGGCAGCGGCATGATGGACAGCTTCTTCCGTGACAACCTGGCGAGCAAGGTGGACACCACCCGCGCAGCCTGGCGCTTTACGCCGGGCATCGACGGTAAAACCCTGCCAGGCGGCGAAGCCCTGCTGCGTCCCTTCCAGCAGGCGCAGTCGATTCGCGATGCCTTCTTTGCCAACGGCGCAACCACCCCAGGCTTCCGCGTGACGCTGCGCACCGTCAGGATGGACAACGATATTCTTAACCTGACGCTGGATGTGGATGGACAGATTCTGCGTTACAGCCACGGCCCGCAGGCGGTTCAGCTGGTCAGCTGGCCGGGTCCCGGCGGCACCAGCCAGGTGCGGATGCAGCTCGGTCTGACCAACGGCACCACGTCCACCCTGGTCACCAGCGGCCCGTGGGCGCTCAATCGCTTCTTCGACCGTGCCCGGGTGACCGCGGCTGGCGGACTGACCCGCGAAGCAACGTTCAGCGTGGAAGGCCATCAGGTGACGCTGTCGTTTACCCCTGGCAGCATTCGTAACCCGTTCCAGCTTCCCGGCTTTAGCTGCCCCTGAAACAGGATCCGACAATGACTCAATACGCTGCACCCTGCTGGTACGGCAAACTGCCCAGCGCGGGTGACTTTGTAAAGCGCCGCTTTCCGGACGTGCTCTATCGCCAGTGGTCCAGCTGGTTTCAGGTGGGGCTCCACCACTGGCAGAGCAATCAGGAAGGCGATAACGCGCCTTCACGGCCGTTTCTCAACGCGCCGGTGTGGAACTTTGTGGTTCCCCCGATGCTCGGCAGCCAGCTCATCCAGATGGGCTGCCTGATTGCCGCGCGTGACAGCGTGGGGCGTAACTACCCGCTCTGTGCGCTGCGTCATTTCACCCCGGCCGAGTGGTCACCCGCGCTGCTGGCGCGTTCCGGTGAGTGGTATCAGCAGGTGGGCAATACACTGCTGCGGGTGGTGCAGGGCGGCGGCTCACCGGAACAGCTGGATCAGGCGCTGCTCAGTATCCCGCAGCCGCAGCCTCCTCAGGCGTCAGACGAATCGTCAGACATTCTCAACGTGATCGGGCATGGCGACACCCCTTCGACGCTGAACTGGACGCTGCCGGGCGAGAACTTTGACCCGCAGTTCTACACCAGCTTCTGGTGGACGAACCAGAGCGACGGGTTTCCGCTTTATACCCAGGTGCACAGCGGTAACTTCACCGCCCAGCTTTTTTCCCTGCTGTTTGATCCGGCCGGTGGGGCAAAGCCGGGACGAAACGGACTTTATCCCCCGATGTTTGAATCCTGAGGCGACACGCATGACGACCAATATTGAGGCTTTGCTGGCACCGGTCAGCGACGACAATCCCGGTGGGGATAACCTGGAGTATCACGCCGATTTTCAGGCGATGGAGCAGGCCAGCGCCGGTAAAGCGGAGCAGCAGTTCGGCAGCACGATCATTCCGGCGGAACCGGCGGACTGGAACAAAGTGGAGAAACTGGCGATCGCGCTGCTGGAACGCAGCAAAGATCTGCGGGTGATGCTGGCGCTGACTCAAGCCTGGACCGAGCTGAAAGGGCTGCCGGGCTACGCACAGGGCCTGAAACTGATTGAGCAGGCCTTACTGCTTTACTGGGAGCCGCTGTGGCCGCGGCTGGAAGAGTATGGCGAACAGGATCCTTTCTACCGCATCAACGCGCTGGCGCTGCTGGGTGATAAGTCGCCCCTGAGCAGCGCGGTGCGCCAGAGCTGGCTGCTGCGCTACCCCTCCGATGGGATCACGCTGCGCGATGCCGCTGCGCTGTGCGACGGCAGCAAGACAGAGGTGGCTGACTATCCGGGTGGCCTGCCGCGTCTGATCGACGAACTGGCGCGGGGCGATCAGCCCGGCATTGAGGCGGTGCTGCAGATTCATGAGCGGCTGCAGACCATCTGCGAAACCGTGGCCGAACGGCTGGGCGACGCCGCCGTGCCGGAACTGACGCAGCTGCGCAGGCAGATTGCACTGATCGCCGAGCGCGGCGCGGCCACCGACCTCAGCGCCCTGGTCCCCACGGCAGCGGCGACGGAACAGCCGGCTGAAACCGCGGCAGCGCCTGCACCGGCGGCACCCCGTGCGGCGACTGACTGGCGCAGTGTGCAGATTGGCTCCCGCGCCGACGCTCAGCTGATGCTGGAAAAGGTAAAGCTCTATTTTACCCAGCACGAGCCGAGCCATCCGGCACCGCTGATGATCGACCGGGTTCAGCGTTTAATCGAACGCGACTTTCTGGAGATCATTCGTGAACTGGCCCCTGATGGGGTGCATCAGCTGGAAACCATTTTCGGCCGTCGCGATTAAGCAGACATAACGCACTCACACAGCGGGACCTGCGCGCCTGCTGTGACACTTTATCCGCGCATCATTAATGGAGAAAACCATGGCAACAAGCAAATCCAGTGGGCAGAAGTTTATTGCCCGCAATCGCGCGCCTCGCGTTCAGATTGAATATGACGTGGAAATTTATGGCGCGGAACGCAAAATTCAGCTGCCGTTTGTGATGGGCGTGCTGGCGGATCTGGTGGGTAAACCGCTGGAGCCGCAACCGGGCATCGACGAGCGTAAATTCCTTGAGATCGACATCGATAACTTCGATGAGCGCATGAAAGCCCTGAAGCCGCGCGCCGCTTTCCAGGTGGATAACACCCTGAACGGCGAAGGCAAACTGAACATTGATCTGACTTTTGACAGCATGGATGACTTCTCGCCGGATGCCGTGGCCCGTAACGTCGAGCCGCTGAGCAAATTGCTGGAAGCACGTACCCAGCTGGCCAACCTGCTGACCTACATGGATGGCAAAAACGGCGCGGAAGAGCTGATTGGTAAAGTGCTGCAGGACCCGACGCTGTTACAGGCCCTGACCCATCTGCCAAAGCAGGGTGACACCACTGACGCAGAGGAGCCTAAAGCATGACCCAGACTTCACAACAGCCGCAGTCCCAGGGCGCGGCCAGCTTCAGTCAGGATGAGTTCAGCGCGCTGCTGAACAAAGAGTTCCGGCCGAAAAGCGATCAGGCGCGCGCTGCCGTGGAAAGCGCGGTAAAAACCCTGGCGCAGCAGGCGCTGGAAAATACCGTGACCGTCTCCAGCGATGCCTATCGCACCATCCAGGCACTAATCGCGGAGATTGATGAAAAGCTGTCGCAGCAGGTAAACAAGATTATTCACCATCCGGATTTTCAGTCGCTGGAGAGTGCCTGGCGTGGCCTGAGCTACCTGGTGAACAACACCGAAACCGACGAGATGCTGAAAATCCGCTTCATGAGCATCTCCAAACAGGAGCTGGGCCGCTCCCTGAAGCGCTACAAAGGCGCTGGCTGGGACCAGAGCCCGCTGTTCAAGAAGATTTATGAGCAGGAGTATGGTCAGTTCGGCGGCGAGCCGTTTGGCTGTCTGGTAGGTGACTACTATTTCGATCACAGTCCGCAGGATGTTGAGCTGCTGGGTGAGATGGCACGTATCGGAGCGGCAGCGCACTGTCCGTTTATTACCGGTACCGCGCCGGAAGTGATGCAGATGGAGTCCTGGCAGGAGCTGGCGAATCCACGTGACCTCTCCAAGATCTTCCAGAACACCGAATATGCCGCCTGGCGCAGTCTGCGTGAATCGGAAGATGCCCGTTATCTGGGGCTGGTGATGCCGCGCTTCCTGTCGCGTCTGCCGTACGGCATCCGCACCAATCCGGTCGACAGCTTCGATTTTGAAGAGCAGACCGACGGTTCCGATCACAGCAACTACGCGTGGAGCAACGCCGCCTACGCGATGGCAGCCAACATCAACCGTTCGTTCAAAGAGTATGGCTGGTGCACCGCGATTCGCGGCGTGGAGTCAGGCGGGGCGGTTGAAAACCTGCCGTGCCACACCTTCCCAAGTGATGACGGCGGCGTGGACATGAAGTGTCCGACCGAAATCGCCATCAGCGATCGCCGCGAAGCGGAGCTGGCGAAAAACGGCTTTATGCCGTTGGTGCATCGCAAAAACTCTGACTTCGCCGCCTTTATCGGTGCGCAGTCACTGCAGAAGCCGACGGAGTATCACGATGCGGATGCCACGGCCAATGCCCGTCTGGCGGCGCGCCTGCCTTACCTGTTTGCCTGCTGCCGCTTCGCGCACTACCTGAAGTGCATCGTGCGTGACAAGATCGGCTCCTTCCGCGAGCGCGATGAGATGGAGCGCTGGCTGAACGACTGGGTGATGAACTACGTCGATGGCGATCCGGCTAACTCTTCTCAGGAGACCAAATCACGTAAGCCACTGGCGGCGGCTGAGGTCAATGTGGAAGAGCAGGAGGATAATCCAGGCTATTACGCTGCGAAGTTCTTCCTGCGTCCGCACTACCAGCTGGAAGGACTGACGGTGTCACTGCGTCTGGTTTCTAAGCTGCCGTCACTGAAAAATGACAACGCCTAAAGGGTGAAAAGGGGCGCGATGCTGGAGTCTGAACCCGCATCGCGCGCTTCCCTGCTGATGAGGCTATTAACCGGATGTTTGCCTGAGCCTGGTGTGCAATGCTATGCCCGGTCTTTTTCAGACTGAGTGCGTCTGCGTACGATTTTTACCAGTATAAAAGTCACCGCGAAGCAAACTGCGATGAAAACGGCTTTACCGGCAATCAATCCGAGTGAACAGGCGTTGAAATGCTCATAGCGAGAAATGAGATATAGCGACCCGATAAGATCAGTGATCGAATAAAGCGAAAGTAGTGACATTAATATGGCCAGGAAAAGTAAGATGATTTTCTTTACGCTCATTCCTTTTTTGAGCAATTGACAGGCCCGCTACTATAAACTTTGCATGATATTACTGTCTACAGAATGGCCGGCTGCAATCTCAGGCGAATGGAAGAACATTAATTCGCATGTCAGATTTCGCTATGAACAAGCGAGAAATAAAAGTATTTGTCCGATTTAAAAAACGGGCAGCAAGAAGTCTGAAATAGCGTTAATGACGCTATTTCAGAAGCAAGGCAAAGGTAAAATATGGACTGTTTTATTCAGCCCCATGCTTTTCTTTTTGCCATATCCTTGCTTTTTTGAAAGCAATAATCTCAACCAATAAAGAGTGAAAGATAATGGCTATTGATATGTTTATGAAGGTTGACGGTGTCACCGGCGAGTCTAAAGACTCTAACCACACTGGCTGGACCGATATCACCTCTTTCTCATGGGGTGCCTCTCAGCCAGGCAACATGTCTGTTGGCGGCGGCGGCGGTGCCGGTAAAGTTAACTTTAACGACCTGCACGTTAACGCCCTGATCGACAAATCGACCACGGCACTGCTGAAGAACTGTGCCAGCGGTAAGCATCTCGCTAAAGTTGAACTCTCTATCTGTAAAGCGGGTGGGACTCAGGTTGAGTATGCACGCATTACTCTGGAAGATGTGCTGGTGACCACCGTTAATTACAACGGTTCTGACAACGGCGATACGCTGGGCATGACCTACTCCTTCCAGGCTTCTAAAGTGAAGCAGCAGTACTGGGAGCAGAGTGCTTCCGGCGGCAAGGGCGCAGAAAGCAGCGCCGGCTGGGACATTAAAGGCAACAAAGAAGCGTAATCAGGTACGCCCCTGCCAGGGGCGTATTTTAAAAGCAGGAACTGACATGCGTTTAATGAAGGCAAACTCATCGACCTGCAATGACGGATAAGATTTTATGAGTTTGTATGATTTTTTCATGTATGGCTGTTTATTTTTATCTGCGTTAGTCATCGTTATGCATATCTATGCTGCCTGCTATTTTAAAGCTCATCAGGGGGCTTATCAGGATTTTATTGACCGCTATCAGAAGGCTGGCTTGCAGTTAGATCTGACAACGAAATTTGCAAATAACCTGGGTTTTTATGCTAACTATCAGAAAATCGCTTTTTTCATGAATCTCAGAAAAGGGCGCAAGATGCGCTTTTCTCAAACGGAAAAGGTTAGCATCAGAGCCTATGACTTCGTGCAGCAACAACATCAGGAAAATGTGGCGTGGATGGAGAAGACGCTTCATCTTTATCAGTTTACGTTCTGCATGACTTTTGCCTGGGTTTTCTTTATGTCCATATTTATTTATGTGCTCAACTAGATGTTGCAGGATACCTGTGAAGCTCTTTAAGTGCGTTTTTGCCGCAGCCTCTCTTTTCATCAGTGCTTCAGCACTTGCGGATGATATCTGTGTAAAACAGCCTTCAGAGGGTGCGTTGTATCAGTGTACTGTTCAGCAGAAAAAGCTGGCAGAAGAGGAGCTGAACAGGGAGTACCAGACGGCAAAAAAACGCATTTTTCAGCTGTACGGCGCGCAGAAAAAAGTGGCGGATAAGTATGTCGCTGTTATGGTCGATACACAGCGTAACTGGCTTAAATATCGTGATGGTCAATGCAGACTTGAAGCCTTTGCCGCTGAAGAGAAAAGTAATGCCAGTGCGGTGGCAATCAACCTCTGTGTTATCCGTATTGATAAAGGGCGTACTGACCTTCTCAGGAAATTGCCTTACTGAATGGGTGCCGGAAAATGAACACGATACCTTTTTCTGATGTACTTATTTTTTTATCAGTGTGTGCATTCTTAATCTCAATCCCGTTACAGCTTGTCGGTTATATCATCTTCAGGCGTCATGCCAGAGACTATGATGCATTGATAAGTGAATTTCGTAAGCGGAATCTGCAACTGGATATACTCACTCAGACCAGCTCCTTTTTAGGTTCATCTTTTCACCCTTTGAAGATTTCCTGGTTTGCTCGCCTCTATAAAGGCGTGCGGATGAATAGCAGCAGGCATCAGCCGGTAAGCCGTGAAACATACAGGTTCATTCAGTCGCTGCCTGAAGATGAAAATTGGCTGGCTGGTCCGCCTTCATCATTTAAATATGCTGACGGGTGTCTTAATGATGGGCGGTGGGATGGGTTTTGTTATCTGGCGCCATTTCTTTTAATCATCTGTGCTTAGTTGCCTGCAGAATTTGAGTCGAAATTCGTTGTGCTGAGAATGGCTGAAGCGATGCCCGTAAAAGGATATTAGGGTGGAGCGCATTTTTTTGTGCCTCTTATCCTGAAGGGGCGCTGAGATTGAAAGTTATTTCCTGTGACGCTTCCCCCTGGGTGCTGAAATGAAAAAACCGTTCCTGTTATTTGCTCTGGTCATATCGCATGCCGCCCTGGCGATATCGCCACCTGCAACAGACGCCTATACGCAACCGCAGATTTTCAGTAACTGGCTGTTGAATCGATGTGCAGGGAAAGTTTCTTCTGATAAGGCGTTTACTGATGATGCCTTTAAAAGTGCCTCAGCCTGGCTGGAAGCAAGCCATCTCCCTGTTGACGCCTTCAGTGAAGGCGACAGGTTAATTGATGATTATCTTAAGATGGACCTGACCGGTTCGATCGCTGGAAACTTCAGAATGTTGAAATGCACACTGCTCTCGCAAAGTCAGGACGCAGAAACGGTTTACAGAAAGTACTCAGCTTCACATGAGCCAGACTAAAAGAGAATGAGGAGGAGCTGAATAACATGAAGATTAAGAAGGTGTTTCTGGGGTTTTTTGTTCTGATCTCTTTGCCTCTTATGGCGTTTGCTAAGACAACGTTCAGTTTTGAAGGTAAGCATTTCAACGCGCAGATAACGTATGGTTGTGAAGAAGGAAATCTGACCTGCGATAAGGTCTTGCTCAAATCGGTAAGCCTTAAAGATGGCTCCTTTATCGTGCTTAAGGGGAAAACGATCAACACGCACTGTCCTGACGTTTGCGACTTTAAGGGCTATGAGTTCAGCAACAGAACGTTTAACTACGCATTCTACCCCAGCACCAAAGGTGAGGACCTCTGGGACTACATAGTGACGAAGAGGGATAAGGTTATCGCTCACGATGTTGGGACCATGAAATAACGTCGGGAAAGGAAGGTTTAAACGTAATTCTGACCGGGATTTTCGTAGCAGAGTTATCTCTTCCATATGATGTTCAGCGTTACTTATTACACTAGTCGGGTTCGCTTTCGCTGAAAACGGTCCAGTTGCTGATCTGTTTTCATATGACACCCTGCAACGTTCACTTTTGATCAATCTGAACCGGCTTCGTACCACAAGGCGTCGCATTGATATTCACCCATCGCCCGTAATATCTCATTGCTCCCTATACCCCGCACCTTTCCCTGAGAGGTGCGCACTATAGATGCCGAACCGCTAACCGCAGGAATCCGTTATGCGCTTTACGATAATAACGACTAAACCGGGCCAACAGCCGCCGCAGACCCATTGTGACTTCTTTCCGCCCGGCGGCACCATTGGTCGCGGCGTGGACAACAATCTGGTCCTGCCAGATGACGACCGAACACTCTCCCGACTGCAGGCGATTGTGCATATCACCGCCAGCGGTGAATGCCGCCTGACCAACCGTGGCAATGTGACGCGGGTGCTGCTCAACGATATTCCGCTTGAGCGTGGCCGTCAGGTCGAGCTGCAGGATGGGGACATTCTGGGTATTGATGATTATCAGCTGCGGGTCAGTGACCTCAACAGTGCGCAGCCGCCGCAGACGGAGAGGACGGCTCCGCGCCCTGAGCCGGTGCTCCCTGCGTCGGTAGTGCCTGAGCCGCCGGTGGAAAAAACCGCGACGGCGGCCATTCCCAGCGAAATCTGGGACAGCCTGGCGAAAGAGTTTTCCATCTCGGACGATCTTTCTAAGCGCAAAGCCGCGCCGGAACTGCCGGAGGCACATCCGCTGACCGCGCCTGCCGCGCCGGAACGTAACCCGGAAGATCCGCTTTCCCAGCTGGCTAATGACGCGCCGCTCGATTTTGGTCAGCAGCCTAAAAACAGCAGCCTGTTTGATGAAGGCGATGCGCTGTTCGCCCGGGAAAGCATTTTTGACGACAGAACGCCAAGCACGCTCTCTGCTCAGCCGAAGACGGCGGCACCTCAGGCTGAAAAGCCCGCCGCTGAACTGGACCCGCTGAGCCTGTTTGAGGGTGAAAGCAGCACAGATGCGCGCAACCATGACGATCCGCTGGGACTGATGATGGGCAACGCGGTGCCGCTGGCACAGCCGGAGTCGCAGACCGCGAAACCGGCCACCCTGCATGTGCCCCCGGAAGCCCCGGCCAGCGTGAAACCGGCGACCGGACGTCCGCCGGAAGCGGTGCCTGCCACGCCGGAGGCGCAGGATTTTTCGATGCTGTTCAGTGACGCACCACCACCTCAGCAGGCAGCAGATAGCCAGCCTCACCCTGAAGCGCCGGGGCAGACGCCCCTGATCGAAGATGAAGACGCCGCTCAGCCCGACGCGGTCACGCCGCAAAATGAGTATGGCGGGATTACGCTGCCCACGCCGCAGGCCGTACAGCGCGCTCCTTCACCGACGCCAAAAGGGCGGCTGCGTATCGATCCGGTCGCCTCGGGATATCAGCCTGCCGCCACGGAACAGCCGTCGACCGCCGGCCAGAACAGCGGCGACGCCCTGAAGGGGGAACTGCTGGATGCGCTGCTGGAAGGGATGGGTCTGCGTGACCTGCAGCCGACGCCCCAGTTTGACCGGGAACAGATGCTGCAGTTTGGTCAGATGCTCAGTATGTTCTCGCAGGGGACGGTCGCGCTGCTCTCATCGCGTTCGATCCTCAAGCGCGGCGTCAAGGCCGACATGACGGTGATCCTCGACGACGCTAACAACCCGTTCAAGCTGCTGCCGTCAGGCAAGACCGTCCTGATGCAGATGTTCGGCAGCCGGATGCCGGGCTTTATGCCGCCGCGTCAGGCCGTGCGCGATGCGCTGATCGACCTGCAGGCCCACCAGCTGGGGATGATCGCCGGGATCCGCGCCATCATCGCCTCCATGCTGCAATCCTTTAATCCGGAACAGCTGGAGGAGGAGGCGCGCCAGGCGGGATCGGTGTCACGTATCGGCCTGCCGGGCAGCCGCAAAGCCGCCCTGTGGGAACATTTTGTTGAGCGTTACGGCGAGACGGCGGGCGAAATCGAGGACGATTTTCACACCCTGTTTGGCGAAGCATTCCTGCACGCCTATGACCTGGAAGTCAATCAGTACAAAGACTCACAAACCCACACGGATGACGCATGAATATCACTATTGCCTCGACGTCGAATCAGGGCGATCGCGCCAGTAACCAGGACCAAATCGGTGATGTGATCGGCAAGCGCTCCGCCTGCTTTGTCGTGTGTGATGGCGTGGCGGGATTCCCCGGCGGCGAGATTGCCGCGTCGATCGCCCGCAGCAGCCTGCTGGAGGCCTTTGATGGCAATGCGCATCTTGATGCGCAGTCGATTCGCCGCTATGTCAATCACGCCAACCACGCCATTCGTCAGCAGCAGAAAGTCAGCAGTGAACACAGCCGGATGGGGACCACGATGGTCAGCCTGTTTATCGACCGGGACTACCATCTGGCCTGTTGGGCCCACGCCGGGGACAGCCGCCTCTATCTGTTCCGGCGCGGTTATCTCTATCTGGTCACCACCGATCACAGTCTGGTGCAGCAGATGAAGGATGCCGGACACCGTACCGAAGGGATCAACAGCAATCTGCTCTATTTTGCGCTGGGAATGGGTGATGAGCAGCGCGACGCCAGCTACAGCGACGTGGTGGAGATCGAAGATGGCGATGCCTTTCTGCTCTGCACCGACGGTTTCTGGCACGGCGTGTCGCTGGAGCAGATGCAGCAGTCGCTGCACATGGTGAATACGCCGGAAGAGTGGCTGACGCTGATGCAGCAGATCATTAAAAACGACCAGCCGGATGCCGGACAGCAGGATAACTTCAGTGCGCTGGCCGTCTGGATTGGGTCACCTCAGGACACCACTTTGCTGCACTCGCTCTCTGAAGCGGCGCAGTTCTTCCCTCTGCGAGATTGAGAACGCCAACATGAAATATGGATTACTGGGTCTGGCAGCGCTGCTGCTCAGCACGCACGCTTATGCTGAAAACTATCGCATCGTCCAGTCCCCGGCACAGAAACTGGATGTCTGGATCGATAACGTAAAAAACAATCAGCTGTCGAGCTGGTGTAACAGCACGATCTCTCTGCGGATCGTCACGCTGGGTGAAAAAGACCCGGCGGTGCTGAAAACCTTCCTGCCGCGCGTTGCCGGATTGATGGCGTCCCAGTGTAAACCGCTGCAACAGCTGCACTGGCAACTCACCGACGCGCAGGGCAGTGAAATCGCGACCGGCAGCGCCGCCAGAGTGCAGCAGTGGAAAACCGTGGTTACGCCGCCTGCAACACCGCCTGCGACATCGGCCGCCACGGCCGCCGCCGTGCCTGCCGATCCGCTGGTCAACGCCGCGCAGGCCGACACCTCGCCGTGGCTGCAGTTCAGTCTGCTGGATGGCTGCCATTTCCGCACCTGGTGGCAACACCCGGCTCAGGGTAGCGCGCTGTTTGTTCCGGCAAAGCAGGGGCTGGTCTGCGGGTCGGATGGCTGGCTCAGCGGACACAGCAGCCTGACGCAGCAGGGTAACGGCGCGACGGCGCAGGTGGGTGTGACCTTCCTGCAGGGCTTCCCGATCATGGGGCTGAGCAACCAGTCGTCGACCACCGAACTGCACATCACCACGGTTAACAGCGAGCGCATGGTGCTGAGCAACGAAAAATCACCGGAAAGCTGGCTGATACTGCCGTTCAGCAACCGGTTTAACGGCTGGCAGGCCAGCCCGCAGGTCGTCGTGCAGATGCCGGTCAGCGAAGCCGCGGATGAGAGCGCGTTCGCGGCACGTCTGCAGGAGGTGCGCAAAGTCTGGTCGCCGTGGATTAGCGGCAATGCGGCGCTGAGCGTGAAGCTGGTGGAAAAGCTGCATCCTGAACTGAAAGATCCGGCCGCTGCGGTCTATCGCACCCTCAACTGACGCAAAAGGAGTTTGCATGGATACCTTACAGCATCGTCTGGCCAATGCCTCGCTGAGCGAAGCGCTGGCTGATGTTACCCGCCAGATCCAGGCCTCTCCGGCCAGCGCTGACCTGCGGGCCGCGTTTGTGCAGCTGCTCTGCCTGGCAGGCAACTGGTCGCGGGCGCAGACCCAGCTTCAATCCTGGCTGGCGTTAAGTCCGCAGGCGCAGCCGACGGTGAATCTTTTGCAGCAGGCCATTGCCGGTGAGCTGCAGCGCGACGCCGTGCTGCGTGGCGAGGCGCAGCCAGTGCTGCCCGGCAGTGCCTGGCACTGGTGCGACACGCTGCTGACCGCACTGCAGGCGGAGGCAGAGGGCGATGCTGCACGCGGCTCTGCACTGCGTGCTGAAGCACTCGAACTCGCTGCCGCGAATCCCGGCAGCGCCACTCAGCAGGATCAGCCTTCGGCCTTCAGCTGGCTGATGGATGGCGACAGCCGCTTCGGGCCGGTGTGTGAAGTCATCAGTCAGGGCCGTTACTACTGGATCCCGTTCGCGGCGATCCGTGAAATGCAGTTTCAGGCGCCCGCCAGCGTCACCGATCTGGTGTGGCGTCATACGCGGGTGCAGCTGATTGATGGCAGTGAGCAGGTGTGCCAGATCCCGGTGCGCTATCCGCTGCTGGCGGGGGCGGAAGAACGTTTTCTGCGTGCCGGTGCCACCGAATGGCAGCCGCTGGGCGACGATCCGGATCAGTTCATCGGTCAGGGGCAGAAAATGTGGCTCACCGACAGCGCAGAGTTTTCGCTGCTGAGTCTGCAGCAGGTCCTGTTTGATAACGTTGAGAGTGCTGATGAGTCATGATTCAGGCGGGCAGAATGACGGCTATGCCCAGCTGCATGGCGGCTTTCACGCGCGCAAAAAGCGCGATGCGTTAACGTCCCGCGACAAACTGCAATCCTCGCTGCTGGATCGTCTCACCGACAACGCGCCGGAGAAGCAGCAGGAGGCGGAGAACAGCATGCTGATTACGCACAGCACGCTGCGCCGCCACGTTCTGCGCGATCTGCAGTGGCTGTTTAATACCATCAATAACGAAGCGCAGCAGGATCTCAGCGGCTTTGATCAGGTGCAGCGCTCGGTCTGGAATTTCGGCGTGGCCCCCCTGGCCGGACAGAATGTCTCCGATATCGAGTGGCAGGATATCCAGCGCAAAATGACCAACGCCATTCTCCACTTCGAACCGCGCATTCTGCCGCAGGGCCTGCAGGTGCGCTGCGTGAGCGATCTCAGTTCGCTCAGCCTGCACAACGTGCTGTCGATTGAAATCAAAGGGCGGCTCTGGTGTGTGCCTTATCCGCTGGCGTTTCTGTTCCGCACCCAGGTTGATCTGGAGAGCGGCCATTTCGAACTTCAGGATGCAGGGTAATCATGGACAGCAATCTGCTCGACTACTACAACCGCGAACTGGCCTATCTGCGTGAGATGGGGGCGGAGTTTGCGGCGCGCTATCCCAAAGTGGCGGGACGTCTGGGCATGCGCGGCATCGACGTGGCGGACCCCTACGTCGAACGGCTGATGGAGGGATTCGCCTTTTTGACCTCCCGCGTGCAGCTGAAGATGGATGCGGAGTTTCCGCGCTTCTCGCAGCGTCTGCTGGAGATGATTGCGCCTTCCTATCTGTCGCCGACGCCGTCGATGGCGATCGCCCAGCTGACCCCGGACAGCCGGAAAGGGGACATCACCCAGGGATTCCATGTGCCGCGTGGCACCATGATGGAAAGCCAGAACCTGAAAAAAACCGGCGTCACCTGCAGCTATACCACCGCCCAGGATGTGATGCTGCATCCGCTGCGCATCAGCGAAGTCACGCTTGGCGGGGTGCCCGGCGATCTGCCCACGGGGGAGCTGAAACTCAGCGGCCTGGGGGCAGCCAGTGCACTGCGCATCCGCATCAGCTGTGAGGGGATCTCCTCGCTGAGTCAGCTGAACGTGGATGACCTGATGCTGTTTCTCAGCGGCCCGGATATTCAGGCCCTGAAACTGCTTGAGCTGCTGATGGCGCACCGGGTGGGCATCGTGCTGCAGTCCGTTGAGAAACACCCTCAGCGTCAGGTGCTTTCAGATGATGCCCTGCAACAGGAAGGGTTCGCGCCGGAGCAGGCGCTGTTGCCGGACGATCTGCGCAACTTCGACGGCTATCGTCTGTTGCAGGAATATTTCGCGTTCCCGGCGCGCTTCCAGTTTATCAGCCTGAACCAGCTCGCGCCGTTTCTGCGCCGCTGCGACAGCGCCCAGGCATTCGACATCATCATTCTGCTCGACAAGGCAGACAGTGGGCTGGAGAGCGTGGTCGATCACAGCCACCTGGCGCTGCACTGCACCCCGGTCATCAACCTGTTCCCGAAAACGGCAGAGCGTCTGAAGGTCAGCGACAGTCAGCACGAATATCACCTGGTGGTGGATAATATCCGGCCGCTGGATTATGAAGTGCATTCGGTGCAGCGCCTGTTCGCCACCATTGAGGGCAAGCGTGAAGAGCAGGTTTTCCGCCCCTTCTGGAGCACCTTCAGTGGCGATCAGGGCGACTATGGCGCCTACTTCTCGCTGCGCCGCGAGCAGCGCACCCTGTCTGAACAGGCGCAGCGCTATGGCACCCGCACCGGCTACATCGGTTCAGAACTCTTTCTCTCGCTGGTGGATGAGCATCACGCGCCGTGGCGCGATGAGATGCGCTATCTCTCCGCCGAAGTGATGTGTACCAGCCGCGATCTGCCGCTGATGCTGCAGCAGGATCAGGGCAACTTCGTCATGCCGGACTCCATTCCGGTGGCGGAGCTGAAGCTGTGCAAAGGCCCGACGCCGCCGCGTCCGGCCCTGGCTGAGGGGCTTTCCGCCTGGCGGCTGATCAGCCATCTGCAGATGAACTACCTCAGCCTGATGGACAGCAGCGACGGAGAGGGCGCGGCGGCGCTGCGTCAGCTGTTAAGTCTCTACGCCAACCTGGCGGAAGCACCGGTTGCCCGCCAGATTGACGGCATCCGCCACTGCACGCTCAGCGCCGTTAACCGCCGCGTGCCGGAGCCAGGCCCGGTGGTGTTTGCGCGTGGTGTCAGTATCACGCTGGAGGTGGATGAGCAGGCGTTTTCGGGTGCCAGCCCGTGGCTGCTCGGCAGCGTACTGGAGCGGGTCTGCAGCCGCCTTGTGGCGCTGAACAGCTTCACCGAGTTCACCCTCAACAGCCAGCAGCGCGGCGAAGTCGGCTACTGGCCGCCGCGCATGGGCCGGAAGGCGCTGATATGAGTGGCGAAAAAGTCATTACGCTGCCACGACTGACCCGCCTGCCGGACGATTTCTGGCAGAAGGTGATGGCCGCGCCGTGGCGCTACGATCTGTTCCAGCTGCTGCGGCGGCTGGATGCGCAGGGCGGGCAGCGTTATCCGCTGGGCCGTGCGCCGCTGCCGAAGTTTGAAGCGGTGCGCATCGGGCAGACGCCGTCACTGGCGTTTGCTCCCTCTACCGTCGCCAGCGCCGCGCCGCGGGAGGAGACGGGACGCCACGATCTCTCGATTTACAGCTTTGGTCTGTTTGGACCCAATGGTCCGCTGCCAACCCATCTGACCGAATATGTACACGAACGGATTGTGCATCATCAGGATCACAGCCTGTCGGCATTTGCTGACCTGTTTCATCATCGCGCCACGCTGCTGTTCTATCGCGCCTGGGCGGATGCGCAGCCGACGGTCTCCCTGGATCGGCCCGACGACAGTCGCTTTCTGAACTATCTTGCCTGCCTCGCCGGCATCGGGTTGCCGGCCCAGCAGCAGGCCAGCTCACTCAGCCTGCATGCGCGGCTGATGCTGGTGGGGCATCTCAGCCGTCACGGTCACGACGCCGAGGGGCTGGTGCGCATTCTGCAGCACTATTTCGGCGTGCCGGTCAGGCTGACGCAGAACCTGCCGCACTGGCTTACGCTGGACAGCCGCGATCAGGCCCGGCTGGGTGCGGGACGCCATATGCCCCGGCTGGGTGCCTCTGCTTTTCTCGGCGTGGCGGTACGCGACGTGCAGCACCGTTTCCGCCTCCATCTGGGGCCGCTCAGCGCCGCGCAGTATGCCCATTTCCTGCCCGATGCCCCCGGCGCGCGCGAAGTGCGCGACTGGGTACGTCACTACCTCGGCATCGAAATGCAGTGGGATCTCAGTCTGATCCTCGCCGCAGACGAGGTCGGGGGCGTGGCTCTGGGTGGCGGTGCCCGGCTTGGTTACACCAGCTGGCTGGGGCAGATGCCGCAGCCGCAGGATCGCGAAGATTTTATATTTGAGGTTGAGGCTGCCTCGCGCTAGCCCAGCCGCTTTCCCTGTTACACAGCCTGCGTCTTTCATTGAAGAGAGTCCCCTATGTCAGAAATCAGCCGTGCCGTCCTGTTCGGCAAACTGGATACGCTGTTATTTACCTCGCTGGAAAGCGCCACCGCCTTTTGCAAATTGCGCGGCAATCCCTATGTTGAACTGGTGCACTGGCTGCATCAGCTGATGCAGCAGCAGGATGGCGACTTACAGCAGGTCATCACACATTTTTCACTGGATGAAAAGGCCCTGACTCAGGACATCGTCGCTGCGCTGGATCGCCTGCCGCGCGGTGCCAGTGCTGTCTCTGACCTCTCTGAGCATATCGACAGCGCCGTTGAGCGGGCGTGGGTTTACGCCTCACTGAAATATGGCGCAACCCGCATTCGCGGCGGTCATCTGCTCATCGGCATCCTCAAAACCTTTAACCTCGCCAGCGTGCTGAAAGGCATTTCCGGTCAGTTTGCCCGGATTAACGTCGATGCCCTGCTGGCGGAGTTCGACACGCTGCTCGGCAACAGCAAAGAAGCGCAGCAGGCGCTGAGCGCACCGCAGGATGCCGCAGGCGCACCGCCAGCCGCCAGCGGCAGCACGCTGGCGCAGTATGGCCAGGACCTCACGGCACGCGCCCGTGCGGGAAGTATCGATCCGGTGACCGGGCGTGATGAGGAGATCCGCCAGATGGTCGATATCCTGATGCGTCGCCGCCAGAACAACCCGCTGCTGACCGGCGAAGCGGGCGTCGGCAAAACGGCGGTGGTCGAGGGCCTTGCCCTGCGCATCGCGGCGGGCGATGTGCCTGCGCCGCTGCGTGACGTGCAGCTCTGGCTGCTGGATATCGGTCTGCTGCAGGCCGGTGCCGGGATGAAAGGGGAGTTTGAGGCGCGCCTGCAGGCACTGATCAACGAGGTGCAGTCCAGCCCGACGCCGATTGTGCTGTTTGTGGATGAGATCCACACCCTGGTCGGCGCGGGGGGGCAGCAGGGCACCGGCGACGCCGCCAACCTGCTGAAACCGGCGCTGGCGCGTGGCCAGCTGCGCACCATCGGCGCGACCACCTGGGCGGAATATAAAAAGTATATCGAGAAAGATCCGGCGCTGACCCGACGCTTCCAGACCGTGCAGGTGCAGGAGCCAGATGAGGCCAGAGCGATTCTGATGCTGCGCAGCACCGTCAGCGCACTGGAGAAGCATCACCGGGTGCTGCTGCTGGATGATGCGGTCAGCGCAGCGGTGAAACTCTCGCATCGCTACATCCCGGCGCGTCAGTTACCTGATAAAGCCGTGGCGCTGCTGGATACGGCCTGTGCGCGCGTGGCGGTCAGTCAGGGCGCGCAGCCCGCGGCACTGGAGGATTGTCTGCACCGTCTGGCCGCGCTGGAGATTGAAGCGGAGATTGTGGAACGTGAAATCCGCGTCGGCCTCGGTGATGTGACCCGCCAGCAGGCGATTGCCGGAGAGCGTGCGGCGCTGGAAGCGGAACATGATGCGCTGCAACAGCGCTGGCTGCAGGAGCGCGAACTGGTCGAGACGCTGATTGCGCTGCGCGCCCGCTGTGCCACCGAAGAGGATGCGGCGCTGCGTGAACAGCGCGATGCCACACAGCAGCAGCTGACTGCGCTGCAGGGTGACACGCCGCTGCTCTTCGCCGCCGTCGATGCGGGCGTGGTCGCCGCTGTGGTCTCTGACTGGACCGGCATTCCGCTGGGCCGGATGGTGAAGAATGAGATCGACGCCGTACTCAATCTGGCGGACACCCTGAACCAGCGCGTTATCGGTCAGCGTCACGGTCTGGATCTGATCGCGAAGCGGGTTCGCACCACGCGCGCCCGCCTCGACAACCCCAACAAACCGGCGGGCGTCTTTATGCTGTGCGGGCCGTCGGGCGTGGGTAAAACTGAGACCGCGCTGGCGCTCGCCGAGTCGCTGTATGGCGGCGAGCAGAACATCATCACCATTAATATGAGCGAGTTTCAGGAGGCGCACACCGTTTCGACACTGAAAGGGGCCCCGCCGGGCTATGTGGGTTACGGCGAAGGTGGCGTGCTGACCGAAGCGGTGCGCCGTCGCCCCTACAGTGTGGTGCTGCTGGATGAGATTGAGAAAGCCCATCCCGATGTGCATGAGCTCTTCTTCCAGGTGTTCGACAAGGGCTGGATGGAGGATGGCGAAGGGCGTCACATCGACTTCCGCAATACCATCATCATTCTGACCTCGAATGTCGGCACGCAGTTGATCAGCGCGATGTGTGCCGATCCGGAACTGATGCCCGATCCCGACGCCCTCAGCGCCGCCCTGCGTAAACCGCTGCTGGAGGTGTTCCCGCCTGCGCTGCTGGGTCGTCTGCTGGTGGTGCCGTACTACCCGCTCAGCGATGACATGCTGGCGGAGATCGTGCGGCTGCAGCTGGCGCGCATTGTGCGTCGTCTCGCCGACAATCACGGCATTGAGGCGGAGATCGACGAGTCGGTGGTGAATCAGATCGTGCAGCGCTGCACCGAAGTGGAGTCGGGCGGACGCATGGTCGACGCCATCCTCACCAACACGCTGTTACCGCAGATGAGCCAGATACTGCTCAGCGCCCACGCCCGCGATGAACGCTATCGCCGCGTTGCCGTGCGCTGTGAGCAGGGCGAATTTGTCTGCCAGTTCGCTGTTTAAAGCCTAGTCATCAGAGAATTTTCGAATATGTCGGAACATGATCAACCCCTGAATGTCCCCAACGCCCTGCCGCTGGGTTACCGCTTCAATGAGTTTGAGATTAAAGAGGTCATCGGCGGTGGCGGCTTTGGCATCGTCTATCGCGCCTGGGACCACCAGCTGGAACGCGATATCGCCATCAAAGAGTTCATGCCCGCCTCGCTGGCGGTGCGCAGCGATGATCTCAACCTGGTGCTGCGCAGTGAGCGTTTCAGCAAAACCTTTCACGCCGGGCTGAACAGCTTTATCCAGGAGGCGCGGCTGCTGGCCCGCTTCAATCATCCCAACCTGCTGCACGTGCTGCGGTTCTGGGTGCAGAACGACACCGCCTACATGGGCACGGTGTTCTATAGCGGTACCACGCTCTCGAACTTCCGCGAACGTAATCCGCAGTCGGTGAATGAGGCCTGGATTCGTCGCCTGCTGCCGCCGCTGCTGGGGGCGATTAAAACCATCCATGAAGCGGGCTATCTGCACCGTGACATCTCGCTGGATAACATCCAGATCCAGAGCAGCGGTGAGCCTATCCTGCTGGACTTCGGGTCAGCGCGTAAAACCATCGGCAACCTCTCCGATGAAAGCGAGACGATGCTGCGCCCCGGCTATGCGCCGATTGAGCAGTACAGCGACAACGATGAGAGCGAGCAGGGCGCATGGACCGATATCTACGCGCTGGGCGCGGTGCTGCATACGCTGATCACAGGCGCGCCGCCGCCGGTGAGCGTGGTGCGCAGTATCGAAGATAACTACCAGCCGCTGGTGCAGCGTCGTCTGGCGGGGTATTCCTCTGCACTGCTCAGCGCTGTCGATCGTGCGCTGGCGCTGAAACCGGAAGATCGTCCGCAGAGCATTGATGACTTTGCGGCGCTGATGGCGCTGCCGGAACGTGAACCGGAGCCGCTGCTCAGCGCAAAAATGAGCGGGCCAGGTACCATGCTGGTGCCGATCGAAGAAGAGGAGGCGGTCAGCCCCGACTCGCGACTGAAAACGCTGCTGGGCCACCGCTTTGCCCTGCCGGGCCTGGTGGCCGCGGGCGTGCTGGTCGGGCTGTGCGCCGGTCTGCTGATGTCGCGTGGTGATGAACAGACGGCCCCGGCGGAGACCGCGCAAAACAGCGCGCCTGCCGTCACCGTCGCGCCGGTTAATCAGCCGGTGGCTGCGCCACCGACGCAGGCTGAGACCCCGCCGGATAGCGTTGCCAGCACCCCGGCTCAGACAACCGCGCCAGCGCAGACCGCCGCACGTGAACCCGATCCTCAACCGGCACCGCCAGCCGCCCCGGTGGCGCAGGTCTACATTCGCCTGCAGCAGGGCGAACGGGTTCAGGTGAACGGTCAGCCGCAGGCGCTGGTGCCTGCGGTCAATGGCTTTGCCACGCTGCAGCTGGCGCCGGGCAACTACACCTTTGCCATCAGTGGCCAGAGCGGCACCCGCCAGCAGACGCTGAACATCAGCGAAGAAGGCGTCTGGTTGCTTGATCCACACAGTTAATAGTCAGGGATTACTTATGTTCTCACGCATTACTGCACAGCTGCCGGCGGACGGCCTGCTGTTCCACACGCTGAAAGGCACCGAGGCGCTGTCGCACCCGTTTGTGCTCACCGCCGAGCTGCTCTCCACCGACGCGCGCATCGACCGCCACGCCCTGCTGGGCCAGCCGGTGACGTTCACGCTGCCCACCGACGGCCTGATGAGCGCGCTGAGCCCGCGCTACCTCAACGGTAAAATCACCCGGGTGGCGGTGCGCAGCCAGGAGCTGAACGGCACGCGCTACGCGTGCTATGAACTCACGGTGGAGCCGGACCTGTGGCCGATGAAGCGGGACCGCAACCTGCGCATCTTCCAGAGCCAGACGGTGCCGCAGATAGTGCAGACGCTGCTGAAGGAGTACGGGGTGAGCGTCGAGACGCGGCTGGCGGGCAGCTACCGGGTGTGGGAGTACTGCGTGCAGTATCAGGAGAGCAGCCTGGACTTCATCAGCCGCCTGATGGAGCTGGAGGGGATGTACTACTTCTTCCGCCACGAGGCGGACAGGCACACGCTGGTGCTGTGCGACGCGCCGGACCAGCATCAGGCGTTTCCGGGCTATGAGACTATCGCCTACCACGTCACGCCTTCCGGCGGCGTGGTGACGGAGGAGGGCATCAGCCAGTGGTCGCTGTCGGAGAGCGTGACGCCGGGGATGTACAGCACCGACGACTACGACTTCCGCAAGCCGAACGCGTGGATGCTGCAGGCGCGGCAGAACCCGGCGTCGCCGGTGCCGGGCGCGGTGGACGTCTACGACTGGCCGGGACACTTTGTGGACCACAGCCACGGCGAGTCCTACGCGCGCATCCGCCAGGAGGTGTGGCAGGCGGAGCACCACCGCGTCAGCGGGTCGGGCACGGCCACCGGCATCGCGCCGGGGTACACCTTCTCGGTGCTCAACGCGCCGCACTTCAGCGACAACGGCGAATACCTGGTGACCTCGGCAACCTATGACTTCGCCGAGAACCCCTACGCCAGCGGCGACGGCGGGGAGAGCCGGCACAACATTGACTTCACGGTGCTGCCGTCGTCGGTGACGTGGCGCACGCCGCCGGAGACGCCGTGGCCGAAGACGCACGGCCCGCAGACGGCGAAGGTGGTGGGGCCGAAGGGGGAGTCCATCTGGACGGACCGCTACGGGCGGGTGAAGGTGAAGTTTCACTGGGACCGGCTGGCGAAGGGCGACGACACCAGCTCCTGCTGGGTGCGCGTCTCCAGCGCCTGGGCCGGTCAGGGATTTGGCGGGGTGCAGATCCCGCGCGTGAACGACGAAGTGGTGGTGGACTTCATCAACGGTGACCCGGATCGTCCGCTGATCATTGGTCGGGTGTACAACGAGGCGAGCATGCCGCCGTGGGCGCTGCCGGCGGCAGCGACGCAGATGGGGTTCCTGAGCCGGTCGAAGGATGGCACGGCGGACACCGCGAACGCGCTGAGGTTTGAGGACAAGGCGGGTGAAGAGCACCTCTGGATCCAGGCGCAGAAGAACATGGATACCCATGTTAAAAATGACGCCAGCCATTCAGTCGCTAATAATCACAGCCATTACGCAGGTGGCAATGAGCTTTACCGTGTCGAAACCAACCGTATCCACGGCGTGAAAGGTGGCGAAGAGCGGCTGACCGGTAAGGGTAAACTTGATGCGGTAGTCGATACCTATGTAGTGGGATCGGGCACTCAACTTCGCCTGGAATGCGGAGAGAGCGCTATCGAACTTAACGCGAATGGCCAGATAAATATCGTCGGCAAGGGATTCAATATTTTCGTGCAGGGCGATGGGCATATCACCACATCTGGCGGCAAACTGAACCTGAACACAGATGGCGCTAAACCGGGCACAAGCGCCCCGGGTTCAGGTCATAAACAGAACATCAGCCAGGCCGTAGAGAACCTTTTCCCGCCGAAGCAGAAAGGGCAGGCGGCACCCGCTGCGCCAAAGGCTGCGGCGGCACCGGCGAAAGGGGCGCCGACACTAAAAAACGGTGATAATTTTTCCAGGATTTCTCCAATAATATTAAGGCATGAAGGCGGCTATGCAAATCGTGCATCTGATAAGGGTGGTCCAACAAATCATGGCATTGCATGGAATACATGGAAAAAATACTCAAAAGAAGATTTAGGGGTTGAGCCGACATTAGAAAATCTGAAGAAAATTACTCCAGAACAGGCTGAAGTTATTTATAAGAAAAGGTACTGGGACCCAAGTGGTTTTAATGACATTAAAGATCCTAAATTAGCTTTGATGTCCTATGACTGGAGCATTACATCTGGTGGGGCAGGAAAGCAGATTCAAAAACTGCTAAATAGCCAATATGGAAAAAATGTGAAGGTTGATGGTGTAATTGGGCCTGATACGATTTCTGCTATGAATAGTGTTGAGGATTCAAGTAAGCTAACCAATAGCATTGCTGAAATCAGAAAGCAATATTATACTAACCTGACTATATCTGATCCTAAAAACTTACCTAATCTTAATGGCTGGCTCAATAGGGTTAACGATTGTCTGGATTTCAAAGGTTAATTAGATGAATAAATTTAGATTTAGCTTAGCGGTTTTGCTGTCAGTCTCTTCATTACCCCTGCTTGCTTCTGATGACTTTACTGGTCAGTGGAGTGGGCAAGAAAAAAATGATAATGGATCATTATACTCCACTCTAACGTTGAAATTAAAACAGGATAATAATAACATCACGGGTAGTTATTGTTATGTTACCAGGGGTGGCAACAAAATAGATTGTCCTGAGGATAATGTCATCAACCTCAAAGGCACTGCAAATGATAAAAAAGCTTTGATTGAATTTAATTCTTCATTTGGTGGAGTAAAGGGCAAAGCAAATTTAGAAATTAAAGATGATAAAGTTTTATGGAATTTAATTAAAGACCCTGAAAATGGCGAGTTTTACGCTCCAAAAACTTACGCGCTCGAAAAGGAAGTTAGCCAGGAAAATTTAAAATCGGGCATGAAAACTTTCTCGACATCTGACTTTACCATTACTTTAGTGAATGGTTGTGGAGAGTTTTATACTGTATGTAATAAAGTTAAGTACTTAGGTCTCAGAAATAAGGACGGGAAACAAATCACTCTTGAAGGCAAAACCACGCAGCCTGTCAACTCAAATAAAGCTAATGGAATGATTTTCACTAATAGCGGAGTAAATTATATTGTGAACTTTGATCCGCTTGTGTTAAAAGTAACTCAGAAGAATAAAATACTCGTAGAGCAAAGTGGTAAGTGGGAGTGATGGTTTTATTCTTCTCAAACGAAAGTTTTTTGCGACTCAGATGTTAGTAACGTTGATTAATTTATGATGTTTATTGAGGTGGTTATGTTTCGTCTCCACCTCATGCATATTATTGATGCGTTGATTTTTTTTGAGTTAATTTGATCGCGTTGAGTTAGCGAATGAAATTTTTTTATTTTTGCAATTGCCAACTTCGATAAAAATAATGATCGTAAATCGTTTATTAACCAGCTTTATAATTGTGCCTATTCTTCTCTTTTTAGCCTGCATTGTCAGGGCTGAATCCGGCACGGAGTCGCTTGCTCCTGCTCTTAATGAGGGTGATTTTTCGGTTCTGCTTAATGACTATGTTTTCACGCCCGGTGATACCTGGAGTGACGAAAGCTTCGTACGCGCAGGCGAGGCACTGAGCTCCGATCTGGCTGGAGAGGTAGTGATTGATAATCAGCAATATAAATATTTCCAGCATACCTATAACGGGTTTAAGTTGTTCAGCGCGGCGGCGGCAGGAAAGGGAATGCACCCGATTCTGGCTGAGATTCTTTTGGGAAATGCCAGCGTGCCGACGGCCCGAAATATCATGGTTGGTGACAGCCTGGAAAAGGTTCAGCAAGCCTATGGACCCGGAAAAGAAGATAACAGTGATAATCAGCACTGGCTTGTTTATCAGTCGGGCAAAAACCAGTTGATGTTCCATATCGTTCAGGGAAAAGTCAGTGACATCATGCTGAAAACAGACCCGGGTGCAGAGCAAAGCGAAATCAGCCCTGACCAGGCTATCGGCATCGCCACCGAAGCCATTCATACCTGGCACCTGACCACTCTCGATGATAAATGTCTGCGTTACGATCTCGATGAAAGCCGTGAGAAAAACTTCTATATCATCACGATCCGTGAAGATAATCGGGATATCAGTTGCGGTGGCGACCCTGATATTTCGCACCGACTTTTTGATATTAAAGTTGCGCGTGATAATACGCAGATACTCACTAACGCCGATAACGTTGATGGTGATTATCGCGACCTGAATTCTCCTGCCACAAACAATGAATAAGACGGACATCCGATATGCATTACCAATTCAATGAGGGCGCTTTTGCGCTTTTTCCTGCTGCCTGGCAGGACACCACCATGAACATTCTGCGCGATGAGGCCAGTGGACTGGCGTGGGTGGTGAGTCGTGGTGTTATTGCAGAAGGCAGTGATGCAGAAAAAGAGTTTCAGCGTCAGTGGGACACATTGCGCAGCCAGATGGGGCACATTCAGCAGAGTGAATTTGTTCCTGTGATGGCCGGTGTGAATAACACCTTACCTGCGACAGAAGTTGAAACCCTGTTTGACCGTAACGGACAACAGGTGTGGCAGAAACAGCTGGCTGCACAGGTTCCTGAGTCGAACATCTTTATGATTTTTACGCTCTCCGCGATGCGTCCATTCAATGAGGAAGACGGTCAGCGCTGGCAGGCTTTCAAACAAAGCCTGAGTCTGAATACGCCACGGAAAGATTAACTTATGGATAACCATGCGGCCCGCGTGGGCGACGAGATCATTCACTCCAGCATTTTCGCTGATATCACCAGTGTCGTGGCTGAAGGGGCGGCTTATGCCGTCATCGGGGCTGCGGTAGGAGCGGCGGCAACACTGGCTGCGCCTTTACTGGGTGCCGGCATGGCGGCGGCCGGGGTTGCCGCTATCGGTTCCAGCTGTCTGCTCAGCGGCATCATTGGCGGTGTGTTAGCCAATGCTGCGGGCCTGTCGGACGACATCTCTGAAGCGGCAGAAGGGCTGGGCGACATGATATTCCCGCCTTCACCCGCCGGGGTGATCGCCAGCGGTTCAGACAACGTACGCGTGAATGGTCTTATGGCCGCACGCGCGGCCGGGATGATGACGCCGGGTGAGACACCGCCACCGGAACCGCAATCACCGCAGAGCTTCGCGGACTACGGCGGCATGCTGCTCTCTGCGGTGGGCCAGTTCGGCAGTGCTATGTGGCAGCCCACGGTCGCCTCCGCCGATGCGGGGAGCTCTCCGCTTGAGCAGGATAAAGTGGCCTGTGAAAAACACAGTGCGCCGCAGTATCTGGCTCAGGGATCGAAAAGCGTTTTTATCAATGGCCAGCCTGCGGTGCGGGCAAAGGACAAAACGACCTGTGACGCCACGGTAAGTGATGCTGTTTCCCCCAATGTCATCATCGGGGGTGAAACCGTTACGGTCAGAGAGATCAAAAGTGGCAAGGTGCCGGGTCTCGCGGTCATGATGATCGGCCTTTCGCTCATACGCGGTCGCCCCAGCCAGATCCTGAAAAATATGCCCTGCGCGCTGGCCGGTGCGGCGGGCGGCATGATGGCGGATATGTCCATCAACGCCGCTTTCTCATCGCTGTTCCCGGTTCATGCCGCAACCGGCGTCAAGGTCCTTAATGATGATGCCGAGCGCGATTTCTCTCTTCCCGGCCGTTTCCCGCTCAGTTTTCAGCGCAGCTATAACAGCCTGACTCAGCGCGCAGGCCTGTTCGGTCAGGGCTGGGCCACGGTGTTTGACAGCTATTTGACGCTGGAAGGCAACCGGGCAACCTGGTTTGATGACAACGGGCGCGAGCTGAGCTTTGACGTCCCCGGTGAAAAAGAGGTGCTCTACAGCATCAGCGAAGGGCTGATGGTGCGGCGCAGCGAGACTGGCGATATCGCCATTGCCGATGACGACGGTGCGGTATGGCGTCTTTACCGGCGCACGGCCGCCGATCCGCAGGTGCTGCGGCTGGCTTCACTCAGCGACGAGTACGGCAACGCGCTGGAGACGGGCTGGGATGAACAGGCCCGTCTGGTCCGAATCCATGACGCGCCGCTGGCAATTGACGTCACGCTGCACTACGACGACAGACAGCATCCGCGACGGCCGACGTCAGCCAGCCATTTTGATGGCGAGCAGCACTGGCCTCTGACGCGCTGGACCTACAGCCAACAGGGCCAGCTTGCCAGCGTGACCGATGCGGCAGGCGTTGTTACCCGCCGGTTCCGTTACAACGACGACGGACTGATGGTCTGGCATCAGCTGCCCGGCGGGCTGGAAAGTGAATACCGCTGGCAGAAGCTGGATCACTGGCGCGTAGTTGAGAACCGCACCAGTAGCGGTGACGGCTGCCGCATGCATTACGATCTCGAGGCGGGCATCACGCGCGTGTCGACCTATGACGGTCAGCAGCGCGAACACCACTGGAACGCCGCGGGCCTCATTACCTGTTTCATCGATGAGCGTGGCGAGAAGTGGCGCTATGAGTGGGATGAAAACGAACTCCTGACGCGCCGCATCGATCCACTCGGCAACACGGTGAGTTTCACCTATGACGATCTGGGCAACCGCGTTGAAGAGAAAGATGCTGACGGCGGTGTGCAGGCGGTGCAATGGCTGTCACACCGTGCGCTGCCCACCGTGGTTGCCGGAGCGGATGGTTCCACGACGAAATACTATTACGATCCCCATCACGGTCTTGAGCGCGTCGTTGATGCGCTCGGGCAAAGCACGATCTATAAGCGGGATGAGTCCGGACTGGTTGTCGAAGAGATCGACGCAGCAGGTAACAGCTATCGCCGGGAGTTTAACGATGCCGGACAGGTTATCCGTGAAACCGACTGTTCAGGGCTGACCACGCGCTACCGTTATCATCCTCTGGGCTGGCTTAGCTCTGTCACCGCGCCGGATGGTGAAGAAACCCGTTATTACTATGACGCCGCAGGCCGTCCTCTTCAGCTGGAGCGCGCAGAGGGCTGGGAAGAGCGACTGCACTGGAGTGAAAACGGCCTGCCGCTGGCCTATGAGTCGGCGGATGGCAAGCGCAGTGAATTCCGTTACGACAATGTCGGACGACTGATCGCCAACCGCAACGCACAGGGCGAGACGGTTCAGCGAAGCTGGGACAGCCGTGGCCGCCTCACGGCGTTAAAAAACGAGAACGGCGAGCAGTATCAGTTCGAGTGGGGGGCAGATTCTCTGTTGCTGGCCCAGGTGGGGCTGGATGGTGTTGCCACGCGATACGACTATGACGCGGCGGGCCGCACCGTATCACGTACCTTTGCCGCCGGCCATCCTCAGGCCATCACCCATCATTACCACTGGAGTCATGCGGGGCAACTGCTGGCGCGAACCACGCCGGAGGGTCAGACGCGCTATCACTACAGCGGTGGCGGCCAGCTCGGTAAAGTGTCGCAGCATCTGCCGCTGTCTGACACCGAGTGGAGCCAGCAGGCTGAGCAGGAGATTACCTTTAAATATGATGCGCTGGGCCGCATCGTTGCTGAACAGGGGGAGCAGGGCGAACTGGCGTGGGCGTATGACGCGCTGGGTAACTGCACGGCCTTAACCCTGCCGGATGGTCGCAACCTGAAGCAGCTTTATTACGGTAGCGGCCATTTGCTGAGCATCGCACTGGACAACCTGCCGGTCACGGAATTTACCCGTGACACGCTGCATCGGGAACTGAGCCGCACACAGGGCGGCCTGACCATGCGCAGTGAATATGACCGCTTAGGCAGACTGCGCCGCCGTGACGTGTTCAGGGGTGACGCGCAGCGTCCTGCGCCGCGCGTCTGGTCCCGCCGGCGCGACTTCGATTACGGTAACAATCTGATCCGCGAAGAGCGTGACGATAATCCGTTCAGCCAGACGTTATGGCACTACGATAACGCTGGCCGGCTGTTGTCCCAGGACGGTGCGCAGCCGGGTAATGAGCAGTGGCGCTGGGATGGCGCAGGCAACCCGCTGGATCGCCATACTGCCGCTCATGTCATGCACAACCGTGTCACCGGACTTAACGGTATCCGCTGGCAGTACGATATTCATGGCCGCACCACTGAGAAAGATGACGGCCAGACCCGCTGGCGATATCGCTACGATGGTGAGCATCGCCTGACAGAAGTGATCAGCGAGCCGCGGGACCGCAATAAACCGCGCACGAAGGTGAGCTTCCGCTACGATCCGCTGGGACGTCGCATCAGTAAAACCAGCCAGCAGCTGTTACAGGGAAGACCATCTGGCAACGCCGTAACGACGCGCTTCGTCTGGGAAGGCTACCGTCTGTTGCAGGAAATCCACGACGGCACTCCGCTGACCTACGTTTACAGCGACAGCCAGAGCTATGAACCGCTGGCCCGTATTGATGGCGTGGAAAGCCCGGAAATTTACTGGTTCCATAATGCGGCCAACGGCATGCCGGAACTGCTGACTGACGCGGAAGGGCAAAAAGCCTGGGAAGGGATCAACAGCCCGTGGGGCAAACTGCTGCGTGAGTCCAGCCAGCGGCTGCCTGCCGTTCAGCAGAACCTGCGTATGCAGGGTCAGTACCTGGATCGTGAAACCGGACTGCACTACAATCTGTTTCGTTATTATGACCCGGACAGTGGAAGGTTTACCCAGCAGGACCCGATAGGGCTGGCGGGCGGGATCAACCTTTACCAGTATGCGCCGAATGCGCTGGGGTGGGTGGATCCGTGGGGGTTGAGTAAGTGTGAAACGGGTTTTTTATATCGGGGTGATAAAAGGGCACCAAATGTTATTTTTCGCGAAGGATTTAAACCCCTTGGCGATAGTTTAGATCTTCTTTTACATGCCAGAGATAACAGATCACCACCGAGTCATTTCGTCAGCACATCATCCGATATAGAGGTAGCGCAAAATTTTGCTGCACGAGATGAACAAAAAGGCTTTGTTTATGCTATTCGAGCACAACAAAACGCCATTGATGTTAACAAAGCGTTGGGTAAAGATACTCCGTTCCCTGATGAGGTTGAAATGGCTGTTCCCGGTGGGATCTCAAGTAAAGATATTTTAGGGGTTACTCCGGTGAACGGGGATGGTAGTTTTGTAGGATTCAGTTTTATAAATTTTTTGGGGGGGTAACTTGAGTTTAAAAAAAATAAATTTAACCTGTATGTCTGATGGTATAGTGCATGATGTTGAGGTTCACCTGATATCTGATAACAAATGCGCTATGAGTGTTTATATTGGAAATAAATGCCAGTTAAATGCTGACGGTGAGGATTTTTTTGAGTGCTTTAAAAAAATAAGAGAGTTAGATAAGCAAATAGTTTATTATTGCAAAGGTGCTAAAGTTAATGTCATCCCTTCGAGAATGACAAGGCAAATGACCAAAGGGTTGAGTGCTTATGAAACGACTTTAGGCGTTCCAGCGCGTAGAGAAAACTTAGTTAATATATTCGACTATGAAAATGAGGGGTTAGCATCCGATCCATCTGAGCAAGATCAATATGAAGCGAAGTGGTTTGCGTCATTAACTGCTTGATTTTATTGTGCTTCACCGCTCGATTCAATATTAACTAATTTGAATGCAAATCTGTGATTGCCACATTGGACATTCCTATGTGCCTGGTTTTAAGTGGCAATGCAGCATTAAGCATTTTTGTTGTTTGTTTTTTTCATTCAGTCGTTGGCTGAAATTATTGCAATGGAATTTTATCTTGACTTAGTAAATATTTTATTCGGAGCATTGCTGAGATTTGTTGAAATAAGAATGGGATTTGGTGATGGCTTTAAAAGGTACGCACTCTGATATCATAACTATAGTTTTACAATTTAGAGGGTTACAAAGATAATGTCGGCCAATATATTTATTCAGGCAGGTAACGGTGAGCTCCTTTAGAAAAGCAATATTTTTGATTATTTTTTCATGTATCACAACCGGTGCTATAGCTTCTGATAACTCCTGGGCACTATCTCAGTACAACAGTTTGGCCAAAATTCCCACTATCTTAGATAACCAAGCGGTTATTTCCAGCCTGAAATCCGTGCTGGGCAAAGACTATAGCGAATTTAGTCAGAGTTTTGATGTATTTGGTGAACCTCATAAAACTAAAAAGGGCGGGTTATTCGCTGAGGGGTGGTTGAAGGACCTTTACCTTGTGCAGGCTTCAGCGTTTGTTATACAGCCTGATGGTGAAATTTATGCTGCGTGGTTATCGCCTGAAAACAATGAAGTGCGTTATGCCACTAACGCACCAGAAAAGAGCAGTATGCAGGAGGATATTGCTCGCTGGGAACAGCGTTTTGATAAAAAGATGTCATCAGCATGTAAGAATCCGCAGAAAAAGCACAGCATGAAATCACGCTATTTCGAAACAACGCACTTCAGGATTAAAATAACCCCACTCATTATGTCCGATTCTGATTGCAATGATGTAAGTTACGAAGGTGTCAGGAAGTCAGACGGAGCGATAGTCCGGTTAAGAGGTAAATCAATAGAAAGTGACTGCGGTAAACTTTCTTGCCCCGTGCTTACTTATATGTTTCGGAATCATGATGCAAGTTATCTTATCAATAACGTCATCAATACTCTTTCCGTTATCGTTCATGGAAAGATTTTAGTTTCAGAAACGGGGCAGTGGAACGATGTGTCCGGATAAATTAACAGGCTGGCATTGTAATGCCTTGCGGCACTAAACATCATGGATGGAAAGGATAAATAAAGCCAAAAGCCTACTGTTGATTTATGTCCGCTGCCGGATGAGAATTGTAGCAATCCACAATGAAATACATCATAAACAACTCAACCAGTTGAAAAAAAGGAAATCGCTTTGAAATAGAGCGCATTTCTCTTTAAGGTATGATTAAGGAATTTATATGATCGACCTCAGATTGCCGGATTTTGATCTTAATATTTACGCCCGTAAATATGCCCATTTACTTCCTGAAATTTCGCCTCAACTCAGAAACAGGATGGCTTACGAACATCAGCCGATGCCCGATGAAAAGCCAGCGAAACCTGAGTGGATGCAGACAGTTAACCAAAGATTAACGGACGCTGAGGCTTTAGATAAAGCCAAAGGTTTACTCATGGGACTCGCTGTTGGTGATGCAGTGGGAACCACGCTGGAATTCCAGACTCGCGACAATTCTCACATCAACGATATGGTTGGCGGTGGCCCATTCAGGCTGAAGGCGGGTGAATGAACCGATGATACGTCAATGGCGCTCTGTCTGGCAGAAACGTACATTGAACAGAAAAGCTGCGACACTGCTTTTTTCAGGGATAAATTAATCCAGTGGTATAAATCTGGCCACAATAGTTCGAATGGCGTTTGTTTCGATATTGGTAATGCAACCCGTTATGCGCTTGAACAGGTTATCAGGCATGGGTCAGACTGGACAGGCAACGCCTCTCCTGAAAGCGCAGGGAATGCTGCCCTGATTCGTCATGCCCCTGTCGCTATTTTCAGACGGAAATCTTTCATTGATGGCTGGAGAGATGCCGCTATTCAGAGCAGGGCTACACACTCTGCTCCGGAATCAATCAATAGCTGCCAGTATCTGAATGCCATCCTGCATTATCTTTTAATGGGTTATGGTAAAAATGAAGCCTTCGCGCCTCATAAAATGTCTTTAATGGTAAGAGTTCTGATCATTAATGCCGGTGAGTATAAAGAAAAGCATCGTGACCAAATTCGCTCCTCCGGTTACGTTATCGACACCCTGGAAGCAGCATTATGGGCCGTCTGGCATACAGACAATTTCAAAGATGCCATTTTACTGGCGGCAAATCTTGCTGATGATGCAGATAGCGTAGCGGCGACGGCAGGCCAGTTAGCGGGCGCATTGTATGGACTGTCAGGTATACCTCAGGAATGGGTTGAGAAGATAGTACAAAAAGACAGAATCCTCTCAATGGCAGAAACGCTATTTAATCTCGCGCCGGAAGAAACAGAGTGATTCCGCTCCCTCTGTGTCAGGTAAGTGATTTTTTGTAGCACTGACTCAGCCTGACAGGGGCGCTGGCATCCGCCATTCATGCACTCGCCAGTGCCCCGGGTGAGAAAGTTCTTTCTCCTTCCAATCGCCATCCAAAACGCCTGCCCCAAACATCTTCTTTTCCTATGACCCGCTCCCGGTTTGAGTCCATCTGACGCTCACTTCCGCCGGATTAATCCCCGTATCATCACTCTTACCTCTCACTATAACCTGCCGTTATACCCTCCTGCTAAACAAGCATTCGTCACCTTTCAGAACGCATGAAATAGTGGTTTCAGAACCTGATCTTTTGGCTGAAACGAGAGACAACATGCTAATTCCACAACCCTATTTACTCTTTCTTGGCGATGTGACCGATCCCCTTGCGGCAAAAACGGCGCGCGGTATTCATATCTGGCGGCCGGAGCAGTGCGTTGGCGAAATCAAACTGCCGGGCTGCACAGTCAGTCTGGGTCTGGATGAACTGGATATTCCCGGTGCCAAAGCGCGTGGCGCAAAAACCCTGGTGCTGGGTACCGCCAACGCAGGGGGCTATCTTTCTGCGCACTGGCTGGAAACCATTAAAAGTGCCATCAAAGCAGGCATGAATGTGGCCAGTGGTCTGCATCACCGACTGGTAGACGAACCGGAGCTGGTCGCGCTTGCGCAGGCGTCGGGCGTTTCGCTGTTTGACCTGCGCCATATGCGTCCAACGCTGAGTGTTGGCAGCGGCAAGAAGCGTTCAGGTAAGCGCATCCTGACCGTCGGTACGGACTGCTCAGTGGGCAAGATGTACACCTCCCTGGCGCTGGAGGCAGCGATGCGTGCGCGCGGCATGAAAGCCGATTTTCGCGCTACGGGCCAGACCGGCATTCTGGTCGCGGGTGAGGGCATTGCTGTGGATGCGGTCATCGCGGATTTTATTGCTGGCGCGGCAGAAGCGCTGTCACCCGCGAATGACGCGGACCACTGGGACATCGTCGAAGGGCAGGGCTCACTGTTCCATCCCTCTTATGCGGGCGTGAGTATGGGGCTGATGCACGGTGCGCAACCGCACTGGCTGGTCATGTGTCATGAAATGGGACGCCCGCATATGCGTCATTTGCCCCACCAGCCGATGGTCAGCCTGAAGGAGTGCGTTGAAGCCAATCTGCGCGCCGCGCAGGTGACCAGTGAGTCGGTACAGCTCGCAGGCTTTGCGATTAACACCTCAAATTACAGCGAAGAAGAGGCGCTCGCGTATTGCGCTGAAATCACCGCTGAGTTTGGGCTGCCGGCAACCGATCCTGTGCGTTTTGGTATCGACGGGATCGCCGCGCTGCTTCAGGAGCGTGGCTGAAATGAGAACGATGCAGATCGATGTGGTGGCATTGCCGCTGGCGCGCCCCTTTGCTATCGCACGCGGTACCCGGACCGCCGTGACGGTCATCCGGGTCACCCTGGAGCAAAACGGGTTCATCGGGCAGGGCGAATGCACTCCGACGGCCCGCTACGGTGAGACGCCCGAAAGCGTGCAGGCGATGCTTGAAGCCGTGCGTGCCGAAGTGGAGGCGGGCCTGAGCCATGACGATCTGCAACAGCGCTTACCCGCCGGCGCCGCACGCAACGTGCTGGACTGTGCGCTATGGCGACTCGACGCCGCACGGACGCATCAGACGCTGTGGCAGAAGAGCCAGTGCCCTCAGCCACCGTCGGTGGTGACGGCCGAAACCCTCAGCCTCGACACGCAGGAAAATATGGCGCTCGCGGCGGCAGAGGCCGTCTCTCGCGGGGCCATCCTGCTCAAGATTAAGCTCGACCGCGATGCGGTTCTGGAAAAGGTCGCCGCGATCCGTGCGGCGGCACCGCGCGCCACGCTTATTATCGATGCCAATGAAGCCTGGTCGGGGCTGGACCTGGAGAGCCTGCTGGTGGCACTGAAGGCCTTCAGCATCGCGATGGTGGAGCAACCGCTGCCCGCCGGACAGGATCATGACCTGCAACGCTTTAAGCATCCCATCCCGGTCTGTGCCGATGAGAGTTGTCATACGCGGGCCGATATTGCGGAACTGCGCGATCGTTACGAGATGGTCAACATCAAACTCGATAAGTGCGGGGGCCTGACCGAAGCGCTGGCGATGGTGGAGGCGGCCCGGGCGCAGAATATGCGCGTTATGGTTGGCTGCATGCTGGGTTCGTCACTGGCGATGGAGGCCGCCTTACCCGTCGCGGTCAATGCGGAGTTCATCGACCTGGATGGCCCCATCTGGCTGGCCGCCGACAGTTCTCCTTTTTTGAGCTACTCCCAGGGCCGCATCTGGCTATAACTTTGCGAGGCGACGATGACGGACACACGACTTACCTCTTCTGCAGCGCGCACAGCCTCTGCCTCTCCCGTGCTGGCGATTCAGGATCTCAGCGTCTCGTTTCGGGGACGCAGCGGTGAGAATCAGGCTCTCAGGGGGATCAGTTTTGCCATCAATCCGGGTGAGATTGTCGCCGTGGTGGGTGAAAGCGGCTCCGGTAAATCTGTTACGTCGCTGGCGGTGATGGGCTTACTGGCAAACGGCGGCCGTATCGATCGCGGCAGCATGCAGTTTCGCGATCGCAGTGGAAACGTGCATGCACTGGAAACGCTGGATGAGAATCAGCGTCGCGCGTTGCGGGGCCGTGAAATGGCGATGATCTTTCAGGAGCCCATGACCTCGCTGAATCCGGTGCTGCGCATTGACGATCAGCTTACCGAAGCGTTACGCGATCACCAGCAGTGCAGCAGAAAAGAGGCGCAGGCGCGCGTGCGTGAACTGCTGCGACAGGTGCGTATCGCCGATGTGGATCGCGTCATGAAAAGCTATCCGCACTCGCTGTCCGGTGGGATGCGGCAGCGTGTCATGATTGCGCAGGCGCTGGCCTGTGACCCGCAGCTCCTGATCGCCGACGAGCCGACCACCGCGCTGGATGTCACCGTGCAGGCGCGTATTCTGCATATCCTGCGGGAACTGCAACGCGAGAAACAGATGGCGGTGCTGTTTATCACTCATGATATGGGCGTGGTGGCAGAAATCGCCGATCGGGTAGTGGTGATGCTGCGCGGCGAAGTCATCGAGCAGGGCACCGTCTCTGAGATTTTTGCCGCTCCGCAGCACGCTTATACCAAAGCATTACTGGCGGCCGTGCCCAGACTGGGTGATATGCGGGAGCACGACTGGCCGCAACGTTTTCCTCTGCCGGGTGCCCGCGATGCGGTGCAACGCGAACAGCAGACCGCGCGCTACGACGTGGCGCCGCTGCTCGATGTGCGCGGGTTAAAAGTCTACTACCCGATCCGCAGCGGCATCTTATCGAGCCTGACGCACCATGTGCATGCGGTCGAGCAGATTGATTTCACGCTGTGGCCCGGTGAAACCCTGGCCATCGTGGGTGAAAGCGGCTGCGGCAAATCGACCACCGGACGCGCACTGATGCGCCTCATCAGCAGTGAGGCCGAAAGCATTCACTTTGAGGGAAGAGAGATCTCCGACCTGAAAGAGGCGGCATTCCAGCCGCTCCGCCGTGAAATTCAGATGGTCTTTCAGGATCCCTACGCCTCACTGAATCCCCGCCTGACCGTGGGTTTCACCATCGCCGAGCCGTTGCTCCTGCACGGCATCGTGAAATCGCTGGAGGAGGCTTCGCCGCAGATCGATGCGCTGCTGAAGAGCGTCGGCCTGCTGCCGGAGCATGCGCGTCGCTATCCGCACGAATTTTCGGGCGGGCAGCGCCAGCGGATTGCCATCGCCCGCGCCATGGCACTGAAGCCGAAAGTCATTATCGCCGACGAGGCGGTCTCAGCCCTCGACGTCTCGATTCAGGCGCAGGTGGTCAATCTGATGATGGACCTCCAGCAGCAGACCGGCGTGGCGTGGATCTTCATCTCTCACGATATGGCGGTGGTAGAGCGCATTGCGAATCGCGTGGCGGTGATGTACCTCGGCCAGATTGTGGAACTGGGACCGCGCCAGTCGGTATTTAATCATCCGCAGCACCCCTATACCCAGCGTCTGCTGGCCTCCGTGCCGGTAGCCGATCCTGAGAACCGTCAGCCCCGCCTTGTCGATGACAGCGAGATCCCTTCGCCGTTACGTAAGGTGGGCGAAACGGTCACTAAGCCCCGTTATCGACAGGTTGCGCCTCAGCACTGGGTCGCTGACGGCATTGCATTGCGATAATCCTCAACGACCAGGAGATTTCATGAAACCCATTTTTCGCCGTACCTCACTCGCCTTCGCCCTGACGACGATGCTGGTCTCTGCTGCGCAGGCGCAGGATCTGCGTATCTCCATGTATGCCGATATCACGGGGCTGGACCCGCACGACACCTCGGATAACATCAGCTACTCCGTACAGAGCGGTATCTTTGAACGCCTGTTCCAGTTTGATCCGCAGATGAAGCTGCAACCCTGGCTGGCGACCGGTTATACCGCCAATGAGAGCGCGACCGAATTTACCCTGACGCTGCGCAAGGGCGTCACCTTCCAGGATGGCACCCCTTTTGATGCGGAAGCCGTCAAAGCCAACCTCGATCGTCTGGCTGACCAGAAAAAAGGGCTGAAGCGCAACAGCCTCTACAAAATGATCGACAGGGTGACGGCGCTGGCACCCGACCAGGTCAGAATCGACCTGAATCAGTCGTTTGGTGCTTTTATTAACACGCTGGCGCACCCCTCGGCGGTGATGTGGAGCCCGGCGATCCTGAAGCAATACCCGGACGAAGCCCAGCTCCGGCTGCATCCGGTAGGAACCGGTCCGTTTAAATTTGTCGACTGGAAACCGGGCAAAGCCGTGACGATGGCGAAGTATGCGGGTTACTGGCAGGCGGGGTGGCCGAAAGTCGACCAGGTGATCTTCTCGCCAAGCCCGGAAGATGCGACACGCGTTGCGGCGTTAAAATCGGGGCAGGTGGATGCCATCTGGCCACTGCCGTCCGACCTCATTGCGGCGGTGCAGCAGGACAGCCATCTGACGGTGCAGCGCGATCCGAGCATCTATCTCTATTACATGGCGATGAACACGCAGCACAAGCCGCTGGCGGATGTTCGCGTGCGTCAAGCCATCAACTATGCGATTGACCGTAATCTGTGGCTGAAAGTGGCCTTTGCCGGTCTGGGTAAACCGGCCACCTCCGCCATGCCGGAAGGGGTGCAGTTCTATCAGAAACAAACTGACCCCGATTACCACTACGCACCCGATAAGGCCAAAGCCCTGCTGAAAGCGGCAGGCTATCCGCAGGGGCTGGATCTCAAGCTCTGGGTCACCAATGCCACGGCCGCCGTGCGAGCCGGTCAGGTGCTGAAGGCACAGCTGGCCGCGGTGGGTATTCGTGCCACGGTTACCCCGATGGATTCAGGAACGCGCAATGCAAAATTGTGGGGCGTAAAGGATCCGAAAATGGCGGAGTTTGACCTTTATTATGGCGGCTGGTCGACCTCTACCGGCGATGCGGACTGGGCGCTGCGCCCGCTGTTTGCCTCCGAGTCCTGGGTGCCGACCTCCTATAATGTCTCCTACTTCAGCAACCCGGAAGTGGACAAAGCGATCGCCGCCGGGCTGGTGACGGCCGATGCGGCGAAGCGTGGCATCGCCTATGCGCAGGCCCAGACGGCGCTATGGAAAGCGGCACCGGTAGCCTTTCTTGGCACGCCAGACAACCTGGTGGGCAAGCGCAGCAACCTGAGCGGCGTTTCAATGCTGCCTGATGGCAATTTCATATTCACTCAGGCGTCCTTTAAATAAGACGATTTCTTCCCCCACGCCCCTGACCCCATGCGGGAGAAGGGCGTGGAAAGGCCCGTCGCACCTCTGTTTCAGGGAATCGCATGTTTGCATATATCCTTCGCCGATTGCTCGAGATGATCCCGGTTTTGCTGGTGGTCTCGCTGCTGGTTTTCGGTTTTATCAAGCTGCTGCCGGGCGATCCGGCGCGCATCTATGCCGGACCGGATGCGCCCATCGAGGCGGTAGAGGCGGCACGTCAGCATCTCGGGCTGAACGATCCGCTGCCGCAGCAGTATCTCCACTGGGTCGGCAGCCTGCTGCAGGGCGATCTCGGCATCACCTACCGCACGCAGCAACCGGTGCGGCAGGTGATCGCGCAGGGATTCATGCCGACACTGTGGCTCGCCCTCGCAGGGTTTACCTGGTCCGTGATCCTCGGCCTGCTCTTCGGCGTTCTGGCGGCGCTGAAACGGGGGAAATGGCAGGACTGGACATTGATGAGCGTGGCCGTCGGCGGCATCTCCATGCCCGTCTTCTGGCTGGGGTTGCTGCTGATCCAGTTCGTCGCGATGCCGTTTGGGCTCTTTTCAGTCAGCGGCTTTAACAGGGCCAGCGATATTGTCCTGCCTGCCATCACCCTGGGGTCGTCGGTGGCGGCCGTGATGGCGCGCTTTACCCGTTCGGCCTTTCTTGAAGTGGCGCAGGAAGATTACGTGCGCACCGCAAAAGCGAAAGGGCTGCGAAAACGGCTGGTGACGTGGAAACATGTGATGCGCAACGCACTCATCCCGGTGATCACCATGCTGGGCCTGCAGTTCGGTTTTCTGCTGGGGGGCTCTATCGTCGTGGAGAGCGTCTTCAACTGGCCTGGTCTGGGCTGGTTACTGATTGAGTCGATCAAGGCGCAGGACCAGCCGGTCATTCAGGCGCTGGTGATGCTGTTCGTGTTTGAATTTATCGTGATTAACCTGCTGGTCGATCTGCTCTATGCAGTCGTCAATCCGGCCATTCGTTTGCGACAGGAGCCGAGATGAGTTCGTCATCACTGACTGAAAACCCGCCACAGATCATTCGTTCACCCTGGCGCGACTTCCTGCACGCCTTTGTGCGTAATCCCCTGGCGCTGGTGTCGGGCGGATTTGTGCTGCTGCTGATTGTGGTCGCCCTCTTTGCGCCCTGGCTGGCCCCCTGGGACCCGATGGCACCGGACTGGATGGCGTTATCGTCGCCGCCAACGGCCGCCCACTGGATGGGGACCGACGAGCTGGGGCGTGACCTGCTGAGCCGGATTATTTACGGTGCCCGCATCTCGCTCTATGTCGGGGTGCTGTCGGTCACGCTGGGCATGATCGCCGGGGTGATTCTGGGTTTACTGGCCGGCTACTATGGCCGCTGGATCGATATGCTGATTATGCGCGGCGCCGACGTGCTGTTCGCCTTTCCCGGCATGCTGCTGGCCATCGCGGTGGTGGCGCTGCTGGGAACGGGCCTGAACAATGTCATCATCGCGGTCGCGGTGTTCAGCGTACCGGTCTTTGCCCGTATCGTGCGTGCTTCGACGCTTTCACTGCGACAGGCGGCGTATGTTGAGGCGGTGCGCTGCGCCGGTGCGCCAGACCGGGTGATTATTCTGCGGCATATTCTGCCCGGCACGCTCTCCAGCGTGATTGTCTATTTCACCATGCGCATTGGCACCAGTATTCTTACGGCGGCGGGCCTGAGCTTTATCGGACTGGGCCCGGAACCTGACGTGCCTGAATGGGGCAATATTCTGGCGATGAGCCGCAGCATGATGATGGCCGGTGCCTGGCATATGAGCGTCTTTCCGGGGCTGGCGATCTTTCTGACCGTGCTGGCCTTTAACCTGCTTGGGGATGCGCTGCGCGACACCCTCGATCCCAAACTCAAGGGCTGACGATGGATTTTCAACATGTGCAGCGCACGCTGCTGCTGGAGCGCTGGCGTGAGACGCGTCAGCTGGGTCAGCCGCGCACCGCCTGCGGAGCCACTAATCGCATCAGCGACGTGGCGGGCGTGCGGGTCGGCCACTCTACGCTGAATGCAGGCGAGACGCAGACAGGCGTCACCGCTATCGTGCCGCCCGGCGACAATCTGTTTCTGACGCCGCTGCCGTGCGGGGCAGAGGTTCTGAACGGGTTTGCCAAACCGGTCGGGCTGGTTCAGATCGAGGAGCTTGGCGTGCTGCAGACGCCGATTCTGCTCAGCAACACGCTGGCGGTCGGCACGCTGTTTACCACGCTGGTTCGGTATGCCATCCGTCGCAACCCGGAGCTGGGGCGAACGCTGCCGACGGTCAATCCTCTGGCGCTGGAGTGTAACGATGGCTGGCTCAACGATATTCAGGCACTGGCTGTCAGCGAGGCGATGGCGCAGACGGCCCTGCAGACCGCCTCAGCCGACTTCGCACGCGGCAGCGTCGGGGCCGGACGCGGCATGAGCTGTTTCAGCCTGAAAGGGGGGATCGGCACCGCTTCGCGGCTGATCCCCTCGCTCAGCGCCACGCTTGGCGTGCTGGTGCTGGCCAATTTTGGTGCCCTGGAGGCTCTGACGCTCGATGGCGTGCGGGCCGGTGAGATGATTGCGCCGCTGCTGCCAGGCCACACGCCGCAGCGCGATGCCGGTTCTGTCATCATCATCATGGCAACGGATGCGCCGCTGGAGGCGCGACAGTTAAAGCGCCTCGCGAAGCGCGGCGGTGCCGGCCTGGGACGGCTGGGCAGCCACTGGGGCCACGGCTCGGGCGATATTGCGGTGGCGTTTTCAACGCAACCGCTGCCGCAACCGCCACAGGAGGAGCGGCTGGAGCCGCTGCTTGCCGCCGCGGCCGATGCCACCGAACAGGCTGTACTGGACGCCCTGTTGAGCGCGGAGGCCGTGACCGGCTTTCGGGGTCATCATCGGCCCTCACTGACTCAGATACTGGACAGGTTAACCTCATGAAAATTTTTATCTCTGCCGATATCGAAGGCATCGCGGGCGTCATGTGCCCGGAGCAATGCACCCCAGGCAACCCGGAGTACCAGCTGGCCCGGGGGCTGATGGAGCAGGAAGTCAATGCTGCGATTGAGGGCGCTTTCGCGGGCGGCGCCACGGACGTGGTGGTTGCAGACAGCCATGCCCGGATGACCAACCTGCGGGCGGAAAATATCGATTCCCGCGCCCGGCTGGTGCAGGGCAAACCTCGCGGGCTGTCGATGGTGGAAGGCATTGAACAGCAGCAGTTCGACGGCTTATTTCTGGTGGGCTATCACAGCGCCGCGGGTGAACCTGGCGTGCTGGCGCATACCATTAACGGCCGGGCATTCTGGCGTATCCATATCAATGGTCTGGTGATGGGCGAAACCGATATCTACGCCGCCGCCGCGGCTGAGCAGGGCACGCCACTGCTGCTGGTGACGGGCGACGATCAGCTGCAGGGCTGGATAGCGGAACACTACCCGACGGTCGATTACGTCTGTGTCAAACGCGCTATTTCCCACACCTGCGCGGAATCGATCAGCCCTCACGCCGCGCAGCGTGCGATCGCTGCCGCGGCACGCACCGCATTGCAGCATCAGCCTCAGGTGAGCACGACCCGCCTGACGGCACCTTACGCGATGCGGCTGCAGGCCAGCAGACCGGTGCTGGCCGATCTGTTCTGCCTGATCCCCGGCGTCACGCGTCTTGATGGTGTCACCGTCGGCTATCGGGCGGAGAAAATGGCGACGTTAATCAGCCTGCTCAGTGCCTTCTCTTATCTGGCGACGACCCAGTCGTAGCGACATTACCCCGTAGATGTAACCCTGTCTGTGAGGCGGGTAACTGCCTCCTCTCTGGCTTTGCGGTACAGTTTTTGCATGAGGAGACGATTCTCCTCTCCTCCGCCCGGACCTGATCATGCCACTTGGCGGAGGCGCCTTTATTCGCTATTCCATCCAGGGTAAAAATTATGCGGCTCCGCCATATAGAGGTCTTTCAGGCCATCGTTCAGACCGGCAGCATCAGCGCAGCGGCGCGCCTGCTGAATGTGTCGCAGCCGAACATCAGCCGGGTGCTGAATCACGCTGAGCAGCAGCTGGGGTTTGCGCTGTTTGAACGCCGTATTCAGGGGATGAGCGTGACAGCAGAGGGGCGGCGCCTGCTGCCGGAAATCGACGAACTCTGTCAGCGCCTGCAATCCATTACCCAGCTCGCCGAACAGCTGCGGCGCGGCGAAGGGCAGTTAGTGCGCGTCGGGGCGGCTCACGCATTTGGTCAGATGGTGATGGCTCCTGCCCTGGTGACCTGGCGACAGCAGATGGCCTCTGTCAGCGTTGAACTGGTGACCGAGCATTTCAGTACCTTATGCCAGATGATTCTGGAGAATCAGCTCGATTTTGCCCTGGTTTTCGGTCAGCAGGTCGACGCGGCTCTGCTGGCTGAACCCCTGTTTCACTCCTCCATGGTGGCGCTGCTGCCACGTCATCATCCCCAGGCTGACCCCGTTACGCTGGCGTGGTTATGCGACAACAATCTGCTGATGATGCAGGCCCAGGACCCCTTAGGGCGCGTGCTCCATCGTGCGCTGCGCGATAAAAAACTGAATCCCGCCGTGTCGTTATCGATCAAAACCTACTCGGTCATCGCGGATATGGTGCTGGCGGGCGGCGGCGTGGGCGTCGTGGATCTCTTCACCGCCTGCCGCTATGCCGACCAGCTGAAATTGCTGCCCGTGGCTCAGCCCCTGCCGTTTGAAGTGATGCTGATCAGCCGTCGCGACCTGCCTCAGTCGCAGTCCACACTGCAGCTTAAGCAGGTGATCCGCAACCGACTGTGGGAGATTGCCCGGCAGTGTGAAACGCAGTTTATCGTTGCCTGAACCTGCGTCGCAGTTCCGTTCTCCGCCATCATTAACCCGGATGGCTCACGAAATCTGGATCACCATGGTGCGCGCTGCACCGGCATTATGCGTCTCCCGCCTGTCATCCGCCTCTCTACCGCCTTTCTGCGCCACTTTTAACAGTTGGCGCATTAATTGCTTCTTTATCGTTACCGCATCCTGCCAGGCAGGAACAGGCACCGTAGCCTGGTAAGCGGCCTGTGGCGAGCAGCCACTCCACAACATCGATTTCAGGCGAAGAAGCCCTGCCGGCAATGCTGCCGGCGGGGCTTTTTTTTGGAGCAAATCTATGAGTAAGTTAAAAGCATGGTTTCAGGGGCCGCAGGATATTACCGAAGCAGAGGCGGTTGAGGATTACGCGGTGGGCCGTGTGCCGGCGCACTACCGCTGGCCGATTCCGGCCATTATTCTGGTGCTGCTGGGCAACTCTACCGCGATGTTCTGGTTCAGCCTCGGGGCAGACATGAGCTACCAGGTCGGCTGGCCAATGCTGCTGCTGCCGATCGGTTATATGATGGTGTTCGCCACCCTGATTGGCTCGTGCATTATGAAGATGGCGAGTAAAGAGGGGCTCTCACTCAATCTGATGACGCGCGGGCTGGGGTTTGGCTATATGGGCTCCGCCTTCACCTCGCTGATTTACGCCGTCAACTTCATCTTCTATTTCCTGTTTGAAGGCACCATTGTGTCTCACGCCATCGCCAACTATGCGGGCGTGCCGGTCAACTCCCTGACCGGTATCGCTATCTTTGCGCTGATGGGGCTGGCCGCCATCTGGTTTGTCTGGAAGGGCATGTCATCCATGCAGTTCCTGCAAACCTGGGGCGTTCCCATCTTCATGGTTTTGTTTGGCTTCTGTATCTGGCAGTTAACGCACCACTATCCGGCGGTCAGCTTCAGCGGCTGGCAGCCGAAAGGAGAGGCGGACAGTAACGCCCTGTGGCTGGTGATGAATATGGCCAACGGGCAGATCGTTTTTCAGGGACTGATGGCCACTGACTACGGTCGTTTTGCCCGTCCGGGGATCACGCATAAAGGCACCGCAACGATCATGCTGGGGATGCTGATCCCGATTGTTGTCGTCATGCTGTTTGGAGCCTTTATGGCCTACACCCTGATGCCGCATATTCAGGGCGAGGATGTCTGGTCGCTGGCGCTCGATCCGGGCTTCGTCTTCCCGCTGATTATGGGGCTGACCGGCGTGTTATTTGCGGTGATTACCCAGATCCGCATCAACGTCCTGAATCTCTACTCAGGTTCGATTGCCCTGTCGAACACCATGGATATGGCGTTTAACTATCGCCCGGGACGTCAGTGGTGGATGCTGCTGGTCTGGTTGCTCGGCGTGCTGTTCTATATCTGCAATATTCTGCAGTATACCGGCACGTTCCTCTCCATTACCGGCATTCTCACCAACACCTGGGTCTTTATTATCCTTGCGGATTACTTTATCTGCCGCAAAGTGCTGCACCTTGCGCCTTCCGATTTCGTGGAGTATCGCAAAGCGTATCTGCGGATGTGGAATCCGTCCGGCGTCATTGCGTTGTGCGTCGCGGTGGCAACAGGCGCGGCAGGCGTGCTGGGCCTCTATCCGATGGTGTACGCCTCATTTATTGCCATGCTGGTTGGCCCTGTGCTGCATGTCGCTATCAGCGTGGCGACCCGCGGCAGCTACTACTTCAAAACCTTCCCGGAAGATATGCAAACCAGCTGGAAACCCTCTGATGCTTACCAGGGGCCGAAACCGGTGTTTAAACCCTTACTGAGCAAGGAGGCCGAATAATGCGCATCAACGTTGCAACCATTCAGTTTGAACCCACGCAGTTCAGAAAAGAGGAAAACGTCGCCCGGCTGCTGGCATCAGCCACTCAGGCGGCACGTGACGGCGCACGCTTAATCGTGATGCCGGAAATGGCCACTAGCGGCTACTGCTGGCAGGATCGTGCGGAGGTCGCCCCCTACACAGAAACGGCGGATGGGCCCACCAGCCAGGCATTCGCTGCGATTGCGCGTGAGTTTAACTGCTTTCTGGTCTTTGGCATGCCGGAGCGGGACAGGGTAACCGACCTCTACTATAACAGCGCCATTCTGGTCGGCCCGCAGGGCGTGATAGGCGTCCACCGTAAAACGCATCCCTATATTTCGGAACCGAAATGGGCGGCTAACGGTGATGGCGGGCATCAGGTCTTTCAGACTGAGATCGGCAATATTGCGCTGCTGGTCTGTATGGATATTCACTTTATTGAAACTGCCCGGCTGGCTGCGCTGGGGGGCGCACAGATTATCTGCCACATCAGCAACTGGCTGGCTGAACGCACTCCTGCGCCTTACTGGCTCACGCGTGCCTGGGAGAATGGCTGTGCGCTGATTGAAAGTAACCGCTGGGGATGGGAGCGGGGCGTGCAGTTCAGCGGCGGCAGCTGCATTGTGGATAGCCAGGGAAATGTGCTGGCCAGCTGCGACAGCGGCGATCAGGTACTCAGCGCTGAGTTACCCCTTCCGCAGGAGAATCTACTGCTGAACAAGCGCCGGCCTGAGCTCTATCAGCGGCTGATGACCAATACTTTCCTCTGGAACCCCGCGGACTTTTTTGGCTTATATGGACGTGACCCCCTGCCTGAGGGCAAAGCGTCCCGGATTGCGGTGGCGCAGTTTCGCCCGCAAGACGAGGTGAATGCCAATCTGGCACAGATTCGGCACTGGGCCGGACAGGCGAAATCAGAGGGCGCGGAACTGCTGATCCTGCCGGAGCGCGCACTGACCGGGGGTGAGGGCAGCCATTGCGCGCTGTCGCGGGAGGATGCGCCTGTACAGGCGCTGATCGCGCTGGCGATGGAGCTGGATATCGCGCTGCTTGCAGGGTTCGCCGAGCGGGAAGGGCAGCAGTGCTACAACAGCGCGCTGCTGGCGAGCAGTGAGGGAGTCAACGCGTACTATCGCCAGATTCACCTCAGCGACCAGGATCGGCGCTGGGCCTGCGCAGGGGATCAGTGGGTGACGTGCGATCTGCCGTGCGGGCGCGTCGGTATTCTGCTGGGTGAAGATCTGCTGGTGCCGGAAGCGGCCCGCATTCTGGCGCTGGAAGGCTGCGACATCATCGCCTGCCCGGCGCAGCTTCATTCACCTCTGCCCATGGCGCACGCGGGCACGGCGATACCGCATGTCTGGCCGATCCCGCGCGGCGCCGATCCTTACCACTGGCTGCTGCCACGCGTTCGGGCGGGAGAGAATAATGTCTGGCTGGCTTTTGCCAACTGGCCCGCCGCGGCAGGCGAAAGCTTTGGCCTGAGCGGGATATACGGGCCGGATACCTTTGCCTTTCCACGCAGGGAAGCGAAAGCGACCGGTGCGAAGGAGCTGGCGCTGCTGGATATCTCCACGGGATCAGCCGGCGATCCTTACCCCGATCATGTGGTAAGGCGTAAAGACCTGGTGCTGATGCGTCAGCCGCATTTCTACACTGCGCTGATTGCTCAATCACCGAAATGAGCCACAGACGCGGCCTGCGGGCCGCGCTGATTCAGGAGCTATTATGACTGCCACACAGCCGCTGCCTAAACCCGTTATTCCGGTCGGTATTCTCTATTCAGTGTCAGGCGATTATGCGGTGATCGGGCGCGAGATGCTCAACGGCATCCTGCTGGCGATTGAGGAGATAAACGCCAATCCCGCCCATCCGTTTACCCTGGCGCCCGTAATCCGCGATCCGCAGGGGTCGCTGGATCTCTATTACGACTATTGCCACGACTTACTCTATCGCCACGGGGTGCGTCATGTGATTGGCTGCTACACGTCTGCGGCGCGGAAGACCATTCTGCCACTAATCGAAGGTGCCAACGCGCTGTTGTGGCATTCCGCGCGCTATGAGGGGTTTGAGAGCAGCAATAGCGTGATTTACCTGGGGGCCAGTCCCAACCAGCATATCCTGCCGATGCTCAGCTGGCTGTTACAGCAGCAGGCGGCGGAGATCTATCACATTGGCTCTAACTATGTCTGGTCATGGGAGATGGATCGCCTTACCCGTGAAGCCGTCATCCCCGCGGGCGGCAGCGTATTGCAGAGTAAATTACTGCCGATGGGGGACGAAAACGTGGAGGCGTTAATCGCGGATATTATCGCCTGCCGCCCGAAAGTCCTCCTGAATACCATGGTCGGTAAAAGCGCCTACAGTTTCTATCGCGCCTGGCACCAGGCCTGCCAGCAGCAGCCTTGGCTAAATGAGGTGCTGAAGCTCAGCCTGACGCTGTGTGAACCGGAAGTGCAGTTAATTGGCGCAGAGGCGTTAGAGGGATATCTGGTTTCTGCCAGCTGGTTTCAGTCGATTGACAGCGCCGCCAACCACCGTTTTCTGAGCAGCTATCATCAGCGCTTTGGTGATCAGGTTTCGCCGTCAGTGGACAGCGAGAGTGCCTGGCTGGCCGGACATTTGCTGGCGAGAGCCATTGCGCGCCACGGCAATGCGGATGTGGACGGTGTGCGTAATGCGGTATTGCAGGATGAGATGGATTCGCCCGCCGGACGGATCCGCCTCGACGCCGACAATAATCACTGCTGGCTGACCCCGCATCTGGCGCGATGCCACAACGGCAGGCTGGAGAGTTTCTGGCAGGCGGAGGCGGCGGTGAAACCCGATCCCTGGCTGGCCAGGGTGGATCTCGCGAGCCTCATGCCGCGCGGAGGTGACGAATGAGCCGAAAAAACGTACAGATGCGCGGATTAAAAGTGTGTGTGATCGGCTGTTCCGACCGTGATAACCACCATCTGGCGCAGCAGTTCAGCCGCATAGGCATTGAGGGGCTGTTCTGTACGGTGTTTCCGGACGAGAGCCAGCTGGCTGACCAGCAGTTACTGGTGTTCGACGGCGATAACTCCACCCTGTTTCACCCCACGAACCCGCTCCCGTGGCCCGCGCTGCCAAAGGTAGCGCTTACCGCCATTGAAACGCCCTCGCGCTTGCAGTGGATTGCTGAACAGAAGATCGACAGCTATATGCGTAAACCGGTGCGCTTTGATGGTGTGATGACCGCTTTTACCCTGGCGCTCAACCATGCCGCGCACATCAGCCAGCTCGACGCACAGCTCCGGCGGCAGGAGGAGCGACTTCGGGCGCGTAAGTTTCTCTTCTCCGCACAGCTGCGGGTGATGAACGCGCTGGGGCTGGATGAGGATGATGCCTACAGCCTGCTGCGCCGCGCCTCAATGGCGCAACACATGACCATTGAAAATCTCAGCTGTGCGCTGCTGAACGACACGGAGGCCTGGCTCAGCCGGCTGAAATCACTGCTGGTAGAATAGGGGGCTTTTTTTGTGGGGGGGATAAATAAAACGGTTTCAGGAGGAGGCCGGAGTGTCGGTGTTACGAGAGAAAGTTAGGTTTTATGAAATGAAAAATCCACGCAGATGCGTGGATTTAAGAGAGTCTGTCAGGTTTCTTAAGGTTGCAAAAACCTCATGAAACAGCAGATTTTAATCAGACGTTTAACCGTGAATTTGAGTGCATCTCATTGATATTTATTTTTTTATTAAAAAATGTACCTTCATAATACTAACTTTTTAGTTGGCATTACTTTCGTAAGGCGAAGGTTGTAGGTTCTACTCCTATTATCGGCACCATATCCTCATCCGCAATCATCCCCAAACGTCCAAAAATCTCTTTAAAAACAGGAGTTTTATTGGTTGTTCGTCCGTATTAGTCCGAGGGTATCCAGTAGAATCCAGATAAAAAAGTGTATAGGATCGTGTATATCTCTGTTCGGTCTAGAAATTCTATACTCATGCGTCTTAACGATATGCAAATCCGTCGCGCCAAGGTTGAAGATAAAGCCTATACGCTTAGCGACGGTCTCGGCCTCTCCCTCCTTATTGAGCCTAACGGCAGTAAAAGCTGGCGGTTCCGCTATCGCTATGCAGGTAAACCTAAAATGATCTCATTTGGTGTTTATCCTATGGTTACGCTTGCTGATGCCCGACAGCGTAGGGAAGAAGCGCGTAAGCAGGTATCAGATGGCATTAACCCAAGCGAAGCCCGCAAAGAACAGAAGCGTGCCTTAAAAGCCGGTGTTGAAAACACGTTTGAAGCACTGGCTCGTGAATGGCACAGTCTTAAAAGTGCAAAATGGTCAGCAGGCTATGCCAGCGACATCATGTAAGCTTTTACTAATGATATTTTTCCGTATGTTGGTGACAGGCCTATCGCTGAGATAAAGCCGCTGGAACTGCTCAATGTGCTAAGGAAAATTGAGGCCCGAGGCGCGCTGGAAAAGATGCGTAAAGTTCGCCAGCGGTGTGCTGAGGTATTTCGTTATTCCATAGCGACGGGTAGGGCGGAGTACAATGCAGCAGCCGACCTATCAACTGCGCTTAGCGTTCACCAATAAACATTTCCCTTTCCCGACCGCTGAAGAAATTCCTGATTTCCTCAAAGCTCTCAATTCCTATAGCGGAAGCATTTTGGTCGTTCTGGCTACTAAATTATTGATGCTTACAGGCGTTAGAACCATCGAGCTGCGAGCTGCTGAATGGAAAGAGTTCAATTTGGATGAAGTACTATGGGAAATCCCCGCAGAAAGAATGAAAAAACGGCGCTCACATCTTGTGCCGCTGTCCCAACAAGCGTTAGATTTAGTTAAGCAAATTCAAACAATGACTGGGAACTATAGGTACGTTTTCCCTGGTCGTAATGAGCCGAGCAAGCCTATGAGTGAAGCAAGCATAAATCAGACAATCAAGCGCATTGGCTACGGTGGTAAGGTCACTGGACATGGCTTTAGGCACACCATGTCTACTATTTTGCATGAACAAGGCTACAACACAGCATGGATTGAAATGCAGCTAGCGCATGTTGATAAGAATAGTATTCGTGGGACTTACAATCATGCTCAATATCTTGATAATCGCAGGAAGATGTTGCAATCATATTCTAACCTTATTTTGGACTAAAAGGATAATAAGATGGGAGAATTTTCTAAACTGGTTGGTGATGTAGGGGAAGGGATTGTTTCACATTTCCTTGATCTTTTTGGCTGGGAGAATCATGCCACTAATAAATATGTTAAATGCCATACTCGGAAACACGACAAGGAAAGTCACGGGATTGATGCGTTATTTGTATATAACTCCCCGTTGGAATCAAATACTATTGAAAATATAATTGTGTCATCAAAGTACTCTTCAAATTCTTACGCAAGTGTGCCGTCAACCTTTAAAGCCCATTTTGAAGATATTGCTACAGCAATCGAGTGTTATGCGAAATCTCAACTTAAAAGGGATGTTAACGATCAAGTCATCTTAAGTGGAAGTTATAGTAGTTGCAGAAAAGTTGATACGGGCGTTCTTTTTTATATTAATAATGAAGAGAGGTCTGAGGAAGAGGATGTCATAGATAAAGTTAAAAGCTCCCAAATAAATAGCAGCCTTAAGTTTAGATCTATACACTTGGTAGATAACAAGAGGGCTTCTTTTTTATACGAAAGTATAAAATATATAAAAAATAAGTACGGTGCGGAAAATGTGAATTTTTTTTACCCACCGACCTCATTAAATTTAATTAATGCACAAAAAAAATATTTTGGGAAGGTATTTCCGGTTGAATACATATCTTCTCCTGTATTACCTATTGTGATTGAAAAAAACAATCAAGAGCAACCAATTTTTTGCCTAATGTCTTGTGAGCCTTTCTCCTTTGAAGCTCTTGAAAGCTTGGTTGCATGTGCCCGTGACTTAGTTTCCGATATATCGAAAAACCTGTTATTTGTTTTTAAAGAATATAATAAGCTAAATGCTAAGGAGGATGTTGATAGTTTATTTTTAGCTATAGGGAAGGATGTAATCATAAATATTGAAGCTTACCGAGCTGACTTTAGAGGTTAATGTAATGGATAATATTATTTTACCAAGCGGAGATAATTTAAAAACTCTGTTATCACAAAGCAAAGTTTCTAAAGCTGAAGTTAAGTCAATATTGCGCCAGCGGGGGGTGTTTGTTTCAAGTGATGAAAAATCTAGCACAGTACCCCTGTTAATAAAAACTCTTATCAGTCCAAAGGAATTTAATGCGTTAAAAGATAAAATAAAGACGAAAGAGCATAGCTCTAAAATAAGCATGCGGACATTAGAGTGGAGTTCCGATGAAACATTAATCGATGCAATAGGGGAAGGTTTTCAGTTAAAAGATTTGATAGATGATCCTTTCTGTAACTATGAGATTGAGGATATTACTGACTTTTATGTTAGAGAGGATAGCGATAATTCAGTAGCATTGGATTTTACTGTAAAGCGAATCGATCTAATGAACGGTTGGAATGAAACTGAGCAGTTTTTTAGCGGAAGAATTGAGCTTGAAAAAGCGAATAAGGAAAATGATAAAGTAGAGGTAAATATATCTCTCAGTCATACTTCTCAAGAAACCAAAATTGTTGCTGACAAAATATTGAAGTCTTTAAAATTATACTTAAAAGATAATGGGCATATAAAGAAAGACTCGGATATTTCAAAAATACAATTTGATCACTTTGACAATGCAGGCAGGATAGCTTTCTTGGAACATATCTCTAAGTCACATGTGCAAAATGAGTTTTACTTTTGCAAAATTGTTGATGTGGATTTTTATCCAGACGAAACATCCGATTTTCCTGAAGAGATGAAATGGCTTGAAAAAAATATTGAAGAGCTAAGAGTTAGGGGTACATTAGGAGAGTCTGTTTTTTTTAGAAACAAAATACTCCACCCTAATCTTAAAATATCTAAATTGGTAGCGAGCTATACTATGCAAGATATTAATTATGATGCAGAGTGTAAAATATCATACGAATATCCTGAGTATTCTTCAAAAAAGGTGGAGACCGCTGAGTTAGTGATTGATTTCAAAGCTTTTAACGGTAAGGGTGCAAGTAGTAGTCAAATAAATGTGATTAAGGCAGGTATAATGAAGACTATTGAATCCACAAAAGTAAAGGCATATGATTTACACAGGGTTAAAGTGGAAAAGTGAATTTTATTCTTCCTGTTTAAGTGTTGGTTAACTAGTGGGGTGGTGCTATTAGTGATTTAATAAAAATATGGGGTGCTTATTGATTAACAAATGCAATTAATTTTCAGGTTATTATTAGTCGCGTTAAAATTGCAGAGTTTTAGATACTCTCTATATTCTCCGCAAGTAATAGAAGATGCATAGCGCGCAATGCTACCCCCGCCTCGCCTGCCCGCTTTATGCATCTTTTTTTATGCAGTTGCACGAGCCAGGCGGAGCCGCGCCGGGCGTGGTCTGAAGCGTTATTTGCAGTCCTGCATTCTGCATGCAAATCCATGCACGCCATGCATGCATCACTCCTTACAAACCGGGCTGGCCAGAAAAAGGGCGTTGAAAGAATGAAAAGCGGAGACAGAAAAGCCGCTGTTTTCAGCGGCCGTGGTGGTTAATGGAGGGTGCGGAAGGCTGAGCCGTATCGCCCGAGCGTCTGGCGTTCTTTCACCGGCTCCGGGGTGATGACGGGAACCGGTTCGGGCTGCGGCGGCGCGGTAATGACCTTCGTGATGCTCTCGCTGGTTTTGAACGTGCAGGAGCAGTCGAGATTGGTGCACTGATGATAGCGCTCCTTCACCTGCTCCGACATATAGCGGCTCGATTTGGCGTGTGCCGGGCTTTTGCAGTACAGGCAGTGCATCATTTCTTTTTACCTTCCCTTATCCACGGACGGTGTACGTGGATGGCATCCCTGCCGTTTCCGGACGTGATACCGGCGAACGAACGTGACCCGCAGCTGCTGGAAAAGATTGCCGGTGAGCTGGCGGTAACCGTGCGCCACCTGATGCAGCGTTTCACCCGCCCGGACGACGCCCGCGATCTGCTCCAGGCGCAGCAGTCGTCAGAAGAAGCGCTGGAAATCAAGCGCAGCGCCGACCCGCTGGTCGACTTCTGCGGCTAACTGACGCCCCTGAGCACGCCGACCGGGCTGTTTATCGGCAACGCGAATATCCGGCCGATGAATCCGCGCCGCTACCTCTATCACGCTTACCTGTCCTTTATGGAAGCCAGAGGCCATCAGCACCCCATGAGCCTGACGGCGTTCGGCCAGGCGGTGCCGCAGACGCTGAAGGAGTACGAGATAGAGCTGCTGAAGCGCAAAACGAAGAACGGCATCCAGACCGGTCTTGAGCTGAGCGAAGACTGCGAGGCCGACTGGCTGCCGCGATGTGATGCATAAGTAAGTCATAACACCAAACCGGCTCCGGCCGGTTTGTGCCAAAAGCAGAAGTTACATGTAAAAGTGAATTCAAAAAGGTAAAACGTTGCGTTTGTAGCTGCTGCCCATTCTTTCTCACGTTGATGACATATTGCATACTTAGTTAAGGGGGGGGAAGTATTGAAAAATATTTCGTTTTCAGTTAAAAAGCCTAAATGTTCTTGTTTATGCAGCAATGCTTATGTCATATTCACAGTAAGAATATGATAATGAAAGATTCTAATAGGTTGATTACTTCTTCTAAATTTATATTAGTCAAGGAAAAGCAATGACACTTTTATGTGACCAAGAATACCCCAATGGCATGTTGACTGATAAATTCATAAAGAAAGCATTGCCGCAATTGTTTTCTGAATACGCTAAGGAGTCCAAAGCTAAATATTCCACATATGAGTTGTCTTTAGATGCCGGTTATGAGCTCATAAAATATGACGACAGTGGCAATATTCAAAGGAATGAAAAAAAAGAATCGACTCGAAGAGTTTGTGCAAGTCCGGGTGATACTATATTAGTCTACTCAAAAGAGGTTTTTTCATTACCAAAAAACGTTTATGCTCGAGTAAATACTGTGGGCCAGATTTTTATAGCTGGGTTTTCCGCTGAGAATACCTATGTTGATCCGGGGTTTAATGGCCAAGTATCTATCACGTTGATAAATAACTCAAACCGGACTTTAACAATGGATGAAGGGATCCCCCTTGCTAGAGTTGAATTTATAAAATTATCAGATGAACCATCAGTAACTCATCAGGGTAGGAGTGGTGTGCGCTCGACAAAAGTTAAGCAAAGCATCGACGAAGATTTAACCTCAACATTTGAAAAGGTTGAGTTAAAAGTGTTGTTTGATGAAATTAAAAAATCTATAGCTATCGATGCTATTCAAAAAAAATCTGTTCGGACAGACATCGCTCTGTCAAGGGCATATATGAAACTAGTTTCAGATATTGATTCAATTAATACATTAATAAAGGACCAAGATAAAAAAATAAAGTATTGGTCTTGGTTGGCGTCATTAGGGTTAGGCACTGCTTCTGCATTTTGGATAGATAAGTTCGGATTAACATATACTGTGGCTGGCTGGATGAGTGATGCCTCGAGTCAACCCATGTGGTTGGTAGTAATTATAAATATTGCATGTTCTATAATAGCCACTTTCCTTTATGAGAAAGTTTTGAAAGGGTTTATCAAATGAGCGCAATAAATCGAAAGAAATTTAGGGAATACTATCAGCCAAGTAAAATAATGCTAGGGATTTTCCCTGATCCTAAGGAAAAAAGATTTAATATAATTACATTATGTTTTACTACTACCTGCTCTTATAATCCACCGATGATATCTATATCAATAGAAGATAGGAATCATTCATACCAATTAGCTGAGCAATCTCAGGAAGTTGTTTTAGCCATCCCTGGAAAGTCGTTAGCTGATGAAACTATGCAATGTGGATTTTATAGTGGCCGAGATGTTGATAAATTTTTGGCATGTGATTTTACAAAATTAAAATTGCCTAATGTAGAGGTGCCCGGTATTGCTGAAGCCATTGCAAATATTGAAGTTAAGGTCATAAATCGTATTAAAACAGGTGACCATATAACATTGTTTTGTGAAGTGCTAGGTTATCACCTGAATAATTCAAGAGTTGAAAAGAATTTAATATCTATCGGTCCAAATACACTTGGATATGATTTATTAGTTAAGAAAGGTATGCATAGAATCGGAGTCGTAAGCGCTGAAGATGAAAAATACCTTGGTTTTTTTAATAGCTAAGTTTTAATGGTTTTTTATTTTAATTCTTATAACCTAAACTAATTTGTCAGATTGAGTGGCTTCATTTCTTCATAAAAATGATATTTCTTGAAGCCACATATTGAATTCAGCTAATTACTTTTAGGTTAAATCAAGTTCGATTTTAACAACTCCATTTGCTTTTCACATTTCTAAATAAGTTGTCGTCCAGCATGAACCCTCATGTTTTTAGGATCATGTGGTTCCCTACAATCATGTCGCTCTGCTTACATTCTTAATCCTCAAAAACTCATCTTTAGCGTCCATTATAGAGAGTATGATTTGGATGCCGTCCTTTCGATCGTTAGGTAAATACCTGATGCTGTTTGCGCTCTAGTGACCCTTTACTATATGTGACTAAATCATCGTGCATTTTTTGCTCATGGCATCCGTTCAGCTTAGATTATAGACGATGCTAAAACCGTGACGTTTTGCCATCATCGTTCATCCTGACTTGGATTTGCCTAGCAGTGAAGGTGACAGGTTGCTTTGATGCAATACATAACTATAAATATATAAAGTCCCCAAACTGGCCATATCGATTTTACGCTTCGAAGCGACCAGTATTCACCTTCAGGTGAACAGTGATGAATAGTAACCCCATGAGTGATCACCAATTAAATTACTGATAATTAAGTATAAAAATCAAAGGTGAACACTTTTCCGTAAAATCTTTTTTTGGCTATCAATGGAGCTAAAACCTGAAATGTTGATACAATCTGGCCGCGCATGTGGTTCATAACTGTGAGTAGAGTTTCTAGCTCAGGGAATGGCTAATGAGGAAAGGGGTATATAGGAAGCGTCCATTCATCCATGCTTCCACTAATGTGTATAGCTTTGTGTATAAATGATTTTTACTTTTAATTTTTATTTTATCGATCAATAACTTATGTTATCTGATCCATTCCTGTTATCGCACCAATCAAGCATCTCTCAAAGTCTACTCCAGTTCACTGAAAACCATTATAATCAGCATCTTCCAGCTCTCGCTTGTATTCTGATGTCTACTGCCCCCCCAAATATACATGCATATGGGGATACATTTGGGGTATGTGCTGTTCGGTCTTATGGATATACCTCCAATGAAACTTAACGCCCGTCAGGTTGATACCGCAAAGCCAAAAGATGAACCTTACAAACTCTCTGGTGGTGGGGGACTTTACCTTTTGATTATTGGTAGCTTTGACCTGCTCCCAGTTGATTAACACATTATGAACTCAGCAAAGTCCGCTCTTGGCACATTGCGGAAGGGCTAACGGCCCGCAGTAAGTGAGTAACGGATGTTTACTGCTGACAATGATCGCACCCAAGATAAGATAGGTGGTGTCACTCAATCTATCCAAGGTACAGCTTCACCAATATAAGTGTGTGTGCAGCAACGACATGTCACCTTAACGTCATCTCTCGTGATTGAAGGATTTACCTGTTGCAGAATTCCATTCTCATCAACAAATAGACCTGGGTAAAAACTGCTTTCACCAATGCAGACTAAATCCCTTCGCTGATGCTTATGTAGCGCGACCAACCAGAATACCGGCTCGGTGGTATCAAGACGTCCACATACTTCACTGAATATTTCATCCCACGGTTTGCCAATCTGTTTGATCAGAAAATAAAACAATGGTGTGTAGTCTCGGCCACGCTTCTGTCTGCTATGCATTGTCTCGCGCTTTACCAGTAGCTCATCTCCGACTTTTTTGCGATTTCGTTCCCACCGATACTCAGCACCTGGATTATTAGAATGGTGCCGCGTCGTCGTGTTGACGCTGCGATATAGTTTACGGGACTTATTCTGCTGATGAATACGCATAGCTCGATCTCGTACATCCTTTCTTTTGTGGGTCAGTAGCCCCACTCGGACCTTGTGTTGTTGCATAAAAAACGGACAGTCTTAAAGTCTTTCTCATTCTGCTCAAATACCGTCCTACTGACAACTACCAAAGGTCGGCTTCTGGCTCTAAGCGGGCTAAAGCCGACAGATTTGAAGAGATAAGGGTATAGATGAACTATCCATACCCTTGAACGATTACTTCCCAGTTGATTTGCTTGGTTTCAGTCCTGGGGTATTACCGGGTGTATCCTTATTATCACGTCTGCGTTGATCGGGTTTTCCTGTTGATTTTGCAATTGGTTTTGGACCAGGTTTAAGCCCCATAATCGTGCTCCTTAGCGTTGTCGGAGGTTATTCCTCAGTGTGGGTGTAAGTGGAACTATAAGAATTATCAAGCTCAAATGGGTGTTGGATAATGACTACTAGAATATTATGTGAGCAATGTCAGTGTTTGACATGTAGCGACCGGTCCGATACTGACGTAGGTTGCATATTGTTCGCGATGAGCCCTCAACAATGAGGGCCTCCTCGGAGATTGTCAGGATGATTGCGCCAATTGCCGATGCAGGACCTGCAGACTAGTTCCCGCTCCAGCCCATGCAGTAGCCGAGCCGACCACATACAAGTTTTGCTTGGCGCGTGAGACGGCTACATTGATTATATTTGGCGGGCTTGCCGCCCACTGACGCGCCCTTTGCTGACTCGCTTTCGGCGCACCCAGCAACAGGATGACCGTGTCCGCTTCTCGACCCTGGAACGTGTGGATCGTGCCTATACGATCAGGGCACCACTCATCCAACTTCACGCCGAACGCCCGCAGCAGATTAGTTTCACTTTCGAGACGCCGACGCATGTTCTGCTCTACGATCTTGAATGGTGTAATGATAAATACGTCCGGATTTGTAATGCCCGATGCTGCCAGTTCTTTGAGCATTCGTACCACCGCTTCGCCCTCGTCGGGGCACCACTTTGTCTCAGCATTGCCATTGATATCCACCCAGCGAGATCTTCCTAATGCCGAGCCAATAGATCCTGGTCTTTTAGGCCCGACAGCATGGACCATCTGCCCGGCATAGGCGATGGAGTTAGAAACATCGAACATGGGGTTCTGGCAACGCCTGTGAACGAGCAGTGGCAGGCCGACTTCTCGATCACCTACATCCATGACAAAGGTGGATTTGAAGCGCGATGCCTGATCAGCAAGTGTCTGTGTAGATGCTGCGGGGGCAGACCATTCGTTCTGGTCAATGTCAAAGAACTTGCAGATTTCGGCGTTCAGCTTTTCAGGAAGTGAAACTACAGGTGGGATTTGCAACGGGTCACCTACCACGATGGAGCGCTTTGCCCGCATGATAGCTCCCACTGCTGCCTGAGGAACGGCCTGGCCCGCTTCATCTATCAGAAGCCAGCCTATGCTCTCTGGTGGCAGATCCCCGAACATCGTACGAACAGAGGCGAATGTCGTGGACACGGTCGGCACGACCATGAAAAGGCTCGACCAAAGGTCGGGGAGAAGTTCACGGTGAGCAGAAGACTGAAAGGCACCAGCTACCATGCCCGACATCAATAGCCCAAGATTGTGTTGCAAGCGGCTGGCCGAAGCATCGATGAACGTTTTATGCACAGTCAGGGCAGCGGCGAAAAGATCCTCCCGTAGGCGATGAACCTCATCGGGAAGCCATGGCGCAGTCAGGTGGATCGCCTCGTGATCACGCTCGAAGAATCTCTCATCAACGACCCTGTCTCCCATGCGGTTTCGTGCCTGTTCCTCGGTCGCCTTCAATTTCGAAACAGCCTGATATTTTCTGGAAATTTCCTGGTCGAGTTGCTGTAACTGGGCCTCAGTATTGCTCCATTTAGTCCTTGCAAGCTCCAGGGCTCCGTCTGTCTCCTGCGCCCGTAAGACTGATTGCTGCAAGGTCGCCGAGAGCTTCTGAAGAGTTGATCTCCACGACTTCCAAGCCGCAGTCGCGAACAAGCGGGAGAAGAAACCTGGACGGCAAGCAAGATGACTGTCGAGCATGATCTTGTCCTGCTCGATCTGCGATTTTGTCTTCTCATGCTCTCGTTGGCAGGATTCAGCAATCTGGTGTGCCTCTTCAACGGCTTCATTCAGACTCGGCCGACGCTGTTCAACCCTTTGAAGTTCGGTGGTCGCTTCCTTTAGTGCCAGGATATCCCGTCGCATCTCTTCGATACTGGCGATTTCGGCCTCTACCGTCTCCTTAAGTTTAAGGAAAACGGTTCGCGCTTTCCGCCAGGCCGCTAAAGCGTCCGCTTCGTTGGTGCTGGGCCGCTCATTGACAACCACGCTGGGCATCACACGATCAATGATTTCGCCAGTTCGTTCGTCCTTGATCTCACGCATGACATTTATGCCGCGAGCTGCTTTCAGGTAGGTAAGGAAACCACCGTCTTCATTCCACCAGAAACCTTGCTGGAACGCGCCTCGGTTGCTGCTTTTGCCGAGAGCAGCGGCGATCAGCCCCCAGGTTTCGACAGGGTCGGAGGGGATGTCCCCCTCGGCCTCGGCCTCGGCTTCGAAATAGCCTACGCGTTTGGGGTTCGCAATCAGGTCGCTGATGGACCGAAAATAGGCGATCTGTTCATGGCGACCATTGGCCTCCTTGAGAGGAAGCTCTTTACTGACGTTCTCGACCGCTTTGTTATTGGAGGACGCTACAACAATCTCATGGCCCCTCAAGGATGCATGTAGCTTGTAGAAGTGCAGGAAGGCATTGGAGCCGAATGCCAGCTTCTCGCCTGAGGTGGAAAATGCATCCTGCGGTTTGTTGAAGCCGCACATCGCCGTGGCCCGATCGAGAATGCACCCAACGACAATATCCCGCAGAAGAGTGGTCTTTCCGGTACCCGGTGGTCCGTTGACACCGATGATGCCTGAAGCCTTATTCAGCTCAGCTCGCGCCGCATTCACGGCAGCCTGCTGAAGCAATACCAATGGATGGCCGCCTTTCGAAGGCCAACGAGCCTGCGGCATGAGCGACGGTGCGACGAAAGGCTCAACTGCGGAAATGGGCGATAGCACGTCGATTTTCTGGTCAGGCCTGCCAATTCCCATGTAGCGGTGCAAACCGGTTCCGGCTTTGCCCGTCTCGAGCAATTTGGTTGCTTCACCGAGATCTTCAAGATAGAAGGAATTGAGTAACGAAGGTTCAGGCGGCGCTTTGGCCTTGAAATGATGAAACACCTTAATCGCGAATGTGGGTGGCTCAACCAAATGCTCGGGTACACCGAACTGAGACACAAGCCATCTATAAGCGTTAAGAACGACATCCAAATCGAGCGGTATGGGTTCTCCATCTTCGTTGTGGCGGCGAACTCTTCGATCCAGATGCTCAATAATGCGTGGCTCAACATTCGGCCAATTCCCTAAGCTCCCAAGCTTCAGATCGAGAGCCGGCTTGAGTGCCCAGGCAAAACTGGAAACAGCAACGCCCTTGTCCTCAAGCACATAGCCTTCTTTGTCGATCAGGATCGAACCAATGGCCGCTTTCTTACCGTCCGGGCGTGAACGCTCCTCATCCTCGCCAAAAACCTTGACCAGCTCGTCCGTCGCCTTATCGAGAGCGATGGAGCCGAGGACGACCTCGAAATAAAGCTTATAACTGGGCTTGCTGCGGGCATTTGGTCCCCATGGAACACCTCGCTCCAATAGAGCAACCTTGGATCGATCGCCGGTTGCCATATCCTCTGGGCGTTTATAACTTTGAGGCGACAGTGCTTCGAGGGCTGTCCATGCTGCCAGTATTGCTCGCGCATCATTCGCCTTATCTGACGGAGAGAATGAGGGGAGTGGACCTGGATCGATTTGGTCTTTGTCATATTGCTGTCGCATGGCAGCGTCTGGGATAGTCTTTGGTTGCAGTTGCTCTACATCTGCAGTCGCATTGTGGGGCATAGCTTGAAAAGATTGTGTGGGCGTCGAATCGGGATGACGTGTTGATGGGCTGGAAGCCGACGTGGCGACCACACTGCGGTCGTTAATTACAATTAGAGCTTGCTCGATTTTAGACGTCAGCGTCCGCGCCCTGGCAGTGTTGCGAAAGGTCAGTTCGCTCAACAGCTGTTCAAGTTCACTAACATTGTTGCGGGACTGTTCGAAGATTGCTTCCAGATCGAAGATAGATTTTTGCGCATACTGCCGTGTATTCATTTCTTTCTGCGGCTCCATATCCCTTCAGTTAAGAGATATTATGCTAATTAGCTTGATTTCTAAAACTATTAACTTTCGCTCATGAGGTAGATCCAGATTTCGGTGGCATGCTCAACTGGCTGCTTACGTGAGAAGACGCACTCTGTGCAAATCAATATAATGCAGGTTGTTGGTATGACTTGATGGTTGAGGGATAGCCAAAGGCTATTACCTGTGAACGTGAGGTACAGTAATAAGTTTTTGGCATCTTGATAGATTTTTATTCGCGTGTCTATGAGCACATTGACTTCGTCTCTACGCATTAATGATATGCGACATATTGCCCAAGCCCCTATACTTTTTGATCTCTTGTTAGCAAGTGGATTTCCTTATTCCCATTAGCTAAACTGTGCGGCTGGATTCCTCCCAGCGACTACGCGCAGAGCGAACCATGATCCGCAGAAAAAAACCATTTAATACACTTTCCCGCCGTCAGCGTCGCGCCCGTACACAACACGTTAAGAATCTGATCTACCGCGAGCGTCAGCGCTGCGGAGGACTGCATTATGATGATTGCGATTCTGAAAATGCCGAGGCCATTGCTGCAGGTTGGGTGTGGACCTGGAGCGATGTTTTATTCCTGGGTAATTCTCCAGATCTGTACTGGAATGCGGAGATCATTACCATTGACGTAGCGCGTGCGGATATTGCGGAAAATCTGGTATTTGAAGAAGCTCATGCAATGTTGAACCAAAGCCAGCAGGAAGATGAAGCCCGCATGGATACAACGTCAAACTTTAATACTAATGGGAAGGTGATTAGCCATACGGTGATAGAACGTACGCGCGTTTCTTACCCTCAGTTCGATGGATTAACCTATTTCGAGTACATTGATAAACGCTTGGCCGAAGTCATGCGCGACAATCCGCCTATAGTTACTCATGGCTACCGCATTCAATCTGGCTATCGTAGCGGCATTGGTTTGCAAATCATCGTGGAAGAGCCTGTGCTCACTCGCGAGATTATCGACAGTGCGATCCACTCATTTTTGGCTGGGGAAATGCCCCTGGTCCCCCAGGTTGACAAAATTATGAAGCAAACTCTTTTTAAGCAACCTGGCAATAAAAGCTGAAATGCACCCGATGAAATCTATGGCGGGCGAATGAACGTGTGAACATGAATTCGTCCCAGTAGCAGGCTCGGATGCCACAGGAATGAGTTCAGATATCAAGGCTGATACCTGATGCTTTTGAACGCTACTTAAGCCCTTTTTTATTGCAATTTATCTGTACTCCTTGCAGATATGGCGGATCGAATGGGAAAAGTTTTAAGTCGACGTCCAGACTTATATTGGCGATCCGCGGTCACTCCAGGAAGAATTTGACACCATTCGTGCGACTCAACTTGGGTTCATCCTGGTATGCGTGCAGCCAGTGATAAGCAGCAATGAAATCGATGCTCATCTCGCAGATTTCGTGTCATTTAGTATCTCTTACGCGATGCAAAACGGTGCAACAAAAGCTCGTTAGTTAATGAGTAAATACTAATCCTGGCAAAGGCGGAAAATCAGACAGATTATTTATCGGTTCAGTATCCGCTTATGGCACGGAATGGACAAGTTAACTGGGCTGAAGGTCTGCTTTGAGCCGGGAGTTCAATTGACGGATAGAACACACTTATTGAATCGCTCTGCGAGTCAATGGAAGAAAATCGTACTCATGCCTGTTCTCATTTTTGACTGCGCTTTATGAGATGGGTTGAGACATTATGAAAAGAAAAATCCACGCAACCGCGTGGATTTTATGAAGTTTTCAAGCCTACATACGATTCATTGATATCGCATGAGAAAACAGAAGCGAATCAGACGTTAAACAGGAAGTTCATCACATCGCCATCTTTCACGATGTACTCTTTCCCTTCTGAACGCATCTTGCCGGCTTCTTTCGCACCCTGTTCACCCTTGCAGGAGATAAAGTCATCAAATGCGATGGTCTGCGCGCGGATAAAGCCTTTTTCGAAGTCGGTGTGAATTTTACCGGCAGCCTGAGGGGCAGTCGCGCCCACCGGGATAGTCCAGGCACGCACTTCTTTCACGCCTGCGGTGAAATAGGTCTGCAGATTCAGCAGGGCGTAACCGGCGCGGATCACGCGGTTCAGGCCCGGCTCTTCCAGTCCCAGCTCCGCCATGAACTCGTCACGCTCTTCATCTTCCAGCTCGGCGATATCAGATTCCACTGCGGCACACACCGGTACCACCACTGAACCTTCCGCTGCTGCGATAGCGCGAACCTGATCCAGATAGGGGTTGTTCTCAAAACCGTCTTCATTAACGTTAGCAATGTACATGGTCGGTTTCAGGGTCAGGAAGCTCAGATAGCGAATCGCCGCTTTCTCATCGGCATCCAGATTCAGAGAGCGCAGCATGCCCGCTTCAGAAAGGTGCGGCAGGCATTTTTCCAGCGCAGCCAGCTCGGCTTTTGCATCTTTGTCGCCGCCTTTGGCTTTCTTCTGCACGCGCTGAATCGCACGCTCACAGGTATCAAGGTCAGAGAGTGCCAGCTCGGTGTTAATCACGTCGATATCTTCCGCCGGGTTAACTTTACCCGCGACGTGGATGATGTTGTCATTTTCAAAGCAGCGCACCACGTGACCGATCGCTTCGGTTTCACGGATGTTGGTCAGGAACTGGTTACCCAGGCCTTCACCTTTAGACGCGCCTTTCACCAGACCCGCGATATCGACGAATTCCATGGTAGTCGGCACCACGCGCTGCGGCTTAACAATCTCCGAGAGCTGGTCGAGACGCAGGTCAGGCATGGGCACCACGCCCGTGTTAGGCTCAATGGTGCAGAAGGGGAAGTTAGCCGCTTCGATACCCGCTTTGGTCAGCGCGTTAAACAGAGTGGATTTACCGACGTTCGGCAGGCCCACGATACCGCATTTGAATCCCATGGTTTGATACCCTTTATAACTGGATGGACAGTGCGCCCGATGGCGAGCTGTCGGAGAAGAATTGAAAAATTCCGCGCATTATACACGGAATTGCGACGATTCGGGCGTTTAAGCAGGTTTGAAGGCGTGCAGCCGGTTCATGGCTTTGATGCGATCCTCTTTCAGCCACAGCTCAGTGCAGCGCGCCGCCTCATCAATCGCCTCATCAATCAGCTTCTGCTCGCTGACGGGCGGTTTACCCAGCACAAATCCGGTCACCTTATTGCGATCGCCGGGATGACCGATACCGATGCGCAGGCGGTGAAAATTGTTGTTGTTGCCCAGTTTGCTGATGATGTCTTTCAGACCATTATGGCCGCCGTGGCCGCCACCCTGCTTAAATTTCGCGACGCCGGGCGGTAAATCGAGTTCATCATGCGCCACCAGAATCTCTTCAGGCGCGATGCGATAAAAGGTCGCCATCGCCGCCACCGCTTTACCGCTCAGGTTCATAAAGGTGGTCGGCACCAGCAGGCGGACATCCTCTCCGGCTATCGCCAGACGGGCGGTGTAGCCATAGAATTTGCCTTCCTCTTTCAGAGACTGATTGTGGCGTTCCGCCAGTAAATCCAGATACCAGGCACCCGCATTATGGCGCGTGGCGGCATATTCAGCGCCAGGATTGGCCAGTCCCACAATCAGTTTAATGCTGCTCACAATGATTATCCTGCTGTTATCGCGAAAGGGCGTTAGTTTACTTCGCGACAGGCGAGATGACAAAGCAGAAGCAGTCAAATGGTTCATCAGCGTGATTAATCATTTTCTATCGGAATCAACAGTCTGCAATCAGGACCAGGCGAAGCTTTATGGTTGATGTGTGATCCAGCCCGCATCGCGGGGCTGAGCCATTGCCTAAACTTATGACACTTAACATTGTGTGCGGTTATTGGCTCTTATGGATGGAGGTGCATTATGAAACATCATCACTGCCGTGTAGCGGGTAACACGCTAATGGTACTGGGATTAGTTACCATGGTTCTGGGCGTCGGTTTCTCTATTATGAACCAGCTGCCCGCGCTCGATCTGCCTCAGTCTCTGGCGCAGGGCGCTATCTTCAGCATCTTTATTGGTGCGCTGCTCTGGCTGGTGGGCGCCCGGGTCAGTGGCCGGGAAAAGATTGAAGATCGTTATTACTGGGTGCGTCACTATGACCAGCGCTGCCGCCGGTCACATAACTCACACCACTAAATAATGGCAGCAGGCAGCGGATGCTGCGCTGTGCGGTTCCGGCCGCTGGCCTTGGCGTGGTAGAGCGCCGCATCCGCCTGCACCAGTAACGCTTCAAAACCCTGCTGATGATGTGTGGCCGTGGCAAAGCCAATGCTAACCGAATAGGCAATCGCATTATGTTGTGATGCACAGACCGCCAGCCGGATTGTCTCACACCACGCTTCTGTCTCCTGTGCCGTCGCCGGAATGATGGCCGCAAATTCCTCTCCGCCCAGTCGCGCAAAACGTCCCCCCGTTGGAATCAGTGCGTTCACCACCTCGCAAAAGTGGATCAGAATCTGGTCGCCCTGCTGATGCCCGTAGCGATCGTTGATGCTTTTGAAATGGTCCAGGTCGAACAGGATAGCGCTGAAGGGCCGGTTCTGGCGATGGCATCGCGCCGCAATGTTCTCTGCTTCGCTGAACAGGGCGCGGCGGTTCCAGACGCGGGTCAGCGGGTCGTGCAGGGAAGCATGTTTCAGGGTCTGCTGCATCCGTTCATTCACCATCGCCAGAATGGTGAAGGTGAGGCCAATAACAAACAGAATCGACTCCAGGATAACGTAAACCGAGAAAGCCGACCCGCCAATCGCGCCTGGCAGCCCGCTGGCAACGGCGTTATCCAGAAACAGCCGGGCCAGATGGAACAGCAGATGGATCCAGAGCAGCAGCTGAGCCGGCCAGAAGGTGGCTTTCAGCGTGTCACGAGCCAGCCAGACCAGCTGGATCAGGGCGGCGGTATAGGCGACGCAGGCAAGACAGAGCACCACTACCCGTTTCGGCAGGCTGTCGTAAAATGCCGGGAAACAGCAGAGCAGCGCCCAGAGCAGGGCACCCAGCAGCCAGTGGCTGCCAATGGGTTTGTCACAGAAGCGGCGAAAGGCATTCAGCAACCCGCCATAGGCCAGCATCACCAGCACGTTCCCGACGGCCACCGGCAGAAAATGGAAGCCGCTGCTGCGCAGGCTGCTTAAAAAGACCGCCACCAGCGTCAGGACCAGCGACAGCAGGGTAAAGCCCAGCACGCGATCGTACTGCGATCCGACCCAGGCAAAGATCATGATCAGGCTTAAAAAGCCCAGCACATAGAGCTCGCAAATAAACAGGGTATAGATATCGAGAGTCATGATGGCCGGGTTCTGATGAGAAATGGGCAGCAAAGTACCATTTAACGGCAGCGGGCAGAAGCGGGAAACGAGGCCATTGATGAAAAGAGTGCGTGGCGTTGCAAACCGGGGCGAACGGGAAAATTTATCGCGCCAATCTCAGAAAAAGAAGAGAGTTAAGCGGGCAGGAACAGGCATAAAAAAACCGGGCACAGGGCCCGGTTTCCGCGAAGATTAATGCTCGAACATCGCCGAGATGGACTCTTCGTTACTGATGCGGCGAATGGCTTCAGCCAGCATGCCTGAGAGGGTCAGTGTGCGCACGTTCGGCAGCGCCCTGATCTCTTCAGAGAGAGGGATGGTGTCACAGACAATCACCTGATCGAGCACCGATTTACGCAGGTTTTCAACCGCGTTGCCGGAGAAGATTGGGTGGGTTGCATAAGCAAACACGCGTTTGGCACCACGCTCTTTCAGCGCTTCAGCCGCTTTGCACAGCGTGCCGCCGGTGTCGATCATGTCGTCGACCAGCACGCAGTCGCGGCCAGCAACGTCACCAATAATATGCATCACCTGAGAGACGTTCGCGCGCGGGCGACGTTTATCGATGATAGCCATATCGGTGTCGTTCAGCAGTTTAGCGATAGCACGGGCACGCACTACGCCACCAATATCGGGAGAAACAACAATCGGGTTTTCCAGTCCGATCTGCATCATATCTTCCAGCAGGATCGGGCTGCCAAATACGTTATCAACCGGGACGTCGAAGAAGCCCTGGATCTGCTCGGCGTGCAGGTCAACCGTCAGAACACGGTCAACACCGACGCTGGAAAGGAAGTCAGCCACAACTTTAGCGGTGATCGGCACACGCGCAGAGCGCACGCGGCGATCCTGACGGGCATAGCCAAAGTAGGGGATGACTGCGGTAATACGACCAGCAGAAGCACGACGCAGCGCGTCGACCATCACAACCAGTTCCATCAGATTATCGTTGGTGGGGGCACAGGTGGACTGGATGATGAAAATATCACCACCGCGTACATTTTCGTTGATCTGTACGCTCACTTCACCATCGCTGAAACGTCCGACAGCGGCGTCTCCCAGACTGGTGTAAAGGCGGTTGGCAATACGTTGTGCTAGTTCCGGGGTGGCGTTACCAGCAAATAGCTTCATATCAGGCACGAGAAGAACCTCAGGCTTTGCGTCCAGAGAATGAACGACATGACCGTAACCGGCGTGCACGGTCATGGGCGTTCACACGGGTGTGTTGATGCAAAAGGTGCAGTGTCCGGAACGTGGTGACACTGTCACGCTTTTGCTAATCGCCTCGCAGGGTACGCTGTAGCGGCGACACGTTAACGCCCCGGGCTACAAATCCGCGCACCCCATTCGGGGCAAGCTCCAGCACCTGGCGGGCAGCAGACTCGGTGTCAAATTCAGCAAACACACAAGCGCCCGTGCCAGTCAGGCGTGACGGCGCGTATTCTAGCAGCCAGGAAACAAGCTCATCAACCTCGCGAAAACGTTTTCTTACCACTGCTTCACAATCGTTGGCGAAGGGGGAGGCTAAAAGTGTCGATAAACTGCGCGCTGGGGTGTCACGCGTAAGTTCGGGATCGCCGAACACCACCGGCGTGCTGATATGCACGCCAGGGTGCGCAACCAGGTACCATTTTTCAGCCGGGTCGGCAGGCTGAAGCTCTTCGCCCACGCCCTGCGCAAACGCCGCGAAGCCGTGGACAAACACCGGGACATCAGCACCGAGCGTCACACCCATCGCCGCCAGTTCTTCTGTCGAAAAGCCGGTCTGCCACAGATGATTCAGCGCCACCAGCACGGTAGCGGCATCAGACGAGCCGCCGCCAATGCCGCCCCCCATGGGCAGTCTCTTCTCGATAGCAATCTGCGCACCCGCGCTGGCAGAGAGGCGATTGCTCTGCAGCGCCGTCTGTTTCAGCAGGTTCGCGGCGCGCACAATCAGGTTGTCCTCGTCTGCCACACCCGCCAGCGGCGTCAACAGCTGAATGCGACCGCTCTGGTCAGCGTGAATCTGCAGCTCGTCACCATAATCGAGAAACTGAAACAGCGTCTGCAGGTTGTGATAGCCGTCGGGACGACGGCCGGTAATGTAGAGAAAAAGATTCAGTTTTGCCGGGGCGGGCCAGTGGGTGATCATTGAACGGTCCAGCTGTCCATGCGCAGTTTAATCCGCTGGTCACCCTCTTTCAGCTCCAGGCTGGAAGGGAGTGGCGGAGTCACTTTGCTGTCGTAACCGGCGATGGAGACCTGCCAGGTCTGACCGTCGCGGCTGTAGTTCAGGCTGCGCAGCTGATAACTCTCGTTGAGCTGATAGTCGCTGGCATCGCCTGGCAGACCCATCATCCACTGACGCAGGTTAGCCAGCGGGATGTCCATGCCGGTTAGCTGAGAAATCATCTTCTGTGCATCGTTGCTGACGTAACGCTTGCCCTTGTTATCGACAATCTGCACGACCGAGCCCTGCGCATCCAGCTGCAGCTCGGTGCTGCCCAGCGGATTGGTCAGCAGCAGGCGATAGCGGTCAGGCGCGGTCTGCTGCCAGTTGAAGCGGGCATACACTTTCTGTTTGTCGGAGAGGTAGGCAAAGGCGCCGCGGGTCTGATAGTGCGTGACCTTTGAGACCGCCTGCTGATGCTGTTGCCACTGCGGCGCGGTGACGCTGGGGCCCGGACCCTGCGGTTTGTTGACGCTACAGGCCGCCAGCAGCACGCTGGCAAGGGGCAAAAGGCGCAACAGATTGCGTGGTGAAGTAAGCATCAAGTGGTCATCTCCTCGGACACATTTATTATTGGCAACGGATAACGCTAACCGTCACGGTTTTAACCGTCAATGCTGTTATGCAGCAAATTGCGTATGATCGGGTTAATCTTATTACAGTCATAGCCTTTGTATGGCTTTTCTTGATCTGTCGCATCTTGTAGAATGCGCCTCACAAAACCCTGACATTATTGGGACATCCCAACCAAAATCACCATGACGCTGCTCGCTCTCGGAATCAACCACAAGACCGCCCCCATTGCTCTGCGCGAACGTGTTACGTTCGGGCCGGAGACGCTTGAGCAGGCCTTAAACAGCCTGTTGTCACAGCCAATGGTGCAGAGCGGTGTGGTGCTGTCCACCTGTAACCGGACTGAGCTCTACCTGAGTGTAGAGCAGCAGGCCGATTTACAGGCGCGTCTGGTGAGCTGGCTGTGCAATTATCATCAGCTGAATGAAGAGGATGTGCGTAACAGCCTCTACTGGCATCAGGATAATGAGGCGGTCAGCCACCTGATGCGGGTCGCCAGCGGACTCGATTCACTGGTGCTGGGCGAACCCCAGATACTCGGTCAGGTGAAAAAAGCGTTTGCCGACTCCTCACGCGGTCAGGCGCTGAGCAGTGAACTGGAGCGCATGTTCCAGAAAACCTTCTCGGTGGCCAAACGCGTGCGTACGGAAACCGACATCGGTGCCAATGCCGTCTCGGTGGCGTTCGCGGCCTGTACGCTGGCCCGTCAGATCTTTGAATCACTCTCCACCGTCAATGTCATGCTGGTCGGCGCCGGTGAGACCATCGAGCTGGTGGCCCGCCACCTGCGCGAACACCAGGTCAAAAATCTGATCATCGCCAACCGCACCCGCGAGCGCGCCGAAACGCTGGCGTCGGAAGTGGGTGCCGAGGTGATTACCCTGGCGGAGATCGACGCCCGTCTGGCCGAGGCGGACATTATCATCTCCTCCACCGCCAGTCCGTTACCGATTATCGGTAAGGGGATGATGGAGCGCGCCCTGAAAGCGCGTCGTAATAAGCCGATGCTGCTGGTGGATATTGCCGTCCCGCGCGACGTCGAGCCGGAAGTGGGCGATCTGCCTAACGCCTATCTCTACAGCGTGGACGATCTGCAGGCGATTATCGAGCAGAACCTGGCGCAGCGCAAAGCGGCGGCAGTGCAGGCCGAAAGCATCGTGGTGCAGGAAAGCAGCGAATTTATGGCGTGGCTGCGCTCGCAGGGCGCAGTGAACACCATCCGGGAATATCGCTCTCAGGCGGATGAGATCCGCGCTGAGCTGGAAGGCCGTGCGCTGCAGGCGCTGCAGCAGGGCACCGATCCGCAGAAAGTTCTGCAGGAACTGGCGCACAAGCTGACCAACCGTTTAATACATGCCCCAACCAAATCACTTCAGCAGGCCGCCCGCGACGGCGATAATGAACGCTTGCAGATTTTACGCGACAGCCTGGGTCTCGATTAGGCACACTGCTGTCGCCACCTGTTTACGGGAATCCCACATTTAATGAAGACCTCTATAGTTGCCAAGCTGGAAGCCCTGCAGGAGCGCCACGAAGAAGTGGAAGCGATGCTGGGGGATGCTGGCGTGATTGCCGATCAGGAGCGTTTCCGTGCGCTGTCACGCGAATATGCTCAGCTGACCGATGTAACCCGTTGCTTCCGCGACTGGCAGCAGGTGCAGGAAGATATCGAAACCGCGCAGCAGATGCTCGATGACCCCGAAATGCGCGACATGGCGCAGGAGGAGTTACAGGCGGCGCGCGAGAAGGGCGAAACCCTGGAGCAGCAGCTGCAGGTGCTGTTGCTGCCAAAAGATCCCGATGATGAACGCGCCTGTTTCGTTGAAGTGCGCGCCGGTACCGGCGGTGATGAAGCGGCGATCTTCGCGGGCGATCTGTTCCGCATGTACAGCCGCTATGCTGAAGCCCGCCGCTGGCGTGTGGAGATCGTCAGTGCCAACGACGGTGAGCACGGCGGATACAAAGAGGTGATTGCCCGGGTGACCGGAGACGGTGCCTATGGCCGCATGAAATTTGAATCTGGCGGACACCGCGTGCAGCGCGTGCCGGAAACGGAATCGCAGGGTCGTATCCACACCTCGGCCTGTACGGTCGCCGTAATGCCGGAGATCCCGGAAGCGGAACTGCCGGAGATCAATGCCGGCGATCTGAAGATTGACACCTTCCGCTCATCGGGCGCAGGCGGTCAGCACGTCAACACCACCGACTCCGCGATTCGTATTACCCACCTGCCAACCGGCATCGTGGTGGAGTGTCAGGACGAACGTTCACAGCATAAAAACAAAGCCAAAGCGCTGGCCGTGCTGGGCGCGCGCATTCACGCCGCCGAAATGGCCCGCCGTCACGCGGCGGAAGCCAGCACCCGCCGCAACCTGCTGGGCAGTGGCGATCGTTCCGACCGCATCCGTACCTATAACTTCCCGCAGGGGCGCGTGACCGACCACCGCATCAACCTGACCATCTACCGTCTGGATGAAGTGATGGAAGGCAAAATTGACAGCCTGATCGAACCGATTGTGCAGGAGTACCAGGCGGATCAGCTGGCGGCGCTGGCTGGTCAGGATTAATGGATATTCGTCACTGGCTGAAACAGGCGACCGCCACGCTGTGTGGTGGCGACAGCCCGAAGCGTGACGCGGAGATCCTGTTAGGTTTCGTGACCGGTAAATCGCGCAGCTGGCTGATCGCCTTCGATGAGACCGTGCTCACGGAAGCACAGCGCGCGCAGCTGGATAGCCTGCTGGCACGTCGTGCACGGGGCGAACCGGTGGCGCATCTGGTGGGCGAACGGGAGTTCTGGTCGCTGCCGCTGCGCGTCAATGACGCCACGCTGATCCCGCGTCCTGATACTGAACTGCTGGTGGAGCAGGCACTGACGCGTCTGCCTGCCACCCCGGCGGCGATTCTGGATATGGGCACCGGCACCGGGGCGATTGCACTGGCGCTGGCCAGCGAGCGTCCCGACTGTCAGGTGACGGGCGTGGACCGGATTGACGCCGCCGTCGCCCTGGCCCGCACGAATGCGCAGGCGCTTAACCTCACCAATACCACCTTTCTGCTCAGTCACTGGTTTCGCTCCCTGCCGCCGCAGCGGTTTGCGCTCATCGTCAGTAACCCGCCCTATATCGATGCCAGCGACAGTCATCTGGCGCAGGGCGACGTGCGCTTTGAGCCGCGCAGTGCGCTGGTCGCCGACGAAGCGGGGCTGGCCGATCTGCGCACGCTGATCGAGCAGGCCCCCGCCTGGCTGCTGCCGGGAGGCTGGCTGCTGCTGGAACATGGCTGGCAGCAGGGCGAGGCGGTGGCAGCGCTGATGCAGCAAAACGGCTATCAGGCCGTCGAAACCCTTGAAGATTACGGCGGCAACCCGCGCGTGACCCTGGGACAACTTCTTACCTGAAAGCGCTTGAGAAAAGGACGCAGCATGATCGCTTTTTATCCCCTGATTAAAAATCTTCACCTGGTGACGGTCTGGATCACCGTAACGCTGTTTCTGCTGCGTTTTTACTGGCTGCGGCGCGGCTCACCCCTGCTGACGCGGCGCTGGGTCCGCATTCTGCCGCACGTCAATGACACCCTGTTACTGCTGAGCGGCGTCGCGCTGGTGATGATTACTCACTTCTATCCCTTCACACCGCAAGGAAGCTGGCTGACGGAGAAGCTTTTAGCGGTTATCATCTACATCGCCTTAGGATTTGTGGCATTGAGTCGCCGTCCACGCACTGATCGCACCCGCTGGATCGCTTTTCTGGTGGCGTTAATCGCCCTGGTGACCATCATTACGCTGGCGCTGACCAAAATGCCGTTATGGGGATAGCATGACCTCGACCGAACAATTAGATTTCAGCCAGACACCGCTGTGTGAAGCGGTGATTGGCGCAACGCAAGCCATCCGCGCCGATTTTCCGGCGATCTCGGTGGAAGCGCAGCTGGCGGCGTTAGTCGCCGAAGCCCGTGATTATGTCAGCCACACGGAAGATGCCGATCTGCAGCTCGAAAAGCTGCTGGAGCTCTTCTATCGCCAGTGGGGATTTGGCGGTGCCAGCGGTGTCTACAATCTCTCTGATGCGCTGTGGATCGATAACGTTCTGCGGACCCGTCAGGGCACCGCGGTCTCACTGGGCATCATTCTGCTGCACATTGCTGCCGAGCTGGACCTGCCGCTGATGCCGGTGATCTTCCCGACACAGCTGATTCTGCGTGCGGACTGGATTGATGGCGACAAGTGGATGATCAATCCGTTTAACGGGGAAACCCTCGACCGGCACACGCTGGAAGTGTGGCTCAAGGGCAATATCAGCCCGACCGCACGCCTGTATGATGACGATCTCGACGAAGCCAAAACCGTCACCGTGATGCGCAAGATGCTCGATACCCTGAAAGCGGCGCTAATGGAAGAGAAGAAGATGGAGCTGGCGCTGAACGTCAGTCAGGTGCTGCTGCGTATTGATCCTGACGATCCCTATGAGATCCGCGATCGCGGTCTGATTTACGCGCAGCTGGAGTGCGAACATATCGCGCTGAATGATTTAACGTACTTCGTTGAGCAGTGTCCTGAAGACCCGGTCAGCGAAATGATCAAAGTTCAGATTCATGCAATCGAACAAAAACAGGTCACGCTGCACTAAGCGGACCCACTGAAAAGGAAAGGGCATGACACAGAAAGTCGTGAGTATTGGTGATATCAAAGTAGCAAACGATCTGCCGTTTGTGCTGTTTGGCGGGATGAACGTGCTGGAGTCCCGTGACCTGGCGATGCGTATCTGCGAACACTACGTGAACGTCACCGGTAAGCTGGGTATTCCTTACGTATTCAAAGCGTCCTTTGATAAAGCGAACCGTTCCTCGATCCACTCTTACCGTGGCCCGGGCCTGGAAGAGGGAATGAAAATTTTCCAGGAGCTGAAGCAGACGTTCGGTGTGAAGATCATCACCGATGTGCATGAAGCCGCTCAGGCGCAGCCGGTTTCTGAAGTGGTCGATGTGATCCAGCTGCCCGCCTTCCTGGCGCGTCAGACGGATCTGGTGGAAGCGATGGCGAAAACCGGCGCCGTGATCAACGTCAAGAAGCCGCAGTTCGTCAGCCCTGGCCAGATGGGTAACATCGTGGATAAGTTTGCAGAAGGCGGCAACGAGCAGGTTATCCTGTGCGATCGCGGCAGCAACTTCGGCTACGACAACCTGGTTGTGGACATGCTCGGCTTTAACGTGATGAAGAAAGTTACCAAAAACAGCCCGGTCATTTTCGACGTGACCCATGCGCTGCAGACCCGCGATCCGTTTGGTGCGGCATCAGGCGGTCGTCGTGCCCAGGTGGGTGAGCTGGCACGTGCGGGTATGGCGGTCGGCATTGCCGGTCTGTTTATCGAAGCGCATCCGGACCCGGACCACGCCCTGTGTGACGGTCCTTCCGCACTGCCGCTGGATAAGCTGGAGCCATTCCTGGTGCAGATGAAAGCGATTGACGATCTGGTGAAAAGCTTCCCGGAACTCGATACCAGCAAATAAGTCTGCGGTATAAAAAAAGAGCGAGAAATCGCTCTTTTTTTCGCCTGACGTCCGGTACTGTTACAGCATGATGGTCATCAGATAGCCGATAAACAGGGCCAGATGCGCCGCGCCGTTCAGGACATTGGTGCGGCCGGTGGAGAAGGAGATCTGACACAGGATCAGGGACGCCATCATAATCACCATCTGCGGCGGCTCCAGACCAAAAATCAGCTCCTGTCCGGTCAGGGTGGCGATGATGGTCACCGCCGGCACCGTCAGGGAGATGGTCGCCAGCACGGAACCGAAGAAGAGGTTCATGGCGCGCTGCACCTGATTCATCAGCACCGCCTTAATCGCGCCCAGGCCTTCCGGCGAGAGGATCAGCAGGGCCACCAGGAAGCCGGTGAACTGCGCCGGAGCATTCATCTCGGTCAGCAGGCTTTCCAGCGTATTCGCGTTCATCTTGGTCACGGCAATGACCGCAATCAGATGTACGATCAGCCAGACGGTGTGCCAGATGCTGCTGTGCGCCGAGGGTTTACCGTGATGCGGGTCACCATCGTCACTCTCATCCTCATGCTCATAGACGAACAGGCTCTGGTGGGTTTTCGTCTGAATCAGCAGGAAAACGCCATACATCGCCGCTGAAATAGCCGCAATCAGCAGTGCCTGGGTGACAGAGAAATTCCCGCCGGGCAGCGCGTTGGGGAAGACCAGCACCAGAATCGCCAGCGGGAATATCGCGATCAGATACTGTTTCACGCCGGCCAGATTGACGTACTGGGTCGCAAACTTATTGCCCCCCAGCAGCAGCGCAAAGCCCACCAGCCCGCCGGTCACAATCATGACAATCGAATAGAGCGTATCGCGCATCAGCCCCGGCGCCGCATCGCCCGTGGCCATCAGCGCCGAGATCAGGCTCACTTCAAGAATCACCACGGAGAGGCTCAGGATTAGGGAACCATAGGGTTCGCCAAGCCGGTGAGCCAGCACGTCGGCGTGACGCACCACGCTGAACGCGCTGCTCAGGATAGCGACCAGCGCCAGCAGGTTAATCCCGACGACCACCGGAAAAGAGGTCTGCGCACCAAAAAAATAGAGGATACCCAGCGTGATAATGGGAAATATCAGCGAGAATTCCTTGTGACGTGTTTTTTCATGTGAAGGCATTCACCATCCTCTCTGGTTAATGATTGTCCGACGCAGCGCGAACTGCTGTTAGAAATATAATCAGTTTTGGAGCAGGGCGCAGTTTATCTTTTCACCGGCCCGACAGGGAAAAATTTACTGCTTTTTACTAAAATGCAATAAACGATTGAAGCTGCATTAACCTGAAGTTATCCCGAATAATGTAATAATAATCAGTCTGCAACATTCCCGATCAGCCAGACCATCCTGGCATTCTGTGCCTGAAAATCGGCAGTTAATTTGCCTTTGTTACGCCTGTAGTCGGTTTTCAGACTGAAACAGGGATAAGTGACGATTTGAAATTTTGCGCAGTTGCGCCAGGCTTAACAGGAATCCGTCAACAGAGGAGCCGTTATGCCTTACGCCAGCCGAAGCGATTTACCTGACAACGTTAAACACGTTCTGCCCGCCCACGCCCAGGATATCTATCAGCAGGCGTTCAACAGCGCCTGGGATCAGTATAAAGAGGCGGAAGATCGACGCGGCGATGATTCGCGGGAAGAGGTGGCACATAAAGTGGCCTGGTCCGCCGTCAAAAAAGAGTATGAAAAGGGCGATGATGACAAGTGGCATCCGAAGCATTAACCCTGCTGCTTCTCCGCAACGCCTGAGGGCCGGCATCAGCTGGCCCTTTTTTTCGTCTGCGCTATCAGGTTTATCTGGTTTTTTTTAAGCTGCGACCCGCCTCACGCTTGAAACCCCGCGCGAAAATAGATTAATGTCAATTTCATGACCGAAACGCCAGAAGCCTCTGGCGATCAGGTGACAGGAGCTGGTGCGCAGGACGCCGTTGATGTTGAGGAGGTCGCATTGCTTACCCGGGAATTTCTGTTAAAAGCGGATTGTAAAACGTCGTTCGGGGATATCGAAGAGACGCTGCTCTGGAGTTGCGAGCAGCGTGCGGCGTCGCTGGCCGCCACGCTGGCCTGCCGTCCCGATCACAGCCCGGTCTGGATTTTTGGCTATGGCTCGCTGATGTGGAACCCGATCTTTGAGGCGGATGAGGTCGCGTCCGGTTCGCTGGAAGGCTGGCATCGCGCGTTCTGTCTGCGACTGATTGCCGGTCGCGGCACCGCTTCCCATCCCGGCCGCATGCTGGCGCTGAAGCAGGGCGGCAGAACCAGCGGCCTGGCCTTTCGCCTGCCGGAAGCGCGCCTGCATGAAGAGCTGACGCTGCTGTGGAAGCGTGAGATGGTCACCGGCTGCTATCTGCCTACCTGGTGTGAGCTCCAGCTGGATGATGGCCGCAGCGTCACGGCGCTGACCTTTATTATGGACCCGCGTCATCCTTTGTATGAGTCGGACTCCTGTCCGGATGCGGTTGCGCCGTTAATTGCCGTGGCCAGCGGCCCGCTCGGCTCGAATGCGCAGTATCTGTTTGCCCTGGAGGAGGAGCTGACCCGCCGCGGCATGGAGGAGGAGGGGCTGAGCCGACTGGCGCATCAGGTGCGGACATTACAGCAAACCTGCCTGAAACAGGCCTGACACACCGCTTTCCTTCTTAACAGAGAAAGGGCGCATCCTCGTGCGCCCTTTCTCTTTTCTCCTGCAAGCCCGCGAAACTCAGTTACCCGGATTGATCAGCCAGGTGCCGGGCTTATCAATGGTCAGGGACTGAGAGTGGGTCACGCTGCCATTGTGAATATCGATTTTATACTGACCCGCCGCCAGGTTCAGCGCGGCAAAGCCACTGCTGCCGGGTTTGACCTCCACCGGCTGGCCGTTAAGCACCACGCTTTCGCCGCTCTCCAGCTTGAGGTAGACGGTTGCCAGCGCGGCGGGAACGGCGGCCGCTGACGGCGCAGAGGCGGGCGCCTGCGTGACGACCGCTGAGGAGCCTGCCGCTTCCGGCGCGGCGTTGTGACGGTTCGCCAGCCAGACGGCGGCGCCGGTCGCCAGCACTGCCACCGCAGCCAGTGCCAGCAGGGCGGGCGACAGCCGGCGCGTCGTGCGCGGCGTCACCGGTTCAGCCGACGCCGCGGCGTGATTCATGGCCATCACCACCGGCGGCGCGGCCTCGACCGGCTCCTCCACCCGCGCAGCAGGCGGTTCACCGGGAACCGGGAAGCTGTTGACCACGGCTTCCACGTCGCTGACCGGCAGATCAATCAGCGCCGCAAAGGCATCAATCGTCTGCGGGCGATCGCCCGGCTTCATCGCCAGCGCGCAGTCAATCGCATGGAGCAGCGGCAGCGAGTAGCCCTCCGGCTGACGTTCCACCAGCGGCTGATAGTTATCTTCAATACAGCGCACCACGCTGACCGGCGGCGGATTATGGGTAATCAGGCTGTGCAGTACCGCGCCCAGCGCGTAGATGTCGGTCCACGGGCCCTGTTCAACTTCCCCCTCTTCGCTGTACTGCTCAATCGGCGCAAAGCCGGGTTTGAGCATGATTTCCGTTTCATCAGAGAGGTTGCCAATCTCTTTGCGCGCCGAGCCGAAATCGAGCAGCACCGGCAGCTGATTCTCCTGAATCTGGATATTGTCGAGCGAGATATCGCGATGCAGATAGCCCGCCTGATGAATGGTGCTGATCGCCCCCAGCAGCGGAGGCAGCAGGCGGCGTATCCAGGCTTCAGAGATCGACTCCGGGCTGGTGAGCTGCCACTCCTTCAGGGTCATGCCGCTGTAATAGAGCGTGCCCATATAGGCCGTGCCGTTCTGCTCCCAGAAGCGCAGCACGTGCAGCAGGCCCGGATGGTTAAAGCGGGCCAGCAGGCGCGCTTCCTGAATAAAGCTGTTCAGACCGGCATTAAAGAGCTTCTGAAAACGCTCACCGCGCAATTCCAGGGTGAGATCCGCAGCACGGACGGCCAGCGACACCGGCATATACTCTTTAATGGCGATGGTGCGTTCAAGCTGATGATCCCAGGCGCGATAGACGATGCCGAAGCCGCCGCCGCCAATCACTTCCTTGATCTCAAACTCGTTAAAACGGTATCCGTCAGGCAGGGCATTCGGAATGGTTTTCGGATTTTCATTTGCCGACATAGTGAACTCTCTGTACACGGCCTGCTCGCCAGGCTGCGCGGTAATTAATTGATGTTACGCCAGGCACCAATGGCAGGATCAACCAGATCCGCGTGCAGGGTGTCGATGAGTAACACATTCACTTTTTGCTGTGGCATGAAATAGGGCGCCCACTGGCTGCGCAAGGTATCGACCCGCGATTTCACAGCGTCAGCACTCTGCTGCGCAGCATTCTTATCCATTTTGATTAACAGGGCCCCGTTGAAGCGCCAGACGTGATGCTGGTCATCAAAGGGCAGCACCAGCCAGCTCTCTGCGGCATCCGCCCGGGTCACGATCATGCGCTGATTATTGGCGGCAATCACTTCCAGCCGGCTGTCCGGGATCGTCAGGTTGGCGATGGGATAGCCCTGATAGAAGGTGACGGCGACCGGCGTCTTCTGATCCGGTGTAACCAGCGTCATCTCACTTTTGCCTTCTGCCCAGCCATCCGGCGAGCACTGCTGCTTGCTGACGTCCGGGATAAACAGGGTGTGAGCATGTTCATCCCAGGCGGTACGAAAATGACAGCCGCTGGGCAGATCAAAGTGTTGCAGCGGCGTGCTGTCAGCCGGCCGCGACAGGTCCAGCGGCGCGGCGTTGCTCTCACTGGCGCTGGCGGTGGCATCAGCCATCACGATAGGCCGCCAGTTCTGCAGCTTGCTGGCGCTGCCGCTGGCCAGCACGCTTCCCTCTTTACTGGTCATCTGCCAGGGCAGCACATCCAGCAGGCCGCACTGGTTGGCGAGCAGGGTGCCGACGCGCGGCAAAAAGGTGGTCAGCACCGCCGAATCCTTACTCTTGCCAGAGACGATGCGCAGCGGCAGCGTCTCTTTACACCAGTCGTCAGGCGCTTTGCTGACCACATCATCGATATAAACCTCAAGCTCCAGGCTGGGGGAGTAGACCACACGATAATTTTCAGCCTGGGCGTGAAAGGCAATCAGCAGAGTGATGATGCCGGGCAACCACAGTTTCATAAGGATCCTTGGAATCAAAAACGAGGCGGCAGAAAGCGCGCCGAATCAGCCAGTGAATAGAGCAGCGTGGCCTCTTCCGGCTCACCAATCCAGACCGCCAGTGCGCTGAGATTATCTTTTTTAACGTTGCGGCTGACCGCCTGCTCCATCAGCGCCAGCCACTCTTCGCAGGCATTCACCATGCGCAGCGCCTGTTCCATTTCGCCGGTGGTCAGATTCAGCCAGAAACCGTCGGTACAGACCAGAAAGGCGTCACCATCCTCCAGCGCCATCTCCTGTGAAATGCTCACTAAGCGAGGCGGCTCAGCACCGAGCGCATTATAAAGTAAATTACTGTTAATGCCGGTATTTTCATAGCCTGCTTCTTTCAGCTGCTGCGCCAGACTGTGGTCACGGGTCACCTCGTTGAGCACCCCCCGGCGGAAGTGGTAAACCCGGCTGTCACCCGCATGGGCCCACCATGCACGCTGTTTTTTACGGTCAATAAACAGGGCCGCCAGCGTGGTGCTCATGCGTGAAAATTTCGGATTTTTACCCTGTGCCTCATGCAGCGCCAGACGGCACTGCTCAATCGCCTGATGGGTGATTTCCGGGGTAAAGGCGTCGTACGCCTGCAACTGACTCAGCAGGGTGTCGCGCACCAGCTGAGCCGCTATCTCGCCGCCCGGCAGACCGGCGACGCCATCGCACACCACAAAACAGGCTTTATGGTCATCCAGTTCAGCGCCGGTGCGATCCTGATTCTCATCGCGGAGTCCCTGCTGGCAGCGACTGGCAAACACAATCTTCATGCTTCATCTACCCGCGTCTGAGAATCTTTATACTGGTTAACTTCCATGTCATAAGCATGAAGAAACGCTTCGCCAAACAGCGTATGGAAATCATCCTCGATTTCCCCGGCGGTGCGCTGATAGTTACGGGTAAAGTAGTCCCACAGCGCCGCTTTCTTCACGGTGGAGAAGGGCAGTTTAGAGACCACACCGTCGGCGCGCGCCTGCTCCTCCAGCCGCTGCGGATTGAAGGATTGCAGCATCGCGGCGATGATGGCGCGGATGCCGGCAATCATGCCCAGCTGGTGGGCCTGCAGATCGACCAGCGCATCGCGCACCGCCTGTTCCGGCGGCATAAAGCCCGGCATCTGGCTCTGATACATCTGCATCAGCACGGTCTTCCCGGAGGGCAGGATCTTAAACGGGTTGTTGGCCTCGTTGAGGATCATCGTCATGTCTGCCTTCACGCCGCGCTTGAGAATGGAGCGTGAGGAGAGCAGCGCGACCGTGCCCTGCGAGAAGAGGCTCAGCATCCGGCCCGTAATCCGCATCTGCTCTTCATCAATCGGCGTGGCGTGCCCGTTGCTCAGACCCATACCGTCCAGCAGCGCGGCGATGAGCCGATCCTGATCCACCGGCTGGGCTGTCAGCGTGCGGCGTGGCTCACTCGCCTGCGGGTCGATGGCCAGCCGCGCATCGCTGTGGCGTTCGTGGCGGGCGGGCGCCGCCTCGCTGACCAGCAGCCGCGCCTCAATGTCGTGATGTTCGTGAATGCCGAGCGGATTGGCGGGCTGTGCACTGTCACCGGCAAACAGCGCCAGCGGATCGCTCTGGGCGGCGTGGCAGGCAGGGTCGCGCACTTCCAGCGCATAGTCGCCGATCCGCAGCGCATCGCCATGTTTCAGCAGCACCTGCATGCCGCGTCCCAGGGTAATGCCGTTGTGCTCCACTGGCGTCACGCTGCCCTGATTGGTCAGGCGACACTCGCCCTCCTGCGACAGATGAACCAGCGCCTGCAGACGCGAAATGGCGCGCGTCTCATCGGGCAGCACCAGATCATTATCCTGACTGCGGCCAATGGTGCCGCCAGGCGGCTGAAACGCGACGCTTTTGACCGGAACATCCGTAGTGCACTGCACAATGGTAAATTGCATGAGTTATCCCAGATTAAACGGCAAACGCATCCGGCCTCATTCGAACATCGGCGGATAGAGGCCATTACGTCCCGGCTGTGAACCTGCCGCCGGGTTGAACAGTAACGAAAACAGTTGCGCGGTGAGGTTGCCGCTATGCTTGTGGGTCGCATGCACAAACCCGTCACTGCGATTACTCCACCAGTAGCTCATATGCTGCTGCGGGTCGAAGCGCTCCGCCACTTCACGCCAGCTTAGCGTGCAGGGCAGGTCCTGAAAACCGATCACATCCATGATTTCAGACGGCTTGCGGGCGGGCACCATCAGCGGGGGCAGCGCCTGAATCGCCTGCTCCAGCTGCTCGCCGTTCAGCGGCGTCTGCACCGCCCGTAACAGCGTGGCGCCCAGATCCTGAAACCAGTCACCGGAGATCCGCAGCTGCGCCGGATGCCACTGCGCCAGCGGAAAACTGTGCAGGGCCAGCAGCGGCCAGGCGCGTCCGACGCGGTCACAGGAGGGCAGCAGGCAGCCCATCTGTATCTGTGGCCGGGTGGCCGTCACCGGCAGAACAAAGTTCCACACCGGCGCGTGGAGAAAATTCGCGCTGATCGCATACGCCTGCTGATGCCAGTGCATCAGTCCCTGCTGAAACCAGTGATTCCAGGGGCTAATCTGCTGTTCGCTCAGTCGATGGTGCAGAAAGTCACCGGTCGACGGCAGCTTGCCATACCAGCCGGGGGCCGTGTAAGCAGCCATGTTTACCTCACCATTACTCGCTATGCGAGGAAAATTGCGGGGCAGCGTGCCGGGGCGTCGCCGCCAGCACCGGGCCCGACTGGCCCGCAATGTTCAGATTTTCCGCCAGTTTACGCATCATCAGGGCATTGTCGCGGGCATAGGGCGACGACTGAATCTGCTGATCCAGCAGCTGGCTCAGGTGCCAGTCGAGCTGCTGAAGGTCGCGGGCGCTGACCGAATCGGGCAGCGAGCGCTGTAAGTTCTGCAGCAGCCAGGCCCGTAAAAATTCGCCATCATAATTACGCGGCTGATAGAGCATCTGATAAGCGCGCAGCGCATTGCGGCTGTAGGCGTTATCGTCACCCGGATCGTTGCGCAGGATATTGGTGATCTGCTGGGCCACGCGCGGCAGCAGCAGCGACTTGAGTGCATTCTGATACAGCACCCAGGCCGCATCGCTCACCTGACTCCCGCGATATAAGCCCGCCCGCATAGTAAGCGGTGGATTATCGAGAGAAAAACGCGGCGAGAGCGGCAGCTTCACCAGGTTATTCAGAAAGGGTAGCAGATCAAAAATATTATCTGCAGGCTGATGAATGACCTGCTGACTCTGCGACCGGATGGCCGGCACCCGTGCCGCCACCTCCTGCAGATAGTGCTGATTCTGATAGTAGCTGAGGCACCACAGGCTGGAGGCGATCAACAGCGCGCCCGCCAGCACACCGTAGCCAATCCAGTGGAACAGCTGATTGCGGTACTCCCAGCGGCGATTGCTGCCCGCCAGGCCGCTCTCTTTAAAAATCAGATCGCTCAGCAGATCGCGGATAAAGAAGCTCTGGCCTTTGTTGCCGGGGATGGGGCGGCTGCGGTTAACGCTGTCCCACGCCGCGATGGAGTGATCGCCCGCCTGGCGCAACTGCAGCTTACGGCTCAGTTCACCCATCACCCGATCAAAGGGCAGCCCCTCCTGGGTGCCGCTGGTGAAGAAGAGGCCACGCGGACTCCAGGCCACCGCATCCTGATGGTCAGAAAAGACGATATCCAGATATTCGTTCAGCAGCGGACGCAGTGAAGCGAACTCCTGCGGGAAGAGGAAACACTCCGCGCGCTGGTTCAGGTCGCGCTCCTGGGTCATCTGATCCGCCAGCTGCTGCTGAAGCTGCTGCTCCAGCCGCTGAAACTGCTGACCAAAGTGGTGATGCCAGTCACTCTTTGGCGATTTGCCCGGTTCACGGTTAAACGTGAAGCCCCAGATGGCGTCACGCCGCGCCTTATCCATCGAGCCAAAATAGCTCATAAAGCCTTTCAGCAGGTCGGTTTTGGTCACCATCACATAGACCGGGAAATGAATGCCGGTCTGCTGATGCAGTTCCGCCATGCGCTCACGCAGGGCACTTGCCTGAGCGAAACGCGCCTCGGCTGAGTCACTCAGCAGGTCGGCGACGCTGATGGTCATGATGACGCCGTTAATCGGCTGGCGGGTGCGGTAGCGTTTGAGCAGATTGATAAAACTGTGCCACTCCGCGGCGTCGCGCACGCGCTGGCTCTCCTGCAGCGCATAGCGACCGGCGGTATCAATCAGCACGGCGCTGTCGGTAAACCACCAGTCACAGTTGCGGGTGCCGCCGACGCCGCGAATGGCATTTTTTCCCAGCGTGTCGGTCAGCGGAAAGTCCAGCCCCGCATTCAGCAGCGCGGTGGTCTTACCGGCACCGGGGGCCCCCATCACCAGATACCAGGGAAGCTGATAGAGGTAGCTGGCGTTAACGCGCGCCAGCCAGCCGCCACTGTGGCGGCGGCCAAACTGCGTGCGTTTCAGCTGCATCACGGCTTCACTGAAGCGCTGATTAAGCCGCTCTTCGGTCATCTGACGCTCGGCCGGATCTTCATTGTCGGCCAGCTGGAGCTGGGTCAGCAGGCGGCTGTTAAACCAGGCGCGATAGAGTGACGGGATCAGCTGGAACAGGATCCAGAGAAAAAAGAGTGCGCCGACGGTGAGCTGGCGCGGCAGCGCCGGTTCCAGAGGACGTGACTCGTCCCATGTCCAGAACGGGCCCAGCATCCAGACCAGGCAGCTCAGCGCCGTGACGCCGATAAAACTCCACAGCAGGCGGTGGGTTAACAACAGACGAAGTGAGGCGCGCATTATCGGGCTCCCTGGTGATTACTGAGCGTTTCAGGCGCGGCAAAAAGGGTGATCTCTACGCGGCGGTTGCGGGTCCGGTTTTCGCTGCTGTCGTTGGGCAGCAGCGGGTCGCTGTCGCCGCGGCCTTCAGAACGAACCGTATGGCCGTCAGCCAGCTGCACCTGCAGAAGCTGGGTGATGGCGCGGGCGCGGGCAAATGAGAACTCGTAGCTGGAGGCAAAGCGGCTGTTATCCACCGGATGATCGTCGGTAAACACCGACACCAGAATGGTGCCTTTGACATCATTCATCGCGGTTGAAACACGAGCCAGCAGCGCCCGGCCTACCGGATTGATGACCGTACCCTGCTGGGCAAACAGTTTATCCGCCGGGATAATCACTTTACTGCCAAAGGCGCCGTCGCTGACTTCGAGCTGACCGGCCGCGATGACATCGTTCAGGCGCTGACGCAGATCGAGCAGCGCCTGCGGCGAAGAGGGGCGGCGTCCGGCGGTGATCTGTGGCAGCGGCGTCTGATAAATGGTGCGCAGCAGCGGCTCTGCCGCATTGCCGAGTCGCCAGTTCAGGCCACTGTAGATCAGACAGCCGACCAGCGCGACCAGCATGGCGCAAGCCCAGAGCGGCACCATCGGGCGGGCGAGGGTGCTCACCAGCGGATGCACCTCCACCAGCGGCGGTTGCGGGGATTCGCGCTGCGCGCGGGTTTCATCTATCAGGGTTTTCAGGCGCTTACGGATGCCGTCGCACTGGGTTCGGCCATTTTCGCTGCCGCGATAGCGCCCCTCATAGCCCAGCAGCAGGCAGTAGTGAACCACCTCCAGCAGCCAGAGGTGCTGTTGCGGGCTCTGCGAAATGCGTGACAGCAGCTGAAAAAATTTCTCGCCGCCCCAGCTTTCATTATGAAAGGTGACCAGCATGCCGTTGCCCGACCAGACGCCGCGGGTGCCCCAGGGGGTCTGGGCTGCCGCTTCATCCAGCGCGCTGCAGATGCAGTAACGCGCGCCGATAATCATCTCAAACGGCAGTCCGGCCTGTTTGCAGCGCTGTTCGAACTGACGGATTTCATCGATCAGAGACTGACGCAGCCCGGCAGGGTCGTCATGGGTGGCTGCCTGACGAATCTGCACCACCGCGTTCAGCAGGGGGGCTGCAGCCTGAAGTAACAGATTCTCATTGCCTGAGGGGGACGCCTCACGCGCAGGGGATTCCACAGTCATTACAGTGTGATCTTCCAGCTAATGGCAAATGCCTGTGCCCGCAGCACGGGACGGTGCTGCGGGCAATATGCGCCGGATTTCATAGTCAGTCTAAGATCCAGGTCGCGGTATCGTTAGTGCGGCAGGCTTTGCTGGCGCCGCCGACGGCCACACAGACCTGTTTCGCTTTGCGGGGACGGGGGCGATCGCTCTGCACGGTGGCGTCGTAACGACTGCTCTCCACGCCCGCTTTCAGTGGGACGTAACCGATTAACGGGCCATCAGCCTGGTCAGCAATCGCCAGCCAGCTGTGTTCTACATTGCCTAATACTTCAAACGGTTTACCCGTTTCGAGATAGCGAACCACCTTGCCGCCGTAGTCGGGTGAGGTCATCACGGAGGCGCCATAAAGCGCACGCCAGGTCTGATGGACCGGCTCAAAGGCAGTGGGTGCCGCGACAGCGTGTCGATGGACCAGTTTGACGCCGTTAATTTCGCTGGTGACCAGCGTATCGTCAGTGACGGGCGGCGGCGGGGCCTTACAGCCTGCCAGGGTAAGTACCGCCAGCAGCGTTAACGCAAGACTCTTTTTCACCATGTTCCTCGTGATCTCATCAAAGTATCTGCATATTGCCAGGCCCGATGCAGAAAACGCTGATTCAGGCGCCGCATCGTGCTGAAAGTCTGTTTGTTAAAAAACGGTCAGATTACATCGGGATAGTAACGCGTTTAGTCTACCTAAGACTTTTGAGATTTCAAACCATTGCGCCTGCTGCCGATGCGTGATAGCGGGCGGTTCCGGGGCGTGATACGCCCTGAAAAAAGCCGCGAATAAAGTGATAGTTAAAGCGAACTGAATGATCGCACAGACAAACTGATTGATAACGTGGCTTCCCATTCTGACACGCAATGGGTTCGATGGGAAACTATTAAGTATCACTAACCTTTTGTTGCCGGAAAATTTTCCCGGCGCAGGAAAAGAATCTTTTCAAAATCAGAATTTCCGGGGCGGTTTATGCCGCTTTTTTTCGGAAAGCGGCACGCCTTTTGCTTCAGAAGGATTTTACGGCGCGGAGAGATGAAAAATGGCTGACGCCCTGGCCTGGCTGCAGGCTTCACGTGAGAGCGATATCGCCAGCCTGCAGCGGCTGCTTCAGACCGGCGAGCTGATGGCCGCCGTCAGCGAACTGGTTCATCGGCTGCAGCGGGAACGCGGCGCCACTAACCTCTGGCTCTGTTCGGACGGTGCGCTGTTCTGCGCAGAGCGAGGCGCCCGTCAGCAGGCGGTGAGTGAGGCGCTGCAGCACTTTTATCAGGCCCTTCCGCCCGCCGTGGCCCAGCCTGGCTTCAGCCGCTTCTGCAACCTGATTGCCACCGCCCTGCAGGCGCTGGAGGGGTTACCCGCGCTGCGTCAGCAGATCAGCCAGCGTGAACGTGAGCAGGCCGCCGCGATGGCCGCCTTTAATCAGGTGATCCGCACCTTACTGAATCTGGTGTTTGAGGCGGCTGACACCGCCAGCCATCCCGACATCTCCCGCGCGCTGATCGCCCTGTTCAGTTTTATGCAGGGCAAAGAGCTGGCCGGGCAGGAGCGGGCTATCGGTTCTGCCGGTTTTGCGGCGCGACAGTTTACCGACGGGCAGCGCAGCCAGATGGTGGCGCTGATTGCGGCGCAGGAGCAGAGTTTTACCACTTTCCGGCAGTTTGCCGACAGCACCGCCTGTGAACGCTGGCAGCCGCTGGCCCAGGCCAGCCGGGACATCGAACGTCTGCGGCGTATCGCCTGCACCGGTGGCCCCTGTGAGGAGAACGGTGCACTGCACTGGTTTTCTCTGCTCTCAGAGCGGCTGGATCAGATGAAAACGCTGGAGGATGCCCTGACGGCCACGCTGATGCAGCGCTGTCGCGCGGCCATCGACCAGGCGCAGCAGCAGGCGACAGGGCAGGTTGTCCAGGGGGAGAGCACCTTTGCGCTCTATGTTTCCGGCGCTGACTGGCTGCCCGGCGCGGCGGCGCTCGACAGTGACGGACTGGCACCCCAGCTCGGGCGCTCGGTGCTGTCGCTGATTAGCGAGCAGTCGCAGCGTCTGCAGCAGCAGGCGGATGAGCTGGCATCGATGCGTGCCTCCCTCGACGAGCGGCGGGTGGTCGATCAGGCCAAACACTGGCTGATGCAGCAGCAGGGTTTCAGCGAAGAGGCCGCGTGGCAGGCGCTGCGCAAAAGTGCCATGAATCAGAACAGGCGGATCGTGGAGATCGCGCAGGCGGTGCTGGCGGTCGCCGCGACGCTGCGCAGCTAACCCGGAAGAGGTAGCTGCACAACCGCCGTGCGCAACCTGCGTCACAAACGTGCAAAAACGGTCAGATTTTCAGCAGAGGGAGGCCGGTGAACCGCCATTGACGGCGTTGAAAAAACTGGCACACCCTTTGCTTTAACCTTACAGAGAGTATGCATTGCGCCCGCCAATGGCGGTGGGATCAGTGCTTTGGATAAAGGCGTCCATCCGCAGGCTTCGGTCTGTCGGAGGACGCCTTTTTTTATTTCTGTTCAGGGGCAACATGATGAGCAAACCGTCATTTTCACTGACACGACGTCAGGCACTGCTTTCCGGCGCGGCGCTGGGCGCAGCCTGGATCATTCCGGGATTACGCAATGCGGTCTGGGCGGCCGGGTCGGACGCGCCGGAAAAAGCGCAGGTGCGGGTCGGGTTTATTCCGCTGACCGACTGTGCACCGGTGGTGATGGCGTCGGTGAAAGGCTTCGACAAAAAGTATGGCCTGACGCTGCAGGTCAGCAAAGAGGCGAGCTGGGCGGCGGTGCGTGACAAGCTGACCTCCGGTGAACTGGATGCGGCGCACGTGCTTTACGGCATGATCTACGCGCTGCAGCTCGGCGTGGCGGGGCCACAGCACGACATGGCCAACCTGATGACGCTCAACCATAACGGCCAGGCCATTACCCTGTCGAACCAGCTGAAGGGCCAGGGCGTGACCGATCTGGCGAGCCTGAAAAAGGCGGTCGACAGCCGCCCCAAAGGCAGTCTGACCTTCGCCCACACCTTTCCCACCAGCACCCACGCGATGTGGCTCTACTACTGGCTGGCCAGTGCCGGAATTAATCCGTTTGAGGATATCCGCACCGTGGTTGTGCCGCCGCCGCAGATGGTGATGAACATGAAGATCGGCAACATGAGCGGCTTCTGCGTCGGTGAGCCGTGGAACCAGCGTGCCATCAGCGACAGCATCGGCTTTACCGCCGCCACCAGCCAGCAGATCTGGCCAGAGCATCCGGAGAAAGTACTCGGCACCCGCGCGCAGTGGGTGAAAGAGAACCCCAACACCGCCCGTGCGCTGACCGCCGCCGTGCTGGACGCCGCGCGCTGGATCGACGCCTCAGACGATAACCGCCGCGAAACCGCACAGGTGCTGGCCGGACGCGCCTGGATCAACACCCGCGTCGACACGCTGCAGGGGCGGATGCTGGGCCAGTATGAGAACGGTCTGGGCCAGACGTGGCAGGACGCCCATCCGATGCGCTTTTTCGACAACGGCAACGTCAGTTTTCCGTGGCTCTCCGACGGCATGTGGTTCCTGACCCAGATGAAACGCTGGGGCCTGCTCACCCACGATCCCGATTACCTCGCGGTGGCCCGCCAGATCAACCGCCTCGATATCTATAAAGAGGCGGCCAGCGCGGTGGGGCAGGTTGCCGTGCCCGCCAGTGAGATGCGCAGCAGCACCCTGATCGACGGCAAAGTCTGGGATGGCAGTGACCCTGCCGCCTACGCCGCCAGTTTCGCTATCAAACGTTAAGAGAGGTCGTTATGAAAACTGACGCGCGCGCCGTGGCGCAGCCGGTGAACCCCCCGAGCCGTGCCACCGTGATCCCGTTACAGGTCACCCCAAAAATCGCGCCCCGTCCGGCGCGTCTGCGGCCTCTGCTGCAGCGCACCATTCCGGCGGCGGGCGGCCTGCTGCTGCTCCTGCTGGTGTGGCAGCTCGCCGCGCTGGCGGAACCGGCGTTTCCGTCGCCTTACGTGACCTGGCAGGCCGCGCAGACCCTGTTTGCCGATCCGTTCTACAGCAACGGCCCCAACGACCAGGGCATCGGCTGGAACGTACTGGCCTCGCTGCAGCGCGTCGCCATCGGCTTTGGCCTCGCCGCGCTGGTGGGCATTCCGGCTGGCTTTCTGCTCGGGCGGTTCACCTTTCTCGCCCGGATGGGCAATCCGGTCATCGCCCTGCTGCGCCCGGTGAGTCCACTGGCCTGGCTGCCGATTGGCCTGCTGCTGTTTCAGCGCGCCGAGCCGGCGGCCAGCTGGACCATTTTCATCTGTTCCATCTGGCCGATGATTATCAACACCGCCGAAGGCGTGCAGCGCATTCCGCAGGATTACCTCAACGTGGCGCGGGTGTTACAGCTCTCTGAATGGACGGTGATGCGCCGTATTCTGCTGCCCGCCGTGCTGCCCGCTGTCCTTACCGGGGTGCGCCTCTCTATCGGCATCGCCTGGCTGGTGATCGTCGCCGCCGAAATGCTGACCGGCGGACTGGGCATCGGCTTCTGGATCTGGAACGAGTGGAACAACCTCAACGTGGCCAACATCCTGATCGCCATTCTGATTATCGGCGTGGTCGGCCTGCTGCTGGAGCAGGGGCTGATGCTGCTGGTGCGTCGCTTCAGCTGGGAAAAATAAGGGGAAGAGCATGAAACACATTATTCGCGTTCAGCAGGTAAGCCAGCGTTTTAACACCGCCAGCGGCGAGTTCCTGGCCCTCGACAACGTCAGTTTTGATCTCCACGAAGGCGAAACCCTGAGCCTGATCGGTCACTCCGGCTGCGGCAAATCGACGCTGCTCAACCTGATCGCCGGGTTGACCCGCCCCAGCAGCGGCGTGCTGCTCTGTGACAACCGTGAGATTACCGGTCCCGGCCCGGAGCGCGCCGTGGTGTTTCAGAACCATTCGCTGCTGCCGTGGCTGACGGCCTTTCAGAACGTCGAGCTGGCGGTGCAGCAGGTGTTTAAAGGACGTCTCACCCGCGCGGAGATGCACGACTGGATCGAGCACAACCTGAATCGGGTGCAGATGAGCCACGCCATGCACAAGCGGCCAGGCGAAATCTCCGGCGGCATGAAGCAGCGCGTCGGCATTGCACGGGCGCTGGCGATGAAGCCACGCGTGCTGCTGCTGGATGAGCCGTTTGGCGCGCTGGATGCCTTAACCCGCGCACACCTGCAGGACAGCGTGATGCGCATTCAGCAGGAGCTGAACACCAGCATCGTGCTGATTACCCATGACGTCGATGAGGCGGTGCTGCTCTCCGATCGGGTGCTGATGATGACCAATGGCCCTGCCGCGCAGATTGGCGAGATCCTCACCGTCGATTTGCCGCGTCCCCGCGCCAGGGTGGCGCTGGCCGATGAGCCGCGCTATCACCAGCTGCGCCAGAAGGTGCTGCATTTCCTCTATGAAAAACAGACCACGGCGGCATAGGGAGCAGACCATGAGGCAACGGTTGCTGGTGATAGGCAATGGCATGGCGGGGATGCAGATGGTGGAGCGGCTGGTGCAGCGTGCGCCACAGCGCTTTGCTATCACGGTCATTGGCCGCGAGCCGCACGGCAACTACAACCGCGTGCTGCTCTCGCCGGTGCTGGCCGGGGAAATGGTGTTCGATGAAACCCTGATCCATGACCCTGACTGGTATCAGCGGCACGGCGTCACGCTGCTGAGCGGTGAAACCGTGCTGCAGATCGATCTGGCGGCCCGCACGCTGCAGACCTGTCAGCGCCAGCTCGGCTGGGATCGGCTGGTGTTTGCCACCGGGTCTCGGCCGCGCCGTCCGGCGATCCCCGGCATTGAGGGCGATAACGTCGTGACGTTTCGTAGCATTGCAGATGTCCGGCAGCTGCTGGCGGGTGAGGGGCCGATCGTGGTGCTGGGTGGCGGCTATCTCGGGATTGAAGCCGCGGCGGCGTTGCGCGCCCGGGGACGGGCGGTGACGCTGGTTCATCACAAACCCTGGCTGCTGGATCGCCAGCTGGATGCACAGGCGGGCGGGCTGTTACAGGCGGCTCTGGAGCAGCGCGGTATCCGCTGTCTGCTGAACAGCGGCATTGCGGCCATCGGCAAAGCAGATGTGACGCTGACGGATGGCCAGCGCTGCGCCGCCCGTCAGGTGGTGATCGCCATCGGCGTTGAGCCGGAGGTGACGCTGGCCAGGGCGGCGGGGCTGCCCTGTCAGCGCGGCATTCTGGTCGATGGCCAGCTGCGTAGCGCGGTCAGCGGGGTGTATGCCGTGGGCGAGTGTTGTGAACACAAGGGGGAAACCCTGGGGCTGGTGGCCCCCTGCCTGGCGCAGGCTGAGATTCTGGCCGCGCAGCTGGCGGGATCGCCGCAGCCCGATTTCGTCAGTCAGCCGCTGGCGACCCGGCTCAAAGTCAGCGGCATCTCGCTGTTCAGCGCCGGGGATATCAGTGAGGGGGAATCCCTCCACAGTTTCGATCCGCTTTCCGGCGACTATCGCCGTCTGTTTCTTCGCCAGGGCCGCCTGCGCGGGGTGCTGCTCTCTGGCGACACCCGGCAGGGCCCGGCACTGCTGGCGCGTCTGCAGCGGGGCGAGGCGGTCACGCTTAACGCCCTGTTCGACCCCGATCAACCTGAACCGCAGCCGCAGGCTGCAGAGAGTCCTGAGATGAGTAAACCCGTATTAGCCGTGGTCGGTCACGGTATGGTCAGTCACTACTTTCTTGAGCAACTCGTTGCCCGCCAGCTGCATCAGCACTACCACATCGTGGTGTACGGCGAGGAGTTGCAGCCAGCCTACGATCGGGTTCATCTCTCCGACTACTTCAGCGGCAAAGCGGCGGATGCGCTGTCGCTGGTCAGCGCAGACTTTTTTGCCCTGCAGGGGATTGAACTGCGCAGCGGCTGTCAGGTGGTGGCAATCGATCGGGCGCAGCGCAGCCTGCGCGACAGCGCGGGCAATGAGCTGGCGTGGGACAGGCTGGTGCTGGCAACCGGTTCACGCGCGTTTGTGCCGCCGGTGCCGGGCCACGATGGCGACCGCTGCTTTGTCTACCGCACCCTGGACGATCTGGATGCGATCGCAGCCTGCGCCCGCCACAGTCAGCGCGGTGTGGTGATCGGCGGCGGCCTGCTCGGTCTGGAGGCGGCCAACGCCCTGAAGCAGCTCGGGCTGGAAACCCACGTGGTGGAGTTCGCGCCACGGCTGATGGCGGTGCAGCTGGATGAGGGCGGGGCGCTGATGCTGCGCCAGAAGATCGATGCGCTGGGCGTCACGGTTCACACCTCGAAGCAGACCGACATCATTGAGCCGCAGCCGGACGGCAGCGTGGTGCTGCGGTTTGCCGACGGCAGCGCGCTGCCCACCGATCTGGTGCTCTTCTCCGCCGGTATCCGGCCGCGGGATGAGCTGGCGCGGGAGGCGGGCCTGACGCTCGGCCCCCGCGGCGGCATTGAAATTAACGACTGCTGCCAGACCAGCGATGCGGCGATCTTTGCCATTGGCGAATGCGCCTTGTGGAACGGGCAGATTTTCGGGCTGGTCGCCCCCGGTTACCAGATGGCACGGGTGCTTGCCGGACATCTGGCTGGAGAGCCTGCGGCCTTCAGCGGTGCCGACATGAGCACAAAACTGAAGCTGCTGGGGGTGGAGGTGGCGTCGTTCGGCGACGCGCACGGGCGCACGCCGGGCAGCCAGCACTATTACTGGAGTGATGGCCCTAAAGGCATCTACAAAAAGATCGTGGTCTCCGCGGATAACACCCGGCTGCTGGGGGGCGTGCTGGTGGGCGACAGCAGTGAGTACACCTCGCTGCTGCAGATGATGCTCAATGCATTGCCGCTGCCCGCAACCCCGGAAAGCCTGATCCTGCCTGCGCTGGCCGGTGCGCCGAAAGCGCCCGGCGTCGCGGCGCTGCCCGACAGTGCGCAGGTCTGCTCCTGCCACAACGTCAGCAAGGGCGATATCTGTGCGGCGGTTCAGGCCGGATGCGGGGAGATGAGCAGTATCAAAAGCTGCACCCGAGCCGCCACCGGCTGCGGCGGCTGCGCGGCGCTGGTGAAGCAGGTCATGGAGTATGAACTGGAAAACCTCGGCGTCGAGGTGAAGAAGGATGTCTGTGACCATTTCAGCTATTCGCGTCAGGAGCTGTATCACCTGGTGCGGGCGGGGGAGTTCAGAACCTTCGAGGCGCTGCTGGCGTCTCACGGCAAAGGCCAGGGCTGCGAAGTGTGCAAACCGCTGGTGGCGTCGCTGCTCGCTTCCTGCTGGAACGACTACCTGCTCAGACCGGCGCATCTGCCGTTGCAGGACACCAACGATCGCTACTTCGCCAACATCCAGAAAGATGGCACCTACTCCGTCGTGCCGCGCGTGCCGGGGGGCGAAATCACGCCGCAGGGGCTGATTGCCATTGGTGAGGTGGCGGCGCGCTACGATCTCTACACCAAAATCACCGGCGGCCAGCGTATCGACCTGTTTGGCGCGCGGCTCGACCAGCTGCCCGACATCTGGCAGACGCTGCTCGACGCCGGGTTTGAAACCGGTCACGCCTATGGCAAGTCGCTGCGCACCGTGAAGTCCTGCGTGGGATCGACCTGGTGCCGCTATGGCGTGCAGGACTCGACCGCCTTCGCTATCACCCTGGAGAACCGCTACAAGGGACTGCGCGCGCCGCACAAGATCAAGATGGCGGTCTCCGGCTGCACCCGCGAATGCGCCGAGGCGCAGAGCAAGGATATCGGGGTGATCGCTACCGACAAGGGCTGGAACCTCTACGTCTGCGGCAATGGCGGTATGAAGCCGCGTCACGCCGACCTCTTCGCCAGCGATCTCGATGATGCCACGCTGCTGCGCTATGTGGATCGCCTGCTGATGTTCTACATCCGCACTGCCGATCGTCTGCAGCGTACCAGCGTCTGGATGGACAATCTGGAGGGCGGTCTGGACTATCTGCGGCAGGTGATCATCGAGGATAGCCTCGGGCTGGGCGCGACGCTGGAGGCGGAGATGCAGCAGGTGGTCGACGCTTACCAGTGCGAGTGGCAGACCACGCTGGCGGACCCGTCGCGCCTGGCGCTGTTCACCCCAACCCTCAACAGCGCGCAGCCGGATGAGACGCTGCACTACAGCCGGGTTCGCGGTCAGCGTCAGCCTGAAGCGGTGGCCGCGCGGCCGCTGTTACAGCTGCCCGCCGAGCCGTGGAGTGCCATCTGTACGCTGGAGGCGATTCCGCCTCAGGCGGGGATCGGTGCGCGCCTCGGCAGCGAACGGGTGGCCCTGTTCCGCTTTGGCGAGACGCTCTATGCGCTGGAGGATCGCGAGCCCGGCAGCGATGCCAGCGTGCTGTCGCGCGGGATTCTGGGCGATGTGGGCGGCGAGCCGGTGGTGATCTCCCCGCTCTATAAACAGCGGGTGCGGCTGCGTGACGGACAGAGCCTGGATAACCCGCAGCATCAGCTGCGCTGCTGGCCGGTGAAGCTGGAAGCGGGGCAGATCTGGCTGGCAAACCGTCCGCTTAACCCGCTGGCGCAGGCATCATGAACAGCACCTGTCCCTATTGTGGCGTGGGCTGTGGCGTCAGCGTCACGCCGCAGGGGTCACAGCAGGCCGTTGTCACCGGCGACCCGCACCATCCTGCCAGTCTGGGCCGATTATGCGTCAAGGGCGCGGCGCTGGGCGAGACGCTGACCCCGGAAGGCCGGTTGCTGACGGCCAGGGTCGACGGCCAGCCGGTCAGCCTGACATCCGCGCTGGATGCGGCGGCGGCGGGGCTGCGCGCGGTGATCGATCGCTATGGGCCGGAGGCGGTAGCGTTTTACGGCTCCGGTCAGCTGCTGACCGAGGATTACTACGTCGCCAATAAACTGATGAAGGGCTACATCGGCGCCGCCAACATCGACACCAATTCGCGGCTCTGTATGGCGTCCGCCGTGGTGGGATATAAGCGGGCGCTGGGCGCGGACGCAGTGCCCTGCTGTTATGAGGATCTTGAGCAGGCCGATCTGGTGCTGCTGGTCGGCTCTAACGCCGCCTGGGCGCACCCGGTTGTCTGGCAGCGGCTGATGCAGGCGAAGCAGCAGCGTCCGGCGATGCGCATCGTGGTGCTGGACCCGCGCCGGACTGCGAGCGGCGATCAGGCTGATCTGCACCTGCCGCTGCGTCCCGGCAGCGATGCGGTGCTGTTTTCCGGCCTGCTTCACTGGCTGGCACAGACGAAGGGCCTGGATGCCAGCATGTTGCCGCACCTCAACGGCGTCTCAGAGACGCTGGCCGCGGCGGCGGCGTGGGATGTGGTTCGGGTGGCGGTGGCGTGCGATTTAACCGTGCAGCAGGTGACGCACTTTTTCCGTCTGTTCAGTGAGCACGATCGGGTGCTGACGCTCTGGTGTATGGGGATTAATCAGTCCGTCACCGGCAGCGACAACAATCAGGCCATCCTCAATCTGCATCTGCTGAGCGGCAAAATAGGCCGCCCGGGCTGCGGTCCCTTTTCGCTGACCGGACAGCCAAATGCCATGGGCGGCCGCGAGGTGGGCGGGCTGGCGAACCAGCTGGCGGCGCACATGACGTTTACCGCAGAAGATTGCGACCGGGTGCAGCGTTTCTGGCGCAGTCCGGTGATAGCCCGCCAGCCGGGGCTGACCGCGCTGGAGCTGTTCAGGGCGATCGGGGAGGGCAGCGTGAAAGCGGTGTGGATAATGGGGACCAACCCGGCGGTGTCGATGCCTGAGGGCAACCGGGTGGCGCAGGCGCTGGCGGCCTGTCCGCTGGTGATTGTGTCCGATGTGATGGCGCAGACTGACACCAGCGCCTTTGCCGATATCCTGCTGCCTGCCCAGGGCTGGGGCGAGAAGAGTGGCACCGTAACCAACTCAGAGCGGCGGATTTCACGTCAGCGCGCTTTCGTCAGCGCACCGGGTGATACCCGGCCAGACTGGTGGCTGCTGGCTCAGGTGGCGCAGCGGTTAGGGTTCAGTGAGGGGTTTAACTGGCAGCATCCGTCGGAGATCTTCCGCGAACATGCTGCGCTGTCCGGTTTTGAGAACGGGGGGCAGCGGGCATTCGATATCAGCGGGCTGGCGCAGCTGAGTCAGGCGGAGTACGACGCGCTGCGTCCGGTGCAGTGGCCGGTAAACGCTGACCACCCCCAAGGCTGCGCCCGGCTGTTCAGCGATCGGCGCTTTTATCATCCGGACGGTAAAGCGCAGTTACGGGTGCCGGCAACGCCGCGGGCTGTGCCGCGTGACGCGGCTTATCCGCTGCTGATGAACAGCGGTCGGGTGCGCGACCAGTGGCACACCATGACCCGGACCGGGCTGGTGCCGCGCCTGATGCAGCATTGTGATGAGCCGTTTGCGGCACTGCATCCGGCGGATGCCGTGCAGTATGGTGTGACGCCGGGCGGGCTGGCGCGGGTGCAGTCGCAGCAGGGCTGGATCAGCGTGCGGGTGCGTGCGGATGCCGGGATGCGGCGTGGCGAGCTGTTTGTGCCGATGCACTGGAACCGGCAGTTCAGTCAGCAGGGGCACGTCGACATGCTGGTTGCCGCCCGGGCCTGTCCTTTTTCCGGGCAGCCTGCGCTGAAGCAGACGCCCGTGCGCATCCTGCCGCTGGCGGTGAAGTGGCAGGGCTGGCTGTGGCAGCGCGGGATGACACCGCCCGCCGGGTTGCGTTACTGGGCGCGCGTGCCCTACCCGGCGGTACAGCGGTTTGCGGTGGCGGGCGAGGGTTCGCCGCAGGCGTGGCTGGCCGATCATGCGGATCTGACCGGTTGTGAGGTGCAGGTCGCCACCGGCAGCGGCAGTGATTACCGGCTGCTGGCCTGGCGCGACGGCGCGTTGCAGCTGGCGTTTTACGCTGGCACTGTGCAGCCGGCGCTGGAGAGTGCGTTTGTCGCAGCGGCCTTCCTGACTGCCCCGCAGGATGCGGCCGGGCGGCACAGCGTGCTGGCCGGCCGGGCCGCAGAGGGCAGGGCGACGGGCCGGATAATCTGCAGCTGTATGGCGGTGGGTGAGCAGGCGATTTTACAGGCGATGGCGCAGGGGTGCCGGTCGACTCAGGCGCTGGGCGAAACGCTGAAGTGCGGCACACAGTGCGGCTCCTGTATTCCGGAGCTGAAGCAGCTGTTGTTGTCTGACGTGGTGGTGGAGGAATGATGACGCGGGCAATTGATTCTCTGGATAAGTTACTGGCTCCGGCCGGTGCGGGCGGGCAGGCGGGCAGGGTCTGGCTGGTCGGTGCCGGGCCGGGTGATGTGGATCTGCTGACGGTGAAGGCATTGCGGTTGCTGCAGCGTGCGGAGGTGGTGGTGTATGACCGGCTGGTGAGCGACGCGGTGATGGCGGAGGTGCCGGAGAGCGCGTTGTCGATTGACGTGGGCAAGCAGCCGGGCGCGCATGGTCTGAAGCAGGCGCAGATCAATCAGCTGCTGGTGGATCTGGCGCGCAGTGGGCGCAACGTGATCCGGCTGAAAGGCGGCGATCCCTTTATTTTTGGTCGCGGTGGCGAGGAGATGGTGAGCCTGCAGCAGGCCGGGATCCGTTGTGAGGTGGTGCCGGGGATTACGGCGGCGGTGGGCTGTGCGGCGGCCAGCGGCATCCCGCTAACGCACCGGGATTGCGCTCAGTCGTTGCGGTTGATTACCGGGCATGGGCGGCTGGGCGAGCCGCAGCTGGATGCGGCTGCGCTGGCGGCGGTGAATGAGACGCTGGTGTTCTATATGGGGCTGAGCTGGAGTGCCTCGATCAGTGCGCAGCTTCAGGCGCACGGGCGCGACAGGGAGACGCCGGTGGCGATTATTGAAAAGGGGACCCGGCCGGATCAGCGGGTGCTGATCACTAATCTGGGCGGGCTGGCGGAGACGGTGGCGCAGGCGCAGCCGGTGTCGCCGTCGCTGCTGATGGTGGGGGACGTCGTGCGGTTTTACCGGGCAGATTTGCAGGAGCAGGCTGGAGCGGGCTGTGAGGGTGGTGCGTCGTGCAGCAGGGGCAGGCTGTGAGAGCGGTGCGTCGTGCAGGAAAGGCCTGCCTGATCGCAAAGGATTCCCGCCTCCCTGCGGATTGGGCTCGCCCTCCCTGGCTCGCACACTTTGCTCTTCAGGCAGGCCTTACCTGCCCGGCTGACGACGGTGCGGGGTTTAACGACACCGGCCGGACGATGTGCGGGCGCTGGCTGTAGGCATCTGTGATGCTTTATAACGATTTCCACGCGGGCAGCCTGAAGACCCTTTTGCGCCATGCATGAAACAGCGCTAGAGGCAGACCAAAAAGAACGCCAGCGGCCAGATCAGGGATCAATAAAACGCGATATACATTAAGGTCAGGTAGTGCAGGGAAGATAAGAACAGCTGGCACGAATAGCATGGCCATCCCACCGAAAAACAGAAAATTAAACCAGAAAGGACAGAAAGTTGGTGGAGGAAGAGGAATCTTCATCTTCCACAACAGGCGATACAAAGGAGGTGCATAGTGGCTGCGCCACATTTTTGTTTCGGCCAGCAGGGCTAACGCCCGCGCTTTCTTTCGCTCAAAAGTCGTCTCTTTCATTGCGTGCTAATTCGTTACATCGCCCGCTTCATGGGCAGAGGGGCCACCAGCACTTTCACGCCCAGCGCTTCGAACGCGCTGACCTGAGCGGGGCTGATGCCGCTGTCGGTAATCAGATAGTGAATGTGGCTCCAGTCGCAGGGCAGCGCAAACATCGATACTTTGTCGATTTTGCTCGAATCGGCGACCACGTAAACCGTGCTGGCCGATTTGATCATCGCCAGTTTTACCTTGATGTCGGTTTCACTCGGAAAGCTCAGGCCGAGACGCGGCGAGATGCAGGCGGTGGCCAGAAAGAGTTTCTCCGCCAGCACGTTCTCAAAGAAACTGGCCGCTTTTTCGCCAGAGGTGGAGAGCGTCGGAAATTTAAAGGTGCCCCCGGTGAGCAGGATGTTGATCCCCGGCTCGCCACCCAGCTTCAGGGCGATATTCACCGCGGTCGTTACCACGGAGAGACGGCGGATATGGCTGAGGGCATCAGTGATGGCCGTGGTGGTGGTGCCGGAATCGAAAATCACCGTATCGCCATTTTCGATGTGCTGCGCCGCCAGTCGGCCAATCGCCTCTTTCTCTTCCAGGTGTGTCTGCCGCTCCAGCAGCATTGCACCGCTGTTCTGTTTACCGGTCATCAGGGTCGCGCCGCCGTGATAGCGCTGTACAAGCCCCTGTTTTTGCAGCATACGCAGGTCGCTGCGCAGGGTGGCCTCCGTCAGCCCAAAGGTCTCCGTCAGGGCTTTAACCGTGACGGTGCCATCCTCACGGATCATCTCCAGAATTTTCTCGCGGCGTTGCTGCATGTCAGCGAACTGCTCACTTTTGCTTTTCAATCGAAATGCTCCCTTTTCCAGTGACCTGACGGGTCGGGCAAACAGGCTCTTTGTGGCTGAGTTTAACGCGCCCTTTTTATGAATGCGAGATGGCCCGGCGCGTCATTGATTTTCGAATGAAAATAAAAAGCAGACAGGTTGTTGAATCTCGCACGCTTTCCGGAACGCGCCTGTCAGGCTTTATTTCACAACTGCAAGCCAGATCACGCCTTTTCAATCAGATAAGCGGCGCGTGCTGTGAGATGGTCGAAATTTGATCTGCTCCACATATCATTTCTTTTCGATAGCATATATTTTTGTTCGAAAATGAGTAAGCCAACGGCATCAGCAAAAATCTGAGGGGAAGAGTGGGATGAGTGGTGAATATGACGTAAACCTGCGCTACGGCGTGGATACCGCCCTGAATCTGGGTGACAAAGTGGCCGTCGTGACCGGCGGGCTGGGCGGGATTGCGATGGCCACCAACGGCATGCTGCTGGAGAAGGGGGCGCGTCTGGCACTGCTCTATCCGCCGTTTGAAGCGGAGAAGGTTGCCAGCCTGCAGAAGGACTTTGCCGCCGACCGGGTCCGGTTTGTCTGCTGTGACGTTACCGACCCCGCCTCTGTCGACGCCGCCTTTGAGACGGTGGTTGCCCACTATGGCCGCATCGACATTCTGGTGAACTGCGCAGGCTACGTGATGCTGCAACCGGTGGTGGAGACCGACTTTGCCGAGTGGCAGAAGCAGATCGCCGTCAACCTTACCGGGCCTTTTCTCTGCTCACAGGCGGCTGCACGACAGATGATCCGGGCGGGTGCGGGCGGCAAAATTATCAATATCGCCTCACAGGCTGCCTCGATCGCTATCGACAACCATGTCGCCTACACCTCAGCCAAAGCGGGCCTGCTCGGCATGACCAAAGTCATGGCGAAAGAGTTTGCCCCGCATCGTATCAACGTAAACACCCTGTCGCCCACCGTGGTGCTGACGCCAATGGGCGAAAAAGCGTGGCGCGGCGAGAAGGGCGAGCAGATGAAAAAGCTGATCCCGCTGGGACGCTTTGCCTACACCGACGAGATCGCCGCCGCCGTGCTCTTTTTCGCCAGCAACGGCAGCGACATGATTACCGGCGCGGACCTGATGATCGATGGGGGCTTCACCATCTGGTAACGCCACGCTGACACCCGGGAATGAACACCCTGACATAACGATAAGCGAGAACATCATGAAAAACCGTACCCTGCTGTGTAGTGCCGTGGCTGCCTGTCTGGTTTCGCAGGCGGCGTTTGCCGCCGAAAAAGGCACCATTATGATCCTGGTTAATTCACTCGATAATCCCTATTACGCGTCAGAGGCCAAAGGGGCCAATCTCAAAGCGCAGGAGCTGGGCTACAAAACCACCGTGCTGTCGCATGGTGAGGATGTGAAGAAGCAGAGCGAGCTGATCGACGCCGCAATTGGTAAAAAAGTGCAGGGTATCGTGCTCGATAACGCTGACTCCACTGCCAGCGTGGCGGCCATTAAAAAAGCCAAAGATGCCGGGATCCCGGTGGTGCTGATCAACCGGGAAATTCCGGTGGATGACGTGGCGCTGGCCCAGATCACCCACAACAACTTTCAGGCCGGCTCAGACGTGGCCAACGTCTTCGTGGAAAAGATGGGTGAAAAGGGTAAGTACGCCGAACTCGCCTGCAACCTGGCGGATAACAACTGCGTGACACGCTCGAAATCGTTCCATCAGGTGCTGGATCAATATCCCGACATGCAGAGCGTGGCGCGTCAGGATGCCAAAGGCACGCTGATCGACGGCAAGCGCATCATGGACAGCATCCTGCAGGCGCACCCGGATGTAAAAGGGGTCATCTGTGGCAACGGTCCGGTGGCGCTGGGGGCGATTGCGGCACTGAAAGCGGCGGGGCGTGACGACGTGATTGTGGTCGGGATTGACGGCAGCAACGACGAACGCGACGCGGTGAAAGCCGGTACGCTGAAAGCTACCGTCATGCTGCAGGCGCAGGCGATTGCCGCCGAAGGAGTGACCGATCTCGACAACTTCATTCAGAAGGGCGTGAAGCCGGAAAAACAGCGGGTGATGTTCCGCGGCATTCTGATCACCCCGGAGAATGCCAAAGGCGTTCAGGACTTCAACTACAAGTCGTAATTAACCGCTGCCGCGCCTGCGCTGGCGGGCGCCTGGGAGAAGAAGATGTCCCGAAGAGTCTGGCTGACGCTGGTGGTCACGCTGCTGAGTGGCTGCCGAATTGTGTCGCAGCAGGAGCTGGCTGACCTGAAAAATCCCCCTAACCCGAAGATGGCTGATATTGACCAGCTCTGGCAGCAAAAGCTGGTGCCGCAACTCCAGGCGGAGGCGCGGCCCGTGTCAGCGCTGCTCACCGCAATGCGGTCAGCCAAAGATTTTGACACTGCCTGTCAGACCGACGGCTATCGCACTCAGGCGGAGAATCCCTGCATCTTCAGCGTCTCGGTACAGGGCGATGTGACGGCAGTCAACACCACCTCACGCAGCGGAAAGATGACCGTAAAGGATGAATCAGGTGACAGTGTCACTATTCAGATCGGGCCGATTATCCGTGGCACCGCGCTGCGTGATGGCTACCGGGGCGCAGGTTATCAGGATTTTAACGACCAGGTGCTGTTCGGTGACTTCGGCAAGGCGATTAATCAGCACGCCTCGCAGATGATGCAGCAGTTCGCGCCGAAGGTGGGCGATAAGGTGAAGGTGACCGGCGTGTTCAGCAGCTGGGACATTCCGCAACAGCTGCCGGATATCACCCCGGCCGCCATTACCCGGCAATAAGGAGCGGCAGATGCAGCAACCTCAACAGCCCGGCGATGTGATTATTGAAACGCGCAACCTGTCGCGTCTTTACCCCGGCGTAACCGCACTCGATCAGGTCAACTACCGGGTTTACCGCAACAAAGTGAATGTCCTGATCGGCGAGAACGGCGCCGGGAAGTCCACCATGATGAAGATGCTGGCCGGCGTGGAGACGCCTTCATCGGGCGAGATTCTGCTGGATGGCCGACCGGTGTCGCTTCACTCCACCCAGCAGGCGGAGAAACAGGGGATCAGCATCATTTTTCAGGAGCTGAACCTGTTTCCCAACATGAACGTCATGGACAACATCTTTATCGCTAACGAGTTTTTCCAGCGCGGGGTGATCAACGAGAAGTATCAGTATGCGCTGGCGAAGTCGCTGCTGGAGCGGCTGCAGCTGGATGTCGATCCTTTTGCGCCGCTGGGCGAGCTGGGTATCGGTCATCAGCAGCTGGTGGAGATTGCCCGGGCGCTCTCCAAGGATACCCGGGTGCTGATTATGGACGAGCCGACCAGCGCGCTCAGCCAGTCGGAGGTGAAAGTGCTGTTCAGCGTCATTGAGCAGCTCAAGCGGCGCGGCGTCACCATTATCTACATCTCCCACCGGCTGGAGGAGCTGATGGAAATCGGCGATCACATCACGATTTTCCGCGATGGCCGCTTTATCAGTGAGCGCGAGGTGCGCGACGCCAGCGTGCCGTGGATTATCGCGCAGATGGTGGGCGACCGGAAAAAACAGTTCGACTTCCAGCCTGCCCCGCAGGGGGAAACCGTGCTGGAGGTGGAGGAGCTGACTGCCCTGCATCAGAACGGTGGCTACAGGCTGAATGCGGTGAGTTTTACGCTGCGCAAGGGGGAGGTGATCGGCATCTATGGCCTGCTCGGCGCCGGTCGGACAGAACTGTTTAAAGGGCTGATTGGCCTGATGCCCTGCCAGTCGGGCCGGGTGCGGCTGGCGGGCCGCGATCTGGCCAGACGCAGCTTCCAGCAGCGGCTGAAAAGCGGCATTGCGCTGGTGCCGGAGGATCGCAAAGGCGAAGGGGTGATTGAACTGATGTCGATCACCGCCAATATGACGCTCTCGGACTTCAGCCTGCGCGGCTTTCGTCGGGCGCTGGGGCGGCTCAACCCGCGTCGCGAGCAGCAGCGGGTCAGTGAGATGATCGGCCATCTGGCGATCAAAGTCAGCGATCCCGACCTGCCGGTCACGTCGCTGAGCGGCGGTAATCAGCAGAAGGTGGTGCTGGGTAAGGCGCTGATGACCGGGCCGCAGGTGGTCCTGCTGGATGAGCCGACACGCGGCATCGACGTGGGCGCGAAGACCGATGTCTATCACCTGATTGGCAATCTGGCGCAGCAGGGGCTGGCGGTGATGTTCTCCTCCTCCGAACTGGATGAGGTGATGGCACTGGCGGACCGGATTTTAGTGATGGCCGATGGCCGGATAACGGCCGATCTGCCCCGCGCAGCGGCCACGCGCGAACACCTCATCGCGGCATCAACCCCGCTGGATTAAGCGGGCCGGAGAATCTGATGAACCAAAAATATCTGCTCTACATGTACCTGCTCAAAGCGCGCACCTTCATTGCGCTGCTGATCGTGGTCTGCTTTTTTAGCGTGATGGTACCGAACTTTCTCACCCCCTCTAACCTGCTGATCATGACGCAGCACGTGGCGATCACCGGGCTGCTGGCGATAGGGATGACGCTGGTGATCCTGACCGGCGGCATAGACCTCTCGGTGGGCGCGGTGGCCGGGATCTGCGGGATGGTGGCGGGCGCGCTGCTGACCACTGGCATTCCGCTATGGGGCGGCAACACGCTGTTCCTGAACGTGCCCGAAGTGATTCTGGTGGTGGCCCTCTTTGGCATCCTGGCCGGACTGATTAACGGCACGGTGATCACCCGGCTGGGCGTGGCGCCCTTTATCTGCACCCTGGGCATGATGTATGTGGCGCGGGGCGCGGCGCTGCTGTTTAACGATGGCGGCACCTACGCCAATCTGGTCGGGCTGCCCGCCCTGGGTAACACGGGCTTTGCCGTGCTGGGGTCCGGCACCCTGCTGGGCGTCTATCTGCCTATCTGGCTGATGCTCGGCTTTTTACTGCTGGGACTCTACCTGACGCGCAAAACGCCGCTGGGGCGCTATATCTATGCCACGGGCGGCAACGAGTCCGCCGCACGGCTGGCAGGGGTGCCGATCATCAAAGTTAAAATCTTTGTCTACGCCTTTTCCGGCCTCTGCGCCGGGCTGGTGGGGCTGGTGGTGGCGTCTCAGCTGCAGACCGCGCACCCGATGACCGGCAACATGTTTGAAATGGACGCCATCGGGGCCACCGTACTGGGCGGCACCGCGCTGGCGGGGGGCCGCGGGCGCGTCTCCGGCTCGATTATTGGCGCTTTCGTTATCGTCTTCCTGGCGGATGGCATGGTGATGATGGGCGTCAGCGATTTCTGGCAGATGGTGATTAAAGGGCTGGTGATTGTCACGGCCGTGGTGATTGATCAGTTCCAGCAGCGTCTGCAAAGCAAAGTGGTGTTGCTGCGTCGCCATGAAAAAAAGCCGCAGCCGGCACCCCTCACTGATGTGCGTCACACGTAACAGGAGCAATGATGAACGGAAAACAGCAGGGAAAAACTGTCGTGATCACCGGTGCCTGCCGGGGGATTGGAGCCGGTATCGCCGCGCGGTTCGCCCGCGACGGGGCGCGGCTGGTGATGGTATCCAATGCGGACCGGGTGTTTGCCACCGCCGACCAGCTGCGGCAGCAGTATGGCAGTGAGATTCTGGCGCTGCAGGCTGACGTGACCGATGAAGCCGCGGTGCAGCAGCTCTATCAGCAGGCCGCCGAACGCTTTGGTCAGATTGATGTGTCGATCCAGAATGCGGGAGTCATCACCATTGACCGGTTCGATACGCTGCCAAAAAGCGACTTTGAGCGGATTCTGGCGGTCAATACCACCGGCGTCTGGCTCTGCTGTCGTGAAGCGGCAAAATATATGGTGACGCAGCGCAGCGGCAGCCTGATCAACACCTCGTCGGGGCAGGGACGGCAGGGCTTTATCTACACGCCGCACTATGCCGCCAGCAAAATGGGGGTGATTGGCATTACGCAGAGCCTGGCGCTGGAGCTGGCCCCGTGGAACATCACGGTCAACGCCTTTTGTCCCGGTATCATTGAGAGTGAGATGTGGGATTATAACGATCGGGTCTGGGGAGCGATCCTCAGCAGCGAAAAGAAAACCTACGGCAAAGGTGAGCTGATGGCGGAGTGGGTCAACAACATTCCGCTGAAGCGCGCCGGACAGCCGGAGGATGTGGCCGGACTGGTGGCCTTTCTGGCCTCCGAGGATGCGCGCTACATCACCGGTCAGACCATTAATGTGGATGGGGGACTGATCTTCTCCTGACAGCGTCGGACGCGGCTGGCCTGCCGCGCAGGCGGGCTTTTTCAGCCAGACTTTTCTGTTATATGCACATTTTGCCGCTGCTGTCCTGCATCGCCGTCACAATATGTTAAGGTAATGATTGATAATTTGGCTTTTGTTGCAGCAACGAATCAATCAATTTACCAGGTGACATGATACGGAAAACGGGTTTTCTCGCCTTAATCACGCTGTCGCTCTCCGCGATACCTGCCGCGCACGCGTTTCAGACCGACACCGCCGTGTCAGAGACGCCATTCGACGATCCCGCGCGCTACAGCGACGCCCTGCCGACCCTCGGCAGTGCCAGCGATCAGGATGAGGCGTGGAGCAAAAAGCTGGCGGCCGTCGCCAAAAGTATCGGCGAGGCGAGCAAAAACGACAGCAACGTCACGTTTGGCCAGCAGGCGGGCATCTGGGCGTTCAATCATCTGCGGGATGAGGTGGCCGAACGGGTAGAGAGCGAAGGGCAGTCGCTGCTGTCGCCTTATGGCACTGCACAGCTCGATCTGAAAGTGGACATGGAGGGTAACTTCACCGGCACCGGCGGCGATCTCTTCAGCGCCCTGGCCGATGAAAACAGCCTGCTCACCTTCAGCCAGCTTGGCCTGCACGAAACTGACGATGGGCTGGTCGGCAACGCCGGACTGGGCCAGCGCTGGGAGGCGGGTAACTGGCTGCTGGGTTACAACGGCTTTGTCGACCGCACCTTCAGCAGCGGCCTGCAGCGCGCCTCGGTCGGCACAGAGGCGTGGAGCGATTCGCTGCGCCTCTCCGCCAACTACTATCAGCCTCTCTCCGGCTGGAAAAACCTGAGCGATTCCCGGCAGCAGCGGATGGCGCGCGGCTATGACATCACCAGCCAGAGCTATCTGCCGTTCTACCGGCAGCTCGGCGTCTCCGTGAGCTATCAGCGCTATCTGGGGGAGAATGTCGATCTGTTTAACAGCGGCAACCGCTATCACAACCCTTCCGCCATGTCGTTTGGTCTCTCCTACACGCCGGTGCCACTGGTGACGCTCTCCGCCACCCACAAAACCAGCAGCGCCGGCGAGAGCCAGGATCAGCTGGGTCTGAAGCTCAACTACCGTTTCGGCGTGGCGCTGCGCCGACAGCTCGATGCCGATAACGTCGCTGAAGCGCACTCGCTGCGCGGCAGCCGCTACGATACGGTGACCCGCAGTGAGACGCCGGTGCTCGCCTTCCGTCAGCGTAAAACCCTGTCGGTCTTTCTGGCGACCCCGCCCTGGCAGCTCAGCAGTGGCGAGAGTCTGCCGCTGAAGCTGCAGGTGCGCGCCAGTTATGCTATCCGGGCGGTGAGCTGGCAGGGCGATACGCAGGCACTGAGCCTGACACCGCCTGCCAACAATGCCGATCCGCAGGGCTGGAGTGTTATCCTGCCGCAGTGGGACCCGTCACCCGATGCCAGCAACGAATATCGCCTGTCGGTAACGCTGGAGGACAGCAAACAGCAGCGCGTGACCTCGAACTGGATCACCCTGAAGATTGCGCCACCGATGCCGATGGATGACGTGTCGCAGAACGATCGCTTCGATCTGATGGCTCCCGGCACGGCGCTGTAACCACCTCCGCGGCCTCTGCGGCGGCGTTGCCCCGCCTGCGCTGCCTGAGCCGGGCGGGGGCTGAAAAGCAGTAACATCAGGTTGCAATCATCAGCCGCAACTATCGCAGCAATGGATAAGGCGTGACGGGAAAATGCCGATAACTACAGCAGTTCCCACTCCTTTTCGGATTTGCTGATGCGCCTGAATGTACTGAAAACTCTGCTTCCCTCTTTTATCCGTCAGCGTGGCCTGCACGCTGCCGCGTCGTTCACCTCGCTGGGCGGCGCCATGGCCGTGATTGAGTTCACCCCGGCTGGCATTATCCGCCGGGCCAGTCCGCTGTTTCTGGCGACGATGGGATACCGGGCGGAGGAGATCGTGGGTCAGCATCACCGCATGTTCTGTCCGCCTGCGCTGGTGAACTCAGCTGAATATCAGCGTTTCTGGCAGCGCCTCGCGGCAGGGGAGAGCTTCAGCGACAAATATCTGCGGCTGGCTAACGGCATGCGCCCGGTCTGGCTGGAGGCAAGCTATATTCCGGTGACCGATCGACGCGGCCGGGTGTTCAAAATCATCAAGATCGCCGCCGATATCTCAGAGAGGATGCAGTCGTCGCTGGAGAAAGAATCCATCATTAATGCGATCAGCCGCTCGATGGCGATGATCGCTTTCAGCCCTGACGGGATTGTGCTGGAGGCAAACGACAACTTTCTCCAGGCCACTGGCTATCAGGCTGCGGAGGTGGTGGGACAGCATCACCGGCTTTTCTGTTCAGCAGAACTTTCAGGGAGCGAGGAGTACCGTCAGTTCTGGGCGCGGCTGAATCAGGGTGAATTCTTTTCGGGGCAGTTTCCCCGGCTCAACCGGCGGGGCGAACCGCTCTGGCTCAGGGCGACCTACAATCCGGTCTTCAACAGCGACGGGCAGCTCGACAAAATTGTGAAGTTCGCCACCGATGTGACTGAGCAGGTGCTGCGTAATCAGCAGGAATATGACGCGGCGCTGAACGCCTGGAATATGGCGGTTCAGACGCGGGGCAGTGCGCAGGCCGGGGCCGATGTGATTGAAAACAGCATTCAGAAGATCAGCCAGATCGCTCAGGAGATGGGCGTTGTGTCGGCCGATGTCTCGCGCCTCAACAGTCAGTCTGCCAGCATCGATGGCATGGTAGAAACCATCCGGCGTTTTGCTATGCAGACCCGACTGATCGCCCTCAATGCCGCCATTGAGGCGGCGCGGGCAGGCGCGTCGGGCCGCAGTTTTGCCGTCGTCGCGGCCGAGGTGCGCACCCTGGCCGCCAGCGTCAGCAGCGCGACCGAGGAGATCGAACGGGTTGTGGCGGGCAACAACGAACTGGCGCGAGAGGTGCTGCGTGGCATTGAAACGTCGCTGGCGAGTACCGGTCAGGGAGTGAGCCTGATGCGTGAGGCGGGCGAGGTTATCGCCAGCATTCAGAAAGATTCGGAGCGGGTCGAGAGCGCCGTGCGTGAGGTTGCCCGGGCGGCACACGGCGAGTAATCGCGCATAAAAGGCGGGCTGAACAGTCCGCCGCAACAGCGGCCCGGCATAGCCTGCATCCCGTCAGCCTGTCGTCCGGCAGCGCGTCTGTCAGCGCACGATGGCCATCACCACCCGTAATGCATGGGTATAGATATCTCTCTGGCCGTTGACGGAGCGCGCCTCCTGCTGCCGGAGAAACGCCAGGATCTCTTCTGCGCCCGCTGGCTGGCCAGACCTCAGCAGGCTGGCGACCGCATGGCCGACCACGGCATGCACCTCATCCATGTCGACCGGTTTATTCGTGCTCAAAGGCGACCCCCGCGCAACAGTGTTGCTGAATGTTTTCTGAAAGCGGTCTGCTGAGGCGATGCCGCAGGCCCGGGCTGGCCGCCGCCCTGATGTGTGCGGCCATCATGGCAACGCCTTCACTAATTTGTCCCGCAGCGTAGCGACCTGGGCTGTCAGATCGACAAGCTCATGGCAGGCCGTGTCCATCACCGAAATCATATCTGCCGGCACGCCCGCCGCCGTCACTTTAAGCTGGTGGCCCTGCTCGGTCAGGGAGACCCATACCCGGCGCTCATCCTGGCCGGTATCACGCTGGCGGCAGATCACGCCCGCACTCTCCAGCCGCTTAAGAAGCTGACTGAGCGTGCCGGAGTCGAGCCGGACGCGCGCCCCGATTTCGGAAACGGTCAGGCGATCTTTTTCCCACAGCACCAGCAGCACCAGATACTGCGGATAGGTCAGCCCCAGCGGCTTCAGCCGTGACTGATACAGTTTTGTCATCGCGAGGGAGGCGGAGTAGAGCGCAAAGCAGAGAAACTGATCGATCGTTTCCGGTGCTGCGCCAGGCGGCGGCGTTTCACAGATCCCCGTGGTTTCATCGTTCATATGTTTACTCATTCTGAGTCGGGGACGGGGGGCGGCATCCTGATGCGTCTCCGCTGTAAGGGCACCGCAGCTGCTCCGGGTTGGCAACCCTGGCGGCCACCTCGCTTTACGCTGTCAGGCACCCGCTCTGTCGGGGGCCGTTGCGGCGGGAAGAAACCGGTTCCGTTGCCCCCGGATGGAAAGGCAAACCAGTATTGAGTCAAATTAAATTGAAGTCAACCCAACCGGCAGCCACGCCGGGTGCACAACGTGCTGAAGCGGCTGCGCGTTCAGCACGTCTCCACCCGCCACGTTCGGTGCGGCGTGGTCTGCCGGAGAGCGTTAAACCGTGAAGGTCTCGACCATGCCGCGCAGATCGCGCGCCTGGGCCAGCAGTGACTGCGAGGCTGACGAGGACTCCTCCACCAGCGCGGCGTTGTTCTGGGTAACCCCATCCATCTGACTTACCGCAACGCTGACCTGAGAGATGCCCTGCATCTGCTCGCTGGAGGAGAGTGAGAGGTTGTCCATCGCATCGGCCAGTTCACCGACGCGGCTGACAATCTTCAGAATACGTTCACCCGTTCCCGCCGCGACGCTCACACCGCCTTCGACCTGCGTCACGGCCTGCTCAATCAGCTGTTTGATGTCACGGGCTGCTGTGGCGCTGCGCTGGGCCAGTGAACGGACCTCACCGGCAACGACCGCAAATCCGCGACCCTCTTCACCGGCGCGCGCCGCTTCCACGGCGGCGTTGAGCGCCAGAATATTGGTCTGGAAGGCGATCCCTTCAATCACCGCGGTGATATCCCGGACCCGGACCGCACTCAGCGAAATCTCCTGCATGGTCTGCGCCAGACGATGCACATCCGCTTCGCCGTCATGGGCCAGCATGGCCGCCTCGCGCGCAGAACCCGCTGTCTGCTGCGCGCCTGCGGCATTACTTTTCACTGTGGCGGTCAGCTGCTCCATACTGGCTGCGGTTTCCTGCAGGGCCGCGGCCTGCTCTTCGGTGCGTGAAGAGAGCTCCGTGTTGCCCTGGGAAATCTCATCGGCCGCCAGCGCAACCGACGCCGAGGCGTCTTTAATCTGCGTGACCATGCCGCGCAGGTGTGTCTGCATGCTGTTCAGTGAGGCGAGCAGGCTTGTCGTGTCACCCGTCCGCAGCGTGACCGGCGAGGTGAGATCACCAGCCGCGATCGCTGCCGCCAGCGTCTGCGCCTGGATCGGTTCACCGCCCAGCTGGCGCATCAGCATCCGCACAATGAATGTGCAGGTGGCGACCGCCGCCAGCAGAGAGATGACCGTCAGGATCATCAGTATGCGGGTGGTGCGACCAATGCTGTTGCCATTCTCCACGACGGTCTCCTGGCTGCTGCGCATCTCAAGCTCGGTCAGATCGTTTATCGCCTTCAGCAGGCTTTGCTGTGCCGGTCGCGCGACGTTTAACAGATAATCTGTGACCTCCTGCTGACGGTTTTCCAGCCCCAGTTTCCCCGCCGTCATCAGCGTGGAGAGGGCCGCACCCTCGCTGGACTCAATCCGGTCCATCGCTTCCCGCCCGGCCTGCCCGGCGTCCGTCTGCATCATGCGTGCCAGCGCTTCGCGGTTGCTGATGTAAAGCGCCCGCTGTTTCTGCAGGCGTTCCCACTCAGGCTGCATCGCCTTCGGATCGGTCAGCAGGGCAAGGTTGCGCACGGCAATCGCCATATCACGGACGCCGCCCCGCATATCGAGCACCGTCTGATACTTTTTCAGCCGCACATTCACCACCTCGTTCATGCCATCGCGGGCACTGTCCAGGGCGTGAATCGCTGTGCCAGCACAGATAACTAACAGCAAAATCAGTAAACCAAAACCTGCACTCAGACGCGTTGAGATTTTCATGTGTTTTTCCGGAAGGGGTCATTAGTTAAGACGGTATCGGCCGTCAGCGGCAATTCTGGAGGGTTGCTATTAACTAAATTGAGCACTATTTATTGCCGTGCTATTCAGTGACTTGCCGGGAAGAAACACCGCAGGGGGATTAATTTATCCGGTCGGACCTGTTAAAACGCCCGCCGCTGCCGATAGATCCCTGACTGGTATGAGTGATCGGTTCTGCCCCTGCCGGTCAGGAGCGATTCTCTGCCTCACTGTCACACAGCCAGTGAGAACGCCTGATTGGTACCAGGCAGAACAAAAGGGGTCATTATTGTCAGCCACGTGCAGACCGTGTTTAACCATCACGCCCCGGTTTTTACAAAAAAATTAAAACAACACTCTGACACCTTTCATCACCAGGAATTAACGCATGCGCCTGAAACTTTTCTGGCTCGCAATGCTGAATATTGCGACCATCTTTTTACTTTCCACATTGTGGGAATATGGGCTTGAGGCGCACCTCGCTCATCTGCTCGGCCTGAGCTATAACCTGGATTTTGAAACCAGCGAACGCTTACGGTTCATCCTGACATCGACCGCTTTCGCCGGGCTGGCGATGGTGATTCCGGCGCTGCTGATTGCGGGTCTGATCCGCAAAATGCTGCTGGCCGAAAAAAATGCGCTCAGGCTGGCCGGAACCGATGCGCTGACCGGCGTACTCAATCGCCGATCGTTCAATGCGCATATCGCCGCGCTGGATGCCTGTGGGATGCCCTATACCCTGACGCTGCTTAATATCGATGATTTCAAAACTATCAACGATCTCAACGGCCATCGTCAGGGGGACACTATCCTGGTGGCGCTCGCGTCGATGCTGACCGCGTCGGCTGGCACGGAAAGTCAGGTGTTTCGCATCGGTGGCGATGAGTTTGCCCTGGTCATGGCGGCGTCTCAGGCCGAGCAGGCGCTGGTGGAGGCCGGCAGGATCTGTGAGCATGCCTCAGCCATCCGCACCGGGCCGCATACCGTTATGCACCTCTCTGCAGGAATTGCCAGTTCTGACTGTCCGGGACAGGAGGATGTGGTGAGGGCCGCCGATCTGGCGCTCTGTGAGGCGAAGCGCAATAAAGAGGCCTCTCTGGCCCGTTTCACGCCGGATATGGCGCTGCGCTTCCTGCAGCGGGAGAAGCTGGAGCATGAGGTCGCCGCTGCCGTGAGCGGGCACGCCATCGTGCCTTTCCTGCAGCCGCTGGTTTCGCTGCGCACCGGCAACATCACCGGGTTTGAGATCCTGGCGCGCTGGATCACCGCCTCCGGTCAGACGGTGGCACCCGCTCAGTTTCTGCCCGTGGTGGAGCGGCTCGGGCTGATGGACAGCCTGACCGTGGCGCTGCTGCAGGATGCCGTCAGCGCCACGCGGGCATGGCCTGCCGGGCTCGGTCTGTCGCTGAATATCACCCCGGAGCAGCTGCTGAGACCTGCGCTGACCAACTGCCTCTCCGCCATTATGCAGCAGGCCGGGCCGGTGATGCTGGAGCTCGAAATCACTGAACAGAACGTGATGGCGATCTCCGACGATGCCCGTCAGGCGATCAGACGCCTCAGGGAGGAGGGGATTGGGGTCGTGCTGGATGATTTCGGCACCGGCTACTCCAACCTGTCGGTGCTGCTGGGGCTGGGGATTACCAAAATCAAAATCGATCAGTCGTTTATTGCCGGGATCGTCACCGGGTCGGAGCAGCGCAAGGTGGTGGAAACCCTGCTGACGCTCTGTCAGGAGCTGAACGTCATTATTACCGCAGAAGGTATTGAGGATGTCTCAACGCTGAGATGGCTGAGAAAGCGCGGTTGTGACTACGGTCAGGGCTATCTCTTCAGTCGTCCGATACCGGCTGAGCAGGCCACACTGCTGCTGGCGTCGGCGGATGCAGAGGGATTCATCCAGGAAGCCGCCGTCTCCGTTATTGAGCCAGACCCGGAAACTCAGCTGGCACAGCGATAATAAAACGGGCCCGGCAGCGTGTGCCGGGCCGCATGGGCATCAGAACTGATAGATCAGACCCACGGCCGTAATATCATCCGTGGCCAGATTAAGCGGGTTGTTGTCTTTCAACAGGTTGATGCGGTATTCGCCATAGACCGACATATTCTTGTTAAAGTAGTAGGTCTCACCCACCGCGGTGTATTTGACAATGTCGGCGTCGCCGATATTCTCAATCTCTTTACCTTTCGATGAGACGTAACCCACAGACGGACGGAAACCATTCAGGAACTGATACTGAGCAACGGCTTCAAAGTTCTGCGCCTTGTTTGCGAAACCGTTGGTGATCGGCGTGGCGTTCAGGGTTTCACCATACATCGCGGCCAGATAAACCTGGTTCGCATCATATTTCACTGAGGTCGCCCAGTGCTGCGCTTTTTCGCCTTCACCGCGTGGGGCGGCGTTCTGCGCCGTTGTGCGATCCAGGCTGGCAAAGGCCCCGGCGAAGCTCAGGCCGAAATCGAAGTCATAAGAGGCAGAGAGGGCAAAGCCATCGCCGTTAGAACGACGTACGCCGTCGGTGTTAGCGCTGCGATCGTTTTTACCCTGATACTGCGCGGCAACATTTAATCCCTGAACCAGGCCAAAGAAATCGCTGTTACGCCAGGTCAGCACGCCGGTTGAGCGGCCAGAGAGGAAGGCGTCGGTGTAGCCGGAATCGCCGCCAAAGAAGGGCAGCATATCGGTGTAACTCAGCGCGTCATACACCAGGCCGTAGTTACGTCCATAATCCAGCGCACCGGCTTCGCCAAACTTCAGGCCAGCGTAACCCAGGCGGGTACGGTTGCCGCTCTGCGCATCGCTGCCTTCTGAGTTGTGCAGGCTGTACTGATACTGCCAGAAACCGTAGCCGGTCAGCTGATCGGTAATCTTTGTTTCGCCTTTAAAACCCAGGCGGGAATAAGAGGAGGTATCACCGTTGTTCTTATCGTCGTCAGAAAAGAGGTGCGACACGTTAATCTTGCCGACCAGATCCAGCTTATTTCCATCCTTGTTATAAATTTCTGCGGCCTGCACTGAAGAGAGACCGAGCAGTAACGGCATGACAGCCGCCAGTAAAGTGCGCTTCATCATTTATTCATTACCCTGTATTCATTAATTATTATGCCCCGGCTGCGGGGTGAAAAGAAAATGACACAAAAAGTTAAAATTACAAAGCGCAATAAAAGTAACAAAATGTGATATGCATATTCAGTAAAGGAAAATGCGTGTCTGAAAGACGATTAAATTCGGATGCAATAAGAATTTCTTCTGATGGGTTTTATTGTGTTTAATAAAAAAGTGATGATTATCAGTGTTTAATTGGTGGTTGTTGCTTTTCTATTCCCGGCATTTTGTATGTTTTTAAATCATCATTCCCGCTGATTAAATTATGGATAAGGCATTAACGCAAATAAGCGATAAGGGTTTTATTCTAACCATTAGTCTGCGTAGTAATATCTGTTCATCTTTATTTCAAAGGTTATTTCGCTGCCAATAATCACATCGGGAATAATACAGAAGAAATCGTTTTCATTTTATTTATCCGCTCAAAAAATAATCAGGCCAGACGTCGATCTGCCCGCTTAAATGAAAAGATTCTGTTAAATCCTGGCATGTCGTCATCCTCTCTCGCTGAATATTCTGCGCCTCATCCTGCACCGTCGCGAGGCAGGCTGCGCTAAAACAGGGCACTCTTCGGCCCTTTTGCGGAGTGATTGTTTATCAGCGATCACAAAAGCGATATTTCATCCCGCGATTGCATAATTCCGCTATTTAAAACCCGGCTCTGCCGCTGCAATCAGACAATTATTCACTATATATGCAAAAAAAGTGAATAGCAGCGGCGTGTAACTTATTGATATTACGTCAGGGTGACGATTTTATGCAGTTAATTCTCTGGCTGGCACGTTAACTGCACTCTACAGTAGGGCTGCATTACAACATCCCTTAACAATTTTAAAACAATAGCTTTACCCGACCGGGAAAGCAGGAGAATGGGTTATGGCACTGCACGTTTCACGTCACGATTTCGATCAATGGATGATGCCGGTTTATGCACCCGCGACATTTGTCCCGGTTCGCGCGGAGGGCTCAACCGTCTGGGATCAGAATGGCAAAGACTACGTCGACTTCGCCGGTGGCATCGCCGTGAATGCGTTAGGGCATGCGCATCCGGCATTACAACAGGCGTTGCAGGAGCAGGCCGCCCGTTTATGGCACACCGGCAATGGCTACACCAATGAGCCGATCCTGCGACTGGCGAAGCAGTTAATTGATGCCACCTTTGCTGACCGGGTCTTTTTCTGTAACTCCGGTGCGGAGGCCAACGAAGCGGCGCTGAAGCTGGCGCGCAAAGTGGCCCACGATCGGGTCGGCCCGCAGAAAAGTGGCATTGTGGCATTTAAGAATGCGTTTCATGGCCGCACGCTCTTTACCGTCACCGCCGGGGGACAGCCCGCTTACTCTCAGGATTTTGCCCCGCTGCCACCTGCCATCCAGCATGCCCCGTTTAATGACCTGGCGGCCGCGGCGGAACTCATTAATGACCAGACCTGCGCAGTGATTGTGGAACCCATCCAGGGGGAGGGCGGCGTACTGCCTGCCGATCCGGCGTTCCTGCGCGGACTGCGTGAACTTTGCGACAGGCATCAGGCCGTGCTGATTTTTGATGAAGTGCAGAGCGGCGTGGGCCGCACCGGTTCGCTTTATGCCTATATGCACTACGGCGTCACACCCGATGTCCTGACCAGCGCCAAAGCGCTCGGCGGTGGCTTCCCGATTGGGGCGATGCTGACGCGCAACGATCTGGCGAGCGTGATGGGTGTCGGCACACACGGCACCACGTATGGCGGTAATCCGCTGGCGGGCGCGGTGGCCGGTAAAGTGATGGAACTGGTCAATCAGCCGGACTTTATGACGGGAGTGACAGAGCGTCACCAGTGGATCGTCTCGGCTCTGGCGGAGATCAACCAGCGTCTGCAGCTGTTTAAAGAGGTGCGCGGCCTGGGCCTGCTGATAGGTGCGGTGCTGAGCGATGCGTATGCCGGCAAAGCCAAAGCGATTAACCTGGCTGCCGCTGAGATGGGCGTCATGGTGCTGATTGCGGGCGCGAACGTGGTGCGTTTTGCCCCGGCCCTGAACATCAGCGAGCAGGAGGTGAAGCTGGGTATGGCACGCTTTGCCGAGGCCTGTGAAAGTCTGGTACGAGGGTCCGCATCATGATGGTAATCCGTCCGGTTGAACGCGATGATTTAAGCCAGCTGATGACGCTGGCAGGCAAAACCGGCGGCGGGCTGACCTCGCTGCCGGTCGATAGCGCCACGCTTCAGGCGCGAATCGATCGATCGCTGCAAACCTGGCAGGATACGCTGCCGCGCGCTGAGCAGGGCTACGTCTTTGTGCTGGCCGACAGTGAAGATAATCGCGCGGTGGGCATCTGCGCCATTGAGGTGGCGGTGGGCCTGCAGGACCCCTGGTATAACTTCCGCGTCGGCACCCAGGTGCACGCGTCGAAAGAGCTGAACGTCTACGCCGCGCTGCCGACCCTGTCGCTGAGTAACGACCACACCGGTAGCAGCGAGCTCTGCACCCTGTTTCTCGACCCTGAGTATCGTGACGGCAAAAATGGCTATCTGCTGTCCAAATCACGCTTCCTGTTTATGGCTAACTTCCGTGACCGTTTTATGGAGCGGGTAGTCGCGGAGATGCGGGGCGTCAGCGATGAGCAGGGCCACTCACCCTTCTGGGAGAGCGTCGGCAGCCGCTTCTTCTCAATGGACTTCAGCAAAGCGGACTTCCTCAGCGGCACCGGCCAGAAAGCCTTTATTGCCGAACTGATGCCGAAACATCCGCTCTATATCGACTATCTGACCCCGGAGGCGCAGGCGGTCATCGGGCAGGTTCACCCGCAGACGGCACCTGCCCGGGCCGTACTGGAAGCGGAGGGCTTCCGCTACCTCAACTATATCGACATCTTTGATGGCGGCCCGACACTGGAGTGCGACATTGACCGCATCCGCGCCATCCGCAAAAGCCGGCTGCGCGGCGCAGAGCGGGGTGAAAATCCGGCGGATGCACCGCTCTGCCTGGTCGCCAATAACCATTACCGCCAGTTCCGTGTGGCGCTGATCCCGGCAGATGCCGACGGTGACAGCATAAAACTGACGGACGAACAGATGCGGGCGCTCCACTGCCAGCCGGGCGACAGCCTGCGGGTGGTGACGCTCTGCAAAGAGGAGAAAACAGCATGACGCACCTGATTAAGGGAGAGTGGCAGAGCGGCGAGGCAGAGCACCTGACGAAAGCGGACCCGGTGAGAGGGGAACCGCTCTGGCAGGGGCAGGCGGCTTCGGCAGAGCAGGTCGCCGCCGCCTGCGAGGCGGCGCGCGGCGCGTTTCCGGGCTGGGCAACCCGCCCGCTGGCGGAGCGCCAGGCCATCATCGAAAAATTTGCGGCCGGACTGGACGCGCAAAAAGCGGAGCTGGCCGACACCATTGCGCGTGAAACCGGGAAACCGCGCTGGGAAGCGCTGACCGAAGTGGCGGCGATGATCAATAAAATCGGCTTTTCAGTGAAGGCTTACCATAGTCGCACCGGTGAACAGCAGCAGGGCGAAAGTTCCCTGCGCCATCGTCCCCACGGCGTGCTGGCGGTGTTCGGCCCCTATAACTTCCCCGGTCATCTGCCAAACGGCCACATCGTGCCGGCGTTGCTGGCGGGAAACTGCGTGGTCTTCAAACCCAGTGAGCTGACGCCGCTGACCGCCGAAAAAACCGTGCGGATCTGGCTGGCGGCAGGCCTGCCTGCCGGTGTGCTGGGGCTGCTGCAGGGCGGACGTGAAACGGGCCAGGCACTGGCCAGCTGCAGCCAGATCGACGGCCTGCTGTTTACCGGCAGCGCCCATACCGGCTATCAGCTGCATCGCCAGTTTGCCGGTCAGCCTGAAAAGATGCTGGCGCTGGAGATGGGCGGCAACAATGCCCTGATTGTCGAGGATCCGGCGGACCTGGATGCGGCAGTCAACATCACGCTGCAATCCGCCTTTATTACGGCGGGACAGCGCTGCACCTGCGCCCGTCGCCTGCTGGTGAAGCGCGGAGCGGCGGGTGAGGCGTTTCTGCAGCGTCTGGTGGAGGTTGCAGGCCGGCTGCAGCCGGCGGCCTGGGATGCCGAACCGCCCCCTTTTATGGGCAGCGTGATTTCAACCGGCGCGGCAGAGAAGATCATGACGGAGTGGCAGCGGCGGGTGGAGGCGGGCGGCGAGGTGCTGCTGGCGATGCGCTGGCCGGATCGCCACAGCGCGATCCTGACGCCCGGCATCATTGATATCACCGGCGTGCAGGGCATTCCGGACGAGGAGGTTTTTGGCCCGCTGCTTAATGTGATCCGTTACGACACCTTTGACGAGGCGATAGCACTGGCGAACCAGACCCGCTACGGCCTGTCGTGTGGCCTGATCTCCCCCCTGCGCGCGCAGTTTGATCAGCTGCTGCTGGAGGCGCGAGCCGGCATCGTCAACTGGAACAAACCGCTCACCGGTGCCGCCAGTACCGCGCCGTTTGGCGGCATTGGGGCCTCGGGTAACCATCGGGCCAGCGCCTGGTACGCGGCAGACTACTGCGCCTGGCCGATGGCCTCGCTGGAGACGCCGGATCTGACGCTGCCCGCCACGCTTTCACCAGGCCTGGATTTCTCACCCCCGGAGACGTTGCTATGAAGGCCACCGAAGCGAACTTTGACGGTCTGGTGGGGTTGACCCACCACTATGCCGGGCTCTCATTTGGTAATGAAGCCTCAACCCGCAATCAGCTGCAGCCCTCGAACCCCCGTCTGGCGGCAAAGCAGGGGCTGCTGAAGATGAAGGCGCTGGCCGATATGGGGTTTGTGCAGGGGGTGATCCCCCCGCATGAGCGTCCTAATATCGCGGTGCTGCGCCAGCTTGGCTTCGGTGGCAGTGACGAGCAGGTACTGGCGTCGGCCGGGAAAACCGCGCCGGGCTTACTCTCTGCGGCCAGTTCCGCCTCGGCGATGTGGGTCGCCAATGCGGCCACCGTGTCGCCGTCAGCCGACAGCGGTGATGGCCGGGTTCACCTGACGGTGGCCAACCTGAACAATAAATTTCACCGCGCGATGGAAGCCCCGGAAACCGCCGGACTGCTGCGCGCCATCTTCCGCGACAGAGACCATTTTGCGGTGCACGATGCGCTGCCTCAGGTGGCGATGTTCGGCGATGAAGGGGCCGCAAATCACAACCGCCTGGGGGGCGACTATGGCGAGCGGGGCGTACAGCTGTTTGTCTATGGCCGTGACAGCAGCCATGAGGGGAAAGCCCCGCAGCGTTATCCGGCGCGCCAGACGCGCGAGGCCAGTGAAGCGGTCGCCCGTCTGCATCAGCTCTCACCTGAACACCTGCTGTTTGCGCAGCAGAATCCGGCGGTTATCGACCAGGGGGTTTTTCATAACGATGTGATCGCGGTGAGTAACCAGCAGATGCTCTTCTGCCATCAGCAGGCGTTTGTCGATCAGCCTGCACTGCTGGCGCAGCTTCGGGCACGCGTGCCCGGATTTGTGGCGCTGGAAGTGCCAGACAATCGGGTATCGGTAAAAGATGCGGTCGACACCTATCTGTTTAACAGTCAGCTGTTGAGCCGTCCCGACGGCACCATGATGCTGGTGCTGCCGGAAGAGTCGCGTCAGCATCCGGACGTCTGGCGTTACCTGTGCGAGCAGGTGGAAGGGGATGGGCCGCTGAAGGATCTGAAGGTGTTTGATCTGCGTGAAAGTATGTACAACGGCGGTGGGCCAGCCTGCCTGCGTTTGCGGGTGGTGCTGACGCCTCAGGAGCAGCAGGCCGTCAATCCCGCCGTGCTGATGAACGATCGGCTGTTCGCCGCCCTGAACAGCTGGGTCGACCGCCACTACCGCGATCGGCTGACCCAGGCCGACCTGGTGGATCCGCAGCTGCTGCGGGAGGGTCGTGACGCGCTGGATGAACTGACGAAGCTGCTAGACTTAGGAAATGTGTATGCATTTCAGCAGTGAAGGCGATGGCAGCACGGGCTGCCACCTGCCTGAGGCGTAAAGGAGGAACGATGCAGGACTTTTTGCAGCAGACGCTGTCCGGTGAGGCACCGCGAAAGCGCAGGGGTGAAACGGCGCATCTTCGCTGGCAGTGGTTGTATCACGGCATCCTGCTGATGGAGCCGGTTGTGCCCGTTAAGCAGGCGCTGGTGCTCTCCGCCGGGATCCACGGCAATGAAACGGCCCCGGTGGAAATCATGAATCAGCTGGTCAATGCGCTGCTTCGCGGCGAAAAGCCGTTACAGCAGCGGATGCTGGTGATTCTGGGCAATCCCTCTGCGCTGCGCACCGGCAAACGCTATGTCCGTTATGATATTAACCGGCTGTTTGGCGGACGCTGGCAGCAGGTGGACGATGGCGATGAGGCGCGCCGCGTGCTGCGGCTGGAGCAGGCGCTGGAGAACTTCTGGCTGCTGGGCGAATGCGATGAGACGCGCTGGCATCTCGATATGCACACGGCGATTCGCGGCTCATACCATCCGCAGTTCGGCGTCATGCCGCAAAACGATCGTCCCTGGCCTCCCGCGTTTCTCGACTGGCTGGCGGCTGCCGGTCTGGAGGCGCTGGTCTTTCATCGCGCGCCGGGCGGAACCTTTACCCATTTCAGCTGTGAACATTTCGGTGCGGCCAGCTGCACTCTGGAGCTGGGGAAGGCGCTGCCGTTTGGCGAAAACGACCTGAGCCAGTTCAGTGCGGCACAGCAGGCGCTGGCGGCGCTGCTCTTTGGTGACCCCATGCCCGCCACCCGCGTGAAGCCGCGCCACTATCGGGTTGCGCAGCAGATCACCCGGCTGAGTGAGCACTTCAGGCTGCATATGACGCCGGAGACGCTGAACTTTACCGCCTTTCCTCAGGGCACGCTGCTGGCCGAGGATGGGGATACCCGCTACTACGTGCAGCAGGCACGGGAATATGTGCTTTTCCCGAATCCCGGCGTTGCTGCCGGACTGCGTGCCGGCCTGATGCTGATTGAAGAGGGCGAACAGACCCAGGCGCTGCCTCTCTGACGGGGGCAGCTGACGGGTTACAGCGATCCGCGCTAAAAATCGGCAGGAAAGCGGGAGATCCTCTTCCGCTTTCCTGCCGAAACCCTTACACTCCTCCACGATTTCTGCGAAATTCGCTGTAAATTCATAAAGTTTTTCAATTCCTCACGCCTTTCTTCTCATTCTCTTCATGATTGCCGGATTTTTGTCTTTTATGCTTTCACGGCTTTACTCAGGCTCTGAGTAGTTGACGTTCAGCGTCGTATTCTTGTTTCCGAAGACGCGACAGAGTGCTGTCGTCATTATCATGAATCATAAGGACACTATTATGCGCAAACTGACTTCCCTGTTACTGGCTTCTTCGCTGGCGTTTGGTGCAGCCAGCGCCGTCCATGCCGCCGCGGATTCCCTGACGCCTCCGCCAGCCGGCAGCGAAAAAGCGATGCATAAGCCGCCAATGCGCCACGGCATGGAGATGATGTTCCATGGTCTGAATCTGACCGACGCGCAGAAAACCCAGATGCGCGACATCATGAAAGAGAGCCACAAAGATATGCAGCGTCCGTCACAGGATGATCGCCGTGCGATGCACGACATCATCGCGGCTGACAGCTTCGATAAGAGCAAAGCCGAAGCGCAGGCAGAGAAGATGTCTGCTAACGGTAAAGAGCATGCGCTGAAGATGCTGGAAACCCAGAACAAGCTCTATAACGTGCTGACGCCGGCGCAGAAGAAACAGTACAACGCCAACTTTGAGCAGCGCCTGACCGAAAAAGGCCCGCGCGAAGGCAACATGGCGCCACCGGCACCACCGGCTGAATAATCTGAGCTAAGCGGCGTTTCTGAGACCGCCGGTGCTGTCCACTGCAGGTAAGTGGACAGTACCGGCGGTTTTTTTATAGCGGCAGGATAGGGTAGTCACCCGAGAGGATAGGACGGCAGAGGATTTTGTAGCCGTCGTGATCGAATCCCCCTTTGGGCCGCTGCAGTTTTTTTGCCTCTTCCATGCTGCTGACCGACCCCAGATAGAACCAGTGGTCGATAACGTGGATCTGCGTCATCTGTTTGCCTTCTTCCACCAGCCCCACGGCTCCCTGCCACGGCCAGCAGAAGACCCGCACGTTCTCCAGCGCTTCCAGCAGCCGATCCTGGTGATCGCTGACCGGCTCTTTACCGCAGCAGGCCCCGGCACAGCGGCGCAGCGCCGAACGGAAGCAGCCCCGCTGAGGGCTCAGGGCTTCCAGACCCAGCAAACCGTGACAGAGCTGATACTCATCGGCGAGTTGCTTGAGCCGTTCCAGCGCAGCAAACCGGCTGCGATAGAGCCCGAAGAGATTAGGTGACTGGCTGAAATCGAGATCCTTTGCGTAGACCACTTCGGGTTTGCCGTGGGTGATCTGCAATGAACAGAGCTGCCGGTTTTTGCGCAGGCGTTTATTAAACAGCGGCTGCTGGGTTTTGATCATCTGTGCTTCCAGCAGCAGCGCGCCGAGATCGCCCGCGGTGGGGATCCAGCTGACGCGTCGCGACTGACGCAGCATCTTAGCCTCGTCAGGGGTGCGAAAATGGGACATCACCCGGGAGCGCAGATTCACGCTTTTGCCGATATAGAGCGGCAGCGACTCACTCTCGCCGTGGAAGGTGTAGACGCCAGGGTGATTCGGCAGGCCTTCCAGCCACTCACGCAGGTGTTCGGGATATTGATATAGCGCATTCGCGTCGGGTTCGAGGCGATGCGAGGCAGCACGTCTGACCAAAGTGGACTCCATTTACTGGTTGTCCATACAGCATAACAAACCGGTGAAATGATCGCCAGCCGTCTGATCAGCGCGGCCGTGTCGCCAGCCAGCAGATAAGGGAGCCCAGGGTAATCATCGCCACGCCCTGCCAGAAGGCGAGCGGCGGCGTCAGGCCGAGCCACAGCGATCCCAGCAGGGCCGACAGCACCGGCGTAAAGTAGGAGGCCGTCGCCAGCAGCGTCAGGTTTCCCTGCTGAATGCCGTGATTCCAGGCGGAATAGGCGATGGCGGTGGAGAGGCCGACAAACAGGACTTCCAGCAGCGGCAGCGGCGCAAAGGTCAGCGGCGTCGGGCTGACGGCAAATTTCAGCCACAGCGCCAGCGCGGTCAGGATAAAAAAGAGCGTGACGCCGTTGGCACCGCGCGCATACCGGCGGGTGAAATTGTTATAGAGCGCCCAGGTCAGGGCGGCCAGGAAGGCGAGAGCATAGGCGACGGGATTGCGCAGCATGTTCTGCCACAGCAGCGCCGGCGCGCCACTGCCGCTGCCTTTCATCACCCAGACGATACCCAGCAGCGACAGCAGCAGACCGGGCCACAGCCAGACGCGGAAACGCTGCTGATTAAACGGGATCGCCAGCACGATCGTCAGGCAGGGCCAGAGATAGTTGATCATCCCCAGCTCCAGCGACTCACGGCGATCGCTTGCCAGTCCGATAGCCAGCGCCAGCGCCATCTCATAGCCGACAAAGAGCGCACCGCCGATCCAGAGATAGATCGCAGGCATCGCCCCTGGCCTGGGCAGACCCCGGGTCAGGCAGAGCAGACAGGCGGTGGTGGTGTAGATCAGCGCCGCGCCGCCGGTGGCACCAAAGGCCTCGCTGACACTGCGCAGCAGGCCGACAGTGGTGCTCCAGAGCAGAATGGCGATAAGCCCGATCAGGGTGGCGCGTGAAACGGTGGCAGGCATGGAGCGATCAACAGCGTGAGTGAAAGGAGCCTCCCTTGCCCGTGCAAAGGAGGCGCAGGATTACTTCCAGAAATCGTCGAAAACCGTGATCGGCGGACGACGTTTGTGCTCGGTTTTGAGATACCAGCCTTCAATAATTTTCGCGCTGTCAGGATGGATACTTTTTCCTTCCAGATAGTCATCAATCATCTCGTAGGTGACACCCAGCGCCACTTCATCCTGCAGGCCCGGACGGTCATCTTCCAGGTCGGCGGTCGGCTTCTTCAGATAGAGGTGCTCCGGACAGCCGAGATGTTTCAGCAGCTGCTTGCCCTGACGCTTGTTAAGGCGGAACAGCGGGTTAATGTCGGTGCCGCCGTCGCCATATTTGGTGAAGAAGCCGGTCACCGCTTCCGCGGCATGATCGGTACCGACTACCACGCCTTTGGTCATGCCGGCGATGCTGTACTGCGCCTTCATGCGCTCACGCGCTTTTTCATTGCCGCGGATAAAATCGGACAGGGTAATCCCGGCCTCTTTCAGCGCGCGCTCGCTGGCCAGGACCGACTCTTTGATGTTAACCACCAGTGAGCGGTCAGGCTGAATAAAGGCCAGCGCGTCCTGGCAATCCTGCTCATCCGCCTGTACCCCATAGGGAAGACGCACGGCAATAAAGGTGTAGTCGTTATCGCCGGTCTCTTCACGCAGTTCCGTAATGGCCCGCTGCGACAGCGCGCCCGCCAGGGTAGAGTCCTGGCCGCCGCTGATCCCCAGCACCAGCGTTTTCAGTCCGCTGTGGCGTTTCAGGTAGGCTTTGAGAAAATCGACGCTGACCCGCACTTCCTGATCGGCGTCGATAGTGGGCTTCACACCCAGGGCTTCAATAATTTCCTGCTGCAGTGACATGAACTTCTCCTCAGGTCAGTGGCCTGTCGGCTCGATGCGAACGTGTTATTAAAGCTAACGTGCCTTCACGAAAACAACAAGCCAAAGCGCTAACTGATTCGCGCTAACCATTGCGAAATCAGTGAGTTTTTAGCTGAGGCTCGGGTTTTTTCGCCAGCACGGTAAACATTAAAATGGCCAGCATAAAGCAGCCGAAGATCGTGCCGCACATGCTCAGCACCGAGGTACCGCCGATGCCGGTGATGGGCACGGTAATCGCCCCCAGCGTGAACATGGTGACACCAATCACCGCAGAGGCGCTGCCAGCGCGATGGCCCTGACTCTGCATCGCCAGTGAGGAGGCGGTCGTGGCAATCACCCCATTGCTGGCGATGGTAAAGAACAGCGCGACCAGCAGCAGCGCCAGCGGGGCCTGAAACAGGGCGCAGAGCAGCAGCAGGCTGGAGGCGACAAAGGCCAGCGTCAGGCCGCCTTTCAGCACCCGATATTCGCCCCACAACGGGCAGAGGCGGGCGCTGGTCTGAGAGGCGATCACCAGACCGATGCCGTTGGCCGCAAAGCAGAAGCTGAACGCCTGCGGCGACAGACCGTAGAGCTGCTGCAGCACGAACGGAGAGGCGCCGATGTAGGCGAACATGCCCGACATCATAAAGCCCTGGGTCAGGCAGAAGCCCATGAAAGGACGATGGGTCACCACCTGGCCGAGCGCGGCGTAAGCGGAGAAGATCGATCCTTTGCTGCGGCGGGCTTCCGGCAGCGTCTCATGCAGCTTCCAGCGCGCCAGCAGGATCAGCAGAATGGCAATGCCGCCCAGCACCATAAAAATGCCGCGCCAGTCGACGATCGTCATCAGCACGCCGCCCAGCACCGGTGCGCCGATGGGCGCCAGGCCATTGACCAGCATCAGCAGGGCAAAGAATCGCGTCAGTTCATGACCACTGTACATATCGCGCGCTATCGCCCGTGACAGCACCGCGCCACCGGCCCCGGCTAAGCCTTCGAACAGGCGCGCCACCAGCAGCTGGTGGATATCCTGCGCCAGTGCGCAGCCCAGCGAGGCGATAAACAACAGCACCAGTGACAGGGTCAGCGGACGCAGACGGCCGAACTTGTCACTCATCGGGCCAAACAGCAGCTGGCCAACTCCCAGCCCCAGCAGGCCGGCGGTCAGACTCAGCTGAGCCGTGGCGGTTTCGGTGCTGAGGTCCCGCGCCATCTGAGGCAGAGCGGGCAGATAGAGATCGATACAGAGCGGGCCCAGTGCGGCCAGCAGGCCCAGCGTGATGGCATAAACCAGGCGGTTGGAGTGTGCAGGAGTCATTATTCCTCGGGGTCGTCAGCGATGGGGTGAAGAGAAAGCGGGCCAGCCTGCGCCAGAGAGCGTCCGGCAGTGCGGCGGGCACCCTGATCGGCATCCGCGCAGGACAGCGTCACGGAAACGGCGCAAAATCAGAGGGTTCGGATGCCGGGGAGTATACGTCTCTGTTGACAGCAAAACAGCCTTCTTTACGGAATCCTGACATTCCGTCTGCCACAAAAAGGCCGCCATAAACTTGATAAACCTGCATTTATGTTCCAGGCTTGATGCCACATGGACAATAAATGAGGAACAACAAGATGAAGAAGGTGATGGGATGTATCGCTGCGGCGCTGACACTGGCGGCACTGTCTGGTTGTACGACTTACGATCGTGCGGAAAGCTACGTGACTAAGCCAGTCGTTAAGGATGTTAAAAAGGGGATGACCCGCGATCAGGTTCGTCAGATCGCCGGTTCGCCTTCAACTGAAATTACCATGGTTCACGCGCGCGGCACCTGCCAGACATATGTTCTGGGTCAGCGCGACGGTAAAGCACAGACTTACTTCGTGAGCTATAACGACACTGGCCGTGTTATGAACTACGGCTTCCAGAGCTGCGCGGAATATGACACCGATCCGCAGGTTCAGCAGTAATCGCTGCTTCTGAATGGTAAACGGCCCGTCTTCATGACGGGCCGTTTTTCGTTGGGGCACTGTTTCATGCCCTCCGGCGCGAAGAGTGGATGGTAAGCCTGCCGTTACAATCCTGCCGGGCGCGGCACCTCGACATAATCGCCGTCAATCTGCCGCTGGTAGTAGTGGCCATCCTGCACATAAAAACGCCTGCCGTTAAAATCCAGCACCCGCATCTCACCGCTGATCCGCGTCTCTGGCGGTGGCGCCACCACCACATACTCCTCACCGTGACGCTGATAATAGTTGCCGTTAAGCAGGTAGTAGGTCAGCCCGCCAATCAATACGGCGGTGGCGGCCTCGGGCAGAAAGCGTAACGGACCTGGTCCTCCCCAGCGCGGAGCGGGGCCACCGTGCCGGCCCCATCCCTCATGCGGTCCCCATCCTCCTGGCGGGCCCCAGCCACCGGGATGCGCAGAAGCCAGAGCGGGCGCTAAGAGTGTCAGCGTCAGAAGTGAGGCGATCATTTTTTTCATCGGGCATTCTCCACAGACGAGTGGAGGCAGAATTCGCTTTTTACAGAAGAAAGACAAGCGCTAAAGCGGCGGATTTTCGCCTGTTTACCACGCTTAACGCTTTCTTAACGGCGTCGCCATGAACAGGGAAGATTATGGAGAGCGGGAAGGGATTAACCTGGCGCGGATGCGCCAGGTTGAGCAGAGATTAGCGGTGCGCCAGTTCGGCGTGGTCGTCACTTTCCAGCACGCGCCTGTCGGTCAGGCCTAACCAGCGGCTGGTGAGTGAACCGGCGGTCATGGAGCCATTGACGTTCAGGGCGGTACGGCCCATATCGATCAGCGGCTCGATAGAGATCAGCAGCGCAACCAGGGTCACCGGCAGGCCCATCGCAGGCAGCACAATCAGGGCAGCAAACGTCGCACCGCCGCCGACACCGGCCACACCGGCTGAACTCAGGGTGACGATCCCGACCAGCGTCGCAATCCACAGCGGGTCAAACGGGTTGATGCCAACCGTAGGCGCCACCATCACCGCCAGCATGGTCGGATAGAGACCGGCACAGCCGTTCTGGCCGATCGTGGCACCAAAGGAGGCTGCAAAGCTCGCCACAGACTCTGGCACGCCCAGGCGACGGGTCTGAGTTTCTACGCTCAGTGGAATGCTGGCGGCGCTGGAGCGGCTGGTAAAGGCGAAGGTAATCACCGGCCACACTTTGCGGAAGAAGCGCAGCGGGTTGATGCCGTTTACCGACAGCAGCAGGGCATGAACCGCAAACATTATCGCCAGGCCGAGGTAAGAGGCGACCACAAAACTGCCCAGCTTGATGATGTCCTGCAGGTTAGAACCGGCCACGACTTTGGTCATCAGCGCCAGCACGCCATACGGCGTCAGCTTCATCACTAAACGCACCAGCTTCATGACCCACGACTGCAGGGTGTCAATCGCCACCAGCACCCGCTGACCTTTCTCCTGGTCATCTTTCAGCAGTTGCAGAGCGGCCATCCCCAGGAAGGCGGCAAAAATGACCACGCTGATGATGGAGGTCGGACTGGCACCGGTCAGATCGGCAAACGGATTTTTCGGGATAAAGGAGAGCACCAGCTGAGGCACGCTCAGGTCGGAGACCTTGCCGACATAGTTGCTCTGGATCGCACTCAGGCGTGCGGTTTCCTGGACACCCTGCACCAGACCCTCCGCGCTGAGGCCAAACAGACCGGTCACGAAGACGCCGACCAGCGCAGAAATCGCGGTGGTAAAGAGCAGTACGCCAATGGTCAGTACGCTGATTTTTCCCAGCGACGAGGCGTTATGCAGTCGGGCGACCGCACTCAGAATCGAGACGAACACCAGCGGCATGACGACCATCTGCAGCAGCTGGACATAGCCATTGCCGACGATGTTAAACCAGCTGATCGACGCTTTGACCACGGCGCTGTTTTCACCGTAGATCAGCTGCAGCACCAGGCCGAACAGCACACCGATCACCAGACCGATCAACACTTTCTTCGACAGGCTCCAGCTATGGCGGCTGAAGCGGGAGAGTAATACCAGCAGCACCACGAAGGCCGCGATATTAAGCGTAAGAGGAAGGTCCATACCGAAACTCCAGAGTAATGCGGCCTGTCGTCCGGGAGAGGCCGCATAATGTTAATCACGAATTAAGACAGCAGGAATGGTAACAGCAGCCGGAGAGGCTGCCTTATATCCAAATGGCATGGTTTATAACTAACTGTTGATTTTTGCGGGTTTATTGCGCGGTATGACTGGAAATTAACCGTCCGACCCCATTCTGCAGCGTATCGAACAGCTGGCTCGGCCAGCCGTTTGCACCAAAGGAAGGCATTCCCACCGGAAACCAGAGCGCATAGCCCACCAGACCCAGACACAATACCCGCTCAAGCTGATTGCCTTTCTGGCTGCGCAGAATCGGCAGGCGGAAGCGCCAGCGGCAGGGCCACAGCAGTGGCACCCCGGCAGGCGTCAGCATATCGGCCACAATATGGCTGAGGTAGCCCAGGGTCAGACCCTGCAAGACATCAGGTGGTATGGGGGACGACTTGGGCAGGTTAATCTGAAAAAGCCATAAACCGGCGGCCACCGCCAGCAGGCTGTGGGTAAAGCCCCGGTGACCAAAAGCGCGCGCAATCGGCTGTGAGAGCCAGCGCAGCCGCTGTCCCAGCAGGGATTTAGGGTGATCGATGTCGGGCAACAGACATGTCAGCAGGGCTGAAGGAACGAGATGCCACCAGTCGGCCTGCGCCAGAACCGGGGTCAGCTCCGCACGTTTGGCAAAAATAGCGCTGGCAATGGCAAAAATGATGTGGCCTTCGCCCGTCATGATAGAACCTGGATGCTAAGAAACTGTCGATGCATCCAGTATAGGGATTTATCCAGTAAATGAGAACATGTGACGCTGTAACTAACAGTGAATTTTTTTACAAGGCGAGCCGCGGCATGTCACGGCTCACCCCGTTTTCTAGCGGGCCAGCCAGCCGCCATCAACCGCCAGCGTGTAACCATTAATATAGTCTGCTGCAGATGAGGCCAGAAAGACCACCGGCCCCATCATGTCATCCGGCACGCCCCAGCGGCCTGCCGGAATACGGTCAAGGATCTCAGCGCTGCGCGCCGCATCTTTGCGCAGGGGTTCGGTATTATCGGTCGCCATGTAGCCCGGCGCGATAGCATTAACATTGATGCCATGCCGTCCCCACTCGTTAGCCATCAGACGGGTTAAGCCCATGACAGCGCTTTTTGAGGCGGTGTAAGAGGGGACGCGAATGCCTCCCTGAAACGAGAGCATGGACGCAATATTAATGATTTTGCCGCCGCTTCCCTGCGCGATAAACCGCTGCGCGATTTGCTGTGAGAGGAAAAACACCGTCTTGCAGTTGATATTCATCACATCATCCCAGTCCTGCACGCTGAATTTCAGGGCATCCTCACGACGGATAATCCCGGCATTGTTGACCAGGATATCCACTCTGCCTGCCGCGGCGACCGCCTCTTCCGCGACCTGCGGGATGACCTCAGGAGACATCAGATCGGCTGAAACGGACCAGAAGCGGCGGCCAAGTGCTTCCACTTTATGCTGCGTGTCAGCCGGTTCGATGCGGTTGATGCCCACAATGTCGCAGCCAGCCTGCGCCAGCCCCAGTGCCATCCCCTGGCCAAGCCCGGTATTACAGCCGGTCACGATGGCGACTTTGCCTGTCAAATCAAATCTGTTCAGTACCATTCGGCTTGTCCTCCGCTTAACGCAGTTCGCTAATTCTGACCGCGTCCATATCATCAAAGACCTGATTCTCACCCACCATTCCCCAGATAAAAGCGTAACGCTGGGTTCCGACACCCGCGTGTATCGACCAGCTGGGAGAGATCACCGCCTGCTCGTTATGAACCAGCAGATGACGGGTTTGCTGCGGCTCTCCCATCATGTGGAAGACGGCGTGATCTTCACTCATGTCGAAATAGAAATAGACTTCCATGCGGCGTTCGTGGGTGTGACAGGGCATGGTGTTCCAGAGACTGCCCTCATGCAGCCTGGTCAGGCCCATCGTGAGCTGACAGGTAGGCAACACGTCGGGCACGATAAATTTGTGTATGGTGCGGCGATTAGCGCTTGCCGCATCGCCCAGCGTGGCGTTGACCGCCTCCTGCAGCGTGATCTTCCTGTCCGGAAAGGTGGTGTGCGCCGGTGCACTGTTGAAATAAAATTTTGCGGGCCGCGATGCGTCGAGGCTGCGAAACAGCAGATCGCGCGCCCCTTTGCCGATATAGAGCGCCTCTTCGTGACCGATTTCCCACGTTTTGCCATCCACCTCCACCAGACCCGGACCGCCAATATTGATCATGCCCAGTTCACGGCGTTCGAGAAACCAGGCGACGCCCAGCTGTTTGCCCATCTCATCCCCCATCGTGACCGGCTGATTCACCGGCATGACGCCGCCCGTAATGATGCGGTCAATGTGGCTGTAGGTCAGGGTGTAGTGATCGGCGGTAAATATCTTTTCAATCAGAAATGCCTGGCGCAGTGCGTCAGTGTCGAGTTGTTTAGCGTGATCGCTGTGAATGCTCTGGCGAATGTCCATCTCGTGCCCCTCTGGAGTCAGGTTATTCATCCCCCGATCAGGGGACGATGTGGGCATCTTAGGCAGGGTGAGACAGCGATTCAATAAAAATGAAACGCTGTTTTAATTTTTTGAGATTCAGATCAACCGCAGAATGCCTGAGCAAAAAAAAGCCCGCTTAAAGCGGGCGGGGGGTCAGCCTTTCAGATGCGTCGGGCTAAGCTGCGTCAGATTGTCCAGCCGGACATCCGCCAGCGCCCAGCGGGGATCGTCGCGGTGCTCAGCGGCAGGTACCACAATCGACCGCATGCGGGCCGCTTTAGTGGCGATCATGCCGTTAAACGAATCCTCCAGCGTGACGCAGTTCAGCGGATCGATTCCCAGACTGGCGGCGGCATTGAGATAGACCTGCGGATGGGGCTTGCTATAGGGCAGAGCTTCTGCGGAGGAGAGCACATCAAAATAGTGGCGCAGATTAAAGATCTCCAGCACCTGTTCCAGCATCGCCATCGGAGAGGCGGACGCCAGGCCAATCTTCAGTCCCTGCTCCTGACAGAGTTGCAGCGCGGTTTCCACGCCCGGCAACAGGGGGCGGGTCTGATCCACCAGCGTCATGGCGCGCACGATAATCCGCTCCGTGACCTCCTGCTGCGACGGACCCTGCCACGGCAGCGTTTCGTACCACATCCGCACCGTCTGGTCGATGCGCAAACCCAGCGTGTCGGGCATTTCACTGCGACGTGACAGGTCAACATCCAGCGTTGAAAAGATATCCAGCTCAGCCTGATCCCACAGCGGCTCAGAATCGATCAGTAAACCATCCATATCAAACAGGGCGGCGAGGACAGGGCGGTGATAGGGCATCAGAGGTCTCCTTTTAAAGTCGGTTTTACCATAGCATCATTCCCGGCTGGCGCACGCTTCGCCCGTCGGCCATGCTTTTTTTGGGAAATTTCTTCATTGGCAGGTAGACTTACGGCAAATCGGATTTCGGGTTCAGGAGATATTATGACCTATCAACAGGCTGGCCGCATCGCCATCCTCAAGCGTGTGGCAGGCTGGGTGCTCTTTCTGGTGGCGCTGCTGTCGACCATTATTTCGGTGCTGAGCTTTATGTTTAAGCACAGTGAGAAGCAGCCAGGTATCGACGCGGTAATGCTCGATTTTGTTCATGTTATCGTCGATATGCTTCGCTTTAACACCCCCTTCCTGAACATCTTCTGGCACAACTCCCCGGTGCCGGAATTTAATGGTCAGATGAACCTGGGATTCTGGCTGATCTACATCCTGATTTTTGTCGGACTGGCACTGGAGTCATCCGGCGCGCGCATGGGGCGTCAGGCCCGTCATGTCAGAGAGGGCATTGAAGATCAGATGATCCTGGAGCAGGCAAAGGGCAGCGAAGGGCGAAGCCGTCAGCAGCTGGAAGAGAAGGTGCGCGTACCCCGTCACACCATCTTCCTGCAGATCTTCCCGCTTTACATCCTGCCCGTGGTCATTGCGGTAGCCGGTTATTTCGTGCTGTCACTGCTCGGCTTTATCTGAGGGCGTCGTCAGGCCGGTCTGGCCTGACTGGCGCTCAGCGCATCCTCTTCCAGCAACTGGCCGATGGCGAACTGTGCGTCGTCCGGCCAGTGCCCGCCAAAGACGTTAGCCCGGTTCAGCAAATAGTAGAGCTGATAGACCGGCAGACGCTGCGAGAACCCATCCGGTAACGGCCAGACCGACTGATAGCCGTCGTAAATCTGACGCGGCAGGTCGGGGTACCAGCTCAGCATGGCTAAATCGCACTCCCGGTCGCCCCAGTAGCAGGCAGGATCGAATACCCAGGGGCCACTGTGGCTGCTGGCACAGTTAGCTGGCCAGAGGTCGCCATGCAGCAGCGACGGCTGCGGATGATGGGAGGCCAGCACCCGCTGCACGGCGGCAATGATCAGCTCGGTATCCCCGTAGAGCACCCCTTTTTCTGCCGCCAGCTGTAACTGCCAGCCGATGCGCTGCTCGGCAAAAAAGACCGACCAGCGGCGCAGCCAGCTGTTGGGCTGAGGAGTCGTGGTGATGTTGTTGTCGAAATCGAGACCGAACTGTGTCTGCTCGCTCCACTGATGAAGGTGCGCCAGCTGCTGCCCGAGCCGCCAGGCACTCTGCTCATCAAGTGGCTGAGGCGGAATATATTCCAGCAGCAGGAAACTCTCCTCGCGGTGCTGGCCTACGCCATAGACCTCCGGCACGCGAACCGTGCCTGTGCGCGCCAGCAGCGCCAGCTGGTCAGCTTCCCAGGTGAAGAGTGACAGCCTGTCCCGGCTGTTACTTTTGACGAACACGTCGTGATCACCGTAGCGGATACGCCAGGTGGGATGGATGTCGCCGCCGGCCAGGGCGTGACGTTCGGTGATTTCGGCATTGCCTAACTGCTCGCTTAACAGACGACTAATGGCTGACCACATTGGGCTATCCTCGTTATTCGCTGCGTAAGACAGATTGTACTGCGTAAATATTCACCAAAACCAGCCCGATTGCACCTCTTATTCTGGTGCGGAGCGGGTAGGGCGATGTTCAGCGGTGTCGCGCAGAAACGCTTCGAAGGTCGTCACGGTCACGTCCGGCCGCTGACCCAGCACGCTTTCACCCGCCGCAGTGGCCTGCTGCTGCAGCGCTTCAGACGACAGCGGGCTGACAATACCAAAGCTGTTGGTCCCGAGTTCATGCGGGTGGCCCTCATCGTCAGCCAGGGTGGTGGTGAAACCGGCCGCCGTCATGGCGCTGGTCAGCTCCAGGATGTCGCTTAATCCCGACTCCTGATAGTGAAAGGTCACGATATAGCGTGTTAAGGCGTTGTTGCTCATGAGGCACCTCCGGGCAAGGGAAACTGAACTGAGCGTAGACCATGGTGAAAAATCAGGCGAATTATGAAGGGGATGCGCGGTGTCTGCCGTGATGCCGGACGTAAATTCCTGTCAGGCAGGTGCGCGGGGGTGGAAAAATCTTCTGCGGCTACGGCTATCTTTTCACTTTCGCAGCACTATAATGCGCGACGTTAATCAGATGAGTCCCAATTAACACGTGTTGCAGGGCTGATTCCACGCATTTCGGGTGAGTTAATATTTTTTTACAAAACTTACCGTAAATTGCATTGAATGCCGGGCAAAACGCTTCAGACTCTTCGTTTTTTAAACTGTCGCACGGATCACATTTAATGAAAGCCTATAACAAGCTGTCTGCTGTTCTTCTGCTCTCCGCCGGAGCATTTTGTCACCAGGCACTGGCCGATAACGCCGTATTCACCTCAATGGATGACCCCTCTACGGCGAAAAAGCCGTTTGAAGGCTCAGCTGCTGCGGGATACCTGGCGCAAACCGGTAACACCACCAGTTCATCAATGACCGCTCAGACCAATATGACCTGGTATCAGTCATCAATGGCTTACAGCTTGTGGGGTAACGCGGCCAACACCTCGTCAAACGATGAGCGCTCTTCCGAGACCTATAGCATCGGCGGCCGTTCACGTTACAACGTCAGCAACTATGACTACCTGTTTGGTCAGGCGAGCTGGTTAAGCGATCGTTTCAATGGTTACGATTCGCGCGACGTTCTGACAGCCGGTTACGGTCGTCAGATCCTGAACGGTCCGGTGCATTCACTGCGTGCGGAATTTGGTCCGGGTGTGCGCTACGACGATTTCCACGATGGCGGCCACGAAACCAAAGCGCTGGGCTATGGCGCGGTCAGCTATCAGTGGCAGCTCACTGACACCACCAAATTTGTCCAGGGTGTGTCTGTACTGAGCAGCTTCGGTGAAGATACCACCGTGAACTCTGAAACCGGCCTGCAGGTGGCAATTAACAGCCACTTCGCCCTGAAGCTGGCGTACAACGTGACCTGGAACAACAATCCGCCGGAATCTGCGCCGGATCGCACCGACACCAAAACCTCGGTTATGCTCTCCTACGCGATGTAAGCGCAATTTTACCCGTGGTCTGCCCGGCGGCCTGACACTCTGTCAGGCCGCTTTTTTTTGATCTCTCCACGGCTTAGCAAAAAGGGGATGGTTTTTCTCGACCAGGAAAACTGCTATCATCTGCCCCGCACGGCAATCCTGGCGACATTCCGACAATGTGGGTCTGATGTTACGCCAGGTCACCCATTTTACATGACGTTGCATGTAGGCTTTCGTGTGGCCTACCACTGCAAATAAGGATTAGAAATGCCTGTAATTACGCTTCCTGATGGCAGCCAGCGTGTGTTCGACCGCCCTGTCAGTGTGATGGATATCGCGCTGGACATCGGGCCGGGTCTGGCGAAAGCCTGTATCGCTGGCCGCGTGAACGGTGAACTGGTTGATGCGGTCGATCCCATCACCGAAGACGCCGCCGTGGCGATTATCACTGCAAAAGATGAAGCCGGTCTGGAAATCATCCGTCACTCCTGCGCGCACCTGTTAGGGCATGCCATCAAGCAGCTGTGGCCGGATACGAAAATGGCGATTGGCCCGGTCATTGATAACGGCTTCTATTATGATGTCGACATCGATCGTACGCTGACCCAGGAAGATATCGACCTGCTGGAAAAACGCATGCATCAACTGGCTGAGACCAACTACGATGTGGTGAAGAAAAAGGTCAGCTGGCAGGAAGCCCGTGACGTCTTTGCGGCGCGCGGCGAAATCTACAAAACCACCATTCTTGATGAAAACATCAGCCACGACGATAAGCCTGGCCTCTATCATCATGAAGAATATGTCGACATGTGCCGCGGTCCGCACGTGCCGAACATGCGGTTCTGCCATCACTTTAAACTGCAGAAGATCTCCGGTGCCTACTGGCGCGGCGACAGCAGCAACAAGATGCTGCAACGCATCTATGGCACCGCATGGGCAGACAAAAAGCAGCTGGCAGCCTATCTGCAGCGTCTGGAAGAGGCGGCAAAGCGTGACCATCGCAAGATTGGTAAGCAGCTGGATCTCTACCACATGCAGGAAGAAGCACCCGGTATGGTCTTCTGGCATAACGACGGCTGGACCATCTTCCGCGAACTGGAAGTGTTTGTCCGCAGCAAGCTGAAAGAGTATCAGTACCAGGAAGTGAAGGGTCCGTTCATGATGGACCGCGTCCTGTGGGAAAAAACCGGGCACTGGGAAAACTATAAAGAAGCGATGTTCACCACCTCTTCTGAGAACCGTGAATATTGCATTAAACCGATGAACTGTCCGGGACACGTTCAGATCTTTAATCAGGGTCTGAAATCGTACCGTGACCTGCCGCTGCGTATGGCCGAGTTCGGTAGCTGTCACCGTAATGAGCCATCAGGTGCGCTGCATGGCCTGATGCGTGTACGCGGCTTTACCCAGGATGATGCCCACGTCTTCTGTACAGAAGAGCAGGTGCGTGACGAAGTGAACAGCTGTATCCGCATGGTTTATGACATGTACAGCACCTTCGGCTTCGAAAAGATTGTGGTCAAACTCTCTACCCGTCCTGAGAAGCGCATCGGCACCGATGAGATGTGGGACCGCGCCGAGGAAGATCTGGCTGCCGCGCTGAACGAAAACAACATTGAGTTTGAGTTCCAGCCAGGCGAAGGTGCCTTCTACGGCCCGAAAATTGAGTTTACCCTGTACGATTGTCTTGATCGCGCCTGGCAGTGTGGAACCGTTCAGCTAGACTTCTCCCTGCCAAAACGTCTTGAAGCGACGTATGTGGGTGAAAATAACGATCGTCAGACGCCTGTGATGATTCACCGTGCGATTCTGGGATCGATGGAACGCTTCATCGGTATTCTGACCGAAGAATTTGCTGGTTTCTTCCCAACCTGGCTGGCACCACAGCAGGTCGTGGTCATGAATATTACCGATGGACAAGCGGAATATGTTGAGTCTTTAACGCGTAAGCTGCAGAATGCTGGCATTCGTGTGAAGGCAGACTTGAGAAATGAGAAGATAGGCTTTAAAATCCGCGAGCACACATTACGTCGCGTCCCTTATATGCTGGTCTGCGGTGATAAAGAGGTGGAAGCAGGCAAAGTTGCCGTTCGCACCCGCCGTGGTAAAGACCTGGGGTCGATGGATGTCGATCTCTTTGTTGAGAAGTTACAACAAGAGATTCGCAGCCGAAATCTTCATCAACTGGAGGAATAAAGTATTAAAGGCGGAAAACGAGTACTACCGACGCGTCCGAACAAAATTAACAGCGAAATCCGCGCAACTGAAGTGCGCTTAACGGGCATGGATGGCGAGCCACTTGGCATCGTCTCATTACGCGAAGCTCTGGAAAAAGCCGAGGAATCGGGTGCTGACTTAGTCGAAATTAGCCCGAACGCCGAACCGCCGGTTTGCCGTATTATGGATTACGGCAAGTTCCTCTACGAAAAAAGCAAATCTTCTAAGGAACAGAAGAAGAAGCAAAAAGTTATTCAGGTTAAGGAAATTAAATTCCGTCCTGGAACCGATGATGGCGACTATCAGGTCAAACTACGCAACCTGATTCGCTTTCTGGAAGATGGCGATAAAGCCAAAATCACGCTGCGTTTCCGTGGTCGTGAGATGGCGCACCAGCAGATCGGTATGGAAGTGCTTAACCGCGTCCGTAAAGACCTGTGTGAAGATCTGGATTTGGCCATTGTCGAATCCTTCCCTTCGAAGATCGAAGGCCGCCAGATGATCATGGTGCTCGCTCCTAAGAAGAAACAGTAGGCTTTCAAGTAACATTAACCGCGCAGCGTTCGCGTTGTGCGGTTTTCTGTTCGCCTGTCTGGGTCATGTTATCAACAATGCGAAGTGGATATTTTTAAAAATGCCAAAGATTAAAACTGTACGTGGCGCGGCTAAGCGCTTCAAGAAGACCGCTTCTGGCGGCTTCAAGCGTAAACACGCAAACCTGCGTCATATTCTGACCAAAAAATCTACTAAGCGTAAACGTCACCTGCGCCCTAAAGGCATGGTGTCAAAAGGCGATCTGGGTCTGGTTTCTGCCTGCCTGCCGTACGCATAAGTCCATTTTTTTAAACAGAATATAGAACAGGAGAGCTCACATGGCTCGCGTTAAACGTGGTGTAGTTGCTCGCGCACGTCACAAAAAAATCTTAAAACAAGCTAAAGGCTATTACGGTGCACGTTCACGTGTTTACCGCGTTGCCTTCCAGGCTGTTATCAAAGCTGGTCAGTATGCTTACCGTGACCGTCGTCAGCGTAAGCGTCAGTTCCGTCAGCTGTGGATCGCGCGTATCAACGCAGCGGCTCGTCAGAACGGCATGTCTTACAGCCGTTTCATCAATGGTCTGAAAAAAGCAGCCATTGAGATCGACCGTAAGATCCTGGCCGATATCGCCGTATTCGACAAAGTGGCCTTCACTGCACTGGTCGAAAAAGCGAAATCAGCTCTGGCGTAAGTCAGATGAAAAAGGGAGCTTGCTCCCTTTTTTATTGCCTGTAAGCTGCGCAAAAGATTGACATTTTCGTCTCCGCGCATTTCAATAGTGCCCTCGTAAAGCATGACAAGGTAACTGCAAGCATGAATGCTGCTATTTTCCGTTTCTTTTTTTACTTTAGCGCCTGACATCCGGGGGCTTTTGCGCATAAGAAAAGAAACGAAAAATCGCGCTAAAAGCCTCCCTCGTGGAGGCTTTTTTGTTTCTGGCGTTAGCATACTGGACCGGCAGGTCCCAACAAGAACTGACCAGCCTGACTGGAAAAAGAGGAAATTATGTCCCAACTCGCAGAACTGGTGGCCAGCGCCACGGCGGCTATCGACGGGGCGACAGATATCGCCGCCCTTGACGCGGTGCGCGTCGAATATCTCGGTAAGAAAGGGCATCTGACATTACAGATGACCACCTTACGCGAGTTGCCTGCTGAAGAGCGTCCTGCAGCCGGTGCGGTAATCAACGAAGCGAAACAGCAGGTCACCGACCGCCTGAACGCGCGTAAAGAGGCGCTGGAATCGGCGGCGCTGAATGCGCGTCTGGCAGAAGAGACCATCGATGTGTCACTGCCGGGTCGCCGCATTGAAAATGGCGGCCTGCATCCGGTCACCCGCACGATGGATCGCATTGAGACCTTCTTCGGTGAGTTAGGCTTTGCTGTCGTCACCGGGCCGGAAATTGAAGATGATTATCATAACTTTGATGCACTCAATATTCCTGCTCACCACCCGGCGCGTGCCGATCACGATACCTTCTGGTTTGACGCCACCCGTCTGCTGCGTACCCAGACTTCCGGCGTGCAGATCCGTACCATGCAGGCTCAGCAGCCGCCGATTCGTATCATCGCGCCAGGCCGCGTCTACCGTAACGATTACGATCAGACCCACACGCCGATGTTCCATCAGATGGAAGGGCTGATCGTGGATAAAAACATCAGCTTTACCAATCTCAAAGGCACGCTGCACGATTTCCTGAACAACTTCTTCGAAGAAGATTTGCAGATTCGTTTCCGTCCGTCCTACTTCCCCTTTACTGAGCCTTCAGCAGAAGTGGACGTCATGGGTAAAAACGGCAAGTGGCTGGAAGTGCTGGGCTGCGGCATGGTGCACCCTAATGTGCTGCGCAATGTCGGCATTGACCCGGAAGTTTACTCCGGTTTCGCCTTTGGTATGGGCATGGAGCGTCTGACCATGTTGCGCTATGGCGTGACCGATCTGCGCGCATTCTTCGAAAACGATTTACGTTTCCTCAAACAATTTAAGTAAGGGCAGGTTATCCAATGAAATTCAGTGAACTCTGGTTACGCGAATGGGTAAATCCAGCCCTGGACAGCGCCGCGCTGTCTGAACAAATCACCATGGCCGGTCTGGAAGTGGATGGCGTTGAGGCCGTCGCCGGTGCGTTCAACGGTGTCGTGGTTGGCGAAGTGGTGGAGTGCGGTCAGCACCCGAATGCTGACAAACTGCGGGTGACCAAAATTAATGTGGGCGGTGACCGTCTGCTGGATATCGTCTGCGGCGCGCCGAACTGCCGCCAGGGGCTGAAAGTCGCTGTCGCCACCGTAGGTGCCGTGCTGCCGGGTGATTTCAAAATCAAAGCGGCCAAACTGCGTGGTGAGCCGTCAGAAGGGATGCTCTGCTCTTTCTCCGAGCTGGGAATCAGCGACGACCACAACGGCATTATTGAACTGCCTGCCGATGCGCCCGTGGGCACCGACATCCGCGCCTGGCTTCAGCTGGATGACAACACCATTGAAATCAGCGTCACGCCTAACCGCGCGGACTGTCTGGGCCTGATCGGTATCGCGCGTGATGTGGCGGTGCTGAATGGTCTGCCGCTGAACAAGCCAGAGATTCAGCCGGTCGCTGCCACGCTGAGTGACACCTTCCCGATTCAGGTTGATGCGGTGGAGGCCTGTCCGCGCTACCTGGGTCGCGTAGTGAAAGGCGTTAACGTTGGTGCGGCCACGCCATTGTGGATGAAAGAGAAGCTGCGTCGCTGTGGTATCCGCTCAATCGATCCGGTGGTGGATATCACCAACTATGTGCTGCTGGAACTGGGTCAGCCGATGCACGCCTTCGACCTCGATCGCCTTAACGGCGGCATCGTGGTGCGCATGGCGAAAGAGGGCGAAAAGCTGACGCTGCTGGATGGCACTGAAGCCAGCCTGCAGGCAGACACGCTGGTCATCGCCGATCACCAGCAGGCGCTGGCGATGGCGGGTATCTTCGGTGGCGAACATTCGGGCGTGAACAGCGAAACGCAGAACATTCTGTTTGAGTGCGCCTGGTTTGACCCGCTGGCGATCACCGGCCGCGCCCGTCGTCACGGTCTGCACACCGACGCGTCACACCGCTATGAACGAGGCGTTGATCCGGCGCTGCAACATATCGCGCTGGAGCGTGCAACCGCGCTGCTGCTCTCCATCTGCGGGGGTGAAGCCGGCCCGATCATCGATCAGACGCATCAGGCCGCCTTGCCGGTTCCGGCGACGATCACCCTGCGCCGGGAAAAACTGGATCGCCTGATTGGTCATGTCATCGCCGATGAGCAGGTTACCGATATTCTGACCCGTCTCGGCTGCGACGTCACGACAGGCGAAGGTGAGTGGCAGGCGATCGCCCCGAGCTGGCGCTTCGACATGGCGATTGAGGAAGATCTGGTTGAAGAAGTGGCCCGCGTTTACGGCTACAACAACATCCCGAACGTGCCGGTGCAGGCGGGGCTGGTCATGACTCAGCATCGCGAAGCGAACCTGTCGCTGAAACGCGTGAAAAACCTGCTGGTGGACAAGGGATATCAGGAAGCGATTACCTACAGCTTCGTTGATCCAAAGGTTCAGCAGCTGCTGCATCCGGGTGAAGAGGCGCTGCTGCTGCCAAGCCCGATCTCCAGCGAGATGTCGACCATGCGTCTCTCCCTGTGGACCGGCCTGCTCAGCGCAGTCGTCTACAACCAGAACCGTCAGCAGAGTCGCGTACGTCTGTTTGAGAGCGGCTTACGCTTTGTGCCCGACACGCAGGCAGATTTAGGCATCCGTCAGGATCTTATGCTGGCCGGTATTATCAGCGGAAACCGTGTTGAAGAGCACTGGGATCTGGCGCGCCAGGCAGTTGACTTCTATGATTTAAAAGGCGATTTAGAGTCGCTGCTCGATTTAACCGGCAAACTGGATGCGATCAGCTTCCGGGCTGAAGCCAATCCGGCGTTGCATCCGGGACAGAGCGCGGCGATTTATTTGCACGATGAACGAATCGGATTTATCGGAGTCGTTCATCCTGAGCTGGAACGTAAGCTGGATCTCAACGGCCGCACCTTAGTCTTTGAACTGCTTTGGAATAAGGTCGCAGACCGCGTCCTGCCTGACGCGCGCGAGATTTCTCGCTTCCCGGCTAACCGTCGTGATATTGCTGTTGTGGTGGCTGAAAACGTCCCTGCAGCAGATATCATCGCGGAGTGTAAGAAAGTTGGCGTAAATCAGGTAGTTGGCGTAAACTTGTTTGACGTGTACCGCGGTAAGGGCGTTTCTGAGGGCTTCAAGAGCCTCGCAATCAGCCTGATTTTGCAGGATACCAGCCGGACACTCGAAGAAGAGGAGATTGCCGCGACCGTTGGCAAATGTGTTGCGGCATTAAAAGAGCGATTCCAGGCAACCTTGAGGGATTGAACCTATGGCGCTTACAAAAGCTGAGATGTCAGAGTACCTGTTTGAGAAACTCGGGCTGAGCAAACGCGATGCCAAAGAGTTAGTAGAGCTGTTTTTCGAAGAGGTACGTCGCGCTTTGGAAAATGGAGAACAGGTAAAACTGTCTGGGTTTGGCAATTTTGACCTGCGTGACAAAAACCAGCGTCCTGGCAGAAACCCGAAAACGGGGGAAGATATTCCGATCACCGCGCGTCGCGTAGTGACATTCCGCCCGGGACAGAAGCTGAAAAGCCGCGTAGAGAACGCTACACCCAAAGAGACTGACTGAATTTCAGCGTTTCAAAAAGGCCGCGCAAGCGGCCTTTTTTCATGGTCTCACCCGCCGGTGACTGCGCTGGCGCGCCCGTCTGCCAGCAGGGCGCACACCGCCTCAACCACCTTTCTTTTTTCTGCAATCCCACTACAATCAAATCTCTGTTTTCTCAGCAAATCCAGCCTATGTCTCTGCTTGACCCGCTCGCGCTTCAGGCCGACCAGCGCGGCCAGAAATGGCTTATTACTTTAGCTCTTATGCTGCTTGCGCTGCTCTGTGGCAGCCTGTGTGCCGGTGACAGCTGGATCGCGCCCTCAGAGTGGTTTACGGAGAGCGGCCGGCTCTTTGTCTGGCAGCTGCGGCTGCCGCGTAGTCTGGCGGTGATGCTGGTCGGTGCATCCCTAGCAGTGTGCGGCGTCGTGATGCAGGCGCTGTTTACCAATCCGCTGGCCGAGCCTGGCCTGCTGGGCGTCTCAAACGGAGCCGGCATCGGTCTGGTGCTGGGCGTGCTGCTGGGCAGCGGCTCGCTGTGGAGCCTCGGCCTGGCCGCGATGGCCGGAGCACTCATGATTACGCTGATCCTGCTCTGTTTCGCGCACCGTCAGCTCTCGGTGACCCGGCTGTTACTCACGGGCGTGGCGCTGGGGATTATCTGCAGTGCCATCATGACCTGGGCCGTTTACTTCAGCACCAGCCTCGACCTGCGTCAGCTGATGTACTGGATGATGGGCGGCTTCAGCGGCATTGACTGGCGCTATGGCGGAATGATACTGGCGCTGCTGCCGGTGATGCTGGCCCTGAATGCGACGGGACCGATACTGAATCTGCTGGCGCTGGGGGAGATCTCCGCTCGTCAGCTCGGTCTCTCTCTTTTCTACTGGCGCAATCTGCTGGTGCTGGCGATGGGCTGGCTGGTCGGTATCAGCGTTGCCATGGCCGGTGCCATTGGTTTTGTCGGGCTGGTGATCCCGCACCTGCTGCGGCTGAGCGGCATCAGCGATCACCGTTATCTGCTGCCCGCCTCTGCGCTGGCTGGGGCAGGCGTGCTGTTAGCGGCCGATATCGTCGCGCGTCTGGCGCTGACATCGGCCGAATTACCGATAGGCGTGGTCACGGCGACACTCGGCGCGCCGCTGTTTATTCTTTTACTGGTAAAATCTTCGCGCTAGCTTTCGGCTGGCTACTCTGCATCCACAACAGGAATTCAGCATGAATATTTATGACACTGAACTGGTTACGCTTGATGGTGAAAAAACCACGCTCTCTGCGTGGCAGGGCAAGGTACTGCTGGTGGTAAACGTCGCCTCGAAATGTGGCCTCACCCCGCAGTATGAGGAGCTGGAGAATCTGCAGAAGGCCTGGCAGGATCACGGCTTCAGCGTACTGGGTTTTCCCTGCAATCAGTTTCTGGAGCAGGAGCCTGGCAGCAGCGAAGAGATCAAAACCTTCTGCAGCACCACCTATGGCGTGACATTCCCGATGTTTGCCAAAACCGACGTCAATGGGGAAGGGCGTCACCCGCTCTATGCTCAGCTGATCGCGGCCTGTCCTGACGCCGTTCGTCCCGAAGGCAGCGGTTTTTACGAGCGTCAGGTGAGCAAAGGCCGCGGACCGAAAGCGCCGGGCGACATCCTGTGGAACTTTGAAAAATTCGTTATTGGCCGGGATGGTCGCATTGTCCAGCGGTTCGCGCCTGATATGACGCCGGAAGATCCCATTATTCTGGAAACCATTAAGCAGGCCCTGGCGAAATAGATGCTGCTGCGCCTGCAACAGGTGGCGCTCGCCGGGCGGCTGTGCTCACTGAACGGTGAGCTTGCCGCCGGTCAGTTGCTGCATGTCGCCGGTCCGAACGGCGCGGGAAAAAGCACGTTGCTCAGCGTTGTTGCCGGACTGGAGGCCGCGTCCGGCAGGATCGTGCTGGATAACCGTCCGCTGTCCGAGTGGAGCGGCCCGGCGCTGGCCCGGGCTCGCGGCTGGCTTCCCCAGCAGCAGGCCCCCCTGAGTCAGATGCCGGTCTGGCACTATTTACGGCTGCATCTGAAACAGAGGGGGGCGCAGGATGAAGATCGGCTCAGCACGCTGCTGCAGCAGCTTCAGCTGCAGGATAAACTCGCCCACTCACTGACCCGGCTCTCCGGCGGGGAGTGGCAGCGTGTCCGACTGGCGGCGGTCTGCCTGCAAATTGATCCGCGCATCAATCCAGACGGGCGGCTGCTGATTCTGGATGAGCCCATGACCGCGCTGGATATCGCCCAGCAGAAAGCGGTGGACGATCTGATCGCCGGACTCTGTGCGGCGGGCATCAGCGTGATCGCCAGCAGTCACGATCTCAACCACACGCTGCAACAGGCGAATCAGGTCTGGCTGATGGAGAGGGGACAGGTCATTGCGCAGGGCGAACCGGCCGCGGTTCTGACGCCGCAGCGACTGACACCGCTTTATGGCATCGCCTTCCGGCAGATTGAGCTTGAAGGACGCACGCTGCTGACCGTCCTGTCCTGACACTTGCTACCCGGCGGGCTTTACCGCTACATTAAACCGGTTGCAACTTCTGATAAGGACATTTGGCGATGCGCCTGGGTTTGCTGATTTTGGTTCTGCTGCTGACGGGATGCAGTCATCACGCCCCGCCGATTAATGGTCGTCTCTCCGACTCGATTACCGTGATTGCAGAGCTGAACGACCAGCTCGGTCACTGGCACGGCACGCCCTATCGCTATGGCGGCATGAGCCGCAACGGTGTCGACTGCTCTGGCTTTGTCTATCTCACCTTCCGCGACCGCTTTGCGCTGCAACTGCCGCGCACCACCTCAGCACAGAGTGATATCGGCACCCGTATAAGTAAAGATGAACTGCTGCCCGGCGATCTGGTCTTCTTTAAAACCGGTCGCGGGGAGAATGGCCTGCATGTCGGCATCTACGACAGTGATAATGCCTTTATTCATGCTTCCACCAGCCAGGGGGTGATCCGCTCCTCGCTGGATAACGTCTACTGGCGCAAAGTCTTCTGGCAGGCTCGCCGTATTTAACCGGAGAGTCTGAAATAAGACTTAAGTCCAATTTAAAATAGAGAAAAAACAGCCGTTAAAAGTTTTATTTTAAATGACAGTTTTTGAGCGGGGATTTTATTAGGCATAATAAATGCTGGTTTAATTCCGCTAATAAGCGCAGTTTTGTCGTCACTATTTGGCTTAAGCGTCATCGCAGGCTGGCAAACGGTGGTGGAAGGGCAAAGAAGGTCGTCTCTTCAATGATTTGGCGCTATTGCCTGAGCCTGACCATTACTATACGATATCAACATCGCCGCATATTCTGGCATTAAAATGAAAATTCATCTTTCGGCCGACTATCAGTCGGAAATCTGGTTTTATCCTGTCTGTGATGCTGACGGACGGCTGGCTGCTGTTGAGCTGGTTACGCAGTTTGTGCATGAAAGTGCGCCGATCACACTGCCTCAGGATCTGCTGCTGCCGCAGCTCGATGAGTCGCAGCAGTTACGCCTGCTGCAAAGTCAGATTAGCCTGCTGGAGCAGAACCGTGCGTTATTCGAGTCGCACGACGTCTCCGCATTGATCCGTATTGATGAAGGGATGGCCCGGACGCTGCTGGCCAGCGAATTAGTGATGCGCAAAATAAAGCAGCTGCCCTTCATTCTGCTGAATATCACTGAAACGTTTCCGCAGCTGAAGCTCGGAAAAAATAATCCGCTGCTGGCGAGCCTGCATGATGAGTTTAATTTAGCGCTTTCCCATTTTGGGGCTGGCAAAACACCCTCGAATGCGGTCTACGATAATTTATTCAGCTGGATCTGTCTGGATAAAGAGTTTATTCACTCTCTGGCAAAGCGCGCGTCGTTTGTGCCGTTCATGCAGAGCATTATCGATAATTTCCGCACCCATTGTGACCGGCTGATTATTTGCGGCATTGACGATGATCGGCTGCTGGATAAAGTGAGCCAGCTCAGTGGGGTCGATTTTCAGGGCGCACTGTTCCCGGTGGTCAAATCTGACGCGTTGCGTTCCCTGATCCGCGCCGACAGTCGCCGACCCTCTTCTCAGCATCCTGGCTGATGGAACCTGTTTAATCCCCGATATCAGCGTTACACTGAAGGTTTTGGCAAACCGACGTCTCGCTGAGCATCGCATGGGAGAAACAATGTCCTCAGGCAAGCTATCTTTTGACAATACCTGGTTCCGGGAGCTTACCGGATGCTACACCGCGCTTAACCCTACGCCGCTGGCAGGCGGACGCCTGCTCTATCATAACGCCCCGCTGGCCGCCTCAATGGGGCTGGATAGCGCACTCTTCGCCGGTAACGGGCATGACGTCTGGCACGGCGCGGCACTGCTGCCCGGTATGCAGCCACTGGCCCAGGTGTACAGTGGCCATCAGTTTGGCGTCTGGGCCGGTCAGCTGGGCGACGGGCGCGGCATCCTGCTGGGAGAACAGCGCACAGAGGATGGCGAGAAACTTGACTGGCACCTCAAGGGCGCGGGCCTGACCCCCTATTCCCGCATGGGGGATGGGCGGGCGGTGATCCGTTCCAGCGTTCGCGAGTTCCTGGCCTCTGAAGCATTGCACCATCTGGGGATCCCCACCACGCGCGCCCTGACCCTGTCGATTGGCGATGAGCCGGTTTACCGTGAAACGGCGGAGCGCGGTGCAATGCTGATGCGCATTTCACCCAGCCATCTGCGCTTTGGTCATTTCGAGCATTTCTTTTACAGCCAGCAGCAGGAGAAAGTGCAGCAGCTGGCCGACTACGCCATCCGCCATCACTGGCCGCATCTGGTGGAGGAGGCGGATCGCTATCAGCGCTGGTTTACCGACGTTGTGGTGCGCACTGCCCGGCTGATTGCGCTGTGGCAGAGCGTGGGCTTCGCGCATGGCGTGATGAACACGGACAACATGTCGATTCTGGGCCTGACCATCGACTACGGCCCCTATGGTTTTCTGGATGATTATCAGCCTGACTTTATCTGCAACCACAGCGACTATCAGGGGCGCTACAGTTTTGAAAATCAGCCAATGATAGGCATGTGGAACCTTAACCGCCTGGCCCATGCGCTGTCAGGGCTGCTGACGACTGAACAACTGCGCACGGCACTCAGCGCCTATGAACCTGAACTGATGCGGGTGTGGGGAGAGCGGATGCGGGCTAAACTCGGTTTACTGACTCAGCAGAGCAGCGACAATCAGATCCTGACCGACCTGCTGGCGCTGATGACGCAGGAGCACAGCGATTACACCCTGACGTTCCGGCAACTGAGTGAGACGCAACAGGCGGAAAGCCGCTCACCGCTGCGGGATGAGTTCATTGATCGTGAGGCTTTTGACCGCTGGTATCAGCGCTACCGTAGCCGCCTGATGGATGAACAGGTCAGCGATGCGGAGCGTCAGGCGGTGATGAAGGCGGCAAACCCGGCGGTGATACTCAGAAATTATCTGGCACAGCAGGCGATTGAAGAGGCTGAGCGAGGAGAGCAGGGCGCGCTGGCGCGTCTGCACCAGGCGCTGCAGCAACCCTTCAGTGATGAAACAGCCGCCGACTATCGTCAGCGGCCACCAGACTGGGGTAAAACGCTTGAGGTGAGCTGCTCCAGCTGACAGAGACTCAGAGGCGGTGAGAAACCGCCTCGGCCAGCAGGGCGAGAACAGCTTCGCTATCCTCCCAGCCGAGGCAGGGATCGGTAATCGACTGGCCGTAAACCAGGGGCTCACCACTCACCACCTTCTGATTGCCCTCCTGCAGGAAACTTTCAATCATGACGCCCGCCACGGCACGCGATCCTGCTTTGATCTGCTCCGCGACATCCGCGGCCACATCCTTCTGACGACGGTGCTGCTTCAGGCAGTTGCCGTGACTGAAATCGATGACCAGCTGCTCTGGCAGATTAAAGGCTGACAGACTCTCAGCCGCCGCCGCGACGTCACTGGCATGATAGTTGGGCTGTTTACCGCCACGCAGAATCACATGACCATGCGGATTGCCGCTGGTCTGATAAATGGTCATCTGGCCCAGCTTATCCGGCGAGAGGAACATATGGCTGGCGCGCGCGGCACGAATCGCATCCACGGCAATCTGGACGTTGCCATCGGTGCCGTTTTTAAAGCCGACCGGGCAGGAGAGGGCGGAGGCCATTTCGCGGTGGATCTGGCTTTCAGTGGTGCGAGCGCCAATCGCGCCCCAGCTGATCAGGTCGGCAATAAACTGGCCGATCACCATATCCAGAAATTCGGTGGCGGTAGGCAGGCCCAGGGCGTTGATGTCGATCAGCAGCTTGCGGGCAATAGAGATGCCACGGTTCACATCATAACGACCATCCAGATCCGGATCGGAAATTAATCCTTTCCAGCCCACTACGGTGCGCGGCTTTTCAAAGTAAGCGCGCATAACAATCTCCAGTCGGTCGGCATAGCGACTGCGAAGCGCATTCAGGCGCTCAGCATACTCCAGCGCCGCTCGGGGATCGTGCAGCGAGCAGGGGCCGATCACCACCAGCAGGCGGGGATCTTCACCGGTCAGAATACGGGCAATACGTTTGCGGGCTGCGGTGACATTATCGGCAATCGCCGCAGAGACAGGGTGCTCAGCCGCCAGGCTGGCAGGCGTAATCAGATTACCAATGCGCGCGGTACGCAGTTCGTCAGTTTTATTCATGGGTTTCTCGAAAACGGTTCTTCGCAGCGGTGAAATACCGGGAAGTGATGGTGGTCACAATAAACCATCAGGGTGCGAATTCAACCCGGAATTTGATAATGAAATCAGAACCGACGGCAGCAACGCTTTACATCGTCTGCCCGCTCCCGCTTCCTAGTACATGCGGCGTGTCAGACCCATGATATCGAGAATTTTTGTGGCTATCTCCTCCACCGAGTAGTTGGTGCTGTTCAGGTAACGGATCTGGTGGGTGCGGAACAGGGCCTCCACTTCGCCCACTTCCAGCCGGCACTGGCGCATTGAGGCGTAACGGGTATTTTCCGCCCGCTCCTGGCGGATGGCCGCCAGCCGTTCCGGATCGATGGTCAGCCCGAACAGCTTGTTCTGATGCGCGCGCAGGGCAGGCGGCAGCTTAAGGTTGTCCATGTCGTCAGCAATGAACGGGTAGTTGGCAGCACGGATACCAAACTGCATTGCCAGATAGAGGCTGGTGGGCGTCTTGCCGCAGCGTGAGACGCCGACGAGGATCACCTGCGCATCCTCCAGCCCGCGCAGCGAGATGCCGTCATCATGGGCCAGGGCGTAATCGATCGCCGCGATGCGGGCATCATATTTCCCCAGGTTACTGGCATCCAGACCGTGGGTGCGGTGAGCCACTGGCGCAGGCGCTAATCCCAGCTCCTGCTGCAGCGGGGCGACCAGCGCCTGTACGATGTCCTGACAGAAGCCCTCGCTCTGCACGATGATGTCGCGCACTTCCGGTGTGACTATTGAGAAAAAGACCAGCGGCCGGACGCCGCTCTGCTGATACAGTGCGTTGATCTGAGCTTTAACCGCCAGCGCCCGCTGGACGTTTTCAACAAACGGCAGCGTCAGGCTGGTGATATTGACCGGGAACTGCGACAACACCGCATGGCCCAGCACTTCAGCCGTGATGGCGGTACCATCGGAAATATAGAAAACGCTTCTGTCAGTTGTCATAACCGCTTCAGTCCTGAACAAGAGTGAGTTATCAGCATGCGTCATGCGGCGAAAAAAATCATGCCGGATGTTCATTTCTGGAATCGCTATCCGGGTTATTTATCCGGAGATTCAAGGCACTGGCTACAAAGCGAACGCGGGAGTTTTGCTGTTTTAACCGTCTGAGGGGCGGTTTTCTGGCAGCGTCTGCGCGGGTTTGTTGCGCAACAAAAAACAGCGCCCTGATAAGGGAAAATTTAAATTACATAGAAATATCAATGAGTTAGGTAAAAATGGCGATTTTGCGCAACGGCAAAATAAAACGCTCACAATTCCGAAACTGCTTCTGAAATTCTGCTTTAACGATTCAACAGATCGTGATTGCTTAAGTGATATGCCAGGCTGAGGACAGATGACTCCCTGTCCCCATTCATTAAAAAGGATACGCTTAATGGCCAGTAATGACGCACAGCCACTTGTGCTCTGGTATAACCAGCTTGGCATGCATGATGTTGATCGGGTGGGCGGCAAAAATGCCTCTCTGGGTGAAATGATCACGAATCTCTCGTCGCTGGGTGTCTCCGTGCCCAACGGATTTGCGACGACCTCATACGCCTTTAACCTCTTCCTGGATCAAAGCGGGCTGAACCAGCGTATCTATGCGCTGCTGGATGAAACCGACATTGATGATGTCGAAGCGCTGGCCAAAGCGGGTAAACAGATTCGTCAGTGGGTGGTTGAGACCCCCTTCCTGCCGGAACTGGAATCCGCCATTCTGGATGCCTACGAGCAGCTTTCTGCCGATGACCATGACGCCTCGTTTGCCGTCCGCTCCTCAGCAACCGCAGAGGATATGCCCGATGCCTCCTTTGCCGGTCAGCAGGAGACCTTTCTGAATGTGCAGGGTATTGACGCCGTCATGGTGGCGGTGAAGCACGTCTTCGCCTCGCTGTTTAACGACCGTGCTATCTCCTACCGCGTCCACCAGGGCTACGATCATCGCGGTGTGGCGCTCTCTGCCGGCATTCAGCGCATGGTACGCTCGGATCTGGCCGCGTCTGGCGTGATGTTTACCATTGATACCGAATCCGGCTTTGATCAGGTGGTGTTTATCACGGCTGCACTGGGGCTGGGTGAAATGGTGGTGCAGGGTGCGGTTAACCCGGATGAGTTCTATGTCCACAAACCGACTCTGGCAGCCGATCGTCCCGCTATCGTGCGCCGCAACATGGGGTCGAAAAAGGTTCGCATGGTCTACGCCGACTCTCAGGCCCATGGTGAGCAGGTGCGGATTGAAGATGTGCCGGAGGCCGAACGCGATCGTTTCTGCCTGAACGATGAAGAGGTGCAGGCGCTGGCGAAGCAGGCCGTACTGATCGAACAGCACTATCAGCGCCCGATGGATATTGAGTGGGCCAAAGATGGTCACACCGGCAAACTGTTTATCGTTCAGGCTCGTCCTGAAACCGTGCGTTCAAACGGTCAGGTGATGGAGCGCTACACCCTGCAGGCGCAGGGCAGCGTGGTAGTGGAAGGCCGTGCTATCGGTCATCGTATCGGCGCCGGTACGGTGAAGGTCATCCACGATATCAGCGAAATGAATCGGATTGAGAAAGGGGATGTGCTGGTGACCGACATGACCGACCCGGACTGGGAACCGATCATGAAGAAGGCATCCGCCATCGTCACTAACCGGGGTGGACGGACCTGCCATGCGGCGATCATCGCACGTGAGCTGGGCATTCCGGCCGTAGTGGGCTGTAGTGACGCCACCGAGCGGCTGAAAGAGGGTCACAACGTTACCGTCTCCTGCGCCGAAGGCGATACCGGCTATGTCTATGATGACCTGCTGGACTTCGATATCACCAGCTCTCAGGTTGACTCACTGCCTGAACTGCCGCTGAAAATCATGATGAACGTGGGCAATCCCGACCGTGCCTTCGATTTTGCCTGTCTGCCGAATGAAGGTGTCGGCCTGGCGCGGCTGGAGTTCATCATCAACCGCATGATTGGCGTGCATCCGAAAGCGCTGCTGGAGTTCGACCAGCAGACCCCGGAACTGCAGCAGCAGATTCGTAAAATGACCAAAGGATTTGATAATCCGGTGGAGTTTTACATCGCCCGTCTGACCGAGGGAATTGCCACCCTTGGCGCGGCATTCGCACCGAAACGCGTAATTGTCCGACTTTCCGACTTTAAAACTAACGAATATGCCAACCTTGTGGGCGGCGAACGCTATGAGCCGGAAGAGGAAAACCCGATGCTCGGTTTCCGGGGCGCAGGTCGCTATGTGGCCGATAGCTTCCGGGACTGCTTTGCGCTGGAGTGTGAAGCGGTAAAACGTGTCCGCAATGAGATGGGCCTGACCAACGTCGAAATCATGGTTCCGTTCGTGCGCACGGTGGACCAGGCGCAGGCGGTGGTGGCGGAGCTGGCGCGTCAGGGGCTGAAGCGCGGTGAGAACGGGCTGAAGATTATCATGATGTGCGAGATCCCATCGAATGCCCTGCTGGCGGAGCAGTTCCTGGCGCACTTTGATGGCTTCTCTATCGGCTCTAACGACATGACGCAGCTGACGCTGGGACTGGATCGCGACTCAGGCGTGGTTTCTGCGCTGTTTGATGAGCGAAACGAGGCGGTGAAGGCACTGCTGTCGATGGCGATCAGGGCCGCGAAAAAGCAGGGGAAATATGTGGGCATCTGCGGTCAGGGACCGTCCGATCACCAGGATTTCGCCGCCTGGCTGATGGAAGAGGGCATTGACAGTCTGTCGCTCAACCCGGACACCGTCGTGGAAACCTGGGTGAGTCTGGCGCAGTTAAAGAAAACGGCCTGACGGCCTCACCGCTGCTATTGTCAAATCCTGAGGCCCGCATTGCGGGCCTTTTTCTTTTTATTGCTGGTCAGATTCAGGCAAAAAAAAAGCCCATCACAGGGGATGGGCAAAGACTACACACAGCAATTCTTTACTCTACTCAGGGGAATAAGGTTGTTTAGAAATCAGTAAGTTGATTTCGAACATAGGAAACATGTTATTCATATGGCTGGCTGGCGTCTTTAAGAATCCTCTTATTAGTTTAAAGCCGATAATCTTTTGCCCCCTAAACTCCGCCATTTGGCTTAAGAAACAGTGCAGAAAATAATCTTTTTTAGCCGAAAAAGGTCTGTTTTGGGTCAGGAATGGCTTTTTTCTTAAAAATCGCTAATGGACCGAGAAATTTATCCGATCCGCAGGGGGGTGTGCGGTTAATCATCATTAACCGCACTAATCAATCGTTAAACAGGCTGTCGGGAGAACCTGTTACCGTTCCGTATCACACAGCGGGCGGGGTGCCATCGTGATCGGCAAGGGCTTCCGCCACCGCCTGCGGATCGTTATCCGGGGCCGGCGCTTCATGCACCCAGACGGAAACGAGACGATAAGAGACCGCCAGCACCACCGGTCCGATAAAAAGACCAATCATGCCAAACGCAAACAGACCACCAATAACACCAGAGAGGATCAGGATCATCGGCAGATCGGCACCCATACGAATTAACATCGGACGCAGGACGTTGTCCATCGTACCCACCACACAGCTCCAGACCAGCAGCACGGTTCCCCAGGTGGTGTCGCCGCTCCAGTAGAGATAGATGATGGCCGGAACCAGCACCAGCAGCGGGCCGAGCTGGACCAGACAGCAGAGGATCATCAGCACCGTTAAGAGCGTGGCGTAGGGAATACCGGAGATAGCCAGGCCGATACCGCCGAGCACGCCCTGCACCAGCGCCGTGACTACCACGCCCAGCGCCACGGCACGAATGGACTGCGCCGCCAGAAGCACGGCGGCATCCCCACGGCGTCCGGCCATACGAAAGGCAAAGTGGCGAATGCCCTGAGCGGCCTGCTCACCGCGCCAGTAAAGCAGCACGCTGAAAAGTAACATCACGCCCAGATGGATCATAAAGCGTCCGAAATGACCGGCCTGAGCGACAAAAAAGCCGGTGGTGCGCCCGATATAGGGCTGTATCTTGGCCATGATCCCGGCCCCGCCGCTCGCCACCAGGGTGTCATAACTGACATAAAGCTTTTTGCCGACCATCGGGATCTCTTTGAGCCACACCAGCTTCGGCATCGTGTGCCCCTGCGTGACCCACGCAATGACCGGTGCGCTGTTATCAATCAGGCTGCTGACCAGCAGGGCGATAGGGATGATAAACAGCAGCAAAAGCAGCAGGGTCATCACGATCACAGCCAGCGAACGGCGTCCCCACAGCAGTCGCTGAAATTTCAGCATCAGCGGCCAGGTAGCAATGACCACCATGCTGGCCCAGGCGAAGCCCAGAATAAACGGCTGCACCACCCACAGGCAGGCGACAATCAGCAGCAGAATGAACATCAGGGTAAAGAGAATCTGCGGTAAATCCATATCCCGGTACTGGCTTTTCATCATTGACTCATAACCTCGTCTTAATCCTTCATTTTCCGGCATAGCGATGCCGGTTTTCATCATGATCTATTTACTGAGGATTAAACAGCGTTACCGAGAAAGGTTTTGGCTTTTCTGAAAAAACGGCAGACGCAGAAAAAATATGTTAAAACGGGAAATCGCTAACGCATAAACGCAAACGTTTACAACACCTTCGGTCAGACAATCATGATCCCACAGATTTCGCAGGCACCGGGCCTCGTTCAACTGGTGCTGACGTTCCTTGAGTCGCTGAAAGAGCAGGGTTTTACCGGCGACATGGCAACCAGCTATGCCGATCGTCTCTCACTCTCCACCGATAACAGCATCTATCAGTTGCTGCCTGACGCGGCGCTGTTTCCGCGCTCCACCGCGGATGTGGCGCTGCTCGCCCGCGTGGCGGGAGAGGCCCGCTTCGCCAGCCTGGTGTTTACACCGCGCGGTGGCGGCACCGGTACGAACGGGCAGTCGCTGAATCAGGGGATTGTGGTCGACATGTCTCGTTATATGAACCGCATTCTGGAGATCAATACGGAAGAGCGATGGGTGCGGGTGGAAGCGGGCGTGATCAAAGATCAGCTCAATGCCTGGCTGAAGCCTTTCGGCTTTTTCTTCTCCCCGGAGTTGTCCACCAGTAACCGGGCGACGCTGGGCGGTATGATCAACACCGATGCCTCGGGGCAGGGATCGCTGGTGTATGGCAAGACCTCGGATCATGTGCTGGGCCTGCGTGCCGTGCTGCTGGGCGGCGATATCCTGGATACGCGGCCGATGGCCACCGCGCTGGCGGAAACGCTGGCGCAGACGGCAACCCCCGAAGGGCGGCTCTATCAGCAGGTACTGACCCGCTGCCGTGAACACCGGGCGCTGATTCTGGAAAAGTTTCCAAAGCTGAATCGGTTCCTGACCGGTTATGACCTGCGCCATGTCTTCAGCGATGACATGCAGACCTTTGACATGACGCGGCTGCTCTGTGGCGCGGAAGGGACGCTGGCGTTTGTCACCGAAGCCCGGCTTGATATCACCCCGCTGCCAAAAGTGCGGCGGCTGGTAAACATCAAATATGACTCCTTTGACTCTGCGCTGCGCAATGCACCCTTTATGGTGGAAGCCCAGGCGCTGTCGGTTGAAACCGTGGACTCCAAGGTGCTCAATCTGGCCCGTGAAGATATCGTCTGGCACTCGGTGCGTGAACTGATCGCCGATGTGCCCGATAAAGAGATGCAGGGGCTGAACATCGTTGAGTTTGCCGGCGACAACGCCGCTCTGATCGACCAGCAGATTGAACGGCTCAGTGCCCGCCTCGATGCGCTGATGGCGCAGCAGCAGGGCGGTGTGATTGGCTATCAGTTCTGTAACGACCTGGAGGGCATCGAACGCATCTATAACATGCGTAAAAAGGCCGTCGGACTGCTGGGCAACGCCAAAGGGCGGGCAAAACCGATCCCCTTTGTGGAAGACACGGCCGTGCCGCCCGAGAAGCTGGCGGATTACATTGTCGAGTTTCGCGCGCTGCTCGACAGCCACGGTCTGAGTTACGGCATGTTCGGACACGTTGATGCGGGCGTGCTGCACGTCCGTCCGGCGCTGGATATGTGCGATCCGCAGCAGGAGATGATGATGAAACAGATCTCCGACGAAGTGGTGGCGCTGACCGCGCGCTACGGTGGCCTGCTGTGGGGAGAGCATGGTAAAGGGTTCCGCGCCCAGTACAGTCCGGCCTTCTTCGGCGAAACGCTGTTTAACGAACTGCGCCGCATCAAAGCGGCCTTCGATCCGCTTAACCGTCTTAATCCGGGCAAGATCTGTACCCCCTTCAACCGTCATGACGAGATGATGCAGGTTGATGCGGTCAAGCGTGGCACCTGGGATCGGCAGATTCCGTTAACGGTGCGGGATGAGTGGCGTGGCGCGATGGAGTGTAATGGCAACGGGTTATGTTTTAACTTCGATGCCCGCAGCCCGATGTGTCCGTCCATGAAGATCACCCGCAACCGTATTCATTCGCCCAAAGGACGGGCGAGCCTGACGCGGGAGTGGCTGCGGCTGCTGGCCGGGCAGGGCGTCGATCCGCTGATGCTGGAGAAGCAGCTGCCGGAAAGCCGTCTGTCGCTGCGCGCCCTGATCGCCCGTACCCGCAACAGCTGGCATGCCAGCAAAGGGGAGTATGACTTCTCGCATGAGGTCAAAGAGGCGATGTCAGGCTGTCTGGCCTGTAAAGCCTGCTCCACCCAGTGTCCGATCAAAATCGACGTGCCTGCGTTCCGCTCACGCTTCCTGCAGCTCTACCACACCCGCTATCTGCGCCCGGCGAGCGATCACCTGGTGGCAGCGGTTGAGAGCTATGCGCCGCTGATGGCGAAGGCACCCAAAGTGTTCAACTTCTTCCTGCGCCAGCCGTGGCTGAAAGAGCTGAGCAAAACGCATATCGGCATGGTCGACCTGCCTCTGCTCTCTGCGCCCAATCTGAAGCAGCAGCTCAGCGGACATCCGGCGATGAACATGACCCTGGAGCAGCTGGAAGCGCTGACCGCCGCGGAGCGTGAGCGTTGTGTGCTGGTGGTTCAGGACCCCTTTACCAGCTTCTATGAGGCGCAGCTGGTCAGTGACTTCATCCGGCTGATTGAGAAGCTGGGCTATCGTCCGGTTCTGCTGCCATTCTCACCCAATGGTAAAGCGCAGCACGTTAAAGGCTTCCTGCAGCGCTTTGCCCGAACCGCAGCCCGGACGGCCGACTTCCTCAACCGGGTGGCAAAACTGGGCCTGCCGATGGTCGGGGTCGACCCGGCCACCGTGCTCTGCTATCGCGATGAGTATCGTCAGACGCTGGGCGACGCACGTGGCGACTTTGCTGTGTTGCTGGTGCATGAATGGCTGCAGCGGGCGCTGGCAGAGCGTGACGTACAGGCCACGGGCGGCGAGTCATGGTATCTGTTTGCGCACTGTACCGAGGTGACTGCGCTGCCCTCAGCCCCCGGTCAGTGGCAGGATATCTTTGCCCGGTTTGGTGCGAAACTGGAGAATATCAACGTCGGCTGCTGCGGCATGGCCGGAACTTACGGCCATGAGAGTAAAAACCTGGAGAACTCGCTGGGGATCTATGCGCTCTCATGGCATCCGCAGCTTCAGCGGCTGCCGCGTCAGCGCTGTCTGGCGACCGGCTACTCCTGCCGCAGTCAGGTCAAACGGGTGGAAGGCAACGGCATGCGTCATCCGCTTCAGGCTTTGTTAGCATTAATGTAAAAAAATTGTGCGCGACGTCACGGCATGGCTGGATTAGAATATCCAGCCTGCGTGACGTACGAAGTCGCTTTGCAGCGCGGAGGCTTTGTTCCACTCGCCGACGAGAGCCAGTTGATGGCAGAGGCGGGTCAGGGAGAGGCGCGCCAGCTGGTAAGCCTGAATACGGAACAGGCGGTCGCGTTCGCTGTTTCCCATCTCCTGAACCAGGCGATGATGCAGTTTTCCCATCGCATGCAGGTAACTCTGGTCGTCACCATTCAACTGGCAGATCTCTGCCATATCCTGACAGGCATCGTTGAACTGACGCAGCTGATGTATCGTGCAGTCGGCCCGATCAAGCTTTGCCTGCGCCATGTAAAAGTCGACGGTGATATCGCGGATGCTGAACTGGTATTCATCGATTTTGTGCTGGAGCCAGGCTGAGACAGAGAGCGTCATGAAACCATCCTGAATGTGAATGATAATAATTATCATATTCAACTGTTCAGGGATTGCAATGCGCGGGCAGAAAAATTTAACGATTTATCCTGCCTGTCGGTATAATCGGAAATAACAATCTGTTTACATCGCAGAAAGGCGTAACCTATCAATAAGCCTTTTTATCAAAAAGGGTTATTTTAAAATGAGTGATTTATTAATAGGTTATCACTGGCTTATTAAGGCTGACGTTCTCACCACACAGTGAGCTGAAGAGGCTATGCTTAATTATTAAGCAAATAAAACAGCACAAGATGATTATCCCTGCAAAACAAGAGGTTGAAGTGATCGGTGAGATCACTACCATAGGGGGATAGCCTGAAAAGGTCCGGACTCAAGAGGTATCAATATGGCATCCGTTAATACAGACTCTTTCTCACCTGACGATTTCGTCTGGAAAGGGCTGACGCTGACTGAAACCGCAGCGCAACAAATTCTCAATCTGGCGGCTCAGGACCCTGATGTCAAGGGTCTGCGACTCAGCGTGAAACAATCCGGCTGCGCCGGGTTCGGCTACGTTATGGATTTGGTGAAAGAGCCTGTCGAAGACGATCTGCAGTTTTCATTCTACGGCGCAACGCTGTTTGTGCCGCTTCAGGCGATGCCATTCGTTGATGGCACCGAGCTGGACTATGTTCGCGAAGGCCTGAATCAGATTTTTAAATTCAATAACCCTAAAGCTCAGCACGCCTGCGGGTGCGGTGAGAGCTTTGGCGTCGAGTAAGTGAAATATGTCACGACACAGCGAAACATCTGACGATGTACAAATCTGGGAAGGCAAGCTCAACTACAAAGAGGGCTTCTTTACCCAACTGCAAACCGAAGAATTTGCCAACGGCATCAACGAAGATGTCGTGCGCGCGATTTCGGCCAAGCGTAACGAGCCAGAGTGGATGCTGGAGTTTCGTCTTAAAGCGTTTCATGCCTGGCTTGAAATGGAAGAGCCTCACTGGCTGAAAGCGCACTACGAGAAGCTCGACTATCAGGATTACAGCTACTACTCCGCGCCCTCATGCGGCAGCTGTGACGATAGCTGCGCGTCGGAGCCGGGTGCCACTCAGGCCTCAGGCAGCGCGCCCGCCAGTGAATATCTGACGCAGGAAGTGGAGAACGCCTTTAATCAGCTGGGTGTGCCGGTCCGCGAAGGCCGCGAAGTGGCGGTTGACGCGATTTTTGACTCCGTTTCAGTCGCGACCACCTATCGCGGTAAGCTGGCGGAGCAGGGCATCATCTTCTGCTCTTTTGGCGAAGCGATTCAGGAACACCCTGAGCTGGTGAAGCAGTATCTGGGCACCGTCGTGCCGGCGAATGACAACTTCTTTGCCGCGCTGAACTCCGCGGTCGCCTCAGATGGCACCTTTGTCTATATCCCGAAAGGGGTGCGCTGCCCGATGGAGCTGTCGACCTATTTCCGCATCAACGCCGCGAAAACCGGTCAGTTCGAGCGCACCATCCTGATTGCCGACGAAGACAGCTATGTCAGCTACATCGAAGGCTGTTCAGCCCCGGTGCGTGACAGCTACCAGCTGCATGCGGCCGTGGTGGAAGTGATCATCCACAAAAACGCCGAAGTGAAATACTCCACGGTTCAGAACTGGTTCCCTGGCGGTGAAGGCGAGGGCGGTATCCTCAACTTCGTGACCAAGCGCGCGCTGTGTGAAGGTGACCACAGCAAGATGTCCTGGACACAGTCGGAAACCGGCTCTGCGATCACCTGGAAATACCCGAGCTGCATTCTGCGCGGGGACTACTCGGTGGGTGAGTTCTACTCCGTGGCGCTGACCAGCGGTCGTCAGCAGGCCGATACCGGCACCAAGATGATCCACATTGGTAAAAACACCAAATCGACCATCATCTCTAAAGGGATTTCGGCCGGTAAAAGTCAGAACACCTATCGCGGTCTGGTGAAAATCATGCCAACCGCCACCAACGCGCGTAACTTTACGCAGTGTGACTCGATGCTGATCGGCCCGGATTGCGGCGCCCATACCTTCCCGTATGTGGAGACCCGCAATAACACCGCTCAGCTGGAGCACGAAGCCACGACATCACGCATCGGTGAAGATCAGATGTTCTACTGTCTGCAACGCGGTATCAGTGAAGAAGATGCCATCTCGATGATCGTGAACGGCTTCTGTAAAGACGTATTCTCCGAGCTGCCACTGGAATTTGCCGTGGAAGCCCAGAAATTGTTAGCCATCAGCCTTGAGCACAGTGTGGGCTGATGCCGTCACACGCCTTGCCGGAAGCAACGTGAAGGAATAAGTATGTTAAGCATTAAAGATTTGCAGGTCAGTGTTGAAGATAAAGCCATTCTGCGTGGCCTGAATCTCGAAATTAAACCAGGCGAAGTGCATGCCATCATGGGCCCGAACGGCTCAGGTAAAAGTACGCTGTCAGCCACGCTGGCAGGCCGCGAAGATTATGAAGTGACCGGCGGTTCGGTGAGCTTCAACGGTAAAGATTTGCTGGAGCTGGCACCGGAAGAGCGCGCTGGTGAAGGTATCTTTATGGCGTTCCAGTATCCGGTCGAGATCCCCGGTGTCAGCAATCAGTTTTTCCTGCAGACGTCGGTAAACGCGGTGCGCAAATACCGTCAGCAGGAAGAGCTGGATCGCTTTGATTTCCAGGACTTCATCGAAGAGAAAATTCAGCTGCTGAAGATGCCGGAAGATCTGCTGACCCGTTCCGTTAACGTTGGCTTCTCCGGCGGCGAGAAGAAGCGTAACGACATCCTGCAGATGGCGGCGCTGGAGCCTGAGCTCTGCATCCTGGATGAAACCGACTCCGGTCTGGACATTGATGCGCTGAAAATCGTTGCCAATGGTGTGAACAGCCTGCGTGACGAAAAGCGTGCCTTTATCATCGTGACCCACTACCAGCGTATTCTGGACTACATCAAGCCAGACTTCGTTCATGTTCTGTATCAGGGCAAAATCGTGAAATCTGGCGACTTCTCGCTGGTGAAACAGCTGGAGGAGCAAGGTTATGGCTGGCTTACCGACGAAGAGTGATTCTGCGCTGCAACAGTGGCATCACCTGTTTGAGTCGCGCGGCGACGTGCGTTCTCTGCAGGCTCAGCAGCACTGGCAGCAACTGATGCGCGTTGGCCTGCCAACCCGCAAGCATGAAAACTGGAAATACACCCCGCTGGACACGCTGCTGTCACAGCAGTTTGTGTTGCCTGACGCGCCTCAGACTCTGAGCGCTGAACAGGTTGATGCGCTGGCGCTGCCGCTGGATGCCATCCGCCTGGTCTTCGTTGACGGTCAGTTCCAGGCGGCGCTGAGCAGCCGCGACACCGGGCTGTTTGAGATTCAGCACAGCGTGGCTGCCGAGCGTCGTCCGCTGCCCGCCGCCGTTCAGCCGGAAGTTTTTCTGCATCTGACCGAAAGCCTGGCGGAAGAGGTGACTACCCTGCGTCTGGCACGCGGTAAATCTGCAGCGCGCCCGGTCTACCTGCTGCATATCACCAGCGGTCAGCAGACGGGCATGAACACCGTTCATTATCGTCATCACCTGCAGCTGGAAGAGAGCGCCGAAGCGGAAGTGATTGAGCACTACGTTTCACTCAACGATCAGGCCCATTTCACCGGTTCGCGCTTTACCTGCGCGATTGGAGATAATGCAAAGCTGACCCACACCAAACTGGCGTTTGAAAGCAGCAATAGCTATCACTTTGCGCACAACGATCTGGTGGTGGGTAACGATGCGCAGGTCAGCAGTACCAGCTTCCTGCTGGGTGCCGGTCTGTCGCGCCACAATACCAGCACGCAGCTGAACGGCGAGAACAGTACGCTGGCGATTAACAGCCTGGTGTTGCCGGTGAAACAGGAAGTCGCGGATACCCGTACTTACCTGGAGCACAATAAAGGCCACTGCGTCAGCCGTCAGATGCATAAAACCATCGTGCGTGACAAAGGCCGTGCGGTGTTTAACGGTCACATCAAAGTGGCACAGCATGCACTGAAGACAGACGGGCAGATGACCAACAACAACCTGTTGCTGGGCAAGCTGGCGGAGGTCGATACCAAGCCGCAGCTGGAAATCTATGCGGATGACGTTAAGTGCAGCCACGGTGCCACCATCGGCCGTATCGATGACGAGCAGATGTTCTATCTGCGTTCGCGCGGTATTGAGCAGGATGCTGCGCAGACCATGATTATCCACGCTTTTGCGGCAGAACTGACCGAAACACTGGAAAATCCGGTGATGCGTCAGGCCGTACTGCAGCGTATCGCGCAACGTTTTCCCGGAGGCGACGTATGATGAACTTCGATCTCGACCGCATCAGGGCTGATTTTCCTATCCTGAAGCGAGAGGTCAACGGTCATCCGCTGGCCTACCTTGACAGCGCCGCCAGCGCACAACGTCCCCTCTCGGTGATCAATGCCGAGAGTCATTTTTACCAGCACGGCTATGCGGCCGTGCATCGCGGCATCCATACGCTGAGCCAGCAGGCAACCAGTGATATGGAGAACGTGCGCGATCAGGCCGCCCGTTTCCTGAACGCTTCGTCGCAGGAAGAGATTGTTTTCGTCAAAGGAACCACCGAAGGCATCAATCTGGTGGCCAACAGCTGGGGCAGCAGTCAGCTCCGGTCTGGCGATAACCTGATCATTACTGAGATGGAACATCACGCCAATATCGTTCCATGGCAGATGCTGGCTGAGCGCACCGGAGCCGAAGTGCGTGTGCTGCCGTTGAATGACAACGGTGAGCTGGCGCTTGAGCAGCTGGCGGGGCTGATTGACAGCCGCACGCGCCTGCTGGCCGTGACGCATGTTTCAAACGTGCTCGGCACGGTTAACCCGGTCAAAGCGATCGTGGCGCAGGCCAAAGCCGCGGGTGTTGTTACCCTGGTGGATGGTGCGCAGGCGGTAATGCATGACAAAGTTGACGTGCAGGATATCGGCTGTGATTTCTATGTTTTCTCCAGCCATAAACTCTACGGCCCGAACGGCGTGGGTATCCTTTATGGACGCAAAGCGTTGCTGGACCAGATGCCACCCTGGGAGGGCGGCGGGTCGATGATTGACCGCGTCATGTTGCCGACGGGCACCACCTGGAACAGCGCGCCGTGGCGTTTTGAAGCCGGCACCCCTAATACTGGCGGCATTATCGGCTTTGGTGCGGCACTGGCCTACGTGCAGGCGCTGGGACTTGATACCATTCACGCGCGTGAAACGGCGCTCATGAACTATGCCCTGGATAAGCTGGGCACCGTCCCGGACATCCGCATCTATGGCCCGCAGTCGCGCGCCGGTGTTATCGCCTTCAATCTCGGCAAGCACCACGCTTACGATGTCGGCAGCTTCCTCGATCAGTATGGTATTGCCATCCGCACCGGCCATCACTGCGCCATGCCGCTGATGCAGCATTACAACGTGCCTGCGATGTGCCGCGCCTCCTTCACCTTCTATAACAGTGAAGAAGAGGTGGATCGTCTGGCCGCGGGTCTGACGCGCATTCATCGTCTGCTGGGCGGCTGAACAGTTTTAACGGAGTGACTGATGGCGAATTTGCCTGAAAAAGAGAAACTGGTGCGTAACTTTAACCGTTGCGCCAACTGGGAAGAGAAGTACCTGTACATCATTGAACTGGGTTCGAAACTTCCGGAATCCTCCGAAACCCTGCACCAGCCGGAAAACGTCATCTCGGGATGCCAGAGCCAGGTGTGGATCAGAATGACGCCGCAGGCCGATGGCACCATCGCCTTCGAAGGTGACAGCGATGCCGCGATCGTTAAAGGACTGATTGCTATCGTAATTAGTCTCTATCAGAACCTGCCGCCTGCCGAGATTCTGGCGCTGGATGTCCGCCACTGGTTTGGCGAACTGGCCCTGATGCAGCACCTGACGCCCACCCGGTCGCAGGGGCTGGAGGCGATGATTCGGTCTATTCGCCATACCGCTCAGAACCTCAGCTAAGCTACACTCGACAGACGCCATCCGGCGTCTGTTTTTTTATCTGACGAGAAAATTGCATGAAACCAGCTTTACGTTTAGCCGGTGCATTGCTGCTGACCTGTTTTGGGCTCTCTGCACCCGCATTCGCCACGGAATATCCGCTGCCGCCACCTGACAGTCGCCTGATTGGCGAAAACGTCCTGACTCAGGTTCCCGATAACAAACAGCCGCTGGAAGCGATTGCGGCCCGCTACCAGGTCGGTCTGCTGGGGATGCTGGAGGCGAATCCCGGCACCGATCCCTGGCTGCCAAAGGCGGGCACGCAACTGACGATACCGCTACAGATGATCCTGCCCGATACGCCACGCGAAGGCATTGTGGTGAATCTTGCCGAGCTGCGTCTCTACTACTATCCCAAAGGCGAAAATAAAGTCATCGTCTATCCCATCGGCATTGGCCAGTTAGGGGCAGCCACTCCCGTGATGGTCACCCGTATCAGCCAGAAGATCCCCAATCCTACCTGGACGCCGACCCCGAATATCCGCAAACGCTACGCGAAAGAGGGTGTCACGCTGCCCGCCGTGGTGCCTGCGGGACCGGATAATCCGATGGGGCAGTTTGCCATGCGTCTGGCGCGCGGTACGGGCCAGTATCTGATCCACGGCACCAATGCGAAGTTTGGCATCGGCATGCGCGTCAGCTCCGGCTGCATCCGTCTGCGTTCCGAAGATATCGAAGCGTTGTTTAACGCCGTACCAGAGGGGACACGGGTGCAGATTATCAATCAGCCGGTGAAGTACGCCATCGAGCCGGATGGTAAACGCTACGTTGAAGTGCACCAGCCGCTGTCACGCAGTGACAAAGATGATCCGCAGACGCAGACCATTGCGCTCAGCGACGGACTCAGGCAGTTTATGAAAAGTGAGAAGAGTGACCGGGCGCTGATTAAAGCCAGCATCGCACGACGCTCAGGCATGCCTGTACTGGTCAGCAGTGGTGAACCGGTAGAGAGTGATACCGTGCCGCCCGAAGGGCTGGAAAGTGCCGCGGTGCCGACAGAGAGTGTGGCAGCAGGGAAGGAGGCAAAGGACGTTAAACCCTGACAGAAAGGTGCCGGATAGAGCCTGGCAGGGGCAAAAAAAATGGCGCCATAAAGGCGCCATTTTTAAACCAGAACTCTTACTTACGGTAAGAGTGAGCCTGGTTGTCCAGACGCTGGTTAGCGCGTGCTGCGTCATCTTTAGCAGCCTGAACGTCTGAACGCACTGCGTTCACGTCGTTGCTCAGCTGGTCAACTTTCGCGTTCAGAGTCTGAACGTCTGAAGACAGCTGGTCGATTTTAGCGTTGCTTGAGCAACCAGCCAGCAGAGTTGAAGCCAGAACTACCGCGCCCAGTACCAGTTTAGTACGATTCATTATTTATACCCTCTAGATTGAGTTAATCTCCATGTAGCAATACAAGTATTACACAAAGCTTTTTAAGTTGAGAATAAATTTTTGATGAGAAGATGCTTAAATTTGATCGTTCGCTCAAAGAAGCAGCGAATCCCAGAATATGATAAAAAAATTTAGCGAAAACAGAGAGATTTAATCGGATTAACCTTAATATTAAGAGTATTTGAATAGTTATATTCGATTGGAATTTTCTGGTATTTGGTTTAAGAGGAAATAAAAAAAGCGCCTCTTAAAGGCGCTTCTAAATAACCGCTGACGCAGGTTTTACAGGACGTGTACGGACGCGGTGTTGGTAGTTCCGCTTGGTACTAATGCACCGGAAACCAGCACTACGACATCCCCTTTCTGAGCGTAGCCGCTTTCCAGCGCCGCTTCTTTACCCAGACGATAGAAATCATCGGTCGACGCGATCTCAGAGACCAGGCGTGTCTCAATGCCCTTACTCAGGATCAGCTGGCGTGCAGTGGTCTGATTGGTGGTCAGAGCCAGGATGGTGGCGTTCGGGAAGTATTTACGCACCGCTTTAGCCGATTTGCCGCCTTCGGTCGCCACCACAATCAGTGGCGCTTCCAGCTTCTCAGCGGTCTCAACCGCACCGCGGCAGACGGCTTCGGTGATACGCAGCTTACGGGTATCGTTCTGGCTGTCGATGCGCGATTTCATCACGCGGTCGGTACGTTCACAGATGGTCGCCATGATGGTGACCGACTCCAGCGGATAGCGACCTTTGGCGCTCTCACCTGACAGCATGACCGCATCGGTGCCATCCAGGATGGCGTTCGCCACGTCGCCGGCTTCTGCGCGGGTAGGGCGTGGGTTTTTGATCATGGAGTCGAGCATCTGGGTCGCCGTGATAACCACTTTGCGCGCTTTATTACATTTCTTGATCATCATCTTCTGCGCGAAGATCACTTCTTCAACCGGGATCTCAACACCCAGGTCGCCACGCGCAACCATGATGCCGTCTGACGCTTCGAGAATTTCGTCGAAGTTGTTCAGGCCTTCCTGGTTTTCGATTTTGGAGATAATCTGGATGTGCTCACCGCCGTGCTGTTTCAGGTGCTCACGAATCTCCAGCACGTCTGAACGCTTACGGATGAACGAAGCCGCGACAAAGTCCACACCCTGCTCACAGCCAAAAATCAGATCGCGTTTGTCTTTTTCAGCCAGCGCAGGCAGCTGGATTGAGACGCCTGGCAGGTTAACGCCTTTGTTCTCGCCCAGGTCGCCGTTGTTCAGCACCTTACAGACCACGGTGTTTTCGGTGACTTCGGTCACTTCCATCCCAATCAGGCCATCATCGACCAGCACGGTGTTGCCGATCTTCAGGTCAGCCGTGAAGCCCGGGTAGGTGACAGCAACGCGCTCGCTGTTGCCGATCACGCTCTGATCGGTGGTGAAGGTAAAGGTCTGGCCCGCTTTCAGCGCCGCGTCGTTACCGCCTTCCAGTTTCATGGTGCGGATTTCAGGGCCTTTGGTGTCCAGCAGGATAGCGGCCTGACGACCGGTTTTCTGCATCACGGCGCGCATATTGGTAATGCGCTGGCCGTGCTCAGCGTAGTCGCCGTGAGAAAAGTTCAGACGCATAACATTCATGCCAGCTTCAAGCAGCTGAGTCAGCATCTCTTCGGATTCGGTTTTCGGGCCGATAGTACAAACGATTTTAGTCTTTTTCATGACGGATTATCTGTAAGTTGTGATGGATGAATAAGGGCGGAATCCGATGGCAGCGCATCGAAGTGAAATTTCTGATTTGAGACTGAAACTGAAAAGGGCAGTACTGAATAAGAATAGGTGACGAAGGCCAGGCGTGCAGGGAAGTTGTGCGGCTACGATTGGTAACCACCACGCTGTTGTTGCGCAAATCATTTGAGTTATCGCAGTAAGCACGTGATCGCTGAAACCTTTCAAGTAAACAACGGGGGACAGTATAGACGCTAAGTATGCGAAAACCAATCAAAAAGCAGAAGAGGGACGCGATGCAGATCAATATAAAGGGAGTTGCGCAAGCTGAAGGAATTCTGAAAGTGGTGCGCTCTAATGGACTCGAACCATCGACCCCCACCATGTCAAGGTGGTGCTCTAACCAACTGAGCTAAGAGCGCATACTGAATATTGGTGCGTCCGAGTGGACTCGAACCACCGACCCCCACCATGTCAAGGTGGTGCTCTAACCAACTGAGCTACGGACGCACTTGGTGCGCTCTAATGGACTCGAACCATCGACCCCCACCATGTCAAGGTGGTGCTCTAACCAACTGAGCTAAGAGCGCAACATGCTGTCAGGGCGACAGCGGGGACGAATATTAACGGCAGCGTGTGAGGCTGGCAAGGGGAAAATTGTTTTTTCACTGTGACTGCGCAGCAACTGTGCTAACCGTCGTTTTTTTCGGCGCTGCGGGCCATAAATGGCCCGCTTTTGTGGATTATCGCGCCGCGCGGGCGAGGATAATGGCCGCCGGTGAACGCTGTAAGCGTCTGATGCGCCAGATCATCATCACCGCTGCCGAGGTGAGGCCGATAATGAAACCGCACCAGAAGCCCGCAGGTCCCATACGCGGCACCAGCCAGTCGGTCAGTGCCAGCAGATACCCGGCAGGCAGACCGAGCAGCCAGTAGGCAATAAAGGTGATGAAGAAAATGGATCGCGTATCTTTATAGCCGCGCAGAATGCCGCTGCCGATCACCTGAATCGAATCGGAGAACTGATAAATCGCCGCCAGCAGCATCAGCTGTGCGGCCAGCGTCACCACCTCAGGATTGTCGTTGTAGAGCAGGGCGATCTGGTGACGGAACGTCACGGTAAAAATCGCGGTCAGCGCCGCCATGCTGATGCCGACACCCTGCGCCGTCCACGCGGCGACCCGGGCCTGCTCGGTGGAGCCCTGACCCAGGCGGTAGCCGACGCGGATAGTGGTCGCGACACCCAGCGACAGCGGTAACACGAACATCAGTGAACTGAAATTGAGCGCGATCTGGTGGCCGGCGACATTGACGATGCCCAGCGGCGACACCAGCAGCGCCACCACGGCAAACAGGGTGACCTCAAAAAAGAGCGCCAGCGCCACCGGCAATCCCAGCGCCATCAGGCGGGTGAGAATGACACGCGAAGGCGGCGACCAGCGGCTCTCCATGCGGATATCACGCATCGAACCCATCCGGCGCACCCAGAAGCGCATGCAGATAAACATTACCCAGTAGACCGAAGCGGTTGCCACACCACAACCCACCCCGCCCAGTGCCGGCATCCCGAAGTGACCATAAATAAAGATATAGTTGAGCGGGATGTTAAACATCAGGCCGAGAAAGCCCAGCACCATACCCGGCTTGGTTTTCGACAATCCTTCACACTGGTTGCGCAGCACCTGGAAGAAGAGGTAGCCAGGGGCGCCGAACAGCAGGGCATGCAGATAGCCTTCTGCCTTCAGGGCCAGCCGGGGATCGATATCGTGCATTGCGCGGATGAGGTAACCCGCGTGCCACAGCAGCACCATAATCAGCAGGGAGACAAAAAAGGCGAGCCAGTATGCCTGGCGAATCTGTTCACCGATGCGTTCGCGGCGACCTGAACCGTTGAGTTGCGCAACGGTGGGCGTCAATGCAAGCAGAAGACCATGACCAAACAGGATGGCCGGAAGCCAGACAGAGGTGCCGACAGCAACGGCGGCCATATCCGTGGCGCTGACGGCGCCGGCCATAATGGTATCCACAAATCCCATTGCGGTCTGGGCCACCTGAGCAAGGATGACCGGAATCGCAAGGGCCAGCAATTGACGCGCTTCTGTTAAATACTTCTGCACGTTAACACCTGACGAGTTATAGGAAAGAAAAGGGGCAAAAAGCCCGGGGAATTTCGTGAGTTAGTGTAACTGGCGTAACCCCATTCGCCAATCTTTGTCACACAATGCGGTTTGCACTGACTCAACGCCGTGGCAGGGGCTGAAATCTAACAGCGGGCCTGAGCTGTGGTAAACTGGCACAAACGTCGGATTTTCAGAGGCAAAGAATATGTTTACCGGAATTGTGCAGGGCATGGCGGAGATCGTGTCCATCGAAGAGAAAGAGCTGTTTCGTACCCATACTGTCCGGCTGCCGGAAGAACTCCTGCCGGGTCTGGCGCTGGGCGCATCCGTCGCGCATAACGGCTGCTGCTTAACCGTGACGGCAATCGACGGCGATCGTGTCAGCTTTGATCTGATCAAAGAGACGCTGCGGGTGACGAACCTCGGCGATCTGCGTGAGGGCGACGTGGTCAATATCGAGCGGGCAGCAAAATTCAGCGATGAAATCGGCGGGCATCTGATGTCGGGCCACATTATGACCACCGCTGAGATCTGCAAAATTATCCAGTCAGAACATAACCGCGAAGTCTGGTTTAAAATCCAGGACCCGGCGCAGATGAAATATATTCTGCATAAAGGGTTCGTCGGTATCGACGGCATCAGCCTGACGGTCGGGGATGTGACCAGAACGAAGTTCTGCGTCTATCTGATCCCGGAAACCCTGGAACGCACCACGCTGGGGGCGAAGACCTTTGGACAGCGGGTCAATATTGAGATCGATCCACACACTCAGGCCATCGTCGAGACCGTGGAGCGCGTGCTCGCCCAGCGTGATGCTGCGGCAGCCATGAGTGCGCTGACCGGGCAACCTGCCGCAGAGAGTTAATATCAGGCGCGACAGCGCCTGTTGAACCGCTGACCCGATTCGCTGTGAGATTGCACCTGCGCAGGAAACAGGGTCAGATCGGAAAGACGCAAAAGCCGTCATCCCTGACACGCTCGACACGCGCCCTCCCTGGCGCGTGACGCTTTCCTCTTCTGACCCTGTTCCCTGCGCCTTTAGCTTCTCCGTTGCGGTTAACGCGGGTCTGACTTCGGCAGGCCTTGCGGCGCAACCGGCTCCTCTACCGCGCCACGCGCAGTCCCCCCTCTACGCCACGACTGAAGACGATCTGCCACAGCTGAATGTCGCGCGCGCGGAATGCACCGGCACAGGCGTTGAGATAGTAGGCAAACATACGCTTAAAGCGATCGCCATAACTCTCAGCCAGCTGAGGCCAGGCCTGCAAAAAGCGTTCATGCCATGCCATCAGCGTCCTGTCGTAATCTGCGCCAAAGTTGTGCCAGTCCTCCAGAATAAAATGGGGCTCGCTGGCATCGGCCACCTGACGCACCGAAGGCAGGCAGCCGTTGGGGAAAATATACTTATCGATCCACGGGTCAACGCGCATATCGGTTTTAATCGCGCCGATGGTGTGAAGCAGGAAAATCCCGTCAGGCTTAAGATTACGATCGACCACGTCGAAATAGGTCGCGTAGTTTTTAGGCCCGACATGCTCAAACATACCGACCGACACCACGCGGTCAAACTGCTCGTTCAGATCGCGATAGTCCTGCAGCAGAATCATCACATCCAGCCCTTCACAGCGCTGCTGCGCCAGCTTCTGCTGCTCGGCGGAGATGGTCACGCCATGCACGCTGACGCCATAATGACGTGCGGCAAATTCCGCCAGTCCGCCCCAGCCGCAGCCGATATCCAGCAGCGACATCCCGGGTTCCAGCGCTAATTTACGACAAATCATATCCAGCTTGGCTTCCTGCGCCGACGCCAGCGTCGTGGCCTCTTTCCAGTAGCCACAGGAGTACTGCATGTAGGGGTCAAGCATCAGTGAAAAGAGATCGTTGCCGAGATCGTAGTGCTCTTTGCCCACGATCCAGGCCCGCTTGCGGGACTGCAGGTTGGTTAAGCGGGCGGCGGCGATGCGCAGGGTATCTTTGAAATGGTGCGGAAGTTGCTGATCCAGTTTATGTTTAAGCACCTGGTGGAAGAACATATCCAGACGGTCGCAGTCCCACCATCCCTCCATATAGCTTTCGCCCAGCCCCAGCGATCCCTCCTGCAGAACACGCTTAAAAAAACCGGGATGATGAATGCGGATATCCCATGGACGTGAGCCATTTATTTCGATGTCCGCTTTTTCCAGCAGTTCGTGAACGATGCGATACCAATGATTATCTTCAGGAGTCACTGCTTCTGCGTAAGATGAACTCATAGCTTTTCCACCACCTGTCCAATCTGAACCTGAACAAAGAATAGCCAATTCGTCAGGCATTGAGAAACGTCACGGAGGATTCCGCAAACCGATTATCTGTAAGATACAGAGGACTGGAACAGGCTGAAGCAGGGCCGGTAAGAGGGAATAACGCGTACGAATACCGTCCCGGCAACAGCGTGCCAATCAGATTATTACGTTATTATATTGTTGATTTATTACAGATTTGTTGACCCGGATGAGTATATTCTCACGCGGGTCAATATTCAATGACTTATTGTTAGGGCGCTAACTAAAAGTTTAGCGGCTTAATGATTATCCTGGCAGGCAGGTTGCGCAGTGGCAACAACAGTTTGTGCGCTTGCGGCGCGCTGCATGACGTACCCGATCAGGGCGAGCAGAATCGTCACTGTCATGATCAGCGTGGTGGTCAGCAGTGCCTGAGTTAATCCCGCCGACACCGCCAGGCTGGCGAGGAAGCAGAGGCCTAACTGCAGCGTGTTCTGCAACGCGGCGGCTTTGCCGGTAGCGTGCGGGAAGGGCATCAGCGCACTGGAGACCACAATCGGATAGATCGCTCCGTTAGCCAGCGCCATTCCGCAGAACGGCACCATGAGGCTGAGCAGCGTTCCCTGACCCGAAAGCGCGACCGCAAACAGGGCCAGAATGCTCAGGCTGTAGACCCCCAGCAGCCAGGGCAGCAGCTGGGCGCCGTTAAAGCGGTTGAGCAGGGCGCGACAGCCGAAGCCACCGATTAAAAAGGCGAGCGTCTGCGGCAGATAGCTCAGGCCAATGTCGGCGGGGGAAAGGCCCAGGCCCGCCAGAATAAAGGGTGAGCCGGTCAGCCAGGCAAAAAAGCTGGCGGAGCAGGCGGAGTAGATCAGTACGTTACCGCTGTAGACGCGGGATTTAAGCAGCGTGAAGAAGCCCGGCTGTGCCCCTTTCTCCTGCGGAGCGGGTTTCACCGCGGGCAGACGCAGCGTGACCAGGATCAGCGCCACCGCAATCAGAGTCAGCACCAGGAAAATCGAACGCCAGTGGAAATGGCCGATCAGCCAGGCCCCCAGCAGCGGTGCCAGCGCCGGTGAGAGGGCCACCAGCGGCATGATCGTGGCGAACACTTTGCTGGCGCGCGCCGCCGGATAGCGGTCGATGACCAGCGCCTGCCAGCTTACGGCGGCAGCACAGACACCAATCGCCTGAATGAAGCGCAGCGCCAGCATCAGAAAGATATCATTCACCCACAGCATACCCGCACAGCCAGCGGCGAACAGTGCCAGCCCGGCCAGCAGCACGGGTTTACGGCCGATGCGATCGGAGAGCGGGCCCCAGAAGAGCTGACCACAGGCGAAGCCGGCCAGAAACAGACTCATGCTGGCGCTGATCAGGCCGGGCGAGGTGCGGAACGTCTCCTGCATCGCGCCAAAGGCGGGCAGGTACATATCGGTGGCTAAAAAGCCCAGCATGCTGAGCAGAGCGAGGTAGGGCATAAATCCTTTATTCGACAACATCAGATTCTCATTTTGCAGGGTAAACGCGGCAGAGTGTAAAAGGTGCGTTTGCGGCTGTGAAACGGTAATATTTGCCGGTTGCTGTTAAAATTTTTGAAGGCAGATTATGTGGTCAGAGTATGCATTGGAAGTGGTTGACGCGGTTGCACGCGGGGGCAGTTTCAGCGCCGCCGCGCAGGAGTTACATCGGGTGCCGTCTGCCATCAGCTATACGGTTCGCCAGCTGGAAACCTGGCTGGCGGTGCCGCTGTTTGAGCGTCAGCACCGTGAAGTGGTACTGACCCCGGCGGGAGAGCATTTTGTCAGGGAAGGGCGCAGCGTCATCAAAAAAATGCTCGCAACCCGGCAGCAGTGTCAGCAGCTGGCTAACGGCTGGCGTGGGCAGCTAAGCATTGCCGTTGACCGCATCGCCAAACCGCAGCGTACCCGGCAGCTGGTTAAAGATTTTTATCGCCACTTCCCGGACATGGAGCTGCACATCAGCTATGAGGTCTTCAACGGGGTCTGGGATGCCCTGGCCGATGGCCGGGTCGATGTCGCGATTGGTGCGACCCAGGCGATACCGGTTGGCGGACGGTTTGCGTTCCGGGATATGGGGAAGCTCAACTGGCGCTGCGTGGTGGCACCCGATCATCCTCTGACGCAGGCGACCCGGATTGATGATGACACGCTGCGTCACTGGCCGTCGCTGGTGCTGGAGGATACGTCACGGGCGCTGCCGCGGCGCATGACGTGGACGCTGGACAATCAGCGCAGGCTGGTGGTGCCGGAATGGCAAACCGGGCTGGAGTGTGTGCAGGCGGGATTGTGCGTGGCGATGGTGCCGGGCCATCTGGCCCGGCCACTGCTCGACAGCGGCGCGCTGGTGGAACTGACGCTGCCGCAGGCGTTTCCGGACAGCCCCTGCTGTGTCAGCTGGGCAGAGGATCGCGCATCACCGGCAACAGGCTGGTTACTCAGCTATCTGGGTGATGCGCAAACGCTTAATCAGGAGTGGTTAAGCGAGGATTAACGGCGATAGTCGCGGAACGGACCATCCGCAACTGAACGGCGTTCAATCAGCGTGGGATGGACTTCAATCGTTTGCGACACTTCGCGCTTGCTGGTAATGCGATCAAGCAGCATATCCAGCGCCTTCTCACCCAGCTGAGCCTTGGGCTGATGGACGGTGGTCAGTGCAGGCGCAAAATAGCGCGCGTTGCGCACATTGTCATAACCGATTACCGAAATGTCCTGCGGAACGCGCAGACCCATCTCGTCAGCGGCGCAAATTGCCCCCATCGCCATGATGTCGCCACCGCAGAACACCGCCGTCGGGCGCTGCTTCTGCGACAGGATCTGCTGCATCGCCTGGTAGCCCGACTCCGGCTCAAAGTCACCCTGCACAATCCACTCGGCGCGCGGCTGAATGCCCGCCTCTTCCAGCGCCTTAAGGAAACCGGCATGGCGTCCGCCCCCGGTGTTGCGCTCCATCTGACCGGGGATGGCACCGATGTCGCGGTGGCCGCGCTCAATCAGATAGCGTCCCGCCAGATAGCCACCCTGGAAGGCGTTATCCAGCACCGTATCGGTGAAGTCGGCGCGCGACTCGCCCCAGTCCATCACCACCATCGGGATATTGCGGTTCTCTTCCAGCATCTGCAGCAGGTCGTCCGGGTATTCAGAGCACATGACCAGCAGGCCATCGACGCGCTTCTGCGCCATCATGCTGAGGTAGGCGCGCTGTTTTTGCAGATCGTTATGCGCATTCCCCAGAATCAGCGTATAGCCTTTGTCAAAACAGTGATTCTCGACCGCTTCGATAATCTCAGCGAAATAGGGCGCTTCGCTGGAGGTGGCCAGCAGCCCCAGCGTCCGGGTGTGATTCACCTTCAGGCTGCGCGCCACGGCGCTCGGCGAGTAGTGCAGTTCCTTGATCGCCTGCCAGACCGCATCGCGCGTCTCTTCAGCCACGAAGCGGGTTTTATTGATGACGTGCGAAACCGTGGTCGTGGAGACGCCAGCGCGTTTTGCCACATCTTTAATTGTTGCCATGAAAATCGGACTCCAGGACTTATCTAACTGTATGATAAGCGTAGTGTTAAACGTTTGCGTCTGCTCAGGGTATTTTCCGCAAAAATGCCGTGTTATGGCGCATTAAACCGGCGGCCGACGGAGAATAAATGCCCGAAAAAGTGCGCAAACGGAATCAGGGCTGCGCGCGTTGCGCAACAAGGGCGGGATTCTAACAAGGCTGAACGGATAAAACGAGATTTTTACCCACAGCTGTGGGAAAATAGAATAACCACAATGATTATGTGGTTAAGGAGCAACCCATGAGTACCGATCTTAAACTGGCGTTAATGACCACTGTCGGCTGCCTGCTGATGATTGTGGCCTTTAGTTTTACCGCTGTACTGCACTGATAAAAAAGCCGGGACTTCTCCCGGCTTTTTTCTGACGCTGCATCAGCTCAGCGAATGGTTTTCGGCGTCATTACACGACGCGCACCTATGTAGTGACGCTGCCAGTAATCTTCCCCTAACGCACTGATCTGAATATCTTTGCCGGTACGCGGTGACTGAATAAACTTGCCGTCACCCAGGTAAACCCCTACGTGATCCGCGGTTCCGCGGCCATTAATGCGGAAGAAGACCAGATCGCCTTTTTCCAGTGACTCACGTTTGATAGGGGCAGCGTCACGCAGGTGATACATCTCGTTAGCGGTGCGCGGAATTTTAAACTTCACCAGATCTTTATAGGCGTACCAGACCAGACCGCTGCAGTCGAAGCCGGTGTGGGGGGAGGTGCCGCCCCACTGATAAGGTTTGCCCAGCTGGCCCATGAGCTTGGTCATCGCTGTTTCACGCGCTTTCTGGTAGCGCTGACGGTGAGATTTGCTCATTTTAATGGTGCCGGTCTCGCTGGCATCCGCGTTTTTCAGCAGGCGCTGGTGGCCATAGCGTTTTTTCTCTTTGGTGCTGAGTCGGGCGGTCTTAAGCGAGGTTTTTTTGGCAGGTGTCTGTTTAGCGGTCAGTTCAACTTTTTTCTGTTTTTTCGTTTTGAGTTTCTGAACCGGGCTGAGACGGGTTTTTTTTGTCGTGGTTTTCACCACGCGACGTTTGCGGCGCTCATCCTCGCGCGCACTCTTTTTCTCTGCTTTATGCGTACTGACGTTCACCGGAGCGTGCGGAGACGCGGCGGCGATGTTGAAGAACAGTTGCGCAAAGGCCAGCATAAAAAGCGTAATGATTAAACGCATAGTCCATTAAGTAGTTAAGTTGTCAGGGCCACTACGCACCGCGACAAAGTTGAGATTAATCTGATCCAGGATCAGCGCCGAAGCCATTCTAGTCCAGTTCTTTTAAAAACTGTAATGCCTTTTATTGTTAATCTTTGCAACCCACGCGATTGTGCTGAAAATGAACATTTTCAGCGTCTTATATCAACGAAATTATTACGAATTATTAATCTGTTACCGGCTGTTAATAATCAGAAATTCACGCTGTGCCTGTCATGACTTAACCAGGATGGCGATTTCAGCAGGCAGCGATCAAAATCTCGTTTTCAGTCACGCTGCGAAGTCGCTACAATAAACAAACACGAAGTGACGAATTAAGGAAGGCAATTATGAGTACTGTAGAAAAAATTCAGCGCCAGATCGCAGAAAACCCGATCCTGCTGTACATGAAAGGTTCTCCGAAGCTGCCAAGCTGCGGCTTCTCTGCACAGGCGGTGCAGGCACTGTCAGCCTGCGGTGAGCGTTTTGCTTACGTGGATATTCTGCAGAACCCGGACATTCGTGCAGAACTGCCAAAGTACGCCAACTGGCCAACCTTCCCGCAGCTGTGGGTAGACGGTGAACTGGTCGGTGGATGCGACATCATCGTTGAGATGTTACAGCGTGGTGAACTGCAGTCGCTGATTAAAGAGACCGCAGAAAAATTCAAAGAAGCAGAATAAAAAAAGGCCGACGCAATGTCGGCCTTTTTCGTTGTGGCATTCCTCAGACGGAGGCGCTGGCGTCTGCATCGCCTTCGGCAAAGGGCAGGGGCCAGCCACCTAACCGCTTCCAGCGGTTCACCAGCTCACAGAACAGCGTTGCGGTCTGCTGCGTATCATACAGCGCCGAGTGTGCCTGACTGCTGTCAAACTCCATTCCCGCAGCGATACACGCCTTCGCCAGCACGGTCTGACCCAGCACCAGCCCACTCAGGGCTGCCGTGTCAAAGGTGGCAAAGGGGTGGAACGGGTTGCGTTTCAGGCTGGCACGTTCAGCCGCCGCAGACATAAAGTTCAGGTCAAACGTGGCGTTGTGCGCCACCATGATGGCGCGATTGCAGCCGCTGTCCTTGATCCCCTTACGCACCATTTTAAAAATGGCGTGCAGCGCTTCATATTCACTGACGGCACCGCGCAGCGGATTGCCGGGATCGATACCGGTAAAGGCCAGCGCTTCAGGGTGCAGCAGCGAGCCGACAAAAGGTTCGACGTTAAAATGCAGCGTCTGGTCTGTCTGAATCCATCCCTCTTCATCCATTTTCAGCGTGATAGCGGCAATTTCCAGTAACGCATCGGTTTGTGCGTTGAAACCGGCGGTTTCCACGTCGATGACCACCGGATAGAAGCCACGGAAACGTTGATTGAGTGCATTAGGGGAATTCGATTCAGACATCAGGATCTCGTTGCAGGAAAAGGGCAGCGCGCATTATGGCAAAAAACGGGGCCGGGTGCAGCAGATGAAGCGCAGAGAAGGGGATTCAGCCCGCCCGGGTGGGCAGGCTGGCGGCAGGATCAGTTGCCGAGGCCTTTACCGGCATCTTTGTTTTCGATCAGCTCGATTTTGTAGCCGTCCGGATCTTCAACAAAAGCGATAATGGTGGAGCCACCCTTCACCGGGCCCGCTTCACGCGTCACGTTACCGCCATTCTGACGGATACGTTCGCAGGCGGCAGCCGCGTCATCCACGCCCAGCGCGATATGACCATAGGCGTTGCCGAGATCATACTTGTCCACGCCCCAGTTATAGGTCAGTTCGATAACCGCGCCTTCGCTTTCGTCGGTGTAGCCCACAAAAGCCAGGGTATATTTATATTCGGTGTTTTCGCTCTGACGCAGCACGCGCATGCCCAGCACACGGGTGTAGAAATCAATTGAACGTTGCAGATCGCCAACGCGCAGCATGGTATGTAGTAAACGCATAACATCCTCTTTGAAGTAAAACGCCATCGCCGGATGACCCAGGCGCTAAGTATAGCGATGAAAATCGCCATTGAATAATGGCCGCCGTCATCGTCCCGGACGGCAGCCAGACAGGTTTACAGTGTCGGGTAGTCGATGTAGCCTTCCGCGCCGCCGCCATAGAAGCTTTCCGGACGCTGAGGATTCAGAGGAGCATCCTGCTGCAGACGCTCAACCAGATCCGGGTTCGCGATGTAGTCGCGACCAAACGCGACGGCATCGATCAGACCGCGACCAATCAAATCATCCGCTTTCTCGACCGTGTAGGCACCGGCACCGATAATGGCACCCGGGAACAGGTCACGTACTTTCTGACGGAAGGCATCCGTGTAAGGCTTGCCGCCGGCCCAGTCTGGTTCTGAAAGGTGCAGGTAGGCGATGTTGCGTTTCGCCAGCTCGCCGATGTACCACAGCGCCGCTTCTTCTTCATCCGGGCCGTTATCCAGATTCTGGAAGCTGCCGATCGGCGAAACGCGGATACCGATACGATCGGCTGACCAGTTTGCAATGACCGCATCCACCACTTCCAGCGCGAAACGACCGCGTTTTTCGATGCTGCCGCCATATTCGTCGGTACGCTGGTTGGAATCCGGGGCCAGGAACTGATGCATCAGGTAACCGTGTGCCGAGTGCAGCTCAAGCAGGTCAAAATCCGCCTCACGCGCATTCGCGGCCGCCTGGCCGAAATCGGCCACGATCTGCTGGATCTCAGGAATCGTCAGTTCACGTGGCTCTGAGGTCTCTTCGCGGTAGACGCTGCCATCTTCAGCACGCAGTGAGGTTCGGGTACCCGCTGCAATCGCCGACGGGGCGACCGGGGCTTTACCTTCCGGCTGAACGCTGTTGTGGGAAATACGACCGGTGTGCCACAGCTGCACGGCGGTGTGGCCGCCCGCCTGATGTACGCCTTCGTTAATGCGTTTCCACGCCGCAATCTGCGGCTGGGTATGTAAACCCGGCGCACCGGCATAGCCTTTGGCCTGGAAAGAGACCTGCGTGGCTTCGGTGATGATCAGACCGGCGCTGGCGCGCTGGCAGTAATATTCCGCCATCATCGGCGTCGGGATATCGCCTGGCTCAATGCTGCGCAGACGGGTCAGCGGTGCCATAAAGACGCGGTTTGGGACGGTAATTGCGCCAACTTTCAGCGGACGAAACAGCTGGGTACTCGCCATAATAGCTCCTGATTAGTAGACCAGTCGTCTACAAACACGTTTTTTAAAAATCAGTGGTGTTCTAGCCACTGTTCGATGGTACTCAGTGCGAGGCGCAGGGGCTGCGCCTCGCGGGAAATTTTGCTCTGCAGGCTGGCACCCAGCCAGAGCAGCGACAGCAACTCCGCCATCTGTGCAGGCGGCTGCGGCAGGTTCAGCGACTCCTGCTGCACCGCCTCAGTCAGCGTCCGCGCATAGAGCGCGGTGATTTTCGCCGCACCCTGCTGCAGGGCATCGCGCATCGGCTCAGAGAGATCGCAGACTTCCGCAGAGACTTTCACGCCCAGGCAACCCACAATGTGGCCCTGCTGAACGAACAGATCGACCGCTAAACGGAAGTGGTTGAGCAGGCGTTCGCGCGGGGTGCCATCCGTCCGGCTGAGCTGTAATTCCACATCCTGCAGGAAGCGTGCAAAGTAGCGTTCCAGTAACGCCACGCCAAACGCCTCCTTGGAACGGAAGTAATAGTAGAAGGAGCCTTTTGGTACGGCCGCCTGTGACAGCAGTTCGCTTAAGCCCATTCCGGTGAACCCGCGTTGCAGACAGAGTTGCTCACCTGTCTGAAGCAGGTGCTCGCGGGTTTCGTTGCGTTGTGGCGTCTTATTCATGGCACTGAGAGTAGTAGACCAGTCGGTCAGTTGCAACGATCGGCCCACATGATGGCACAGAGTGTTCACCCGTTCGCGCGACAACCCGATTATTGTGACCGGCTGAGGCTCATTTCCTGTGCAACCAGGCTACGCTGTTACTTTGACTGGTTATTCTGTGACTCCGGAGACGTAGTGGCCGAGCAGCTTGAGTTTTTCCCGGTTCCCAGCCCCTGTCGCGGCATCTGCGAGAGCGATGCGCGCGGCTATTGCCTGGGATGTTTACGCAGCCGCGATGAGCGGTTCAACTGGCTGCGCTTCAGTGATGCCCAGAAGCGCGAGGTGATTCGCCTGTGCCAGATGCGGCGTCAGCGTCTGCTGCGCCAGCAAAAGGGCGAAGAGCCACCCGCACCGCAGCAGCCGGAGTTATTCTGACGGCCTGGCGCTTTCCGTTATACTCTCTGACACGCTAATGTCAGCCAACGTGCAACAGGGAGATCGTCATGTCACAACCGCAAGCCATTGCTCTGCAGGGGCCCGATTTTTCACCGCTGGTTATGGGGTACTGGCGTCTGATGGAGTGGGGCATGTCGCCTCAGGAGCGGCTCGCATTTATTGAGCATCACCTCAGCCTCGGTATTACCACCGTTGATCACGCCGATATCTATGGTGACTATCAGTGTGAAGCGGCGTTTGGTGAGGCGCTGAAGCTGGCCCCCGGCCTGCGCGATCGGCTGCAGATTGTGACCAAATGCGGCATCGCTACCCGCGCCCGCCCGGAAAACCAGATTGGTCACTACATCACCGATAAACAGCATATCGTCCAGAGTGCAGAAAACTCGCTGCGTCACCTGCACACCGATCGTCTCGACCTGCTGCTGATCCATCGTCCCGATCCGCTGATGGACGCGGATCAGGTCGCCGATGCCTTTATGGCTCTGCATCAGAGCGGCAAGGTACTGCACTTTGGCGTCTCCAACTTTACCCCGGCCCAGTTCTCCCTGCTGCAGTCCCGCCTGCCGTTCTCGCTGGTCACTAACCAGCTGGAGATCTCCCCTGTGCAGCAGAGCGGATTGCTGGATGGATCGCTGGATCAGTGTCAGCAACTGCGTATCCGGCCGATGGCCTGGTCCTGTCTGGGTGGCGGTCGCCTGTTTAACGATCCCCACTTCCAGCCACTGCGCGATGAACTGGAGCGGGTGCGTCAGGAGACCGGGGCGAGCAGCCTGGATCAGGTGGTCTATGCCTGGATTCTGATGCTGCCGTCGCGTCCGCTGCCGATCATCGGGTCGGGCAAAACGGCGCGGGTCAGCGACGCGGCTGGTGCGCTGAGCGTGACGCTGTCACGTCAGCAGTGGTTCTGCATTCGTAAGGCCGCGCTGGGCTACGATGTGCCCTGAAGCGTAAAAGTGCGTCAATTTTCAGCAAACTAGCGCAACAGCGGCCAGACTTATTGCACACCCTGGTATGCAAACGGAGTCATCATGAAAATGAAAGCAGTCGCGCTATTCGCGCTGATCGCCTGTGGGTCAGCCCACGCCGCCAGTGAACAGGTGACGGTTCATCAGGTCACCGCTGAGGGCATAGGGAAATCGCTGGGCACCGTAAAGATTGATGAGACAGAGTATGGGCTGCAGTTCACACCGGATCTGAAAGGGCTGACGCCGGGCATTCATGGATTCCATGTCCATGCCAAAGGCAGCTGTGAGCCGGGCGAGTCTGAGGGCAAAGTGGTGGCCGCCGGGGCGGCCGGTGGGCATCTCGATCCGGCTAACACCGGCAAACATCTGGGGCCGTATGCGGAAGGGCATCTGGGCGACCTGCCTGCGGTCTATGTTGATGACCAGGGTAACGCAACCTATCCGGTACTGGCACCACGACTGAAGTCGCTGAGTGAGATTAAAGGCAAAGCGCTGATGGTCCATGTCGGCGGTGACAACCATGCCGACCATCCCAAACCGCTGGGCGGTGGCGGGGCACGTTACGCCTGCGGCGTTATCTGAATTTCCGGGCGGCCCATGCCAGCCGCCCGCTTTTCTCCTGCCGGTTTATTAATTGTTGTACCATCCCCTGCATTTCCCCCCTATGATATTGATTCAGGTACGAAAGCGTGATGGGGAAAGGAGCAGGAACATGAAATTCAAGGGCGCATTACTGCTGAGTCTGCTGCTGGTGGGATGCGATAAACCCAATGATACGCAACTGGTTACTGAAACCGGGCGGGAGCTTCAGCGCACCATCGATACCAGCCCGATGCGTGTCACCTGCGAAAAGATTGCCAAAGGTCGTGAATGGCTGAGCCGCAGCACGGTGCGCCAGCTGGAAGCGAAGGGGTGCGATCAGGTCTTCCGCAGCGCCACGGAAACCAATTTCACTGAAACTACGATTTATCGCCGCACCATGACCATGGTGTGCGGCGGCATTCACGGTCAGAGCTTCACCGGCAGCGAACTGACGCGCCGCTTTATCTTCTCACCGGATGAGAAAGCGCTGGTGATCGAACCGATGACCGAGATGGATAAGACCCGTTTTGAGGGGCACAAAACGCTGCAACAGCTGCAGGACGATTTTAACCGCCAGCAACAGCAGTATTGTCAGTAGTCAGGCCGGTACCGCCTGTTTCAGCTGTGCCAGCGAACAGCGCAGGCGCCAGATAATTCCCGCCAGTTCACTGGCCTCGTTGCTGCCCTGCGCCAGCAGCGAGGCGATCGTCTCCTCCAGTTCCAGCAGCATCCGATCAAGCGAGCTGTGCTGCACGCCACGGCTGCTGATAATCTGCTGTAAATTCTGCAGGCTCTCATCGCGAAACCGCAGCAGCGACGCCGGACCGGCATCCCAGTCACGCAGCTGCCAGACGATATGCGAGCAGTTGAGCAGCACCACCCCCCAGCGCAGCAGCCAGACCCGCGCCTGTTCATCCCGGCTGTGACTGAGCTGGCTGATGCGATGGTAGATCTGCGATTCAAAGCGACTTTCGCTGAGCCGGGGGTGTCGCCGCAGCTGATCGAGGAACGCCAGCCGCAGTGCCCGGATATGCCGTCGGCTGCGCCGGGCATCGGAGCTGGGGCGCAGGATCTGGAAAGCCAGCCAGGCAAGCAGTACCCCGCACACTTTGGCAATATTATCGTTGAAGAACGCCTGATAGTCCCAGACGGGCGGGTTAGTGACCGCGATAAACGAGCCCATAAAGACGATGAACTGTCCCCACATCCCGGCACGCTGTTTCTGCTGTAACTTAAAGAGTTGCAGCGTCACCAGCAGCGGAAACAGAACCAGTAAAAAGGGCCACAGCAGGCTGATCTGCACCATCAGGCCGAACTTCATCACAAAACTGAAGGCAAACAGCCAGAGCAGCGTTTTCAGCAGCAGCGTCACGCTGCCGCCGGGTGAGGGCGCAGAGGCGTAGAGCACACAGGCGATCGCGGTCAGAGTCAGGGCGGAAGCGCCTGAAGACCACTGCGTATTGATCCAGAAGGCGCAGCCCAGCACGATAACGCAGAAGGTGCGCAGGGCGCTCCAGCCCGCTTCGGCGCTGTCACTGTCGCGCGCCAGCGCCGGAACCGGCGGAGGCTGAAAGCGGGTATCCGCATCGGCACGATCCAGCAGCCTGATCCAGCGCAGCACGTTGAGGTACATCCAGCAGAAGTAGCGCAGCCGGTGAGAGAACGCGCGCTGGCGATAGTCGCCCGACGCCGCCGGTGTCACGCTGCGCAGGATCTGTGCCAGCCGGTATTTGTCGCAGTCCGGTTTCGCCAGCTCCGCCAGCAGCTGTTGCAGCGCCTCAAACAGCGCGGCAGGGGCGTCGGGCCAGTTCAGCAGCATGCGGCGCAGACTGGAGAGCACGCTGGTAAGACGCAGCTGCTGGTGCAGCACATAGTTCAGGACGTTGTTCTGGCGGCGAAAGCGATAGTGACTCCAGAACGCCTGAATGCGCAGCAGATTCATGGTCAGGATCTGGCTGATGACCGTCTCATGCGCGGTGCGGATCCCCTCACTGGCGGAAGGCTGCAGCAGCAGGACCGCATGTTCCAGCAGCCGGGCGTGCATCTGCTTCAGCGAGGTGATCAGCGTCTCACCATCGGAAGTGCTCGGCAGCACCATCATCATCAATCCGGCGCACAGTATGCCGGAGATCACTTCGCAGACGCGCGCCTGGGCGATGGTCCACAATGCGGTAATGTCCGTAATATTGACGCTGCTGAAGGCGATGATGGCGGCGGTATAACCGGCCAGGGAGAAGGCGTAGGCGACATTATTCTGATAGTGGCTGGCAATGCCGGTGCAGAGCGCCAGCCAGCCGGCAATGGCAAAGGTGAACAGCCACGGTTCATTCAGCGTGTGACCGGCAATCAGCAGGGCGGCGCTCGCCCCGACCAGGCTGCCGGCGATGCGGCCGAGGCTTTTACTGATTGCCCCGCCGACCGTGGGAAAGCTGATGACGGCGGCAGAGGTCATCGCCCAGTAAGGTTCATCAAGATCCAGACCGTAGGCGATACTCAGCGCCAGACACATCGATATTGCGTTGCGCAACGCGTAGCGCCACTGTCCACCCGTCGCCTTAATCCAGGGCAGCTGATCCCAGGCCAGCCACTGCATATTCATGGCTGGATGGAGATGGTGCAGCTGGTACCGGCAATCAGCTCAGTGTGTGCCGGAAGCGGGTCGAGACGAATGCGCACCGGCACCCGCTGCGCCAGCCGTACCCAGGGCACATTGGGTTTGATATCGGGCACCAGACCGCTGTCCGTCTCAATGCTCTGGTCGTAAATGGCGCGACCTATGCTCTCCACCTGGCCCTGCAGCTGTGCGCCATTGCTGTAGAGCACCACCTGTGCTGCGGCGCCCGGATGAATATGGCGCAGCTTGGTCTCTTCAAAATAGCCCATCACGTAGTAAGAGTGACTGTCCACCAGCGCAAACAGGGGCGTTCCCGCCGCGGCATAGTTGCCCGGCCGCAGCGTCAGATTGGTGATCCAGCCATCTGTCGGGGCGGTCAGCGTCGTCTGCTGCAGGTTCCAGCGTGCCCGCTCCCATTCCGCCTGCGCCGCTTTGGCACTGGCAGCCGCGGCTCCGGCGCTGAGGCGTGCCGCATCGAGATCTTCTGCAGAGATAATGTTACGCGGCAGATGAGCGCGCCGGTTAAATTCATGCTGCGCTTTCGCCAGATCCGCCTGCGCTTTGCTCAGCTGGGCGGCGGCGTTGTCGAGCGCAATCTGCCACGGCACCGGGTCGAGCGTCAGCAGCTGCTGGCCCTGATGGACAAACTGATTATCGGTGACGCTGAGCTGAGCAATCCGGCCCGACACCTGAGGCGTAATATCCACCAGCTCTGCCCGCACCTTACCGTCGCGGGTCCACGGGGACTGCATGTAGTAGTTCCAGAGCCAGCCCCCCGCCAGCAGCGCCAGGGCGAAGACGATGAGGGTGGAAAAATATTTTACCGCGTTAAATTTCATATCGATTATCCGTGACCGATGAGCCAGAGTGCGGCGGTAACGCACAGCACAAACAGGGAGAGATCAAACAGGGTGGGATGCCAGACGTCGCCGGAGTAGATCCAGCCGCGCACCAGGGGGTGGATCAGCAGCCAGAAAAAGAAGCCAAGAAGCACCGCTTTGAATAGCGGCGGAAAAAACAGTGAGGCGCCCACGACCAGATCGGTCAGCGGTTTCGCGCCTGAAAAAGCGGAGGTGAGCACGTGATAACATCCCTCGTTAACCCAAACGGCAGGGGGAGAGCGCTGCCGCGATTTCCTGGCCTGGCCCGGGATTTGTAATTTGTCCTGTAAACTCGCAGAATAGTGTAGAATCTGGCTTGATAGCTAGCAAGCTAATTATAAGGAGATGAAATGGATACGCCCCTCGGAACGGATTTATCTCGCCTGGTGCGCATCTGGCGCGCGTTGATTGATCAGCGGCTGAAGCCGCTTGAGCTGACTCAGACTCACTGGGTGACGCTGCACAATATTCATCAACTGCCGCCCGAACAGTCGCAGATCCAGTTAGCCAAGGCGATTGGCATTGAACAGCCCTCCCTGGTCCGCACGCTGGATCAGCTGGAAGAAAAAGGGTTAATTACCCGCTCGACCTGTGCCAGCGATCGTCGCGCCAAGCGCATTAAACTCACGCAGCAGGCGGAGCCTATCATTGAGCAGGTGGAGAGCGTGATTGATGAGACGCGGGACGACATTTTGTCCGGCATCAGTCGGGAAGAGATCAGCCAGATGGTGACGCTTATCGCCCGGCTTGAGAAAAACATTCTCGAACTGCAGAACAAAGAGAAATAAAAAACCGACGCCCAGGCGTCGGTTTTTTTTTGCTATCTCAGCGAGGTGAAACGGTGACCTGGCTGCCGTTAGAGGCCATCACGACACGCTGGCCAACGGAGTAGCGTGAGGCGGCCTGTTTCTGAACCACCATGATGGTGTTGCCGTCATCCTTGCGGATTTCCAGCTCAACGCCATCGGTTTTATTGATTGCGCCCTGAACGCCCTGGCCCGCAACGCCGCCCAGCACCGCACCACCGGCTGTCGCCAGGCTACGACCTGCGCCGCCGCCAATCGTGTTACCCAGGAAGCCACCCAGCACGGCACCGCCGATGGCACCGATAACGTTACTCTCATCGCCACCCTGGATTTTCACCGGGCGAACGGAAACTAACGTACCGTAAGAGACGCTCTGCACCTGCTTGGCTTCACTGGCACTGTAGGTATCACCCGACAGCGTACTGGTATTGCTACAACCTGCCAGCATGACACCGGTCAGAGCGACCACAATTACACGCTTAATCATCTGAAACTCCTTTAGTCGAGAAGGCGCCACGTTTACCGCTGTATCCTGCTCACAGTATAAGACACAAACCTGGCAAATTAATCCCTGTCCGAATAAAACACGGTTGAACGAAGCATAGACTATGTAAGATCAACAATAATTCAATCGTGGATCAAAAATCGTCCCGCGGCGTTATCGGTCAGCACATTTGGATAAAAACAAATTAATCATAGAATTAGCGGGTGTAATTTGTCAGGCTAGCCGCAGATAAATTGCACCTCCCGCCGGATGTAAGGAATGGCTATGAAATCAGGACGCTATATCGGAGTAATGTCAGGCACCAGCCTGGATGGAGTGGATGTGGTGCTGGCGGCCATTGACGAAAATATGGTGGCTCAGCAGGCGAGCTATTCGCATCCTATCCCCGCCGGGCTGCGCCAGGCGATCCTCGCGATTTGTCAGGGACAATCCCTGACGCTGTCGCAGCTGGGGCAGCTGGACACCCGTCTCGGCCAGCTGTTTGCCGAGGCGGTCGTCACGCTGATGAAGCGCGAATCCCTTGAGGCCAGCGATATCACGGCGATTGGCTGTCACGGTCAGACCGTCTGGCATGAGCCGCAGAGCGACGCGCCCAACACCCTGCAGATTGGCGACAACAACCAGATTGTGGCGGCGACCGGCGTCACGGTGGTGGGCGACTTCCGTCGCCGTGACATGGCGCTGGGTGGGCAGGGCGCACCGCTGGTGCCGGCTTTTCATCAGGCCCTGCTGATGGATGCCACGGAACGCCGCATGGTGCTGAATATTGGCGGCATCGCCAACCTTTCGCTGCTGATACCGGGGCAGCCGGTGCGGGGTTTCGATACCGGTCCCGGTAATATGCTGCTGGATGCCTGGATCTGGCGGAATCAGGGTCTGCCGTATGACAAAGATGCGCAGTGGGCGCGAAGCGGTACGCGGGTTCCGGCGCTGCTGGAGGCGCTCTTAAGGGAGCCCTGGTTTGCGCTGCCGCCACCGAAAAGCACCGGGCGCGAGCACTTTAATCTGGGCTGGCTGGAGCAGCATCTGCGCTATTTCCCGGGGCTGGCTCCGCAGGATGTGCAGGCGACGCTGGTGGAGCTGACCGCCATAACCATCACCCAGCAGATATTGCTCAACGATGGCTGTGACCGTCTGCTGGTGTGCGGCGGCGGCAGCCGCAATCCGCTGCTGATGGCGCGCCTGGCTGCTCATCTTCCCGGCACCGAAGTGACTACCACCGATGCGGCGGGTATCAGCGGTGACGATATGGAGGCACTGGCGTTTGCCTGGCTGGCGTTTCGTACGCTCTCCGGGCTGCCGGGCAATCTGCCTGCGGTAACGGGGGCGCGGGAGAAGAGCGTGATTGGCGCCATCTATCCGGCCAATGCGCTCTACCGGCGTTAACCTGCGAACCGGGGGCGGTCAGCCCCCGCTGGGTAAGGGGTGACCGTCAGGCGGCACCGGGGAGATGAGTGAGGTTACGGACGCCGGTAATCACGGTTGCCACCATGGTTTCGCGTCGGGTAATGACTTCGACCTGATAAAAACGGCTGCGGTAGGCGATGGAGTAGATGATGGGATGGTACTTATTGCCTTCTCCGTAGCGGGCGTAGTGCGCTTCGAGCGCACGGGTTGCTGCCAGGATATGGGAGGGTTCTTTATCACCGCGGATGATTTGCTTCATTCAGTTCCTCAAATGCTGTCCCTGGAGTCACGTCGCACGCATGGCGCGTTGCGCTGGCCTAAACACTGAACATCTGACTGCTAAATCGGTAATCACAGACTGGGCAATAACTGACTCTGCCGGGCGAAGATGACAGAAAAATGATCGCCCGGCGCTGTTTATTATTTAGCAGTCGCCAGGGGATCCGGCAAGGCAGGGAAGCGCAAAATCATCCAAATCGCAGGGGGTTAAAGCAGCTCTGGCCAGGCGACGGCCGCAATGCGGTTCAGCTCAGGTTTTGAGAAGAGGAAGCCCTGAAACTGGGTCACGCCTGCCGCTTCGAGCCACATCCACTCTTCGGGCTGTTCGATGCCCTCCGCGATCACGCCGATCTCCAGTGACGAGCAGCATTTCAGAATCGCATGAATGATCGCCTGCTTCGGTCCGCTTTTATGCACGCCTGAGATAATCGCCCGGTCAATCTTGATCTTGTCGGGCTGAATGCGGGTCAGCAGCGACAGCCCGGCGAAGCCGGCGCCAAAATCGTCCAGCGCGAGGCTGATGCCCGCCGCCTTCAGCTGGCGAAGGGCCGCTTCAAAGGCATCCGGCTGCGAGATAATTTCATTCTCGGTGAACTCCACCATGATCTGCTCCGGCACCAGCCCCTGGGCCGCGATCGCCTCCAGCAAAAACGGAACCGCATCGGGCACTTCCACCAGGGTCATCGGCAGCAGGTTGATCGACAGGGTCATCCCCTCAATCCCCAGCTGTTTTGCCTGAGCAAACGCGGTTTTTTTCGACTGCAGATCGGTCTGATAGAGCTGTTCACGTGACAGTCCGGCAAAATAATCCAGTGGCGGTTCACCCTGCGGGCCGCGCAGCAGTGCCTCCAGTGAAACGATTTCACAGGCAAAAGGATCGACGATCGGCTGAAACGCGAAGCTGACCTCATCCGTCGCCATCAGTGCGGCATCGCCTTCACGCTGCTCTGACTCGTCGCGGATAAAGGTCCAGCCGCTGGCAGAAGGGATCTCAAAATAGTTCTCTTTTTCCCGCGCTTCGACAAAGGTGCGCAGGAACTGCAGGGCGCGGTCGGAATAGGTCATCTGGTAGCGGGTGGTGCATTTCTCCAGCACCGCTTCCAGTACCGTCTCTTTATCGTGCAGACGGAGATCGAACAGTTCCATACCGACGTGACCAAACCGTCGCGCTGGCGCGTAGTCGCGCAACAGTTCAACCAGATTATGATGGCGCGGATCCTGGCAAATCCGGTTATAGACCGCTTTTACGGCCGCTTCCGGACCTTCCAGCAGCTGAAAAAAGTGTGTTCCATTGAACAACAGAATCCCGGTGACGCTGGATGATTTGTTGATTTTGTTCGCTTTTAATGCCAAATCATGCAGAAGCCCCAGTGACACATTTTCAGTGATGTGGCTTCTGTAGATGATTGTCGACAACATAAAGATTTCCGGGATTTTTTATTTTTTGTTAACACACCTTACCAGAAGGTTCTCCTGGGGAGAACGAGGGGGAGTGCGCCTTTCTTACTCTGGAACTATTTTAGTCGACAGGAAGCGCTGAATCACCTTTTCCCAGCGCACGCTGCATAAAAACCGTATCCAGCCAGCGGCCCTGTTTGAACCCGACCGAACGCAGGATGCCGGTCATCTCAAAGCCCGCTGCGCGATGCAGCGCAATGGAGCCCTGGTTCCCGCTGTCGCCTACGTTAGCGATCAGCTGACGAAACCCCGCCTGCTCTGCCCAGGCAATCGCATGATGTAACAGGCGTGACCCGACGCCACGCTGCTGAAATCCCGGATCGATATAGATCGAATCTTCCAGCGTGTGCCGGTACGCATGGCGCGGACGATAGGGGGCCAGATAGCAGAAACCGCGCACCTCACCGTCGCTGACGGCGATAAACCACGGCAGGCCCGCCTGCTGAATCTTGTGCATCCGCCCGGCGATTTCGGCGACATCAGGCGGAACCGTCTCAAAGGAGCCGGTGCCATTAAGAACATGCCAGGCGTAAATCTGCTGAATCGCCGGGATATGAACATCCTCTGCTGCAAAAATTTCCATTGTCACGCTCCGGTATTATCTTTAACGGCTTTACCCGGTGAAAAAACAACGGTATAGCGGGTCGTCAGGGGACGCAATGAAAATCTTGCGGGTGCGCATTCTCTCCTGTCGGCTCGCTTACCAGGATTAATCCTGGCAAATCGGAGGGCAGAATGCCAGGCAGCATGAAGGAGGCAATATCCGGGGGTATTAAGCCTTTTCTGAAAACCGCGCCAGCCGGATGATTCATTCCGGGGTTAGGGCTATTATCTCTGCGGTTTCGGTTGAGCTGATTTAATATCCGGGGGTGTGGCGTGATGCGATTTGTTGATTTTCTGAAAAGTAAGCAGGGGCTGCGCGCCGCGAGAAATCACTGCTTTGAATTAAATGGTGTGGTGCTCGGTCATTTCACTGCGCTATTTCTGCACGATAACCAGATTATTTTTACCAAAGATGGCAGGCATTGCGTCGTGCCTTATTATCTTGGTGCCGATGACGATTTAACTGAGCAGACGATTAATCCGCGCATTAATAATATCCGGGCGCTGAACTGATTAATTCCGCTATCGCCCGCCACGCTTAATAACCTCCGCGTGCGGAGGTCATATTAATTCGCCAGAAAATGTGCGTTATCCCTCTTTTCGCTCTGTTCACGGCTGCCGCCGATCGCGCTGTGGCGCTTTCACACGGCGCGGGGCAACAAACAGCAGCAGCAGGGCACTGGCAGCAAACAGCGTCAAAGCCGTAATGGCGCCCAGCGCGGCATAGAGCTGGCCAAACAGCAGCGATCCCACCACCTGACCTGCCGCCAGCATGAAGAACAGCATCCCGACACCGGTTGCCGGATCGTCAGCGGTGGCCTGTGCGCCCCAGACCAGTAACACCCCTGACAGCGTGACATAGCCCGCGCCACAACAGGCCACCGCCACCATTAAGCCCGCAGAGTCGCCCCGGCTCAGGGCCAGCACCAGCAGCGGCACGGCCATTCCGCACAGCGCGAGCCGGTAGACCCCATTCAGTCCGATACGGGCAGCCAGCGGGCCGGTAAGCACACCGGCAATGCCCGCTCCTCCGGCAATCAGCCAGAGCAAACGGGCGCTCTCCGCATCCACGCCGACGTGCTGACGCAGCAGCACCGATCCAAAACTCCACCAGGCCGCACTGATCAGGCCTGAAACAAGCGCAATGCCCATCAGCCGCCGCAGCGCGCGGCAGTACAGGCGCGGCTGCCCGTGACGCCTCTGCGGCCTCTGAGCAGCGGTGTGAGAGGATATGTGACGCATCACCGGCAGCGCACAGGCCAGAGCGAGCAGGGCGAAGAGCCCGCAGGCGGCGCGCCAGCCGCCCGGCAGCGTGCCGAGAATGATAACGGAGAGGATAATTCCTGCGCTGGTACCGGCATTGATCAGGGTGTTGATGCGTGGCTGGCGCGCCGCGGGCACACAGGCACTGACTGCCGCCGCCAGGGCGGGAGACGCCAGGCCGGAACTGAATCTGGCGATAAAGAGCCCGGCCGCCAGCAGCAGCGGCGAGGTGGCGAGGGCAAGCAGCAGCAGACCTGCCGTCGCACAGAGTGAGGCGAGTAGCGCCGTCAGCCGCGCACCGTAGCGCCGGGCCAGCGCCGCGGCGCTGAGAATGGTCAGACAGTAAGAGACAAAGCTGCAGGCAGAGAGCAGACCCGTCTGCTGCGGGCTTAACGGGATCGCTGCCGATATGGCGGGCAGCATCAACCCCCATGAAAAGCGGGCCATGCCATAAGTCACCGCGATCAGGCTGAAGCCGGTCAGAGCCAGGGCAGCAGGCGACCTCATCAGGAAGCCCCTTTCTGAAGCAGCAGCTGGCTGGCGATCTGCGCCGCATGCTGCGCGGCGGCGGGGCCGGTAATCAGCGCGGTGGTAATCGCCCCTTCAAAAAGCATCCAGATGGCATCGCTCAATGATCGATCTTCGGCACCGTGCAGGCAGGTTACACAGTCGGTGATGTAGCGGCGCATGGCGGCGCGGAATGCCAGCGCCTGCTCTGCCAGCGCCTGATCCCGTCCGGCATATTCTCCCCAGGCTTTAAGGAAGAAGCAGCCGTGCGCACCGTTTGCCCCGGTCCAGCTGGCCAGCACGCTAAACAGCTGCGCGATCGCCTCCGGCTGGTGGGCCGGCAGCAGCTCAGCCATAAAGCGCTGCTCACGCGCCGCCATCACCGCAGCGGTCATCGCCTCGCGTGAGGGAAAGTGATGATAGAAGGTTCGGGTGGAGACGCCCGCTTCGCGACAGAGCTGGTCGGTACTGGTGGCGTGGAACCCGTGGGTGTAAAACAGCCGCTCGGCAGCCTGAATGATGTCATCGCGTTTTTTCATCCTTTAAAAGTAAACCGTTCGTTTTACTTTTGCAAACCGGGCACGGCTGGATGCGTCCACCGGTATTGATAAATCCGCGAAGCCGGAGGATTTAGCGTTCCGCTTAAAGGCGCGCGCTCTGTCGCTTTCACACTTTTTCAGCTTCAGTTCATTAATACTCATAATTACCCCTGCGGGGGTAAGTGATTCCAGCGCTGCGTCTGATATGACCCGGACGGCAGAAGCGGATTTTCCGTAAGGTTTTTTTATTAAATATATGATATTTATAGATAATTATAGTTTTTCGCTGTTCTGGTATGCATTAGCACAGTAAATGCTTATGACGCGCTGAAGCGGCAGGCGGAGAGCGGCGGCGATAAATAGCTGAAGCGAGTGAAGCGGGTAAAAAGGGCATATTCTCAAAGTCAGTCCGCCCTCTGTAATAAAGTGGTTTTAGGGATAATTCTCAGTTAGTTTAATAAAGCTTCAGATTACAAATAAAATCTCTTACGAATTTTGGTTCGTTTTTTTAAGACACATACAGCAACTATCAGGATGACTACCATGCTCAAAGCCAGCTATTATTATCTGTGCCCGCGTCCCATGGGTGGATGGATTTTACACAAAGAAGGTTGCGTTAATCTGTCAAAGAACGATAAGCGCGTGTTTATTGGTTCGCTTTATACCCGTCAGCAGGCGCTGGCTGTGGCGAAAATACATCATGCCAATGCCATTCTCTGTAATGCCTGCCTGAGTACTTTTATTTGTCCGGGCAGCAGTACGGTAATTAAACCGGCACGCGCTGCCACGCCAACCCGTCATACGCCAAAACATTAAGCGCCGGGCTCTTTTTTCCGGGAAAGCAGATAAGGGCGGGAATAAAAGCGGGGTAGTCTGAATTAAAAAAGGGCAGCGTTAAGACGCTGCCCTGAGGATTATGCCTGTTTAGGCTGTCCGTTTGATGCGGTCAGCCCGCCATCGACCGGCAGATTGACGCCGGTAATATAGCTCGCCTCATCGCTGGCAATAAAGACAATAGCCCTGGCGATATCATCCGCCTCACCCGCGCGACGCAGTGGAATACGATCGTAAAAGCGCTCAAGCAGCGCCGGATCCTGTTTAGTATCTTCCGTCAGATCGGTAAAGGTAAAGCCCGGGCAGATCGCATTGATGCGGACGCCGTCCGCGCCGTAGTCCATCGCCAGAGCGCGGGTAAAGTTGGTGATCGCCCCTTTGGCGGCATTGTAGATGCTCATACCCCAGTCACCGCCCAAGCCGGAGACCGAGGAGATGTTAACCACGTTACCTTTGCTCTTCAGCAGGGCAGGCATGAAGTAGTGAACGCCGTGGAAAACCCCGTCCAGGTCGGTTTTCATCAGCGTTTTCCAGTCCTCAAGGTCTACTTCATGGATGCGGCCCTGGACAATCACGCCAGCATTATTCACCAGCACGTCAACCCGGCCATATTTGTTCAGCACGGTTTCTGACAGTTGTTTAACCTGGGCAGCGTCTGAGACGTCGCAGGCCGCTACCAGGTGGTCACCCGGCGTCAGTCCGGCCAGCGTCTCTTCGAGTTTCTGCGCGGTGCGTCCCACCAGCACCACTGACGCGCCTTCTTCTGCAAAGCGTTTTGCGCTCGCCTCACCAATGCCGGACCCGGCACCTGTCACAACCACAACTTTCTGCGTAAATCTGGACATTATGCCTCCTTATCAGCATCAATTTTCACGTTTAACAACCGGTTAAGCCTGGCAGTGATTGCCAGAAATTCAAGCGCAGCGTCAGAGGCGCTGCGCCTGAAGCCTTACCGTCATCCCTAATCAGGGACGTCTGAACAGTGCGAAGCTGCGTCCTTCCAGCTCAAAATCCTTCTCTTTGGTGATGACCAGACCGCGTTTCGCCACGTCGCTGGTGGTCAGCTCCAGCACCCAGCCCCCTTCACCAAACTGCGGGATGCGGAAGGGCACGTTGCCCTCAAACGGGTTAAGCAGCATCAGCACATCGTGCCAGATGCCCTCTTCGGTCTGCAGGTCGGGCCGCCCGATATAGACGCCCAGCGTGGAGCCTTCATCCCACTGCTCACTCTGCTGGAACCCGCCGCCGGCGTTGAACCATTTGATATCCATGCCGTCGCGCCAGTTCTCCCGACGCAGCAGAGGCTGCTGAGCACGCAGGCTCAGGATCTGGCGGGTGAACGCACGCAGCGCTTCGGCGGATTCCGGCAGGTTATCCCAGTGAACCCAGGAGATTTCACTGTCCTGGCAGTAGCCGTTGTTGTTGCCCATCTGGCTGCGGCCAAACTCATCGCCTGCCAGCAGCATCGGCGTGCCGTGTGAGAAGATCAGGGTGGCGAGGAAGTTGCGCTTCTGGCGCTCGCGTACGGCGTTGATGCCTTCGTCGTCCGTCGGGCCTTCCGCGCCATAGTTGTACGAGCGGTTGTCATTGTGACCGTCGTTGTTATCTTCGCCATTCTCATCGTTGTGCTTGTCGTTGTAGGAGACCAGGTCGTTGAGCGTGAAGCCATCGTGCGCCGTCACGAAGTTGACGCTGGCCCACGGGCGACGGCCGTGCTGATCGTAAAGATCGCCGGATCCCAGCAGACGGGCGGCAAAGTCGGTCGAAACGTTGTTGCCCTTCCAGTAGTCGCGCACCGTGTCGCGATACTGGTCGTTCCACTCTGCCCAGCCTGGCGGGAAGCTGCCCACCTGATAGCCACCCGGTCCGATATCCCAGGGCTCTCCAATCAGCTTTTTCTGTGACAGGATCGGGTCCTGCATCACGGCATCGAAGAAGCCGCCGCGCGGGTCAAAGCCATCCGGTTCGCGTCCCAGAATGGTGCCGAGGTCAAAACGGAAACCGTCGATATGCATCGACTCAGACCAGTAGCGCAGCGAATCGAGCACCATCTGCAGCACGCGCGGATGCGAGGTATTGACGGTGTTGCCGGTTCCGGTGTCGTTGATGTAGTAGCGGTGCTGTTCCGGCAGGGTCCGGTAGTAGGAGAAGTTATCGATGCCTTTAAACGACAGCGTCGGCCCCAGCTCATTCCCCTCGGCGGTGTGGTTGTAAACCACGTCGAGGATCACCTCAATGCCGGCATCATGAAAGGCGCGAACCATGTCGCGGAAGCCCTGAATGCCGCGCGGGCCGAAGTAGCGGGTCGCGGGCGCAAAGAAGCCCAGCGTGTTGTAGCCCCAGAAGTTTTTCAGCCCTTTATCCAGCAGATGCTGATCGTCCGGGAACCAGTGCACCGGCAGCAGCTCGACCGAGGTAATGCCTAAGCTTTTGATGTAGTCGACGGTCGCTTTATGGCCCATGCCGTCAAAGGTGCCGCGCAGTTCGGGCGGCAGCGCCGTGTTGAGCTGGGTAAAGCCTTTAACGTGGGTTTCATAGATCACCGTTTTCGGCCATGGCACGTTCGGACGGTTCCGGTCCTGCCAGTCAAACTCGTTGGGATCTATAACCCGGCACTTCGGTGTAAACGGCGCGCTGTCGCGGCTGTCAAAGGTGAGATCTTTATCGTCGTGATAGAGATCGTAGGCGAAGTGCGCCTCGTTCCAGGCGATGTCGCCCGCCAGTTCGCGGGCGTAGGGATCGAGCAGCAGCTTGTTCGGGTTAAAGCGATGACCATTCTCCGGGTCGTAGGGACCATAGACGCGATAGCCATACAGCGCACCTGGCTTCAGACCCGGCACATAGCCGTGCCAGATTTCATGGGTATATTCCGGCAGCTCCAGACGGGCGATTTCCGTTTTACCGCTGGGATCGTACAGACAGAGTTCCACCCGCTCGGCGTGGGCACTGAACAGGGCGAAGTTTACGCCCTGACCATCAAAGTTTGCCCCCAGCAAATGGCTGTAACCCGCCGTAATTTCAAAACGCTGACTGTTTGACATTGATGCCTCGTTATTCAGTGAACAGATTGACGCGTAACAGAAAAAAGATTTCAGCGTGCCACCAGCACGGCGCACCACTGCGATGCCAGGTCGCCCAGCGCCAGCGCATCGCCTGCATCGAGCGTGTTACCGCTCAGCACATCCTCATAATGGCGCTGACGCAGCCCGTCCGGCAGGCCGAGGCTGATCTCTGCCCAGCGCGCCGCAGGCGGCTGATCCAGGTTTTCCGGCAGGGCGTCAAAGACCCGGCGCGACACAATGACAATCACCGCCTGATCCCCATGGGTGCGGGCAAAAGCCAGCACCTTGTCCGGCTGCCCACCCCCGGCTTCCAGCGCCAGATAGTTGCCGTGGCGGAACAGGTCAGGTTGCTGCTGGCGCAGCGCCAGCAGCTTCACAATCGCCTGCTGATTAACCTGGCCACGCCGCCAGTGGGCCTCACTGCCGTCGTGCTGCGGCGCACTGAGCATGGCGGCCAGCGCGTCAAAGTCGGGCTCGCGGCGGTTATCGGGGTCGACCAGGCTGAAGTCCAGCGCCTCGCTGCCCTGATAAATATCGGGCACGCCCGGCGCGGTGAGTTTCACCACGGTCTGGGTCAGACTGTTGACCAGGCCCGCGCGGATAAAGGGCTGCAGCGCCTCGCAGAAGTCATTAAGGAAGGCGTGACTGGCGGGCGAGAGCAGGTGACGGGCATAGCCCAGCACCGCCTCTTCATAGGCGTCATTGTTGTCGGCCCAGTCGGTGCGCAGCTTGGCTTCACGCAGCGCTTTTTCCACGTAAACCACAAAGCGGGCTTCCAGCGCCGCCAGACCTTCCGCGTCGTCCGGTTGCAGGGTGGTCGGCCAGACTCCGGCCAGCGCTTCATAGAGCATCCATTCGACCGCCGGCTCCGGTGCCGGGCCATCTTTCAGCCGCACGACCTGATCCTGATTCATCTCCCGCCAGCGGCTCACGCACTCCGCCCAGCGCTGCGGCGCTTCGGTCAGGGTATAGAGCCGCGCACGCGCATCCTCACCGCGTTTGGTGTCGTGCGTTGAGGTACCCGACAGTGCATCGGGCTGATGTTCGCGCCGCGCCTGCATTTCGGCGTGGAACTGCGCCAGCGAGAAGTGACGCGCCAGCGGTTCAGCGCCGACCTCATTCAGCGCCAGCGCCATGTGCTGACGGAAGAACAGCGTATCTTCGACAGACTTCGCCATCAGCGGGCCGGTCAGCTGCTGGAAGCGGGTGCGGAACTGCGTGGCATCCTCGCGGGCCGCAGAGGCGACCTCTGCCCGCAGAATCCGGGTCAGAAAGTCGAGCGCCGCGCTGTCTGGTGCCGTGGCGCTGGCTTTCACCTGGCCGACCACCTGCTCCAGCAGCTGCTGGTCGGCAGGGGTCAGGCCCTCCGGGGTGCCGTAGGTGCGATAGACCGGGAACGCCACCAGCAGCTCGCGCAGCGCATTTTTCAGCTCAGGCTCCGGCTGTGGCGTGCCCTCTGCGTCGGCAATCGTCAGCGCCAGCTGGAGTAACCGGTTGAATTCACCGGCAAAATTACGGTTCGCCATCAACAGTTTGGCGGCGCGCAGCTCCGCTTTCATGTCCACGGTTTTGCCAATCACCGCCTGATAGGCTTTGCGCAGGCCACTCAGGCGATCGCTGTCGACCAGCAGGTTGGCGAGCGCCGCCATAAACTCATAGCCGGTGGTGCCGGAAACCGGCCACTCATCCGGCAGCTGTTCATCCTCACCCAGGATCTTCTCCACGGTGAGGTAGCAGTCGGGACCCGCCGCCTGGCGCAGCTGCTCCAGATAGCCGCGCGGATCGGCCAGGCCATCGACGTGATCCACCCGCAAGCCCTGCACCGCGCCGCTGTGAACCAGTTCAAGAATCAGCTGGTGCGCTGCGTCAAAGACCGTTTTGTCCTCCACGCGCACGCCCACCAGACCGGTCACCTCAAAGAAACGCCGGTAGGAGAGGTCGCGCGGCGCATCGCGCCAGGACATCAGTCGCCACGGTTGCTGGTCATGCAGGGCCGCGATCTCTGCGGCATCGCGCAGGGCGAGCACCGCCTCTTCCCGATCCTGCCAGGTCCGTGGGTCCAGCGGGTAGAAATTGTCAAAGTAGGCCAGCGCCGGCTTGCCGCTCTGCGGATCGCGCTGCACGCTGATCTCGCCATTCGCCAGCACCGCCTCAAAGGTGTCACCGAGGAACGGCAGTGTCAGGCGACGTGACCAGTCGATATCAAAATAGCTGGCGTAGCGACTCTGTTCGCCATGTTCGATTACGTCGCGCCACCACGGGTTCTCCAGCGACGCGGCCATATGGTTCGGCACAATGTCGAGGATCAGGCCCAGTCCGGCGGCCTGCAGCGCGGCGACCATCCGATCAAATCCTTCGCGTCCGCCAATGGCGGACTCGATCTCGTTGACGTCGGTGACGTCATAGCCGTGGGTGGACTCCGCGGTCGCGCTGAAGATCGGCGAGGCGTAGAGATGGCTGATCCCAAGCTGTTTCAGATAGGGCACCAGCGCCGCGGCGCGGTCAAAGGTCATGCCGTTGCGGAACTGGATGCGATAGGTTGCGGTTGGAATAGTCATGCGGTTTCTCCCTTAGCCAGACGCACCACGATAGAGTCAGGCGCGAGTTCAGTTGCGGCCTGCGGCCAGGCAAACAGGGTTTTACCCGGCAGATCGGGGATCGGTTGCGTGCGGTTGCTGACGTTCAGCGCCAGGGAGAGCGTGCCCGCCGGGAAGTCCCAGCGCACCGCGAGGAAGCCCTCTGACGTCGTGATCACCTGGCCGGCGTCCCCCCCGGCGCTCTGCAGCAGCGGCACGATATGCTGCTGACGCAGGCTGAGCAGCTGGCGCGTCAGTGCCAGCCACTGCTGGCCTTCCGGCGTCTCCCTCTTCTGCCAGTTAAGTTTCGACTGTTCAAAGGTGGTCACATCATTAGGGTCCGGCACGGTTTCACCGTGACCGGCATGGCCTTCAAATTCTCTGGCGCGGCCTTCGCGCACCGCTTTAGCCAGATCGCCGTGGAAATCGGTGAAGAACAGGAACGGCTGGGTTTCGCCATACTCTTCGCCCATGAACAGCAGCGGGATATGCGGCGAAACCAGCAGGGTGGCCAGCAGCACCTGAGTGCGCGCGGCGCCAGCCAGGCTGATGAGCCTTTCACCCTGCGCCCGGTTGCCCGTCTGATCGTGGTTCTGGATAAAGTCGACAAAGGCCACCGGCGGCTGGCTGCTGCTTTTCACCCCACGCGGTTCACCTGACTGCTTCGACACTTCGCCCTGATAGACAAAGCCTTCTGCCAGCGCCCGCGCCACCTGCTGCGCCGGATGATCGGCAAAGTCCTGGTAGTAAGCGTGATCTTCCCCGGTCGCCAGCACATGCACGGCGTTGTGGAAGTCATCGTTCCACTCCCCCGTGAACAGCGGAGCGTCGCCTTTTTCATCACGCGGATGAAGGAAGGTGACATTGCGGCAGTCTTCGGTGGTGAGATGGATAGGGCGATCGGTAATCGTCGAGCGGATACGCTCGGCAATCTCAATCAGCACATGCTTTTCGCTGGGATCGTCAATCTGATCGATGGCGTCAAAACGCAGGCCGTCGAGATTAAACTCCTGCAGCCAGTAGAGCGGCGCCTCCACTATGTAGCGACGTACCGCATCAACGTCATAGGCGATGCCTGCCCCCCACGGCGTCTTGCGCTCCTGATGGAAGAAGTCAGGCGAGAGCAGGGGCAGATAGTTGCCCTCCGGGCCGAAGTGGTTCAGCACGATATCGAGCACCACCGACAGACCGTGGCCGTGCGCTGCGTCGATAAAGGCTTTGAAATCATCGGGTGTGCCGTAGGCGGCGTGCGGTGCGTAGAGCAGCACGCCGTCGTAGCCCCAGCCGCGGTTGCCGCCAAACTGCGACACCGGGAGCACCTCGATCATGGTAATGCCGGTTTCCGCCAGCACCGGAAGCTTTTCAATCGCGGCCCGGAAAGTGCCTTCGGGGGTAAAGGTGCCGATGTGCAGCTCATACACCACTGACTCCGGCCACGGACGGCCGCGCCACGCGGTGTTCTGCCACTGATAAGCATCAGGATCGATCACCAGAGAGGGGCCGTTGACCTCCGCTTTCTGGGCGCGGGCGGCGGGATCGGGCACGGCTGTGCCATCGGCCAGCACAAAGTCATACTCCGCGCCGGCGGCCACACCGGCAACCTGCGTCTCAAACCAGCCGTCAGCCTGCGGGGTCATCTCTATGTCTTTACCGGAGAGGCGCAGCGTCACACGTTGCTGGCCGGTTGCCCAGAGGCGAAAACGCACCTCATCACGGGCAACCCGTTCAGCGCCCCAGCTTTTGGAAAAAGATTTGGATTCCATTCAGTTGCCTCATTTAGCCTGGAAATGCGCAATGGCGTCCATCGCGCGAAAAGGATGTTGATCATGCAAATGTCAAAAATCATAAACCTGCCAGCGAGACCAGGATGCCGGGTGGGCCGGCGCGTCTCTTCAGCCAGGAAGCTGGACTGGTATTCAGTGTGATGCGGTGGAAAAGGGCGGTGAGACCGCTTCCACGCGGCTACAGTGAATAATCATAGACTAAGATGTTGCCCTCGCCGGGCGGCGGAGGGGCTGGTGAACAAAATTTGCGTTTATGACGCTGAATCAGCGTGATCCGGGATGAGTGAAAGCGGGGGCGGCGCAGAAAAGGCTGACGGAGGGGGCGGATTCGCTATAAGCTCAGGCACGTCCGGACAGGCTCGCCCGTGACGCTGAATGTTTAAGGAGAGGATGTGAGGAAAAACGCCCTGTTAGCCGTGTTGCTGCTGCTTTCTGCCTGCTCTAACCGGGTCGGACACCGGCTGGACAATTCGCATCTGCAGCAGATTCATGCCGGTCAGACCACCAAAGCCCAGCTGATCGCCCTGTTCGGCCAGCCCGACAGTGAAACGCCCTACCCGGACGGGCAGCGGCTGCTGAAATGGACCTACAGTGAGGCGCGCACTCTGAATACCACCGAGGGGCAGACGCTGACCGTGCAGATGAAAAATGACAGAGTGCTGAACTATGCGCTGAGTAAAAGCTGAACCGCGCGGCAGCAGGGGCCGCCGCGCGTGGGGGGATTACTGTTCGCTGCTCTGCTGCGCGTCCCGGCTTCCGGGGTGCGGCTGAGCCAGCCGGGCGAAATCGGACCCCGCCGGATGCTGATAGATCTGCAGTTCAAACAGACGGGCCATCGAATAGATAAACTCAAAAATTTCCGCCTGGGTATTCTCATAATCCACCCACAGAATGGAGGAGGTGAAGCAGTAGATCTCCACCGGTAACCCATCCGGTGACGGTTTCAGCGGCCGCACCACGATATACATCTCTTTCTGAATATCGTGACGCTGGGCGAGCCAGGCGGTCAGGAACTTACGAAACACCATCAGATTGGTAATGCCGTTCTCCATAAACCAGCGGTCGCCCACAGCGCTGATGTCGCGCCCGTCCAGCAGCCCGGTAATCGCTTCGCTGGCGATGCGGATCTGGCTCATCGACTGCAACATCTCCTGATTCACAAAGGTGATCGACTTCTGATCCAGATAAAAGCTGCGCATGATACGGCGCGCACCGGAGGAGAACATCGCCTGCCAGTTCGTGTAGGTCTCGGTCAGGAAGTTCTTGGTCGGGATGCGCGAAATGGTGTTGTCCCAGTTGCGGATGGTGATGGTGTGCAGCGCAATATCGATCACCTCACCACTGATATTGTTATCCGGCATCTCAATCCAGTCGCCCAGCTGCAGCACGTCGTTGGAGGAGAGCTGAATATTGGCCACCAGCGACAGCAGCGTATGCTGAAAGATCAGCATCAGGACGGCGGCCACCGCACCCAGCGAGGAGATGATGATCGCCGGTGACTTGTTGGACATAATCGCCAGAATCATGATCGCGGCGATAATGTGCACCAGGATTTTACCGATCTGGATGTAGCCTTTAATCGAGTGATTCTTGCGCTTCGATTTGCGCGAATAGGAGCTGTTAACGATCTCCAGCACTTCGTTGAAGAAGATCGACAGATAGATAAAGAACAGGATGCCGCAGATGGTCTGCACGGCGATCTTCAGATGCTCCGGCAGGCCGGGCATGAACTGCAGGAAATTGTAGACCACAATGACCGGCACAAAATTGGAGAGCTTCTGCGAGAGGCGCACATCTTTGTCCAGCGGCACGCCCTGCTTGTGGCTGCTGAAGAAGACTTTCCTGACCACTTTGACGATGAAGAATTTGCAGATCAGGTGAGTGACCATCCCGGCCATAATCAGCAGCAGCAGGCTGAAGCTGGCCGACAACACGCTGTTTCCCTCAATAAAACGCATCAGACTCTGTATGTAATGCATGATAACCACGTGCAAAAAATGTAAGGGGCGAATTCAACCACAGCAGAGGGGCGGATGTTAAGCGGCGAATGCGCTCAGAGGCCTTCGCGGCGCTTTTTTTGTCCGGCTGAGTGTGCCTGGCATCACGCCGTGAAAAAGCTTTTCCATCAGGCACTCAGATAAACGCGGCGCTGGCCGATAACGCTACTATCTCCTCTGATATGAGCCTGCTCACATGATAAAAAATCTTAAAATAACGCACGGTATTCTGGCGGTGCTGGCCGTCTTCATCATTTTACTCACCCTGACCGGTTTCCTGTTCTACAACGGCATGGCAAAAGCCGATAAAAACTTCGTGGCCGCTGAGCAGCTGACGCTGCAGCAGCAGCACCTGAGCGATGCCGTGAAAACCCTGATCAAAACTCGCGTCACCATCAACCGTGTGGCGATCCGTTTCCTGAAGAATCAGCAGGACCCGAAATCGCTGGCGGCGATGGCGACGCTGCTGGAGCAGGCGGGGCAGTCTGCGGCGGCGGCCGACGCCGACTTCACCGCCTGGCAGGGGCTGACGCAGCAGGAGAAACAGAGCGACGCGCAGGCGACGCAGGTGAAGGCGGCCTATCAGCAGATGCGTGAAACCATGCTCGCCTCCATCACCTTTCTGAAGCAGGGCAACTATCCGGCTTACGGCAACCTGGAGGCGCAGGCCGCCCAGGATCAGCTCGACAGCGCCTATCAGGCCTGGCGTGCGCTGAACATCCAGCTGATGAAAGCGACCTCCGAGCATAATCAGCGCAGCCTGACGGATGCACTCTGGACGCTGCTGACCATCGGCCTGATTACCGTTGTGGTGGCCGCAGCGGTCTGGATCGGGCTGCAAAAACTGCTGGTTGGCCCGCTCGGCAGGCTGACCGGTTACATGCGTGCCATCTCGGGCGGTGATTTAACCTCCGCGATTCAGCAGGAAGGGCGCAATGAGATGGGGCTGCTGGTTCAGGAGCTGCAGCAGATGCGCGATGCGCTGGTGGTGACCATCACCTCGGTTGATGACGCTACCCGTTCAATCTTCACCGGTGCGGCGGAGATTTCCGCGGGCAGCAGCGATCTCTCCTCCCGCACCGAACAGCAGGCCGCCGCGCTGGAGCAGACCGCGGCCAGCATGGAGCAGCTCACCTCGACGGTGAAACTCAACGCCGACAACGCCCGCCAGGCGACCACGGTGTCAAAAGAGGCGTCAACCACAGCGGTGCAGGGCGGCGAGACGGTGGCCCGGGTCATCGCCAACATGGATCAGATCAGCGAAAGCTCCGGTCAGATCGCCGGGATTATCGCTATTATCGACAGCATCGCGTTTCAGACCAACATTCTGGCGCTGAATGCGGCCGTTGAGGCGGCGCGCGCCGGGGAGCAGGGCCGGGGATTTGCGGTGGTGGCGGGTGAAGTGCGATCGCTGGCTGGCCGCAGCGCCACGGCCGCGCAGGAGATCCGCGGCCTGATTGACCGCTCTGCTGAGCGGATCAGAACCGGTGCCGGTTACGCCGCGCAGGCGGGCAGCGCGATGGAGAGCATCGTGACATCGGTAAGCCGGGTCACGCAGCTGATCGAAGAGATCGCCGCCTCCTCGACCGAACAGACTCGTGGCATTGAGCAGGTCTGCATCGCCGTCTCAGAGATGGATGGCGTTACGCAGCAGAACGCCGCGCTGGTGGAGGAGTCTGCCAGTGCCGCCGCCTCGCTGGAGGAGCAGGCAAGTTACCTGCGTAAAACGGTCGCGGTTTTCAAAACCGGCACGCTGCACGCCGCGTTTTCAGCCGCACCGGTCGCGAAGGCGATCGCCGCGCCACAGCGTCAGCCTGTCGCCGTGGCAGACAACGACAACTGGCAGAGCTTCTGACGGGAACGCCTTTTACGTCAGGGTTCCGCTTTCTCCGCCATAAAAAAAACCGCCCGGGGGGCGGTTTTTTTATTCACTTAACGCATCAGGCCGGAACAGACTGCGCCTTCTGGCTGCGGGACCAGACGCGGTGCGCTTTCATCGCCTGCGTAAATTCAGAGGTCAGGGCGCTTTCCGCCGAGTCACCCTGCACGATGCCTTCTTCCTGATCGCCATCACCCAGACCGAACTGCGCTTTGAAGCGGCGCGCGTCGCCCACCAGGCCAATGACCTTGAGGTGCTTATAGGCTTCCAGCAGGAAGTAGCGGGCATCACCACTTAACAGCAGCGCATCGATGTTGCCATCCGGTACGATCACCGCATCAAAGGTCAGCGAAGGCAGACCGGCGAAGGTGGCGTCGATCGGCAGTACGGAACCATCGTCGGCACGCACCTGGCCCATGTGCGGCGCCAGAAGTTTGGCGTGCACACCTTCCGCTTTCAGCGCCTGCAGGATCGCCAGCACACCGTCCGCTTTCACGCCGTCGCTCAGCAGCAGTGCAACCTGACGGCCTTTGATCTCGCCATCCGGCACGGCATAGAGGCTCAGGCTGTCATCTTTGGTCAGGCCGTTGACCGGTGCCGGCGGCTGGATATTGCGCTGCTCGTCGGTCAGGGCGATGCCCAGATTGTCGGCCACACCCTGCGCCAGTTTGGTATCGATGCGCGCCAGATGATCCACCACGCGCTCACGAATATAGGCACGTCCTACTTTGCTCAGCTCAAACGAATAGGCACCGATGATGTGCTGCTGCTCAACCTCGGTCTGGCTCTGCCAGAACAGGCGCGGCTGGGCATAGTATTCGCCGAAGGAGGGGCTGCGCTCGCGCACCTTGTGGCCTTCGATCCGCTCCTGATAGCTCTCGAAGCCGCCGCCTTTCGCCGCCGGTGGGGTTTCACGCGGCCAGTTGTCGTTGATCGAGTTCGGCTCGTAGTTAGCCGGGTTGGTGTCGATGTCCTGACGATGCATCCCCTGACGCTGGAAGTTATGGTAAGGGCAGGTCGGACGGTTAATCGGGATCTCGTGGAAGTTCGGGCCGCCCAGACGACTGATCTGCGTGTCGGTATAGGAGAACAGGCGACCCTGCAGCAGCGGATCGTTGGAGAAATCGAGCCCCGGCACGATATGACCCGGATGGAATGCCACCTGCTCGGTTTCGGCAAAGAAGTTGTCCGGGTTACGGTTCAGCACCATTTTGCCGACAATTTCAACCGGCACCAGCGCTTCCGGGATCAGTTTGGTGGCATCGAGAATGTCGAAGTCAAATTTGAACTCATCCTCTTCCGGGATCAGCTGCAGGCCCAGTTCATATTCCGGGAAATCGCCCGCTTCAATGGCTTCCCACAGATCGCGGCGGTGGAAGTCCGGATCGCGGCCGGTCAGTTTCTGCGACTCATCCCACAGCAGTGAGGCTTTACCGGCCACCGGCTTCCAGTGGAAGCGGACAAAGGTCGCTTTGCCTTCGGCGTTAATCAGGCGAAAGGTGTGAATCCCGAAGCCTTCCATGGTGCGATAGCTGCGCGGAATGCCGCGATCAGACATCGCCCAGATGACGTTGTGCATGGTTTCCGGCTGCAGGGAGACATAATCCCAGAAGGTGTCATGGGCGCTCTGGCCCTGCGGGATTTCATTGTGCGGCTCCGGCTTAACGGCGTGCACAAAGTCAGGGAATTTATGCGCATCCTGAATAAAGAACACCGGGGTGTTGTTACCGACCAGGTCAAACACGCCCTCTTCGGTATAGAACTTGGCGGCGAAACCGCGGATATCACGCACGGTATCGGCAGAGCCAGCACCCCCCTGTACGGTGGAGAAACGCACGAAAACCGGGGTGGTCTGATTCGGATCGCTGAGGAACTGAGCTTTGGTCAGATCTTTCAGTGAGCGGTAAGGCTGAAAGTAGCCGTGTGCCGCTGAGCCGCGTGCATGCACGATACGCTCAGGAATACGCTCATGGTCAAAGTGCGTGATCTTCTCACGCATGATGAAGTCTTCCAGCAGGGTCGGACCGCGTGTACCGGCTCGCAGGGAGTTCTGGTCATTGGCGATGCGGGTGCCCTGATTGGTGGTCAGCGGCTGGTTCGTGCCGTTTTTACGGCTGGCTTCAAGCTGGTCGAGTTTGGCGTTGTGGGTCTGTGGCGCTTTAAGGCTGCCTGGGGCGGTAGGCTGCTTGCCTGGCGGAGTGGGTTCAGCGGGTGGCTGATGCGAACCATCTTTCGGCGCCAGCGAACCCAGACCCGGCTCTGACGACTCTGGTCCGGTGGTGGGCGCACGGTGGCTCAGGGGTTTCTTCTCAGTTTCTTTCGACATTAATCCATGCTCCGGCTGTTGTTTTATTTTCGACGACACTAAATATAGAACAACCTGAACAATGCTGAGGGTAAACGGGGCATTTAATCCGGATGGCTGCCTCTTTTTCGTCCGGCTGAAAACATACGCTTATCTCCGGGTACGCCTCGTCGCTTCGCTTATTCACCCCCTGTGCCGTCTGGCTTATCGGCGGGTCAGTGCCCGCCCGCCAGGCCATCCGCTCTGTTTTCCCTCCGCCGGCCTGGCCTGCCATCTCTCCCCGCTGAGGCGCTGAACCGGGGAGAGAACCATAAACAGATTTAATGTTGATAAAGCGGCAAATGGGTTGAATATGGAAATGTTATATCATAACATTTCATTTTGTAACTTTTACTGAGGGTCAGGTTGTGGTGAATCATGCAGGTAAATGGATAGGGATCGTAGCGGCGCTGTTAATCACGCAGCAGGTGCAGGCACACGGCAGTCACGCACATGGCAAACCGCTGTCAGCGCAGGAGCAGAAAGCCGCAGAAGGGGTCTTTGCTGACAGCGACGTGAAAGATCGTTCGCTTTCTGACTGGGATGGGCTGTGGCAGTCGGTCTATCCGCTGCTGCAGAGTGGCGAGCTGGACCCGGTCTGGCAGAAAAAAGCGCAGCAGGATCCCCATAAAACGGCCGCAGAATATAAAGAATATTATCGCAAAGGGTATGCCACCCGCGTCGATACCATCGGTATTGAAAATGGCGTGATGGAGTTCCACGTGGGCGACCAGGTCAGCGCCTGTCACTACCGCTATGACGGCTATAAAATCCTGACCTACAGCTCCGGCAAAAAAGGGGTGCGCTACCTCTTTACCTGTGAAGACGCGAACAGCCGCGCGCCAAAATATGTGCAGTTCAGCGACCATACGATCGGACCGCGTAAGTCCGCCCATTTCCATATCTTCACGGGCAACGACTCTCAGCAGGCGCTGCTGGCGGAGATGGAGAACTGGCCGACCTATTATCCCTACCAAATGATGAATGCTGAGGTGGTGGAGGAGATGCTGCACCACTAAGCGCGGGGTAAGATGGCTCACGGGTAACGGCGGGTCGGGCTCCTGTCCGCCGTCCTTCTCCTGACCCGTGGCCGCGCTGTCAGCCCACCCAGACCGGGCGGCGCGAAGCGGGGATACTCCTCACGACCCGGCGATAAGCCTCCTCCACCAGTTGCTGAATCAGGCCGGGCGAGAGGCCGTCACCGGGCGAGACTGTGATCCAGTGACGCTTATTCATGTGATAGCCGGGGGTAATAGAGGGGTAGATGACCCGGTGCAGCTCTGCCTGCTGCGGCTCACATTTCAGCGTGATGATGGGCACCCCGCGCAGTTCGGTCAGCAGCAAAAACACTTTTCCACACACTTTATATACCTGATGTTTCGGCCCGAACGGATAGCTGCATTCTGCGGCGGGCAGCCGCTCCGCTGCGTCGATGGCGATGCGCTGGATTTCATGGCCCTGCATAGCGTTTCTCCCTGTCACTCTATAGCCTGCCTCTGCGCCCCGCGACTGGCTGGTCGCCAGAGGCCTGTTACACTTCTGATAAGCATCAATCAGGAGCAGTCATGAAATTAGGCTTTGCATGTAAGTATCTCAACAGTGATGGCAAACAATTTTTCCCGTTTCGCGCCACCACCCGTAAACGGTTTCTGAGTTTATCGCATGATGAACGTTATCAGCTGCTCCATGAGATCAGCGTGACCAATCTGAATCATCTTTATCAGACGCTGGAGCAACTGGCTACCTTACCCGCGCCTCTCCGGATGATGCGTATCGGCAGCGATCTGCTGCCGCTTTACACCGTGCCCGAAGCCACGCCGCTGTTTGCGGCGTTTCTGCCCGAACTCCATCCGCTGTTTGCCCGCTGTGGTGAACTGGCGCGGGCAAACGATATCCGGCTCTCCTTCCATCCGGGCCAATACACCGTGCTGGCCTCCGATAATCCCAATGTGGTGACGCGCGCGCTGGAGGATGTGGAGTATCACACGCTCTGCGCCACGCTGATGGGCTACGGCAAACAGTTTCAGGATTTCAAAATCAACATCCATATGAATGGCAAGGCGGGGTTCGACGGATTTAAACGCGCCTTTAAGCAGCTCAGCCCGGAAGCGCAACGGATGCTGACGGTGGAGAATGATGAGATCTCCTGTTCACTGGATGACGTGCTGCAGGCGGCACCGCTCTGTCCGGTGGTGCTGGATATTCACCATCACTGGGTAAAAGAGAGTGAGTTTATTCAGCCAGACGATCCGCGTGTTGCCCGCGTCATCGACTCCTGGCGCGGCGTGCGTCCGGTGCTGCACTACTCGGTTTCGCAGGAGGGGATCATTCCGCCGGAGGGCTGGCCCGATCAGGCTGCGCTGGGGGTGAGCAAAAGCAAACTGCGGGCGCACTCTGATTACTTCTTTAACCCGACGCTGAATGGATGGGCGCTGTCGTTTCAGGATTTCGACATTATGTGCGAAGTGAAAATGAAGAATCTGGCGCGGGAACCGCTCTACGCCTGGGCGATAGCGCAGCAGCGGATAGCCGATCCCCTGGCAGAGTGTGCCAGGGAATCGTCCTGTTAAATAATCGCCACGCCGCCGGTGACGGCGATGGTTGCCCCTGAAATGTAGCTGCCTTCGTCACTGGCCAGCATCACATAGGTGGGTGCCAGCTCAGCAGGCTGACCGGCCCGCTGCAGCGGCACTTCGCTGCCAAAGTTTTTCACCTGTTCAACCGGCATGGTTGAGGGGATCAGCGGCGTCCAGATAGGGCCGGGCGCGACCGCATTGGCGCGGATACCTTTTTCAGCCAGCAGAGCGGCCAGTCCGCCGGAGAAGTTGACGATGGCGGCTTTAGTGGCCGAATAGGCGAGCAGCTTCGGTTTTGGCTGATCGGCATTGATTGAGGCGGTGTTGATGATCGACCCGCCCGCCGGCATATGCCGGGTGGCGGCTTTGGTCAGGTAAAACATCGCGTAGAGGTTGGTTTTCATGGTGCGGTCAAACTCTTCATCGCTGATCTCATCCAGCGACATACGCGTCATCTGAAAGGCGGCGTTGTTGACCAGGATGTTAACCTCCCCGAACGCCTCTACGGCCCGATCGACCAGCGCATTACAGTGAGACGCCTCGGTAATATCGCCGGGCATCAGCACGGCTTTGCGACCGGCGGCCTCCACCAGCCGGGCCGTATCCTGCGCATCTTCATGTTCATCGAGGTAGGAGATCAGCACATCGGCACCTTCGCGGGCAAACGCAATGGCGACAGCCCGGCCAATTCCGGAGTCGCCACCGGTAATAATGGCTTTTTTACCCGTCAGGCGGCCTGATCCCTGATAGCTCTCTTCGCCATGATCGGGCTGCGGCTGCATCGCGGCAGTGCTGCCTGGCCACGTCTGCTGCTGTTCGGCGAAAGGCGGCTGTGGACGCTGAGTGGATGACATGGATGTTCCTCCAGTAAAAGGGGCGAAACCTGTCAGGGCGTCACTCCCCGACAGGCGTGCAGCATGAGTGATTAAGGTTTCGGCGGCGTGATACCGTCAATCTGCTCTGCCTGGGCACCGGAACCCGGGCGGGCGTTACCGAGAAGCGGTTCGTCACCCAGAATATCGGGCTGCTGTTTCGCGCTGAACTGACCCTGACCATCGTAAGCCGGACCGCTGCTCCAGCGGCCTTCCGGCAGCGGTTTATCCAGTGAGGTGTTCAGGCAGTAGTAGGCGTGTTCCTGCGCCTCATTTTCCTGCGGGAAGCTGTTCGGGATCGGCAGTGAGGCGTTCAGTCCGCCCATCTCCTCAATCACCGCCAGCCACTGCTGCTGGTGCATGGTGTCCCTGGCGATCAGGAACGAGAGGAAATCCTTCATGCCTTTATCTTCGGTCATGTTGTAGAGACGGGTAGCCAGCACGCGACCGGTGGCCTCTGCGGTGACGTTGGCCAGCATATCCGCCGCGACGTTACCGGAGGCGTAAATGTGGCTCATGTCGAACGGCATCCCGTTGGCGTTCACCGGCATTGCGGCCAGGCCGGAAGAGAGAATATGGCGCGGGTTCATGCCGCCCAGAATCGCATTGACCACCGGATCTTTCGCGGAGGCTTCCTGGTAAGAGAGGGGGGCACCTTCCAGATTAAGCGCCACGGCGTAGCCCAGCATTTCGATATGGCTCAGCTCTTCGGTGGCAGTTGAGATCAGCAGATCGCGAATCCGCACATCACCGCGTGCGCCCATTGCCTGGAAAAAGTATTGCATCGCTACACGAATTTCACCTTCGACGCCGCCGATGGCCTGCTGTAACAGCATGGCAAACTCTGGATCGGGTTTCTCTACACGAACCGGAAATTGAAGTTTTGATGAATGATGAAACATGATTATTTTCCTCGTCTGTGTTTGCAGGAGATGCAGAAAAAGCCTGGACACAGATATCGGATAAATAAAGCGAACCGAGAGCAATTAACCGCAATTGATGGTGAAATAAGCGGCAAAAATGGTTAAATCTGGCACGATATCTGGCTGTAAGAGAGGGCGGAAAAGAGGGGGACAGAAAGGGGGGTTGCAGGACAAAAAAAAGCCCCTTATCAGGGGCAGATTCCGGACAGGAAACGCATCCATGCTAATTCGCGTTCCATCGTAACAGACACAGGTTTTTTAGCTGGCGCTGGCTGCCGGCGCACGCTGCAGAACATGTTCGAGAGCCTGACGGTAAACGTCCTGTTTAACCACGTCACGCTCACTCTCCAGGCGGTTAATCAGGCCCAGCACGACGTCTTTATCGGAAACGTGAGCTTTAGCGCGGGCGAGTTCAGCATGGACAGCCGCGATAACCTGTTTTTCAGTCGTCAGTGTCTTGCCAGAGTTCATGAAGTAATCAGAAATCTGAGACTCTGTATTCATCGTAGGTTGCATGTCAGGCCTCATAAGAAATTGGGGGTTGATGCGTCGATTCAGATCCGGTGACCGGCAGACGCAAAAAAAAATTGCATCTGAAGGTGGAAATCCACAACACCTTCAGATGCGGTGCAAAGCACCCTTCGTTACAAGTGATTTATCGTCACGCAGTAAAGTTATACAAGAATGAGAAACTTGTACAATGAAATCTGATAAAAGTGTACTGGTCGGAGGTGTTGGCGGGTTGAGTTTTCCGTGAAAATGGCAGGTTTTGTTCTTTTATGTGAGTAAATACAGTGGGTTAATTTATCATCCCGGCCAGCGTAACGGGAAGGGCAAGGCACCCGTTTATTTTGCGGCCACCCGGTAAAAACGTTACAACTGCCTTTTTTACGCCGTTTTTCTCCAGAAACCTGTACAACCTGTACAGGTTTCTGCGGTGCACAGGATCAGCGTGCAACGCGGCTGCTGGAATCCTGACCGTCCGGCCGGTCAGGACGCATAATTCACTTCACACGCCCGAGGCAGAAGACTAAGGTTGACCCCTAATTCATCACAAGGAAACAATCATGGTTCACGACTATTTCGCGATACCGCCTGCGGGCATCACTCAGGAGCAACACAAACGTTCGGTCGCCGTGGCGGCTGCCCTGTCAGTGGCAAAAGAGTCCGTCAGCGCCTCGACCTCGGCTACCGGCTCTAAAGCCTCCTGGGACCTGCAGGCAGTGGCCAATGAAATTGGCAATCTGGCCGACGCGATTCAGGATGCGCTGGAGAGCGACAGCGCGGTTTAAACGCTGACGGCGAGGCCACCGCCGCCGCTGAGACGGAAGAGAACAGGGCGGTGGCAGCGACCCGCACAGCCTGCGAACAGTCGCTGTCGGGCACTGCCGGAAAGGGGGTATCTCATCGCCCCCGGCTCAGACTGAATAGCGTGGCAGAGCCTGTGATCTGCTTATTTCCTTTCTCCCGACCGCTCCGCGCTTCTTGTTTTTGCGCACGATCACTCTCTTATCTGACCTCTTTTCATTCCCGGAATGATTCAGCGCACGCGGCTGAACATTCTCTTTTTCTGCCTGCGATAAATGTCCTTCAGCCAGCGTCACCGCATTAAGGCTGTCGCGCGTTGCCGTTTAAAAAAGCGGAATAATCAGGCTGCGTTGCCTGTTTAAATGGCCGCCGGGCGTGATCCGATTGTGCTTAAGTTAAAAAGTCAGCGGGTGAATTTATAAGAAGAATGAATGTAAGTCGCTCTCAGCGTTATTTTATCGCTGCGGAGAAAATCATCTGATTTCGCTTAATATCGCGGCAGCCAGAAAGAAAGATTAAAAAAAGTGTGTGGTTGTCAGGCGCTTTACTTAAAAACACCTCGTTTCGCTTGATTAAAAGGGGGATTCAATATTACTGTATTTATATACAGTAATCCGGAAGAGGAGAACAATGATGGAATTTATCAAACCTGCGGACATACGCGCCGCAATGGCCTTGCCGCTCTATATCGAACGTGTCCCGTGCGGATTTCCCTCCCCGGCGCAGGACTATGTTGAACAGCGTATCGATCTGAATACGCTGATGGTACAGCACCCCAGCGCCACCTATTTTGTCCGGGTCAGCGGCGAATCGATGATAGAGGCGGGCATCAATGATGGTGACATGCTGGTGGTCGACAGCTCTCTCACCGCCGGGCATGGGGACATCGTGGTAGCCGCCGTCGACGGGGAATTTACCGTGAAACGCCTGCAGCTTCATCCCTGCCTGCAACTGATGCCGATGAACACCAAATTTAAGCCCATCGCCATCCAGACTGAAGATGTGCTGGAAGTGTTTGGCGTCGTCACCTTTGTGATTAAATCGACGCACTAAGCATGTTTGCGCTGGCCTGACTGAATGCCGCTATCCGGCAGAAAGCATCGGTGCGCTGATGCAATGAGACAGGCGCGGAGAGCCCGCTTCAGCCGGACTCTCCGCGCCTGCACTAGCCTGGCAAGCACCACGGCACGCGCGTCACAGGCGAGGGCGACATTCATGTCGTGAATTGACCAATCCAGGGGTTATGGGTTTCCTGAGACCAGAGCTGTGACAGCCGTTCCCGGAACTTTTCCGCCGCCGGACTGAGTCCCGTCTCTCTGCGCTGAACCAGGCCCAGCGTGCGTCGGATCACTGGTTCAACCAGCGGACGGCTGACAAGAACAGGGTGTTCATCCATGGGCATCGCCAGGTTCGGCACCACCGCGACACCCAGGCCCGCCTCCACCATACCGAGTGACGTTGAGAGATGTCTGACCTCGTAAAACCAGTCGGGTTTAAAGGTTCCGCCCTCCAGCGCCTGGTCGATCAGCGATCGGTTACCGCTTGAGCGCCGCACACCAATCAGTCTTGAACCCGCCAAATCTTCCCAGGTCACCAGTGGTTTTTGCGCCAGCGGGTGATCGCGCCGGCAGGCGAGAACAAAGGGTTCATTGACTAGCGGGCTAAAATCGATGTTGGGATGTGTGATGTTTATCATATTTATGCCGAAATCTGCGTCGCCATTTAAGACGGCTTCGAGGCAGTCGCTGGCACTGTGTTCCAGAATCCGGATACGAATGTTGGGATAGAGATTGTTAAAATCTCTGATAGCGGAGGGCAGAAAGTAGAACGCCGCCGTGGGCAGGCAGGAGAGGGTAATCACTCCGCTCTGATGTGTTGCCATCTCCTTAATACTGAGAATCGAGCTTTCATAGAAGTCGATTAAATTCTTCGCTTTAGGTAAAAACTCTCTGCCAACCGCCGTAAGCCTGATATTTCTTGTCGTCCGTTCAAATAGCGTTGTTCCCAGGTTCTCCTCCAGTTTCTTAATTCTGCGTGTTAACGCAGGTTGTGAAATGTGAAGAAAGTGCGAGGCTCTTGTGAAACATCCAATTTCTGCAATTTTAACAAATGCTTGTATTCCCTGAAGCTCATGCTGCATGACCGTTCACGCCTTATTGTGATGAAGGTTTAACCACACTAACTCAGTGGGTATCTATGCGCAAAGAGTATTAATGACGCGAATATTGACATTAGAGTTATCGATGGCGCTGTGGAATTTTGATGCTGTTCTTATCACTATCAGAAATGAGAAAAGATCATGCTAAAGATTCCTTGCGTACTGATGCGGGGCGGGACGTCGAAAGGGCCGGTGATTCTGGCCAGCGATTTACCGGCCAATGTTGAAGAGCGTGACGCTGTGCTGCTGGGGCTGATGGGCGCAGGCCATGAGCTCGAAATTGATGGTATTGGTGGCGGAAGTCCCCAGACGAGCAAGGTGGCGATTGTCAGTCCGTCACAGCACCCGGATGCCGATGTCGATTATCTTTTCGTTCAGGTGATGGTCAACGAGCGACGGGTCGATACCACGCCTAACTGCGGCAATATGCTCTGTGCTGTCGGGCCTTTTGCGATTGAAAAAGGGCTTGTCAGCGCCACCTGTCCCGTCACCACCGTGCGAATTCGTAATCTTAACACCGGCACTCTGGTCGACGCAGAGGTGCAGACGCCTGACGGGCGTGTCACTTATGAAGGCGACACACACATCGACGGGGTTCCCGGCACCGCAGCGCCTCTGGGACTGACCTTTCTGAATTCGGCTGGCTGTAAGACCGGTAAATTACTGCCTACCGGTAACGTTATCGATCGTATCGACGAGGTTGAGGTGACCTGTATCGATATGGCCATGCCGATGATGCTCATTGATGCGGCTCAGCTGGGAAAAACGGGCTATGAAAAACCGGCAGAGCTGGAAGCGGACCGCGCATTTATGGCGCGCCTGGAGCATCTTCGTCGTCAGGCTGGCCGGGCGATGGGGCTGGGTGACGTCGCTGACAAAGTGATCCCTAAACCTGTCCTGCTGAGCAAACCCCAGGCGGGAGGGACGATTAGCGTTCGTTACTTTATGCCGCATGCCTGCCACCGCTCGCTGGCGATTACCGGGTCGATCGGCATTTCAACCGCAACGCGCATTGAAAACTCTGTCGCTCACCGCGTGATTGCCGGACAGCCAAAGATGCCATACACCAATATTATCGATATTGAACATCCCGGCGGGAAAATTTCCGTTTCATTAACCAATGACAGTCATGAAATAGAAAAAACGCGGGCCGCGGTTATCCGGACATGCCGCAAACTTTTCGAGGGCGTTGTCTGTGTGCCGGATGCTGTCATTCCAGCAGTTATTTAATTACTGACCTCTGATAAAAATAATAGCCGCGCAGGCGAGCTATCGCTTTCTGTACCCTGAAAATAATATTGAGGATGTTATGACTATAACGACCGATAAAAAAACAGACCCCATGAGTGAGGTCAAAGCTGGTGCTTACCTTCGCATCATTCTGGCCCTGGCTTTATCCGGGCTGGCCGAATTAGCCTCGCTGTTCTTTATTCAGCCACTGCTGCCGGTTCTGGCGGTGGAATATGACGTTCCTGTCAGTCAGGTGAGTATTATTCTCTCCGCCGAGACCGCCTTACTGGCGTTCGGTCTGTTATTTACCGGAACGTTATCCGACCATTATGGCAGAAAACGATTAATCATCGTTTCGCTGCTGGCAGGGGGGATATTGACGCTTCTCTGCCCGCTGGCGCAATCGTGGGCATTGCTGGTCGCTCTGCGCGCCGTTATCGGACTGGCACTCAGTGGTATTGCGGCGGCGGCAACCGCCTATATCAGTGAAGAAGTGGCGCCGGTGGTGGCTGGCGTTGTCACCGGTTACTTTGTGTTTGGCAACTCCATGGGTGGCATGTCCGGGCGTATTATTGCCAGTCAGCTGATTGAACATATTTCTATAAACACCATCTTCTATGGATTTGCCGCCAGCCTCATCGTCGTGGCGATCCTGGTTAATTTCCTGTTGCCCGCCTCACGCAATTTTAAGCCGACTGAAAATCTGAATGTATTGTGTGTGGTGAAGGGCGCGGCGGCACACTTTAAAAATAAAAATCTCTCCAGGGTGTTTATTCTCAGTTTTATTATTTTTGGTGTCTTTACCTCACTCTATAACTATCTGGCTTTTTTCCTGAAGGGCGAACCCTTCAATATTACGCCAGCCAATGCGGGTCTGATCTCCTTCAGCTTTGCCCTGAGTTTCTTTACTGCACCGCAGGCGGGCCGGTTTGCCGAAAAATATGGCAGCATGACGGTACTCAGAATGCTCTTTGCCATGATGGCGCTGGGCATGCTGCTGACGCTGGTGAATAACGTGGCCATCTTTATCGTCGGGGCGGTTATTTTCACGGGCTGTTTCTTTGGCTGTCATGCAATTGGTCTGCGCTGGGTCAGCAAAAATGCCACCCATGCGCGGGGGCAGGCGGTCGCACTCTATCTTTTCTTCTACTACATGGGCGGCTCAGTGATTGGCTTCGTCAACGGCTTTGTCTTCCATGGCACCGGCTGGCACGGAATGACCGCTTTCATTATCGCCCTGCTGGTCGTGGCTGCCGTAGTGGCCACGTCGCTGGCGGGTGGGGAACAAAAAAAGCTGGTGCCCGCCACGCCCGTGAAATAACCCCGTAAACACCTTCACGCCGTCTCTGGCGGCGTGAACCCGGACAGATGTGAACAGAAGAAGCAGGCTCTATTATGAAACTAACCAGTTACAGTCATCACGGCCGTAAAAGCTACGGCATCTTTACCGAGAACGGCATTATCGACCTGGGTAAAAGAATCGGTCATACCTGGCCTGATCTGAAAACCTTACTGCAGCAGGATGCCATCAACGTTGCCCGGCAATATCAGGATGACCCTGCCGACGTCAGGGTGAGTGAGATTACCTTCCTGCCTGTCATTGAAACACCCGAAAAAATCTTTTGTGTCGGCATGAATTACGCCGAAAAACGTCAGGAGTTTGCTGAAACCAGCGATGCGCCAACCCTGTTTATCCGGTTTCCTGACTCCCAGACCGGGCATGGAACGCCGGTCGTTAAACCGGCCTTATCCAGCGAGTTCGATTACGAAGGGGAGCTGGCCGTGATTATTGGCAAACCGGGCAGCAATATCGCGGTAAGTGAGGCGATGCAGCACGTTGCCGGCTACAGCTGCTATATGGATGGCTCCGTGCGTGACTGGCAGCACGCCTGGTTTACCGCCGGTAAAAACTGGCCGCATACGGGCGCCTTTGGCCCCTGTATGACGACGGCGGATGCCATTCCGGACCCGCATGCTTTGTCAATTCAGACCTGGCTGAACGGCAGGCTGGTACAGAATGATTCCACAGCCAGCATGATCCATAAAATTGCTGACCTGATTAGCTACATTACCACCTTCACTTCACTCAGTGCCGGAGACGTCATTATTACCGGCTCGCCCGGTGGCGTTGGCAAAAAGCGCACGCCGCCCCTCTTTATGTATGAAGGCGACCAGGTCGACGTGGTTATTGAAAATGTCGGGCACCTGACCAACACGATTGTGGAATCCGATCCGCAGCATCAGCGACTGGCGTCGTAGTTTCTGCCAGTGACAACGGAATGTGACCCTCAACGGTATTTTCAGGAGTAACCCGATGTATAGCGACCAGGCGCTGACGTTCGAAACGGTTGACACCCGCCACGTTACGCTGCGGGAAGAGATCCGCCTTTTTCTGGCAGGGAATGGATTAGGCATGGATGAGGATATTGAGCAGTTCGTTGTGGCGCGCTGCAAACGGGATCTGGTGGCCTGTGCAGGCATCGCGGGCAATACCTTAAAATGCGTCGCGGTGGAAAGCGGCTGGCGCGGAACCGCACTGGGGCTGAAGATCGTTCATGAAGCGGAGGTGCAGGCTATTCAGAATGGCGAGCATCAGCTCTTTCTCCTGACTACGCCAGAGAGGGTGAAAGCCTTCCGGGGATGCGGATTCTATCCGCTGGTGACGCTGGATAACCGCGCCACGCTGATGGAGAACACGCCGGTCGGCATCGATCACTACTGCAGAAAGCTACGTGATCATCATCGGGGTCAGGCCGATCACGTTGGTGCGATTGTCATGAATGCCAATCCGTTTACCTCCGGACATCGCTATCTCATTGAGCAGGCTGCACACTCCTGCGACTGGCTGCATATTTTTGTGGTCGAAGAGGATTTATCGGCGTTCTCCTTTCAGGAACGTTTCGCGATGGTCCAGGCGGGGGCACGGCATATTCCGAATGCCTCGGTTCATCCCGGCTCGCGCTATATTATTTCGCGCGGGACTTTTCCCGGTTATTTTCTGAAAGAGAAGCAGATCGTGAATGACGTCTTCGCTGCCATCGATCTCATCTTATTCCGTCGCTACATTGCGCCTGCGTTAAATATCACACAGCGGTTTGTCGGAACAGAACCCTTTTGCAAAGTTACGGCGCACTATAACCATGCGATGCATAACTGGCTCGAAGATGAGGCGATAATGCCAGACGCCATCATTAACGTGACTGAGATCGCCAGAATAACGGATGAAAATAATCTGCCAATATCGGCTTCTGCGGTAAGGGCGGCATTAAAAAGAAAGGATATGGATGCGGTTAAACGAATGGTGCCCGCCACGACGCTGCCTTTTTTAACCCGGTGGCTGTCACACCACGCTTTTACGCAGCCAGATTATGACCTGGCGAACGTCTGATAAATCAGTATTCAGGAAAATAAAATGAAAATAGTTAAGGCGGCTATTGCCGGCACGCTGGAATCCAGCGACCTGGTGGTTAAAGTCAGCCCCGGTGAAGAGGGGCTGGAAATTACGATCCGCAGTGAAGTTTTTAAACAGTTTGGCGAACAGATTGCCGCCGTGGTGAAAGAAACGCTGGCGGCACTTAATGTGACCCAGGGGGAAATTGTTATTGAAGATAAAGGGGCGCTGGATTGCGTTATTCGCGCCAGACTGCAGGCGGCAATATTGCGTGGCGCAGATCGCACCGATATCGTGTGGGAAAAAATATCATGAAAAAATTACGTCGCAGCATGCTTTTTTTACCCGGTTCAAGTGCCGCCATGCTCTCCACGGCTTTTATTTATCGCCCCGATTCAATCATGTTTGATCTGGAAGATGCCGTTTCATTAAAAGAGAAAGACAGCGCGCGGCTGCTGGTTTTTCATGCCTTACAGCACCCGATGTATAAAGAGATCGAAACGGTGGTCAGAATTAATCCGCTGAATACCCCCTTTGGGCTGAAAGATGTTGAAGCGGCGGTTCGGGGCGGCGCGGATGTTATTCGCTTACCGAAAACAGATACGCCGGATGATATTGATCAGCTGGAAAGTGAAATTGCCCGCATCGAGGCGGAATGTGGCCGTCCGGTGGGGTCAACAAAACTGATGGCGGCGATTGAATCGGCTGTCGGCGTGATTAATGCGGTCGCTATCGCCAAAGCATCGCCGCGTTTAATGGGCATCGCGCTGGCGGCCTTTGATTACGTGATGGATATGCAGACGGAGCGGGGCGACGGCGCCGAACTTTTTTATGCGCGCTGTGCGGTATTGCATGCGGCGCGTGGCGCAGGGATCGATGCGTTTGATGTGGTCTATGCCGACATTGATGATGAGGCGGGTTTTTTAAAAGAGGTGGAGCTGATTAAACGTCTGGGATTTAACGGCAAGTCGCTGATCAATCCCCGGCAGATTGAGATCGTACACAACGCCTACGCGCCCACGCAGGAAGAAGTTGATTACGCAGAGCGCGTGATTGCTGCAGCAGAAGAGGGGGATCGTCAGGGGCTGGGCGTGGTGTCGCTGAACGGAAAAATGATTGATGCGCCGATTATCAACCATGCCCGCGTCGTCCTTGACCGTAAAAACGCCTCCGGCGTCCGTCAGTAGCCCTTCCGCCCCGACTAACAGGATGAAATGATGAGCCATTTAACCCGAGCACTCCAGGCCCTCTCCGGCAGCGCATATCAGTATGAACGCTTTACCGGTGCCCATACCCACACCCCGCACCTCGCCGATCTCCGGCAGAAATATCAGCGCAAACTTTTCGACAGTATTGATGACGTTTTAGAACGCTGCGAACTGCGTGATGGGATGACCGTCTCGTTTCATCACGCCTTCCGTGAAGGGGATAAGGTGATTAATTACGTCATGGACAAGCTGGCCGAAAAAGGCCTCAGAGGGCTGACGCTGGCCTCGAGTTCGTTAATGACCTGCAACGCGCCGCTGATCGAACACATTAAAGCGGGCGTCGTGACCAAAATCTACACCTCCGGCATGCGTGGTGAACTCGCCGAGGCGATTTCACATGGGCTGATGGCGGAACCGGTAGAGATCCACTCGCATGGCGGCCGGGTTCATCTGATTGAGAAAGGGGAAATCAGCATCGATATCGCCTTTTTAGCGGTCTCCTGCTGCGACGAGTATGGCAATGCCAGCGGCAGCGGTGGGGCATCGCGCTGCGGTTCGCTGGGGTATGCGATGGTGGATGCCAGATATGCCAGAAAGGTGGTGCTGCTGACGGAAAGCATTGAGCCGTTTCCCCTGATGCCCGCCAGTCTGACCCAGGATCAGGTGGATTACATTGTCAGAATCGACAGCGTCGGCGATCCGGCAAAAATCAGTGTCGGCGCTGCCCGCGTCACCAGTAATCCGCGTGAACTGATGATTGCGCGCTCGGCTGCCGACGTGATTGAGCACTCCGGCTATTTCCGCGACGGCTTTTCGCTGCAAACCGGTTCGGGTGCCGCCTCGACAGCCTGCACCCGTTTCCTGGAATCACGCATGCGTAAACAGAACATTGTGGCCAGTTTTGCTCTGGGCGGCATTACCGGCACCCTTGTGGATCTGCATGAAAAGGGACTGATTAAAACACTGCTGGATACGCAGAGTTTTGATGGGGTTGCCGGCGCCTCGCTGGCGAAAAACCCGCATCACGTTGAAATCTCAACCAGCGTGTATGCCAACCCCTCCGCCAAAGCCGCCTGCTGCGATCGTGTTGATATTGTCATCCTGAGCGCGCTGGAAATCGATACGGATTTCAATGTGAACGTGCTGACCGGTTCCGACGGCGTGATGCGCGGGGCATCCGGCGGCCATTGTGACGTGGCCGCCGCGGCGAATCTGACCATCGTGGTGGCTCCGCTGATCCGCAGCCGTATTCCGACCGTCGTTCGTCAGGTGACCACACGGGTGACACCGGGAGAGAGCGTCGATGTTCTGGTCACCGATCACGGGATTGCCGTCAATCCCGCCCGACAGGAGGTGAAGGCGCGCCTGATGGCCGCGGGTCTGCCGGTGGTCGATATCGACACGCTTTATCAGCGCGCGCTGCTCATCTCGGGCGAGCCAAAGCCCATTGCGTTTACCTCCCGCATCGTCGGGGTGGTGCGCTATCGCGATGGCAGCGTCATCGACGTGGTCAGGCAGGTGAAAGCGTGAACCGTGTTGTGGCCCCGGCATCGTGCAGGCGTCTGGCGCTTGACGATGTGCTGAACGCCAGAGAGGCGCGCGCGCGTCGGCAGCAGGCGTGGCTGTGCCAGTATGGGCAGCCCGTGATTTCAGCCACGCTCGTCTGGCCGGGAGAGGTCAAAGATACCCCGCTTGCCCGGCAGGTCATGGCTGAGGCGAAAGAGGCGATTAATCAGCGGCTGCAACAGCACCGATGGCGAATCGCCAGGCAGGAGGCGGCTTTTCCCGTCACCGGCCCGGAGGCGCTCTGGTCCGTGTCGTCACCCGCCTGGATGATCAAGCATGTCATGGCCGATCTGGAGGATAACCATCCTCTTGGGCGTTTGTGGGACATTGATGTCTTTTGTCCCACTGCGGGCCTGGTCAAGCGCAGTGCGATACATCAGCCGATGCGCAGATGCTTTCTCTGTCATGAACCCGCCCACGTCTGCTCCCGTATGCGCCGCCATGCTCAGGATGAACTGGCGCAGAGAATTGAGGAGATAACCTATGACTATTTCAGCGGTCAGCGTTCAGTCTGAGCGCGCCGGGGATATCGCCTGGCTGGCCGCAGAGGCGATGGTCAAAGAGGCGAAGCTGACCCCCAAGCCGGGGCTGGTGGATCGCCGGAATAATGGGGCGCATAGCGACATGAATTTCATGCACTTTATGGCCAGTATTCGCGCCGTCGCACCCTGGTTTCCCCGTTTTTATGCCCAGGGGGTTGCCACCGCCGGTTTGCCTGCTTCCCAGACGTTACGGGCAATCAGACCCACGGGGCTGGCCTGTGAGCAGGCGATGTTTAAGGCCACGGGAGGCATCAACACCCATAAAGGCGGAATTTTCTCTCTGGGGCTACTGTGCGCTGCCGCAGGCCGGCTCGCTAAAAACGCGATAAGGCTCAGCCAGCACAGCCTCTGTCGGGAAATCCGCGCGATGTGCGCAGGTCTGGTCGGCAACGAACTCAGCAACCCCGGTCAGGCAAAAACCCAAGGCGAACAGATTTTTCAGGCGTTCGGATTAACTGGCGCGCGCGGTGAGGCGGAGAAGGGCTTTGACACCGTCAGGCGATATGGTCTGCCGCAGTGGGAAAACGTCCTGCGTGCGGGGGGATCGGAAGAGGAGGCCCTGCTCAGGATGCTGCTGGCTTTAATCGCCGCCAATCCCGACACCAATCTGGTTTCGCGGGGCGGTATGCGGGGACTGAGCTATGCCCGGCGCTACGCCACCCGACTCCTGAAAATCAGGGATCTCTCCGGTGAAACGCTCACAAAGGCGCTGAGACATATGGATAACGCCTTCATTCAGAAAAATATCAGTCCGGGAGGCAGCGCAGATCTTCTGGCGGTGGGGTGGCTCCTTTCCCATTATCCGGCGTCATGAAACCGCATGAACAGGGCGAGGAAAAAAGAATGACGATGCAACGGCTGCACCAGCTGAGCGAGCGGTTCACGGTGATTCTGGTGCCGGGGGTGCGCGACAGTGATGAAAGTCACTGGCAAAGCTGCTGGCATCGGCGTTTTCCTCACTGGAAACGGATACGTCAGCGAAACTGGCTGGCGCCCGATATTGATGGCTGGATCGCAGCGATACGACGGGAGCGCTTATGTGGCCAGCGCCCGGCGATTCTGGTCGGACACAGTTTTGGCGCGCTCGCCGCCTGCCGTCTGGTTCAGACGCAGACGCTGCCCGTGGCTGGCATCATGCTGGTTGCGCCCGCAGAGCCCGCGCTGTTCGGACTGGAGGAGCAGGTGCTGCCGGAAAAACTGCCCGTTCCCGGCGTGATGTTTGTCAGCCACAACGATCCCCTCATGCCATTTAAACGCGCCCGGTTCTGGGCGGAATGCTGGGGTGCACACCTTATCGACCTGGGTGACGCCGGGCACATTAATAGCGCGGCCGGCTTTGGGGAGTGGGAATTTGGCCTGGTGCAACTGGCCGCATTTGGCGAAGGCCTTGAGACCGATAATTAAAAGCAGAATGACGCACACTCTTTACTTCACGCAATTCAGACAGGTGATGTCTGTTTCGGAGAAACTATGTCAGACAGCTACAGTAAGCATGTACAGGAACGTGCTTTAAAAAATCTTCCTCCTGAGCCGCTTAATGCCGGGCAAACCCGCGCGTTAATTGATGCGCTGATATGTGCAGAGGGTGACGATAAAAACAGGCTCCTGGAGCGGTTAGCCCATTGCGTTCCGCCCGGCGTCGATCCGGCAGCCAGCGTTAAAGCGGATTTTCTTTATCAGCAGATTAAAACCGGTGACCAGGCGGGCATCATTCCGCCTCAGCAGGCGATTGAACTGCTGGGCACCATGCAGGGTGGATACAATATTCAGCCGCTGATCGATCTGCTGGATGACCCCCAATGGGCGAGCTGCGCGGCGCAACAGCTGAGTCACACCCTGCTTATTTTTGAAAAATTTAACGATGTGGCTGAAAAAGCGCAGCAGGGGAATCACCCTGCACAGGCGGTGATGCAGTCATGGGCGCGGGGCGAATGGTTTACACGCCGCCCGGCACTCCCGGAGACGATGACGCTCAACGTCTTCCGTGTCACCGGTGAAACCAATACAGATGACCTGTCTCCCGCGCCTGAGGCATGGTCACGTCCCGATATTCCGCTGCATGCGCTCTCTATGTTGAGCCATCCGCGCGAGGGGGTGGAGCCGGATGAGCCTGGCAACCGGGGGCCGATGACGCAGCTGGCGACACTGAAGCTGCAGGGCTATCCACTGGTCTACGTCGGGGATGTAGTGGGAACCGGCTCGTCGCGAAAATCGGCCACCAATTCGCTTCTGTGGCATATCGGCAGGGATATCCCCTGGGTGCCCAATAAACGCAACGGCGGCGTGGTGTTTGGCGGAAAAATTGCCCCCATCTTTTTCAACACGCTTGAGGACTCGGGCGCACTGCCTGTCGAAATGGACGTCTCCGGCCTGAAGACGGGCATGCTGATCGACCTTTATCCTTACCGGGGCGAAGTGCGCGACCACGCCAGCCAGCAGCTGATCACCCGATTCACGCTGAAAACGGCGGTGCTGCCTGACGAAGTGCGTGCGGGCGGGCGTATTCCGCTGATCATTGGCCGAAGCCTGACGGCCAGAGCACGGGAGTGGCTGGGACTGCCGCCTTCCGACCTCTTCCGGCAGCCTGAAGCCCCCGTACCGTCCACGGCAGGTTTTACCCTGGCGCAAAAAATAGTGGGAAGAGCCTGTGGTGTGGCGGGCGTGCGGCCCGGCCAGTATTGCGAACCTAAAATCACCACGGTCGGTTCGCAGGATACCACCGGCGGCATGACGCGCGATGAGCTGACCGATCTCGCCTGCCTGCGCTTTTCCACCGACCTGTTCATGCAATCGTTCTGTCACACGTCGGCGTACCCTAAACCGGTTGATGTGAAGCTGCATGAGACACTGCCAGAGTTTATCAGCCAGCGGAATGGCGTCGCGCTCAGACCCGGCGATGGCATCATTCACTCCTGGCTTAATCGCATGCTGATCCCCGATACGGTCGGCACCGGCGCAGACTCTCACACCCGTTTCCCATTAGGGATCTCATTTCCGGGCGGCTCCGGTCTGGTCGCCTTTGCCGCAGCAACCGGCATTATGCCGCTGGATATGCCGGAGTCGGTGCTGGTGCGTTTCACCGGCGACATGCAGAAAGGGATCACCCTGCGTGACCTGGTTCACGCCATCCCGCTTTATGCCATCCGACAGGGATTGCTGACGGTAGAGAAGAAAAACAAGATCAACATTTTCTCCGGCCGGATTCTGGAAATCGAAGGGCTGAGCAGCCTGAAAGCCGAACAGGCTTTCGAACTGGCGGATGCGTCGGCTGAACGCTCTGCGGCGGCCTGTGTGTTGCGTCTGGAAGAGGAGAATGTGGCGGAGTTTCTGCGTTCGGATATTGCGCTGCTGCGCTGGATGATAGAGCAGGGCTATCAGCACGCCGGGACCCTGGCGCGACGGATTGCAGAGATGGAAGCCTGGCTGGCTAACCCGTCGCTGCTGGTGGCCGACCAGGATGCTGAGTATGCGGCCATAATCGAGATAGACCTCACAGAAATCACCGAACCAATTGTCTGTGCGCCGGATGATCCGGATGATGCCCGCCTGTTGTCAGAGGTGGCCGGTTCGCCAGTTGAGGAGGTGTTCATTGGCTCCTGCATGACCAATATTGGCCATTTTCGTGCGGTCGGTAAACTCCTGTCGGACGTGAAGGATCTGCCTGCCAGGCTCTGGCTGGCGCCGCCAACCAAAATGGATGCGCAGCAGCTCTCCCGCGAAGGCTACTTTAACCGGTTTATTCAGGCGGGTGCCCGAATCGAACCTGCTGGCTGTTCTCTCTGTATGGGGAATCAGGCCCGGGTGCGGCAGGGCAGCCATGCTGTTTCAACCTCGACCCGTAACTTCCCGCATCGCCTGGGAACGGATGCCCGTGTTTTTCTGGCGTCGGCTGAACTGAGCGCGGTGGCGGCGATGATGGGTAAAATGCCGACGGTGGAGCAGTATCTTCGGCAGATGGAGAAGATTCACCCGCATCACGACGAGACGTATCGCTATCTTAATTTCGACCAGTTACCGCACTATCGGTCTGCGCACGATGAAAAGAGGGTGATTAAAACGTTTGCCGGGCAGAACCTGTAATCCGTGACGTTTAATCTAAGCGTGAGCCGCATCCGGGCAGACAGCAGAGGCAGAGTGGGACGTTTCTGTTGTTCCGGGTGCGGCACACAGGGAGGTGTATGTTGACCGCAAAAACCACAAAAATAGCGTTGCTCATTTTTATCCTTCTCTTACCCCTCGTTTTGCCGCCGCCCACCGGGTTAACCCGGGAGGCCGCGATACTGGCCGGGATCTATCTCGCGGCGATTGTCGGGTTGATCAGCAAGCCTTACCCTGAACCGGTCATCATGCTGGTCGCCGTGGCGCTCTCCTGTCTTGCCATCGCCCGGTTTGACGACTCTCCGGTGAAATCGCTGGATGTGCTGAGCGGCTATGCCTCCGGCACAACGTGGCTGGTGTTCAGCGCCTTTACATTGAGTGCAGCCTTTGTGACCACCGGACTGGGCCGGCGTCTGGCGTACGGGTTTATCCTGAAATTTGGCTCGACCACATTGCGACTCGGCTATGTCACCGCACTGCTGGACGTCATTCTGGCACCAGCGACGCCCTCTAACACCGCCCGCGCCGGCGGGGTCGTCTTTCCCATCATCAACAGCATCGCGCTGGTCTTAGGCTCCACGCCAGGCGAGACGCCGCGTAAAGCCGGGCGGTTTCTGATGGTGAATGTTTATATGGTCACCAAAACCACCAGCTACATGTTTCTTACCGCTTTCGCGGGCAATGCCTTAGCCCTCCAGTTAATTTCTGACATTTTTCACATTCAGATTAGCTGGGGTGGCTGGGCGCTGGCTGGCGTGCCGCTGGGGCTGCTGATGCTGGCGCTGATCCCCTTCCTGACCTATAAAATCGTGCGTCCGGAATTAAAAAAATTAGACAACGTTCACATCGCCACGGCCGGTCTGCAGGCGCTGGGGCCAATGAGTCCGAAAGAGAAAGGGCTTATCGTGGTGTTTATCGCCGCTCTGCTGGGATGGATCTTTTCCCGCCATCTGGGGTTAAACGAATCGGCGGTTGCCGTTATCGCGATGGTGGCTGCCCTGATCTTTAACATCATCAGCTGGAATGATGTGCTGCAGAATAAGGGGGGCTGGAATACCCTGATCTGGTACGGCGGCATTATCGGACTCAGCACGACGTTAAGCAAAGAGGGGGTTTTTCACTGGCTGGCAGAGGTGATGTCGGCACACCTGAACTTTCTGGGGCCGGAAAACAGCACGATTATCATCATTGTCCTGCTGAGCCTGGCGATACGCTATCTGTTCGCCTCAGGCGGTGCCTATGTGGCCGCGATGGTGCCGGTGTTAGCCACGGTGGGACTGGTCACCGGCGCGGCACCCGTCCTGCTTGCGCTGGCGATCCTCTTTTCTAACTCCTATGGCGGTAGCCTGACGCACTATGGCGGCGCGGCAGGCCCGATTATCTTTGCCGCGGGCTACAACGACATTAAATCGTGGTGGATCACGGGAACGGTGATTACCCTGTTAACCTTTATCCTGCATATGCTCATCGGCCTTCCCTGGTGGAGCTTCCTTTTGCAGCACGGCCTGCTGTAAACACGGTCAGGGCTTTGCTGGCGACACCGCGCCGGATCAGCCCTCGCTCTGCATGGCACGTTATTTTGCCACAGGGAGATCCTGATAACGGGTGGTGTAGGCGGGTGACAACATTTCCCGCTTCATCGCCCAGGGCTTCTGGACGCCCTGACCGGCAAACCATAACTTCGCTTTTCCGCTCTGATTAATGCCATCGACCACGCGCATCAGCGCTTCACTGCCAGGGCGGGGCTGAAACTCATCGAAAAGATTAAGTTGCGTCACGCCCTGATTAAAAAAGTCCCCCAGCATAACGCCTGCCTTCATATAGCGGCAGCCATCCAGCCAGATACGATCCAGCGCTTCGGCGGCCACGCGTATAATGTCGCGGGTATCGTTAGTCGGGATAGGTAACTGCGCCATAGCCTGATTACCATAAAAACCTTCTCCTTCAGCATGCGGACTGGTGCGGATAAACACGGCGACCTGTCGACAGAACTGCCGCTCCTCACGCAGTTTTTCCGCCGCCCTGACCGCATAGTTACACACGGCTTCCCGCATATCAGCATACGCTGTGATGCGTCCTGAAAAAGAGCGTGAGCAGATGATCTGCTGTTTCGCAGGCGAGAAGGTCTCCAGTTCCAGGCAGGGTTCGCCGCGCAACTCCCTGACCGTTCGCTCCAGCACCACGTTGAAATGTTTGCGAATAACCCAGGTACTCTGTTCCGATAAGTCTTTTGCCGTGATGATGCCCATGGCATTCAGTTTCCTGCTGAGACGTCTTCCCACACCCCAGACATCTTCAACCGGGATCAGGGCCATCAGCTTTTTCTGGCGATCCACATTAGAGAGGTCAACCACACCACGGGTTTTTGACCATTTTTTTGCGGCGTGATTCGCCAGTTTGGCCAGAGTTTTGGTCTGTGCAATGCCGACACCGACGGTAAGATGGGTATCCTGTTTGATGCGTGCACGGATCTCGTGCCCGACTTCTTCCAGAACGCGACAGTGGCGAACGCCGGTGAGGTCGACAAACGCTTCATCAATGGAGTAGATCTCAACGGCTGGCGAGATCGCCTCCAGCGTGGTCATGATCCGGTTACTCATATCAGCGTAAAGCGTGTAATTTGAACTGAAAACGTGGACGTTGAGCCGCTGCAAATCCTCTTTGATTTTGAAATAGGGTGCCCCCATTTTGATCCCCAACTGCTTTGCCTCGGCCGAGCGGGAGATAATACATCCATCATTATTACTCAGGATGCAGACGGGCTTGCCTCTCAGGTCGGGCCTGAAAACGGTTTCGCATGAGGCGTAGAAGGAGTTGACATCAACCAGGGCGAACATCAGCAATCGGCCCTGTTTAGCGGACTGTTAATCAGGGAGTGGCTGGCCAGCCGATAGCCAGCAGGGGCAGTGACACCGGCATGAGCGCGCGGTTGAGATGTCACGGGTCTGAAAAGGGGCATAAAGGTATCTTTGCGAATGCTGTATATAAATACAGTATTGCGAATCAGCGATGCTGGTCAAGTCACGCCATACCGATTCTTTTTAACTTTATGATATGAAAGTGCTTTTTATTGTTCGTGCTACAGGTGCGTGAAGGGGCTGCGGCATATCCCAGCCGGCACCGCACAATGTTCAGCTCCTCGTCAGATAAAGGATGCAGGCTGCATTAGCGCGACGCTTAATGCGCGTAGTGTACTTATCACTGCTGCCTGCGCTAGAATCCCCGGTTGATTTGACCGAAATGCACCTCTTCAGGCCGGTAATGATGATCACGACAGCGACAGCGCAAAAAAGCAGAGAGCGGGGACGGCCCAGAGAGTTCGATATCGAGCAGGCTCTGGATCACGCGATGATCGTTTTCCGGCAAAAGGGGTACCATGCAGCCTCCATCGGCGATCTGAGTGAGGCGATGAACCTCTCTGCAGGCAGTATCTATAAGGCGTTTAAAGATAAACGCTCACTGTTTCTGCTGGTCTTCGAGCGCTATCTGCTGCTGCGCAATGCCGATCTGCGCCGTCGTCTGGCCCCCTGCGTGAGCGGGCGGGAGAAGATCACCGAGCTGTTACAGTTCTATCTGGATTCGGCGCGGGCGACGGAGGGACGGCGCGGCTGTCTGGTTGTCGCCAGTGCCATTGCGTTGCAGACAATGGATGAGGCGCTGGCGCAGCGCATCAATGAAGTTGTGCAGCGCAATCAGCGCTTCCTGGTTTCACTGCTGGAGCTGGGGCAACGGGATGGCTCTATCGATAACACGCTGGACAGTGAAGCGGCAGCGGGTCTGATTCTCTGCATTGCGTTTGGTATGCGGGTGACAGGCAAGGTGGGCGATATGGTCAATGAGCAGCAGACGCTGGCACTGGCACTGAAGGTGCTGGGGTAACAGCGAGCCCGCTGTGTGACGCGACACCGCCCGGAGCATGTCCGGCACGCGGGGGGCTGAAACGCCCCCGAAGATTAACGGCCGAACAGCAGGCTGATGAGCGCGTGATAGTGGCGCTCTTCTTCCTGTGAAGAGGCTGTTTCAAGGCGGCGCAGCAGTTTGGTGCAGATCGATTTGCGATTCACGTTCTGACCGGCATTCAGAATTTCCACTACCACCTGTCCCAGCGTCTCTTGCTGTGAAGGCAGGCTTGCCGCATTAAAATAACGGGCAATGTCGTCTGCCGTTTGTGGCAGTCTCTGGTTCGGGTACATGGATCGTTTCCTGGCGGATAGTTCAGCATCTAACGAATAGGTACAAAGTTATACAATGTTGTCTGTGTTGTACAGCTATTTCGCCAGAAATCGTCTGCTTTTTATTCAGCACGGCTGCGCTGACAGTGGCAGGGTAAATGAGCGGAGCCGGCGCAGGGTGCAAAACCAGCAGGCGGGCGCAGACTGAATGCACCCGACAGCCTGGCCTGCAGCATAGCTAGCGGTAATCTTTCAGGAAAACCGGTGCCTGTCCGGTCTCAACCAGCCAGTTAAGTTCGGCTCGGTCGCGCGATGCGGCTTCGGTGAAACTTTTGAGCCAGTTTCGCGCATCGGCAATCTGGGCGACGCGTTCATCACTGCGCTCATGCTCGGCCATTTCACCCAGCTGGCGAATCAGTGAAACGAGCGTGATTTCCTGCTCTGTAAAAGCCAGATTAATTGCCGCTTCACCAAGAATCATATGACCGACGTTTTTGTCATAATACACCATATGTTATCTCCTGATTAATGAGCCATACGCCAGTTTAGTTAAAGGCGTCTCTGACTAAAAGAGCAGAAATAGCAGGTCAAAACGATCGGTCTTTTCCCAAAATAAATGGCACCTCAAAGCGAAGCGCTAACCTGTTAATATCCCAGCATAAAAAATTTCAGACACCTCTGTTCATAAAATAACTGAGCGATTTTGACGATTAAACAGAGAGGGAGATGCCTGAAATTCAGATAAGCCAGCGACTCTGGCCAGGCACAGGGTCACATTAAAGCGCGTCTGTTTCAGCAACAGAGAAAGGAGAAGGGGTTTATAAAAAGAGGCGGACGACTGACAGACAGAATAAAGCCGCCCGAAGGCGGCTTTATTCCACAGAGAGCGTTATTTATTCGGTACTTCGGAAACCGCTTTAACGTCGGCTTTATTAATCTGTTGCTTCACGCCGTTTGCATCGGTGTAAGCCAGCAGGCCTGCATCAGATTCTGACGGTTTGCCATCACTAATAATGGTGCGTCCATCGTTAGTCTGAATCGCATAGCTGGTGCGGGTGCAGCCAGTTAACACAGTCATACCAATCAATGCGGCGAGCGGTAAAATCAGCGCTTTTTTCATCTTATTCACCTTATATTAGTTATCGAGTTCACTCATATTACTGATCTCATTGCGATTGATTTGCTCAGTTTTTCCTGTCTGAGCATCGCGATAAGAAACCAGACCGGTATCTGAATCAATCTGCGGTTTACCATCGGTCACGATGGTGCGGCCATCAGTGGTCTTAATCGATTGATTGGAAGAGCAGCCTGCCAGTGTGCCTAAAGAGAGAGCCAGCAATGCGATAGCTGACAGGGATTTCATTTTCATTTTTTGTTCTCCATGAATTCATATCCAGACGTTTACAGCATAGACGCCTTTATAAATTTTGCTGGCCCTGACCCGCTCCGTTGCGTTTTTTTTAAGCAAAAACAGTGGTCGCTGTGATTATTTCCGACGCTGAGTCCGGGAAATAGCATTTATTGCAACTTTGTATTGTCGGCACGGACGTTTTGCGGCGCTGGCATCCCGTCACAATAAGCACAAAGCCAAAGGCGAAAATAAGATCGGAGATAAGGGCCGCTATTTTGTTAATGCCCGGACCGTCAGCAGGAGAATAGATCGCAGCGCGGAACGCGGGCGCCGGGGAGAGCTCTCCTGCAGAGGAGGATGAGTGGCCCGAAGCCGGTGCGATCCCGGGCCAGAGAGAGGCTATCAGAGGACAGAGTCTTCGCCCGCTTTGGCGGCCGCTTTTTCCGCCTTCATGGCGCTGACCGGATCGGAGGCGCTCAGCCAGCGGTCAAACTTCTGGTAGGTGTCGATAAAGGTCTTAAAGTAGCTGCTGGCAATGGTGGCATTCTCTTTGTGATTCATAAACGCCACGGCCAGCTTGAATGCATCTTCGTTATCAAATTTCATGTTGGTTTCCCTCGCTTAAGATGCATAGAGCGTAGCCTGATAACGCGACCTCTGCATTCAGACAACCGCCTGAAAAGCGACAATAATTCTCTCTGCCCGACGCCATTCATCCGATTGGCGCGGATTCCCACTTACTTCACGCCAAATCCTTCTTATAATGCCAGCTTCACTTGTGAAGGGGACCCGCTTATGTCGAAAGGATTAATCGTTGCCGCTGTGCTGCTGCTGTCGGGTTGCAGCCTGTTGCATAAACAGCCGCCAGCGCCGCAGACGCTGCACTATCGCTGTGGGACGCTGCCGCTGACCGTGACGCTGGATGAGAGTCAGCAGCAGGTCAGTTTCATTATGGACGGCCAGCCGCTGACGCTGAAGCAGACCGTATCGGCGTCCGGTGCCCGTTACAGCGATGGCACCTATGTTTTCTGGTCTAAAGGCAACGGCGCATTTATTGAACGGAACGATAAAATTGTCGTGAACGATTGTGAGCTGCAACCTGCCAGCTGACTCTTTATCTGAAAAGGCGAGCATTATGAGCGACAGCGAAACGCTACACACCATTGCCCATCTGCGGCGTGAATATACCCGCGGCGGATTACGCCGGAAGGATCTGCCGGACGATCCCGTCGTCCTGTTTGAACAGTGGCTGAGCCAGGCGTGCGAGGCAAAACTGCCCGATCCGACGGCCATGACCGTCGCAACCGTGGATGAACAGGGCCAGCCGTGGCAGCGCATCGTGCTGCTGAAGCACTTCGATGCGCAGGGCATGGTGTTCTATACCAACCTCGGCAGCCGCAAGGCGTTACAGCTGGCAAACAATCCGCGCATCTGCCTGCACTTCCCGTGGCACTACCTGGAGCGTCAGGTGATGGTGCTGGGCGAAGTGGAAAAACTCTCGCCGCTGGAGGTGCTGAAATATTTTCACAGTCGTCCGCGTGACAGTCAGATCGGGGCCTGGGTGTCGAAGCAGTCGAGCCGTATTTCGGCGCGCGGCATTCTGGAAGGGAAGTTCCTTGAGCTGAAGCAGAAGTTCCAGCAGGGCGACGTGCCGCTGCCCAGTTTCTGGGGCGGCTATCGGGTGAAATTTCATACGCTGGAGTTCTGGCAGGGGGGCGAACATCGCCTGCACGATCGTTTCATCTACCAGCGCGATCACGATGGCTGGAAAATCGACCGTCTGGCACCCTGAATCTGCACGATTCCCCCCTATCAGCGCTGGCACAGAGAGCGTCAGCGCTTTATGCTATAGCCCTGATTTTTTTCGATTCCGCATCCCGGCGGAAAGCTGTGTACCAGCCTAGGTGCAGTCTGATCAATTTGGAGTCAGTAATGACCAGCAGTAACCTGATACAACAATTGCAGGAGAGGGGCCTTATCGCCCAGGTGACGGATGAAGAGGCGCTGACAGAGAAACTGGCGCAGGGGCCAATTTCGCTCTATTGCGGCTTTGACCCCACAGCCGACAGCTTGCATTTGGGCCATCTGGTACCGCTGCTCTGCCTGAAGCGTTTTCAGGATGCCGGCCACAAGCCGGTGGCACTGGTCGGTGGCGCAACCGGCCTGATTGGCGACCCGAGCTTCAAAGCCGCAGAGCGTAAACTTAATACCAGCGAAACCGTCGGTGAATGGGTTGAAAAGATCCGCCAGCAGGTGGCTCCCTTCCTCGACTTCGATTGCGGCAGCAACAGCGCAATCGCCGCCAATAACTACGACTGGTTTGGCAGCATGAACGTGCTGACCTTCCTGCGTGATATCGGCAAGCACTTCTCCGTCAATCAGATGATCAATAAAGAAGCGGTGAAGCAGCGTCTGAACCGTGACGATCAGGGCATCTCCTTTACCGAGTTCTCTTACAATCTGCTGCAGGGCTATGACTTTGCCTGCCTGAATGAGCGCCACGGCGTCTCGCTGCAGATTGGCGGATCGGATCAGTGGGGTAACATCACCTCCGGTATCGACCTGACCCGTCGTCTGCATCAGAACCAGGTGTTTGGCCTGACCGTGCCGCTGATCACCAAATCTGACGGCACCAAGTTCGGTAAAACCGAGGGCGGCGCAGTCTGGCTGGATGCGAAGAAGACCAGTCCGTACAAGTTCTATCAGTTCTGGATCAACACCGCGGACGCAGATGTCTATCGCTTCCTGAAGTTCTTCACCTTCATGAGCATTGAAGAGATCAACGCGCTGGAAGAAGAGGACAAAAACAGCGGCACCGCGCCACGTGCGCAGTATGTGCTGGCTGAGCAGGTCACGCGTCTGGTGCATGGCGAAGCGGGTCTGTCGGCGGCGAAACGCATCACGGCCAGCCTCTTCTCCGGCGCCGTGAGCGATATGACCGAAGCGGATTTCGAGCAGCTGGCGCAGGATGGCATGCCAACCATCACCCTGAGCGCTGAAGACGATCTGCAGCAGGCGCTGGTGAAAGCGGAGCTGGTGCCGTCACGCGGTCAGGCTCGCACCATGATTGGCTCCAACGCCGTCTCTCTGAACGGTGAAAAGCAGTCTGACGCGGAATACCGCTTCAGCGACAGTGACAAACTGTTTAACCGCTTCACGCTGCTGCGTCGCGGTAAGAAACATTACTGCCTGATTAACTGGCAGTAAGATTTCAGGGCCGGTCTCCGGCCCTTTTTTATGGCAAGGCAGGACAGGGCAAACAAGTGAAAAATATTTTAGCGATTCAGTCGCACGTTGTTTTTGGTCACGCCGGGAATGCGGCGGCTGAGTTTCCGATGCGCCGCCTGGGTGCAAACGTCTGGCCGCTGAATACCGTGCAGTTTTCCAACCATACGCAATATGGCCACTGGACCGGCACGGTGATGCCAGCAACGCACTTAACCGACATCGTGAAAGGCATTGCGGACATCGACCGTCTGAAAACCTGTGACGCGGTGCTGAGCGGCTATCTCGGCTCGGCGGAGCAGGGCGAGCAGATTCTGGAGATTGTCCGTCAGGTCAAAGCGGCTAACCCGAACGCCTGGTACTTCTGCGATCCGGTGATGGGCCATCCGGAGAAAGGCTGTATCGTCGCCCCGGGCGTGGCAGAGTTTCACTGCAAAATGGCGATGCCTGCCAGCGACATCATCGCGCCGAACCTGCTGGAGCTGGAGATGCTGAGCGAACGCACCGTCACTGATGTGGACGCGGCGGTGGACGCAGCACGGGCGCTGATCGCTCAGGGGCCGCGCGTAGTGCTGGTGAAACATCTGGCGCGTGCAGGGCGTCGCAGCGATCGCTTTGAGATGCTGCTGGTGACGGCAGAGGATGCCTGGCACATCAGCCGTCCGCTGGTGGACTTTGGCGTCCGTCAGCCGGTCGGCGTGGGGGATCTGACCAGCGGACTGCTGCTGGTTAATCTGCTGCACGGTAAATCGCTGCAGGATGCGCTGGAGCACGTCACCGCTGCCGTTTATGAGGTGATGCTGAAAACCCATCAGATGGGTGAGTATGAGCTGCAGCTGGTGGCGGCACAGGATGCCATCGCCCATCCTACCCAGCACTTCGCGGCTGAAAAGCTGTAACGCATCAGGGCCGGTCATCCGGCCCTGTTCACTCAGGCTAATCCTTCGGCCCTGAGTGCCGCCTGCACCGCAGGCCGCTCTGCAACCCGCTCAAACCACGCCTTCAGCGCCGTATACTCAGACAGATCCAGTCCCAGCGCGTTTGCCCAGCGCGTCACCACGAAGAGATACGCATCGGCCACGCTGAAGTGCAGCCCCATCAGCCACTGTCTGTCACGCAGTGATTCATCGACAAAACGAAATTTTGCTTCCAGCTGGCTGCGGGTCTGCGCTTTTACCTCGTCAGAGTAACCCGGCCGGAACAGCGGCCCGAAACTTTTATGCAGCTCGCTGCCAACGTAACTGAGCCACGCGACGGTCTGGTAGCGCGTCAGGCTGCCAACCGGTGCCAGCAGGTGGCGATCGGGTTTGAGATCCGCCAGGTACTGCACAATGGCGACACCTTCCGTCAGCACGGTGCCATCGCTGAGCTGCAGGGCGGGCACCTGACCTTTGGGGTTAATCTGGCGAAAGTCGTCGCCGCGTTCGGTGAGCTTTGTAGCCAGATCAACGCTGACCTGGGTGAAGTCGAGCCCGCATTCGCGCATGACAATGTGAGGTGAGAGCGAACAGGCACCCGCTTTGCAAAACAGTTTCATAACCCGGTCTCCTTGTGGCAATGGGGTTACTGCATAGTAAATGCTCAGAGCAGAATTGCCAGTGACAGGGATCAGGGAATGATCAGGGGGAGACGTCAGCCATAAAAAAGCCGGGCAGAGCCCGGCTGAGAGATGACAGGGTGGCTGTCAGGCCTGCACATCCCGGGCTTTTGCTTCAGGGTCCTGCGTCATGCGGTTCAGCAGCGGCGCAGTAATCAGCATCAGCACGGCGATCACTGCCGTAGTGATACCAATCTCCTGGAACACACGGCTGTAGGTTGCCAGTGAAATCAGCGGATCGGTCACGTTTTCAGGCACAGCCATCAGGTTAGCGACTTTACCGGCAATCACCGCCGCACCGGCGGTGGTCAGGAACCAGGAGCCCATGATAAAGCCCATCAGACGCTGAGGCACCAGCTGCGCGACCATCGCCAGGCCGAGACCGGAGATCATAAGCTCACCGATACTCTGCAGCGCATAGCTCAGGATCAGCCAGTTCACAGAAACGATACCGGCGTCGCTGGCAAACTTCGCGCCCAGCGGCAGCACCAGGAACGCGGCGGAGCAGAGCACCATACCAAAGGCAAATTTGTGCGGCATCGGCAGCTTATCGCCCAGTTTGTTGTAGAGCGACGCCAGCAGCGGGCTGGCCAGCATGATCCAGAACGGGTTCAGCGCCTGGAACTGCTCCGGAGCAAAGGTAATGCCGAAGATAGTGTGCTCAACGTTACGGATAGCGAAGAAGTTCAGAGAGGTCGGCATCTGCATGTAGAGCACGAAGAACAGAATCGCTTCAACCATCAGCAGGAAGGCCACGATCATCTTACGACGCGCTGCGCCCTGCAGCGCAAAGGCTTCTTTGGCAAACACCAGCACGATGCCCAGTGCAATCACCGCCAGCACCACACGTGCAATCGCCTGGTGATGCAGCATCCAGTTTGCCAGTGCGACCAGCACCACGACGCCCACGAGGGTCATCAGCAGTTTACCGACCTGCAGCGGCGCAAAGTCCGGTTTAGAACCGTAATCTTTGACCATGCGTTTGCAGAACAGGAAGTTGAACAGGGTGATGACCAGACCGATGACGCAGAGGGAGAAAGCGACGCTGTAGCCATATTTTGCGGCTAACCACGGTGTCAGCATCATCGAGAACAGCGAACCGATGTTAATCGACATGTAGAACATGGTGAACGCACCGTCGAGACGCGGGTCATCTTTCTCATAGCAGGTCGAAAGCAGCGAAGAGGGATTCGCTTTAAACAGGCCGCTACCCACGGCGATGGTGGCCATACCGAGATAGACGATACTGACGTTGTGGCCGGAGAAGGCGACCAGCGCATAACCCAGCGCCAGCACCAGCACACCCAGTACGATGACGCGTTTGGTACCCAGCACCTTATCACCGAGCCAGCCGCCGATGGCGACCAGACCATAAACCAGCGCACTGAATGAAGAGAACAGGGTAATAGAGTCTGATTCAGACAATCCCAGCTGCTTCACCAGGTAAACCGCCATAATGGCCTGCAGGCCATAGAAGCCAAAACGTTCCCATAACTCAATCGAAAAGATTAAGTAGAACGCCTTTGGCTGTTTAAACGCATTGAGGCTGACAGCCTCATCAGTGTGTTTGTTTGCAGTTGACACTTGTACCTCAGTTTTGTCACATCCTGTTTCGGGACAGGAATTAAGTCTGCGTCATGTGAGTGTTCCATGCGCAAAATTGTTATCAGAAGGGAGGAGCGGCGACTAATTTGGCTGATTACGGGCAGCAGGGCAAGAGTTTTCTGACACCCCGTGTAACCTGATAATGTCAGGTTAAAAATCTTACAATAAACGATGAGGCAGATTTTAATATTGATCTGAAATATCACTTCAGTATAAAAATGCCAAATGAGGGCGGCTTACTGGATGAAATTAATATTAACTGCTAATGACGCCTTATGCAGATTAAACGTTTGCCGGATGATAATTCAGCAGCACTAACCGGCAGAAGATGGCTATTTCCCAGGCGATCTGCCGAAAATTAAAACGTTAAGCCTGCCGCATTGATGAAAAAGCGTCCGGCTGGCGATCCGGGACACAAAACGGCGATTTATTTCAGAAAGTAAAACAAGAAATCGATTGCGCGGGGCTGGCGGGTACGAAAACCCGTATTGCTGAGCGCGCTCGACAGAATATTCACATTCCTGTAGCCTCTCAATTTCCCCTTACAGGAACTCGCTATGTCCTCCTCCCTGCGTTTATCACTGGTCGGTGATTACCGCGCCAGTGCGGTTGCCCATCAGGCTATTCCCCTTGCGATTGAACGTGCCGCCCGTCGGCTGAACATCACTGCGGAAGCAGAATGGATCCCCACAGAACAGCTTAGCGAGGCGCATCTGGCGCAGAGCGATGCTATCTGGGTCGTGCCGGGCAGTCCTTATCATAATGACGCGGGTGTCTTCGACACCATTCGCTGGGCGCGGGAAAGCGGCAAACCTTTCCTGGGTTCCTGCGGCGGATTTCAGTATGCGGTTATCGAATATGCGCGCAATGTGCTGGAGTGGCAGGATGCGCGTCACGCCGAAACGGAGACGGGCGGGCGACAGGTGATTACGCCACTGAGTTGTTCGCTGGTGGAGAAGCGCGGCACAGTAAGATTTGAAGCGAACTCCCGTATCGCCCTGGCCTATGGGGCGCTCAGCAGCGATGAAGGCTATCACTGCAACTTTGGCGTCAACCCGGCATTCAGTACCGCACTGGGCGAGAACACGCTGCGCATTACCGCCTGGGACGAGGCGGGTGAGGTGCGCGGCGTTGAGCTGTCCGACCATCCTTTCTTTGTCGCGACGCTGTTTCAGTCAGAGCGCGCCGCCCTGCAGGAGAAGGACGCTCCGCTGGTGGTCGCGTGGATGCAGGCCGCGCTGGCGCAGCGCTGACAGGCTTTATCAGGTGACACCGTCACGGACAACCGGGCGGGCGCGATGATAACCGTCAGTGATTCAGCTGGCGGCGCTGCGCGATCTGTTCAGCGCGCAGCAGCAGGGCCTGCAGATCCTCTTCATCAATATCCAGCAGTTCACCGCCCTGCATCGCCTGATGCAGATCGGCGCGGGTCAGCGGCACAGGCATCGCCACCGGCTCAGGTTTACTCTCTGCGGGAGCCAGCGGATGCGGATAGCGGCGACCGGCCAGATTATTAAACAGCAGCGCCAGCAGCGCCAGCGTCAGGGAGTTGAGCAGAACCGGCGTCAGAACAAACTGATAGCCCAGCTGCTGCACCGCAGGTCCGCCCAGAATGGCGGTCAGCGCCACCGCGCCGCCAGGCGGATGCAGGCAGCGCAGCTGAAACATCAGCAGGATCGCCACACAGGCTGCCACGCCGCAGGCGATTGCCGGATCGGGGATCAGCAGGCTGACGGTCACGCCCGCCAGCGCTGACAGGCTGTTGCCGCCGACGATGGCCCACGGCTGCGCCAGCGGACTGGCGGGCACACCAAACAGTAACACGGCCGAGGCGCCGACCGGCGCGACAAACCAGAGGTTCAGCTCACCCAGCATCCAGTGGCTCAGCAGGCTGGTCAGCATCAATCCGCAGCCGGCGCCCAGCGCGGCGAACAGGATATGCTTTTGCGTGACCGCCAGCGGGTGCGGCCAGAGTCGCGCCAGGAACTGGCGCAGAGGATGCCTCGCAGCAGGAGGCCGTTCATTCGTTGCTTTACTCACCGGGTCATAACATTTTCTTATCGTCAGGGGCGGCGATTTTCCATCATCAACAGCGAGGTAACAACCCGATAAACTGTGACGTTATTCAGAACGGCAGGGAGGGCGGTGGCAGAGAGAGAAGCAGAAAGCAATCAGACGATAAAAAACCCGCCGCAGCGGGTCAGTCCGTTTTTTCAGGATACTCGCAGAGATCCTCAATCAGGCAGGAGCCACAGCGCGGTTTGCGCGCCACGCAGGTGTAGCGGCCGTGCAGAATCAGCCAGTGATGACAATCGACCTTATACGCCGCCGGAACCACTTTCAGCAGCTTCTGTTCGACCTCTTCCACGTTTTTACCGGGAGCAAACCGGGTGCGGTTGCTGACGCGAAAGATATGGGTGTCGACAGCGATGGTTGGCCAGCCAAAGGCGGTGTTGAGCACCACGTTGGCGGTTTTGCGGCCGACGCCTGGCAGCGCTTCCAGCGCCGCGCGATCTTCCGGCACCTCGCCGTTGTGCTGTTCCAGCAGAATGCGGCAGGTCTTGATGACGTTTTCCGCTTTGCTGTTAAACAGGCCGATAGTTTTGATGTAGGACTTCACGCCATCCACTCCCAGCGCCAGCATGGCGGCAGGGGTGTTGGCCACCGGATAGAGTTTCGCGGTGGCTTTATTGACGCTGACATCGGTCGCCTGCGCGGAAAGCAGGACCGCAATCAGCAGTTCAAACGGCGAGCTGAAGTGAAGCTCGGTGGTCGGATGCGGATTATGTTCCTGCAGACGCCGCAGGATCTCGGTGCGTTTCGTCTGGTTCACACGGCTTTCCCGGCTGCGCCCTGCGGTGCGGCGCTGGCTGCGGCTTCAGCACGCAGTGCCGCGCGCTGCTTCATCTTCTGATCGATCAGGTATTTGCCCGCCAGCATCATGCCGAGGCCAATAAACGCGCCAGGCGGCAGCATGGCCAGCAGCATCGGCGAATCAAAATGGACCACTTCAATGCGCAGCGATTTTGCCCACGGCCCCAGCAGCTGATCGGCGCCGTTGAACAGGGTGCCGCTGCCGATAATTTCGCGCAGCGAGCCCAGCACCACCATGGCGCAGGTCGCGCCCATGCCGATGGCGAAACCATCGAGCGCCGCCAGCGGAATGCTGCTTTTAGAGGCCACGGCTTCGGCACGGCCCACCACGATGCAGTTGGTCACGATCAGCGGGATAAAGATCCCCAGCGACTGATAGAGTCCATAGGCATAGGCGTTAATCAGCATCTGCACGCAGCTCACCACCGAAGCGATGATCATCACGTAGATCGGGATGCGGATTTCCGAAGGGACCCAGCGGCGCGAGGCGGAAATAAAACTGTTGGTCAGGGTCAGCACCAGCGTGGTCGCCAGCCCCAGACCGAGCGCATTGGTGGCCGTTGCGGTGACCGCCAGCAGCGGACAGAGGCCCAGCAGCTGCACCAGCGCCGAGTTGTTCTTCCACAATCCGCCAACCAGCAGACTTTTAGCTTCACTCATTTGCGTCTCCACATTGCGGTAACGAAGAAAGTTTCTCCGGCAGCGTTTTCATTAACAGCGCGGTGCGTTTGGTCGCATTGACCACCGCGCGCGGGGTAATGGTGGCGCCGGTAAACTGATCGAACTCGCCGCCATCTTTTTTCACAGCAAAGGCCTTATCGCCGGGTCCCTGAACCACTTTGCCGTTAAAGCTGTTGATCCAGTCAGAAATCCGCAGTTCGATCTTGTCGCCCAGGCCGGGCGTTTCATGATGTTCAATCACCCGCACGCCCAGTACTTTACCCTGGAAATCGGCACCGACCAGCATCTGTATGGCACCAGAATAGCCGTCAGGCGCGGTGGTCTCCAGTGCGGCAGCCACCGGCCGATCGCCTTTGCGCGCCAGATAGAGGTGATGGGGCGCGCTGTTACCCAGTGCCGGATCGGTGACAACGTAACAATCCTGCTGAATGTTATTGTCATAAAGCGTGGTCGGAACCACCTGATCCAGCAGGTTTTTCTGCTGTAACTGCGTCTGATGTTCGACCGTGGGTTTGGTCACGGTGTTTACCACGGCGGTCGCCGCGGTGGTGATCGCGGCAAACATCGCCAGCGTTACCCCATTTTTACGAATCGTCTCCAGCATCGCTTAATCCTTCTGATGGCCGTAAACGCGCGGCTGGGTGTAGTAGTCGATAAGCGGCACGCAGATATTCGCCAGCAGCACGGCAAAGGCGACGCCATCGGGATAGCCGCCGAAGCTGCGGATCAGCCAGACCAGCAGGCCAATCAGCGCACCATAAATCAGGCGGCCCCGGTTAGTGGTTGAGGCTGTTACCGGATCGGTCGCAATAAAGAACGCGCCCAGCATGGTGGCACCGGAGAACAGGTGGATCAGCGGGCTGTTGAGCGAGTCCGGTGAAAAGAACCAGCCCAGCGTGGCGCAGACGGCCAGTGACAGCAGCATCGCCGCAGGAATATGCCAGCGGATAGCATTTTTCCATAGCAGGAACAGGCCGCCCGCCAGATAGCCGACGTTGACCCACTGCCAGCCGAGACCCGCCAGCACGCCGCTGTAAATCGGCTGGGCCAGCAGGTGTTCAGCGCTGTGACCCGCGCGTAAGCCGGTTTTAAAGGTATCCAGCGGGGTCGCCTGGCTGATGCCATCCACACCCATCTGCAGCTGCTGCATGGTATCGCCCGCCAGAGTATGCCCGCGGAAAACCATGCTCAGGCTGTCGAGCAGGCTGGGTTTGATCGCCTGAAGGGTATCGGGCGGCAGCCAGCTGGTCATCTGCACCGGGAAGGAGATCAGCAGCACCACATAGCCAACCATTGCCGGATTAAAGGGGTTCTGACCCAGCCCGCCATACAGCTGTTTCGCAATGACCACGGCAAAAAGCGTACCGACGACCACCAGCCACCAGGGTGCCAGCGGTGGCAGGCTGATGCCGATCAGCACGGCGGTCAGCAGCGCTGAGTTATCTGCCAGCGTGCTGGCAACCGGCGCTTTGCGCAGCCGCAGAATCGCCGCTTCGGTCAGCCAGGCGGTGAGCGTCGCCAGTAAAACCTGTAACAGGGTGCCGTAGCCAAAGAAATAACACTGTGCGGCAAAACCGGGCAGTGCAGCCAGCACCACCAGCAGCATGATATTGCCGGTGCTGCGGCGATTGTGGGTGTAAGGAGAACTTGCGATACGAAAAGCCATTTAATCCTCAAGCGTCGTAGACGACTGCGCTTTACGCGCTTTGGCACGGGCGATGGCGGCAGCAATAGCGGCTTTGCGCGCATCATCGGGTTGATTCAGTTCAGGTGCCTGTTCAGGTTCGGCATTCGCATTGTTTGCCTGCTCCTGAGCCTGCTCCGCTTTCTCCACCGCAAAATGCGCGGCGGTCGCCAGCGCGGCGGCGTCGCGTGACGCGGCGTCCGCCTCCTGTTCCGCCTGTGAGGGCTCAGGGGCGCTGTCGGTGGCGGGCGTAGCGGGTTCAGCGTGCTGCGCCTGCGCGGCTTTCTTCGCTTTGGCGCGGGCAATGGCGGCCTGCACGGCGGCCTTACGCGGATCGGTTTCAGCCGGTGCGTCTGCGGCGCCGTCGGTGACAGCCTGCGTGGACGCTTCAGCATTCTCGGCCTGCGCGGCTTTCTTCGCTTTGGCGCGGGCAATGGCGGCCTGCACGGCGGCCTTACGCGGATCGGTTTCAGCCGGTGCGTCTGCGGCGCCGTCGGTGACAGCCTGCGTGGACGCTTCCGCATTGTCCGCCTGCGCGGCTTTCTTCGCTTTGGCGCGGGCGATGGCGGCCTGCACGGCGGCTTTGCGCGGATCGGTTTCAGCCGGTGCGTCTGCGGCGCCGTCAGTGACAGCCTGCGTGGACGCTTCCGCATTGTCCGCCTGCGCGGCTTTCTTCGCCTTGGCGCGGGCAATGGCAGCCTGCACGGCGGCCTTACGCGGGTCGGTTTCAGCCGGTACGTCTGGCGTGACTTCAGCAGCCGGTTGCGCTGTTTCAGCCTCCGGCTGTGCCGCTTTCTTCGCTTTAGCGCGGGCAATCGCCGCTTCTACCGCCGCTTTACGTGGATCGGTGGTCTGACGCGTGACCGGCTGGGTTTCAGCCTGCGCCTCGGCCTGACGCAGACGCGCCTGCGCATGGCGGGCTTCACGCTGCGCCTCAAGCGTCGCTTCATCCGGCTGGGCAGCCTGACGCGCGTTCACCCGCGCTTTTGCGGCGGCCAGTTCGCCGTTATCCGTACGAGCCACACGCTGCTTCGCCTCTTCGTGGCGTGCTTCGCGGGCCTGCTTTTCACGCTCCAGTCGCGCCTGACGCGCTTCAAAGCGCGCTTTCGCTTCCAGTGTGCGTTTGGCTTCCAGATCGATGGCGCGCAGTTCCGCTTTTTCCTGCCGGTAATATTGCACCAGCGGGATGTTACTCGGGCAGACATAGGCGCAGGCACCGCACTCAATGCAGTCATCGATATGGTGAGCGCGCGCTTTATCGTGATCGCCGCCCTGGCTGAACCAGTAGAGCTGCTGTGGCAGCAGCTTCGCCGGACAGGCATCGGCACAGGCTGAACAGCGAATGCAGGACTGCTCTTCGTCGTTGTTGCCCATCTCACTGGCAGAAGGCGCCAGAATACAGTTAGTAATCTTCACCACCGGCACATCCAGCGACGGCAGGGTAAAGCCCATCAGCGGACCGCCCATGATCACCATCTGGCGCGGCGCAGGGGTGAATCCCACCTGATGCAGCAGATGACTGATAGGCGTACCCAGACGGCTCCAGACGTTACGCGGCTGAGCAATCGCCTCACCGGTCAGGGTGACCACGCGTTCGGTAATCGGTTCGCCGTTGATAATGGCGCGCTTCACCGCCCACGCGGTGCCAACGTTCTGCATCAGCACGCCGATATCGGTTGAGCGCCCGCCGTGTGGCACTTCCTTGCCGGTCAGGATGCGGGTCAGCTGCTTGGCACCGCCCGAGGGGTATTTGGTCGGGATCACCCGGATTTGCAGATCTCGCTCACTGCCCAGCGCCTGCTTCAGGGCGGCAATCGCTTCGGGTTTGTTGTCTTCGATGCCGATCAGCACCCGCTCAGCCTGCAGCACCCAGCCGAGAATGCGACTGCCTTCCAGCACCTCGGCGGCATAATCCTGCATCAGGCGATCGTCCGCGGTGATGTAAGGCTCGCACTCTGCCGCATTGATAATCAGGGTTTTCACCCCGCGCAGGCCACCTTTCAGTTTCGTGGCGGTCGGGAAGCCCGCGCCACCCAGGCCCGCCACGCCCGCATCGTGAATGCGCTGCACGATATCGGCGCGCGGATGCTGGCGATAGTCAGGCAGGGGATCGAGCGGCACCCAGCGATCTTCGCCATCGGGCGTCATAAAGATGCAGAGTTCGGACAGACCGGAAGGATGCGCGGTCATGTGCTGGCCAATCGCATCAATCACCCCGGAGGTGGGCGCATGAACCGGCAGCATACGGCCGGTTCCAAACGTCAGCGGCTGACCGCGCAGCACCTTATCGCCAGGCGCCACGCAGATCTCGCCTTCATGGCCGATATGCTGTTTTAACGGAATAACGAAACGGTCCGGCAGGGGCAGTTCGCTCAGCGGCGTGCCGTTGGACTGGGTTTTCATTTCGGGCGGATGAATGCCGCCCTGAAAATCCCAGACCTTCTCTTTTTTCAGGAAGTTAAACAGATTAAGCATGAGTTTCTACCGGGATCACCCGTACAGGAATGGTATTCAAATCCCACTTCCAGTTAGCTGGCGTGGTGGCAACCGGACGCATTTCGATGCAGTCAGTCGGGCAGGGGGCGACACAGAGATCGCAGCCGGTGCAGACATCGCTCAGCACGGTGTGCATGGCGCGGGTGGCCCCGACAATCGCATCCACCGGACAGGCCTGAATACATTTGGTGCAGCCAATACAGTTGGCTTCATCAATAAAGGCCACGGTGCGCACCGGCTCTTTCGCCGTTTCGTCGCCATCGATGGGCTGCGGTTCAACGTTAAGCAGGGCCGCCAGCTTGAGCATGGTCTGCTCACCGCCCGGCGCGCACTTGTTGATCGCTTCACCGTTGTTTCCGACCGCATCGGCATAGGGACGGCAGCCAGGATAGCCGCACTGGCCGCACTGGCTCTGCGGCAGAACGGCATCAATCTGCTCAACAATGGGATCTTCTTCCACCTCAAAGCGGCGCGAGGCGTAACCCAGCAGGCCGCCGAACACCAGGCTCAGCGCACTCAGTACAGCAATAGCAATCCAGATCGCGGTCATCAGAATTTCACCAGCCCGCTGAAGCCCATAAAGGCCAGTGCCATCAGGCCTGCGGTAATCAGGGCGATGGAGTTACCTTTGAACGGGGCGGGAACATTGGCCAGCACCAGCCGCTCACGCATACCGGCGAACAGCACCATGACCAGCGAGAAGCCGATAGAGGCGCTGAAGCCATAGAGCGCGGCCTGCATAAAGGTGTGGTTGAGGTTGACGCTCAGCAGGGGCACGCCCAGCACCGCACAGTTGGTGGTAATCAGCGGCAGAAAGATCCCCAGCAGACGATAGAGCGACGGGCTGGTTTTACGCACCACCATCTCGGTGAACTGCACAACGACGGCGATCACCAGGATATAGGCCATGGTGCGCAGATAGACCAGATCCAGCGGCAGCAGGATCAGATGGTTGACCAGCCAGGCGCAGATCGAGGCCAGCGTGATCACGAAAGTCGTGGCGAGGCCCATGCCAATCGCCGTTTCCAGTTTTTTGGAAACGCCCATAAAGGGACAGAGGCCGAGAAACTTCACTAAAACGAAGTTATTTACCAGCACGGTGCCAACAAAGAGAAGCAGATAATCGGTCATTTTTTCGCCTGGGAGCCAGAAAGCGGCTTATTATCATTGATAGCGCGGCGTATCTCAACACCCGCGCCATCGGCAGAGCGGCAGACCGCACTCAGAATTAAATTCCTGACATAACTCACAGCGTTACGGCGCAATGAAGGTCGCTTTCACCCGTTTTGAACGTTTGAAATAGGGCGCGAAAACCGCCGCGGCCAGCAGCGATAACAGCAGCGTCTGCAGCGCACGGCTGTCGGCAACCGGCGTGAACGCAAAGGTTTTCAGCGCTAACAGCACCGTAATCAGCAGCCAGAGCAGGTAGTGACGCGGCAGGCGATGCGATCGCTTAAAGAATAGCCAGCTGATCCAGAGGCTGTAGGCCCAGACCGCCACGGCCGTAAGCAGGGAAATGGCCCAGTAGGAGAAGAGCGTGCTGCCGTGCGAAAACAGCGCCACACGCCATTCAGCATTGAACAGCGGGGTGAGATACATCGCCAGCACCAGAACGGTGGTTAACAGAGTCATTATCAGCCAGGCCAGCGGCAGCAAAAGCCAGCCGCCAATACGTGGCGCAGCAACCTGTTCATTCATCGGGAGTTATTCCTGTCTCGGAGAGTCGAAGCGCAGCAGGATAACATGTCCGGAAGGGCTCGCCCATCCGGACAGGTCAGGGGGTAAAAGAGCGGTTAACAGCAGAAAGTCAGACCACGTAACGCCACACTGTTTTCGGGACACAGCCGAGATCGTACAGGCGTCCGCCGGAGACCAGCTCAGCACGCCGGTGGTCGGCAGCCCGATACATGTTGATGATCTCGATATCATTCGTCAGTGAGTAGTTGAGGTGGTCGAAAAGCTTTTCCAGACTGTCTGAATTATTTACTTTGCGGAATTTAAGCAGGTAATCGTGCGCAGTCATCATTGCCATAACAGATAGAAGTAACAAAGGAGTGCTCAGTATAGGGGGCGGGCCTTGACTGTCCAGATCGGGCAGGTAAGAAAAGGTGAAAATCAGACTAACGCACCGTAAACGTAATGAAAATTCGTAGTTTTATTTTTTTACCACTGTCCACAGCCATTATCCCGTCTCTGGCTGCGCGTGAATGTTTCATCCTCAACGGCAGAACCGGCAAAAAACCGCTTTGCCTGCCACGATAAAAGCCGGTTTTTGCGCTCCCGGCGCGAATCGCCCGTCAGTGGCTTTTTTTCGCGGTTTTTACTGCAGCGTTATCCTGAACCTCTTCGCTGTCGTCAGAGAAACGTTTCGCTCCCGGACAGTGTCAGCAGGCGACTGTGCGGACAGTCACAAAACCTGTTTTTTGTTGCGGCTCAGCGTCATAACCCGTTTTGTACGCCTGGCTGTAATCGTTTCCAGCACCATTACACATAAGCGATTCTGTTTATTACAATTATTTAACCGCAAAGTTTTTATTTCTCAGCAGTTCTCTCCATAACGCCACGGCCAGCAACCCCCTCTCGTTACACGTAACTCCTTTAAATTGCTCTGTTTTGTGAGGCGCGTCGCCATTATGCACCCTTTTTTAGTCCAGGCTAAGCGTGCTCTCTACCCTAAACAGCAAACGCCCTTCAGAGGAATGAAAACTATGTGGAAACGTTTACTTCTGACCACGCTGGTCAGCGCCGCATTAACCGGCCCGGTGCTCGCGGCAGACATGACGGTCGGCTTCTCGCAGGTCGGTTCAGAATCTGGCTGGCGCTCGGCGGAAACCAATGTGGCGAAAAGCGAAGCGAAAAAACGCGGCATCACCCTGAAAATCGCCGACGGACAGCAGAAACAGGAAAATCAGATCAAGGCCGTACGTTCATTCATCGCGCAGGGCGTGGATGCCATCTTCATCGCGCCAGTGGTGCAGACGGGCTGGGAACCGGTGCTGGAAGAAGCCAAAGACGCCAAAATTCCGGTCTATCTGCTGGACCGGGCCATCGTCGTGAAAGACAAGTCGCTTTATCAGGCGGTGGTTACGGCGGATAACGTGCTGGAGGGCAAGCTGATTGGTGACTGGCTGGTGAAAACCGTCGGCGACAAGCAGTGTAACGTGGTTGAGCTGCAGGGCACCGTCGGGGCCAGCGTCGCGATCGATCGCAAGAAAGGCTTTGCTGAAGCGATCAGCAACCATCCAAACATTAAAGTGATCCGTTCTCAGTCCGGTGACTTTACCCGCAGTAAAGGTAAAGAGGTGATGGAGAGCTTCATCAAGGCGGAGAACAACGGCAAGAATATCTGCATGGTCTATGCGCACAACGATGATATGGCGATCGGTGCCATTCAGGCCATTAAAGAGGCAGGTCTGAAACCGGGCAAAGATATCCTGACCGGCTCGATTGACGGGGTGCCGGATATCTACAAAGCGATGCTGGCGGGTGAGGCAAATGCCAACGTGGAGCTGACGCCGAACATGGCTGGCCCGGCGTTTGATGCGCTGGAGAAATTCAAAAAAGATGGCACGCTGCCGCCAAAAGTGATCAAGACCGAGTCGAAACTGTTCCTGCCTGCTGACGCTGAGAAGGAGCTGGAGAGGAAAAAAGGCATGGGCTACTGATCCGCAGACCAGCCGCAGACCGCCCTGTGGGGCGGTTTTTTATGACCAGGCGGAGTGAGCAGAATGACCACGCAAAATGAAGCACCGCTGCTGTCCATCAGCGGCGTCAGCAAAGGGTTTCCCGGCGTCAAAGCGCTGAACAACGTCTCCTTCGATATCCGCAAAGGGGAGATCATGGCGCTGCTGGGTGAGAACGGTGCCGGTAAATCGACCCTGATCAAAGTGCTGACCGGCGTCTACAGCCGGGATGCCGGCACCATCATCCTGAATGGCGAGGCGATTACGCCGCACAACACCGCGCAGGCGCAGGAGATGGGCATCGGCACCGTCTATCAGGAAGTGAATATGCTGCCGAACATGTCGGTGGCGGATAACCTCTATATTGGCCGTGAACCACGGCGTTTCGGTATGATCGATCGCCGCCGGATGGTGCGTGATGCCGATGCACTGATGCGCAATTACGGTTTTTCGCTCGATGTCACCCGTCCGCTGGGCCACTATTCGGTGGCGATGCAGCAGATTATCGCGATCTGTCGGGCGGTCGATCTTTCGGCGCAGGTGCTGATCCTGGATGAGCCAACGGCCAGCCTGGACGCCAGCGAGGTGGAGATGCTTTTTACCCTGATGGCGCAGCTGAAAGCCCGCGGGATGAGCCTGATTTTTGTTACCCACTTTCTCGACCAGGTGTACCGCATTACCGATCGGATTACCGTGCTGCGCAACGGGCAGTTTATTGCCACCCGCGATACCGCCACGCTGCCGCAGATTGAGCTGATCAAGCTGATGCTGGGACGCGAACTGCTGGAGACGGCGCTGCAGCGGCAGGGCAGCACGCTGCGCAGCAATCAGCCGATCGTCTCGTTTGAAGATTACGGCAGAAAAGGCACCATTGAACCCTTTAACCTGGCGGTCCGCCCCGGCGAAGTGGTCGGGCTGGCGGGGCTGTTAGGATCCGGACGCACCGAAACCGCTGAAGTGCTGTTTGGCATCCGGCGCGCCGATCGCGGCACGGCGAAGATCAAAGGTAAAGTGCAGCGCATTACCAACCCGGCCAGAGCCTCACAGCTGGGAATGGGTTTTTGCCCGGAGGATCGTAAGACCGACGGGATTATTGGCGCGGCCTCGGTTCGCGAAAACATCATCCTGGCGTTGCAGGCGCAGCGTGGCTGGCTACGCCCGATTAAAAAACGCGAGCAGCAGGCGATTGCCGACCGTTTCATTAAAAGTCTGGGCATCCGCACACCGCACGCGGAGCAGCCGGTAGAGCTGTTATCGGGCGGCAACCAGCAGAAGGTGCTGCTGTCGCGCTGGCTGGTGACAAAACCGCAGTTTTTGATCCTCGACGAGCCGACGCGCGGCATTGATGTGGGCGCGCACGCCGAGATTATCCGTTTAATCGAATCCCTGTGCGCCGACGGTCTGGCGCTGCTGGTGATCTCCTCTGAACTCGAAGAGCTGGTGGGCTATGCCGATCGGGTGTTGATCATGCGCGATCTGAAGCAGGTGGCAGAAATCCCCCTGGAGCAGCTTTCGGTCGCGTCGATTGTCAATGCCATCGCTGACGGAGGAGTAAAACATGCTTGAGTCTCCTATGACTTCTGAAAAAACGCCGCGTCGCAAACTGAAGCTGCCGCAGGGGATGCCGCAGATTGCGGCGCTGCTGCTGGTGCTGTTGATTGACAGTCTGGTGGCGAATAACTTTTTTGCCGTGCATCTGCAGGAGGGTCGTCTGTTCGGCAGCCCGATCGATATCCTGAACCGCGCGGCGCCCGTCGCCTTGCTGGCGATTGGTATGACGCTGGTGATCGCAACCGGCGGCATCGATCTCTCCGTGGGTGCGGTGATGGCGATAGCCGGCGCAACCGCCGCGACGCTGACCGTAGCCGGTCACAGGGTGCCGTTTATCATCCTTGCCACATTGGGAACCGGGCTGGCCTGCGGCGTGTGGAACGGGGTGCTCGTGGCGTTGCTGCGCATCCAGCCGTTTGTCGCCACGCTGATCCTGATGGTGGCCGGACGGGGTATCGCCCAGTTGATTACCCAGGGGCAGATTGTGACCTTCGACAGCGACAGTCTGGGCTGGTTTGGCAACGGCGCGCTGTGGATGTTGCCGGTGCCGGTCTGGATTACGCTGGTGGTGGCGCTGGCGGTGTGGCTGCTGACGCGCAAGACCGCGCTGGGTCTGTTCATTGAAGCGGTCGGGATTAACCTGCGCGCGGCCCGCAATGCCGGGGTGACAGGCTGGCTGGTGGTGATGTCGACCTACGCGATCAGCGGTGTCTGTGCTGCCGTGGCGGGGCTGATTGTGGCGGCGGATATTCGCGGAGCGGATGCGAACAACGCCGGTTTATGGCTGGAGCTGGATGCGATTCTGGCCGTGGTGATCGGCGGAGCCTCGCTGATGGGCGGTCGCTTTAATCTGTTGCTGTCGCTGATTGGGGCGCTGATCATTCAGTCGATGAATACCGGGATTCTGCTCTCCGGTTTCCCGCCTGAGCTGAACCAGGTGGTGAAAGCGGTGGTGGTGATGTGCGTGCTGTTGCTGCAGTCACCGCGATTTATTGCGATGTTGAAACGGAGACGGCCGACATGATCAAACGTCATCTTCCGCTGATGATCACCTTGCTGGTGTTTGTGGCGGGTTACCTGTTTTGCCTGACGCAGTTTCCGGGCTTTGCCTCAACCCGGGTGATTTGCAACATTCTGACCGACAATGCGTTTCTGGGCATTATCGCGGTGGGAATGACCTTCGTGATTTTATCGGGGGGTATCGATCTGTCGGTCGGCGCAGTGATCGCCTTTACCGGCGTCTTTCTGGCGCGCGCAATTGGCGATTTTCATGTCAATCCGCTGCTGGCGTTTGCGCTGATTCTGGCGCTGGGGGCGCTGTTTGGTGCCATGATGGGCTGGCTGATCGATGCGCTGAAGATCCCGGCTTTTATTATTACGTTAGCAGGGATGTTTTTCCTGCGCGGATGCAGCTATCTGGTGTCCGAGAATTCGATTCCCATCGATCATCCGTTTTACACAACGCTGTCGGGTCTGGCGTGGAAAATACCGGGCGGTGGGCGCCTCAGTCTGCTGGCGGTGATTATGCTGCTGGTGGTGGTAGGCGGGATTATTCTGGCGCACCGCACCCGCTTTGGTAATCGGGTTTACGCCATCGGCGGCAATCTGACATCGGCGCAGCTGATGGGGGTGTCGACGCGCGCCACCACCATTAAGATCTATATGCTTTCCACCACGCTGGCCACGCTGGCCGGGATTGTGTTTTCGATCTATACCTCAGCAGGCTATGCGCTGGCCGGGCTGGGGGTAGAGCTGGATGCGATCGCGTCGGTAGTGATTGGCGGCACGCTGTTGTCAGGCGGTGTCGGCACGGTGTTAGGCACGCTGTTTGGTGTGTTAATTCAGGGGCTGATTCAGACATGGATAAATTTCGACGGCACGCTGAGTTCCTGGTGGACCAAAATCGCCATCGGGATTCTGCTGTTTGCCTTTATCGCCCTGCAGCGGTTACTGACGGTGATCTGGGATCGTCAGCAGAACGCGCCGGTTAAGCGATTGAGTTCCTGAGATGAGAGGGCGGTTCACAGGAGCCGCCCGTTACTGCGCAAGGTTAAGCACCATCACGGTCACCTCTTCTCCGGCTATGTGCCGCTGCTCCACCGCCTGCCATCCTGAACGCTGATAGTACGCCTGCTGATCGGGAGTATAGAGCCAGAGTTCACCGATCTGCTGTTGTCTGGCGCGTGCAATCGCCCGCTGAATCAGCGCCTTTGCCACGCCCTGGCCGCGGAATTTTTTGTCTGTCACAACCTCACCCAGCCAGTATTCCCTTGCCGCAATGTCATCCAGTTCATAACGAATAACGCTACAGGTCGCTGCCACTGTTTCGCCATCTGGCGAGGCAATGAGGGTAAATTCCGCTGAGGTTGTCTGGTTCCGTTGTAATAAACGCTCAAGGATGGAGGGCTGATGCGACCATGCAGGGAGGTGTGGCCATTCGGCGTGCAGCAGCTGTGCGGTTTGTCTGGCGTAGTCGGGATGCTGGTTCAGATCGGCAATTTGCATAGTGCTGGTATCTTTGTTTTGTAGGGCATTAAGGAATACAGGCTGTTGGCTTGAGGTGCAAGGTCAGGAAAGGTATGCCTGATCGCAAAGGATTCCCGCATCCATGCGGATCGGCCGCGCCATCCCTGGCGCGGACGCTTTGCTCTTCAGGCATACCATTCCTTCCCGGTCGGGCTTGATCATTGCTGAGAGAAACCCGTGCGGAATCATGCGGCGTGAGGGGATGACGGATAGCGAAGTTAAGTGTCCACCATATGATGTTTTGCTTAATCGCCAGATGAACCTGGTTTTTAAATATTCGCTCAGGAACTGAAAAAAGGAGGGAATGATGGGCAGTGGAGTAAAGCGTCCGCCGCATGGATGCGGCGGCCGAGCCTACAGGGATGTATTTACGGCGACTTTACGGAGCGCCCATTATTTCCGACTGAAAAGCACGGGATTGTGCGTTTGTTGCACAAAAAAGGTGTCGCTGTTGGTAGCAGGTGAAAGGTCAGGAAAGGTATGCCTGATCGCAAAGGGTTCCCGCATCCATGCGGATCGGCCGCGCCATCCCTGGCGCGGACGCTTTGCTCTTCAGGCATACCATTCCTTCCCGGTCGGGCTTAATCATTGCTGTAATAAAATCGATCGGAATGTGAGGCAGGAGGAACGGGTGGGAAGTGGATCTGATTCAGCGTTTTATTCACAGTTCTGTATTCACCGAGCGCTGAAATATTCGCTCAGGCGCTACAAAAAGGAGGGGATGGCGGGCAGTGGAGTAAAGCGTCCGCCGCATGGATGCGGCGGCCGAGCCTACAGGGAGGTATTTACGGCGACTTTACGGAACGCCCGTCATTCCCGACTGAATAGCACTATTTATTTAAAAGTGACGCAAAACTGATTTCTGCGTCACCCTTTTAATCACGCTGGTATCGCTGCTAATCACAACGAAAAGCAGCATGGCTATATCCCAGGGTGATTAACGTTTTAACCGGTAGTACGCCTCGTTCCAGCGCAGCGCGTCTTTAAACGCAGGCAGGCGGGTGTGCTCATCAATCACCAGCACCTCGATATCGTTCATCTCGCCGTACAGATACATGTCGTCGAGCGTCAGTGCCTGGCTGAACACCGTATGGTGCGCGCCACCCCCGAGAATCCACGCTTCGGATGCGGTCGCCAGTGAGGGCTGCGCTTTCCAGAGGGCACGGGCAACCGGCAATTTCGGCAGCGGTTTCGGCTGTTCAATCGCATCGACCACGTTCACCAGCAGACGGAAACGGTCGCCCATATCGATCACGCTGGCATTAATTGCACGACCGGCCGGGGTGGAGAAGATCATCCTCGCCGGGTCAGCTTTATTACCAATGCCCAGGAACTGCACATCGATCAGCGGCTTCTCTTCAATGGCGATTGACGGGCAGACCTCCAGCATGTGCGAGCCGAGCACCAGGTCGTTGCCGGGTGAGAAGTGATAGGTGTAATCCTCCATAAATGAGGTGCCACCTTTGCGATCGCCAGCCAGAACCTTGAAAATACGCAGCAGCGCAGCGGTCTTCCAGTCGCCTTCACCCGCAAAACCATACCCCTGACCCATCAAACGCTGCACCGCCAGACCCGGTAACTGGGTCATGCCATGCAGGGTCTGGAAGTTGGTGGTAAAAGCGTGGCAGCCTTCCGCTTCAAGGAACTGCTTCAGACCCAGCTCGATACGAGCCGCATCCAGCACGTTCTGACGCTTTTCACCACCGGCGGCGGCGACATCGGAAAAGCGGTAGAGGCTTTCATACTCGTCGATCAGCGCATTCACATCGCCATCGCTGACGCCATTGATCACCTCAACCAGATCGCCCACGCCCCAGCCATTCACCGAATAACCGAACTGAATCTGTGCGGCGACCTTATCGCCTTCGGTCACGGCCACTTCACGCATGTTGTCGCCAAAACGCGCCACTTTCAGCTGCTGACTTGCCTGCTTCGCCAGGGCTGCACGCATCCAGTTGCCCAGACGCTGCTGGCTGGCGCTATCCTGCCAGTGTCCGGTCACCACGCTGTGCTGCAGACCCATGCGGGCACCGATAAAACCGAACTCACGACCGCCGTGCGCCGTCTGGTTCAGGTTCATAAAATCCATGTCCATGCTGTCCCACGGGATCTCCGCATTGAACTGGGTGTGAAATTGCAGCAGAGGCTTATTCAGCACGCTCAGGCCGCCAATCCACATTTTGGCCGGAGAGAACGTGTGCAGCCAGGTAATGATGCCGGCGCACTGCTGGTCATAGTTAGCGTCGCGACACAGGGACAGCGCTTCATCCGGTGATTTCACCAGCGGCTTAAGCTCAAGGCGCAGCGGTAACCCGGACTGATTCAGGCCCTCGACGACCTGACGCGCATGCTGTTCAACCTGGCGTAACGTTTCCGGCCCGTAGAGGTGCTGCGTGCCGATGACAAACCACACGCTGTAGCTGTTTGACTGTTCCATAAAACCACTCCTTTACTTTGCGCCTACCTTAGTAGGCTAATTTATTTGTCAGTCTGAACCCGGGCAGTGCTCACACAGGCTGCTTTAGCAACCTGAACGCCCTGAAGTGCGGCCCTGAAGGGGCGAGCACAGCGAGTAATCATCACGTACTCCGTGTACGCCTGCTTGTTCCGCGCTGTCCGGGTACAGACTGCCTGCAACAATTACGCCTGCTGGTCCAGGCTCGTAGCGGAAGCGGGGCGGGCGGCGTACTGCGGTTCAGCCGTCACGCACCATTGTTGATAGCGTTGATAGAGTTGTTGATAGCGGGCGACACGCGCCGGATCGGGTTGCAGCGTGACGGCGATCGGGCTGGCCATCACCTGCTGCGCCTCGGCAACGCTGGCGTGAACACCGGCAGCGACGGCGGCGAAAATGGCCGCACCCAGCGCACAGCACTCATCAGAGGCGACAATATCCAGTGGCCGGTTCATCACGTCACAGCAGGCCTGCATAATCGCCGGAGATTTCCGCGCGATGCCGCCCAGCGTCAGAATGCTCTCGACGGGGATCTGCTGCTGCTCGAAGCACTCCATAATGGCGCGCGCACCAAATGCCGTCGCCGCGACCAGACCGCCAAACAGCGCCGGGGCATCGGTACCCAGATTCAGATCGGTAATCACCCCTTTCAGGCGCTGATTGGCATTCGGCGTGCGGCGACCGTTGAACCAGTCCAGCACCACCGGCAGATGGTCGAGCTGCGGATTAGCAGCCCAGGCATCGGTCAGATCTTTAATCAGACTCTTTTGCATCTCCGCCAGCTGAGGTTTCAGCTCAGGGTGACGCTCAGCCGCCTGTTGCAGCGGCCAGCCCAGTAACCGGCTGAACCAGGCGTAGATATCACCAAAGGCGGACTGACCCGCCTCCAGCCCAATCGCTCCCGGTATCACGCTGCCATCCACCTGACCACAGATGCCTTTAATATCGCGATCGCCGACCTTTTCGCTGTCAGCGATCAGGATGTCGCAGGTTGATGTGCCGATCACTTTCACCAGGGTGTAAGGTCTGGCACCGCCTCCGACCGCGCCCATATGGCAGTCAAACGCGCCACCGGAGAGCGTGACGGTCTGCGTCAGCCCCAGACGCTGCGCCCATTCCGGGCTGAGCGTGCCGACCGGCAGATCGGCGGTCCAGGTCTCAGTGAAGAGAGGCGAGTCCAGCTGTTGCGTTAACAGCGGGTCCAGCGCGTTAAGGAAATCAACATCCGGCAGGCCGTTCCAGTCGCCATGCCACAGGGCTTTATGCCCGGCTGCACAGCGGCCACGGCGCAGCCTGTCGGGCGCGGTCGTGCCGCTTAACAGGGCAGGCACCCAGTCGCACAGCTCCACCCAGGAGACCGCCGCGTCACGCACCGCCGCATCTTCCCGCGACACGTGCAGAATCTTTGCCCAGAACCATTCAGAGGAGTAGATGCCGCCGATATAGCGGCTGTAATCCGTGAAACGGCCGCTGTGACAGAGCTGATTGATCTCTTCCGCTTCTTCTATTGCAGTGTGATCTTTCCACAGCACAAACATCGCGTTGGGGTTGTCGGCGAACTCCGGGCGCAGCGCCAGTACATTGCCGTCGCGATCGATGGGCGCCGGAGTCGAACCGGTGCTGTCGACGCCAATGCCGACGACGGCGTTGCGCTGATCTTCGCTCAGGGCGTTCAGTACGCCGAGCAGCGCCTGCTCCATGGCGTCGATGTAATCCTGTGGATGGTGACGAAAACGATTGGTGTGCGGATCGCTGTACAGACCCTGCTGCCAGCGCGGGTAGCTGCACACCGCACTCTGCAGCTCGCTGCCGCTGTGACAATCGACGGCCAGCGCACGCACCGAATCACTACCAAAGTCCAGCCCAAGGGTGATGGCTCCAGCACGCATCGGAATCTCCTGTAGTTAGTTAACTCCTGTATCCTGGGTTCGGCGCGCCGGAACAGTTAGTCATGGCTGGCTGACAATATGCACTTTCCTGCCATCGGCAGTAATTTTGTGATCCATTGCAAAAGTTAAGCTCCGGTTAAATTTGCTGAATATATGGATCATTTTGTCGTGATTTTAAGATGTGATACCGCTCTACATTTTTCTCCGCCAATACCGCTAAAACTAGCCCAGCGTCTGGACAGGCTGACAACACATAGCAACCTAACGCACTGATTTATGGCTGTACCCTCAAAACAAGACCAACTGGTAGCGCTTACACCGATTCGTTATGAGCAGCGAAAAATAACCTGGTACCGGAGAGCATCATGCATAAATTCACTAAAGCATTCGCGGCCATCGGCCTGGCAGCGGTTATGTCACAATCCGCTATCGCCGAGACCATGAAGCTGGGTTTTTTAGTCAAGCAACCAGAAGAACCCTGGTTCCAGACGGAGTGGAAATTTGCCGATAAAGCCGGCAAAGATCTCGGCTTCGACGTCATCAAAATTGCCGTTCCGGATGGTGAAAAAACCCTGAATGCTATCGACAGCCTTGCCGCAAACGGCGCGAAAGGCTTCGTTATCTGTACGCCCGATCCCAAGCTGGGCTCCGCCATCATGGCGAAAGCGCGGGGCTACGGCCTGAAAGTCATTGCCGTGGACGATCAGTTTGTGACCGCCAAAGGCAAACCGATGGATACCGTGCCGCTGGTGATGATGGCCGCCACCAAAATCGGCGAACGTCAGGGGCAGGAGCTTTATAAAGAGATGCAGAAGCGCGGCTGGGATGTGAAAACCACCGGCGTGATGGCGATTACCGCCAACGAACTGGATACCGCACGCCGTCGTACCGGCGGATCGATGGACGCCATCAAAGCTGCGGGCTTCCCGGCCGCTCAGATCTATCAGGTTCCGACCAAATCCAACGACATCCCTGGCGCCTTTGACGCCGGTAACTCCCTGCTGGTGCAGCACCCTGAAGTCAAACACTGGCTGATTGTTGGCATGAACGACAACACCGTGCTGGGCGGCGTGCGCGCGACGGAAGGCCAGGGCTTTAAAGCGGCTGACGTCATCGGCATCGGTATCAACGGCGTGGATGCGGTCAGTGAACTGTCGAAAGACAAAGCGACCGGCTTCTACGGCTCGCTGCTGCCAAGTCCGGATATCCATGGTTATAAGAGCAGCCAGATGCTCTACAACTGGGTGAGCAAAGGCGAAGAGCCGGCGAAATTCACTGAGGTCACCGATGTGGTGCTGATCACCCGTGACAACTTCAAAACTGAACTGGCGAAAAAAGGACTGATGTAACCCTGAGCCTGCCAGGCGTTTCGCCGCCTGGCATCCTGCATAGCCTGCTTCACGTCGCCCGCCCGCACAGGCCGGCGACGTGCAAGAGTGAGGATAAACATGAACAGTGATTCAGCTTTTCTGTCGTTTCATGGCATCAGTAAAACCTTTCCTGGCGTGAAAGCGCTGCAGGATATCTCCTTCGACTGCCGGGGCGGTGAAGTCCATGCGCTGATGGGCGAGAACGGCGCAGGCAAATCGACGCTGTTAAAAATACTCAGCGGCAGTTATCAGCCGAGCGGCGGTGAGATTCGGATCAAAGGCCAGCCGATGAACTTTCAGCGCACTACCGATGCGCTGGATGCGGGCGTGGCCATTATTTACCAGGAGCTCCATCTGGTGCCGGAAATGAGTGTGGCGGAGAACATCTATCTCGGTCAGATCCCGCACAAACATGGACTGGTTAACCGCCGGCTGATGCGTTACGAAGCCGGCCTGCAACTGAAAAATCTCGGCATGGATATCGACCCCGATATGCCGCTGAAATATCTGTCGCTGGGACAGTGGCAGATGGTGGAGATTGCCAAAGCGCTGGCGCGCAACGCGCGCATTATCGCCTTTGATGAGCCGACCAGCTCCCTGTCGGCGCGTGAAATCGACAACCTGTTCCGCGTCATCCGCCAGCTCCGCCAGGAGGGCCGGGTGGTGCTCTATGTGTCGCATCGCATGGAGGAAATTTTTGCCCTCAGCGACGCCATCACCGTCTTTAAAGATGGCCGGTATGTGCGCACCTTTACGGATATGGCCAATACCCATCACGACGATCTGGTGCAGGCGATGGTGGGCCGTAACCTCGGCGATATCTATGGCTATGCGCCACGGCCTGTGGGGGCGGTGCGGCTGGAGCTGGATCGGGTCGAAGCGAAGGGCGTGCGGACACCGATTTCACTGAAAGTCCATGCCGGGGAAATTGTCGGGCTGTTTGGTCTGGTCGGCGCGGGACGCAGCGAACTGCTGAAAGGCTTGTTTGGCGGCACCCGTCTGCGCGGTGGTCAGGTGATCCTGGACGGCAAACCGCTGCCGCTGCGCGAGCCAATCGACGCCATCCGGGCGGGGATCATGCTCTGTCCGGAGGATCGCAAAGCCGAAGGCATCATCCCGGTGCACTCGGTGCGTGACAACATCAACATCAGCGCCCGTCGCCACAACCTGACCGCCGGATGCCTGATTAAAAATGGCTGGGAAAGCAAAAACGCCGACAGCCATATCCGCTCACTCAACATTAAAACGCCCAGCGCCGATCAGCTGATCATGAACCTTTCCGGCGGCAACCAGCAGAAGGCGATCCTGGGGCGCTGGCTCTCCGAGGAGATGAAAGTGATCCTGCTCGATGAGCCGACGCGCGGTATCGATGTCGGCGCCAAGCATGAAATCTACAACCTGATTTATCAGCTGGCGAACCGGGGCATTGCGGTGCTGTTCGCCTCCAGTGACCTGCCGGAGGTGATGGGCCTGGCCGACCGGATTGTGGTGATGCGCGAAGGTGCTATCGCCGGTGAACTGCTGCACGACGACGCCACGGAGCAGCAGACGCTGAGCCTGGCCATGCCCAAAACCACTCAAGCGGCCGCCGTGGCCTGACAGGAGATCATCATGGCTTCATCCACGACCTCAAATACGCCGCAGCCTGCATCACGCGGCGGCCTGCAGTTAGGTCGCATCTGGGACAACTTCGGCATGCTGGTGGTATTTGCACTGCTGTTTATTGTCTGTGCGATCTTTGTGCCGAACTTCGGCTCGTTTATCAATATGAAAGGCCTGGGCCTGGCGATGTCGATGTCGGGCATGGTCGCCTGCGGCATGCTCTTCTGCCTGGCTTCCGGCGATTTTGATCTCTCGGTCGCCTCGGTGATCGCCTGTGCAGGTGTGGTTACTGCGGTGGTGATCAACATGACCGAAAGCCTGTGGATTGGCGTTGCCGCCGGTCTGGTGCTCGGCATGATCACCGGCTTTATCAACGGCTTTGTGATTGCCCGTCTTAAAATCAATGCGCTGATCACCACGCTGGCCACCATGCAGATCGTGCGCGGTCTGGCCTACATCTTCTCTGACGGCAAGGCGGTCGGCATTGAAGATGAGCGCTTCTTTGAACTGGGCTTTGCGAACTGGTTTGGCGTGCCGGCCCCGATCTGGCTGACCCTGGCCACGATGCTGATCTTCGGCTTCCTGCTCAACAAAACCACCTTTGGTCGCAACACCCTGGCGATCGGTGGCAATGAAGAGGCGGCGCGGCTGGCGGGTGTGCCGGTGGTGCGGACCCGCATCATTATCTTTGTTCTCTCCGGCCTGGTGTCGGCGGCGGCGGGCATCATCCTGGCGTCGCGTATGACCAGCGGCCAGCCCATGACCTCCATCGGCTATGAGCTGGTGGTGATCTCCGCCTGTGTTCTGGGTGGCGTATCGCTGAAGGGCGGCATCGGTAAAATTTCCTACGTGGTGGCGGGCGTCCTGATCCTCGGCACCGTTGAGAATGCGATGAATTTACTGAATATCTCGCCATTCTCACAGTATGTGGTGCGCGGTCTGATACTGTTAGCTGCGGTGATATTCGACCGTTACAAACAGAAAAAAGCCTGATTGCGCGAGCCGTTGGCCCGCAGACGCTGACGCCTCTGCGGGCTATCTGAACAATAACAGACTGAGTGAGGACGCTATGTATCACCGTGAATTACCGGCCGGGCAGCAAAACCCCCTGTTGCCCGGCTATTCATTCAATGCCTGGCTGGTGGCAGGGCTGACGCCCATCACCGCAGAAGGACCGCTCGACTTCTTTATCGATCGTCCGCACGGCATGAAAGGTTACATTCTGAATCTCACCATTAAAGGAAAAGGGCGGGTATTTGATGGCGAGCGGGCCTTTGACTGCGAGCCCGGCGAAATGCTGCTGTTTCAGCCTAAGACCGCCCACTATTATGGCCGTGCACCGGACAGCCCGCAGTGGTTCCATCGCTGGGTTTACTTCCGTCCTCGCGCCTACTGGCACGACTGGCTGCGCTGGCAGGATGAGCAGGAGGGCGTCGGCCGCCTGCTGCTGCCGGAGTCGCTGCGCGGTGAGTTTGACCGCCTGTTTGCCAGTATCGAACAGACACATAACTCCGGCCGCCGCTTTGCTGAAGAGCTGGCGATGAACCTGCTGGAACGGCTGCTGCTGCGTGCGGTAGAAGAAGATCCGCGCAGCCATCAGTTAATCCGCGATCCGCGCGTCATTGAAGCCTGCCAGTATGTCACCAACCATCTCGCCAGCGAGGTCAGGATAGAGGAGGTGGCGCGCCACGTCTGTCTGTCACCGTCGCGGCTGGCGCACCTGTTCCGCGAGCAGATGGGCGTTAACCTGCTGCGCTGGCGTGAAGATCAGCGGGTCATCCGTGCAAAACTGCTGCTGCAGACCACCCAGGAGCCAATCGCTTCGGTTGGCCGTGAAGTGGGCTACGACGACCAGCTTTACTTCTCCCGGGTATTCCGCAAGCGGGTCGGCGTCAGTCCCAGCGATTTCCGCCGCCGCAATCAGGATGCACACGACAGTCTGGCCGCCCAGACCGCCTGGCCGCTGGCCCGAAGTGCTATCTCTTAGTTTTTTCGGGGAATTCCGCCTTGTTCTCACCTGGTTAATGGTCTTAAATCATTCAGGTTAGCGACAACGAGGAACCAAAATGAGCGATAAATTACGTGTTGGTCTGATCGGCTACGGCTTTGCCAGTAAAACGTTTCACGCCCCGCTGATCGCGGGAACGCCGGACGTTGAGCTGGCCGCCATCTCCAGTAGCGACGCCAGCAAAGTCCACGCCGACTGGCCCGCCGTTCAGGTCGTGTCCGATCCTCAGGCGCTGCTGGACGACCCGACCCTGCAGTTAATTGTGATTCCTACCCCGAACGACACGCATTTTCCACTGGCGAAAGCGGCGCTGAATGCCGGTAAGCATGTCGTCGTCGATAAGCCCTTTACCGTGACGTTGTCACAGGCGCGCGAGCTGGATGCGCTGGCGAAAGCCAAAGGGCTGCTGCTCTCCGTGTTCCACAACCGCCGCTGGGACAGCGACTTTCTGACGCTGAAATCCCTGCTGGAGGCAGGCACGCTGGGCGAGGTGCGCTACTTCGAGTCGCACTTTGACCGCTTCCGTCTGGAAGTGCGCAACCGCTGGCGCGAAATGAAAGGCGCAGGCAGCGGCATCTGGTATGACCTGGGGCCGCACCTGCTGGATCAGGCGCTGCAGCTGTTTGGTCCGCCAGTCGCCATCAACGTTGACCTGGCGGAGATGCGTCCGGGCGCGCAGACCACAGACTACTTCCACGCCACGCTGACCTATCCGCAGCGTCGGGTGGTGTTACACGCCAGCATGCTGGTGGCAGCGGAATCCGCCCGCTATACGGTTCACGGCACGCAAGGCAGTTACATCAAATATGGTCTGGACCCGCAGGAAGATCGTCTGAAGTCGGGGAACTTCCCGCCACAGGAGGATTGGGGCTACGACATGCGCGATGGCACCCTGACGCTGGTCGAGGGCGATTCTCTGACGGAAACCACCCAGCTGACTCAGCCGGGAAATTATCCGGCCTATTATGCGGGCATCCGGGATGCGATCGCCGGACGCGGAAACAATCCGGTCACCGCGGAAGAGGCGATTCAGGTGATGGAGTTGATCGAACTGGGTCTGCAATCCGCCGAGAAGCGCCAGACGATGTCGCTGAAGCGCGTCTGATTCGCAGCGTGTGACGCAGCACTGAAAACGGGCCGGATTTCCGGCCCGTTTTGTTAGCGGGAGCAACTGTGAGATCGAGACAGCGCAGGGAACAGGGTCAGATCGGAAAGTCGCAAAAGCCGCAATCCCTGGCTCGCTCGGCCCGCGCCGTCCTGGCGCGGGACGCTTTCCTCCTCTGCCCCTGTTTCCTGCGCGTTAAGCCTGTGCGTGTTTGTCATATTTTCCGGGAGTGGAGGGATGGCAGCAAAATAACGGGCCGGATTACCGGCCGGTTATTTATGGCTTACAGGCAGATTACTGCACGCGGGCGCGGATAGCCGCTTTCTCTGCTTCGCTGAGGAACGCAATCGTCAGACCGTTTTCCTGCGCCTGACGGATCTGTGCGGCGCTCAGTCCCGCTGCCGGGGCGGCATGATGATACTCGTGGGCGAGCTCAATCCCCTGAACCGCCGGGTCATCGGTGTTGATGGTCGCCAGAATGCCATGCTCCAGGAAGGTCTTCAGCGGATGCTGAGCCAGTGACGACACGGTGCTGGTCTGGATGTTGGAGGTCAGGCAGGATTCAATGCCGATATGATGCTCCGCGAGGAAATCCATCAGCGCGCGATCTTCAATGGCTTTCACGCCGTGGCCGATACGCTCCGCGCCCAGCTCACGAATAGCCTGCCAGATGCTCTCCGGGCCGGCCGCTTCACCGGCATGCACCGTGACGCGGAAACCGGCGTCGCGCGCCTGATTAAAGTGGCTCAGAAACTCACTGCCCGGGAAGCCCAGCTCATCACCCGCCAGATCGACCGCCGTGATGTGATCGCGATGGGCCAGCAGACCATCCAGTTCACTCAGGCAGGCCTCTTCGCCAAAGGTACGGCTCATGATGCCAATCAGGCGCACATCAACATCATGCTGCTGACGGCCTGCACGCACGCCGTCGATCACCGCTTCAACCACGCCGGCAATCGGCAGATTGTGGGTCATCGCCATATAGCCTGGCGAGAAGCGCAGTTCCGCATAATGAATGCCTGCACGGGCCGCATCTTCCACATTCTCCTGCGCAATCCGGCGGCAGGCATCCAGGTCGCCCAGCACTTTCACGCCCCAGTCGAGCTTTTGCAGAAAGCTCACCAGATCGGGTTCATTCTCGCCAACCTGCACATGCGGGCGCAGGGTCTCCAGCGTTGAGGCGGGCAGGGCAAGGTTAAACTGGCGGCCTAAATCGAGAATGGTTTGTGCACGAATGTTGCCATCAAGGTGGCGATGAATGTCAGTCAGAGGAATTTTAGAATCGATCATGGCGCACTCGCTGAGTTGTCGGTGAAGTGCAGAGCATTATAAAAATATCTTGCGCAACCACGCCAGTTATTTGCGCAACAGCGGCGCCGGATGCTGCTTAATTACGCACTACCGGCGTTAAACAGGGTGGCCGCGGCCTTCAGGCATAAAAAAGGCGACCCGAAGGTCGCCTCAGAGGGGCTCAGAAAATTACTGTGGCATCCCTTCGCTGGTTGGCATGCCCAGCATATAGCGGGAGAGGAACTGTTCCAGCGTCATCTTATCGCCGTTCATGTTCACCTGGCCGTTAGCGTACTGCAGGCTGGTCACGATATTGTTATCCTGCTGCTGAGTAAGACGGAACATCTGCCCCATGGCTGCCAGACCTTTCACCTGCTGATCGGCCAGCTTCTGCGCGTCATCCGCCTGATAACCTTCGGCCAGACCCACTTTATGCATGGTTTCAGTCGCCATTGGCATATTGATGGTCAGCTTGCTGTCCAGGGTTTTCAGCACCCGATCCACCATCGCGCTGAGACTCTGCGCTTCGCCGGTCACGGTCGACGGATCGTTGAAATTCGCCGTCAGGTTAAAGGTGCTCTCGCCTTTATCATTTTTCCAGCTCAGTGGCGCGATGCTGACAGAGGGCGAGCCCTTCAGCAGCAGGGGCAGATTGCTCATCAGAATCTGATGGACGCCCGCCTGATAACGCATCGGGTCCTCGGTAATCCCCGGCTGATTCAGTAACGTCTGCATCTGCGCATTGTAACGATCGGAGAAGGCTTTCACCGCCTGCGCATCAAACTGTGACAGCTTCATCTTCAGCGCCGCCTGACCAAAGTCCTGCTTCTGGAGCTGCACGCTTTCCACTTTATAGTCGATATTGCCGCCAATCTTGCCGTTGCTGTTATCGAAAGAGGAGCTGCCTTTCATCCTGTGAAGCGTCAGAGCGTCCTGACCGTTGATGCTGGCATTGACCTTCTCAATATCCACCGCCTGGTCACCAATCCGCACGCCTTCCGGGCTGAGGTGCGTATTCCCGCTCAGTTTCAGTCCATTGACGGTAAACAGAACCGGTTGGCCCATCTCATTTTTCGTGGTCAGTGCCAGGCTATCGACGTCACTGTCCAGCGAGACTTTATCGCCTTTGTTGTCCGCGCTGACATTAAAGGTTCCGCCATTGGTCGCCAGACGCTCACCGGTTTGTGCATTCTGATAATCCACGGGCAGTATGCGCAGCGCCGTATCGGTAGCACCGCTGTAGCCAATGCGGGTGTCTGCATTAATCAGCGACTTATTGCCGGTCAGCTCAAACAGCTTCTTCACCGCATCGGTGTTAGCCAGTTCGGTATGCACCGACGCCATGCTCGGGATCAGATTGAAGTGCTTAAGCTGAGCGAACGGGAAGGGGCCATGGTCGATGGTTTCATTCAGGATAACGCTCTGACCCGGCTTCAGCAGGGGATTATCTTCCGTCTGCGAGTCAGCCTGCACCACCAGGTTTACTTTACTGCTGAACACGCCGCGCTGGTAATCCTGATAGCTGATCTTCAGTCGGCTGTTTGGGGCATAAGCATTCAGCTGAGCATTGGCATTCTGTACCAGCTCATCCCTGTGACTTTCGATTTGCTTGCCGGTGAACCATGCCGCGCCTGTCCAGATCACGCCCAGTGCGATGATGACACCTACGGCAACATTAGTCTTTTTCATTGCTGATTCGTCCTTATCCTTGAGTCCGCTTATGCCGCAGGTTAACCCCGACGACCGAAGAAAAACGCCCGCAGGCGTTTAGCGCTAATAGATTGAAATAATAGCAGTTAACCGCGATGCCGTCAGCCGCTTCACCCCAACTCGTTAAATACCCGTGCCAGCCGGCCCGTTCCGGCGACCGTAACCGGCGATTCGCTGGCCGCAATAAAGCATGATTCGCCCGGCTTCAGGGTCAGCTGCTGCGCCTCGCTGGCGATCACGGCCTGACCTTCAATACAAAACAGCACCGCGGCGCTCTGCTGCGCCAGCGGCTGCGCTTCTGTACTCAGGGTATGAATGGCAAAGGCAAAATCTTCCACCGGGATTGGGAAGCGCAGCGCGTTACCCTGCTGCACCGGCTGGGTCAGCAGCGAGCTGGCAGGCTTCTCCTCAAATTTCAGGTTCGCCATCAGCTCAGTAATATCGATATATTTCGGGGTCAACCCGGCGCGTAATACGTTATCCGAGTTCGCCATCACCTCCAGCGCCACGCCGTTAAGATAGGCATGCGGGGTTTCGGCATAGAGGAACATCGCTTCGCCCGGCTGCAGGGTAATCACATTCAGCAGCAGCGGGGAAAACAGTCCGCTGTCGTCCGGGTATTCCGCCGCGATAACGCGGATGGTCTGCCAGGGCTCACCCTGTTGAGCATCAAGTGCGGATTTCAGCACGCCCAGCGCCAGCGATTTGGCATCCCCCTCCAGAGAGAGCAGCGTCCGGAAGAGGGTGGCCAGCGTCTCCCTGTCGGGATGCTGCAGGAAGTGGGCAATCTGCGGATGTGCGCCCGCCACCGGCTCCAGCAGGGAAACCATCTCCGTGATTGTACGAAAACCGTTCATCGCCTGAAACGGGGTCAGCGCATAGACCAGCTCCGGCTTATGGTTAGCATCTTTGTAATTGCGCTCGGCGGCCGTCAGTGGAATACCCGCCGCGTTCTCACGGGCAAAGCCCGCTTCCGCGGCGTGTTTGCTGGGATGAACCTGAATGGAGAGCGGCTGGTCAGCGCACAGCACCTTAAACAGGAAGGGTAACTCACCAAAACGCTGTGCCACCGCCTCGCCCAGCATGGCGTCAGGCGCAGCATTAATCACGTCGCGCAGCGAACGTTCGCGGCCCTGATCCATAACGGCAGAGGGACTTTTCGGATGTGCACCCATCCAGAGTTCCGCCATCGGCAGACCTTCAGGATTCGCGATACCGTAGAGCGCTGTCAGCGCCGTTTTACTGCCCCACGCGTAATTCTGCAGCGAGTTGTTCATTTTTTGCATCGTTTAACCCTTTCTTACGCGAAATGATTGCCGGTATTAAAGCAGAAACCGCCGGTAAAAATACATATCCAGCGCAAAAGGACGCTAAGCTCTGATAATGTTAAATTATTGTGTATTACTATCCTGAACGCCCTGGTGCCAGACGCGAAGCGCGGCCGGGCGGTCATTTTTAAAACCAAAGCTAAGGAGACGTATTCATGGCAGCCAACCGCATTGAGAAAGATTCAATGGGTCCCATCGACGTACCGGCAGACAAACTGTGGGGCGCGCAGACGCAGCGCTCGCTGGAACACTTTCGCATTTCAACAGAAAAGATGCCGACGGCACTGGTTCATGCTCTGGCGCTGACCAAGCGCGCCGCGGCGAGCGTTAACCGGGATCTGGGGCTGCTGCCTGCTGACCGCGCAGACGCGATTGTCAGCGCGGCAGATGAGGTACTGGCTGACAAACATGGTGATGAGTTCCCGCTGGCAATCTGGCAGACCGGGTCCGGCACCCAGACCAATATGAACATGAATGAAGTGCTGGCGAACCGCGCCAGTGAGATTCTCGGCGGGGAGCGGGGGATGTCGCGCCTGGTCCATCCCAATGATGATGTGAACAAGAGCCAGAGCTCCAACGACGTTTTCCCGACCGCCATGCACGTTGCCGCCGTGATCGCCCTGCGTGAACAACTGATCCCGCAGATCCACGTGCTGAAAGCTACCCTGAGCCAGAAGTCCGACGCCTTCAAAGATATCGTTAAGATTGGCCGTACCCATCTGCAGGATGCCACGCCGCTGACCCTGGGGCAGGAGATCTCGGGCTGGGTAGCGATGCTGGAGCACAACCTGAAGCATATCGAGCAGAGCATTCCGCACGTGGCAGAACTTGCTCTGGGCGGAACCGCCGTCGGCACCGGCCTCAACACGCACCCGGAATATGCGGTGCGCGTGGCGAAGGCGCTGGCCGAACTGACGCAGCAGCCGTTTGTTACGGCCCCTAACAAGTTTGAGGCACTGGCCACCTGTGATGCGCTGGTGCATGCGCACGGCGCGCTGAAAGGTCTGGCCGCGTCCCTGATGAAAATCGCCAACGACGTTCGCTGGCTCTCGTCCGGCCCGCGCTGCGGCATCGGGGAAATCGCTATTCCGGAAAATGAACCTGGCAGCTCAATCATGCCGGGCAAAGTGAACCCGACGCAGTGTGAAGCGATGACCATGCTCTGCTGTCAGGTGATGGGCAATGACGTCGCGATCAACATGGGCGGCGCATCCGGTAACTTCGAGCTGAACGTTTTCCGTCCGATGGTTATCCATAACTTCCTGCAGTCGATTCGCCTGCTGGCGGATGGCATGGACAGCTTCAACCATCACTGTGCGATCGGCATTGAACCGGTGCGCGAGCGGATCGATCAGCTGCTCAACGAGTCCCTGATGCTGGTGACCGCGCTCAATACCCATATCGGGTATGACAAAGCGGCCGAAATTGCCAAAAAGGCGCATAAAGAGGGGCTGACCCTGAAAGGCTCAGCGCTGAAGCTCGGCTATCTTACCGAAGAGGAGTTTGACGCCTGGGTGCGGCCGGAAGAGATGGTTGGCAGCATGAAGTCGTAACGTGATGCGCGATGAGGCCGGTTCGTTCCGGCCTCTCTGTTAAACCGGGCAGTCAACCCAGAGGTGCAGCCGGGGGATCAGCAGATTGAGCGGCTCAGCGGCCGGTTTATGACGATAGGTAATGTTATCGGCGTCATAGTTGAGCAACTCGCCCAGTACCGGAACCTGACTACGATCGCGGCAGATCACCAGAATCGGTGACGGGCAGGCCAGCTGAGTCTGCTTTTTCTCCTCTGCGCGCCAGACGCGCGCCACCGGCTGGACTTTCACCGGACGCTTGATCTTCAGGCGGGCTGAAGCGGGCAGGGCGCGCACGCTGGCCAGCTCCTCCTGCACTTTCTCAGCCCACTGTTCGCGCGACCACGGAGCCTGGGCGCGTCCCGCCTTCAGGCTTTTTTCCAGCTGGGCAATGACCTCTTCGCGCTTAAGATTTTTGATGATGTGTTTGTTGGCCCAGCCAAACCGCAGACTGTCCGGGGCGCTGAGCAGGGTGATGGTGCGATAGGCATTGAGGGTAATCAGCCCGCGCAGATGCTGGTGAACGAACTCGAAGCGCGCTTCACTCGGCAGGCCGGACTCCACCGTAATCAGCTGCTCCAGCCGGGCTTTCAGCTGGTTAATGAGATCGACCAGCGCGCCGATCTCCGCTTCCCGTTCTGCATCGCATTCAATGCAGAGGGCACCGGGCAGACGCACGGCGGCCTTGGTACTCAGTTGCTCTGACTGATGCTGCATAAAGAGGCGGCAGTAGTGGTCGAGCGCCATCTTCCGCGCGCTGTCGCCCAGATGCTGCTCAACGGCAATGCGGGTTATCGCGTCATGCTCGCGACCTTTCACCACCGGCGGCAGGCTGAAAACGCGGGCGATCAGCAGCGGCTGCGCTTCAATCTGCTCCCGCAGTTCACCCAGCGCCTGCTCCAGGTCGTTAACACATTGATGCATATCAGCCACTAAGTCGTAGCGCGTCATGATGAGCCTCCATAGTTACAACGTCCATAATGTGGCAGAAGCCTGCGGCAGTTGCAAGTGCATTATAGTTACAACATACTATAAATCTGTTATGCAAAAACGTGCGGACTGCCGGTCATCAGGTCAGAAGTGCGTGATGCATGCAGGCTGCCTGCGGAACATGATATAAAACGGTTTGCCTGCTAACGAAGAGAGTCGATGTGAATCAGAACATTAAACCGGGCATCGCCGCCATTTTTACCCTGGGCTGTGTGCAGATCCTTTCCTGGGGAGGCTCGTTCTACCTGATGGCGGTGATGGCAAATCCCATCGCGGCTGAGACAGGCTGGTCCCAGCAGTGGATTTACGGTGCGCTGTCGCTCGGGATTCTGGTGTCGGGCCTGCTGTCACCGCTGGCAGGCAGAATAATAGCCCGGACCGGTGGCCGTCGCCTGCTGGCACTCAGTGGGCTGGTAATGGCGGTGGGGCTGGTCATCATGGCGTTCAGCCACGCGTTGCCACTGTTTCTGTTTGCCTGGGTCATTATCGGCGTGGGTATGGCGATGGGCCTGTATGATGCACTGTTTGCCACGCTGGGCACCTGCTATGGCGGTCAGGCTCGGGCTGCCATCACCGGGATCACGCTGATTTCCGGTTTCTGCACCACGCTGGCCTGGCCGGGAACGGCTCTGCTTATCCACGGTTTTGGCTGGCGTGACGCCTCGCTTATCATTGCTGCGCTGATGGTGGCGTGCGTGCTGCCTGCTTATCTCTTTGCCTTGCCTGCCGGTCATCTCACCCGGTCATTAAAAAAGCGTCCGGCGCAGCCAGCCACGGCAGAGATCGCGCCAGCGCTGTTCTGGCTGCTCTGCGCCATTTTTACCCTGGCTTCGGTAATCATGACCGCCGTTTCCGTGGAGCTTATTACGCTGTTGCAGGCGAGTGGTCACACGCTGGCTTCGGCGCTGGCGATCAGCGCCGTGATCGGCCCGTGTCAGGTGGGCTCCCGTATTGTCGATGTTGCTTTTAAACGCAGCCATCCTATCCGTACCGCCTTTTTTTCTGTCGGGCTGGTGGCGCTGGGCCTGCTGTTGCTGGCATTAATGCCGCAGATGGCGCTGCTGAGTATGGTGCTTTATGGCGCAGGAAATGGCCTACGTGCCATCGTGCGTGGAACTTTACCGCTGGCGATGGTCAAACCAGAGTCTTACGCCATTGTGATGGGTAAGATGGCGCGCCCGGCATTGATGGGGCAGGCACTGACGCCGCTGATTGGCGGATATGTCTTTGAAAGCATGGGCGCAACGGCGACGCTGTGGTTGCTTTGCGGCCTGGCAATCTTTAACGTGGTACTGGTGATAGCGCTGAAGCAGCAGTTACCGGCGGCATCGACCCGTTCTGCGTGATGGCGTCCGGCTTCAGATTCCGCCGGTACAGGGCAGTGAACAGGCTAAGCAGCTTGTGCTATCGGGCCTTTGCCTTTGGTGAATACGTGCCTTGTGACTGCCGGTTTGCTTCAAAAAAGCAACAGTGTTTGTTATATTTATTGCTCATTGATTGTTCATTTATGCGGCAATAAAACAAGAAGATGCACCGCAACTCAGGATAAATAAATGCTTGATTACCGCTTCCCGACAGCTTTGCAAATGGTTCTGAGCGTAGCGATGGCGGAGCAAATGGGAAAACGCTCTACCAGCGCGATTCTGGCCTACGGGCTGGAAGCGAATCCCAGTTTCATACGAAAATTGATGGTCCCGCTGACCCGTGATGGCATTATTGTCTCCACGCTGGGCCGTACCGGCTCGATTCATCTGGGCCGTCCGGCTGCGGAGATTACCCTCAAGGATATCTATGTCTCTGTCATTGAGGATAAAAAAATCTGGGCTGCGCGTCCCGACGTCGCTCCGCGCTGTCTGGTCAGTGCTAACCTCTGCTGGTACTTTAAATCGATAGCCGATGAAGCCGAGCAGGCGTCACTGGATGTGCTGGCAAAACGCACCGTCGCCGATGCGCTGAATGAGCTGAAAAAGCGCGATACCAGTAACTGCACCGCCGTGCCGGAACCTGAACCCGAAGAGATTGACGATCTCTGCAAAAAAAGCCGCTGATGAGCGGCTTTTTTTATGGCTGTTTAAGAGACATTGCTAAGCTATTTTTCATCAGATCTGTCACTCAGCCACCTCTCTCCGTTAATCCCATCTTGACCTCTTGATTGATCGTAATAGAATGACTTCACTATATGAAGTCGCGGAGATCAGGATGAACGCCGCCGTCAAAAAATTACGGAAGAAACAGCGCGAAACACTGGAGCAGATTTTTCAAACGCCACCGCCGTCCGGCTTAAAATGGCAGGCAGTTGAGTCACTCATCAGGGCGCTGGATGGCGAGATTAAAGAGGGTAGTGGTTCACGGGTTCGCTTTCTTCTCAACGGAAAAATAGCGCGTTTTCATCGCCCACACCCCTCGCCAGACACGGATAAAGGCGCAGTTGTGAATCTGCGCGAATGGCTGGAAAGTATCGGAGTCGATCCCTATGAATAATCGTTCAAATTCATCAATCACTGTCGCCGGGCAACCTGCCGTCATCACCTATGTCCCTGAAATCAATATGTTCCGTGGGCGCTTTACTGGTCTGTCAGGCTACTGTGATTTTGTCTCAGACAGTGTGCAGGGTCTGCACAAAGAGGGTGAGATATCGCTGCGCGAATACCTGGAAGATTGCGCTGCCTCCGGCATCAATCCCTATGCGGAGCAGGAAAAAATTAAGACCTTCACGCTGCGCTACCCTGAATCGCTCGGCGTACGGCTGTCGCAGGCTGCGGCCCAGAATGAAACCTCGCTGAATGCCTTTATCATTGAAGCGCTCAACGAAAAATTAAAGCAGCGTTAACCGGCATGATGCCAGTCTCAGACAAAAAAAGGGGCGATCATCCGATCGCCCCTTTTAACATTGAGGGTTTACGCCGTCACGGTTTCGACATCACCTGACCGGCGCGTCACCAGCTTACGCAGGGCGACGTAGAACACCGGGGTCAGGAACAGGCCGAACAGCGTCACGCCGAGCATCCCGGAGAAGACGGTAATACCGGTCACGCCGCGCACCTCTGCGCCCGCGCCTTCACCCAGAATCAGCGGCACCGTACCGGCGATAAAGGCGATGGAGGTCATCACAATCGGACGCAGACGCAGACGACAGGCTTCCAGCGCCGCCTCTACAATGCCTTTGCCCTGAATCTCCAGCTCGCGCGCAAACTCGACAATCAGTATCGCGTTCTTACAGGCCAGCCCCATCAGCACCACCAGTCCGACCTGAACAAACACGTTGTTATCTCCACCGGTCAGCCGGACGCCAAACAGGGCAGAGAGCAGGGTCATCGGCACAATCAGAATCACCGCCAGCGGCAGCGTCCAGCTCTCATACAGTGCGGCCAGAACCAGGAAGGCCAGCAGTACCGCCATCGGGAAGACAATCAGTGCGGTATTGCCCTGCGTTGACTGCTGATAACTCAGGTCGGTCCACTCGATGTTCATGCCGTTAGGTAACAGCTGACCGGACATCGTTTCCAGCTGACGCATCGCCTGCGCTGAAGAGAGCACGCGCGGATCGGCATCGCCAATCAGATCGGCCGCCGGGTAGCCGTTGTAGCGGATCACCGGATCGGGGCCGTAGGTGGTGGTGATGTTGACCATGCTGCCAATCGGCACCATCTCTCCGCGGTCATTGCGGGTGCGCAGGTTAGCGATATCCTCGACGCTGTCGCGGAATTCGCCGTCGGCCTGCGCCATCACCCGCCAGGTGCGGCCAAAGCGGTTAAAGTCATTCACGTAGGAGGAGCCGAGATAGGTCTGCAGCGTGCTGAACAGCGCCGTCAGTGACACCCCCTGCGCTTTGGCTTTATCCCGATCCACCTGCACGTCCAGCTGTGGCACATTGGCCTGATAGGAGGAGATAGGGAAGTGCATCCCCGGCGTCTGCATGATGCTGCCCGACAGCGTATTAATCGCCGTCTGCAACGCACCGTAACCCAGACCCGCGCGGTCCTGCACATAGAGCGAATAGCCTGAGCCCTGACCCAGCCCCAGAATCGGCGGTGGCATAATCGAGAAGCCAAAGCCCTGCTGGATTTGGGCAATCTTCGCATTGATCTCCGCGTTAATCTCCGCCGCGGTGTGCTTACGCTCGCTGAACGGTTTCAGGCCGAAGAACACCGTGCCGCTGTTAGGCGTATTGGTGAACTGCAGGGCATTCAGGCCGGGGAACGCCACCGCATAGGCGACGCCTTCGGTCTGCATCCCGATTTCGCTCATCTTACGGATCACTTCATCGGTGCGCGCCAGCGAGGAGCCTTCCGGCATCTTCACGCCACCAATCAGGTAGAGCTTATCCTGAGTCGGAATAAAGCCGCCCGGCACGGTGTGGAACATAAATCCGGCACCGGCCAGCAGCAGCAGGTAAACCGCGAACACCGCGCCACGCCGACGCAGCGTCCGGCCAACCAGCGACTCATAGCCATGTGCGCTGCGCTGGAAGAAGCGGTTGAAGGGCCGGAACAGCCAGCCAAACAGCGCATCAATAATCCGCGTCAGCCGGTCTTTCGGCGCGTGGTGATCTTTCAGCAGCATCGCCGCCAGCGCCGGAGAGAGCGTCAGGGAGTTAATGGCGGAGATGACCGTGGAGATCGCGATGGTGGTAGCGAACTGCTTATAGAACTGCCCGGTCACGCCGGAGAGGAACGCCATCGGCACAAATACGGCACAGAGCACCAGCGCAATGGCGATAATCGGGCCGGAGACCTCACGCATCGCCTGATGGGCTGCCGCGCGCGGCGACAGGCCCATCTCGATGTTACGCTCAACGTTCTCCACCACCACAATGGCGTCATCCACCACGATCCCGATCGCCAGCACCAGCCCGAAAAGGCTCAGGGTATTGAGCGAGAAGCCGAGCAGATAGAGCACGCTGAATGTTCCGACCACCGACACCGGCACCGCCAGCAGGGGAATGATAGAGGCGCGCCAGGTCTGCAGGAACAGAATGACGACCAGCACCACCAGAATCACCGCTTCCAGCAGGGTCTGCACCACCGCTTTGATCGAGTCACGAACAAACACCGTCGGATCGTAAGGAGCCGCCCATTTCACATCATTGGGGAAACGGGTTGCCAGCTCATCCATTTTGGCGCGCACCGCATTGGAGAGATCGATAGCGTTGGCACCCGGAGCCTGGAAGATACCGATGCCGACCGCATCTTTGTTGTTCAGCTGTGAGCGCAGGGCGTAACTGCCGGACCCCATCTCAATACGCGCCACATCACGCAGGCGCACCAGCGAACCATCTTCTGAGGTTTTCAGGATAATGTCGCCAAACTGCTGTTCGCTCTCCAGCCGTCCCTGCGTGTTGATCGACAGCAGAAAATCGCTCTGCTTTTTCAGCGGCTCGGCGCCGAGCTGACCGGCAGAAACCTGCACGTTCTGCTCCTGCATCGCGGTCACTACGTCTGAGGCGGTTAAGCCACGCGCCGCCACCTTGTTCGGGTCCAGCCAGACGCGCATCGCATATTCGCCCGCGCCAAAAATCTGGATCTGACCGACGCCCGGCAGACGCGCCAGCTCATCTTTCACCTTCAGGGTGGCGTAGTTACGCAGGTAGAGTGAATCGTAGGTATTGTTGGGTGAGAACATGTGGACGACCAGCGTCAGGGTCGGCGACATCTTCTGGGTGGTGACACCCAGACGCCGCACATCTTCCGGCAGACGCGCTTCAGCCTGCGCGACGCGGTTCTGCACCTGAACCTGCGCCTGATCGGGATCGGTGCCGGGACGGAAGGTGACGGTCGTCACCAGCACGCCGTCAGAACCGGCCACAGATTTCATGTACATCATGTTTTCGACGCCGTTAATCGCCTCTTCCAGCGGCGTCGCCACGGAATCTGCAATCACTTTCGGGTTAGCACCGGGATACTCGGCGCGCACCTGCACGCTGGGTGGCACCACGTCGGGATATTCGCTGATCGGCAGCAGCGGGATAGCGATCACCCCGGTCACGAAGATCAGGATTGACAGCACCGCCGCAAAAATAGGCCGGTCGATAAAAAAGCGGGAAAAGTCCATAGCGGCCTCGAATTAGTGAGCGGCTGCCGCACGCATGGCGACCTGCTGAGCAGTGACCGGCATGCCGGGCATAAACACTTTCTGCAGTCCGGCGACGATCACCCGGTCGCCCGATTGCAGACCCGATTTGACGATGCGCAGACCTTCCACCATCGCGCCGGGCTGAATATCGCGCCGCTGAGCTTTGCCTTCCCCATCCACCACGTAGACATATTTGCGATCCTGGTCGGTCAGCACCGCCTTATCATCGATCAGCATGGCCTCGAACTGCGCGCTGCCTGGCAGACGCACGCGGGCAAACAGACCGGGCGTAAACTGACGCGCCTGATTGTCGAGCAGGGCGCGCATACGAATGGTGCCGGTGCTGGCGGTCAGCTGGTTATCCAGGAAATCGACCTTGCCCTGATGCGGGAAACCCTGATCGCCGACCAGCGCAATCTCAACCGGCAGCGCATGACGCTGCTGGCCCTGACGCGCCATCGCCTGATAGTGCAGGAAGGTGTTTTCATCGACGTCGAAATAGACATACATCTGCTGCTGCGATACCAGCGTGGTCAACACACTGGCGCTGTCACCGGCGGTCACCAGATTGCCGGGGGTGATCATGGCGCGGCTGGCGCGACCGTCAATCGGCGCGGTGACGCGGGTAAAGTCCAGGTTCAGCTGCGCCATATCGACAGCGGCTTCGGCGGCCAGTACATCCGCCTGCGCCTGACTGGCGGCAGCGCGACGCTGTTCCCACACCTCACGCGAAATCGCCTGGGTGCCAATCAGCTTCTCGCTGCGACCCGATTCGCTGCGCGCCAGACTCGCCTGGCTGCGCGCCCGGGCCAGCTCCGCGCGGGCCTGTTCCAGCGCCGCACGATAACTCCGGTCGTCGATGGTGAAGAGCACCTGACCTTTTTTAACCTCATCCCCTTCGCGGTAGTTCACTGACTCGATGTAGCCAGAGACGCGCGGACGCAGCTGTACGCTCTGCACCGCTTCAACGCGACCATTGAAGTTGTCCCACTGGCTCACCGGCTTGATGAGCACCGGCGCGGCGCTTACTTCAGGCGGTGGCGGCGGGGCGTTCTGCGCCACACCCTTATCACAGCCGCTAAGCAGGCTGATAAACATGACCATCCCTGACAGGGTCAACCCCTGACGAACCCGGTTCGTAATCATTGTTGTTATTCCGCGATAAATAGAAAAGACGACCTGCAGGCCAATATTTGCAACTTTTAAGATTGCAATTAATCGCAGGGAGTGTAGGCTTGCGTCGCGGGCAACTGCAAGAATAACAGATACACTTTATGTGCGGTTTAGCACGAGGCGATGAAAGCCTGAGCAATCCGGGAAAAACCCTGAAAAAAGTGCGGCATTTAATGTACCAATAAAACTTGCATTAAATGGCATAGTCAGCCACCCTTAAGTGTAACTGCAACTGATACTAATACTTTTCGCTACAGCGACAGGAGAGACTGGAATGATGAGTGACGCCTTTATTCACGATTTAATCGACTGGATTGATAACAACATCGAAGCACGTCTGGACCTGGATACCGTTTCAGAGCGCGCGGGCTACTCCAAGTGGCACCTGCAGCGCATGTTCAAAGAGCACACCGGCTATCCACTGGGTGAGTACATCCGTGTGAAGAAGCTGAAAAAGTCTGCCGATCGCCTGACCAGCACCGATGAACCGATTCTGAACGTCGCGATTTCCCTGGGCTTTGACTCTCAGCAGTCTTTCAACCGCAGCTTTAAACGCCAGTATGGTGTGGCACCGGGTGCATGGCGTCGTCACAGCGGTGATTCGCACGCTGCATAACTTCGCCAGGGCCAGCCTGTCTGGCCCGCGCTTTCCTCCGGGCGCAAAACTGGTATCATCTGCATCCTGTCGTCACGGATGCCATCATGTCAAAAAAACTCTGGATTGGACTTTTCTTTGTCCTCGCGGCCTGCTTTTACGGCCTTAAACCTTATCTCAACACCGTTTCTGCGCCGGCTCAGGCCGATATCGCCACCCTGACCGATGCCCACACCGTGGCGCGCTGGGTGCTGCAGCATCAGCAGTTACCGGACTACTACCTGACCAAAAACGAAGCGCGGCAACGCGGCTGGAATCCGGCCAAAGGTAACCTGTGTGAGGTTCTGCCTGGCAGGGCCATCGGCGGTGACCGTTTTGCTAACCGCGAAAAGCGGCTGCCCCCGCGTGCGGGTCGCCAGTGGTATGAAGCGGATGTGAATTACCGCTGCGGACATCGCGACGCCGATCGTCTGGTCTATTCCTCTGACGGGCTGGTGTTTCTCTCCACCGATCACTACCGCAGCTTCAGACAGGTGCCCTGATGCTTGAACTGAACTTTGATCTGCGCGAACTCACCACGCGCGCGGCTTTTTATCGCGAGTTTGCCGGGCAGAGCGGCTGTCCGCCGACCTTTGGTCATAACCTGGATGCGTTGTGGGACTGGCTGACGGGCGGCATGGCGCTGCCTGCCACACTGCGGTTGCAGCATTACGCGGCGCATCAGGCTGATTTAGCGCCGGTGCTGGCGCTGCTGGAAGAGGCGGCGCAGTCGCTGGAAGGCGAACTGCACCTGATCGTGGAGTAAGACGGCAACGGTTTTTATTGCCGTCTCAGTCTCAGGTCGGCCGGGAAACGGGGGCAGTCGCACAGAGGCGAACTGCACCCGATTATCGATTACGTGCGCAGCGGCTTCAGCAGCGCAATCAGCGCCTCACGGGCCGCAAGCGGCAGATCGCCACCGCCCGTATAGCCGTTGTTCTCAACGATCACCTGATTCAGTCCCACCAGCCAGTCGTAGATGTAATAGGCGGTGTGATTCGCCGGTGCCGCTGAGAGTCGGGTCAGGCGCTGACCGGCACCGAAGCTGACGCTGGGAGCGGGCGGGCGCGAGAAAATCACCTGGCCGCGGTTGACGCGGCTGGCGGGACGTTCTGATTCCGGGCGCTGTAAAAAGCCGAGCCAGGCCACAAAATCGCCCAGCACCGTCATCGCCCGCGTCACCTGCCGGTCGGCGCGGGATTCGTGCGTCACGCTTTGCGTGTCAGGTTCGTGCAGCGCCTGCTGCAGTTTTTGCGCAATATCGGTGCGGAACCCGGCGGTGATCAGCTCTTCTACCAGCCACTCCATCGTCGCCTTATCCACGTTAAGCAACGCCAGCAGGCTGCGGTTTTCCGGCAGCTGACGCAGGTGATCCAGCCACAGCAGCAGCACCTGGCGCGGAAACTGCTGGCTGCTGTGCAGGCTCTGACGCGGCTGAGCCGGTACGTCAGCGGGTGCGTCACTGAACAGGTCAAATTCAAACCCGATGCCGAACTGATTCTCCGGCGCCTGATGGGCCGGTTTGCTGCCCGGCAGGGTCGTCTGATTGAGCCACAGCTGACGCAGGGCTTCACGCGGCGGCTGCAGACGCTCCAGCAGCTCGCCATGCAGGCCGGTGCGATGCTGTAAACATTTCAGCAGCGTGTCGGCGATGTTCTGCTTGCGTGCCGCCTGTTCCGCGCTGGCACCCGCTTCGGTCCACGGCAGTAAACGCCGCTCTACGACGGTGTGCTGAATCTGCGCGAGCTGGGCCAGCAGCATGTCGCGGCGGGCGTCAGGCTGCATCTCATCCTGCAGCCAGCTCGCCATGCGATCGACCCCCGCGCGATCCAGGGCCAGCATGGAGCCCCAGTGCTGACCGGGCTGTCCCATCTGCCGCTGCACCGCCTCATCCACATTAATCTGCTGATGACGGGCGTCGAAGGGGGTGATGGCCCAGATGAGGCGCGGTTTCTCTGCGGCCTCCTGAGCAGGCTGCTGGCGCTGCCATTCGCGCAGCGTTTCGCTCACCCGATCCGCATCCTGACGCTGGCTGGCCGCCGTGCAGACCAGCAGCAGATCGATCGCCTGTCGCGCGGCATAAAAGCCCGGCAGCAGGGCGCGTTTCTGTTCCAGCAGCTGTGCGCGCAGCGGGTCCTGCTGCTGCAGGCGCTGACGATCTTCCTGGGTCGCCACATCGCTGGCGTGACCGGGCGCAGGCAGCTCCAGCATATCAGCATCATCATAGAGCGCGGTGCGCGGAGTGGAGCTCAGCGGCACCAGCACTTCCAGCGTCAGCAGGGCCAGCAGGCCCAGCGGGACGCGCTGGGCCTTGCCGATGCGGTTGCCGTTCAGCGGGCAGACTTCCACCGGCTGCTGCTGATCCTGTTCGCTGGCTGGCACAATCAGCTGCCCGGCAGGCAGCAGGGCGTTATCGACCAGCAGGCTCAAGGGGGCGAGCACCCGGCTGCTGTTACGCAGCTGATGGCGCAGATGCAGCAGCGTGCGCAGCATCTCGCTCAGCGCCGGTTCAGCGGGCCAGAGCAGGGAGAAAAGCTGCACCCGATCGTCGACGCTCAGCCAGGGCGCCAGTTCAACCGCCTGTGGCCAGAAGTGCCGATCCAGGCGCGCATCGTAGTGCGGACGGCGACGGCACCAGGACCAGAGCGTGACCAGCGCATCACTGTCCAGACCGGCCAGCGGCGAGGCGAGGCGATGGCGCTGCAGACGCTGCAGCCCGCTGTCGATCTGCGCCACGTCGGGTGTGCCCGCAGCAGAACAGGCGAGCATCAGACGGATAACTTCCGCGTCATTCAGCAGGGTCAGTTCAACCGGCCACTCAGTCGAGAGCGGCTCGCGCTGATGGCTGAAGCGGGTGGCGGTGGCAAAATCCAGGTTGCCGGGATTGACATGCTGGAACCAGTAGAGCTGTTTGTCGCCCATGCGGGTCACCAGCTGGCCCTGTGCATCGGCCACCATCTCGTTAAGCAGCCAGGCTTTGCCGGCCTGCGACTGACCAAACAGGGCCAGCGTCACCGGACGGGCGACCTGCTGAGCCAGCGCCTGGGTCTGCACGCGCGCCTGACGCAGTTGCAGCGTCAGCGTTTCCGCCTCCAGCGCCAGACGCGGCGACTGCTCACGGCTGTTCTCAATCCATTCCAGACTGTTGTTCAGGGCGTCCTGTAACAGGCCCAGACGTTTTGCCAGCGTCTGAGGCTGGCGGGGTTTCAGGGCTTTCATCGTTTACACACGCTCCCGCTGTCAATCCAGTATTGCGCATTGGCGTTGCCGGTCGCCGACAGGGTATTCAGCTTCAGACTCAACTGCTCCAGCGGCACTCGGGTGCCATCATCCAGCTGCGCATCGCTCAGCACCAGGTTTTCCGGGCCGGACGCACCGGGGCCGGCTTTGACCGCCAGGCGGATGCGCAGCACGCTTTCGCCCGCGACTTTACGCGCCAGCGTCGGGTCGTTCAGCGTCAGGCTGTAAAGCGGTGAGGCGGGCCAGCGATCGTTATCGAGCTGGCGGAAGCCCAGACAGACGTTACCCCGGATACGGAAACTGCGTTTCCGGTCCAGCGCAAAGCCGGGATCGTCGAGGTCAATGTCGCTGTAGCAGAGATTCTCATCCGTCAGGGCCTGGTTTTCATCCAGCATGCCCAGATAGCGGATGGTCGAGTAAGGTTCAAAATCGCCCGCGCGGAACCAGAAGCTGCTGAGACGCAGATCCAGCGCCAGCAGGCAGAGCATCGCGCCGACGGCGGCGGTCGATTTCGGGTTGTCGATGCGGCCATGCTTGTTAAACGGATACCAGTCGCTGGTGTGATAGCCTTCCAGTGACAGAATGCGGCTGCCCGGCAGCGGCTGCAGATGGCGCACCAGCGCCTGAATGCCAGGGAAGCGTGACGGACGCCCGGTCAGCAGCAGCACATCGCACTGGTAGAGCGAGACCACCTCACACATGGAGCGCAGCGCCGGGATGATGGCCATCCGGTGCTGCATAAACTCGCCGTGCAGCTGCGCGAGGCTCACGACCAGCGGCACCTGCAGCAGATCAAAGCGGCTGTTGCCGCCCAGCTCACGCTGGATCTCGCCGTTGACAAAGGCAAGTACCGCCTCGCCAGGCGTCTGCTCAACCAGTTCGCCGAACAGGGCGTTGATTTCCGCATGGCTCTCCAGCGGATCCCAGTTCTCATAGCGTTCCAGCACCGCCTGCGCCAGCGGAATAAACAGCTGCAGCGTAACCTGCTGACGCAGCGTGGCCTGACCGTCCATGCGGCTGTCGTGACCAAACAGCTTGTTCATCAGCGGTTCCGCCAGCGTCAGGCCCGCTTTCTGCAGGTGCTGCTGCAGCGCCGGTAAGATCCACAGCTGAATCACATCCAGCAGGATGTCATCGCCCGCCACCTTAAAGCCTTCGCGAAACAGCAGGCGCGGCGTGATTTTAACGTTGTTGCCCTGACCATCATCCAGACGATACTGGGTAATCGCCAGGTCGGTGGTGCCGCCGCCGATGTCAATCGAGGCGATGCGCAGGCTTTTACCTGGCAGTTCGCCCTCATCGCGCGGCCGATCGGGACGCGCCATGCTGCTGAAAAAGTCTTCAGCGCGACCGGCAAAGTTGACCTGCGTCTCATTGAACAGCCAGACCATCTGCCCACAGGTGGCTTCATCCCACTCCATCTGCACATCCGGCAGCGGTTTCGGGTTCTGACGCGAGACGGCCGGCGCCAGGTCATCCTCATCCGCGAGCCAGCCTTCGGCTTTCCAGACCAGCGCCAGCGCCTCCTGCATCCGGCGACGGAAGATTTCACGCTCCGGCTTGGGCATCGCGGACGGCAGCGTCAGGATCACATGGCGCAGCTGACGCGGCGCGTGACTCTGTGGCATACGCTGACGCTGAGCCGCGCTGTTCATCTGCATCAGCGCCTGAGCCAGCAGCTCACAGAGCATAAAGGTCATCAGCGAACTGCGGCTGTAGTGCGGTGAAAAGACCGGCAGACGATCGTCCGGCGCCAGCGTCGACAGCGGCTGGCCTTCATCGTTCAGCAGCGTGGTAAAGGGGGCACCATAAGCCAGCGGTTCCGCCTGCTCGCCCGGCGTGTTAAAGCGCCAGCCCGGCTGATAGCGTGCCTCATCCCACAGATAACGGCGCGGGCTGGAGAGGCCGGTGCTGCCTTCCAGTCCCGCACGCTGCAGGGCCAGACGGCTCGCCTCACGACCGACACGCGTCAGCGACGGCCACATAAACGCCTGTTCGCGCCCGCTCTCCAGCGAAAAGTTCGCTTTACCAAAGCGGGTTTCGGCAAATTCCAGACGGCTGTCAAACAGCTCGTTGTAGACCTGATGCGGCTGAGAAAGGTCGCGCAGCTGCAATTCATAGGTCTGCTTCAGGCCGTTGCTCTCTTCCGGGTGATCTTCCACCAGGATGCCGCAGGTGTGGGAGTTGCCCACATCAAGGATGATATCGACGTTAACCGCCGGGGTCTGCAGTGTGGCGGCCTGAATGTGGATCTCGCTGAGGTCGAGTTGCTGGCCCAGCAGCTCCAGCAGATTCAGGTAGTGCGCCTGATACTCAAATTCACGCAGCGCCTGTTTGATCGCCTGCTCGCGGCGGTCGCTGACGCGGTCGGTAAAGGATTCGCGCAGCCAGCCATCGACCCAGGTCAGATCGAGAAAGTCGCCCAGCTCGTAGTTGTGCCAGGCGAGGGCAAAGGTGACCCCATTCTGCGCATCCGCCGGGGTAAGGCCCAGCTGCTCGCCGCCATCCTCTTCCGCCACGCAGCGGGTATCAAAGGCAAGGGTAACGCGATGGGTATTGCCCGCCGCGTCCGGTGCGGGCAGGGCAACCAGACGCATCCGTGCCCAGTTTTCAGGGCCACCGATAAAACGACGTCCGCTGGCACAGCGCAGCATGGGCAGCGGCAGCCAGCAGGCTGACAGCAGCGACAGGGAGTCCGCCAGCGCGATATCGGATTCCGGGCGCACCACTTCGGCAGCACCACCATCTTCCGGATAGAGCAGGAACTTTCCGCTGTTGCCATCGACGTTCAGGCGCAGCAGCGGGCCGTTGGCCGTCTGGCGCACAAACTGACGGCGCGCCGGGGTATCTGAGAGTTGCAGGCCAAAATCCAGGAACTGCACGCCGCTGTTTTCAATCAGCGAAATTTTTTGTTTGTCATCGATCAGGGGAGCCAGCATCGTTATTTACTCTCACGCTTAATCGTCATCGGGAAGACCCGGTCTTCAGCAAACTGCGCTTCGCACTGCGCGGCGCCAATGCTGGCGTGGCAGACAAGCAGCGGCATACGGTAGCGCGAATTGTTCTGGCATTTCGCGGTGTAGCGGCTCTCAATCACCAGATTACCGGCGCTGGTCATGGCGGCGCTGACATCGGCTTTACAGCTGGTATTACCCTGAGTGACCTGCACGCTGCCTTTACCATTTTTAAACTGGAAGCGCATCACGGGTGGCTTACCGGTTGGCGTCGGCATCTGGTTGATGGTGACCCGCCAGCGGCCATCGATCACCTGCACCTGACCGTCACGCACCGCATCCGGCGTCACAATCAGATCGTCTGGCTTCGCCGGTACCGTCGGGGTCGCTTCACTGGCAAGGGTAGCAGACGCGGCGGCAGGCGGGGTCTCGGTGGTGCTGGCCGCTGACTGCGGCTGTGTGTCGGGGCGCGCTTCAGCCGTGGCCGTCACCGCTGGCGGGGTGAGGGTGGCCGGCGTCGTCACCGCGGGCGCGCTGGCGGCCTCGGTCGGTGCAGCAGCCACCGGAGGCTGGCTCGCCGTGACTGCCGGCGTGGCGGGAGCAGGCACCGTCGCCGGGGTCGCCGCTGGCTTCGCCGTTGCCACCGGGATGGACTCAGAGGGTTGACGATGCAGCAGCACGGCCACCATGACGGCGGCGGCAATCGCGACCGGTGGGAGCAGATACCAGACGCGGAAACGGCGACGCGCCGGGAGAGGCGCAACGGGCTGAGCGTCGACAGGCACAGCAGGCTGAGGTTCCGGTTCAGGCAGGATCTCAGGTTCCGGAACCGGTGGCGGCGCGAGGGTCTCCGGCTCTGCCACGACAGGCGCGGCAGGCAACACAGCCGGTGGCGGTTCAACCAGCGCCACCGGCAGATTCTCTTCCAGGGTATCACGCAGGCAGGCCAGCGCGTCATCGCGGCTGCGCGCCTGCGCGTCGACAAAGCCCCAGAACGTGATGACGGGTTTGCCATCGACCAGATAAACATACTGCTGGTCGGGAAATTGCAGGGTTTTGCTCAGCAGCGCGCCAAACAGGCGCATCGACGGGTTCTCTGCCGCGCGCGCGCGCGTACTGAGATCCTGCATATCCTGCTGGCAGGCGGTAAGGTGCTGCAGCGCCGCGCGACGCTCATGATCGCTGGCGCCCAGCCAGGATTTCACCCGGCCGCTGAAAGGGGCATACCAGTCGAGGCGGTCGCCCCGGTCGTTGGCCTGGGGAATGGCCAGGCAATCTGCCAGTGCGCTTTGACGGCGCAGGCGCAGGGTTTCACGAATTTGCAGTGCTGAGGCGTAGACCGGCTGGCCATTTTCACCTAATGCCAGAACTGCATCTAAATTACCGCTGCGCAGAAAAGTTTTTGCCACCTGTTGGGCCCTTATCGGTCGTTGTCTGAGGCAGAAAATCGCGTGTTATCGACGATTACGTTGATTTTACGCGGGGCAATGACAAATCAAACGGCAGAAAAGGGGCTAAATCCAGCGTTTTTTTCACTGGCTGGCGGAAAAACAACCGCCAGTTCAGTGAGATCAGCAGATTCAGGCGCGTCTGCGCACCAGCAGCAGATGGGCGACAATGCCGCCCACCAGGCCCCAGAAGGCCGGACCGATACCCAGAAGCGAGACGCCGGAAGCGGTGATCAGAAAAGTGATCAGCGCGCTGTCGCGTTCAGCAGGCTGTTCGAGCGCGCGCTGCAGGCTGCCGCCCAGCGTGGCAAGCAGAGCCAGTCCCGCCAGCGCTTCAATCAGTACTCCTGGCAGGGCGCTGAACAGCACGGCGATCAACGCCCCGGACGCACCCGCCAGCAGATAGAAAATCCCGGCCAGCACCGCCGCGCGCCAGCGTTGCTGCGGATCGGGGTCGACCTCATCACTCATGCAGATCGCCGCGGTAATGGCCGCCACACAGACGGAAAAACCGCCAAACGGTGATAACAGAAGCGCCGTCAGGCCAGTCCAGCTCATCAGGGCAGACACCGGCGCACGATAACCGTGCGCCTGTAAGGTCGCGATACCAGGAGCATTCTGCGACGCCATCGTGACCAGGAAATAGGGCACACCGATCCCCAGCAGGGTGGTCAGGGTAAAGTGCGGCATCACCGGTTCGGGCAGCATTACGCTTAAGGGCTGCGGCGGAAAGTGAATGGCGTGCTGCGCCAGCGCGACGGCGATACCGATCAGCAGGGTGACCAGAATGGCATAGCGGGCCAGCCAGCGGCGGGCCAGCAGCCAGGCGAGACACATGCTGCCGCAGAGGACAAAGTTGGTCTGCAAATCGGCAAATGTCTGCAGCCCGAAGCGCAGCAGAATCCCGGCCAGCATCGCCGCCGCCAGCGAGGCGGGAATGTGATTCATCAGTCGGGCAAACAGTCCGGTGACCCCGCACAGGACGATGAGAAGATTGGAGAACACAAAGACGCCCACCGCCTCGTTCAGCGAAATGCCATGAAAGCTGGTGGCCAGCAGCGCCGCGCCGGGTGTTGACCAGGCGGCCAGCACCGGCATGCGGTAGCGCAGCGACAATCCCAGCGAGGCGATCCCCATCGCGATGCCCAGAACGGAGAGCCAGCCGCCGATCTGCGCCGGTGTGGCGCCCGCCGCCTGAAACATCTGATAAATAATGGCGCCGCTGCTGCTGTAGCCCACCAGCACGGCGACAAAGCCGGAAACCACCATCGGCAGGGTAAAACGGGGATGTTCCACTCTTTTCATCATCGCTCTCTCTCACCCTCAGCGAAGGTGAATCTGTATTGTGCGTTATAGCGCACATGATTGCATGATACGCTATAACGCACAAGTGCTACACTGGCAGCATAACGTCAGCTCATTGACGAAAAATGCAGGAGAAAAAATGGCAGATTTTCAGCAACACCTGAGCGCCGCGCTCAGACAGTTGCGCCAGGCCAACGGCTGGAGCCTGACGCTCACGGCGGAGCGAACCGGCGTCAGTAAAGCGATGCTGGGGCAGATTGAGCGCGGCGAATCGAGTCCGACCGTGGCCACGCTGTGGAAGATCTCCACCGGTTTCAGCGTTCCCTTTTTCTTTTTTATCGACGGACGGGTGCTTCCCTCTGGCGCGCTCGCCGGGTTCAGCCAGGCCAACGCCGAGATGACGGTTCATCCGCTGCTGCCTTACGATCCGCAGCTGCGTTTTGATCTGCTGGCGGTTGAGCTGGCAGCGGGCGCGCAGAGCCAGTCGTCCCCCCATGAAGCGGGCTGTGTCGAGCAGGTGGTGGTGATTGAGGGCGAGCTGCTGCTGGGCGTCGGTGATATCTGGCGACGACTGGTGGCGGGAGAGGCGTTCCAGTTCAGGGCGGATGTGGCACACAGCTACCGTAATCCGCTGGCGACGCCACTGCGTTTTCACAGTCTGATCCACTATCTGCAGCGTCCGGACGTTACAAATTGATACCTGAGCAAACTACACAGTTTACCTTCGTATCTCTATACTTTCGCCTGGCTATGGAGACCGGCAATGAGCGATCTGACTGAATCGGCAGCCCTGCTGCGCATGCTGGTGGGTAAGCTGAGTCGCCGCCTGCGCGAATCGGCCCCACCCGGTGAGTTAACCTGGTCACAGGTGGCGGTACTGGGCCATCTGGTGCGGGACGGGGCGATGACGGTGACGCAGCTGGCCGCGGCGGAAGGCGTGCGCAGCCAGTCGATGGGTAGCAACGTTGCGGGGTTACTGGCGGCGGATCTGGTGACAGGGGAACCCGACCCGCACGATGGACGCAAGACCCGCTACCTGCCGACCGCGGCCAGCCTGGCGGTGATTGCTTCCAGCCGCGCGATGCGTGACGACTGGCTGGTACGGACGCTGGAGGCCCGGCTGACGCCGGCTGAACAGCAGCAACTGACCGATGTTCTCCCTTTACTGCAGCGACTCGCTGACCATTCACTTTAAGGATTTAATATGGCTGTAACCACACTTGATGCAAAAACGGCGCTGATTGTTATCGACCTGCAGCATGGCATTGTGGCGCTGCCACTGGTTCATGAGCCGCAGCCGGTGATCGAACGCTGTGCCGCGCTGGCGGCGGCATTCCGCCAGCATAATCTGCCGGTTGTGCTGGTTAACGTGGCCGGTGGTGCGCCAGGCCGCACTGAGCAGGCCCGTCACAGCGGTGAACTGCCTGCCGACTGGGCGACGCTGGTTCCGGCAATGACGCCGCAGCAGAATGACATCACCATCACCAAAAAGAGCTGGGGCGCGTTTCAGGCCACGGCGCTGCACGAGGAATTGCAGCAGCGCGGTATCACCCAGGTGGTGATCTGCGGGATCGCGACCAGTATCGGCGTGGAGTCCACGGCGCGACAGGCCTATGAGTCAGGTTACAACGTCACGCTGGCGACCGATGCGATGACCGATCTCAACATTGATACGCACAACAACAGCATCAATCTCATTTTCCCGCGCCTGGGTGAAACCGGCAGCAGTGAGGAGATTGTTGCGCTGCTGCCGCAGGCCTGATCTGACTGAGTATCAGGCATAAAAAGTCCTGCCACGGAGGGCAGGACAGGGATGGCTGAACGTGCCACCTTCAGTTAAAAGCTAAAACGGTAACCGGCATTGAGCTGGCGTTGATCAAAGCGCTGACCGGTCGTTAAATCGGCTTCCAGATAAAGATGATGTGCGGTGTCTATATCGGCACTGACTCCCAGTCCGTTGCGCAAGGCATTTCCGCTGAGATCCGCTTTCTCCGTTGAACCGTTCAGAGCATATTGCATGCTGGCAGAAAACTCGCGTTCCACGCCGGTTTTGAAATAGACATTGTAATTCGTTGCTCCACTTTTCTGACTGTATCCTGCCAGCGCGCCTGCCCGACCGTTAACGGAATGATAATCTTTAAACGCAATAACCAGACCGTTGCTGGCCCGGGTCTGCGACCCTTTCTGCCGGCCTGCGGTAATCTGAGCCTGAGGTTCGAGATAAAAGCCCTGGTCATCAGGAGAGAAGTGAAAACGCCTGCCCGCCTCAACGGAAAATGTGAATCCATTTGATTTGGCCTGACCGGAGACCGGATTCTGCTGGCTATCTTTCACCATGAACTGATTGCGGATGCGGTTGATCTTAACGACCTGATCAACGTAAAAACCGTTGTCAGCGACCCAGGTCAGATAGCCCCCCACATGTTCTGATTTGGCCGTACCATCGCCCCCGCGGTAGTGAGGTGAGGCGTGGGTGGTCCCCATAAACAGGCCGCCTGACACGTTTATATCGTCGGCCAGATGCTTATCTGCGCCAAACTGATAGCCGCTGTAGCCCATTTCAAAGTCACTCAGTCTGCCGCCTGAGAAGGCGTTCAGTTTACCGCCGAAGCCCCGCAGCCAGACATTCCCTTTCGCATGGTCCTGACGGATGTCGCCCAGTCGCTGAAACAGGGTTTGCGTTTCGACATAGTTCATCAGGTAACTAACATGCAGGAAATTACCGCCTGCATCTGCCGTGGTGGTAATCGGGGGCGCTGGCGTCGGTGCCGGTTCAGGTTCAGGTTCAGGTTCTGGTTCTGGCGCAGGCTGCGGAGCAGGGGCTGGCTCTGGTGCCGGATCCGGAGCAGGATCCGGAGCGGGTTCTGGTTCCGGTGCTGATGCGGCGCCGGAAGAGTAGAGTTCCCAGTTCGTGCCGGTTTTACGCACTGAGTAGAGATAGCCGCCCAGTTCAATATCTGATGCTGTGGTAAAATTTGCTATCCCGTCAGGAGTTTCTGCCACGGTTAATAACTCATGGCCTGTTGTCGCCAGACTGCCCTGATTAACAAATGACAATGTGAAGTCACCCTGGCTGCTGTTGGTGACAACCAGCTTATCGCCATGGTTATTAATGCCATCACCTTCACCTGCCAGATCAACACGCATATTAAAATTACCATTACCTGACAGATCGGCAACGGTTAAGGTGGAATAATCGGATGCAGAGATTGACCGGGTAAAATCAATCCGCCCCTTATTCATGTTTAACCGGTCCACATTTGAATTTGCGCTGACATACCAGTCACTTTTATTTAAGGTCGTATTCAGATACCCCTGATTGAGACCGTCGCTGATGGCTGCGCCTTCCCAGACCGAGCCGGGCTGCAGCGCTAAATCAACGAAGCCGCTGCGGGAATAAACGGATCCTGTCATATTCAGTTTGCCGTCGATATTAACCACGCCCTGTGCGTAACCTGCATTATATTGCGTGGCGATGGCGAACTGATCTGGCGAGGCCATGGTGATATCGATATTACCGGTCAGATTGATCTCGCCGCCTGTCATTGCGTAAAGCGCCGCTCTGGGAGTCACTGAACTACTGATGGAAACATTATTCGCCGAGATATGACCCGCGTTCAGCGCCCACAATGCCATGTTGGCGCTGGTAATATCTGTCTCATCAAGCGTAACAGAGGAGCCAGACGTCTGGGCAGAAGCGGCATAAGCACCGCCTGAATGAAGGCTGTTTCGCTGTTCTGCTGTTCCTTTGAAGTTAATGATTGCTGACGTGCCGCTGGCGACGATGCTGCCAGCCTGTGCTGACGTCACATGGCTGCCGGGACCAATATCAGCAACGCCATTCTGACGCACCTCAAGACCAACAGAGCCGCTTCCTGTCGCGTTAATGGTCAGATTATCAGCGGTAAGTTCACCAAAGTTCCAGATACCAAAGGCGTTCGCGCCAGTTGTCGTGATGGTGCTTCCGGATCCCAGATTCGCGAGCGAATCGGCCTGCAGATTGAGGCCATAAGCAGAATCGCCTGTCGTGTTGAGCGTCAGTTGATTTGCGGTCAGTGATGTGCGGCGGGATGACTCTCTCCCATTCAGGGCATGGACCCTGATAGCGTGGCTTCCTCTGCCCTGAGTCGATAGGGTGCTGCCACTCCCCAGGTCCACGCGGGTGCCCGCATTGCTGACGCTGAGGCCAAAACCACCGTCTCCTGTCAGATTCACCGTAAGGGCTTCCGCTTTCAGCGATGACGCTCCCCGAATCAGGATACCGGAAGCGGTAGCGGTTCCGGTCACATTGACAGTGGTTCCCGTCCCCAGATCGGCAGTAATATCCTGACCCGTAATATTAATGCCCAGGGCACTATTTCCACTGATATTGAGAGTAAGTCCTTCCGCAAACAGCTGGCTCTCATTCCCCCAGATGACTACGCCGCGTGCATAATTATCGGCATCAGTAACGTTTATAAAAGCGCGACGACCCAGATTAACAATTCCGGTCTGATTGTAGGGATTGACGACGCCATATAGCCCGCCTGAATAGGTGGCGTCTCCGGTCAGAATGTCGCCATCATTCAGGGTTATATTCGCCCCTGTCTGGCTTCCGATATTCTCACCCGCCACGTTACCGCTCATCATAAATCCTGTCAGTAACGCCAGCGGCGTTAAACGACTCATTATCTTGTTCATCAGCAAAACATTCCCTGTGTAGCACGAAAAATCAACGCGCACACAGAAAGATTAATTATTCAATGTGCGGCTAAGCAGATACGTTTGAGCTGAGGATAATTTATCAGGGAAGGCGTATTCTATTTTTGATTTATCCCAAATGTGCCCCGGTTTCTATTATCAAAAGAGGGTTCTGGTTACAATAATGTTACGGGGGTGGGTAAATAAGGGGCTTTTCTTATGAGTGCGGGCTTGTGTGGGTTATTAATTAACTAAGAAGGTTACGGATATTATTAATTGGCAATACAGGGTTGGGCGGTAATAAGTGGCTTTATAAAAGCCACTTATTAAATTAGTTAAATGCGTAACTCACCGTGAATCCAGCGCTGTAATTACGACCGGGCGCAGACTCGAAATAACGGCCATTACTCTCGTTCACAATCACCGACCTCACGTAATGCCGGTCAAACAGGTTATCGACCCGCCCAAACAGATCCAGCGTCCACGCGTCCAGTTTCCATTTATAGCCACTGTTCAGTGCGGCCACCGTGTAAGAGGGGGTGTTAACGCTGTTTTGATCTTCAGCGGCAATCTGGCTCAGGTAGCGCACTTCACTTCCCGCATAGAAGCCCTCTTCGGGCAGGTAGCCCAGGCCTGCGTAGGCCATGTTGCGGGCAATGCCCGGAATACGGTTGCCGTCACAGCTGTCACTGCCGCAGGCATTGCTGGGATAGCGCGCTGATTTTTGTGATATTGTACTGTGTTAATTGTGGGTGGCTTAACCACACATAATACTAGGCAACATTATGTCTTTGAGAAGTATCAATTACCTCTGTTTTCCTGGCGTATCTATCGAACGTGGATAGAACAAATTTCCTGCATGGACGTTCAATGATTATCCATGCTGCAAAAGAAGCCGCAAGGCTCAAAGCCCAGAAAATCAGGCATCCTAACCAGTAGCTTTCTCTGAATAACAACGATGGAGCATAGTTAGCAATACAGCGAGCAATGATTTCATGCGTCATATAAAGTGAAAAGCTCGCCTCCCCCAGCAGAACCATCCACTTGCAACCAACAAATCTCGATGGCATGCCTCTTCCAAATGCGAAAACTGTAATAATAACAGCAAATATTGGAGCAGCCAGGGGTTTTATTAACCAACTGCCTAACACATGACCATCAAAATTGCTTAAAACCAGGTGGGGTAATTTTGACAATGCAAAAATGCCCAACAGAATTGCCGCCACCTCTAACAATGTGAAAACATATACATTAACAATCACCCGGTTCTTTATTTTTAACCAGAATGCACAAGCCAGGATTCCGGTTAAAAATTCAGTCAGTCTGACTAATGGCAGTGTTCCTGATGCCCACAAGTTGGGCCCCATAAGAGGATCGCCATAACTGAGAATAGGGAAGTTCATCTTCTGCAAAACAATAACAATTGACAGGCCAATCGCAATACTCAGTGTCAGCTTTAAGTGCCAGTTATGTTTCAATTTATAAGTCAGGAATGGAAACAGCACATAAAAGAACAACTCGACCGATATGCTCCATGAGGGGCCATTGAGAGAAAAGAAATATTTTGCGTATGGAATCCATGCATGCATCAAAAAAAGATTTGTCAGAATTTTTAACCATGCTGATGACTCACCCGGATACCCCCACGGAGATGGGAATATGCATAGAACCACTAAAAGGCAGGCAATATGCAAAGGCCATATTCTGGCAATTCTCGCAACAATAAACCTTATGGACTCTTTTTTATCAGAGATATTATTGTGAGTGTAATAGAGAATAAATCCAGATAAAACGAAAAAGAAGGTAACACCTAAATCAGCATCAATGCGAGCATCAATACTCTTACTTAAAGGATACATCCATGCGGTGTGATGGAAGGCAACCAGTGCAGCAGCAATGAACCTCATGCCAGAAAGCGATTTTAAAAGTTCCCGCATCAAAGTATGTCCGTTAGGTTTGAAAATTTGACGGCATTGTAGATGAACAAATCATGACTTAGAATAAATTATTGAAATAATCGAACAATTATTTATCAAAGCATAACCGTTATTAAGTTTAACTTTTAACCTGTTTCATATTTGCATAGTTTGGGGCGGGTCATTCGACATCTGAATTTCAGAGAAAAGGTTTACGCGCGGGGCGGCCTGGCGCATATCGTCGCCGCTGACCACGCTCAGGGCCGCGGGGGTATCGAGTTCGTTGAGCCCCTGTTCTGACGGTGCGGCGGTGACGACCAGGGTCGCGTCGTTATCCGCCGCCAGCAGCGGCAGCGGCAGCATGGCGGGCAACATGACCAGCGTCATCTGACGCAGAGAAATTATTTTCATTATAAGTCGCCTGGAAAAGAGAAGAGGTATTGAACCAGATGGAATAATTGTCGCGTATGGTAAGGGTTTGCCCGGTTGGGGTACACCGTTTCGGGCTGGATTTTTTCTCTGTTTACCGCCAGGCTGAAACGCAACTTTACTGGTCACGGGCATCCACCGTTGTGGGGTGCCGTCAGATAACTCAAGGGAGTCAGCATGAAACAACCTGAAGTAGCGGTTCTGGGATTAGGCGCAATGGGGCACGCATTTGCCGCTAATCTGCTGAAGAAAGGCTTTACCGTGCACGGCTGGAATCGCACCCGCGCACGCGGCGAAGATTTGCTGGACGCGGGGTTGCAGCTGGCTGACTCGCCGGACGAGGCGGTGCGGCAGGCGGATGTCGTGATCGCCATGCTGGCGGACGGTGATACCACTGAGCAGGTGCTGCATCAGGTTAAGGAAGCCCTTAAACAGGGTGCAACGCTGTGCCAGATGGGCACCATCGGGGTGGAAAAAACGGACGCGCTGATCGCCTTTTTCGCAGAGACCCGTCCCGATCTGCTGTTTATTGATGCGCCGGTTTCCGGCACCAAGGCACCGGCCGAAAACGCACAGATTCTGGTGCTCGCCAGTGGCGATCAGAGCCGGGCGCAGGCGGCAGAAGCGGTGTTTGCCGCCATCGGTAAAGGTACGCAATGGCTGGGCGAAGCGGGTAAAAGCAGCCGTATGAAGCTGGTGATCAACAGCTGGCTGATTGGCATGATGCAGAGCCTGGCAGAGAGTACCCAACTGGCAGCGCAGTTCGGCTTCTCCACCGACGATCTCTGGCAGGTGCTGGAGGGCGGTCCGCTCGCAGCCCCTTATGCAAAAATGAAGCTGGAGATGATGGCCCGCGATGACTACACCCCGCAGATGCATCTGGTCTGGGCGCTGAAGGATGCCCGACTGGCGCTGGATGCTGCAGAAACGCCGCTGCCGGCGCTGGAAAATATTTCCCGGCTCTGGCAGCAGGCGGTTGATGAAGGACACGGTGAAGAGGATCTGGCGGTGATCTACCGCTATCTGAAGGCGCAATGAGCCAGCAGCCGGTTGACTTCAGCCATCGTCCGCTGGTGCCGCTGGCGCACGACTACCTGCACGGTGCCAGTGAGCCCTGGCACCACCATACCTGCGCACAGCTGATCCACACGCTGAGCGGCGTGGTGCGGGTGGAAACGGAGTATGGCAGCTGGATCGTGCCACCGAGCCGCGGCGTCTGGCTGCCCGCGTTTACCCGTCATGCGTTGCAGATTACCGGCAGCGTCGCGGCGCGCACGCTGTTTATCGATCCGCTGGCACGCGCCGATCTGCCCGCCAGCTGTCAGGTGGTGCAGATTTCGCCGTTGCTGCGTGAGCTGATTGTTACCGCACTCGCGCTGCCGGTGCATTACGAGGCAGGCAGCCGGGCTGAGCGGGTAATGGAGTTGATTCTGGATGAAATTCGCGGCATGGATGTGCTGCCGTTTGCGCTGCCGACGCCACACAGCGCCCGGCTTCAGGCGCTGTGTGAGCAGATCCAGCAGACCCCCGGCGAAAACTGGACGCTACTGCGCGCCAGTACCCACCTGAACGTCTCGGGCCGGACGCTGGCCCGCCATTTTATGCGCGAAACCGGATTGCAGTTCAGCGACTGGGTGCGACGCGCCCGGCTGGCGATCGCCCTGACGCGACTGGCGCAGGGCGATGCGGTGCTGCGGGTGGCGCTGGAGCTGGGCTATGAAAGCCCCAGCGCCTTCAGTGCGATGTTTCGTCGCCTGCTGGGCGTGTCACCGACGGACTACTTTCCGCCGCCAGAAAGCAGCCCGCCGCGCTGAGCAGTGCCTGCAGGGCCGCACGGGTTGTGTCGTTGTCGATGCTCACACCCCATGCCCGCACCCCACGCGCATCCACACAGCTGATATAGGCCACGGAACGGCTGTCACTGCGCCGCCCCAGCGTATGTTCATGATAATCCTCAATGGTCAGATGAAGATCGAACGCGCCAGCGAGGGCATTGACCGCCGCCGACAGCCAGCCATTGCCCCGGCCGGTGAGCGTCACGGGACGCTCCTGACAGCGGACGCTGGCGCGCATCTGCGTCTGTCCGGCGCTGTCGCTCTGGCTGTCAGCCTGCTCCAGGGTGATTGCCGGCTGCGTCACACCGTAGCGGCGGCAAAAGAGCTGCCACAGCGCGTAGTGCGTCATCTCGCCACCGTGCCGGTCTGTCTCCTGCTGCACACAGCGGCTGAAATCCTGCTGCAGGGCACGCGGCAGCTGTAAACCGTGATTCTGTTCCAGCAGCCAGGCGGCTCCGCTTTTGCCTGACTGGCTGTTGACACGGATCACCGCCTCATAGCTGCAGCCGATATCGGCCGGGTCAAGGGGCAGGTAGGGCATCTGCCACAGCGTCTCCTGCTGTTCGGCGCGAATGGCGAACCCTTTTTTGATCGCGTCCTGATGCGAACCGGAGAAGGCGGTGAAGACCAGCTCCCCCGCGTAGGGATGGCGGGGATGCACCGGCAACTGGTTGCAGCGGGTCACCACCTCAATCACCTCCTGCATTTTGCTGAAGTCGAGCTGCGGCGAAACGCCCTGCGTGTAGAGATTCAGCGCCAGCGTGACCAGATCGACATTGCCGGTGCGCTCGCCGTTGCCAAACAGGCAGCCTTCAACCCGGTCAGCGCCTGCCAGCAGAGCCAGCTCCGCGCAGGCGACGCCGGTACCGCGATCGTTATGCGGATGGACGCTGATACAGACGGCATCGCGGCGGCTGAAGTGGCGGCAGAAATACTCGATCTGATCGGCATAGACATTCGGCGTATTCACCTCCACCGTGGCGGGCAGGTTGATGATCATCGGCCGCGTGACATCAGGCTGCCAGACATCCGCCACCGCCTCGCAAATCTCCAGAACGAACGCCGGTTCGGTGAAACAGAACGTCTCGGGTGAATATTGAAAGGTCCAGTGGGTTGCTGGCTGTGCCTCGCATCCGGCGCGGATCTGCCGCGCGCCTGCGGTGGCGAGGGCGATAATCTCCGCTTTGCTCTGTTTAAAAACCCGTTCGCGAAACAGCGGCGCAGTGGCGTTATAGAGATGCACAATGGCGCGCGGCACCCCCAGCAGCGATTCGAAGGTGCGGGCGATCAGATCGGCGCGCGCCTGTGTCAGCACCTGCAGCGTTACATCCTGCGGAATGCGCTGCTGTTTAATCAGATCGCGAACGAAATCAAAATCTGTCTGCGATGCTGAGGGAAAGGCGACCTCAATCTCCCGGAAACCGCAGCGCAGCAGCAGATCCCAGAAGGCCATCTTGCGCTCGCGATCCATCGGCTCTGCCAGCGCCTGATTGCCATCGCGCAGATCGGTAGAGAGCCAGCGCGGTGCCTGAGTGAGCTGGCGTGAAGGCCACTGACGATCGGGCAGCGACATCAGCGGGGCGGGACGGTATTTATCAGCGGGTTGCGTCAGCATCGGGTTCTCCTTGTTTTTTTATCAGTCTGCCGCCAGCGCCTCTCCGCCGCGCGCGCAATGCTGACAACCTGATGCGCAAAAGTGACAACACACAGCAAGGTGAATATGCAAGCAGCGCTGTTCCGCCTGAAGACGCAGAAGGCTGAAAAGGGAAGGCTCTGAGTTGATGTCAGACAGGTGAGCAACAGGCGCTGTAGTCAAAGACGATGCCTACAGCGTGGGCTGGTAAGATTACGTCGGGATCAGTGACGTTCTCACCTGAGGACAATCAGAGTCAGAACAGCGAGCGCTGTGCCGAGATAGCAGATTCCTGCAAACATCCACAGACGCACTAACGAGATCATCCAGCGGCTGACAGTGAGTCTGTTTTCGCCGAAAAAGGAGTAAGCAGGACTCTCCTTGCTGAGGGAGGCTATTGGTTTATTCCTGCTGAGATTAATGAAAAATCTGCACACCTGATAGGCGCCAAAAAAACCGGCCATGTGATAGAACGAACAGGGTGGCGGAAACTGATATTTCTCCAGGAACAGGGAAATGAGTCTGTCATACGCTTTTCTGTTAAAAGCGTACAGAAAGAAAGAGACGAAGATCAGAAAGCTACCAGCCAGGCCAGAAATCAGCCCCGCTCTTGAGATATAAAACTCAGTCACCTGTTGACCCCAGTAAATAATCCACTGCTTTTTCGCCTGCCATACTGCCAACATAGCCCCCCATCAGCGAACCCACTGCCGCACATGCAACACCTCCCGCCCCAGCGGTTGCTATACCAATGGCCGTACACGCCGCTAACGCAGCAGAACCTCCCCATGCACCGGCATACATTGCACCACCCGTCCCGATTGCAAATTTTGTGTAATCTCTTACAGCAATTTTCCTGCATTCACCTTCTCGCCCTATTGAACACGCATTCACTACTTCATTACTAGTCCCGACGAAAGCAAATCCGATTCCTATGTATCCTCCCATCTTAAGGAAACGGGCTGCTCTTGCTGCATTGCCAACATAATACGAATATCCAGGTATCCCACCTAATCCAACGGTGGACCACTCATGCACAATAGAACGGCTAGAGAGGTTCAGTGCTCGCTTCATATTTTCATACTGTTGGAACTTCACAATATGTCGGGTGAGCGATTTTAATAGCGGTTTATTGACCAGCTCCTTTAATTGATTCAGCAACTTATTACGTTCCACAAAAAATTGCTGGCTGATTAACGTGCCCTGAGTACGAAATTGATTCTGATAGCTGGCTTCAATTTTTTTTAGTGTCTGCTCAATGGCACTGAAATACTTTTCTCCTGCATCGCCCGTGATTCCAAAAACTTTATCTCCGGCACCTGTTAGCGCAGCGATCATTCCGTAATGTTTGTGCATAAATCCGGCATCGTCGTTATCTACGCCTATAAGTGCTGAGTTGGTTTTATTTTTAGCCTGCCGAAGTGCTTTAAGCATCTGCATTGTTAAGTGATCAGGCGTGTCAGGATCGGCAACGATTAATATCTGGCCCGGTTTCAGATAGCGCGTATCCGCATTGTGTTTCATAAATAGACTTGCAGCCGGAGAGCGAACATCCCTGAAGAGTTCGCGTGCCTGATACTCGAGCGTGCCAGGCCTTTCCACAACACAATATCCGGGGGATAAGTTACGCACCATGCCTCCATTCTCCTTCATTATTAGTGCAAAAAGTAATAGCACTTCAGATTCCTGAAAACTAAAATAAAGATAAATAATTTTGCTGAGTTACACAAAACTTTTATAAATTGTTGTGGTACTGTTTTAGGCCGTTTTCTTCGCTTTATACATCAGAAACTGCTTTTAAATCTTATTCATAAACTGATGCTCTCCAGCATCCGCCTGATTCCTGAATGTCGCTGAAATTCAGATCGGCGCATAAGACATGTTCTCTGCACTCTATCCTGAAATATTCAGGACAACACCCTGCGTGCGCTCCGGTTTGATGAATCTGCCGGGCGGGGGTAGCATGATCGCCTGTTTCTCCGGGTGAACACTTATGCTGATTTTTGACGGTCACAACGACCTGCTGCTTAACCTCTGGCTGCACCATCGCGATGCGCCTGCGCAGGCGTTTTATCAGGGTATTGAACGGGGCCACCTCGATTTCCCGCGCATTCAGCAGGGCGGCTTTGGCGGCGGGCTGTTTGCGATTTTTGTGCCGCCGCAGGAGTACATTGCCCGCACCGTGCCAGCCCGTGCCGGTGAATCCTGGCAACCGCTTGAGATCATGTGGCAGCAGCTGCAGATCCTGCAGCAACTGGCCGATGAATCAGGGGGCCGGGCGCGTCTCTGCCGCAGCGTGGAGGAGATTGCAGAGTGCCGGGCGGCGGGTGTGCTGGCGATGGTGGCGCATATCGAAGGGGCCGATGCGCTGGATGAAGAGGGCGAACAGCTGCACGCCTTCTGGCAGGCGGGGGTGCGCAGCATCGGGCCGTTCTGGAATCTGCCTAACCGCTTTGGTCAGGGCGTCAGCGGCAGCTTCCCCGGCTCACCCGATACCGGGCCGGGGCTGACCCCGGCCGGTGAACGGCTGATCCAGCAGGCCAGCGCGCTCAATATGATGATCGACGTCTCTCACATGAATGAAAAGGCCTTCCGGGACACTGCCCGGATCGCCGCTGCGCCGCTGGTCGCCAGCCACTCTAACGCGCACGCCCTCTGCCCGCAGCCGCGCAATCTCACGGATGCGCAGCTGATGGCGATCCGCGACAGCGGGGGGCTGGTCGGCATCAACTTCGGCAACGCGTTTCTGCGGGCGGACGGTAAACGCGATGCCGACACGCCATTAACAGAAATTGTTAAGCATTGTGATCACCTGTTGAGGATAATGGGCAGCGACCATGTGGCCTTTGGCTCCGATTTCGATGGCATCACCCCGCCGGATGCGCTGGGGGATGTCAGCGGGATGCCGCGTCTGCTCGCGGCTTTCCGGGAAGCGGGCTATGATCAGACACTGACAGAGAAGCTGGCATGGGGAAACTGGCAGCGGGTTTTACGTCTGACCGGGCTGTGATAACAATTTCCTTACGTCCGGACTTGATCCCGACGCGCCATTGGCGCACCATCTGCCTGGAAATTGTGACAGTGCTCTCATTTAATCGCTGTCACGCTGATTCCAGGCAGCTAAATTACTGTTAATAAAGAGGATATAAATTATGTGGAAAAAACCAACCTTCGTTGATCTGCGTCTCGGTCTGGAAGTGACTCTCTACATCTCCAACCGTTAATCGTTATGCCCGCCTTCTGAGCGGGCATTTTTTCAACTTCTGGTTTTCCTCTATGTTTATCAAAATCCTCGGTTCGGCCGCGGGTGGCGGGTTTCCGCAGTGGAACTGCAACTGCGCCAACTGCCACGGCGTGCGAAACGGCACGATTCAGGCCAGCATGCGTACACAGTCGTCGATTATCCTCAGCGATAACGGCGAGGACTGGGTGCTGTGCAATGCCTCTCCCGATATCAGCCAACAGATCCTGCATACGCCCGAGCTGACACGCAAAGGGGTACTGCGCGGCACCGCGATAGGTGCCATTATCCTGACCGACAGTCAGATCGATCACACCACCGGGCTGCTCAGCCTGCGTGAAGGCTGTCCGCATCAGGTATGGTGCACCCCTGAGGTGCATGCCGACCTCAGCACCGGCTTCCCCATCTTTCCGATGCTCAGCCACTGGAACGGCGGCTTACAGCACCGGCCCATTGCGCCACTGACGCCGTTCAGCGTTGATGTCTGTCGCGATCTGGTGTTTACCGCGATTCCGATCATCAGTAACGCGCCGCCATACTCGCCCTATCGCGATCGGCCGCTGCCGGGTCACAACGTGGCGCTGTTTATCGAAAACCTCGTCAGCGGCCAGACGCTGCTCTATGCACCCGGTCTGGGAGAGCCTGATGACGTCATCCTGCCGTGGCTGCACAGGGCAGACTGCCTGCTGATTGACGGCACCGTCTGGCAGGATGATGAGCTGCTCGCCACCGGCGTAGGCCACAACACCGGCAAGGCGATGGGCCATCTGGCACTGGCAGAAGAGCAGGGGCTGATGGCGCTGCTGGCGTCGCTGCCGGCAAAACGCAAAATTCTGATCCACATTAACAACACCAATCCGATCCTTAACGAGCAGTCACCCCAGCGTCAGTTTCTGACAGAGCAGGGCATAGAGGTGAGCTGGGACGGAATGGCGATCCACCTTCAGGGCTAAATCATGCAGATCACCGAAACGCTGTCGCCACAGGCTTTTGAACAGGCTCTGCGCGACAAGGGTGCGTACTACCACATTTATCACCCCTATCACATTGCGATGCACAACGGTCAGGCGACCCGCGAGCAGATTCAGGGGTGGGTGGCCAACCGCTTCTATTACCAGACCACCATTCCGCTGAAAGATGCGGCGATCATGGCGAACTGTCCCGATCCGGCCACCCGGCGCAAATGGGTGCAGCGCATCCTTGACCATGACGGCAGTAATGGCGAAGAGGGCGGCATCGAAGCCTGGCTGCGGCTGGGCGAGGCCGTCGGTCTGACGCGTGAGGAACTGCTGTCGGAGCAACACGTGCTGCCCGGCGTGCGTTTTGCGGTGGATGCCTACATTAACTTTGCCCGCCGCGCCAACTGGCAGGAGGCTGCGTGCAGTTCACTGACCGAGTTGTTCGCACCGCAGATCCATCAGTCGCGCCTCGACAGCTGGCCGCAGCACTATCCATGGATCAAAGAAGAGGGCTACTTCTACTTCCGCAGCCGCCTGGGTCAGGCGAACCGCGATGTGGAACATGGCCTGGCGCTGGCGCTGGACTTTTTCACCACCGCAGAGAGCCAGAACCGCATGCTGGAAATTTTGCAGTTTAAGCTCGATATTTTATGGAGCATGCTGGATGCGATGACCATGGCTTACGAGCTGAAACGTCCGCCTTATCACACCGTCACTGACAAGGCGGCGTGGCACACCACCCGACTGGTATAACAGATGAATGAGAACTCGATTGCCGCGTTTCGTCGCGGCTACCGCATGCAGTGGGAAGCCGCCCAGGAGAGCCACGTCGTGCTCTATCCGGAAGGGATGGCGAAACTGAATGAAACCGCCGCCGCCATTCTTGAGCTGGTGGATGGCAAACAGGATATCGCCGCGATTATCGCGACGCTCGACAGCCGTTTCCCGGAAGCGGGCGGCGTGGGTGCAGACGTTTTAGAGTTCCTGCAGTCAGCCTATGAACAGAAGTGGATACAGTTCCGTGACCCCGCATAAACCTGGCGTAAATCCGCCGCTCTGGCTGCTGGCCGAGCTGACCTATCGCTGCCCGCTGCAGTGTCCTTACTGCTCGAATCCGCTCGACTTTGCGCAGCAGGAGAAGGAGCTGACGACGGCGCAGTGGATTGAGGTGTTTCGCCAGGCGCGCGCCATGGGCAGCGTGCAGCTCGGCTTTTCCGGCGGCGAGCCGCTGACCCGTAAAGATCTGCCGGAGCTGATTAAGGCCGCGCGCGATCTCGGCTTCTATACCAACCTCATTACTTCCGGCATCGGCCTGACAGAGAAAAAGCTGGATGCCTTCAGCGAGGCGGGTCTGGACCATATCCAGATCAGCTTCCAGGCGAGTGATGAAACCCTGAATGCCGCGCTGGCAGGCTCGAAAAAGGCGTTTCAGCAGAAGCTGGAGATGGCGAAGGCGGTGAAGGCCCACGGCTATCCGATGGTGCTCAACTTCGTGCTGCATCGCCACAACATCGATCAGATCGATAAAATTATCGACCTTTGTATTGAGCTGGAAGCGGATGACGTCGAGCTGGCGACCTGTCAGTTCTACGGCTGGGCGCAGCTGAACCGCGAGGGCCTGCTGCCTACCCGTGAGCAGATCGCTCAGGCGGAAGCGGTGGTAAACCGTTACCGTGAGCGCATGAGCGCCAGTGGCAGCCTGACCAATCTGCTGTTTGTGACCCCGGACTATTATGAAGAGCGGCCCAAGCCCTGCATGGGCGGCTGGGGTGCCATCTTCCTCAGCGTCACGCCGGAAGGCACTGCGCTGCCGTGTCACAGTGCGCGCCAGCTGCCGGTGGAGTTTCCGTCGGTGCTGACGCAGAGTCTGGACGATATCTGGTACAACTCGTTCGGTTTTAACCGCTATCGCGGTTTCGACTGGATGCCAGAGCCGTGCCGCTCCTGTGACGAGAAAGAGAAAGACTTCGGCGGCTGTCGCTGCCAGGCGTATATGCTGACCGGCAACGCCGACAACACCGACCCGGTCTGCAGCAAATCACCGCATCACGGAAAAATCCTCGAAGCCCGCCGCGAGGCGGATTGCAGCGACATCAGGATTGGTCAGCTGCAGTTCCGCAACCGCAGCAACTCACAGCTGATCTACAAAACCCGGAACCTCTTATGATAACGCGCGGCCTGACGATCAATGGCCTGACGATTGAGCTGGTGCATCACGCCGACGCCAGTCAGGCCGCGGCGCTGATTCAGGTGGCGGCAGGCAGCCACGACGAGCCTGACCGCTGGCCAGGCCTGGCGCATCTGCTTGAGCATCTGCTCTTCACCGGCAGCACCGGCTGGCCTGATGAGGGGCGGCTGATGAGCTGGATCCAGGCGCAGGGTGGCAGGGTTAACGCCACCACGCAGGCCCGCCGCAGCGCCTTCTTCTTTGAGGTTACGCCGTCGCTGCTGGCTGACGGGCTGCTGCGATTGCAGGATATGATTGCCCATCCGCTGCTCGACAATCAGGCGATCGGGCAGGAAGTGGCAGTGATCGACGCAGAGTATCAGCTGTTACAGCGCCATCAGCCGACACGCACGGAGGCGGCACTGCTGCACGCCGCCACATCACCCCCCGCATTCCGCCGCTTCCAGGCAGGGAGTCGCGCCACCTTTGGCGATGATCTCCCCGCTCTGCAGCGGGCGCTGCGCCAGTTCCACCAGCGCTATTACGTTTCCGGCAATATGCGGCTCTGGCTGCAGGGACCGCAGACGCTGGATGAGCTGGAGCAGCTGGCGCGGGATTTCGCCGCCGGGCTGCCGTCCGGTCGCGCGCAGCAGGATCTGTCGCCGCCCGGACTGACAGGTGAGGCTGTCTGGCAGCTGGCGGAGGGCGTACCCGCGGCGCTGTGGCGCAGCTGGCTGCTGGACAGTAGTGACGGTGTCACGTTATGGCGTGAGTTTCTGCTCGATGAAGCGCCCGGTTCACTGCTGGCGACGCTGCGCGAGCGGAAGCTGGCGGAGGCGCTGGATCTGCAATGGATCTATCAGGCCGATGACGCGCACTGGCTGGCCCTGAAGGTGGAGACCGATCAGCCTGAGCTGACAGACAGCGTGATCGATGACTATCTGGCCGCGCTGCACCAGACCACTGAACCGCAGCATCAGCACTATCAGCGGCTGGCACAGCAGCGTTTTGCCGCGCTCGCGCCGCTGGATCAGTTACGCCAGCGCGCCTTCGGCTTTGCGCCGGATGAGGCAGAGTCTGCGTTGCCGCTGCTGCTGGCGTCGTTCTGCCGCGCGCCGCAAAGCTGGCTGATCTGCTCGCCGCAACCGGCGGCGGAGAATCTTGTCACGCAGGGATTCAGCCTGGCGCTCTCCCCACGGAATGCGTTTCCCCGCACAAAGCCATCCCCGGCCTCATTCACCTTTTATCCGCTCAGCAGCGCTGCCACCGCTGAACCGCTGCCTGCCACAGCGGTAGCCTTACCGCATCATCAGCCTGACGACGGGGACGCTACGCTGATCCTGCGCCCGGAGTTCTGGACAACCTTTACGCCGGAGAGGGGCCTGGCGCTGGAAAAACGGCTGCGTCCGCTGTTTGCCGCGCTGCGCCATCAGGGCGGTCATGGGCGCTGGCAGGAAGTGGAGGGGGTGTGGCAACTGACGCTGCAGCTGCCGCCGGATGCGGCGGTGGCCGACAGGGCGCTCAGCCTGATTGTGCCTGCTCTCACGCCGCCTGCCGAATCCGGGCCGACTCCGCCTGCGGAGAGCATCGCCATTCGTGCGCTGCTGCAGCAGTTACCCTATGAGCTGGCGGTAAACGTAGCGCCCGGCAGCTGGCGGGCGGCACTGAAAGGGGGCAACGCGGCGCTGCACGCCCTGATCGCCCGGCGGCTGAGTGCGCTGTCGCTGCCGGTCAACCCGGCCGCGCCGCCGACGCGCATGACGCCCCGGACCGGTCTGACGCGTCTGCCCCATGCCAGCACCGATAATGCGCTGCTGCTGTTTATCCCGCTGCAGCAGAGTGAACAGCTGGCTGCGCTGCGGGCGCTGGCCCTGATCTACGAGCCGCGCTTTTTCCAGCGCTATCGGGTCGAACAGCCGGTGGGCTACGTGGTCAGCAGCCGCTATCTGCGCTGCGCCGACGAAGACGGGGTGCTGTTTGCGTTGCAGTCACCCGACTACAGCGCGCTCTCCCTGCTGCGCTACTGCCGCAACTTCCTGCGCTCGCTGACGCCGACGCTGGCCGAGTGCGATCTGGTGGCACTGAAAACCCGCCTGCTCAGCCGAGAAAGCGACCAGCCGCTGGCACGGCTGCGTCAGGAGAATGGCCTGGCCGAACCCGATGCGGCGCAGATCCAGGCGCTGGATCTCAGGGATCTGCAGCAGCTGCATCGCACGCTGATGCAGGATCGCCGCCGCTGCCGGGTGCTGTTCACGGACGGAGAACGGACGCAGGCCTGGCAGAGAGTTGCTGAATTTATTTGAAAATTACCGACAAATCTCTTCACTGTCTAAAACGGGAAATTTGCACCACACTTAGTGCACTTTTGTCCGCATAAGGAATTGACCGTGAAGAACTTCAAACGTATTGCACTGCCCCTGTTAGCCGCTGCGACCCTGTATGCTCCCCTGTCCCAGGCTGAGGCGATGCACTACCAGCTGAACCCTGAGCATACGTCCGTCATCGTTGCCTGGAACCACTTCGGCTTCTCCAACCCGACCGCGGATATCCCGGATGCCACCGGTACGCTGGTGTTTGACAAAGATCATCCGGAAGCTTCACGCGTTGACGTGACCCTGCCGGTCAGCAAAATCGACAGCCACGTTGCGGCACTGACGAAAGAATTCAAAGGCGCGGACTATTTCGATACCGCGAAATACCCGACGGCCACCTTCCACAGCACAAAAGTGGTCGCGAAAGGCGACAACAAATTTGATGTTGAAGGTAACCTGACCCTGAAAGGGATCACCAAACCGGTTACGCTGCACGCTACGCTGAACAAGCAGGGCGAGCATCCGATGGTGAAGAAGCAGGCGATTGGTTTTGATGCCACCGGCACCATCAAACGTTCTGACTTCAAACTGGATAAATATGTGCCAGCGGTCAGCGACGAGGTCACCCTGACCCTGTCTACCGAAGCCTACGCGAAGTAACAGGCTGGCGGCGCAGCCCGTGCGGCTGCGCCACGTTTCTCACGCTGTCAGCCAGCCCTGCAGGCTCTCCAGCGTGACAGAAGCCCCGCCACAGACGATAACCAGCACCTTCTCTTCCGGCTTAAAGCTAATCTTCCCGTCATAGAGCATCGACAGCGACACGCCACAGGCGGGTTCTGTCAGAACACGATGATCGTCCAGAAAGCGGCGACAGGCGTTCACGGCTTCATCATCGGTCACCACCATCCCCCGGACGTCTGAACGGCGCGCCACCGTAAACGCATTTTCACACACCTGGCTGGCCGCCAGCGTCGTGGCAATGCCGCTGACGCTCTCCAGCGTGACCCGCTCGCCCGCTTTCAGCGCGGCGTTAAGGGAGGCGGTTCCCTCTGTTTCCACCGCATAAACCGGAATATGGCCGAGCTGATGTTTTTCCAGTCCCTGCATCACGCCGGAGAGCAGGCTGCCACCGCCTGTCGACAGGATGACGGCATCCGGACGCAGCCCTTCGTCGATCACTTCATCCACCAGCGTACTGATGCCATCCCACAGCAGCGGGTTGTCAAAGGGGTGAATATAGATATTCTCCGCTGTCGCCAGCGACAGGGCATACGCATTCGCTTCACTCCAGACCTTGCCGTGGACGATGAGCCTGGCGCCTTCCTGTTCAATAAGCTGTCTGGCGCGCGCCGAGGTGGTTTCAGGCACCACCACCGTGACCGGCAGCCCCAGCCGGCGGCCACTGTGGGCCACGGCAATACCCGCATTGCCGCCGGAGGAGCTGATAAAGGCTTTTGCGCCCTGCGCGGCGTAATGGCGGCAGATGTGGGCCGCACTCCGGAGCTTAAATGATCCGGTCGGCTGCGCTGATTCCATTTTCAGCCAGACATGGCTCCCGCTGAGCTGACTGAGTGGCAGGGAGTAAATGAGCGGGGTGTGGATACTGATTTCCATGCGTCTTATCCTGGTCAAAGGCGTTGATGACAAACCGGCTGACTGTCAGGCCGGGGGTGCGGAAGAGCAGCGTCGGACAGAGGAGGCGTCCGCCTCGCCGAAGATAAGGCGCACGATTCTCCTTACAAATCATCATGCTTCTGCTGCATTTTCTGTCGGCTTTAATCGTTATACAGAAGAGTGTTACCTGTTCGCAACAGCGATGCTGAATCTGATTAACATGACGATGGGCAGGGGATATCGGCATCCTTTTATCCGCCGGCCGGCGGCGAAACCCGAAAAAATGAGGTGAAAGTCACAAATTCGCAACATCACTGTCTCGCCTGATTCCGGCTTTTTCCGCCGTTCTCCCCATCCCGCCAGCCCGCACGCTAACCCGATGATTTATATCGATTCGTCTCAGGCGTAATAAGTCGGAATAGCGTGATTCACATCACAAATCATGCGCCTCACAACCCGCTGTCAATATTCCGGCCAGTGAAAAACCGCTCATAAATGTGACCTCACCTGCAAAGTGCAACTCCGCTAACCGGAAGAATGACCCTCAGCAGATTCAGCCAGCGAGGAGAGGATGATGCGGATTGGAATGGTCATCAGTGGCGGCGATGTCACCGGGATTAATAATTTTGTTTTTCAGATTGGCCGTCTGACCCAGGCCGGGATGGTGATATTTGACGGCGGCATTCCCGGCCTGCTGGCCAATAACCACCGTGAAATCAGCCAGCGCGATCTGCTGGACTTCTCCATCGCCGCGATTCCGGTCATTCAGTCGGGACGCACCGAAAAAAAACTGGTGCAGAGCGAGTACGAGCTGATTGCACGCCAGCTGAAAAACGCCCGGATTGACGTATTGATTCTGGCGGGCGGTGACGGATCGCTGCAGTTTCTTCACATGCTCTCACAGAGCGGGGTGAACTGCTTTGGTGTCGGCATGACCATCGACAACGATGTTTTCGGCAGTGATTACACCCTGGGCTTTTCCACCGCCTGCGAGCAGGTCTTAAAAGAGGTGGCGAAGCTGCGTAATACCGGGCGCGCCTTACCGGGCCGGGTATTTATGGTGGAGCTGCTCGGCGGCTACTGCGGTGAATTGACCCTGCAGTCCGCGATTAAAGCCAACGCGGATATTGCGCTGATCCCGGAGTGCCAGATCCCGGTGCCGCAGCTGGCGCAGCGCATTACCCGGCGGCTGGAGCAGCAGAACAGCGTGGTGATTCTCTGTTCAGAAGGTTACACCCGGGAATATTCGCCCGGTTTTCAGGGCGCTATCGACACCTTAATCAAACAGCTTGAACCCCTGATTGGCGTTCGGATCCGTAAAACTATTCTCGGTTACGGACTGCGTAATGGTGACCCCACCTGCGAAGAGATTTATCAGGGCACCATTATGGCCAGTGAGGTGGTGCGTTGTATTCAGTCAGGCATGCGGAATAAAGCGGTCATTATTAACGGCAGCAATAAACCGATCCCGATTGATTTAATAAGCATGCAAAAACGCCTGGTCGATATTGACGGGCACTATTACAAACTCGCTAAACAACTCAACATCGTGTGAGGAGAAGAACATGCTGAAAATATTATGTGTCTGTGGTTGTGGATTAGGCTCCAGTTTTGCCATTGAGATGAGCGCAAAGGCCGTTTTAAAAAAACTGGAAATTGAGGCTGATATCGATCACACCACCATTTCAGAAGCGAATGCGTTTAAGTCAGATATGATCCTGACGCAAAAAGCCTTTGCCGATGTGTTAAATGCGGATGCCACACCAGAGCAGATTAAACGGGTCATTATTCTTAACCGGCTCACCGATAAAGCGGAAATAGAGCAGAAGATCCTGGCCTTTTTAAAAGAACGCAACCTCAAGGTCGCCGCCCATGAATAGTGTGATTGATTTTCTGGTCAAAGATCTGCTGGGACAGGCATCGATTCTGATCGCCTTTATTGCCCTTATCGGTCTGCTGCTGCAAAAAAAATCGGCAGGGAAGGTGATGGAAGGCACCTTTAAAACTCTGCTCGGATTTTTAATTATGATGGCGGGTATCAATATTATTGTCGGCACGCTGACCTTTCTGAATACCATCTTTACCCACGGCTTTGGCATGCGCGGTTATATCACCGATGTGGCCGCCATTGCCGGGCTGGCAAACCGTGAGCTGGGGTCGGAAGTGGCGCTGACGCTGCTGGCGATCTTTATCGTCAACATCATTATCGCGCGCCTGACGCCCTTTAAGTACATCTTCCTGACGGGACAGGCGCTGCTCTGGATGGCGACGATCGGCGCCGTCATCGGTTACAAAGCGGGACTGACCGGCCTGCCGCTGATCCTGACCGGCGGCATCTTCGGCGGCATCATGGCGGTCATCATGCCTGCGCTGGCGCAGCCGGTGGTGCGGCGCATTACCGAGTCGGATGATGTCGCGCTGGGTCACTTCTGCACCATTGGCTATCTGGTCACGGCTGCGGTCGCCAGAGTGGTCGGCAAAGGCTCCCGCTCAACCGAAGATCTGAAGCTGCCGGATAACTTTAAGTTTCTGCAGGACACCTATCTGTCGATGGCGCTGGTGATGGTGCCGATGTATCTGATCCCCGCCCTGGCCGCCGGTCCGGCCTTCATCGCTCAGTACAGCAACGGCATGAACTACCTGATGTACGCCTTTATGCAGTCGATTCAGTTTGTTGCCGGGGTGTTTGTGCTCTACAGCGGCGTTCGGCTGCTGCTTAACGAGCTGGTGCCTGCGTTCCGCGGTATCGCCATGCGCGTGGTGCCGGATGCGAAACCGGCGCTGGACTGTCCGGTGATGTTTCCTTACGCCCCTAATGCGGTGATTGTCGGCTTCCTCGCCACCACGCTCGGCTCCATCGTCGGCATGCTTCTCTTCCCGATGATGGGTCTGGCGATGATCCTGCCGGGCCTGCTGACCAACTTCTTTGCCGGGGGCACCGCCGGGGTCTTTGGTAACGCCATGGGCGGGCGGCGCGGCGCGATGATCGGCGGCTTTGTTCACGGCCTCTTTATCACGTTCCTGCCCGCCATCCTGGTGCCGATGCTGGAAAGCTACGGCTTCACTGGCGTGACCTTCAGCGATTCCGACGTCATCAGTACCGGACTGGTACTCGGCCACGCTTTCCAGAATAACTGGCTGTTCGTCGCCCTGTTTATTGCCTTTGTTACCGCGCTTGCCTGGTTTGTTAATGGCAAATCCACCCGACCTCACGAGGAAAAAATCCATGAAACTTTATAATTTCGCCGACCTGCTTCAGCTGGCTAAACAGCGTGACTTTAAAGCGGTGGGATCTTTTAATCTGCACTGTCTGGAGATGCTGCCCGCCTATTTTAAAGCGGCAGAGAAAACCAGCAGCCCGTTAATGATCCAGATCTCCACCGGTACGGCGAAATATCTCGGCCATAAGCTGCTGGTCGACGCCATTAAATCGCTGTCAGAGAGCACCGGCGTGCCGACGTGTCTGCATCTCGATCACTGCTCGGATCTGACGGCTATTCAGACGGCGATCGACGCCGGCTTCAGCTCTGTCATGTATGACGGCTCTCATCTGCCGATTGAGGAGAATATTGCCAACACCCGTCGGGTGATCGATATGGCGCGACCGCACAACGTCTCGGTCGAGGCGGAGCTGGGGGCGATTGGCGGCTCGGAGGATGGCAAAAGCCTGGAGATGGAGGCGATTGCCTTTACGCCGGTGGAGGATGCGCGTCGCTTCGTGGAGGAAACCGGCGTCGATATGCTGGCAATCTCCATCGGCACCGTGCACGGGCTTTACACCGGTAAGGCGCACATTCAGCATCAGCGTCTGGCCGATATTACGGCGGCCACCCGCACGCCGCTGGTTCTGCACGGCGGCACCGGGGTCAGCGATGAAGATATGCGGCTGGCGGTGAGCAGCGGGATTGAAAAGGTCAACGTCGGAACGGAAATGAACGTTCAGTGGGTGGCACAGTGCAAATCGACCTTTGAAAAAGGCAAGGTCAATGACAGCGTGCGTAATTTCCTGGTGCCGGCAAATGACGCGGTGACCAACGTGCTGGTGGAGAAGATGCAGTTATTCCGCTGATCGCCGGATCGGTTATCAGTCAGTCGTAACGTTTTTATTTTCATGCCTTAACTGAACCCCTGAAATAATCCGGGGCAGGAGAGCCTATGTTTGGATTTCTGAAAAAGTCACCGGCGGGTGAACCGGTCAGCCCGCAGCAGCAGGACCATCTGGCGGAACTCAGCCGCGGCAAAATAACGCAGCTGGAGCAGCAGCTGGCTATTAATCCGCGCGATGGCGCAACGCAAAAAGAATTAATGCTGGAATATAACCGGGCGTTAAGCTTATTTGCGAAAAGCCCTCGCTACCGCAATGAAATCGATGCGCTGTTTGTCAAAATAGATGAATTGCGCAATGTGGTTCGCCAGTCGATCTGAGGAGAGCGGATGACCATTAAGCAGTTATTACAGGAGGCCGACGCCATTCAGACCGGCATTGACGCCACGGACTGGCGTCAGGTTATCGCCCTGGCCGCGGCTCCGCTGGTCAGCGGCGGCTATCTTCACGCCTCCTATCCGGAGGCGGTGATTGCCAATACGCTGACGCATGGCGCGTACTATGTCTTTGAGGAGGGCATTGCCATTCCTCATGCGCGACCGGAAGCGGGGGTGATCCGCGACTGTTTCAGTCTGATCCTGCTGAAGGAACCGATCTCCTTTGCGGGCAGCGATAAGGCGGACATTGTGATCATGTTTGGTGCGCGCGACAGTAACGCGCACATCGAAGAGGGGATCCGGGCCATTGTGTCGCTGCTGGAGGATGAGGAGACGCTGGTCATGTTACGCCAGGCCAGCAGCGCAGCGGAGGTCATCGATATCTTATGACGCTGACAAATACGGTAAAACGGGTGGTGCTGGTGAACGGCATCCCGGCGTCGGGTAAAAGTACCCTGACGCAGGCGCTCTCTCACCATTTTGGCTGGCCGGTGCTGACGCTCGACGCGCTCAAAGAGCCGTTTATGCGCTGCTTTACTCCGGTCGACCGCGCGCGAAACCGGCAGCTGGGCTGCGCGGCCTACCAGGCGATCTGGAACATCGTTGGTCAGGCACCGGCCAGTCAGATCTGGCTGATCGACGCCTGGTTCGGGTTTCAGCCGCGTGCGCTGCTGGAGCAGGGGCTGAAACAGGCCGGCGTGGAGGAGGCGCTTGAGCTGTGGCTGAAGATTGATCCGGAGGTGGCGGTGGCGCGCTATCAGGCACGGCTGTCGCAGCGGCTGCCGGGACATCCCGGCGCCGAGTATCTGCCGGAGCTGCGCCAGCTGGCGCGTCAGGCCAGGCCGATGGCGCTGGGGCCGGTCTGTGAGACTGACGCCTGCGCCCGGGACGACACGGCCGTTATTCACTGGCTGCAACATCAGCTGACCAGAACCCGCTACACTTCAGCTCATCATGAGCGACGTGAGGAGCGGCAGGATGACATCACCCCCCTATCTGCAAACCGGTGAAAGCGCCGTGCTCTATGACGGCGTCTGTAAGCTGTGTAACGGCTGGGTCCAGTTTCTGCTGCGCCACCGGCTGGCGCGGCAGGTTCGTTTTGCCTCGGTGCAGAGCGAGCAGGGCAAGGCGCTGCTGCGCTGGGCCGGACTGCCGGAAGAGAAGATCAGCACCATTGTCTACATTAAAGGTGACCAGCACTGGCTGCGGGCGCAGGCGGTGTTCCGCGTTATGCAGCATCTCCCTCTGCCGTGGCGCGGGCTGGCGGTGCTGCGTCACTTCCCCGACACCCTCAGTAACTTTGCCTATGACCGCATCGCGTTAAACCGCTACAGGCTGTTTGGCCGTTACAGCAGTCAGCATGCGATTGTCCCCGATTATCCCGGACGTTTTCTGCATCAGGTTGATGCCCCGCGCTGAAGTGTGAAAGGTGGCTGTAGGCGGCACTGAGATCAATGATATCCTTAGGGTTATTGTTGCTGCCCATGACCACAGCACGCCTTTGCTGCCAGACAACGGATAGAGGGATGCATGCCGGTTAACTTCGATCTCAACGATCTCTACGCGTTTCGCGCGCTGGTGGAGTTTGGTAACTTTCGCCTGGCGGCGGAATCGATCTGTCTCTCCCAGTCGGCGCTGAGCCGCCGGATCGATAAACTGGAAACCACACTGGGGATCAAACTGTTTGAGCGCACCACGCGCCGCGTAACGCTGACGCTGAAAGGGCACGCGTTTGCGCAGCGCTCAGACAAGCTGCTGACAGACTTCGAAGAGGTGATGGCCGATCTCAGTGAGGTCAGCCTCGCCCGCACGGGGCTGATTACGGTCGCCTGCGTGCCGTCAGCGGCCTACTACTTCATGCCCAATATCATCCGGCTGTTTCAGGTGCGCTACCCCAGAGTGAGGGTGAAACTGATCGACAGCAGTGCGGCCAATGTCTATGACGCGGTGATTGGCGGGCAGGCGGATTTCGGCATCAGCTTCTCCAGCCGTTCGCAGCCGGATGTCCATTTTCAGCCGCTGAGGGAGGACCCTTACGTGGCGGCCTGTCGGCGCGATCATCCGATTGCCGGAAAAAAGAGTCTGAGCTGGCAGGCGTTTTATCAGTATGAGTGGATCGGGCTGGATAAGACCTCCGGTAATCGCAACCTGCTGGATCAGGCATTGCAGGCGATCGTGCCGGAGAAGCCCTGTGTCTGCGAAACCCGGCACGTCACGACCATGCTGGGAATGGTTGAGGCGGGGCTCGGCATTGCTGCCGTCCCCGCCATGTCGATGCCGGGTTACGATCACGCCCTGCTGACGGGCGTGCCGTTAACCGACCCGGAGGTGAAACGCACCATCGGTCTGCTGCGCAAAAATGGCCGGATGCTGTCGCATATCGCGGGCGAACTGGAAAACCTGATTACTGAACAGTATCAGCTTCTCTGACCGGTTTTGAGGCCGTCACGCTGTGCAGTCCGCTGGCCAGCACGGCCTTCTGGTTTTCCGGCGACGCGAGCCAGTGGAGCAGCTTACTCGCCTCATCCGGCTGCCCGGAGGTGCGCACCACGGCACCGGCAAAGCGGGTGGTGTATTGCAGCTTCGCCGGCAGCTCCCCAATAAAGGTGACGCCTGGCACGGGCAGTAACTCACTCACCTGCTGAAACCCGATACTGTATTTCCCGGCCGCCACCTCTGACGCCACCGGAATGCGCTCAACCTTCACGGCTTTATTCCTGACCTGCTCCTCAATGCCCAGCCGGCTGAAAAGCTGGCTGCTGACATATTTACCGCTGGCGCTGTCGGAATAGGCGATGGAATCGGCCTTCAGCAGGGTGGCGCGGAGTTCACTTTCGCTGCCGATCTTAACCGGCGTCGCCCCCTGTCTGATGACCGCACCGATGCGCGAGTCGGCGAGTTCTACCCGGGAACCCGGCAGCGTCTCGCCCTTTTTCTCCAGTCCGGTCAGCGCGTCGCCGACCATAATCACCACATCGGCCGGTTCACCGCGCGCCAGTCGCGCCGGGATCGCCTGTGGAGTCTTGCCCATCGACGGACCGGCAACCGTATGGAGGGTGATCCCTTCCTGCCGGGCGAAGCGGGGCGAGAGGGTATCCCAGGCCGCTTTAAACCCGCCGGAGATCATCACCGTCAGTTCTTTGGCCTGCGCACCGGCACTGCCCAGCAACAGGGGGATTAACAGTAAAGCAGATTTCATTCTCAGTTCCTCAGCTAAAGGTCTTACCGGCGTGGGATAACGCACGGCTGGTACGGCGATAGAGGTAGAGGGTGGCCAGCAGGGCGCAGACAGCCGCAAAGCTCATCCAGTAGCCGGGCGACGCTTTATCGCCGGTCAGCTCAATCAGGCCGGTGGACATCACAGGGGTAAAGCCGCCAAACAGAGCAGTCGCCAGGCTGTAGGCCAGTGAAAAGCCCGCGACGCGCACTTCAGCCGGCATGATTTCGGTCAGGGCCGGGATCATCGCACCGTTGTAGAGACCGTAGATCATCGAAAGCCACAGCAGCACGCCCAGCATCATTGAGAAGCCCGGGGCCGCCGCCAGCAGGCTCAGCGCCGGATAGCTGGTCGCCATCGCCAGCAGGGTCATCGCCACCAGGATCGGCTTGCGGCCAAAGCGGTCGGAGAGCGCGCCGCCGATCGGCAACCAGATAAAGTTCGATACCGCCACCAGTAACGTCACCAGCAGGCTGTCAGAGGCGCTGAGCAGCAGCACTTTCTTGCCAAAGGTCGGGGCGTAAACCGTGATCAGGTAAAACGCGGTGGTGGTCATCGCGACCATCAGCATGCCGGCAATCACGACCTGCCAGTTGGCGAGCAGAATACGGAACACCTGCTTCACTTCGGGATGGCTGCGACGATTGTTGAACTCCTGCGTCTCTTCCAGCTTGCGGCGCAGCACGAAAATAAACGGCACGATCAGACAGCCGAACAGGAAGGGAATACGCCAGCCCCACTCGCGGATTTCACTTTCTGCCAGTACGGCGTTGAGAATAAAGCCCATCGCGGCGGCGACCATAATGGCCACCTGCTGGCTGCCTGACTGCCAGCTGGTGTAGAAGCCTTTGCGGCCTGGCGTGGCGATCTCGGCCAGATAGACCGACACACCACCCAGCTCGGCACCGGCCGAGAAGCCCTGTAACAGGCGGCCGATCAGCACCAGCAGCGGCGCCCACAGGCCAATGCTCTGGTAGGAGGGGATCAGCACGATCAGAAAGGTGCCCGCCGCCATAATGGAGAGCGTAACGATCAGTCCCTTACGACGGCCGACCTTATCGATGTAGGCTCCCAGCACGACCGCGCCGATAGGGCGCATCAGGAAGCCAGCCCCAAAGACGGCAAAGGTCATCATCAGGGAGGCGAACTCACTGCTGGCCGGAAAGAAGGTGTGAGCGATATAGGTGGCATAGAAACCGAACAGGAAGAAATCGAACTGTTCGAGGAAGTTGCCAGAGGTCACACGGAAAATTGCGCCAATCCTGGCGCGGTGAGTCATGGGTGAGGTGGTCTGCATCAGAAGCTCCAGTAAGGTATGACGCTTTTTGCCGCGCCTGTGACTGAAGAGTGGATCAGCGCCCGGCGCTAAATAAGTGCAAAATGAGAATCAATTGATGTGTCAGCCGCATGATTGCCCGGCGTTATCAATTTAAAGGCTTACGATTCAGAAGGTTGGACAGCCGCGCGTTTTGACTGCTTCTGTTACCGGTGCTGGCGTGAGTTTGCGGAAATGTGACAGGATTCATAGGCGTGTTACAGATGCTGGCGGGGGTATGCGCCGGTTGTCGTGCCGCCAGAAGGGGTCTGGCGGCAGGAAAAAACGGTCAGGTCATGTTATGCGTTAACGCGGGGTGACACCGAAAACCTGTTGCAGATGGCGGAGCCCCGCCACGGTGAAAGCCACTTCCCGATAGCCTGCCTGCCGGGTCAGCCAGCCCTGCTGTTCAAAGCCGGTCAGCAGCGCGGCGCCCGCGTAGCCCCCGAGATGAAACTGCCGCTCACTCCAGTCCAGGCAGCCACAGCACGCTTTGCGCCGTCCGGGTTGTGACAGGTCAATCTGCAATGCCAGAAACTGCTGTCTGCCGTGAAGCGTGACCGCGCTGCCTTCGGGCGTGATCCAGCCCTGATGCACCAGTGAGGCATAGATCTGCACCGCAATCTCACCTGCCAGATGGTCATAACAGGTGCGGGCGGTGCGAAGCGCGCGTGGCGCTGTGCTCTCAGGGGCGGCAATCCGTTGCCACGACACGCCCATCATGTTCTCAATCAGCGTGGCGATATCACTGCCATTCAGCCGGTAATAACGGTGACGGCCCTGCGCCAGGCACACGATCAGCCCGCTATTCATCAGACGGGTCAGATGTGCGCTGGCGGTGGAGGGCGCGACATCCGTGACGGCACTGAGCTCCGTGGCCGTCCATGCGCGTCCATCCATCAGCGCTGACAGCATCCTGACCCGCGAGGGATCGGCCATCGCGGCGGCGACACCGGCAATGGCGTTTTCCAGCGCGTCACTGTCGTCGGGGGCATTATGGGGTTGCGGTGTTGCCATCGGAGGATACGGCCCATTCTGTAGTCAGCCCGGCGGCTGAGAGATTGTTGTCGGTGATCAGGATCAGCCGGTTAGCGTGGTCACTGTACTGCACCAGGATATTTATCCCGGCTGCGGCCAGGCGGGTGGTAATGGCACCCAGTTCGCCGGGACGCTGCTGAGGGAGCCGGCGGATAAGTGGAACATGAACGGCTTCAACCGCGATCCCTTCCGCTTCCAGCACCCTTCGGGCCCGTTCACCCTCTGCCACCAGAAAATGGGCGTGGCTCAGTGTGCCGGACGAGAACATGCCACCGCCTTCCAGTCCAATCCCCTGATCGCCCAGCAGCGTGGTAAGCCGGGAGAGCGTGCCCGGGCTATTCTGCAGGATCACATGAATGTCGAACATATTACATTTCTCCCGGGTTAAACGCATATTCTCTGACGAGGGTGACGATGCGCAGATGATAAGCGGCAAAAAGCGTCTCACGGCCTTCGCGCTGGGCAGCCTGATGGCACAGATTGCGCTTCCAGGCCCTGATCGACTCTTCATCGCGCCACCAGGAGAGTGAAAGGATTTTTTTCTCATCGGTCAGGCTCTGAAAACGCTCCAGAGAGATAAATCCCTCGTTTTCCATCAGCAGCGGTTTAAGGTCCGCCGCCAGCTGCCTGTAACGCATCTGGTGTTCCGGCAGGGCTTCAGCTTCAAATAGTACGGCAATCATTGCGCTTCTCCTTGGGGTTGATAGCCGGAAAATAGCGGGCGGGAGACGTTAATGCTTCGGCCGGAAACGAAATAAGCGCGGCTGCTCTGGTCGCGGATAGATGTGACAGACGCACGCATCCGGCATATCCGGATATTGCAGACAAGGGTCTGGCTGAATGAGATCGAGGTTTACGGGCGGGGAGGAGGCAGAGCGAACTGCGCCTGAACCCGGAGAGGAGTCAGGCGAGAAGCAGAGAGAGGAGCGCGGAGCGGGAACAAAAACGAGCAGACATCATTTCCGCGCCATCAGCATGGTCAGCAGTTCACGGCAGCACGCTTCTTCTTCGGCACTGTCTGCGGAGGCCAGATAGCGCAGCAGCTCCATGCAGCTTTTCTCCTTGCCCGCTTCCAGTAACTCTTCGATCAGGAAATTAAGTTTGTCCTGTTCAGAGGCGGCAAAAGAGGAGCTGAACCCGGTTTTGGCCGGGAGAGTGGGATTGACCGGCAGGGTCAGGGTGTTTTGCATCGGCATATTATTGTCCTGTTTCGGGTTAAAAAATGCACTGGTGTTGCTATTAAACTTATACAGCGATCCTTATTTTGTACAGAAATGGGATGGATTGATTTTTAACCTGGGCCTAAGCGCAGCGCGGGATGCAGAGGAAATCCCGGCTAATCATTCAGTTATCCGACAACCCTTTTCAGAAATTTTTTTCTCCGTTCAGACGTAAATCCACTCCACACGACGGCAAAAAACTTTTCATTCACGCTCTTCCCCTGATCGCTGATTTGAGTGATAGTAACGCCGCTTTACATTAATAATTCTCATTATCATCTGTGTGGGTTTTTACAATGAAAAAATGGTTTTTCGCACTGGGGATGCTCACGCTGTCAGGAATGGCGTCGGCCAAAATGATTACTGATGTCGCAGGCCGTCAGGTTGAGGTGCCGCAGGAGGCAAAGCGCATCATTCTGGGTGAGGGGCGTCAGATCTATCTGCTGGCAGCCTTTGACACCGACGCGCCCTTTAAGCGGGTCATCGGCTGGCGGGACGATCTCCACAAGGCCGACTGGGATGGCTATCAGGCTTATGAGAAACGCTATCCGCAAATCAGGAAACTGCCGACCTTCGGCGGGGCGAAAGATGGCACCTTTAACATTGAGCAGGCGTTAACCCTGAAGCCCGATCTGGTGCTGATGAATCTGGAATCGAAAGCGGCCACGGATGAAGGCAAGCTGACAGAAAAACTGCAGGCGGTCGGTGTGCCGGTGGTGTTTATCGATTTCCGTGAAGCGCCGATGGTGAACGCGGAGAAAAGTATCCGCATCATGGGCGAACTGGTGAACAAACCGGCGCGGGCGCAGGAGATCATCCAGTTCCGTCAGCAGCAGATTGAGCGGGTCACCTCGCGGCTGAAGAACTTTACCGGCTATCGCCCGAAAGTGATGATCGACCGCGCCGGTGGCTACAGCGATGAGTGCTGCATGTCGTTTGGTAATGAGAACTTCGGTCAGATGGTGGAGATAGCGGGCGGACGTAATATTGCCAGAGATCTTATCCCTGGCACCTTCGGCACCGTGAACCCGGAGCAGATCATCGCCAGTCAGCCCGATGTGGTGGTGGTCACCGGGGCCAACTGGAAGAACTACAATACCGTGGGCAAATGGGTCGGCGTCGGTCCGGGCGCCAATGTGACCGAGGCGACGGCGCGTCTGAAGGCGCTGATGATGCGCGATGCGTTTAAAACCCTGCCGGTGGCGCACAATGGCAACGTCCACGCGATCTGGCATCAGTTCTACGACAGTCCTTATCAGTTTGTGGCTATCCAGGCGCTGGCGAAGTGGCTGCATCCCGATCTGTTTGCCGATCTCGATCCCGACGCAACGTTCCGCGAATTTCATCAGAAGTTCCTGCCGCTGCCTTACCAGCCAGGCTACTGGGAGACGCTGCCCGCAGATAAACCCTGACTGACCGGCGATGACAGGGATGTCATCGCCAGCATTACACTTCCCGCCGAATAAACCCGCTCTTTCCCTTCAGATTTACTAATCTTTTACAGGCGCGGCCTCGTTTGCTCTGAGCAGCATGACGTGTCGTCGTCCGCATTCACGCTAAAAATGGAGAGAAACATGCGCAATACCTCGGGAAGATCGGCCTTTGCCGTGACGCTGTACGCTCTGCTGGAGCCGGTGCCGCTGGGCTTTTTTGTTGCGGCCTGGCTGTTCGACATTTTCTACAGTCAGACCTTTGTACAGTTCTGGACTGACGCCGCAGGCTGGCTGATTGCGCTGGGACTGATTCTGGCCATTGTGCCGCGACTCATCGCGCTGGTTTATCTGTTTCGCGGCAGTGACAGTGCGGAGAAGAGCCATTTCTGGCTCTGGCTGGTGGCGGTTGTGATCGCTGTCGTTAATGCGTTTATTCACAGCCGTGATGCCGCCGCGGTGATCCCGCTGGGCGTGACGCTTTCGACGCTGGTGGTGGCGCTGCTGCTGCTGGCGAATGTGCAACTTGCGTTACGTCAGCGTAGCGCTTAAGGAGGAGCCACCATGAAGATACCGCATAAAACGCTGCTCGCGCTGACCCTGGCAGCCCTGCTGGCAGGCTGTGATGATGGTGCACAAATCGACCCCCAGAAGCAGACCGGTCCGAATCCTGAACTGCCAAAGGCGAAGAGTTTCTTTATGCCGCCGATGCAGGTCCCGGAAGGCACGCCCTGGAAGGCGGGTGAGATGCCCAAAGTGGCTGACGGGCTGAAGATTGAAAAGATCGCTGACAATCTGCAGCATCCGCGTCAGGTCTATGTCCTGCCGAACGACGACGTGCTGGTGGCGGAATCAAACGGCCCGGCCAAACCGACGACCCGGCCGAAGCAGCTTATCATGGGCATCGTACAGAAAGCCTCAGGTAAGGGCGGTGCAGGCGGCAACCGGATTACGCTGCTGCGCAAGGTGAACGGCAAATGGGAGCAGCACCGTTTTATTGAGAATCTGCATTCCCCGTTTGGCATGCAGCTGATTGGCAACACGCTCTATGTCGCTAATGCGGACAGCCTGGTGAAGTTCCCGTATCGCGAAGGGGAAACCGAGATTCGCACCGCGCCGGAAGAGGTGACTGAACTGCCGGGCGGCCCGATTAACCACCACTGGACCAAGGCGCTGCTGGCCAGCCCCGATGGCAGCAAGCTCTATGTCGGGGTCGGTTCCAACAGTAACGTCACCGAGAATGGCATTGGCGCAGAGTATCGCCGTGCCGCGGTGCTGGAAGTGGATGCCGCCACCGGCGCCAGCCGCATCTTTGCCAGCGGGCTGCGCAATCCAACCGGCTTACAGTGGGAACCTCAGAGCGGCAAACTCTGGGCTATCGTCAATGAGCGTGATGAAATCGGCTCGGACCTGGTGCCCGACTACATGACCTCGGTGCAGGATAAAGGGTTCTACGGCTGGCCCTACAGCTACTTTGGTCAGCATGTTGATACCCGCGCCGAACCGCAGCGTCCCGATCTGGTGGCGAAGGCGATCAAACCCGATTACGCCCTGAGCTCACATGTCGCTCCGCTGGGTCTGCTCTTCTATGGCGCAGATAACATGCCGCAGTATCGTGGCGGTGCCTTTATCAGTGAACACGGCAGCTGGAACCGGACACCGCTGAATGGCTACAAAGTGGTGTGGGTGAAATTTGAGAACGGCAAACCGGTGGGGCAGCCGCAGACGGTGGTCTCGGGCTTCCTGACGGATGATCAAAAGCAGGTGCGGGGATTGCCGGTGGGTCTCGCCAGCGACAGAGAGGGGGGTGTGCTGATTGCGGATGACGCAGGGAACACCATCTGGCGGGTCAGCGCCGCCAGGTAACCCGGACGGGTCCGTTTTCCCTGCCGGAAAGCAGGCATAAAAAAAGGATTTGGCATCGCGCCAAATCCTTTATTTTTTTGTTCGCTACCCGGCTGGTAACCGCGCTGCGAACGGGGTGCTCAGCACTCTCCACAGAACAGATTGTAAAATGTGCGGCTAAGGATTTCAAGTTTCGCCAAAATACTGTATGTTTATACATGTGTTGAGTGTTGAGCCTCGCCTCATTGTCGACTGGCCGCTCCCAGGGGCACGGTTTTAAAATCCCGGCAGGTATCAGGTGGTGCTGGCCTGTGGCTTTAACCTTGAGTGCCGCTCAGCCCTCTCCACAAAGATGTGCTTAGGCGCCCGGCGGGTAGAGTCAAAGCCCTGGTTGCCGAACAGCGCGCTCCTGTAAAAGGAGAAGGAAAGTGATGGAACTGACTAAGCTGATTCTGGATCTCATCCGGGTCATCTTGCAGATCATCGTTGCCCTTATGCAACTGACCGGTCACGCAGGTTAACCGGAACTTGAAACAAGGCGGAGCTAACCACTCCGCCTTTTTTCTTTGTCAATTCTCTGTCATGCACAGCGGGTAAGGTGGGGCGACAAAAGCACGCCAGCGGGGCGTGGCTTACCTGACCGGAACGATTATGTCTCTTGCCGCCGTTATGCCTGCCCGGCTTGCGCACACCTGGATCGACGACAGTGTGCGGATGCGGGAAACCACCGTGGGACAGCAGTGTGAAATTCTGGCGCATAGCCTGCTGGAATACAGCGAGCTGGGTGACTTCTCCTATGTTGGCGAACACTGCTGCCTGGCGGATACCCGCGTGGGCCGCTTCTGCGCTATCGCGAATCAGGTGCGCATCGGCGCGCCGAATCATCCGATGGATCGCGCCTCACAGCACCGCTTTACCTACTGCCCGGAGTATTATCACGCCAGCGCCCGCCGCGATCAGGGCTTCTTTGCCGCCCGCCGGGCCGACCGGGTGGTGATAGGCAATGATGTCTGGATCGGGCATGGGGTGATTGTGCTGCCCGGCGTGACCGTCGGTGACGGTGCGGTGCTGGCGGCGGGCGCGGTGGTGACCAGAGATGTCGCCCCCTACAGCGTGGTGGGGGGCGTGCCGGCGCGTCCGTTGCGGATGCGCTTTACCCCTGCGATTGCCGCCCGCCTGCAGCGCATAGCCTGGTGGAACTGGCCGCTGGAGAAACTGCTGGCGAACCTGCCTGACTTTCAGCACGGCGATATCGACGCGTTCTGCCAGCGGCACGGAGAGTAGTCAGCCGCTTCGCACGCCGATCAGGCGCGCGACACGCGCGCCATAAAGCCCGACTGCCAGCCCGGCGACAATCAGCAGCAGCGCGACAATCTTCTGCGCAGAGACCGTCTCACCAAATATTGCCACGGAACCCAGAATACCGAACACCGGCACCAGCAGGGAGAGCGGCGCAACGGTAGAGACCGGGTAGTGCTTGAGCAGCCAGTTCCACACCCAGTAGCCGAACAGGGTATTGGGATAGACCTGGAAAAGAATCGACAGCAGCGCCCGCGTGTCCAGATGGCTGAACAGTACCTGATAGCCGCGGGTGCCGTTAACCAGGCCGTCGAGCAGAAACAGCGGTACGGGCGCGAAGGCGCTCGACCAGACCAGAAAGGCGAAGACCTGTTTTGTCCCCGCTCTCTTATTAATGATGTTGGCAACACTCCAGGCCAGCGCACCCGCCAGCACCAGCAGCATACCGGAAAAAGTCACTGACCCGTCGGTGATGAAAAAGATGCTGAGTAACCCTGCACAGGCCAGCAGACAACCGGCAATCTGATAGCGACTGAGCCGCTCGCGGAATACCCAGCCGCCGAGCAGCAGCGTGAAAAAGGCGCTGAACTGCAACAGCAGCGAGGCGATGCCCGCTGACAGCCCGGTCTTAATCCCCAGATTGACCACGCCCCACAGGCCGATCCCGAAAATCAGGCCATAGCTGATGAGATAGCGCCACGGCACATCCGGTCTCCGGATAAAGAACAGGGCAGGCAGGGCGCAGAGCGTAAAGCGGATGCCAGCCAGGATAAAGGGATCGATCGCGTGCAGCCCCAGTTTGATGACGGAAAAGTTAATGCCCCAGATGGCGGTGATCAGCACGGCGAGCAGCAGATGCGGGAGTTTCATGCGTGACGTGCTCCATACCAGCAGAGAAAGGCAGAGGCGCTGACTGCACCCCCCGCATAGCAGACGGCCTGCCATCCCCAGTGGGCGTAAAGCTGCGTGGCGGCAATCGCCCCCAGCGCACTGCCCAGCGAGTAAAAGCACATATAGGCACCGACCAGACGACTTGCGGCTTCGGGCCGGGCCGCGACGATCAGGCTCTGGTTTATCACATGCACCGTCTGTACGGCGAAGTCGAGCAGGATCACGCCAGCAATCAGGAACAGCAGGGAGCTCTGAAGCGCGGCTATCGGCAGCCAGGAGAGTGTCAGCAGCGCCAGGGCGAAGCCGGTCGCAGGCGGCCCCCATCCCCGGTCAGCCCATGCGCCCGCTCGGGACGCCGCCAGCGCACCGGCCAGACCCGCCAGTCCGAACATGCCGGTGGCGGTATGAGAGGGGGAAAGCTCCGTCAGCGGCAGCACCATCGAAGACCAGAGCATACTGAAGGCGGCAAAAATCAGCAGCGCCAGCAGACCGCGCCTGCGTAACAGCGGTTCCGTGAAGAGCAGCCGGAAAACCGACAGAAACCGCTGAGCAGAGGATGTGTGCTGCGGCGGGCGGGGTGTGGCCGGCAACGCTTTTGCCAGCACAAAGCTGAGCAGCAGGAGCAGCCCGGCCGCCGTCAGATAAACCGCCCGCCAGCCCGCCAGGTCGGCAATCATCCCGGCAACCAGTCGCGCGAGCAGGATGCCGATCACAATACCGCTGGTGACACTGCCCACCACCTGTCCGCGCTGCGCTGGCGAGGCGAGCAGGGCGGCCCACGCCACCATGACCTGCGTAACCACCGCCATTAATCCTACCAGCAGCATCGCCCAGAGCAGCGTCATCAGGTCGGGTGCACAGGCCGCGCCGGTTAACGCCAGCACGGAAAGCAGCAGCTGGGTGAGCACCATTTTTTTGCGGCTCACGCAGTCGCCCAGCGGCACCAGAAAAATCAGCCCGAGGGCGTAGCCCGCCTGGGTGGCCGTTACCACCGCACCCGTCGTGCCGGGGGAAACCTGCAGGCTGTCGGCTATCGATTCCAGCAGCGGCTGAGCGGAATAGACATTGGCGACGGCCAGAGCCGAGGTGAGGGAGAACAAAAAGATCATCCGTTGCGGGAGCGGCGGCGTCGCAGCGGCAGGCAAATCTGTCACCGTTGCAGAAACCCTGTCAGTCGAAAAAGTCATATCCTTGCCCTTGTGGTTTTTATTTGAAACCAGTGTGGCAGCATAATTATCAGTAGTGGTTTTTTTTTGCAACTTCTTTTCCGGATGACTAAGCTGGCATGATGGAATGAACAGAGTGAGAGATGAGAATGGCTAAACAGGACGCCCTGAGGACCAGTGAGTGTCCGGTCGCCAGAACGCTGGAGTCGATAGGGGAACGCTGGTGCATGATGATCGTGCGCGAGGCCTTTGATGATGTGCGCAGATTTGGCGACTTCCAGCGCAACCTGGGGCTGGCAAAGAATATCCTGGCGTCACGGCTGAAGCAGCTGGTGGAGATAGGGGTATTTGAAATTGTGCCAGCCTCTGATGGCAGCGCGTACCGGGAGTATATCCTGACCGAGCGCGGCCGCGCGTTGTTTCCGGTCGTGGTGGCGATGCGCCAGTGGGGGGAGCGTTATCTGTTTGAGAAGGGCGAAACGCACTCGGTGCTGCTGGATAATGCGCAAGGGAAACCGCTGCCGCGTCTGGAGGTTTACTCCTCGCAGGGGCAGAAGCTGGAACCTGCCGACTGCCATCGTCAGCGGGTCATCGCGGAAGGATAATCGACCTGGCGGACCTGTCGTTATCATCACATTTTCGAATGACAGGTTGCCTTGTAACTTTCCGGTGCGCATGACACCATCAATACATGTATAGACATGTATCTTCAACCGTCTTACTGACTGATCCCTTTTTAATCAACGCATCTCTCACTGTTCCAGCGAGGACTCTATGTCGGTCAAACCCTCTGTATCAGACTATCCAGGCGCAGAGAAACCGCGCCTGTCGGAAACCCGCTCGATTGATTACATTCCCTTGCAGGAGCGTCACGGTCATCCCTTCAGTCAGTTCACGCTCTGGTTTGGCGGCAATCTGCAGATTACGGCGATCGTGACGGGTGCGCTGGCTGTCGTACTGGGTGGCGATGTGGTGTGGTCGCTGGCCGGTTTACTGGTGGGTCAGATCTTAGGGGCGGGGATCATGGCCCTGCATGCGATTCAGGGACCGCGCCTGGGCTTACCGCAGATGATTACCAGCCGTATGCAGTTTGGCGTCTTTGGTGCCGTGATCCCGCTGGTGCTGGTCTGTATTATGTATGTGGGCTTTTCAGCCAGCGGGACGGTATTAGCGGGACAGGCGCTGGCCAGACTGATTCACGTCAGTAACGCCACCGGCATGGTGGTGTTCAGCGTCCTGATTGTGGTCATTGCGGTACTGGGTTATCGCGTCATCCATCAGCTGGGAAAACTGGCGAGCGTGATTGGCGTGGCAGCCTTTGCCTATCTCTTCATTACCCTGTTCACAACCCATGATTTATCGGCGGTGTGGCAGAACCGGCACTTTACCCCGGCAAATTTTCTGCTGGCGGTTTCGCTCTCTTCCTCCTGGCAAATCGCGTTCTGTCCCTACGTCTCCGACTATTCCCGCTATCTGCCCGCGCAGGTTTCCGCGAAGAGACTCTTCAGTGCCGTCTTTTTTGGCACCGTGCTGGGCACCCAGGCGTCGATGACGCTGGGGGTGATCGTGGCGGCGATTGCCGGCAGCGCGTTTTCAGGCAATGAGGTCGGCTACATTGTGAGTCTGGGCAGCACGGCCACGATGGCGATGGTGATCTATTTCGCGATCTGCTTTGGCAAGATCACCTTTACCACGCTGAATGCCTACGGCAGTTTCATGTCCCTGACCACCATTGTCTCTGGCTTTCGGCAGCAAACGACGCTGAGCCAGGGCGGGCGCATCCTGTTTGTGGTGCTGATGGTCACGCTGGCCTGCGTCATCGCTCTGCTCAGTGAACCGGCCTTCCTGAAATCCTTTACCCACTTCCTGCTCTTTCTGCTGGCGTTCTTTGTGCCCTGGAGCGCCATCAGCCTGACGGATTTCTACCTCATTACCAAAGGCCGCGTCGATATCCCGGCACTTTCCCGGCCCGAGGGACGATATGGTCGCTGGAACCTCACCGGCATCGTGGTCTACTTTCTGGGCGTGGCGGTGCAGTTGCCGTTTATTGACAACCCTTTGCACCATGGCTCACTGACGTGGATTTTTGCCGGCAATGATGTCTCCTGGATCATCGGCTGGTGTGTCACCGCACTGCTATGGCTCGTCGCCAGCCGCTGGGATCGCCGCGGCACGCCCTCTGCGGGATAAAAAAAGCCGCCCTGAGGGGGGCTTTTTTGACTGTCATGCTGAGATGGTGCGGGTGCGCCCCAGCGGCTGACCTGTCAGGCAGCAGAAACGTCCGCAGTGCCGCTCCCGGCGTCAGCCACCAGCGGTTTTTCCGGCTGCAGCAGCGTCATGGCCAGCATGCTGCCAAAGGCGATAAGCGCCGTCACGGTGAACATCGCGTTATAGCCGTAATACTCCGCCAGCCAGCCGCACAGCATCGGTGAGATAATCGCCGCCAGATTGGCAATCGCCAGCGTCATGCCGCTGAAGGTGCCTACCGAGGCTTTCGGGCTGACATCGATCACCACCGACCAGTAGACATTATTCACCAGCGCATTGAGTGCGTTGCCCAGGGTCATCAGCGCAATAATGCCGGCGGCCGACTGCATATAGGGGATCGCCATAAAGCAGCAGGCGGTGCCGCAGAGCGTCACGGCGGCGAACAGGTTGCGCGCCAGCCGCAGGTTATGGAACCGCGCCAGCAGCGCGTCGGCGATGCGACCGCCCAGCAGGACCGTCAGGCAGGCACCGCTCCATGGGATCATCGCCACGTACCACAGCGAGTGCAGATCGTAGTGGAAATTATCCTGCAGATATTTCGGCATCCAGGTCACCAGCGTGAAGGTGATGTAGAGGAAGGAGAAATAGCCCAGCGCGTTGCAGACCAGCGTCCGGCTGGTGAAAAAGCGCCACCAGGGCAGCGGCACACTGTCGGCCGCGCTGCGGCGCTGCCCGGCGTGGATCAGCGCGCGCTCGGCCGGATTGGTGGCGGCGCTCTTTTCCGGGCTGTCGCTGAAGGTCCGGGCAAACAGCGCCATCGCCAGCAGGGAAAAGACCCCCAGCAGAATAAACATCATGCGCCAGTCATGGGTCAGCAGCAGCAGGCCCACGGCGATTGGGGCGGTCAGCAGCGCGCCGACCTGGGTCGAGAGCAGGCCGATGCCCAGCGCAAAGCCACGCTCGTTGTCGGGTGCCCAGTGGGCAATCGCCTTGTTCATCAGCGCGTAGGCCGGGCCTTCGGAAAAGCCGAACAGAATGCGCAGGGCGGCAAAGCCCATAATGGCTGAGCCGCCAAACAGTGCCATACCCAGCTCACCCGCCCAGGCGGTGGCGATCTCCAGTAAAGACCAGAGTACGCCCGCCAGCAACCAGACTTTTTTGGTGCCGATGCGGTCAGCCAGAAACCCGCCGCACAGCGAACCAAACAGATAACCAAAGCCAAAGTAGCCCAGCACGGCGCCGAGCTGCACCTTACTGAAATGGTACTCCGCCGCAATGGCGTTGGCTGCAAAGGAGAGGGCGCCGCGATCGATGTAGTTAATCAGCGCGATCAGGAACAGCAGTGAAAATATGGTGTAACGGTAACGGCTGGGTGTCATCTCACTTCTCCTGATTGATAGTTTCAGGAGAGCTGAAGCAAAATTGATGCCGGAAAAGCGCATCGTCCGGCAAAGCCCGGCGGGCCGGGTAGCCCGCCCGCCACATCAGGCAGTGATCGCGCTAATTATTCGCCTGCGCATCAATGCAGTGCAGCCACTGCCTGCCGATGGGGAGCCTCAGGCCGCGTTATGGTGAGTCGTGCTGACGTGCGGCAGGGGAACCACGACCGCGACCACCGCGGCATCAGAACCCGGCTTTGCCGGTGGCATTTCGCCAACGTGCTGCAGGATCTGCTGCTGATAGGTTGCATCTTCCACGGTGGTCTGTTCACCCAGCAGTACGCCCGCCTCATTCACGTTTTTGCCTTCGACTTTCATTTTATGTGTGGCGCTGGCCAGCATCCACTCATATTCAATATCAACGTGTCCGCTATCAATACAGCGAATGCCGTGCTGACTTAAATCATAAGCCAGCACGGTAGCGGTCGGGCCTAATGAAATTAAGACCAGATCAAAGCTGACCGCCTGCGCTAATACCGTGTCAAAAAGACGATCGTAAACAGAAAAGGCATTACGGTTCAGCGTGGTAATACGTTTCACCTCCAGGGCACCATCCAGTAAATCGTTGCCTAATCCCAGACGCGTTCCGCTGCCTTCGACAATTAATACCCGGCGGCCCTTATAGAGCTGTTTAAATTTATCAAATATCGTCCGGGATAACTGTTTGCCTTTATAGTCGTGATAAGGGCGGGTCACGGAAGTATTTCCATAGCGGTACTGACTATTCAGCAGCGCGTCATAATGCCTGAAATAAAAGGATTTATGGAAGAACCAGAACAGGGCCGATCCACTGCGCATGTTACGGGTGGTGCGAAAGGCATCGGGCAGACAGATCAGACAGTTCGGGTTGGCCTGCGGCTCCTGCTGCAGCAGGGCCTTGAGCCGCGCAGAGAGGTTCGGATCAAAGGGCTGAAAGCCGATGTTTTTATACCAGGTCATCTCCAGTTCACCGTCACCATAACGGGCCAGCGATAATTGAGGATTACGCAATAACAGGTCAATCGTCTCTTCAATCGACATAACAGAATAACGTTTTACCCGCGCCTGGGCGGCAGGGTAACGAATCGCGGCGTGTATAAATTTAAACGGAAAACGAAGCTTGCGATAAATCGCATTCAATGCGGACATAATTACCTGCCTGAGTTATTGCTGCATGAAAAAAATCCTGCCTGCTGGCCGGATAAACTGGAAAGATAATGCTGATATATATCACAGATAAATTAAGCGGCAGGCTGCGGAAAGTCTGAAATCGTTTTCAGCGCCGGAATGCCTTCCTGCATTAATGTATTAATTATTGCTTTCCGGCCGGTTAAACAGGGCGGTGATAAATGTCTGTCCCGAATAAACGGGCGAAAAATAATTTCGCGCTGCGCCAGTCGGGGCTCGCTGGAAAATAAAAGATGCGGAACAGTCGCGTTGCCAGTTTCAGCAATAAGATTAAACCCTGAACAGGGATTAAAAAGCATTATGATTATTTGACACTCCTTTTAATTCAGCGATGACGCATAAGTGAGCGTTACTGAAGCCCGGCTTGTCTGATATTTCTCCACTTTTGAACAAAAGGTGCGATAACCTGCGGCCTGAGGTTAATTTATTGTGATGAATATCGCGTTATTGTCCCTTCCGGAAGCAGAAAAAGCGGCAATACCGGTCTGGATCGGGTGCGGTTAAATAAAATTCATTAATGATTTACGTCTGTACACGTTTTTACATATTTCATGTGTAAGTTAAAATCTCGTTGAAATTATGTTTCACGTTTAACGTTTCTGACGCCGCTAATGACCCGAGGAAGGATCATGATCAATAAAATAACCAGTATAATCATGGTGATATTTGCTATTGCCCTGATTTACATGGGAGGACAACTCCTGCTGGCAGGAGGCAGCGCATTTTATGCGCTGATGGGTGTAGGCGTACTGCTCAGCGCAGTTCTGCTGTGGATGAAAAAACGCAGCGCGCTGACGCTCTATGCGCTGCTGATGTGGATCACGCTGTTCTGGATTATCCGGGAAGTGGGCTTCGATAAATGGCAATGGATCCCGCGCGGGGATCTGTTCGGAGTGCTCGGCGTCTGGCTGGCGCTGCCCTGGGTAGTACGTCCTCTGTTTCAGGGACAGCGCCGCTTTCATCCTTTCCTGGGCGGCTCGGTTATTGTGATGCTGCTGCTGGTCGCCGGCCTCTGCTTCTACGATCCGCTGCCGCAGCAGGGGACCATCACGACAGCCCGTAACAGTTCTGTCGCCGGTGGCGCGGATGAGGAGTGGCGCGCCTATGGCGGGACAGCAGAGGGTCAGCGTTTTTCGGCGCTGAAACAGATCACCAAAGATAACGTGAAAAATCTGGAAGTGGCGTGGACCTATCACACCGGCGATCTGCGTCAGGAGGGCGATGCCACCGAGTACACCTTTGAAGCGACGCCGCTGAAAGCTAATGGCATGCTCTACTTCTGTACGCCGCACAACGAAGTGCATGCGCTTGACCCGGAAACCGGGGCGGTGAAATGGAAAGCCGTCCCGGATAAAAACCGCTCCTGGCTGCAGCAGCATCAGACCTGTCGCGGTGTGAGCTACTTCGATGCCGGTCAGCAGGCGCAGCAGGCGACGGAAAGGGCACCGGCCCTCTGCCGCAAGCGAATTTTTAACGCCACCACCGATGCCCGCCTGCGGGCGCTGGATGCCGACACCGGCAAACCCTGCGCTGACTTCGGCAACAACGGTGAGGTGGATCTGCGCGCTAACATGGGCGAGCTGCGTCCGCACGCACTGATGCAGACGGCCGCACCGCTGGTGGCCGGTAATCTGGTGATCGTGGGCGGTTCGGTGATGGATAACGGGTTCAACACCGGCAATCCGTCAGGTGTCATCCGTGCCTATGATGCGGTCACCGGGCGTCTGGTGTGGAACTTCGATCCGGCTAACCCGGAAAAGAGCGCGCCTGTTGCTGACGCGGTCATCTATCCGCAGGATACCCCGGTCGCCTGGGCAACCCTGAGTGCAGACCTGAAGAACGGTCTGGTCTACGTACCCTTTGGTAATGCTTCACCGGATGAAGTCGGCACGGCTCGCGATCCGGCCAGCAATACCGAGAAATTCCGTGATGCGCTGGTGGCGCTGGATCTGAAAACCGGTGCTTTCAGATGGCGTTATCAGAGCTCAAATCACGACCTCTGGGACCGCGATAATCCGTCGCAGCCCTCGCTGGTGGACATCAGCTATCAGGGCAAGCCACAACCGGCGGTGATCCTGCCGACCAAAACCGGCAACCTGTTTGTGCTGAACCGTCTGACCGGCGAGCCGGTTTATCCGGTTAAGCAGGTGAAGGTCTCCACGGACGGTATCCCGGGCGAGCAGTATGCGGCAACCCAGCCGGTTTCCGGCCTGAACTTCATTCCGCAGCCGCTGACGGAGAGCGCCATGTGGGGCATTACGCCGTTTGACCAGATGGCCTGCCGCATCACGTTCCGTGAGCTGCGCTATGATGGCAATCCGTGGACGCCGCCAACGGAGAAAGGATCGCTGATCTTCCCCGGCAACATCGGTGTCTTTAACTGGGGCTCTGTCGCTGTCGATCCGCAGCGTCAGATGCTGATAGCGACCCCGGTGCGTCTGGCCTACAAATACAACCTGATTAAACGCACGCCGGAAACGGAAACGCAGCGGACCTTCACCAAAGATGGCACGCCATACTGGAATGAGAACTTCCACGGTGACTACGCGATCCATATTCAGCAGATGGCTTCCGGGCTGGGCATTCCCTGCATTGCGCCGCCGTGGGGACGGATGGTGGGGGTGGATCTCACTACCGGTAAAACCGCGTGGCTGCGCCGCGTCGGCACCACCAAAAACCTGAAGACCAGTTTCCTGCCCGGCCGCTTCCCGCTGGGATTCCCGATGGGCATGGTGGCACACGGTGGGCCGCTGCTGACGGCGGGTGATCTGGTGTTCCACGGTGCGACGGCGGATAACTTCTTCCGGGCTTACGACAGTACCACCGGCGAACTGCTGTGGCAGACGGAGCTGAGTGCCGGTGCGCAGGCCACGCCATCAACCTTTATGGGTAAAGATGGCCGGCAGTATGTGGTGATTGCGGCGGGGGGGCATGGCTCGCTCGGCACCACGGCGGGCGACAGCGTGGTCGCTTTCCGCCTGAAGTAACCTCAGAGACTGAGCGCCATACGGGCGCTCAGTTTTTTTTACTTTTCTGTCCGCCCGATTCGCCCTCTCTCTCTGCATTACAACCCGTTGTATTACCTTTCTATTCTTCCAGCAAAACCTGCCTGACCGATGATACCGTATCGAAACTATTTCGTGACAGCGCTCGCGGTTTAGCGATTTGCCTGGCCTGTCCGACTTGCGCATTGAGCCGCGAAGCGTAGAGTAAACCATAACTTCACAACTAATCGTGAATATGAAAAGTACTTCACAATACGCACTCTGAAGGATTGACGCTCATGTCGGAACTGAAATTTGCTACCCGTCTTAACTCTTTCGCCTCGGGGGCGCACCTCTACTGGCCCGGCCAGCAGGGCAAGCCCTCGGTACTGCAGATGGTGGCCCGTGCAGGTAAGGTTAAAGGTCTGACGCATCTCGACCTTAACTATCCGCAGCATCTCACCAGCGACATTCCCACGCTGCGCCAGGCGATCAGCGATGCGGGTCTGGCGGTCAACGGGATGCAGATGCGCTGGGATGCGCCCCAGTTCAAAATTGGCGCGTTCACTCATCCTGACGCCAGAGTGCGTCGCGAAGCGATCGAGCTGACCAAACGCGGTATCGACGCCGGTCGGGAGTTTGGTTCCCGGCTGATGACGCTGTGGATGGGGCAGGACGGTTTCGATTACTGCTTTCAGGCGGACTATAAGAAGATCTGGGAGGATGCCGTCAGCGCGGTGCGTGAGGTGGCGGAGTACGCCCCGGATGTGGATGTCAGCATTGAATATAAGCCCAACGAGCCGCGCGCCTACAGCATCTTTCCCAACGCTACCACCTGTCTGCTGGCGGTGGAAGAGGCGGGCTGCGCCAATCTGGGGATTACTCTGGATTTTGCTCACGTGCTGTTTGCCAATGAGATCCCGGCCTTCGCCGCCGCGATGGTGGCACGCCGCTCGCGGCTGCTGGGGCTGGACCTGAATGATGGCTGGGGCAAACGCGACGACGGGCTGATGGTCGGCTCAGTCAATCCGCGCGCCACGCTGGAGTTTCTCTGGCAGATGCAGCGCGACGGCTACCGCGGTGCCTACTACTTCGATACGTTCCCGGATGCCAGCGGCCTTGACCCGATTCGGGAAGCGGAAAGCAATATCGCGACCGTCACCCGCTTGCTGAGGTTGTGTGACCAGCTGCATGGCAACGCGGCATTACTGGCGGCCATCGAGCGTCAGGATGCGGTTGCCTCCCAGCAGATCGTCAATGACATCATGCTGGCGCGATAACAGCCCGCTTCTGCGTAACCTGAGTCTGTAGAACAAAAAACGTTACCCACACCCTGAGAATAAAAAAATGAAAAAACGCCTGCTTGCTCTTATCGCCTCCTCACTGCTCTGCAGCACCGTCTATGCGGCAGACCTGGCCCCGTTGCAGTCAGATACGGAACCGGATCGTACCGACTGGACGCAGCTCGACAGCAAATATGGTGCCCTGCCAAAAGTCGACAAGGCGCTGAAGATTGGCGGGGTGTCAAAAACCCTGACCAATGAATACTGGCGCTCACTCGGCCAGGGCTACCAGAACGCAGCAAAGAAATATGGCATCACGGTGGCTTATCAGGCGGCGGCTAATGAAGACGATCAGCTTGGCCAGCTGTCGATTGCGGAAACCCTGATCTCGCAGGGCTTCAATGGCCTGCTGGTCTCGCCGCAGACCGACATTAACCTGCAGCCTGCGCTGGAGAGTGCCAGCAGTAAAAATATTCCGGTGGTCAACGTCAATGACGCTGTGATGCCGGATGCGCGCTACTACGTCGGCAACGTCCAGAAAGATAACGGCGTGCGGGTAGCAAAATGGTTTATTCAGCACCATCCGCAGGGCGGCAAAGTGGCGGTCATTGAAGGGCAGCCGGGGGTGTATGCCGCCGGTCAGCGAACCCGTGGATTCAAAGAGACGCTGGACAGCGCCGGGAAGTTCACCATTGTCGCCAGCGTGCCGGCAAACTGGAGTCGCGAGCAGGCCTTTAATGCCGCGTCGACCATTCTGCAGCAGCACCCTGATCTTATCGGCATCTACGCCAACAACGATACGATGGCGCTGGGCGTGGTGGAAGCGGTGCGTGCGCAGAACAAAGCGTCACAGGTGGCGATTTTTGGCACCGACGGCATTTCTGATGCTTACGCCTCGATTAAACGCGGTGAACTGACCGGCACGGTAGACAGCTTTCCGGTTCTTACCGGTGAAGTGGCAATGGACGTCATGATCCGTCTGATCAACGGTCAGAAGCTGTCGCGTGTGGTTTCAACGCCTCAGGCGCTGATTACCAAAGAGAATGTCGACGCGTTCTCAACCAAAGATAACGCGCGGTTGCGTCAGCTGCTGGTTCAGCAATAAGTCAGCGGGAGCGGGTATGGAACAGTTTCGCTTAATGATGCGCGGCATCAGTAAAAGTTACGGTAACGCCGCCGCGCTGCAGGATGTCGATTTTACGGTGCGGCCCGGCGAGGTGCATGCGCTGATCGGAGAAAATGGCGCGGGCAAGTCGACGCTGCTGAACATCCTCTCCGGCGTACGCGGTGCGGACAGCGGAGAGATCAGCGTCAACGGCAACCGGGTTCAGATCCGCAGCCCACTCAGCGCCCGGCAGGCCGGGATTGCGATGATCCATCAGGAGTTGCAGCACGTTCCGGAGCTCTCCGTCGCGCAGAACATGTTTCTGGGTCGCCCGATAACCTGCGCCGGAGGCTTATGGGTGAATAAAAAAGCGCAGCTGGCGCGGGCTGCGCTGATTCTGAAGACGCTGGATCCCACTATCGATCCCGATACGCCGATCCGGAATCTCAAAGTGTCGCAGCAGCAGATTGTTGAGATTGCCCGTGCGCTGCTGGACGACGCAAAAATCATCGCGATGGATGAGCCAACCTCCAGCCTGACGCCACGGGAGTTTGACCGTCTGGCCGAGCTGATTGGCGATCTGAAGTCGACGGGCGTTTCGCTGATCTACGTGTCGCACAAGATGAATGAGATTTTCCGGGTCTGCGACCGCGCGACCATTATGCGTGACGGTAAGCAGGTCGGCGTGGTCAATATCCGTGAGGAGAATGAAGAGAGCATCGTCGCGAAGATGGTCGGACGGAAGATCGACAAACTCCATCATCAGACGTTTGTCAGCGATCGCGAAGTGCTGCGGGTCGAGGATCTGACGCGCGGCAATGAGGTGGTTGGGGCGAACTTCAGCGTCCGGGCTGGCGAGGTGCTGGGGATCGCCGGGCTGGTCGGCGCGGGTCGCACTGAACTGCTGAAGCTGATTGCCGGTATTGACCGGCGCACGCGCGGCTCAGTGAGCGTCAACGGCAACCCGGTGCAGAACCACAACGTGCGCGCCGCCATTAAGGCGGGCATTGGCCTGGTGCCGGAAGATCGCAAAAAAGAGGGCATCATCAAAGAGCGGGCCGTGAAGATGAATATGGCGCTGCCATCGATGCACCGTTTCACGTTGGCGGGGCTGATGAACCAGGCCCGGCTCGATCGGGAAGCGCTGCGCGTAATGGGCGATCTGAAGCTGCGCCCGCTCGATATCGAAAAAACCATCGGCACGCTGAGCGGCGGTAATCAGCAAAAGGTGATCATCGGCCGCTGGGTGGCGGCGGACGCCAATGTGTTTCTGTTTGATGAGCCGACGCGTGGCATCGACATTGGCGCCAAGTCTGAGATCTATCATCTGATTGAAAAGCTGGCGCAGTCGGGCAAAGCCATTGTGGTGGTCTCATCAGAGATGACCGAGATTATGCGCATCTCAGACCGGGTGCTGGTGATGCGGGAAGGGCGGATCACCCGAGAGCTTACCGGCAGCGCCATCACCGAAGAGAACATTGCCCGTTATGCCATTAAAGAGAGCGACCAGCCTGCCTGACCGCTTACCTGACATTCACTAAGGTGATAACTATGACCACTCAGACCTCTACCGGGCCGGATACCCGTCCCGCGCTGCGGCTTAAATTTAACGTACGGGATGCCGGTACCTTAATCGGCTTACTGATTATCGTGGTGACATTTTCGTTTCTGTCGCCGGTCTTTTTCACACTGCCAAATCTGCTGAATATTCTGCAGCAGTCTTCGATCAACGCCCTGATTGCACTGGGCATGACGCTGGTGATCATCTCCGGCGGGATTGACCTTTCGGTCGGCCCCACCGCGGCTCTCTCGGCGGTGCTGGGGGCGACCCTGATGGCGTCAGGTATACCGGTGCCGCTGGCGATCCTCGCCACGCTGGGCGTCGGCGCGATGTGTGGTCTGTTCAGCGGGTCACTCATCGCTTATGCCGGGCTACAGCCGTTTATTGTGACACTGGGTGGCCTGTCGCTGTTCCGGGCCATTGCGCTGATCTCGACCGGCGGAAATCCGGTTTTCGGTATTCCGCTGGCGTTTCGCAGCCTGATCAACAGCACGATTTTAGGTATCCCGACCCCCATCGTGATTGTGGCGATCATCGCGCTGCTGCTGTGGACGGTCATGAATAAAACCCCGCTGGGGGAATATATTCTGGCGATTGGCGGCAACGAAGAGGCGGCACGGGTTGCCGGTGTGCCCGTGAAGCGCACCAAGGTGACGGTTTACATCTTCTCCGGCCTGCTGGCCTCACTGGCCGCGCTGATTCTGATTGGCCGCCTGGGTGCTGCCGAGCCAACCATCGGTAACCTGTGGGAGCTGGACGCTATCGCGGCGGCGGCCATTGGTGGGGCTTCACTGATGGGAGGGAAAGGGAGCATTTTCGGGACGCTGATTGGCGTGGTGATCCTCGGCGTGCTGCGTAATGGCTTGACCTTGCTGAATATTCAGGCCTTTTACCAATTGCTCGCTACCGGCCTTATTATTATCATAGCGATGTTGATTGACCGGGCGACCCGAGGCAGGTAATGAAGCAAGATCCGCGAGCCATTGGTGCTCAGATTCGTATGCGTTTGCCCCAGCTGACGCCGTTAGAACGTCGGGTGGCTGAGGCCATCATTGCCCGAACCGACATTACCGAGCAGTCATCCTTAAAAGAGATTGCGCAGGAGAATAATGTCTCTGAAGCGATGATCGTTAAGATCACCAAAAAGCTTAACTTCACCGGCTTCAGACATTTCAGAAGTGGTCTGATCTATTACAACCAGTCTGAAGTAGCGGGGCTGCATGCGGAAATTGAGCCGGATGATTCGTCGGAGCAGTTGCTGGCCAAAGTGTTCAGAACCTCAATCCAGGCGATTGAAGAGACCCTATCAATTCTGGATGTTTCTGAGTTCAATCGGGCGGCGGACATTATCTTTAAAGCGCGTCATATCGATCTCTATGCCGTTGGCGGTTCTGCCGCCGTCGCGCGGGATCTGTCACACAAGATGCTGAAGATAGGCATCAAGTCGACCGCCTATGATGACGCCCATATCATGCTGATGTCAGCCGCCGTGTTATCTGATGACGATGTGGTTATCGCCATCAGCCACTCGGGTGCAACACGCGCAGTGAACGATCCGGTCAAACTGGCGGGAAGAAATGGTGCGAAAGTGATCGCCATTACCAACTACGCCGAATCGCCGATCGCGCAGAGTGCGCATGTGGTCCTCAATTCAACCTCTCAGGGATCGCATCTGTTGGGTGAAAACGCCGCGTCACGCATCGCCCAGCTCAATATTCTGGACGCGCTGTTTGTCGCTATCGCCAAGAAAGATCTGAAGCGGGCGGAGAAGAACCTGATGAAAACCCAGCATGCGGTTCAGGATCTGCGGGAATTCTAGCTATGAGCAAAATTGCAGTCACCGGCAGTCTTCATTACGACATTATGCTGGACGCGCCTCATCGTCCGGAGAAAGGCGAAACGGTGATGGGCAGTGCCTGTCACTATAAGTCTGGCGGCAAGGGCGGAAATCAGGCGGTGGCGGCGGCCCGGGCGGGGGCTGCGGTGCGGTTCGCCGGTTCGGTGGGACGCGATCAGCAGGGCCAGTTTCTGCGGGACTTTCTGCAGCAGGCTGGCGTCGATTGCACGGCGGTGAGTGTGATCGAGGCGATACCTTCCGGCATGAGTGTCGCGATTACCGATGCCGAAGGGGATTACGGTGCCGTCGTGGTGTCCAATGCCAATCAGCACATTCCGCTGGAGACTTTCGAACAGCCAGGCTTCTGGCAGGATGTCTCACTGCTTGTGCTGCAAAACGAGGTGCCGGAAACGGTCAATCTTTGTGCGGCCCGGGCGGCGCAACAGCGAGGGATTAGGGTCTGCGTCAATGCCGCGCCCGCACGCCCCCTGTCGGCGGCGTTTGAAGCGTGTATCGACCTGCTGGTGGTCAATGCCATTGAAGCGCGCGATATGTGCGGGATAAGCGTACAGGATCTGACGTCAGCCCGCGCGGCCGCGGAGTCGCTGGCGGGACGCTTTGCCAGGGTGGTCGTGACCGCAGGGGAACACGGCGTCGCTTTCAGCGAGGCGGGAGAGACGCACACGCTGGTGGCGCAGAAGGTGACGCTGGTCAGCACCCATGGTGCCGGGGACTGTTTTGTCGGCGTGTTGTGTCAGCGTCTGAGCATCGGGGCAACGCTGAGAGAAGCGGCAGAAGAGGCTAACCGAGCGGCTGCCGAACACGTTTCCCGGCAGCCACACTGATCGAGACGTGTGCCACGTCACTGACGTGGCACACAAATTCCATCAGCCGCCGACCTTCACTACGGTCTTGCCGAAGTTTTTGCCGTTCAGCATATCGATAAACGCCTGTGGCGCGTTCTCCAATCCCTCAATCATGTGCTCGCGATAGTGGATCTTTTTGCTCTCCACCAGCGGCGTCATCGCCTTCAGGAACTCAGGGTAGCGGTCGCCGTAATCCTGGAAGATGATAAAGCCCTGCATACGGATACGACGTTTCAGGATACCCGCCATGATCAGGGAGGTTCTGTCCGGGCCTTCCGGCAGCTCGCGCTGGCTGTACGCCGACACCAGACCACAGACCGGTACACGCGCGGCGGTGTTCAGCAGCGGGAACACGGCATCAAAGACTTTACCGCCCACGTTTTCGAAATAGATATCGATGCCATCCGGGCAGGCGTTCTTCAGCTGCTCTTCAAAGTCAGCACTGTGGTGATCGAGGCAGGCATCAAAGCCCAGGGTTTCGATGGCATAACGGCATTTTTCTTCACCGCCCGCCACACCGACCACGCGACAGCCTTTCTGTTTCCCCAGTTGGCCCACCGTTGCGCCGACCGGACCGGTTGCGGCGGCGACCACCAGGGTTTCACCGGCTTTCGGCTGGCCGATGTCCATCAGGCCCATATAGGCGGTAAAGCCTGGCATACCGAGAATGCCCAGCGCCCAGGAAGGGTTGGGCAGGTTGTTGCCCAGCTTCGCGATCTCTTTGCCATCGGAAACGGCATACTCCTGCCAGCCATTCTGCGACAGGACCCAGTCGCCTTTCTGAAACTCGCTGTTTTTTGATTCAGCCACCTGACAGACGGTGCCGCCCACCATTGGCTGATCCAGCTCTGCTGGCGGGGCGTAGGATTTCCCCTCATCCATCCGGCCACGCATGTAGGGATCGAGCGACAGGTAGATCGTCTTCAGCAGAATTTCACCCTCTTTCAGTTCCGGCACGGGCTGCGCCACATGGCGGAAATTCTCTTTGGTCGGCTCGCCGTGTGGGCGTGAAGCCAGTAACCAGGCGTGATTCTGAGGCGCGTGTTCAGTCATATTGTCATCCTTTTATGGCCTGGCAATGCACAGGGCATCGCCGTATGAATACCGGAAAAGTGTAGATGACGGAGAGGGGAATGCCTTTAGCACGATGAGCGGCAGACCGTTCCCCTCACCAGCGATTGCAGCGTTGCGGGCAGAGTGACACAGCGTCTGTCAGGCGATGACGGCCCCTTGCCCGGACGGCGTGATATTCACATTCGCTTGCAAAATCGCGCCCTGATTAAACTGCTTCGCGCGATTCTGCAGCGCATCCGGGGCCACGGGACGGGCGGATGAGTGTGATAGAACTCAGTAAACAGAGAGGAGAGAGAACCATGCACATTCAGCACATGCGAATCGCACGGCCGGTTACCAGCCTGACAGAAATGTCTCAGCGCTATTGTCACGGGTTAGGATTGCAGAAAATTGGTGCCTTTACCGACCATGAGGGATTCAGTGGCGTGATGCTGGGCGCGCCGGGTCTGGCCTGGCATCTGGAATTTACACAGTCACTTACGCATCCCCTGACGCCGTCACCGTCGCAAGAGGATCTGCTGGTGCTTTACCTGCCACATCGGCCTGACTGGCTGGCCCGTTGCGCCGCGATGGATGAGGCAGGATTCCGGCGGGTGCCTTCTTTTAATCCTTACTGGGATCAGCAGGGCGTGACATTCAGTGACAATGATGGTTATCGTGTGGTGATTCAGCATGCAGCCTGGCATGTCGAAAGCTGATCTTTTAATGAAACGGAGTGTCCCCTGAACATACTTTGCTTCCACACTGCGGCCAGTAACATTGCGATTTTCGATGCTGCTGCTGACTCGCTGGCGCGTCACACCCCGCCGCTGAATCATCTGGTCATGCCTGCACTGCTGGCTGAGGCCGAAGAGCGCGGCGGGATGGACAGTGACTTACGTCTCAGGATGGCCCGGCTGATTGAGGGCGTGCTGCCGCAGTTTGATGCCATTCTGATCACCTGTTCGACGCTGGCCCCGGTAGCCGACGATTTCCCCGTGCAGGAAAGGGTCATGCGCACCGACAGAATGCTGGCGGAGGCGCTGCATCGCCAGGCGGGGCCTGCGGTGGCGCTCTGCGCGGCAGAATCGACCGTGGCGGCCACCCGGGCGCTGTTCTGTCAGCCCGGCACGCAGGTGAACACGGAGCTGGTGGCGGGGGCATGGGATGCCTTTAAGGCGGGTAACACGATCCGCTATTTTGACCTGATTGCGGCGGCGGCAGAACAGGCCTATCAGCAGGGCGCGGTGGCGGTGGCTCTGGCGCAAAGCTCAATGACGCCGGTGGCGCAGCGGTTTCCCGCCACGCAGCGTCCGCTCACCGGCCCCGATCTGGCGCTGCAGGCCTGCTACGATCTCAGATAACCGTGACACCCTGCCGGGTCAGCGCCTGCTGTAACGGCTCATCCGGCGGCGTTTCCACGACCAGGGTTGAGGCAAGCGACAACCCGCCAATGGCAAAGGGAGAGGCGGCGTTCAGCTTCTCTGCTGATGCCAGCACCACGGTTTCCGCTGCGCGTCCGGCCAGCGCCCGCTTCACCGTAGCCTCTTCGAAATTACCGGTGGTCAGTCCGGCAGCCGGGTGCACACCGGTGACACCCATAAAGAAGAGATCGGCGTTGATGCGACTTATCGACTCCAGCATCGCGGCGCCCACCGTCACCACGGAGTGTTTATAGAGCTGCCCGCCAATCAGGATAATCTCCACCTGCGCATGATCGACCAGCGCCAGTGCCACGCTGGGGCTGTGCGTCACGGCAGTAAAGCTCAGCGTCGGCGGTAAGCGTCGCACCAGTTCCGCGCTGGTGGTGCCGCCATCAATGAGCACGATCTGCCCCGGCTGGATCAGCGAAACCGCCTTTTGCGCGATCGCCTGCTTCGATGCGGTCTGCACGTTTTTGCGTGTTTCAAAGGTGCCCAGCGCGGCAGAGACCGGCAGGGCACCGCCATGCACCCGCTGCAGCAATCCCTCTGCCGCCAGCTCACGCAGGTCACGGCGGATAGAGTCCTCAGAAAGGCCGAACCGCTGGCTGAGATCGCGCGACTGCACCTGTTTTTCACGGGCGAGCAGCGCCAGTATTGTCTGTTTCCGCTGACTGGAAAGCATCGTTGTCCTCTGCATGATTTTTCTTGAATGTGCACGATTGTGCATGATAGCGTAAAGGCTGTCTATCACTCCCGGAGCCTGTCATGCCGCAAGCCTCTTCCCGTGTGCGTATCCTCAATGAGCAGTTGCTGTCAGATAACTGGTATACCCTGAAAAAATATACGTTCTCACTGCTGCGCCGCGATGGTCGCTGGCAGGAGCAGAGCCGTGAAGCCTATGACCGTGGTAACGGCGCGGCGATCCTGCTCTACAACCGTGAAAAACGCAGCGTGGTGCTGACCCGCCAGTTCCGTTTCCCCATCTTCCTCAATGGACACGATGGCTTCCTGATCGAGGCGGCGGCTGGCCTGCTGGATAACGCGTCGCCGGAAGCCCGGATTGTGGCAGAAGCCGAAGAGGAGACCGGATATCGGGTAACCCGGGTAGAGAAAGTGTTTGAAGCCTTTATGAGTCCCGGCTCCGTTACCGAGAAGCTCTATTTCTTTATTACCGAATATGGGGATCAGCCGCGTAGCGGTGAGGGCGGCGGCATCGAAGAGGAGGGCGAGGATATTGAGGTGCTGGAGCTTGGTTTCGACCAGGCGCTCAGGGCGATTGACCAGGGAGAAATCATGGATGCCAAGACCATCATGCTGCTGCAGCATCTGCGGCTGAAGGGCATTTTATAAGTTAACCGGCAGACCCCTGTATAAGCGGTCTGCCGGGAAAGGCTTATTGATCCTGGGTCAGAATGCCTTTTACGTCATGCGGTTCGGAGCGCAGATACTGAGGTGGCACCTGCACCTTGCCATCCAGCGCGGCGGCCGCATGCCATGGCCAGCGCGGGTCGTAGAGGATCCCGCGCGCCAGAGCCACCAGATCGGCTTCGCCCTGTTGCAGCAGATCCTCGGCCTGCTGTGGCTCAGTGATCAGGCCGACCGCGATCACCGGAACGGAAACCTGCTCACGGATATCGCGGGCAAACGGAACCTGGTAATTAGGGCCGACGCTGATTTTCTGATCTTCCGACAGTCCGCCGCTGGAGACATGGATATAGGCGCAGTTCAGAGCTTCCAGCTCACGCGAGAAGGCGATGGACTGGTTGATTTCCCAGCCGCCTTCGACCCAGTCCGTCGCGGAAATGCGAACGCCTACCGGCAGTGAGGCCGGAACCGCGTCACGAACCGCTTTGAACACTTCCAGCGGGAAGCGCATACGGTTCTCCAGCGATCCGCCATACTCATCGGTGCGCTGGTTCGAGAGCGGAGAGAGGAACTGATGCAGCAGATAGCCGTGCGCGGCATGCACTTCAATAAGATCCAGCCCCAGACGCTCTGCACGCAGGGCGCTCTCCACAAAGGCCTGCTTCACCCGGGTCAGGTCATCGGCGCTCATCGCGACCGGTTTGACTTCATCCGCGCTGTAGCTCACGGCTGATGGGGCAATGGTCTGCCAGCCGCCGGCATCCGGTGCAATCTGTTTGCCGCCTTCCCAGGGCACCGCGCACGACGCTTTGCGTCCGGCATGACCCAGCTGAATGCCCACCGGAATCGAGGAGTAGCGGCGCACATCCTCCAGCACCGTTTTCAGTGCGGCTTCATTCTCATCATTCCACAATCCGAGATCGCCGGGAGAGATGCGGCCAATGTCTTCTACCGCCGTGGCTTCGATAATCATCAGGCCTGCGCCGGAAAAAGAGAGCTGACCCAGGTGGATGCGGTGCCAGGCTGTAGCATTACCGGCTTCGGCTGAGTACTGGCACATCGGCGCAATCACAATGCGGTTATCCAGCGTAAGGTCGCCCAGTGAGACAGTGGAAAAAAGTTGGCTCATGTGATCTCCATGGTGTTATGACGAATGTGACAGGCAATAACTATAGCGGGGGATTGAGGAGACCGTGGGTAATGCAACGTGACATTTTGTGATTGTGTCCCGGCGTCGGGGAGCAGAAGACCCTGCTGCGACAGCCACAGGGTCTGAAGCGTAACGTTACACCTGCGCCATTCCGCCATCGACAAACAGTTCTGTCGCATTGATAAAGCTGGCGGCATCTGACGCCAGGAAGGCAACGGTTCTGGCCACCTCCTGCGGCTCACCCAGGCGACCCAGCGGTATCTGCGCAGCCAGCGCATCAAACAGGCCCTGACGCTGATCCTCACTGACCAGCCCGCCCAGGCCCGGAGTACGGACAGGGCCGGGACTCACCACATTCACCCGGATGCCGCGATCTTTCAGATCCAGCGCCCATGAACGTGCAAAGTTGCGCACGGCGGCTTTACTGGCGCTGTAGACACTGAAGGCCGCGGTACCCTGAGCCGAGGCGGTAGAGCCGGTAAGAATAACCGACGCGCCATCAACCAGCAGTGGCAGCGCTTTCTGAACCGTAAACAGCACGCCGCGTACGTTGGTGTCGAAGATACGATCGAAATGCGCCTCTGTGATCGCCCCCAGCGGCAGCATGTCGCCTCCGCCGGCGTTGGCGAACAGGATATCCAGATGGCCCGACTGTGACGCAATCCGGGCATACACGTCGTCGAGATCGTGCAGCTGTGACGCATCGGCCCGGATACCGGTGACCGTTCCACCGATGTCCGCGACGGCGGCATCCAGTTCCGCCTGACGGCGACCCGTAATAAAGACCTGCGCGCCCTGTGACGCCAGTTCCCGTGCGGTGGCCAGGCCAATTCCGCTTGTTCCGCCTGTGACCAGGGCAATTTTTCCTGCGAGTGATGCGCTCATAAAGTCGTCTCCGGAGTCGGTCAGTGAATGAGGATAAGCTTCCCGGTCAGCGTCGCTGCCGGACAGGGGGCCACTGTAAAAGAGCGGGATTGACGGATAAATCCGCTAAAATGAAAATGACTATCCACACGGGTGGACAATAGGGGCAGAGAATGGATCAGTTGCTGGCGATCAGAGCCTTTTCACGGGTGGTAGAGAGCGGTAGTTTTACCCGTGCCGCAGATACGCTGAACATGCCGAAAGCGACGGTGAGCAAGCTGGTGCAGGAGCTGGAGGCGCATCTCTCCGTCAGGCTTTTGCAGCGGACCACCCGGCGCGTGACCGTGACTGCGGAAGGGCGCGAATATTATGAGAAGGCGCTGCGTATTCTGCACGACCTTGAGGATGTGGATGCCTGTTTTAATGCACTGCGCAGTAAGCCACGCGGGCAGTTACGCATTGATGTCGGCGGTTCGACTGCCCGGGACGTTCTGATTCCGCTGCTGCCCGATTTCTTTGCCCGCTATCCTGACATTACGCTGGATCTCGGCGTTTCGGATCGTCCGATCGACCTGATCAGTGACAATGCTGACTGTGTGATCCGCGGCGGTCCGCTGATGGACTCCTCACTGATCGCCCGTCTGATTGGGCACGCCACGCTGATCACCTGTGCGACGCCCGCCTATCTGAAAGCCTTTGGCGTACCGGCCTATCCGGATGAACTGCGCAACGGTCACCGGCTGGTGAGCTATCTCTCTCCGCAGACCGGCAGGCCATTTCCGTTTCGGTTTGAACGTGACGGGGAAAAAATCGAAGTAACCAGTGCGCATCGCATTGGCGTCAATGAGAGCAACGGACATCTGGCTGCGGGGCTGGCCGGGCTGGGGATCATTCAGACGTTCAGCTATTCGCTGTCGTCGATTCTGCGGCAGGGTGAGATGGTGGAGATCCTGCGCGACTGGCGTCCTGCCGGGTATCCGTTTCATCTGGTTTATCCGCAGAACCGGCACGTCACGCAACGCCTGCGGGTGTTTATCGACTGGCTGGTGGCCTGTTTTCCGGCGCGGATAGCGGGAGAGGCCCAATCCGGCACCTGAATGACGGATTGGGCAGAATCAATCAGTTGCCGCGATAAGTTGAGTAACCAAACGGGCTCAGCAGCAGGGGGATATGGTAGTGCTCACCGCTGGCTTCCATGTTGAACTCCACCGGGATCTCCGGGAAGAAGGTTTTCTGGCTGCTCTTCTTATAAAAATCACCGGTTTTGAATACCACGCGATAGCTGCCGGCGCTGGCCGTTTTGTCCTGCGGGAACAGGGCGCTGATGCGGCCATTGTTATCCGTCACGCCAGAAGCCAGTTTCACCCAGTTATCCTGCTGCTTCTGATCCAGCTCGACTTCAATGCCCGCGGTGGGCTGACCGGTCTGCAGGTTGAGCACGTGTACGCTCAGTGGATTTTTCGCAGCGGCAGGCTGAGCGGCGACAGCAGATGCGCCAGAGGTCATCAGTAAGGTGGCAATCAGAGCCGTTGTCTTTTTCATCAATGTTTCCTTTATTGACTGTTGGAATGCGTGTTGTTGTGCTGAAGCGTAATCGGGCTGAGGCGAAAGGGACATTTAACGGCGCTAAATGTGAAATTTCCCAGAAGCGCATGCCTTTTAGTTACATCATACATGATCTCTTTCATTGCCTGAGTTGAGCTCTGTGCTGACATCGCTAATCAGGATGAAACGGCGGCCAGAAAGTATGTAAAAGGAGAGGGCAGCAGAACCGCAGGCCGGGAAAACAGTGACATAAAGCGTGACGGCGTCACAGAAACCCGTCAGGTGTCTGGGGGGCATTCTATTGAATGCTCCGGGATTGTAGCCCCTGGCGGGTGATAAAATCCAGCTGATTCAGAGGGATGAAAAGATTCAGGGCCATGCTCACCGAACGGCCCGTAAACCACGCGGTTTGCGTCATCGGGCCGGTATGCCTGCGCGACGCACGCTGAATGATTTGCCTGTCAGGGCGTCATCTGCGCCCGTTACTGAACTGGCCGTGAAACAGGATCCGTTGCCAGCAGAAGTAGCCAGGATGCATTTACCCAGGATCTTACCGGCATCATCAGCCGCAAAGTCACGTACACACGCCAGAAGCGCTGGCTTTCAGGGAAAGCCGTGAATGATGGGGATGGCTGTGAAAGAGGAATCATCCGGGGAGGCGGGTGTTTTTGGGACGATGCCAAGGCATTGATAAGGCTTCAGTGCAGGCAGCTCAAAATAGTGGAAGCAAAGAATCGCCTGATGTTAATCAGCAGACGTGCCGGAAGATGAATACGCGGAAAGTTATCGTCGCTAAGGGAACAGCCGGTATCGGGTTGACCGGGAATCATAATTGCCTCATCAGACGGGCAGGAACGAAGTTAGCAGCAGCACGGCAGGGAACGAGATAAAGCAGCCACAGCCGTTATCAGATATCTTATTTAACATAATATACATTATGCGCATCTTTATCATTATCAGGGTTGGGCTCCGCTGTTTACCTTCCGGCACCGATCCTGGCTGTTTTTTGCCTGGCCGTGAATCTCTGTGCAACTTAGCCTCATCTTCTCACCGCCATGCATCCGCTTTTCTGAATGCCTTGTGGTTTGCTGCGCATCCGTCCGGCATTCTCTTCGCAGCCTGATTCACTCGCTCTCTTCAGTGCCCGATGCCGAAGATATCACATCCGGCTTCATCTTTACGGCTAAGTGAAGGAATTGAGCGCTCGTGACATGTTGCGCGCTCAGCTTTTCAGTTCACTCCGCTTTGCTCTGAATTGGGCGTCCGGTCTGCACGTCTCTGCGCTTTGTTCGTTTAACGCCATCCGGCGGCTTTCCGCACTCCGCCAGAGACGTCGCTACGTGAAAATTAGCGCTCTTATCAGGGCTGACGGCCACAGAAATGCTGTAAATGCGTCTCCTGAACGCCTGCTTTTTACTCTCGCTCAGCGGCACCAACAACGCCTGCTCCTGTACACGTACGCGCATCGTCATGATAAAGCCTGCCGCATCGGCTGCGCCTGTTGATGACCTGCAGAGATTCAGTCAGAGACAATCGGTTTTGATAAGACGTTTACGGGAGACAAAGCAACATAACATCCCTGCTCTGTCTGTTCAGTAATCAGCCTTACTGGTTTATTAAAACCGGCCAGAGCAGCCAAACGTCAATGCGCGGCGATTATTTTATACAAAAGCTGAATAATCATTTCCTGCGTAAAATTAAATAGAGAATTAATGACAATGCTGAAAACAGAACAGATAACACGCGCTAAATTACTGATTTAGATCAATATTTTTAGCAGATGCGTCAATTAACATCTTTGTTACCAGGACTTTTCTTAATAAAAGGATTTCCTGAGCGATAAATAGTATTTTTGAGGTTCTGACTCAACAGGATTAGAAAAATAACCAACGGGTATTAATAAGAGGATTTGCATTAAGAGCGACAAAAACAGGTATTCCTCAACCACAATCCGGCGTCAAAAATATACAAAAAATGACACTGATCAAAATTCGTGCATATTTAGCTTTGCGTGCGGAATTTTTATTGATCAAAACAGCGTTATTTGCGAAATATTCCTAACAGACGTAAAAAAATCCAGGTCTCTCAGTACGACTGAGTGGGCGGCAGACGTTTTTGTCCCGAATTTTCAATCAATATTACGCCAGGCCACAGAGGAGGTGCGTTAAGAAAAATCCGAATGCAGGAAATAGCGGGTAATTTTCATCGCCTTGAAACGCGGAGATTTTTATCGATAAAATAAATACAACTCTCGCAACAGCACCAGAATATTATGATAAAGATAACCAGAGAGGAAATTCGCTGCGCCAGTTGTAAATATGGCTGTGATCTCGCCCATCGCGCATCAGACATTTATAACCGATGTCCGCTGCAAAAAATAACCACCTGGCCCGGAGGAAATCATTTTTTCTCTTCATCCCTGCTTAGCATGGTGGCGGGTAAATATGAAAGCATCTTTTGCCGGGGATGCATATTTGTTGACTTCTCAAGAGAGAATATCAGGTATTTTACCAACAGTAACTGGATTGAATATTTAAAAAACACCGGATTGATGCTGATTATCGTCAGCGATCGCTATATGCAATCCCTTGCCGCGTTCTGGCAAAAAGAAGACCTGCGTATCCAGACCGTTATTTATGCCGATCAGTCGCGTGAAGAGATAAGCCGTCAGATTAATGGCTGCTATTTCGGCCTGAAGGGCGACGTCAGAAAAAAAGTGAATGCGTTTAAACAGGATGAAGTTCAGTTCCTTGATCTGGCAGTGAATGGACTCTCACTGCCGATTATTGCCAGAGAAATGGGAGTTGAAATCAAGCGTGTTTATAACATCAAAGAGGCTATTCGCCGGAAAATGGGCATCAGCCTCAACCAATTGCTTTCCGTATAACGATGATAAAGGAGTATGACATGAACACCCATTTCAGAACGCTTAATCTTGCGGTGTTAATCAGTGCCGCGCTGGTTTCAGCCAGCGTCTCTGCGGCTTCTGATAACACCATTAACTTCCAGGGCGAAGTGACCACCGAAACCTGTTCGGTGTCGGTGAACGGTAACAACGCTTCACCTGTCGTTCTGCTGCCAACCGTGAGTACCTCTGACCTTGCGGCCTCAGGTGCGACAGCGGGAGAAACCCCCTTCACCGTAGGCGTGAGCGGCTGTACCGGTGACAGCACCAAGACCACGAAAATCTCCACGGTCTTCGTGGGCAATAACGTCAGCGCTGCCGGCAACCTGTCGAACACCGGCACCGCGAAAAACGTTGAGGTTCAGATCCTCGACCCGAAAGATACCGTCGTCGATCTGACCAGCGGTTACACCGGCAGCGGCGATATGACGCTTCAGGCAGGGGAAACCTCAGGCTCTGCCACCTACTCTGCCCGCTACTATGCATCAGGCACACCAACGGCCGGGACCGTGACCGCATCACTGCAATACGCCGTGACTTATCAGTAATCGTTTTCGTGCGTATCCGGTATCCCGGGTACGCACGCCACGCTTGAGATCTCTGACATGTATTCACGCATTGTGCTCTACCCCTCACTGTTCGTCATTTTCATTCTGTTGATGACGTTTATTTCGGATAAAGTCCAGGCGAGCGTCACGATTCTGGGTAGCCGTATTATTTATCCCGGCAATGCTCTCTCCGTCGATGTTCAGTTAAAGAACAACGATAATATTCCGTATGTTATTCAGGCCTGGTTTGATAATGGCAATATGGATTCGCAACCGGGCGATAAGAGTGACGTGCCTTTTATTATCACCCCTCCGTTATTCCGGATTCAGCCTCTGACCGGTCAGGTGCTGAGAATCCGCTTCACGCCAGAGACCTCTTTACCGCAGGATCGCGAAACGGTCTACTGGTTCAACTCCCTGCAAATTCCGCCCGCCAATATTCAGGGCGAGTCAGGCCGTAACAGTATCGTTTTAATGTTACGTAACCGCATGAAACTCTTCTACCGGCCTACGGCGATTGGTCAGCCGGGGGATATTTTCAGCGGAATAAAAATAACGGCGAAAAAAGAGGGCCTCGAAATCAATAACACCCAGCCCTGGTTTTTTTCGCTGACCGACGTAGCCATAAAAGCAGCAGACAAAAAAATAGCCTGCGACGCCGATATGATTGCGCCCTTCTCTAAAAAAATTGTCAGGTGCAAAGCGGCAACGCACGCGTTACCCGCGAACAGCGTGGTCTCTCTTTCAGCAATGAATGACCAGGGAGCGAAAGTCAGTGAAGATTATCCGCTTGCAGCCAGGTAATATCTGCACCCTTTTTTTACCTCTCTGTGCCTCCTTCACTTTTTCAACGTATGGACACGCTGAGGAATATTACTTTGATCCTTCACTGTTTAAAGGGTCGGCTTTTGGCCAGAACATCGAACAGTTTAATCATCAGACGATTGCCCCCGGCAGCTATTATGTCGACATTTATCTCAATAATAAGCTGATCAAAAGCGGTGTCACCCTCACCTTTTTATCAGCAGAAAAAGGTCAGCCCATTGAACCCTGCCTTCCCCTGAATGTGGCGGAATCACTGCGCCTTAAGTCACTGAATAAAACCGCAGCCAGCGAGCAATGCCAGCCTTTGCGTCACTGCTCCTCCGCGGCCAGCTGGCAATTTGATCAGTCATCACTGCGGCTGCAATTGACGATTCCGGATGCGGAGTTAATCCGTCTGCCTCGCGGAACCATCCCCGTTTCCGAGTGGGATAAAGGGATCACCGCCCTTTTCATCCGGCATAACACCAACTACAGCTGGACGGAAAATACTGCCTCCGGTTACCGATATCAGTATCTCTGGAGCGGTGTCACGGCGGGCACCAATATCGATAACTGGCAGCTGCGCCATCAGGGCAATCTGCGGGTTATCGACAATAACGTCACCGGCAGCGACGCGCGTTATACCACGGTCAGAACCTGGCTTCAGCGCCCCATCGAACCGCTGAACAGTGTGCTGACCGTTGGCGACAGCTACACAGAAAGTTCGCAGTTTGGCAGCCTGTCCTATAACGGGATTAAGCTGACAACGGATGAGAGGATGCGCCCGCAAAGCCGTCGGGGTTACGCGCCGGAGATCCGGGGCGTGGCCTCTTCCAGCGCGCGGGTTATCGTCAGGCAGCTCAATCGCGTTATTTATGAGACCAGCGTGGCTCCGGGACCTTTTGTCATTAACGATTTGTACAATACCCGCAGCCAGGGCGATCTCGACGTGGAGATTGTTGAAGCGAGTGGCAAAACGTCCTCGTTTACCGTCCCCTATGCCTCGGTGCCCGATTCGGTCAGGCCGGGTAACTGGCACTACTCCGTTGCCCTGGGACGGGTGCGGCAGTTCTACTCCGTCAATAACACCTTCTTTGAAGGATTGCTGCAGCGCGGTATCAGCAACCAGCTGACCGCGACGGCGGGTTCGCGCCTGGCTGAGGATTATCAGGCCTGGCTGCTTGGTGGTGTCTGGAGCTCTGCGGCGGGCGCCGTGGGACTGAATACCACCTTCTCGGATGCAAAGGTGGCACAGAACCAGACTGCCACGGGATGGCGCGCTGAACTGAGCTACAGCAAAACCTTTACCACCGGCACCAATGTGGTCCTGGCTGCCTATCGCTACTCAACCAGCGGTTATCGCGACCTGCAGGATGTGCTGGGCGTACGTCGCCAGCAGGATGGTGGCCTCCGCTACTACTCCGACACGCTGCATCAGCGTAATAACTTTTCTGTCACGCTGAGTCAGACAATGGCTGACTATGGCTTGATCAGCCTGAGTGCCAGCACAGCGGATTATTACAATAACCGCTCCCGCATTACCCAGCTTCAGCTCGGTTACAACAACAGCTGGCATAACATCAGTTACAGTCTCAACGTCGCCCGCCAGCGCACCACCTGGAGCAGCGATCGCTTCGGGCTGAGCCTGGACGAAGGCGATAATAGCTATCGGGAAAAGTACACCGAGAATACTGTTGCCCTGAATGTTTCCGTCCCGCTGAACTGGAGCAATCACAACGCTTCCGTGGCCTATAACTACAACCAGTCTAAAGAGACGCGCAATTCCACGCTCTCACTCACCGGTTCGTCGGGCGAGAACAATCAGCTCTCCTGGTCGCTATATGGCGGAACCGGGCAGACGCAGAATAGCGGCAGCCAGCGCGCCTCGTTTGGCGGAAACGTGCAGCAGAATACCCGCGTGGGCGGCGTCAGAGCGAACTATGGCCAGGGTGATAACTACCGTCAGGCGGGTCTGGGTCTGTCGGGCACGTTGCTGATCCATTCCGGCGGTATTACAGCCGGCCCCTATACCAGCGATACCTTTGCGCTGATTCATGCGGAAGGCGCTCAGGGCGCCAGCGTGCGTAACGGCCAGGGCGCGGTTATCGATCATGCGGGTTACGCCATCCTGCCTTCGCTCACGCCTTATCAGGCGAATACCGTCAGCCTGGATACCCGCTACATGAATAGCGATGCGGAATTAAGTGGCGGCAGCCAGCGCGTGGTGCCCTATGCCGGTTCCGTGACGCGGATTCATTTTGCCACCCTGCAGGGCAAGGCGGTGTTGATCGCGCTGAAGAGTGACGATCAGGACATTCCGCCGATGGGGAGTGAAGTCCGTGACGCGGATAATACCGTCATCGGCATTGTCGGTCAGGGCGGACAGGTCTATGCCCGCGTTCCGCATGACTCCGGCACCTTAAGGGTCAGCTGGCAAAATAAAGGGCATAAAACCTGCCTCGTTAATTATCAGATAACCGGACGCGTGAATGAGAATATCGTTCGCCTGGATGCCGTCTGCCGCAAGGGTGAATAGTGTGAGAATCGAAAAATTACTCCTGTATATCGTGTTACTGCTGCTTAATGTGCCCGCCTGGGCGAACTGCAGCGTGGTCACCTCCACCTCTTCGCTCTCTCAGAGCGCGATTGCGGCGGGCTACACCGCCGCCAGCTGGACCGGTGCCTGCGACACCTGTTCCGGGAATGTCGGGCTGCCGTCTGTGATCAGCATTAACAGCGGAAAGACCTTTCAGCCCTCCGGCACCCTGCTGGCCAGCTCAGTGGGGAGCTTTCTCTCCTCGGCCAGTAACGTTCCCTACTCGGCTAATCAGATTCTCTACCGCTGCGCCGTGGCGGATGCCGACAGCCTGTATGAGATGTACGCCACCAACGGCGACAGTCCCTATGCCGGGCAATACGTTACGTCTGAAGTGGACGGCGCTTATTATGATGTCGCCGCAAATGTCGCGGTCAGGCTGACTAACCTCTCAACCGGCGAATATTACAGCCGCTACTGGAAAGCGCGTCAGCTGACGGCCAGCGACTGGTATTCCGATGGCGCCTATATCTACATCCCGGCCAGCGCCTTCAGCAATGTGCTGTATGAGATGTTTAAAATTGACTCAACCCGCTATTACGCCAGCAACAGTAATCGCTACGTGGACACCTGGACACAGCCGCGGGGTTACATCGCTTTTAAAGGTCCGGGACTCGACACCAATAGCCTCCAGGTGGGCCAGGACAGCCTCTCTTACTGGTACGGCTGGTACCGTAACTGGCCGGCAGCGTGGAGCACCTACTCTAACGTCACTTATGTGCGCGGCGCACTGTGTGAAGTTCAGGATTATCCCTCGGTGGTACTGCTGCCTACCGTGAGCGTCAGCACCCTCGCGGCAGGCGGAAAAAGCCAGGCTCCGTTTACGATCTCCATTCAGTGCGAATCGGGCGCACTCTCCGGCACCGCCACGTCGACGACCACTTCGGCCAATGTCGCCATGGGCTTTCTGGTTAACCAGTCTAATGCGGTTATACAGGCGAGAAATCTGGGGCTGACCACCTCGGGCGGCGGGTTAACCTGGCTGCTGGATACCCATTATGGCAGCAGCACTGCCGCCTCCGGCGTCGGTATCAGAATTTATGACAGCAACAATACCCCCATCAATTTACTGCCGGACCGCGCCAGCACTGGCACCGGCAACAGCCGCGGCTGGTATGCCTACAAAGATTTAACCTCGCAGGTCTCCTCCGGAGGCAGTGATATCTACAGCGGTGATTTTACCGCCTCCCTTGAAGCCATCAGTGGGCAAACCCTTACAGCAGGAGCAGTAAATGCGCAATTACAGGTTGTGGTCAGTTTTCAGTAACCTCATTGTGTTATCTGGCGTTCTGCTCTCGTCCAGCGTCTGGGCAGTGGTCAACGTGGATAAGACCCGGATCGTGTTTAATCAGGCCGATCTGACGCAGTCGATTAACGTCGTCAACAGCGGCAACACCGAGACGTTTCTGCAACTCTGGACGGATGATGGTAACGTGACGCTGTCACCGGATGCCAGCATCACGCCCGTGCTTGTCTTGCCGCCAGTGGTAAAAATGGTTCCGGGCGAGATGCGATCGCTGCGCCTGATGCTGACCTCACGCGATGCGCTTCCCGCCGGTAAAGAGAGTCTCTTCTGGCTGAATATTTACCAGATTCCGGCGCTGAAAAAAGCGCCTGACGCAGCTGAACGCAGAGTCGTGCTGCCGCTGCGAATCCGGCTGAAGATTCTTATCCGGCCTGCGGGACTTCAGGCGCCTCAGGCGACCGACCCGGAAAAGCTTCGTTTCGCCGTCACGGGAGATAAAATCACGATAACCAACCCGACGCCCTGGTTTATGAGCCTGAACGTCAAACCTCAAGGTCAGGCAGCGATTAAAAACCTGATGATCGCCCCGCACGCGGAACTGCAGGCAGAGAGTCAGGCCGCTCTCTCTCACGGAACGGCGCTGAACTATACGGTGATCAACGACCAGGGCATTCCGGTTAACTACACCACGGCTTTTAAGTGAATGTTTTGCAGGACAATGGCGTCCCGGCACGCTAAAGTTGCCTGTTTCGGTTTGCAGGCTGGATGAGGGAAAATGAAACGTTTATTTGTTTACGGCACGCTCTGCCCTGGACGTGAAAATGCGCATATCCTGGAGAATATCGGCGGAGAGTGGCTCGCCGGTTCGGTCACGGGCACCTTCTATGAACGCGGCTGGGGGGCAGCGGCTGATTTTCCTGGCATTATTCTGGATGAGCACGGCCCGCAGGTGCCGGGTTTTCTCTTTACCTCCGATAAGCTGGCGGCTCACTGGCCGATGCTGGATGCGTTTGAGGAAGGCTATGATCGCGTCGAAGTGTGCGTTTCTACCCACGATAATCAGCAGCTCAGCGCCTGGATCTATCAGCTTCAGCCCCGTGAACAGTGCTGATACCCCCTGATCTGCAATTCGCGCCCTGCTTCCGGGCGCGATTCTGTCAGCCCGCTCTGTCTGATCCCGCCTCCCTTTTCTGTCAGACCTTACAAACAGGCATGATGTTGAATCTCAGTTATAGGAAGAGATCTAATGTATGATGTAACTAAAATAGATTGCCGTTAAGACCTGTTCCGGGCCACCAGCCTCTTCAGACCACCAGCCCGCGTTTCTACCCTTTCATTCCGGCCAGCGCTGATGCGGAAACAGCGAGACCCGGATGTTAAACAGGTGGATCAGGGGCGCGACGGCTTCACTCTCCTGCCGGGCCAGGGGCTCCAGACGCAGCAGCAGCAGATCAAGCTCCTCCAGCAAATCCTGATGCGGCGTTAACTGCAGTGATTTCATCTTGCGCTTCAGATAGAGCGCAAGCTCGTGAAACATCTGCCCGCTATCAATCCCATGCCGTTCCAGCACCTCGCGATAGCGCGCATAAAAGTCATAGCAGTTCGCCCCCAGCCAGGTTTCCGTAATCAGATAGCCCCCCACCACGATATCCGGCACCGGGTCGAGCCGTTTCCGCGGCAGAATGATATTCACCCTGTCGAGCATGCGTGCAATAAACTGCTGCCGTGACAGCAGCGTGGCGGCGTTACGCTCCACCATTTTGATAAACCCTAACAGATCGCGCAGGCCGCGCTGTACCGCTCTTCGCGCTATCCATGAAGGTCGTTTGTTGCGGATCAGCGCCGTCAGCACAACGGCAAACATAATCCCCACCATCGAAGAGATCGCCGCATTCAGGGTAACGATAAGATTGGGCACGAAGTGGTGACTCAGCCCGATAAAGCCGGGGATCTGAATCGCCACGCTCAGCCCGATCAGGTTGGTGGCCGGATTCGCAATCACCAGGCTCAGCAGCATCAGACCGGGCAGCAGACAGATCATCAGCGCCTGTAAGGTGTTCGCCTGCGGGATGAGAAAAGCGATGTAAAACAGGCTCACGACCAGCGCAATCATCACCCCTTTGACGAACAGCTTCATCGGCGTCACCGGCGAATCGACACCGGCAAAAAACGAACTGATAATCGCCGCCATCAGCGGTGCATTCGCCCCGTCGGCCCAGCCGCTGCCAATCCAGAACAGACTGGAGAGAAAGGTCGCCAGAAAAGCCGTCAGCGCCGACAGCCTCAACAGCCCTTTGTCGATATGGCGATGCTCACGGATATTACGGATAGCCGCTCCGTCGCCATGACTGTAGAGATCCCCGGCACGGGCGCTGACATTCTCATAGGCATCGGCAATGCGCACAAAGTTTGCCAGCCGCTCCAGCAGACCGATCAGCAGCAGGCTCTCCTCGGTCGCCAGTTCCCCTGCCCGCCACGACTGCTCCAGGCTGGCCTGCCCGGCATTGATCGCTTCACGCAGTCCGTTGATGTCATTGACGCGATCGTGATGCAGCCACAACAGAAACTGCTGAAACACATCGGTCACGCACGCTGGAAAACGAATGTTCAGCTCCGCCAGTACGCCCAGCCGTGACTCAATCGCGGTGAGCGTCGGCAGCAGATAGGTCAGATGCTGATACTGCACGCTGACCAGACGGATGACGTTACGCGCCGCCTCCCCCTCATAGACACAGTGGGTCAGCAGCGTTTCAACGTTCAGCGGATAACCCGCCATCTGAATCAGGATATCTTCCCGCTCCAGCGATTTGTTCTTTGCCATTCCGCTGATCAGCTCATCGCATAGCCTGCGCGCATTCTGAAACCAGAGATTCACGCTCTGACCGAGCAGATGATGCATCGACACCGGAAACACCAGCCGGTGAACCAGGGTGCTGCAGAGAATGCCGAGCGTGATCTCCTCAATACGTGAAATGACCGTATTGATAATGGCTGACGGCGTATCCACGTCGGGAAAGCCCATAATGGCGGCGCTATACCCGCCCAGCATAAAGATGTAGCTCTTGGGCGTGCGGTCATGCAGGGAGAGATAGAGGCAGACCGTTACCCACAGTGACACGCAGAGGCTGAACAGAACCGGCGACTGCACCGTTTCGGGGTAGATCAGCAGAATAAAGAGGCCCCCCAGCAGCGTACCCAGCAGACGAAACAGGGATTTCGACACGGTTGAGGCCGCATAGAGTTGTGAAGTCACAAAAACGGTCGTGAGCGCCCAGGCAGGTTTTTCAAAGTTAAGAAGCAGCGCCACAGAGAGTGCAATAAACGCGGCAAGAGAAGTTTTGCAGGCAAACAAAACCGCGTTTTTGGTAAACCATTTCATCGAATGAGAGCAACCAGGAGCTTTCTGAGGCGCGTATCCTGACAGATGCGCCTGCGTTTTACTCTCAGTTAACTTATACAAATTATTACCGGCCTGACGGGGCCGGTTTCAGGTGAGACAGGTCTGTTTCGGGCGGGATGAAAAGCGGTTAGCGACGCGTCAGCGCCAGACGGATGCCCAGCCCGATAAAGGTGGCACCCACCACCCGATCGAGCGCCTTCTGCAGGGTCTGATTCTTCGCAACGGCGCCGGCGGCACCGCCTGCCAGCAGGGCAAACAGCACATCCGTTATCAGGCCCGTCAGCGCATAGGCCAGACCCAGCAGCAGAAAGGAGACGGCATGATGATCGCCCTCCACCGTCACAAACTGAGGAAAGAAGGCGATGAAGAACAGCAGCACTTTGGGATTGGTTATCGAGGTAATAAAGCCGCGCAGCAGCAGCTGACGGGTTTCAGTCTGTGCGACCGCCTCCACTCCCTCCGGCCTGACGACGTGACGGACGCGGAACGTCGCCACGATCATCTTCGTCCCCAGATAGATCAGGTAGGCTGCGCCCGTATATTTAATGACGGTGAACAGCAGCGGCGAGGCCGCAATCAGCGCCGTTAAGCCCAGCGCACTGGCAACTGCATGCGTACAGATTCCCAGCGCCACGCCCGACGCCGAGAGAACACCGGCCTGTCGCCCCCGAGCCACACTTTGTCCGACAACATAAGCGAGATCGGGGCCCGGCGTAATGCAGAGCAGCACCACCGACGCCAGAAACAGCGGAAAGTGAACAATATCCAGCATGAAAACTCCTGACAGCAATAAGATTTAACCTTTCGTTAACTTATCAGCCCGGAGGCCCTTTTCCAAATGCCATCATCCTCTTACCGGTGTGCGCGCTCTCCATCACGTTCTGTGCCGTAACCGCTCCAGCATGATCAGTGAGTGACTGAAAATGGCGTCGGCGATGTGCTGCGGAAAATCGGCGGGCAGCGCATCCCGCACCGAAACCACCGCCTGGGGAAAGGCCCGGATAAAGAAGTCAAAAATCTCCTCCATACTGGCCGGATCAAAACTGACGCGCTTTGCCGTGGCGATAAAATGGCGCGGATAGATTTTGTCGATCGCCATCTTTTTACCTTTGGTGGCGCACAGCCCCATCGCCAGCTTCAGCGCCCGCTTGTTGAGGCCGGTGCCACCCAGTACCGGGTAGGCTGAGATGACGTCATAAAATGGCGTCAGCCGGTAACTGCCGCCGCGCTCAATAAACAGGGAGAAGTTTTTTGCATGGCCATCGGTTGCGCCGATCAGCCACTGGAAAACCTGAAACTGCATAAAGCGGTAGCGATCCGCTATCGCCTGGCTGGAGCCCATCAGCAGCTGCATGATCGTCTCTATGCCCGGCCCGCCGTCTGACTCATATTTAGTTGAGGATGGCATCCCCAGCGCCTGGCAGATATCCTCCTGCGGCAGCCGGATCAGCCGGGTCTTATCGCGGGACCAGCGCCGGTCAAACCGCTCCACCGCCAGCGCCCGCATCGCCCCGGCGCGGATAATGGTCGCCTGCGGCACCGCCATTCCCAGCGCCCGGGCCAGCGCCAGACAGAGATACTCATTCTCCACGCTTTCGCGCATATCCAGGGTGGCGGCAGGCTGCTTAATCTCCCCGATGGGCAGCTTGATGATGTGGGAGGTTGGCGTCGCCCCGGCCGGAATGCTCCAGCCCTCATCGGTCAGCAGCAGGGCCGTTTTCTCCTGCGCGCCGGCCACCGAGATGCGAAAATCGGTCTCTTCACGCAGCATCCCCAGCGGAATATCGGACTGATAGGCCGACAACACCTTTTCCAGCCGCGCCTCATCCAGCACCTCATAGCGTGCCTGCAGCGGCGGCAGCGGCATCTCCGGCGGCAGCAGCATGGTCGCGCCGACGCTGTCACGTCCCACCTCCTGCAGCAGATCAAACGGCTGGCGGGATTTTATCTGATAGCGCGCCACAATCCGGTCACGGATCGCCGGGCTGTCGGGCAGCAGGTTATCGAAAAAGTTAATCACGGCGGCGGAGGTGATCGGCCTGACCTGCAGCGGCATAGAGAGGGAAAGGGGACGCGCCAGCGGACTGCGCAGCCAGCCTGCATCATACTCAAACTCATGTGCGCCGTTTCGCTGCCGGGTCAGCACCCCCACCCGCTCGCCGTTCATCCAGGCCATCAGCTTCTGCATCACCAGTCATCCTCGTCATTGAGTGGCGCTGGCGCCGGTGCCGCTTTTTCCTGAACCTCCAGGCTCAGCTCCAGCGACTGCAGCAGCTTAAACAGCGTAGCCAGTGAGGTGCTGTCAGGTGCATTTTCAAAGTGAGAGATCGTTGCCTGCTTCAGGCCCACTTTTTTTGCCAGCTCACTCTGGGTCCAGCCGTTGCGCTGGCGGATAAGTTTCAGCCGGTTTGCCAGCTGAATCGGACTATATATCATGGGTGACTCCTTCTGGATCACAGAGGGTAAGCATAGCGCAGCCGTATTATCCCCGAAAGGGTATAAATGTGCTTTTATCCTCTTTAACGGATAAATTGCTTTTTATACCTTGCAGGGGATAAAGAGAGTTTTATCCCTTGTGGGGGATAATTCAGGACGCATAATCCACGGAGAAAAGAGGAAGAGAATGAGCAGATTCAGCATCACCCATCAGATCAGCGAGCAGGACCGCGAAGCATTACTGGCGGGACTCGGCGGGTACAACCGGCAGTTTATCCAGACTGAGAACTGGGGGCCGCTGTCGGTCATGCATCGCGACACGCAGGGGACATTACGGGGCGGGTTAATCGCGTCCCGCAAAGGAAACTGGCTCTGTATCGATTTTCTGTGGGTGGATGAGACGCTGCGGGGCAGCGGTCTGGGCAGTGAACTGCTCAGCGCGGCGGAACAGGCGGCGGTGGCGGACGGATGTCTCTGTGCGCTGGTGGATACGTTCAGCTTTCAGGCGCTACCGTTCTATCAGAAGCAGGGATATCAGCAGCAGATGTCCCTGCCCGACTTTCCGCAGACCGGCATGCAGCGTCACTATCTGACGAAGAGACTCCGGCCGGCATAACCACACCGATCCGCATCGCGCTGGCGTGACAGGGTCACAGACCGGCGATGCGGCGCAGGTCGGCTTCGGCACCGGGTGCCACGGCAAGAACCTGTGCACCGCGGGTAAGGCGGTCGCCTTCAGTATTAAACGGGTGATACCAGCCGCCCGCCTCTTTCACCAGGCAGTAGCCCGCCAGACAATCCCAGGCGTGCATATAGGGCTCGTAGTAACCCACCACCCGTCCGGCGGCCACCCATGCCAGCATCAGCGCGCCGGAACCCAGTCGGATAAAGTTACCGCCTGCCGTCAGCAATGCGGCCACGATCTCGCCAACCTGCTGCGGGGTCACGTGACTGTTCGCCCCGAATCCGGTGACGTGGTTTTGCAGCGTGCGCGCCGGATCGACGGCCAGACGGCGGCCGTTGAGCGTCGCGCCCTGCCCCAGCGCCGCGACGTAGCATTCATCATAGAGGGGGGCAAAGATCACCCCGATGACCGGCAGGTCGCCGCGCAGCACGGCCACCGAAACACACCAGTTTGGCATTCCGTTCAGAAACGGGCTGGTGCCATCGATAGGATCGACCACCCAGGTGTAGTCCGATGCTCCCGGCTGCAGACCGCTCTCCTCACCCAGAAAACCGTCATCGGGAAAGGCGGCGCGGAGATGGGCCGCGATCTGCTGCTCCACGTCACGGTCAGCAATCGAGACCACATCCTGCAGATCATATTTGGTTTCCACCACCAGCGTCTCGCGACGGTTAAAGTAGGAAAGCGCGGTCGCGCCGCCTTCACGGGCAACGGCCTCAGCGACAGCCAGACGCGCCATTATTTCATCATGTGATGCCATGCCAGCTCCTCAGTTTTAATCAGATTCGTGCGCGATCAGGGCCAGCCCCTGCGCCCTGAAGTTAACGCCAACCCTGGTGGCGAGCGGGAGACGCTGCTCCATCAGCGGATCGATAATGAACAGCGCGCCCAGTTCAGTGGCCACTTCATATTCGATATGGTCACCCAGCCAGGTGCTGTGGGTGATCTCCCCCTGCAGTGCCCCCTGTCCGTCGCCGGAGAGGGTCATGAAGCGGGGCCGCACCGCCAGCTGAGCCGGGCCGGTCCGCACTCCCGCACCGGGCAGCCGGAAGCGCTGCGTGCCGAGACGGACCAGCGCCTCTTCCGCGCCGGCCTGCTCTACCTCACAGGGCAGGATGTTCGCCTCCCCCATAAAGTCCGCGATAAAGACCGAACGGGGGGAATGGTAAAGCGTCTCCGGCGTCCCCTCCTGAGCAATATCCCCCTCTTTCATGACAATAATCTTATCGGAGACCGCCAGCGCCTCCTCCTGGTCATGGGTGACATAGACCGCAGTAAAGCCGAGCCGCTGCTGCAGATCGCGGATATCGGTGCGCACCTGACGGCGCAGACGCTCATCCAGGTTCGACAGCGGTTCATCGAGCAGCAGCACCTGCGGCTCCAGCACCAGCGCACGCGCCACCGCAATGCGCTGCTGCTGCCCGCCGGAAAGCTCCGAGGGCAGCCGCTGCCCCTGATTCTCCAGCCCCACCAGCTTCAGCCCCTCACGCGCCCGGTCCTGCGCCTCGCGCCGGTTCATGCCCGCGGCGCTCAGCCCATAGAGAATGTTGTCGAGGGCGTTCATGTGCGGAAACAGCGCGTAGGATTGAAACACCATCGCCACGTCCCGCGCGTTGGCGGGCAGATGGGTAACATCCTTACCGCCTATCAGGATGCGGCCCGCGTCAGGATGTTCCAGCCCGGCCAGCAGCCGCAGCGTGGTGGTCTTGCCGCAGCCGGAGGGCCCGAGCAGCGTCACCAGCGTGCCGGGCTCCACGGTGAGTGACAGATCCGGCACCGCACTGAAGCCGGCAAAACGTTTTGAGACATGGTCAAAAACCACCGATCCGGCCTGATGTGTCGTCATACGGTGCTCTCCTGAGTCAGGGTGGATGCAGAGGGAGTGGCGGCGAGGGCCGCCGGTCGGGTGACACGGCGCAGGCGGCGTTCGCCCACCAGCAGCTGGAAGAGACCAATAATCAGCAGCATCACCAGAATCAGGACCGAGGAGTAGGCAATGGCGACGCCATATTCACCGTTCTCCACCAGCCCGACAATGTACGAGGTCGCCATGTTGTACTGCGCGCTGACCAGGAAGATCACCGCGCTGATGGAGGTAATGGCACGCACAAAGGCGTACACCAGCGCCGCGCTGATGGCCGGTTTCAGCAGCGGCAGCACCACCTTGCGCAGGGTACGGAAACTGGTTGCGCCCAGCGTGAGTGACGCTTCATCCAGGCTTTTATCCAGCTGGCTCATCGCCGCAATGCCGCCACGCACCCCGACGGGCATGTTACGGAAGACAAAACAGGCAATCAGGATCATCGCGGTGCCGGTTATCTCCAGCGGCGGCAGGTTATAGGCCATGACATAGCTCACGCCGATAACCGTACCGGGAATGGCAAAACTCAGCATCAGCATGAACTCAAAGGTCTGCCGTCCGGCAAAGCGCTGACGCACGATCAGCCAGGCGGTCAGCAGCCCGACAATCGCCGTGAGGGGGGCCGCAATCAGGGCAATCTCCAGCGTCGTCCAGAAGGAGTTCCACGCCACGCCCTGCCACACCAGCTCCCCCTGAGTGAGGGTGACACGGAAGGCGCGGATGTAGTGATCCAGCGTCAGGCTGTTGTCGAGCCCCCAGGAGTGGACAAAGCCGCCGGTGAGGATCATGCCGTAGATCACCAGAGTAAAGAGCCCCCATGGGATCACCATCCCGTATACGCCAAATCTGACCGGACGCGGCAGCATGGCATGACGGCCGCCGTCGCCTTTCCCGGTGACGGTGGTAAAACTTTTCCCGGCAAGCCAGAGACGCTGCAGCAGAAAGGCCGCCAGCGTGAAGGCCAGCAGGATCATCGCCAGCACCGCCGCGCGGCTCGGGTCGTTTTGCGCGCCGACCACTGAAAAGAAGATCTCCGTAGAGAGCACGCCGTGACTGCCGCCCAGCACCATCGGATTGCCGAAGTCCGCCATGCTTTCGATAAAGCTGATCAGAAAGGCGTTGGCCAGCCCCGGAGCCATCAGCGGCAGCGACACGCGGGAGAAGGTCCGCCAGCGGCTGGCTCGCAGCGTCTGCGACGCCTCCTCCAGTGAGGGACTGACGCCCTCGACCACCCCGATCAGCACCAGGAAGGCCACCGGCGTAAACGAGAGCACCTGCGCAATCCAGATCCCGGTCAGCCCGTAGAGCCAGCGTCCCGGCGCAATGCCGAACAGCGACGCCAGCGATTCGGTGACGACGCCAGAGCGGCCAAACAGCAAAATCAGCGCCAGACCGATGACAAACGGTGGAGTGATAATCGGCAGAACGGTGAGCATCCGCAGCGCTTTCTTACACGGCAGTGCCGTGCGCGTCGCCGCCAGCGCAAACGCCAGCCCCAGCAGCGTCGAGCCGCTGGCCGTCATCAGCGCCAGTCCCAGCGTTCGCCAGGCCGTCCCGCAGTTGCCGCCGGTAAAACAGCCGAGGCTCCAGATGGCCGGGTCCTGCAGGCTGGCGATCAGCCCATCGGGTTTGAAGCTGCCATCGCTGTCCTGCACCGCGGCGACAAACAGGCTGAGCACCGGATAGAGCACGAAGGTGGTGACCAGCGCCACCAGCAGCACAATCGCCGCCACCACAAAGGCGTCGCCTTTCAGGACACCGCGCTCTGCCAGCGCAAAGGCAAAGATCAGCAGAAAAACGGTCAGCAGCAGTAAGGCTCCCGCGCCCATGGCGGGCTGTCCCTGAGCCAGCGGCCCGGTAAGGTGCTCCAGCCACAGCCAGTTCCAGCCGCTGAAACCAATGGCATGCCCCTCCAGCAGCAGAAACAGGATGCCGGAGACGCTGAACAGCAGCAGCAGCGTGCTGCGGGTCCGGCCGGGAGGCAGAAAGGCGCAGGCGGTAACGCCTCCCCACAGCGCCACGGCGACCAGAAGCCAGGGCTGCTGAGCGAGCTGCCACAGGGCCGGTGCGCTGTTCTCCTCCGCAGAACGAAAGAGCCAGTCACCCGCAAAGAATCCCTGCTCCAGGCTGTACCAGGGCAGCAGCGTCAGGGCCACGGCCCCCGCCAGCAGCGCGCCGGTTAAACGGCGATTGTGCGCATTCATACATCACCTCGATTGGAGAAGCGGACAACTGGCTGATGCCACCGCGGTTCGGCCCGTGCCCGGCGTCTGACGGCCGGGCCGTGCCACGCTTCAGTGCGCGCTGGCACCAATCTCTCTGTCCCAGCGCCCCAGCAGCGCCCTGCGTTTCGCCGAGTCGCCATAGGTTTTGAAGTCATAATCGATCAGGCGGATGTTCTCGAAACGCGGCGCATACTCGGAGATTTCCGCCTGACGGTTGGAGGGCAGCTGGAACGATTTCGCCTCTTTCATATGGGACTGCGCATCCGCACTCAGCGCCCAGTCATACCAGGCCCGGGCATTCGCCAGGTTGCGCGCCCCTTTGATAATCGACATGGAGCCAATCTCATAGCCGGTGCCTTCACAGGGGGCGACAGGTTTGATCGGGAAGCCTTCGACTTCCATCGCGACCGCATCGTGCATAAAGACAATCCCGACGGTGGTTTCACCGCGCGCTGCCGCTTTTACCGGTGCCGAGCCGGACTTGGTGTATTGCGAGATGTTGGCGTTGAGCTTCTTCAGGTAGGCATAGGCGTCATCTTCCCCCATGATCTGCACCAGCGTCGCCAGCGTGTTGTACGCCGTGCCGGAGGAGTTGGGGTTGGCGATCTGAATCTCGCCCTTAAAACCGGGATCAAGGAGATCCGCCCAGCAGGCAGGCACCTTCAGCTTTTTCTCCGCCAGCAGGCGGGTGTTGTAGCCCCAGCCCAGCGCACCGGCATAGACGCCAACGGTCCGGTAACCGGAAATCTCCGCCACCTTTTGTGACCAGGGCTGCTGCTGGTCAAGTAAAGGGGACTTGTAGGGCTGGCTCAGCCCCTCTTCTGCGGCCTGCATGTGCGGATCGCCGGTGCCCGCCCACCAGATATCGGTGCGGGGATTGCGCGCCTCGCTGCGGATTCGGGCATAGGCTTCACCGGCTGAGAGCCGCACCATGCTGAGCCGGATATCGGGATGAGACTGGCTGAACAGCGTGGTCATCTGTTCGCACACCACCACATCGGCGGAGCAGATCATATTAAGGCTGCCCGCCGCCGTGGCCGCAAACGGCACCACCGGGCAACTGACGATAACAGCAGCGAGCAGAGAGGAATAACGCATGGGATTCTCCTTGAGGCCGGATGATGAGGGCGTGCGCCAGCTTTTGCACATGTGTGCAAAGTAGTACGGCGACCCCGCCATGCTGTCAATTCACTTGTTGAGCAATTGTCAGTCGCTGTCACAAATTTGAAACATTCGCTGCCCTGTTATCTTTTGCACACCCTTGCATTTTCAGGCAGACTCAGTGCGGTCAACGGCAGGATGAGGAGAGAAGATGCAGCAGCCCAGGGCAGTGGTGAGTGCACAGGATGTGGCAGATCGGGCGGGCGTCTCGCGCTCGGCGGTCTCCCGCACCTTTACACCGGGGGCCAGCGTATCGGACGCCACCCGGCAGCGGGTAATGAAAGCGGCGGAAGAGCTGGGCTATCACGTCAATCATCTGGCGCGTGGCCTGGTACGAAACCGCAGCGGCATTGTCTGCCTGATCGCCTCTGAGGTGGATACGCCCTACCGTGCCAGCCTGGTGCGCTGGATGACCCAGTATCTGCAGGAAGCGGGCAAGGTGGCGATGCTGATTAACACCGACCGGTCGGATGAGCGGGTTTCCGCCGCGCTGCAGCAGGCGATCCATTTCCGCGCCGACGCCTCGATCATTCTCTCCGGCATGCCTGACAGTGGCATTACCCGGCTCTGCTACCGGCACGGTCAGCAGCTGGTGCTGATTAACCGCGACGACGCCCTGCCCGGCACGCTCAGCCTTAACCTTGACTCCCGTCCGGCGGCGGAGATGGCGGTTAACGCCTTTCTGCGCGCGAGCTGCAGCCGCATCGCCTTTGTGAATTCGCTGGCGGGAACGCCGAGCCTGCTGAAACGCGAAGCCGATTTTCTGACTGCGGCGCAGCAGGCCGGCATTGCCGTGCAGGTGGAACGGTTCGGCAGCACCTCCTATGAGAGCGGACAGATTCTGGCGCAGCGTCTGCTGACGCGCAGCGTCCGCCCGGATGCGGTCTGTTGCGCCACCGACCTGCTCGCCTGCGGCTTTATGGATGAGGCGCGTCACCGTTTTGCGCTGCGTATCCCGGAGGATCTCTGCATCATCGGACACGACAACATCGCGCAGTCGGGCTGGAGCGCCTACGACCTCACCACCTTTGCGCAGCCGGTAGAGCAGTTCGCCCGCGATGCGATTGACTGGCTGGTGGCGGCGGAGGCGCAACCGGAAACTCTCCTGCCTCGAACAGAACAGCCGCAGGCACGGAAAATATATCCGGTCGATGTGGTCTGGCGGGGATCGGTGCGCGGCGGATGAGCGCCATTCTTTATTTTCAGCCGGTACGTTATTTCTCAGCGAAATAATTGAGTACCGGTTTTACGCTTCGCTTTAAATAGCGCTCTCCTGCCCGGAAAAATATTCGGCCGCTTCGCCCCGCAATCGCGATTTCCTGTCTACGCTTTATCTGCATTATTAATTTACTCTGGTTTTATCTGCTCAATGAATCAGCAGTCAGATGTGACAAACATCACATTTGTGCCAGGCTTACAGTCTCAGATAACACTGTTCAAGGAGCATACAATGGCCACACCCACTAACAAGACGCTCGATCTGGATCACTTTCCTAAGCCTCCTTTTGAGGATCAGCCCCAGCAGGCGCCAGGCCTTGCCAGCAAAATGGTTCCGGTTCCCGATCACGGTGAAACCAGCTACCGTGGCACCGGTCGTCTGACCGGACGTAAAGCGCTGATCACCGGCGGCGACTCCGGGATTGGCCGTGCCGTTGCGATTGCTTATGCCCGTGAAGGCGCCGATGTGGTGATTAACTACCTGCCGGAAGAACAGCCGGATGCCGATGAAGTGGTTAAATTAATCGAAGCGGAAGGCCGTAAAGTTTTCGCTATTCCCGGTGACATTCGTTCAGAAGAATTCTGTCAGCAGCTGGTCAAAGAGGCGGCCGACAAATTAGGTGGTCTGGATATTCTGGTTAATAACGCCGGTCGTCAGCAATTTAATGAGTCCATTCGTACCCTGAGTACAGAAGATTTTGACGCGACGTTTAAAACCAACGTTTATGCAATGTTCTGGATCACCAAAGCGGCGCTGGAATATCTGCCACGCGGCGCATCCATTATTAACACCTCTTCAGTGCAGGCGTTTAAACCCAGCGATATCCTGCTGGACTATGCGCAGACCAAAGCGGCGATTGTGGCCTTTACCAAATCCCTGGCGAAACAGCTGGGCGGCGACGGCATCCGCGTCAACGCGGTAGCGCCGGGTCCATACTGGACCGCACTGCAATCCAGCGGCGGGCAGCCTATGGAGAAAGTGAAGCAGTTTGGTGCCGACTCTCCGATGGGCCGTCCGGGCCAGCCGGTTGAGATCGCCCCGCTCTACGTCACCCTGGCCTCGACCGAGAGCAGCTACTCCTCCGGTCAGGTCTGGTGTTCTGATGGCGGCACCGGCACCCTGTAATCCCCTTCTGGTGGCCGCGTAAAGCGGCCATTTTTTTGTCCTGCCTCTCTCCCCCTCCGAATCGTTGTGCCTGGTATAAGGAAAAAGAACATGGAAAACCCGGTTTTTCATTCGCCGGTCAGAAAAGAAGGTTTTGCGGGGCTGGGCGACTATGCCGCTATTGGTGAAGGCCGTTCGGTGGCGCTGATTGCGCCGGATGGCTCCATTGACTGGTGGTGTGCGCCCAATCTCGATGCGAAACCGCTGTTTGATCGCCTGCTGGACGCCGGGCTGGGCGGCTACTTTCAGGTCGTCCCGCGCGGCAGCTATCAGGTTACGCGACGCTATCGTGACAACAGCAACGTGCTGGAGACCCGCTTTGACACCGACAGCGGCGCCGTCCTGCTTACCGAATCGATCAACAGCACGCTGGCGGGCCGTCTGCCCTGGTGTGAGCTGGCCCGCCGCATCGAAGGCGTTGAGGGCGAGGTGGAGTTGCAGATCACGCTGCGCTTCGGCACCGCCGCTGAAACCCGTTCCCCCTGGGTGGCCGACAATGAGAAAGGCAAGGTGTTTCACATCGCCGAAACCATGGCGATGTTCCGAACCAGCGACGACATCACCATTACCGAACTGGATGATGAACAGGTCTGCGCCACGCTGCGTACCACCGCCGGTTCCCGCTCGCTCTGCGCCCTGCTGATCACCGAAAAGGAGCCGCTGGCCGTACCCCCGCTGGAGGCTATCGACCAGCGGATTGAAACCAGCCACACCGGCTGGACCAGCTGGGTGGAGAGCCTGAGTTATGACGGCAGCTACCCGGCGCTGGTCAGGCGCTCTGCCCTGTCGCTGAAGTTTCTCTGGTACTCCCCGACCGGCGCGCTGGCCGCCGCTGCCACCACGTCGCTGCCGGAGGGCATCGGCGGCGAGAAAAACTATGACTACCGCTACGCCTGGGTGCGGGACGCCTGCCTGATTATCAAAGCCTTTGTCTATCTCGGCGCGCTGGAAGATTGTAAGGCGGCCTTCTCCTGGCTGTCGCAGACCATCATCCGTCACGGCGTCAGGCTGCGCGCCTGCTATACCCTGAATGGCGATGAGGTGCCCGCCGAGCGTTATCCGCCCCTGAGCGGCTATCAGCATTCTCAGCCGGTGCGCATCGGCAACAATGCCCGCGATCAGCTGCAGCTCAGTATGTATGGCGATATGCTCATGACCGCGCAGCGCTTTATTGAAGCGGGTCACGTGCTGGATATCACCACCTCACGCCTGCTGGGCGACCTGGCGAACTGCTGCGCCGACAACTGGCGACAGAAAGATTGCGGCATCTGGGAGCTGCCGGAGCTGCAGCACTATACCCACTCCAAAATGGCCTGCTGGATAGCGCTGGATCGGGCGGTGGCGCTGGCGGAAAGTAAACATATCGAACCGACCTGGCTGGGCCGCTGGCAGCGGGAACGTGACCGCATCCGCGACTGGATTGAGTCGCACTGCTGGTCAGAAACGCAGCAGGCTTACCTCTTCTACGTCGGCAGTGATGCACGCCTGGACGCCTCGCTGGCGCTGGTGCACAGCTATGGCAATGCGGTTAATCCGCAGCGGATGCTCTCCACCTACCACGCTATCCGGCAGAAGCTGGGCGACGGCAGCGCCATGCTCTATCGCTACAGCGGCGTCAGGCAGGAGGAGAGTACCTTTCTCGCCTGCGCCTTCTGGCTGGTGGAAGCCTGGGCGGAAATGGGTGACACGGATCAGGCGGAACAGGCGATGCAGGAGATTCTGGCGACGCTGGACGGTCAGGGTAACGTCGATATCTTTAATGAGATGTATGACGTCCGCAGTCAGAGCTGGCGTGGCAACATGCCGCAGGGACTGAGTCATCTGGCGCTGATCTGCGCGGCACAGGCGCTATCGGAATCAAAAGGAGAGGTGTAAGAGAGGTATAGGGGCGACTATTGCAGCCGGAAGCGCGGGTCGAAGAAAAACGGCTCCACTACCGCTTTCGCAATGATGCCCGCCGCTGCCGGATGACGGGGATTGAACAGCGCATTCCACTCACCGGTCAGCGTGCTGGGTACTTTGAGTATCAGGCCGTTCTCCGGGCTGGCGAGCCACTCATCCCCGATCTGCCGGGTGGACGCGGGCGCAGGATCGGCCTGCCACTCATCCGGCAGCGCCGTCAGTGCCAGTTCGGTGATCAGGGACTTCGGCACGCTGATCGCGATCATGCTGTAGTCGCGTGACAGATCCTGAATGGTGAGATGCACCAGCGCCTCCAGCACGCAGAGCGCCCGGCTCGACCCCAGGTAGACACAGACCGATCCCACCGAATTCCAGCGCCCGCCATACGTCCGGGCGCCAAAACCATCAAAGGCGGTCATCGCATATTCACGCTTCACCAGGCGAAAAAAGGGAACCGCCATCAGGTGATGACACCGTGCTCGAGCTGGCCGATCAGGTTTATCACCGCTTCCGCCCCTGCCACCGTGGTGGTCATCTCCGCCGGTTTTTTTCCGCCCAGCGCTTTGGCGGGCGTTTCCAGCCACTGCACCAGACGCGCCCTGTCGTCACGGAACAGGTTGCTGGCGGCAGAGAGAACGCGAATCAGCATGTAGATGCGTCCGCTCTGGTCGGGCGAAAAGGTCTGCGCCGGATCTTTGACTTTGCGGTTGTAGGTGGTGCGATCGATGCCCGCCAGACGGCACAGCCACCCCTCGTCGAAGGTGGACAACGACGCGGTGCGTTTCAGCACGCCGCTGCTGAATCCTGTCGCGATACGCTGATGCGCATCCGGCAGGGTTTCCGGCAGGTTAAGGGCATGCAGCAGCGACGCGTGGCGGCGAGGCTGAGCGGGTGTGTAGATGGCGATGGACATAGCAGCCCTCCTGTTCATTTGATTTTTATTTTAGCGCAAATGAACAGAAGGCACCACCGCAAGTCCGGCGCGTATCCGTCGTTACTCTGCTGCGCCCTGCTCCAGCGCCTGCATAATCTGCCACGCCGCCCTGATGCGCAGCGGATTGGGGTAGCTCTTGTTGGCCAGCATCACAATGCCGGTGTTCTTCTCCGGGATAAACGCGATATAGGCACCAAACCCGTTGGTCGAACCGGTTTTATGCACCCAGCTGGCGCGTCGGGAGGGCCCGATCGGTTCCACGCGGGTCACCGGTTGCGGCTTCAGCGCCACGCCATTCTCACTGTCGGCGATCAGCGTGTCAGCACTGACGGGCCAGTCATAGATCTCCCAGCCCAGCCCCTGATAGAAACTGGCGGTTCTGAAGTAGCGCGACTGCGCCGTGCGGATGGCATTGCGCAGCACGGCATTGCCGGCAGAGAGGCCGTTTGGATCGCTGTTGGCCTGCATGAAGGTGAGCATGTCGCGAGCGGTCGATTTAACCCCATAGGCTTCGGCATCCAGCATGCCGGGGGAAACTCGCACCGGCTGGCCATTTTTGTAACCCCAGGCGTAGTTAATCATCATCGACGGCGGCACGGTAATAAAGGTGCGTGTCAGGCGCAGCGGCTGAAACAGCGATTTCACCATCGCCGCCTCAAAGTCCCCCTTCACCATCAGCGCGCCGAAGAGACCGATACTGGCGTTGGAGTACTGGCGAACCGTACCGGGTGCCGCCTGCGGTTGCCACTCCTGATAGAAGCGAAGCAGCGACGCCTGATCGGTGACCGCCTCCGGCAGTTGCAGCGGCAGCCCGCCCGCCGTGTAGGTCGCCAGGTGCAGCATCCGGACCGGACGCCACTGCGCCCCCGTCAGCTGCGGCCAGACCTTCTGCACCGGATCGTTCAGGCGGAGTTCACCGTTGCGGATCAGAATCCCCGCCAGGGTGCCGGTGAAGGTTTTACTCACCGAGCCCAGCTCAAACAGCGTGTTTTCTGTGACCCGGCGGCCCGAATCGGTGTCGGCCACGCCCGCATTCACAAACTGCGTCCGGCCTTTGTAAAGCACCGCCACCGACATACCGGGGATCGCCTGCTGCTCCATCAGCGGTTCAATCGCGGCTTTAACCAGAGAAGTGACCTGCTGTGAAGAGAGATCGGCGGCGACACAGCGGACAGAAAGCGAAAACAGAACAAAACAAAACAGAGACTTTTTCATTAGCAACGAAGAGGGTTCACCGGGTCAGATTATTTACACTGGTCAGCACATGCCTGCACGCAGATCTGCGCCTGCGTACTGCAGGCACCGCTGTCGCGGGTATTACAGTGGGAGCGTTCGACATAGCAGTTGGACTGACAGGCCGCCAGATCGCAGCGGGCCGCCGCAGGGGTCAGCTGAACCAGGGGGGCACGGGCCGGAAAAGGCGAAGCGGGCTGAGCGAAAGCGCTGCTGCCCAGTAATCCGGACAGCAGCAGCGTGATGATGCGTTTCATAAGAGTTCTCCTGTAGGACGCTGCCCCTAGTATGGCCAGTCTGGCGGGCAGCGTCAGGGAAATCTTATCAAATTGAGACCACAGGCGGGTGTTGGGTGGCATTTATTACGCCACGGGTGTAGATATCGTTCAGTCTGGCGATGTAACGCTGGGTATCATGCTGCTCTTTGATGCGCAGGATCGCCGCCTCGCCTTTCTCCTGCAGCCGTTCCGGCTGCTCAACGATCTCCAGCAGCGTCGCTTTCAGCCCCTCCACCAGCGACCGGCGCAGCTGCGATTTCTGCTCCGGCGTGGTGATGCTGTATTCGCGATCGGCGTTCAGCGGACTGGCGATGACCCAGCCCGCGCTGGCAGGATTGATCTCCGGCAGGGCCCGCACATTGCTGGTGATCACCGGACAGCCGTTAGCCTGCATCTCCAGCACGGAAAAGCCGTAGGTCTCCTGCCAGGTCGGCAACAGGCCGACGTCGCTCTCGCGGAACAGCTGCATCAGTTCACGGTTATCCATCCGCGCCTGATGCGTGAAACAGCGGTAACGCGCGATGCGGCTCTCGATGCCGCGATAAAAGGCGTCATCATCCTGAAACTGGCGATGGGCGACGTTGTGACGTTTGGTGAGTTCACCGATCAACTGCACGTCCAGCTGCGACTCCTCCAGGCTGCGCTCTTCAATCAGCTCACTGATCGCCAGCACCACTTCCGCTCCGCCTTTGCGATAAAACTCATTACCGGCAAAGACCAGCTTCAGCACACCCGGCTGGCGTGGCGTCTTATGCTGCACAAACAGCGTCTGGGGCGGATGCAGCACCAGCGTTTTCCGCCGGATTTTCTGCGCCTCATCCGGGCTGAACAGCTTCATCTGAATATTCAGCGTCGCGTCGGAGATCGCAATCAATCCGAGGCAGTTCTCTTTTAACAGATGAGGAATTAAGCGCTTCAGCTCCGGGTTATCCCGCTTGGCGACGCCGGGCACCGGCAGCACGCGCGGCAGCTCGGTTTCAAACGAGGCGACCCACTTCTGGTGGGTGATCGCAACTTCATTGAACAGATGGAGGATGTCAGCCCGTGAAGCGCCTGAAAACGGCACCGGCTGAAAGACGAAGGTTTTGTTTTTCTTAAGCAGGCGGGTCCGGAGGGGATTAATAAAATAGAACAGATTGCCTTTTTTCAGATTGATATATTCATTTGCCGGATTCACTAAAATGTTACGCTGCTCCGGATATTGATTATTCGTAATTCCAATTTTCATGCACGCTCTCCAGAGTCCTTGTATACGGCATCATCTATAGCATGCAGCTGCGGCTGTTTCGTCTGAGCAATATCCTAAAAAGGCCCGCGTGGCGCGGCCTCTCCGCTTTTGCTAATGATTGCTTACGGTGATAAAGCAGGCATAACAGCGGTCTTTTCCCTGTTTCGTAACACCTGTGTTTTTTTGTGTCAGGCTAACCCCTTGTTGAATATCCCGCTATTTATACGGGCAATAAACGGACCATTTGTTATGTGAATGTTTAATTATTTGTGAAAATTAATATCGCCTGAAATGACGCATATAGTTTAAAACTTTTAAACAAACGAAACAGAAAACGGACGGTTCTCCCCACGCGCTGATGATTACGCCAGGTGGTCAGCCCGCTGCCGATGAAACAAATGATACAGCGCACGCGCGCCTGCACCACGCTGACCCGCTGCTTTGCCACATCATGGTGCAGTTTCAGGTGTCAGGCCCTGCGCCATAAACGCCTTTTACACCCTCTAACCCAATGAATTAACGATAAATTATTAACGTGCACTCTGAATGCGCCGGTCTGGTACAAAAGTTGCAAAAACCTCTCTAAGCAGACAGGAGAGCATTATGAAAGCAATCGTGATTGGTGGCGGGATTGGCGGTATGAGCAGCGCCATTGCGCTGGAAAAAGCCGGAATAGAAGTTGAGGTGTTTGAAGCCGTGCAGGAGATGAAGCCGGTCGGCGCAGCGATCTCTATCTGGCCTAATGGCGTAAAGTGCCTGAATGCGCTGGGCATGAAAGAGCAACTGCGCGCACTCGGCGGCAACATGGCCTATATGGCCTATCACGACGGCGCAACCGGCGCGCCCCTGACCCGCTTCAGTATGGCCCCGCTGGTGCAGCAGGTCGGCGAATACCCCTGCCCGGTGGCGCGTGCTGAACTGCAGGCGATGCTGATTGATACCTTTGGCCGTGAACGGGTGCAGTTTGGCAAGCGGGTCATCCAGGTCGAAGAGACCGCAGAGGGCGTCATTGCCACCTTCACCGACAACAGTCAGGCACGGGGCGACTTTCTGATTGCCGCCGACGGCACACATTCAGTGGTGCGCGAGTATGTGCTGGAGCAGAAGCTGGAGCGTCGCTATGCCGGTTACGTTAACTGGAACGGACTGGTGACCATTGATGAACGCATCGCGCCTGCCGATCAGTGGACGACATTTGTCGGCGACGGCAAGCGGGTATCGCTGATGCCGGTCAGTGGCAACCGGTTCTACTTCTTCTTTGATGTGCCGCTGCCGAAAGGATTGCCGCAGGATCGCAGCACGGTGAAAGCCGATTTAACCGGCTATTTCCAGGGCTGGGCTGAGCCGGTTCAGCAGCTGATCGCGGCCATCAATCCTGAGACCACCAACCGGGTTGAGATCCATGACATCGAGCCGTTCAGCCGTTTTGTAAAAGGCCGCGTCGCCCTGCTCGGCGATGCGGCGCACAGCACCACCCCCGATATCGGTCAGGGCGGCTGCGCGGCGATGGAAGATGCGGTGGTGCTGGCCGCGACGCTGGCGTCTCACTCACTGGGGATCGAAGATGCGCTGCTGCGCTATCAGGCGCGACGGGTGGAACGGGTCAAAGATCTGGTGCTGAAAGCCCGTAAACGCTGCGAGGTGACCCACGCGCACGACCCGGCGATCACCGCGGCGTGGTATCAGTCACTGAAAAGCGAAACCGGCGAGCGGGTGCTGGCCGGTATGTGTGAAACCATCGAAGGTGGCCCGCTGGGCTGAGATCCTGAACCGGGCTGTCAGTGAGACAGCCCGTCACCTTACTCCTCCGCCAGACCGCGATTTTTCAGCATCGGCTCCAGCTGAGGCGCGGCGCCCCGCCAGCTTTCATACAGCGTTTTCAGATCGCTGCTGTTGCCCCGCGACAGAATTTTCTGCCGGAAGATCTCGCCGTTTTCCCGCGTCAGCCCGCCATGCTCCACAAACCACTGATAGCCATCGTCCGCCAGCATCTGCGTCCAGATATAGGCGTAATACCCGGCAGCATAGCCGCCGCCCCAGATGTGCTGGAAATAGCTGGAGCGATAGCGCGGAGGTACCGCCGCCAGCGCCAGGTTGTCGCTCTGCAGCGACTGCTGCTCAAATCCCGCCACGCTTTGCGGTGCGTTGTCCGGCGTCAGGCCGTGCCAGTGCTGATCCAGCAGGGCGGCAGCCAGCAGCTCGCTCATCTCATAGCCTTTGTTGAACTGAGCGGCGCGGACGATCTTCTCATGCAGCGCATCCGGCATCGCCTCCCCGGTCTGATAGTGACGGGCGTAGTGACGGAACAGTGACGGCTCGCTGGCCCAGTGCTCGTTAATCTGCGACGGGAATTCGACGAAATCGCGCGGGGTTTCGGTGCCTGAGAGACCCGGATAGCGCTGCGTGGCAAACAGGCCGTGCAGCGTATGACCAAATTCGTGGAACATCGTGATCACGTCATCCCAGCTCAGCAGCGCCGGCTCACCGGCAGGCGGTTTTGTGTAGTTGCAGACGTTGTAGATCACTGGTTTGCTGTCGAGCAGCGTCGACTGATTTACAAAATTACTCATCCAGGCGCCGCCGCCTTTACTGTCGCGCTTAAAGAAATCGGTGTAGAAGAGCGCCAGCGGGGTCTCATCAGCATCGAAAATCTCATAGACCTGCACATCCGGGTGATAAACCGGCAGATCCTGACGTGGCGTAAAACGGATGCCATAGAGCCGGGTTGCCGCCTCGAAGACGCCATTGTGCAGCACCGCGTTCAGCTCGAAATAGGGTTTGATCTGGCTTTCATCCAGATCGTAACGGGCACGCCGCACCTGTTCGGCATAAAAACGCCAGTCCCAGGCCTGCAGGAGAAAATCGCCCTGCTGCTGATCGATCGTCTGCTGTATCGCGGCGGCTTCCCGTTCCGCACGGGCGCGCGCGGCAGGCACGATGTTGCGCATAAAGGCCAGCGCCGCCTCAGGGGTTTTTGCCATCTGATCCTGCAGCTTCCAGGCGGCATAGCTGGTAAAGCCCAGCAGCCGGGCCTGCTCCGCCCTGACCTGCGCCAGCCGTAACACCAGCTCGCGGGTATCGTTGTCATCCCCTTTTTCCGTGCGCGTCACGCCCGCCTGAAACAGCGCTTCACGGGTCGCCCGATCGGAAAGACTCTGCAGCGCCGGTTGCTGCGTGGTGTTCTGCAGCACCAGCAGCCAGCTGTTTTCCAGCCCGCGCGCCCGCGCTTCCGCCTGCGCCACCGCGAGGTCGGCCGGGGAGAGCCCCGCCAGCTGCTGCGCATCCCGGACCACCAGACCGCCCGCCTGCGTCGCCGCCAGCAGTTTATTGGTGAAGCGGGTGCTGAGACGCGCCGCCTCCTGATTCAGCGTTTTGAGCTGCAGTTTCTGCGCCTCCGGCAGGTTAGCTCCCGCCAGCTGAAAGCGCTGCCAGACCACCTCGACCAGCCGCTTTGATTCGCTGTCCAGGCTGGCGCGCTGCAGATAGACAGCGTCAAGCCGGGAAAAGAGCGGCCGGTTGAGCATGATGTCATCGTTAAGTGCGGTGAGCTGCGGCGCAATCTCCTCATCCACCTGCTGCAGCAAGGGGCTGGTATGCGCGGAGGTCATGGCGCTGAACACCAGATTGACCCGGTTGAGCAGTTGTCCACTCTTCTCCAGCGCCTCATAGGTGTTGGAAAAGGTGGGAGCCTCGCTGTTATGGGCAATCGCATCGATCTCCCGACGCTTTTCCGCAATGCCCGCCTCAAGCGCGGGCAGGAAGTCCTGCTGCTGGATCTGATCAAAAGGGGGCGCCTGATAAGGCAGTGTGCTGACGCTGAAGAAGGGATTCTGACGGGCGTTCATGGTTCGCTCCTGATGGGCATCGCAAAGACCTTTCCTGACAGGTTGCGGCTGAGGCGACAACTCAGGCGATGCGCTGCTGATAGACGCTGATTATTTCACCTGCAATCGCCACGGCGATTTCGGCGGGCAGCTTGCCTTTGACGTCAGGCAGACCGATCGGACAGCGCAGCCGCGCCAGCGGTTCCGTGCCGACGCCACGGCCAGCGAGCCGGTAGCGAAAACGCTGGTTTTTCGTTTCTGAACCGATCACCCCGGCATAGGCAAAGTCGTTGCGTTTCAGCACCGCTTCGCACAGCGCAAAATCGAGCGGATGGTGGTGGGTCATGATAATGAAGTAGCTCCCGGCGGGAGCCTCCGCCACGCACTCGATCGGCTCCTCCGGCTGCTGGGTCACCACACCGGCAGGCACGTGGCCGAACTGACCGGGACGACTGTCGATCCAGTTGATGTGACAGGGTAACGTAGAGAGCAGGTTCACCAGCGCCTGGCCGACATGCCCGGCGCCGAACAGATAGATTTCCGGCTGCGCCTGCAGCAGAGGCTCAAACAGCAGTGTGGTTTTGCCGCCGCAGCACTGGCCCAGTCGTGCGCCCAGGCTGTACTCCTCGGTGTGGGGCGCGCCTGCCCCGCTCTGCAGCATCAGCCTGGCCTGGGCGATGCACTGAAACTCCAGATGACCGCCGCCAATGGTGAGGAAGCTCTCCTGCTGCGTCACCACCATTTTGCTGCCGCTGTCACGCGGCACCGAACCGTGCTCGCTGAGCACGGTGACCAGGACGCAGCTCTGCCGCTTCTCCCGCAGCTGATGCAGGACGCCTATCCAGTCATGGTAAATCATGTTCTGCTCCTGCCAGACGCTGCACGCCCCAGAAGATCCGCTCCGGCGTGGCAGGGGCATCCAGATGAGGGTGCTGCCGGTAGTCGGCGACGCTGGCAACCGCATCCTGCAGCGCACACCAGGCGGCAATGCCCAGCATAAACGGCGGCTCACCCACGGCTTTGGAGTGGAACACCGTATCCTTTGGATTCCTGCGGTTCTCCACCAGCGTGACCCTGAGATCGGCTGGCACATCACTGATGGCCGGAATTTTGTAGCTCGCCGGTCCATCGGTCAGCAGCTGACCTTTGTCGTTCCAGACCAGCTCTTCACAGGTGAGCCAGCCCACGCCCTGCACAAATCCCCCTTCCACCTGACCGATATCGATGGCCGGATTCAGCGAAGCCCCGACATCATGCAGGATGTCGGCACGCAGCAGGCGCGATTCACCGGTTAAAGTGTCGATCACCACCTCGCAGCAGGCAGCACCGTAGGCAAAGTAGTAGAACGGCTTACCGCGCCCCGCCAGCCGGTCGTAATGAATCCCCGGCACGCGGTAGTAGCCGGTGGCGGAGAGCGGCACCTGATTCAGCCACGCCAGCTTTGCCACCTCGGCGAAGGTGTAGTGCTTATCCCCGGCGCGCACCACGCCGTTGCGGAAACTCACCGCGCTGGCATCACAATCATGCAGCCTGCAGAGCATCTCCGTCATTCTGTCACGCAGGATCTCAGCGGCATTCTGCGCCGCTTTGCCGTTGAGATCCGCGCCGCTGGAGGCCGCGGTTGGCGAGGTGTTAGGCACTTTACCGGTGTCGGTGGCGGTGATCTGGATCTTATCGACCTCAATCTGCAGCACCTCGGCGACAATCTGGATCACTTTGGTGTTCAGTCCCTGGCCCATCTCGGTGCCGCCGTGGTTTAGCTGCACCGTGCCGTCGGTGTAAATCAGGATCAGGGCACCTGCCTGATTGAGAAAGCTGGAGGTAAAGGAGATGCCGAATTTCACCGGCGTCAGCGCCAGTCCGCGCTTCAGCAGCGGGCTGCGGGCGTTGAAGGCGCTGATCTCCGCCCGGCGCGCCTGATAGTCGCTGCTGGCCTCCAGCTGCGCCGTGATCTCATCCAGCAGATTGTCCTCTACCTGCTGGTGGTAATGAGTGATGTTGCGCTCCTGCTTGCCATAGTAGTTACGCTTGCGCAGTTCCAGCGGGTCCAGCCCGCGTTCCCGCGCGATGTGATCCATAATCTGCTCGATGGCCACCATTCCCTGCGGGCCGCCAAACCCGCGATAGGCGGTGTTAGAGGCAGTATTGGTGCGGCAGCGATAGCCGGTGATCCGCGCATCGCCAAGGTAATAGGCGTTATCGGCATGAAACATGGCACGATCGACAATCGATCCGCTGAGATCCAGTGAATAACCGCAGTTTCCCGCCAGATCGATTTTGATGCCGCACAGCCGGCCATCCTCCTCCACGCCCGCCTCATAACGCACAAAGAAGGGGTGACGTTTGCCGGTGACACGCATATCGTCGCGGCGGGAGAGCCGCATCTTCGCCGCCCGCCCGGTCTGACGGGCGACAATGGCGCAGAGGCAGGCCACACCGGCCGCCTGCGTCTCTTTGCCGCCAAAGCCGCCGCCCATACGCCGCATATCAATGGTCACCTGATTCAGGCTGATGCCCATCACCTCTGCCACCAGCTTCTGCACTTCGGTGGGGTTCTGCGTTGAGGAGAAGACCTGCAGCTGGTGATCTTCGCCGGGGATCACCATCGCCGTCTGGGTTTCCAGATAAAAATGCTCCTGTCCGCCGATGTGAAACGCGCCGCTGACCCGATGCGGCGCGCGTGCCAGCGCCGCTTCCACATCACCGCGCTGATGCACGTGCGGTTCCTGAACGAAACTGCGCTGCGCCAGCGCCTGCTCCACATCCAGCAGCGGTTCCAGCACCTCATAGTCAATTACTGCGGCGGCGGCACCGAGGCGGGCCGCCTCCGGCGACTCCGCCGCGACGGCGAGGACGATCTGCCCCAGATAGTCGACTTTGTCATGCGCCAGCAGCGGATCGCCCGGCTCCAGCGGCCCGACATCATTGATACCGGGAACGTCCTGCCAGGTTAACACGCTGACCACGCCCGGCACGGCGTAGCAGGGCTGCACGTCGATGCGCACAATCCGCGCATGTGCATGCTCGCTCAGGCGCGGACAGAGATGCAGCAGACCCGGCAACTCCGGCTTGTCGTCGATGAAGCGCGCTTCCCCGGAGACATGTTTTTCCGCACTTTCATGGCGGTTACTGCGGCCCACGCCGCTCTGCAGATCGGCGGCATACTGCGCCTTGATTACCGCTTCGTTGAGTTCAGGACGGTTATGAGACATAGCGGGTCACCTCGGTACAGGTTATTTCGCCGTTATAGCGATGAAGAAAGCGGCGCAGCAGGTTACGCGCCACCTGCAGCCGATAGGTGCTGCTGGCACGAAAATCGGAGAGCGGCTGGAAATCGTCGGCCAGTGCGGCCGCTGCACGTGACACCGTCACGGCATTAAGGGGCTGACCGATCAACGCCTGTTCACAGTGCTGTGCCCGCTGCGGCGTGGTCGCCATGCCGCCAAAGGCGACGCGGGCGTCGGTCACGATGCCCTGTTCGGTGTGCAGGTTAAAGGCAGCAAAGACCGCCGAGATATCGTCATCCAGCCGTTTGGAAACTTTCCAGGCGACAAAATCAGGTGACACCGTCACCTTATCGATACGAATCGCGCGGATAAACTCGCTTTTTTCCAGCCGGGTCTGCCGGTAGCCGGTAAAAAAGTCGTTCAGCGGCAGGCAGCGCTGCTGCTCGCCGCGTTGCAGTATCAGGCTGGCGTTCAGTGCCAGCAGCATGGGCGACGCGTCTCCGATTGGAGAGGCGTTGCCGATATTACCGCCCAGCGTGCCCTGCAGACGGATTTGCAGGGAGGCAAAGCGTTGCAGCATCTCGCTTACGCCAGGGATGCGGCTGGCCAGAAAATCGCTGACCTGTTGCAGCGACGCGCCTGCACCCAGCAGATAATGGTCATCAAATTCACTGCAGACCTTGAGCGCGGCAACCTGCTCCAGGGCGATGAGCAGCGGCAGCCTTTTATGCTGCTGGGTGATCTGCAGGCTGAGATCGGTGCCTCCGGCAATCAGTACCGCTTCGGGATGCGCCAGATAGATCTCCGCCAGCTGCGCCGGGGTTTTGGGCAGGAAGCAGCGCCGCCCCGCTGCGCCCGTCTCCTGCATCTCCGGGGTCGCCAGCGCTTCAAGACGCTGCACGGTCCCCGCGGCGCTGTGATCAAACTGATCCGTCACCGGCTGCGAACAGAGCTGCTCGGCGGCCGCCATGATGGGCCGGTAGCCGGTGCAGCGGCAGAGATTACCCGCCAGCGCGGTTTCCGCCTGATGACGATCCCAGCCCGTAGCATTTTTTTGCAGCGTGAACAGCGACATCACAAAGCCCGGCGTGCAGAAGCCGCACTGCGAGCCGTGGCAGTCAACCATCGCCTGCTGCGCTGGGTGAAGCGCCCGTCCGTGACGTAAATCTTCAACCGTGATCAGCTGTTTACCCTGCAGCGTGGAGACCAGGGTCAGACAGCTGTTGACCGTTTCATACTGCATCCTGCCATCCACTGCTTTGCCCAGGGTGACGCTGCAGGCGCCACAGTCGCCTGAGGCGCAGCCCTCTTTGGTGCCGGGCCGCTGCTGGCGGGTTCGCAGATAGTTAAGGATAGTGAGATTGGGGTCGAGCGCGGTTTCGCTGACCAGCTGGTTGTTGAGCAGAAACTGGATCATGCGGCTTGCTCCTGTGCGTCACGCTGCCAGACCGGACGACCGGCCACCCAGGTCTGGGCAATATTGCGGTCGTCGCCCAGCGTCATTAAGACAAAAAGTTTTTCCCAGATATCTTTGCTGTTGCCGATGCGCAGCTGCTGCAGGGCAGAAACCGCCGGATCGAGCACCACAAAATCCGCCTCTTTGCCGGTGTTGAAATTCCCGATGGCGTGGTCGAGATCGAGTGCCCGCGCCCCGCCCAGCGTCGCGTGATAAAAGGCTTCGGCGGCGCTGAGCCGGTAGTGCTGCAACTGGCCCACCTTGTAGGCTTCGCCCAGGGTCTGCAGCATGTTAAAGGTGGTGCCCGCGCCGACATCGGTGCCCACCCCCACCTTCACGCCCTGCTGCCAGCTGCGTTTCAGATTAAACAGGCCGCTGCCGAGGAACAGGTTAGAGGTGGGACAGAAGGCAATTGAGGAGTCGGTGTCGTGCATACACTGCCACTCCTTCTCTTCCAGATGCAGGCAGTGGGCAAACACGCTGCGGCGGCCGGTGAGCTGATGATGGTGGTACACATCCAGATAGCCGTCGCGTTCCGGAAAGAGTGCTTTAACCCAGGCCACCTCCTGCGGGTTTTCGCTGAGATGGGTGTGCAGCCAGGTGTCGGGAAACTCCTGACGCAGCTGCTGCACTTTTTCCAGCAGCTGCGGCGAAGAGGTCGGGGCAAAACGCGGCGTCAGCGCATAGCTCAGTCGGCCGCGCTGATGCCAGCGTTCAATCAGTGCCCGGGTCTGCTGATAGCTCTGTTCCGGGGTTTCCGTAAGGTTGTCGGGCGCATTGCGATCCATCATCACTTTCCCGGCAATCAGCCGCATGTTCAGCGCTTCGGCGGCGCTGAACAGCGCCTCGACCGACTGCGGGTGCACGGTACCAAAGACCAGCGCGCTGGTGGTGCCATTGGAGAGCAGCTGATGCAGGAAAAAGGCGGACATCCGGGCGGCATGATCCGGGCAGTGATACTGCGCCTCCACCGGGAATGTGTAGTGATTCAGCCACTCCAGCAGCTGTTCGCCAAAGGCACCGATCATCTCCGTCTGCGGATAGTGTATGTGGGTGTCCACAAAGCCCGGCACGATCAGCCGGCCGCGCAGGTCAGTAACCGGCAGACCCGCCAGCTTCGCCTCAGCCGTCTCCCAGCTCTCCAGACCGGCCACACGTCCGTCACGCAGCAGCAACACGCCATCCTCCAGATAGCGGGCCTGCGTCGCCAGATCGTCGGGATGCTCCACCACGCCGGTGAAGTCAAAGAAGCTGGCGCGTATCGCCGTGTCGGTTGCTGGGTGCATGCTGTTTCCTTTCTGAAAGTGCGATGAGGTGGTGCAGTTAACTCTCTGTTTAACTCTCTGCAACCTGTGTGCCAGATTTACCCTGATTTAAAATCGATAAATATCAGGTATTTATAGAAACTTCCGCCTGTTGCGCAACAAAATAGCCTGTTAAAATCATAGCAACCGTTTGCTTTCATGTCGCAATCGGTTGCGAAGCGCAATTGCCGATTCTGGCGGCGTGTCTGACGCACAGGCTGGCTGCTGCCCTGCCCCTTAACGGTGCAGTGCGCCCCGAAAAGGCGCAGGACGTTGCCCGTAAAAAGGGGTTTACCCCCCTGCCCGTTTTTCTGCGCGCAGAAGCCGAAATGGCATGCTATGGTGAAGCCATCGACGTTGAAAATGGCATAAGGAACAGTGAGATGATTATTTTTGTCACCGGTGCGACGGCCGGTTTTGGTGAAAGTATTACCCGCCGCTTTATCAAAAACGGGCACAAAGTGATCGCCAGCGGACGCCGCGCCGAACGCTTAAAAGCGCTGAAAGATGAGCTGGGTGAGAATCTCTACACCGTCCAGCTGGATGTGCGGAACCGCGCCGCCATCGAAGAAGCTGTGGCGCAGTTACCGGCGGCGTGGCGCGCTATCGATATCCTGGTGAACAACGCCGGTCTGGCGCTGGGCATAGAGCCCGCGCACAAAGCCAGTGTGGAAGACTGGGAAAACATGATCGATACCAACACGAAAGGCCTGGTCTATATGACCCGCGCCCTGCTGCCACAGATGGTCGAGCGTAACGTGGGCCATATCATCAATATCGGCTCGATTGCCGGTAGCTGGCCCTATGCCGGCGGCAACGTTTATGGGGCCACTAAGGCGTTTGTGCGGCAGTTCAGCCTGAACCTGCGCACCGATCTGCACGGCACCGCGCTGCGCGTGACCGATATCGAACCGGGGCTGGTGGGCGGCACCGAGTTCTCTAACGTCCGCTTTAAAGGTGATGATGACAAAGCCGGTCAGGTCTATGAGGGTGCCACCGCCCTGACCCCGGAAGATGTCACGGAAGCTGTTTACTGGGTGGCCACACTGCCAGCGCACGTCAATATCAATACGCTGGAGATGATGCCGGTCAGCCAGACGCTGGCGGGCCTGAAGGTGCACAAGCCTTAATCCTCTGTGCGCCAGCTCTCCCGGCTGGCGCTAGCCACGTCCCCAGCCCAGAACGATAATCAGCATGCCGCTGAACGCGATCAGTGCGCCACTCCAGTCCCAGACGCTCAGCTTCACGCCATCCACCACCCGCAGCCAGAGCAGCGCGGTGAGCACATAGACGCCCCCATACGCGGCATAGACCCGGCCGCTGGCGGCAGGATGCAGGGTCAGCAGCCAGACAAACAGCGCCAGGCTGGCCGCCGCCGGCAGTAACAGCCAGATCGGGCCGCCTTTTTTCAGCCATAACCACGGCAGAAAGCAGCCCGTGATCTCCGCCAGGGCGGTGATAAAAAACAGCAAGGCGGTTTTAATCAGCACCCATACCTCTCCTGAACTTAAACAAACCACGCACCACTGGTGAGCAAAGAAACGGCGATGATATACTACCCGGACCCGCTGCAACAGCCGTCCCGGATGGCGATGTTGGCGATAACGAAAGGATAGTCTGATGAAAAAAATGATCCCTGCTCTGCTTCTGGTTCTGCTGTCTGGTTCCGCCTTCACGGCGGGTGCGACCACCAACCGCCTGATCATCGAAGATGGCAGTTCTGCGCTGAGTAACGAAGCGGCTCGCCAGAATAAAGAGCAATGGAATGACACGCGGATGCTGCGCAACAAGGTGAACAGCCGCGTAGAAAAAGAGTTTGATAAAACCGACCGCGCGTTCGACACCCGCGACAAGTGCGAGCAGAGCCTCAATCTGAACGCCTACTGGGAGCCCAACACCCTGCGCTGTCTGGACCGCCGCTCAGGCCGCCCGGTCACTCCCTGAATTTGCGCTATAGTAATGACGGACGACTAACATAAGGAAGACGTGATGAAGCTACAGAGGGTTTTGTTCACCGCAGCGTTGTTCTCGCTGCCGCTGATGGCGCAGGCTTCCTGCGAATCGGTAAAAGCCGACATCAGTCAGAAAATTGTTCAGAACGGCGTGCCTGAATCGGGCTTCACTCTCGACATCGTCGCCAACGATCAGGTCGATCAGGCGGGCGGTCAGGTGGTCGGGCATTGTGAAAACGACAGCCAGAAGATTGTTTACAAGCGCACCGGCCGGGATGACGAGGCCAGCGTGCCTGCCAGTGCCGGCAGTTCTCAGGACGCACCTGCGCAGCAATAAACCTGTGTTAATCAGGGCGACGGTCTGTCGCCCTGCCGTTTACTCCGCCTGTTCCGGCCGCTGACGCGGCATCATCCACGCCACACCCAGCGCAAACAGCGCAATCACCAGCGCCACCACAAACACCCAGTGCAGTGAGGCGGCAATCGCCTGCACCATCTGCTGCAGCGCCTGTGGCGCCAGCTGCTGACGGCTGGGTTCAGACATAATCTGCTGCACCGGATCGGCCACCTGCGGCAGCCGCCACTGCAGATTGAGATTGAGCACCGCCCCCATGATCGCCGTGCCCACCGCCGAACCGATCATCCTGCTGAACATCACCGAGGCAGTACAGATGCCGCGAATCTGATAGTCCGCCTCGTTTTGCACGGAGACCAGAAACGTGGTGCTGGTCATCCCCATGCCGGTGCCAATCAGGAAGGCGGTAAAGCCCGCCTGATAGAGTGAGCTCGCGGGCTGAAGCAGCAGCAGTAAGGCGCTGCCGCTGACCAGCAGCAGCGCGCCGAGCTGGGCGGTAAAGCGATAGGAGGTCAGCAGCATCAGCCTGCCGCTCAGGGTACTGGCCAGCGGCCAGCCAATCGACATCATCGCCAGCGCGCTGCCCGCCTGTAACGGCGTGCCGCCCCTGATCCCCTGAATCCAGGTCGGCAGAAACGCACTGATCCCCATCATGGCCGCCCCGATAATCAGGTTGCCCGCATTACCGGCAATGATCAGCCGGCTGCGCCAGATCACCAGCGGAAACAGCGGTGCCGCGGCCCGCTGCTCGTGGCGTTTCAGCTGCCAGCCTGCCAGCAGTGAACAGAGCAGAAAAGGGATCAGCCAGTATCCGAGCAGCTCCGCCTGCAACAGCGCCACCAGCAGCGCGGAGACGCAGAGCATCAGCCAGCCGCTGCCCGCGAGGTTGAGGGGAGCCGATTTCTCCTCCTGCTGATGCGCCGGTAACCAGCGCGCCAGCATCAGCATGCTGATCAGGCCAATCGGCAGATTGACCCAGAAAATCACGGACCAGCTGAAGTGCTGCACCAGCCAGGCTCCGGTCAGCGGCCCGACGATGGCCGCCACTCCCCAGACGCTGGAGAGCCAGCCCTGAACGCTGGCGCGCTCGCGCGGCGAATAGATGTCCGCCACGATGGTGGAGCTGATCGGCATGATGGCCCCCGCCCCCAGCCCCTGAAACGCCCGGAAGAGGATCAGCCAGGTCATGGAGTGGGCGAAGCCACACAACACCGATCCGAGCAGGAAAAGGGAGGTGCCGGTAAAAAACATGGTTTTACGCCCCACCTTATCCGCCAGCCGGCCATAGAGCGGCACGCTGACCGCCTGCGTCAGCAGATAGATGGAGAAGACCCAGCCAAACTGCGAAAAACCGCCGAGGTCGGCAATGATGGTGGGCATGGCGGTGGCCACGATGGTGACTTCGATAGCCGCCATAAACATCGCCAGCATGCAGGCAATCAGTATCCAGTGGCGGTGTCCGGTCCGGAGTTGTGCACTTTCAGTCATAGGGTTCCTTTTTTATCAGCAAGGCTAGCTGAAAATCAGCCCGTGCAGTTTCCTGAACGTGCGCATTTCCTGCACCATCTGTGACGGTGTCACTAAAAGTCGATGAATTTTTTTTATTGACGCATCAGCCCAGTGGCTACGCGGCCTTAACACCATTTTAACCAGTTTCTCACTCGCCGGAGAAAGGCTGAAAAGCTGGCTTGCCGGGTAAAGGGCTGCTATAGCAGTAAAGCATCTTTCTCAGTGTTCACTGAAAAAGAGTAGGTAAATACGCATTTTGTCTACATTTTATCGCAGTTTCGGTTTTGGGTGCGGCGGCCTTTTTTGCTGCATCTGTCGGACTGTTTAGCGCTGTTATAACAATTGAGATCGTTATCAGGGAGATTCTCCTATGCAAAATGCTTCACTGGCCCGACGCGCCGGTCTGGCACTGCTTGCAGTGGTCGCAGTGATTGCGGTGCTGATCTGGGGCCTCGGCTGGGATCAGCTGGTCGCCCGTAAGGTCGACCTGCTTTATCTCGGGCAACAACACCTCTTCTTAGTGTTCTGGTCAATGCTGTTCGCCCTGCTGGTCGGTATTCCCAGCGGCATCCTGCTCAGTCGCCCGTTTGCCCGCCGCTGGGCCGAGTATGTGATGCAGATTTTCAACATCGGTAACACCCTGCCGCCGCTGGCGGTGCTGGCTCTGGCGATGGTCATTATCGGGATTGGCGACCGTCCGGCGCTGATAGCCCTGTTTCTGGCCTCGCTGCTGCCTATCGTCCGCAACACCTTCTCCGGCCTGAGCGCCGTTCCCCCGTCACTGATTGAAGCCGCCAACGGCATCGGTATGACTAAACTGCAGCGTCTGCGCCGGGTGGAGTTGCCGAATGCCCTGCCGGTGATCCTCTCCGGCGTGCGCATCGCAACGGCCATTAATGTCGGAACCGCCCCGCTGGCGTTCCTGATCGGGGCCAGCAGCTTCGGCGAGCTGATCTTCCCCGGCATCTATCTGAATGACTTTCCGACGCTGATCCTCGGCGCTGTTGCTACCGCACTGGTGGCACTGGTGCTGGATATGTTGCTGGCTGCACTGGGCCGCTTACTGAGCCCGCACGCGGCGGTCTGACCACAAGGAGCTTTGCAATGCTAACGCACTGGATAAAGAAGAGCGTGGTGGCGCTTACCGCGACGCTGCTGCTAAGCCAGACGGCACAGGCGGCTGCCCCGCTGGTGATGGCGACCAAGAGTTTCACCGAGCAGCATATTCTCTCCGCCATGACCGTACTGTGGCTGAAGAAGAAAGGCTTTGAGGTGGTGCCCAAACGGAATATTGCCACCACCATCGGCCGTAACGCGCTGCTGAATAAGCAGATCGATATGGTCTGGGAGTACACCGGGACTTCACTGATTATTTTCAACCACATCAGCCAGCCGATGTCGTCTCAGCAGGCCTATGAGACGGTGAAAAAACTGGATGCAAAACTGGGGCTGGTCTGGCTTGACCCGGCACCGATGAACAACACCTACGCCTTTGCCATGACCCGGAAACGGGCCGAAAAAGAGGGTATCAGCACGATGTCGCAGCTGGTCGCAAAGATTGAGCAGGTGCGGAAGACCGACCCGGACCATAACTGGCGACTCGGGCTGGACCTGGAGTTTTCAGGGCGTTCCGACGGCATGAAGCCGCTGCAGAAAACCTACGACCTGACGCTGGATCGCCCGCAGATCCGGCAGATGGACCCCGGCCTGGTCTATAACGCCATTCGCGACGGCTTTGTCGATGCCGGTCTGATCTACACCACCGATGGCCGGGTAAAAGGATTTGACCTGAAAGTGCTGGAAGATGATAAGCATTTCTTCCCCAGCTACAACGTGACGCCCGTGGTGCGTCAGGATGTGCTGGCGAGCCATCCGGGTCTGGACACCGCGCTCAATCAGCTCTCGGCGCAGATCACCGATGAGGCGATTACCGAGCTGAATAAGCGGGTCGACATCGATCACCAGTCGCCGGAGAAAGTGGCGCGTGATTTCCTTCAATCCAAAAACATGCTGTAAGGAGGCACTGTGGATACCCTTCACTACATCATGGATAACTGGAATACCCTGCTGACCCTGAGCTGGCAGCACAGCTGGCTGGTGCTGGTCGCGGTCGGACTGGCGATTGTCATTGGCGTGCCGCTCGGCATTCTGATTGTCCGGGTCCGCTGGCTGGCGGCCCCGATTCTCGGCATCGCCACCGTGGTGCTGACCATCCCGACCATTGCGCTATTTGGTCTGATGATCCCGCTCTTTTCACTGATCGGTCAGGGCATTGGTGCGCTGCCCGCCATCACCGCTGTGTTCCTCTATTCTCTGCTGCCGATTGTGCGCAACACGCACACCGCACTGGAGAACCTGCCGGGCGGTCTGCGTGAGGCGGGTCGTGGTATCGGTATGACCTTCTGGCAGCGTCTGCGCTGGGTGGAGATCCCGATGGCGCTGCCGGTCATTTTTGGCGGCATCCGCACCGCCGTGGTGATGAACGTCGGCGTCATGGCGATTGCCGCCGTGATTGGAGCCGGTGGCCTGGGCCAGCTGCTGCTGGATGGCATCAGCGGCAGTGATATTCGCATGTTAATTGCCGGGGCACTGATGATCTGTCTGCTGGCTATTTTTCTTGACTGGCTGCTGCACCGTTTGCAGCAGGCGCTGACTCCTAAGGGGATTCGATAATGATCACGCTGGAAAACCTGACGAAAACCTTTACCCAGAAAAACGGTACCACCAATAAAGCCGTCGATAACGTCAGTCTGCATGTGCCAGCCGGTGAGATGTGCGTCCTGCTGGGGCCATCGGGCTGCGGAAAAACCACTACCCTGAAGATGATTAACCGCCTTATCCCTGCCACCAGTGGCCGGATTCTGATCAATGGCGAAGATACCAGTACGCAGGATACCACCACCCTGCGTCGCAACATCGGCTATGTGATCCAGCAGATTGGACTGTTCCCGAACATGACCATCGAAGAGAACATTACCGTGGTGCCGCGCATGCTGGGCTGGGATAAGAAGCAGTGTCACGAGCGCGCGACCGAGCTGATGAGCATGGTGGCGCTGGACCCGACTAAATTCCTGCATCGCTATCCGCGAGAGATGTCCGGCGGTCAGCAGCAGCGCATCGGGGTGATTCGTGCGCTGGCGGCGGATCCACCGGTGCTGCTGATGGATGAGCCTTTCGGGGCGGTTGACCCGATTAACCGTGAAGTCATTCAGAACGAGTTTCTTGATATGCAGCGTCAGCTGAAGAAAACCGTGATGCTGGTGAGTCACGATATCGATGAGGCGCTGAAGCTCGGCGACCGGATTGCGGTGTTTGGTCAGGGTAAGATCGTGCAGTGCGCCAGCCCGGATGAGCTGCTGGCCACACCGGCGAATGATTTCGTCGGCTCGTTTGTCGGTCAGGACCGCACGCTGAAGCGCCTGCTGCTGGTGCAGGCGGGGGACGTCACCGATCAGCAGCCCACCATTACCGTGCGTCGTTCTACGCCGCTGGAGGAAGCCTTTGGCACCATGGATGAGAACGATATGCGCTCGATTACCGTGGTCGATGAGGATGGCAAACCGCTGGGCTTCGTGAAGCGTCGCGAGGCGCGCAACGTCAGCGGCCGCTGTGAAGAGCGCCTGCACACCTTTAAGGTAACCGGCAAAGCGGAAGAGAACCTGCGCGTGGTGCTGTCAAAGCTCTATGAACACAACACGGTCTGGATGCCGATTGTTGATGAGGAGGGTCGTTACAGCGGTGAGATTTCGCAGGATTATATCGCCGACTACCTGAGTTCAGGCCGCACGCGTCGTCGTCTGAATACGTAGACTCCTCTGTAGATGAAAGGGCCACACGGCCCTTTTTTGTTACCGTGGACAGGCCCGAATTAAACCGCAATAACGTTACTTAAGGCGAAGGGAACAGGGTCAGAAGAGGAAAGCGTCCCGCGCCAGGGATGGCGCGGGCCGGGCCTGTCATGGATGACATCTTTTGCGTCTTTCCGATCTGACCCTGTTCCCTGCGCAGGTGCGATCTTACAGCAAGCCGGGCCACAGGCTGGCAACCCGTCCCGCTGGCGGATTCCTCTCAGCCGGTCATCCCTCCGTCAGCGTCTCTGCCTCAACCTCTTCCACCGTCCGCGCCTCATCCGGCAGCACCAGATTCAGCACAATGGCCAGGATGCCACCGGTAGTGACTGCATGACCAAACAGGCTGCCGATCAGCGGCGGGAACTGCTTCAGCACGTCCGGCACCGCTTCCACACCCAGCCCGATGCCGAAGGCGATCGCGACGATCAGCATCTCGCGGCGACCAAGCGGTGTCTGGGTCATCACCCGGATACCGGCCGCAACCACGCTGCCAAACATCACTACGGTCGCGCCGCCCAGTACCGGCGGTGGGATCTGCTGCAGCAGGGAGCCAACCGCCGGAAAGAGCCCCAGCAGCGCCAGCATAATGCCCAGCAGCATCCCCACGTAGCGGCTGGCAACGCCGGTCATCTGGATGACGCCGTTATTCTGCGCGAAGGTGGTGTTAGGAAAGGCCGAGAAAACCGCGGCCAGCACGCAGCTCAGGCCATCGGCGACAATACCGCCCTGCAGCCGCTGCTGGAAAGGCTTACCGGTGATCGGCTGCTGTGAAATCAGACAGTTGGCCGTCAGATCGCCCACCGCTTCAATCACCGCGATGACAGATACCAGCGCGATAGGCAGAAAAATAGTCCAGTCGAAGGCGAAACCAAAGCGGAAAAAGGCCGGCAGCACCAGCCAGCTGCTCTCCGGCGCGGCCTTCAGCTGCAGATGGCCGGTTAACGCCGCCGCCACACACCCGATGGCGATACCCGCGACCACGGCAACCAGCCGCGCCCAGCGGTTTCGCGAGCGGTTCAGCGCAACAATCACCAGCAGCGTCAGCGCACCCAGCGCCAGATTTCCCGGCGCGCCAAAGTCCGTGGCATTGTGGCCACCCGCCCAGTCGGTGATGCTCACTTTGATCAGGCTGATACCAATCAGCGTAATCACGCTGCCGGTGACGACCGGCGTCAGCACCTTGCGCAGCGCGCCGACGCAGCGGCTGATCAGCACCGGGATCAGTGCCGCCACCAGGTTGCAGCCAAACAGCATCGCCAGAATCTCTTCAGGTGAACCGCCACGCCCCTTGATCATTAACCCACCCGACAGGATCACACCCAGAAACGCAAAGCTGGTGCCCTGCAGACAGATCATCCCGGCACCGACGCCATAAAAGCGCCGGGCCTGCATAAAGGTGCCCAGACCGGAAACAAACAGGGACATGCTGATCAGATAAGGAATATAGGCCTGCAGTCCCAGCACCGAACCGATAATCAGCGGCGGGGTAATAATGCCGACGACGCTGGCAAGCAGATGCTGCAGTGCGGCAAAGAATGCCGGTACGGGACCAATGCGGGCTTCAAGCCCATATAACAAACCTTTCTCGTGCGAGTGCGACATGGTGGTGCTCCAGCTCTGTGTGGTTAGCGGAGTTAATGCATTTTCTGCGCCATCACGTCGGGGATTCGCAGTTAACGATCCAGGTCATTCAAATATAAGCGGAAATAGTTACAGAAAACGGGTCGCGAGCATGAAACTTTAGGCTCACGACCCGCTCAGATGACTTGTTTTGTTTCAGTATCAGGCGATCTTTGCACTCACAGCGTGCAGATCGGGCTGCTCCAGCAGAGAAATATCGATCCAGGAGGTCAGATCGCGCTGTTCAGGACGGGGCAGATAAGGAAGCTCACCCAGCAGCGGTGCCGCAATCTTTTCACGCAGCACCTCAATGATGTCACTGTAGTGCGCCAGCCCCGGATTGACGCGGTTAGCCACCCAGCCTACCAGCGGCAGGCCATCGTGCGCGATGGCTTCCGCGGTCAGCAGCGCATGACTGATGCAGCCCGACTGGATACCCACCACCAGCACAACCGGCAGCTGCTGTTCTGCGACCCAGCGCGAGAGCGGACGTCCGTCGTTCATCAGACTGCGCCAGCCGCCGGTGCCCTCCACCACCACCCGATCGGCCTGCTGCGTCAGATGTGTCAGACCCTGAGTCAGCCGGGAATAGTCGATTATCTGGCTGGGATGGGTGCAGATCTCCTCCTCCTCAAACACCAGCGGATTAATCGCCTCATAAGGCAGGTCGATGGATGAAGCGCTTTGCAGAACCTGTGCATCTTTGTTACGCAGGCCATCAGCGGTTTTGACCGCGCAGCGCGCGACAGGCTTATAGCCGACGGCACTGACGTTGCTCTGAATAAAACATTGCAAAAGGGCGCGGGACACCACCGTTTTGCCTGTAGCTGTATCGGTGCCGGTAACAAATAGTCTGTTCACTCCACTTCTCCTCTCAAAGCGTTGCGGCTAATCGGTGATTAGCCCTGCTGCGAAACGGCATTTTAAGGAATCCAGAATGAGAACAGATTGCGTTAGCGCAAGTTCAGGCCCGCTTAACCTTGCAACAGTTTTACTAACAGGTGTCCGTTATAGAGAGCGTCTTTGATCAGCGCGGCGGCACCGAGTGTGCCCGGTTCGCTGAATTCGGTGGGGGCCAGCTGAATGCCTGCACTGTAGGCAGGCAGGGACTGCTGCAGAATTGTGTTGCTCACCGCCGGAAACAGCACCTCTGCCGCCGCATTCAGCGGAGAACCGATAAGAATATGTTGTGGATTAAAAATATTAACCATCATCGCCAGAATCCGGCCTGCATGATGACCGACGCTGGCGATGGTGTCGCGCGCCAGGCGATCGCCCGACAGGGCGGCCTCACATAATGATGACAGCGTCAGCTCCTGACGATTAAGCAGGCTGTCGGGCTGGGCCGCCAGACGCTGCGCCGCCAGCGCCAGCAGACTGCCGGTACTGGCGACCGTCTCCAGACAGCCGTGATTGCCACAGTAGCACTGCTGACCATAAGGATCGATTTGCGTATGGCCGATCTCGACCAGCGCCCGCCCCCGCTTATGCAGCAGCTGGCCGCCGCTGATCACCCCGGCTCCGACCGTTTCATCGATTACGATCTGAATCACATCCTGCGCGCCGCGCGAAGCGCCGAACAGCGACTCCGCCAGCGTCCAGGCGGAGATATCGTGCTGCACAAACACCGGTAATCCCGTGTGCGCCTCCAGCGCATCGCCCAGCGGCATATCGCGCACCTGATAGCCCGGCAGCCGATGCACCACACCTGACGCGGCGTTAATCAGCCCCGGCAGCGTGATGGCGATGGCCGTCAGACGCTCCAGCTTTTTCTGATGACGGATAAAGAAGGCATCCACCTGTTCAATCAGGGCGGTCAGCAGCGGCTGAGCGGATTCATCAGGCAGCGGCAGGCTCTCTTCGGCCAGCGCCTGACTGCTGAGATCGCGCAGCGTAAAGGTCATGGCACCGCGATGCAGACGAATGGCCAGATAGTGCCAGGCCTCCGTGTCCAGAATCAGCCCGATGGCCGGACGGCCACGACTGCCGGGTTCCTGAAACTCCGTCTCCTGCACCAGATGCGCGTCCAGCATTTCACGCACAATTTTTGTGATGCTGGCTGGCGCAAGCTGGGCACGGCGGGAAAGTTCGATACGCGAAATGGGACCATAACGGTCAATCAGCTGATATACGACACCTGCATTGGTCTGCTTGATCTGGTCAATATGGCCAGGTTGACTGTCCGGATTCACAACCCTCCTCCCGGTTATTTTCGCGCTTCTAAATAAACATGCGCCATGGTGAGGCAGATCAGGCAACAGCGTCAAATATTTGATTAGAAATGTGATTTATCGCACATATTGGCCTCTGTCAAAGCGTGCTTCCGGGCCGGTTTTCCCGCAGTAGCGCCATCATATTCGCCATCGGTGCGGTGATTTCGCGGCTGGCTGACCAGACCAGCCACAGCTCTGAAATGGCATCCTCTTCCGTCAGCGGCAGCCAGACCAGATCGGCCAGCTGCGCCCGGCGGAAGGAGGCGGGCAGGATGGAGACGCCAAGACCGGTTGCCACCAGCCCCAGAATGGTCATCGCTTCCCCCACTTCCTGCGTGATATAGGGCTGGATCTGATAGCGATGCAGCAGCGCCAGGATATCGCTGTAGAGCGCAGTTCCGCCTTGGGCATCAAAGAAGACGAAGGGTTCGGCGGCCAGCGCGGTAACGGAGATCGCGCCGGCATCGGCCAGCGGATGCGCTTTGTGCACCACCGCACACAGCGGCTCGCTCATCAGCAGCTGATGCGCGAGATCGGCGGGCAGCGGCGTGTTGCGCATTACGCCAAGATCGAGCCGCCCCTCATGCAGCGGGGCCAGCTGCTGGCGGGTATTAATTTCCTGCATCTGAATATGCACCTGCGGCCAGCGCTGGCGAAAGCGAAACAGCGCGTCGGAGACCACCGCGGTAAAAGGCGCCGAGGAGGTGAAACCGATTCGCAGCCCGCCCTCTTCTCCCCGGTGCAACCGGGCTGCCCGGTCGGCCGCCTGCTCAACCTGCAGCAGGATGGCGCGGGCATCGTTCAGCAATTGCTGTCCGGCAGCGGTCAGCTGAACGCTGCGGTTGGTCCGGTTAAAGAGTCGGGCGCCGGTTTCTGCCTCCATTTGCAGTATCTGCTGACTGAGTGGCGGCTGGGAGATGTTCAGCCGCCGGGCCGCGCGCCCGAAATGGAGCTCCTCGGCCACCGCAATAAAATAGCGCAGGTGACGCAACTCAATATTCATATCTGAAACGTCTCATTTAAGATTATTAATATATTAGACATCATAATGATGCCTGCCTAAGCTGACGACAGGTTTTTTTACTCTTAAAGGAAAGTGTGTGAGTCACTCAACAGAGGCCGCCGCGGTAAATGACGAGACGGGTTGTTTGCCTTCAGAACCGGTGGCTGCGTCAGGTTATATCCGTCGGGGTTCGCGGCAGTTTATGCGCGTGACGCTGGCGCTCTTCTCCGCCGGTCTGGCGACCTTTGCCCTGCTCTATTGTGTCCAGCCGATCCTGCCGGTGCTCTCGCATCAGTTTGGCATCTCACCGGCAACCAGCAGCCTGTCACTCTCTATCTCAACCGGCCTGATGGCGCTGGGCCTGCTGGTGACCGGGCCGCTTTCGGATGCTATCGGCCGCAAATCGGTGATGGTAACAGCCCTGATGCTGGCCGCCATCTGCACGCTGATCTCAGCCACCATGAGCAGCTGGCACGGCATTCTGATCATGCGGGCGCTGATGGGGCTGTCGCTCAGCGGGGTGGCGGCGGTGGGCATGACCTACCTCAGCGAGGAGATGGATGCGCGGGTCGTCGCTTTCTCTATGGGGCTGTATATCAGCGGAAACTCTATCGGCGGCATGAGCGGGCGTCTGCTGAGCGGTGTGCTGACCGACCTCTTCTCATGGCGGATCGCCGTGGCGGTAATTGGCCTGTTTTCGCTGGCTTCGGCGCTGATGTTCTGGAAGATCCTTCCCGCGTCACGTCATTTTCGTCCCATCACGCTGCGTCCGCGCAACCTGCTGATTAACTTCCGGCTGCACTGGCGCGATCCTGGCCTGCCCTGGCTGTTTGCCGAAGGGTTCCTGCTGATGGGTGCCTTTGTCACGCTGTTTAACTACATCGGCTACCGGCTGCTGGATGCCCCCTGGCATCTGAGTCAGGCCGTGGTCGGGTTGTTGTCGGTGGTCTATCTCACCGGCTCGTGGAGTTCGCCGAAAGCGGGTGCGCTGACCAGCCGGCTGGGACGGGGACCGGTGATGCTGGGTGCGACCGCCATTATGCTGCTGGGACTGCTGATCACGGCGTTCAACTCGCTCTGGCTTATCCTGCCGGGGATGATGCTGTTCACCGCCGGTTTCTTTGCCGCCCATGCGGTTGCCAGTGGCTGGATTGGCCCGCGCGCACGCCGGGCGCGCGGCCAGGCCTCATCGCTTTACCTGTTCAGCTACTACGTGGGTTCCAGCGTCGCCGGGACGCTGGGCGGTCTGTTCTGGCATAACTTTGGCTGGCACGGCATCACGCTGTTTATCAGCACCCTGCTGCTGCTGGCGTTGCTGGTGGCCTGGCATCTGCACCGCAAAAAGCTCTGATTTCCCTCTCTCTGCCAGGCCCGGATGGCCTCACCGGGCCTGGCAGCACAACACGCTGACTGTCGCTCATCCTCTTCGCTGAAAATCCCCCGCGAAAAAACCCCACAATTCCCGCTATAATCGGTTTTATTGAATCATTTCATCTGCTTTGCCTCTTAACACGGCAACAAGGAACGTCTGTGGCTCTCTACTACTACGTCAATAAACAATCGGGATATAACGATAATCATGTGGTGCATGCCGCTGGCTGCCCGCATCTTCCCGACATGGAAAACCGACTGTTTCTGGGCAGTTTTTATCACGTCAATGCCGCCATTCTTCAGGCAAAAAAATATTACGTGGGGGCTATCGGCTGTGAGAACTGCTGCCCGATTAATGCCAGCCACCTGCCGGAGACGCCGCTCAGCGTCGCTCAGAAACATACCCCGGGGTCACGCTAAGCTGTCGGAGGGTGTCGGCGTGAAATTTACTTACCGCTGCGCTAATTTGTTAAGCATCAGCGCCGTTTTCCGTTATGTTACTCTTCCTGACTCTTTTTGATGGAAAGCACGATGCGGGATAAGTTTGCGCGTTCTCAGATCGCCCTTCACTGGCTGACCTTTTTCCTGGTCGTAACAGCCTACGCCACCATTGAGCTGCGCGGCTTTGTGCAGCGCGGCTCCTGGCAGGGGTACGCCATGATCATCACCCACTTCAGCGCAGGTGCGACCGTTCTGGTGCTGATGATCGCCCGCCTGTTTCTGCGTACCCGTCATCGCACGCCGCCCATTACGCCAGCCGCGCCGCGCTGGCAGACCGGGGTGGCTCATCTGACGCATACCCTGATCTATGCCCTGTTTATCACCCTGCCGATCCTCGGCCTGTCGTCGCGCTATCTCAAGGGGCGGGAGTGGTGGCTGTTTGGCATCAGTATGCCGGTTGCATCGGAGCCCAATTTTGACCTAGCGGATATGCTGATCGACTGGCATGAAACCCTGGCACCGCTGGGATACTGGCTGATCGGGCTGCATGCGGCGGCGGCGCTGTTTCATCACTATCTGCTTAAAGACAATACCCTGCTGCGCATGATGCCGCCTCGCCGCGGTCAGTAATCTCATCCCGTCGCCCCTGAACGGGGCGATAAAAAAATTTCCGCCTTAAAAGCCGGTTATCAGGTTTCGCTTCCCGCTTTATTCACTACAATGGTCTGTAATTTGTGACGCAGGTCACTTTCGCTGGATGTCTGCCACATCCGAATTCGCTGTACTGACAGATTTGACACCTCATGCAACCAACAACTGTTTCACGTAAAACTGCCTGGCTACGCGTGGTCTTGCTGGCCATCGCGGCTTTTGTATTTAATACCACCGAATTTGTACCGGTGGGTCTCCTTTCGGACATCGCGGCTGACTTTTCCATGCAGACGGCGGATGTCGGGATCATGCTGACGATCTACGCCTGGGTGGTCGCGCTGCTGTCACTGCCGCTGATGCTGCTGACGCGCAACGTGGAGCGGCGACTGCTGCTGGGAGTGCTGTTTACGATCTTTATCGTCAGTCACGTCCTGTCGACCTTCGCCTGGGACTTTCGGTCGCTGATGGTTTCACGCGTCGGCATCGCCCTCTCTCACGCGGTGTTCTGGTCGATCACGGCTTCACTGGCTATTCGCGTGGCCCCGGCCGGAAAGAAAACGCAGGCGCTGAGTATGCTGGCGACCGGAACCGCACTGGCCATGGTGCTGGGGGTGCCGATTGGCCGCGTGGTGGGTCAGTATCTTGGCTGGCGAACCACCTTCGGCGCGATTGGCCTGTCGGCACTGGTGCTGATGATCATGCTGGTACGGATACTGCCGCGTCTGCCCAGTGAACACACCGGCTCGCTGAGCAGCGTGCCGATGCTGTTTCGTCGTCCGGCGCTGGTCAGCATGTATCTGCTGGTAACCATTGTGGTGACCGCGCACTACACCGCCTACAGCTACATCGAACCCTTTATGCAGAGCGTGGCGCAATCCAGCGGCAATTTTACCACCCTGCTGCTGCTGCTGTTTGGCTCTGCGGGTATTCTGGGCAGCGTACTGTTCAGCACCCTGGGCAATAAATTCCCTTCCGCGCTGCTGATTGCCGCGATTGCGCTGATCACCCTCTGCATGGGACTGCTGATCTTTGCTGCGGTTCGTCCGACGGCGATCGCTATCCTGTGTATCGTCTGGGGCATGGCGATGATGATGATTGGACTGGGTATGCAGGTGCGGGTGCTGTCTCTGGCGCCGGATGCAACGGATGTGGCAATGTCACTCATGTCCGGCATCTACAATATCGGCATAGGCGCAGGCGCGCTGCTGGGAAGCCAGGTCAGTCTCTATCTGAATATGTCGGAAGTCGGCAACGTCGGGGGGATGATCGGTCTGGTGGCGTTACTGTGGTGTGTCTATATTTTCCGCCGTTATCCTCAGCTTCGCAGTAATGGCTAAGACCGGCGCGGAGAGGATAAAAAAGGCTTCAGATAAGCAGGTTATCTGAAGCCTGTTTCTCTTATTTATAGAGAATGGCGGTGCCATGCAGGTTGTTGCTGCCAGAGGTCGAAGTGATGCGGAAAGACTTTGCACCCGCATCGCTGGCCTTTTCTGACAGTTGCTGCTCAAGCGAGGTCAGATTGCTGCTGCCCGTCGCGCTGATGACGCCCACGCGTTGCTGATCCAGTGGCGTGCTGCTCACCTGCTGCGCCGCCACGCTGGTGAACGAGAGGCCACTGAGCAGGGCCGCCGCCACTATCATGCTGATACGTTTCATAACGAACCCCTTCTTCATTTTCTGCCGGATGCCCGGTTACTGATAAATCACCGCCGTGCCGTGCAGTTTGTTCTGACCGCTGGTTGAGGTGATGCGGAACGATTTCGCACCGGCTTCATCCGCTTTGGCGTTGAGCTGCGCTTCGACTGAACTCAGGTTGGTGCCGCCCAGCACAGAGATGGTGCCGACAGGCTGCTGATTAGCCGGTTCGCTGGTAACCAGGTCAGCGGCAGACGCGCCAAAAGTCAGTGTGGTGAGTGCCAGAACAGCCAGGGTAGTTTTGATGGTTTTCATAATCTTCTCTCTTTTTCAGTGATCGTGTTCAGTGGGTCTGAAATCGGTTGTCGCTATTTAATTAACGACCGTTAAATAAATGATAGACCCCGATTAGGCTGTCCGTCAATATTTATTTAATGAGCGTTATTTTAATCGCGAAGTGGCGTGATTATGGGCTTCAGCCCCTTTTCTGACTTAACCATAGGGGCGATAAAACCGGGCTGGCGCACAAAATGGCAACCCCGGAGGACGGCCTGCCTCTCCGCCCTTGCACATTTTTATAATGATCGGTAATTTAATAGAGTGTTCCCCAGTCAGAGAGGATGTATGAGTCAGGTTCAGGATTGCGATACCCGGAAATGCCGTGGCCGTCCCAAAGTGTTCGATCGTGAAGCCGCGCTCGATAAGGCACTGACCCTGTTCTGGACCCACGGGTACGAAGGCACCTCGCTCGCCGATCTGGTGGCCGCAACCGGTGCTAAAGCGCCGACGCTCTATGCGGAGTTCGTCAATAAAGAGGGATTGTTCCGCGCCGCAATGGAGCGCTATGTTGAGAAATTCAGCGCCTGGCGTGATGCGGCCCTGGGCGATGACAAGCTGGCGGTCTCTGAGGCGGTTGAGGCCTATTTCCGCGCTACCGCGGCCTGCTTTACCGAACGCGATTCGCCCGGCGGCTGCTTCTTTATCTGCACCTCAAGCGCCCTGTCGGCGGCTTCCGCGGATATTGCGGCCATGCTGCAAGAGCAGCATCAGTCACAGGAGCAGGTTTTAAAGGATTTCCTCTGCTCGCGTCAGCAGCGTGGTGAACTGGGAGAGTCAGTGGACATTGCTGCGCTGTCGCGCTATCTGAGCTGTCTGCTTCAGGGCATGTCAGTGCGGGCGCGGGAAGGTGCGGAGCGCGCAGACCTGGAGAGTATTATTGATACGCTGATGGCGATGTGGCCTACCCTGACAGGATTGTGTCAGGCTCAGCGGTAAGATTCAGGGCGGGATTCCCGCCCTGTTGCACGTTCAGCTGAGAAAGAAGACCGGCCGGAGCGGCTGACTGACGGGACTGTTGTCCGCATGAGAGGGCATCAGATCCTTCATGGAGGCCCACCAGCGCTGACAGACCGCCGTTTGCGCCACCGCGTTCCAGCGCGCTTCCGATTCAATCTCCACGCTGGCAAAGAGCAGATGCCGCTCCTCATCCAGCCAGATGGCATAATTACGGGCACCATGTGCTTTCAGCGTTTCAGCCAGTTCGGGCCAGATGGGTGAGTGACGACGCTCATACTCCGCATGGCAATCCGGATTGACCTGCATCACAAAGGCTTTACGCAACATGGGCAGGCCCCGCATCCAGTGCCGGTTGCCAGGGCGTGACACCAAAACGTTTACCCAGCGCGACCAGCTGTTCTGTGGTGATGCTCTGACGTATCCCGCCCATCGACAGCACCTTAACCATCACTTCGGATGATTTCTCGGCGGTGTCAATCAGCCCAAACGTCTCATCGAGCGTCGGGCCGGTGCCAAAGACGCCGTGGAACGGCCACATCACCAGCGTGTGCGACTGCATCTCCGCCGCCGTCGCGGCGCCGATCTCATCGGTGCCGGGCACCATCCAGGGCAACACGCCCACGCCATCCGGGAAGACCACCAGACACTCGGTGCTCCCCTCCCACAGCAGGCGGGTAAAGCGCGCCGAATCCATCTCAACCACATAACTCAGGGCCATAAAGTGGGTGGCATGACAGTGCATAATCACCCGATCTCTGCCGCCGCTGACTGCCTTGCGCACCGCATGCGACTGAAAATGTGACGCCAGCTCGGAGGTCGGCAGCCCGCCATTGACCAGGCCCCAGTGAATTTTGCAGGAGAGCCCCTGGCTGTCGACCTGCAGCAGCGCCAGGCAGTCCGCGGGGTCCAGCTGAACGTTGCGCATAAATTTTCCCGACCCGGTCACCAGAAACCAGTCGTTTGCCAGCGCCGGGGCGGGCTGACTCAGCTCGAAACAGCGAGGCTCCTGGCAGAAATCAGCCCTGTAGGGACTCACCTCCTCCTCACTCAGCCGCAGGCTGACGTTGCCACCATTGCGTTCATCCCATCCCTTCAGCCACATGTCGCTGGTTGCCTTAACCATTCCCTTTACAAACTCTGAAGCAAGAATGCTTTGCATAATGAAATCCCTTAACGTTGGCTCAAAATCTGCTGTTCATAATGGCGCACATCACTTAACCAGCTGGCGTCAGCCGGAACGTCATGACGCAGGCACCAGGCTTCCCACACCGCCTGCCACGGCAGTGATTTCTGCTCTTCCAGCCAGACCAGCCGCGCGGTGTAATCTCCGCTATTCTCAGCCTGACGCAGACGATCGGTCGGCTCCAGCAGGGCGCGCAGCAGCGCCTTCTGGGTGTTGCGGGTGCCGATAACCCAGGCCGCAATCCGGTTGATCGACGCGTCAAAGAAATCGAGGCCGATATGCACTTTGTCTAACAGCCGGTGACGGACGATCTCACTGGCAATGGCCTGCGTTTCATCATCCAGCAGCACCACATGATCGCTGTCCCAGCGCACCGGACGGCTGACGTGCAGCAGCAGGCGCGGCACATAGAGCATGGCGGCGGAGATCTTGTCGGAGATCACCTCGGTAGGATGGAAATGACCCGCATCCAGGGTCAGTGCCGTCTGACGGCTGGCGGCGTAGCCGAGATAAAACTCATTTGATCCCACGGTGTAGCTCTCTGCGCCGATACCGAACAGCTTGCTCTCTACCGCATCGATGTGATGCTGCGGGTTGAGTTTTTCCGCAATGACCTCATCCAGGGCGCTCATCAGACGCTGACGCGGCGCCAGCCGATCGACGGTGATATCCTTCATGCCGTCCGGTACCCAGATGTTCATCACTGAGGGCGTGCCCAGCTGCTCACCAAAATGGGCGGAGATGCGGCGACTGGCTTTGCAGTGGTCGATCCAGAATTGGCGCACGGTTTGATCGCTGTGCGACAGCGTAAACCCGTCAGCACTGAGCGGATGTGAGAAGCAGCTGGGGTTAAAATCGAGCCCCACGCCCCGCTCTCTGGCCCATTCGACCCAGCGCGCGAAATGCGCCGGCTCAATAGCGTCCCGTTCAACCGGCCTGTCGCTCTCCAGATAAAGTGCGTGCAGATTCAGACGCTTGAGGCCGGGGATCAGCGACATCGCCTTATCGATATCACCGCGCAGTTCGCTGGCGTTGCGTGCACGTCCCGGATAGTTGCCGGTCGCCTGAATGCCGCCGGTGAGGGCGGCCTGCGGGTTTTCAAATCCCCGCACATCGTCGCCCTGCCAGCAGTGCATGGAAACCGGGATTGTGTCGAGCTGGCGAATAGCCTCTTCAGCATCAACCCCAATATCGGCATAGCGTTGTTTAGCCAGTTCAAAGGCCTGTTCTGTCTGCTTAGTCATAAGCGGGTTCCTCTGCGGGTTGACTCAGCGTCGCGAAGCGGGCCTGACTGGCCGCGAAGACGTCTGAAATGTGTGGTTCGAATGTTTCGAGGGGAAAGGTGTTCATCACGCAGTTGCGGAAATCGGCGACATCCGTCAGTTCGCCGAGGGCAATCAGCTGGCAGCCGACGTTACCCAGCGTGGAGGCCTCTACCGGCCCGGCCAGCACCGGAATCTCACAGGCATCCGCACAGAGCTGATTCAGAAAATGATTCTGGCTGCCACCGCCGACCACATGCAGCCGGGTGAAGGGCTTCCCGCGCAGCGCGGCGAGTTCGCTGATGACCTGACGGTAGAGCAGTGCCAGGCTGTCAAAAATGCAGCGGGCCAGCGCAGCGGCGGATTGCGGCACGGGCATGCCCTGCTCTGCGCAGGCTTTCTGAATCTCGCTGACCATGTTGTCAGGATTGATAAAGCGCGGATCGTTGGGGTTAATCAGCGAAAGACAGGCGGGCTGACGGGCGGTCTCAGCGATCAGCGCACAGAGGTCGTCAATCTGCCGTTCAGCACAGAGACGCTGCAGCAGCCATAAACCCATGATGTTTTTCAGGACGCGATAGCCTTCTGCGCCGCCTTCGTTGGTAATATTGGCGCGCAGTGCCGCCTCGCTCGCATAGGGTTGCAGGCTTTCAAAGCCCATCAGCGACCAGGTGCCGGAGCTGAGATAGGCGGCATCCTCCTGCAGCAGCGGCGTAGCCAGCACCGCGCTGGCGGTGTCGTGGGTGGCCACCGCAATGACCGGCACCGCCTCGCCCCGCTGACTCCGCCAGTGTCCCACTGTGTTGCCCGGCGCCTGCGGCTGACCGAACCAGCCTGCCTCAATCCCCGCCCAGCCGATTAAATCGCGATCCCACTCGCCGCTGTGAATATTGAGCATCTGGGTGGTGGTGGCGTTGGTGTACTCCCAGTTGAGGTTGCCGGTCAGGCGGAAGTGCAGGTAATCCGGGATCATCAGCGCATGTGCCACACGCGCCTGCCAGTCAGGCTGCTGCTGATGCAGGGCGCGCATCTGATAGAGCGTATTGAAAGGCAGAAACTGAATGCCGGTTTTTGCATAGATGGCGCTGTGGCCCAGCTCCTGCTGCGCCTGCGCCATCAGGCCGTGGGTGCGTGCATCACGATAGCTGACCGCTTCACCCACCGGCTCACCCTGCGCATCCAGCAGCACCATATCCACGCCCCAGGTGTCGATGCCGATACTGTCCGGCACGATCCCCTCCTCAACAGCCTGCTCCAGCCCGGCACGGATCGCCTGCTCCAGCATCGCCAGATCCCAGCAGTCATAACCGGCACGACGCAGACGCCGGTTTTCAAAACGGCGGATTTCACGCAGATCCAGCTGGCGCTGCGCGTCATCCCAGCGGGCGAGCATGACCCGGCCGCTGGATGCGCCGAGATCGATAGCAATGATATTTCGCCTGGTCATGATGGCTTTTCCCTGTGATTAAGTGGTCACAGAGTAAAAATCGGGTCGACTGAACACCTTCCCGGCAGTGCCAGCGGCCGGGGTGCCCTGGCAGACCTGCAAAGAATGTCGTGAGAGAGATCACAGAGGCAGCAGTAAGCACGATGTGACCCCTGCCGCAAATCTGTTAACTGCAGGGGATTTCTTGAAAAATCAGCAGGATTCCTGCTGAGACGTGCTGAAAATTCAAGGTAAGGTAACGGTGTCCTGATTAGACTGCGTTGCAGTTTTGTTAATCAGTGAGGGACGATCATGACTCTGTTGCACAGTGCGGATTTTTTTCCTGACGGCAATTACGCGATTGCGATTGAACCCCGCATCCCCCAGGCCCCCTTTCCGGAGCATCATCATGATTTTCATGAAATCGTTCTGGTTGAGCACGGCGCCGGGATTCATGTGTTCAATGGTCAGCCACAAGCGCTCTGCGCCGGCTGTGTCTGCTTTGTCCGCGATCACGATCGTCATCTTTATGAACAGACGGATAACCTCTGCCTGACCAACGTGCTCTATCGCAGCCCCGGCGCGTTCCGTTTTCTCTCCGGATTGCAGGCGCTGCTGCCGTGCGAACGGGATGGGGATTATCCTTCTCACTGGCGCATCAATCAGAAGGTGATGGCGCAGGCCCTGAGTGTGGCAGCGCAGATGCAGCAGCACGAGGCCTGGTCACTGGACAGGCAGGCGCGGCAGGAGCAGCTCTTTTTACAGCTGCTGGTGCTGTTACGTGAAGCCTGTCGTGATGGCGGTCGTCAGGATCAGGAGGCGCGTCTGCATCGCCTGCTGGACTGGCTGGCGGATCATTACAGTGATGAGATTGTCTGGGATGAACTGGCCGACCGTTTCTCTCTGTCGCTGCGAACGCTGCACCGACAGATGAAGCAGCAGACCGGCAGTACGCCGCAGCGTTATCTGAACCGTCTGCGCCTGTTACAGGCGCGTCACCTGCTGCGTCACAGCGATCTGCGCATTACCGACATCGCCTTCCAGTGTGGATTTGGAGACAGCAACCATTTCTCTACCCTGTTCAGGCGCGAATTTGGCTGCGCCCCGCGAGCGGAGCGCCAGCAGATGAGGTAAAGGAGCCGACTATGGCGTTGATACTCAGTCGTGATGACTATTTTCCCGCCCCCAGTTTACCGGTGGCGGTTGCTGAAAGGATGCCACAACCCTCTTTTCCGCCGCACCGACACGAGTTCAGCGAAATCGTCATCGTCTGGCGCGGTAATGGCCTGCACGTCCTCAACGATCGCCCCTGGCTCATCACCTGCGGCGACCTCTTTTTTATCCGCGACAGCGACTGCCATAGTTACGACAGCGTTAACGACCTGGTGCTGGATAACATCCTCTACTGCCGCGATCGCTTTGGTCTGGCGCTTGACTGGGATAGCCTGTTGCCGCCACAGGGCCCCGACGCCCCTGGCTGCTGGCGTCTGACTACGCGCGGTATGGGGCTGGCGCGCGGTGTGATCAGCCAGCTGGAGCGTGAAAGTCGCAAGAGCGATCCCCTGTCGGTTCAGCTCTCTGAAGCCCTGTTTCTGCAGCTGGTGCTGATTCTGCGGCGCCACGGCTACGCCGCCGATCGCCCCTGGGTTCTGCCGGAGGGGGAACAGCTCGATCTGCTGATGTCAGCGTTGCAGGGGACGATTTCCCGGCCGTTTGATCTGGCAGCGTTCTGCCAGCAAAACCAGCTGAGCGAACGGGCGCTGAAACAGCTTTTCCGTCAGCAGACCGGGATGACCATCGGCCATTACCTGCGTCAGTTACAGCTCTGTCAGGCAAAATATCTGCTGCGAACGCAGGCGTGCCTGATCAGCGAAGTGGCGGCCCGCTGCGGCTTTGATGACAGTAACTATTTTTCCGTGGTTTTCACCCGTGAAACCGGCCTGACACCCAGTGCCTGGCGTCAGCGATTTCTCCCCTCCGGGCCAGCGCTGAAAAGCGCCGAACCGGAATAACACGGCTCTGCAGAGCGGGCTCGTAAAGATCTGTTCCGTATCGCTGTGAGGGGGAGCCAGTACAGGGAACAGGGTCAGATCGGAAAGTCGCTTAAGCCATCCATGGCCGCTCGGCCCGCGCCGTCCCTGGCGCGGGACGCTTTCCTCCTCTGACCCTGTTCCCTGTACCCTGAATTTGTGCGTCGCGGCCTGATCCGCCCGTTCAGATGGAAACCTGGTGATTGGGCCTGTCAGACAGGCCCGTTCTCCTCCGCGCCGCAGGAAGCCTGCGGCTTACGCTGCCATACCCAGCCCAACGATGTTTGCCGCGATGATAATGACCACGCAGCCAATCGATAACACACTGACCGGGCGGCGTCCCGCTGACTTCCACTCTTTCAACAGCAGGCCTACCAGTCCCCCGCACAGCACATACAGGCTCATGTGCAGCATCCAGCTGACATAGTCATACTGCGGCGGGATTCGGGCGTGGCCCCAGGCGTAAAAGAAAAACTGCAGATACCACATGGTGCCGCCAAGCACGGCGAACGCGGTATTAGCAATAAGCAGCGGCCTGGCGACGGAAAAGTCCCTGCGAACTGACAGATCGGGTCGGGTAGCCAGCCGCCAGAAGCAGAAGCCCAGGTTCACCAGCGCCCCACCGCCCATGATGATCACATAGCTGGGTAACGCCACATAGAGCGGGTCGATCCCCAGATTCGCGGCGGCCTGATGCATCGGCTTCGCGGCATCCATCGCAAAGGACATCCCCGCCGAGAAGATGCCGCACATCACCGCCAGCAGCAAACCCTTTCTGAGATTAAACTCTTCGGCGTTGATCCCCAGCGCCCGCTCCTTCAGCAATCCGGCACGCGACACAATCCCGACGCCAGCCAGGGCCACCAGCACGCCCAGTAAGGTCAGCCGCCCCCCCGCAGAGGCAAATAACTCGCCAAAGCGCCCCTGCAGCAGCGGCGTCATCAGCGTGCCGACCACCAGCGTAATACCAATCGCGATGCCGATGCCCATCGACATGCCGAGATAGCGCATGGTCAGTCCGTAGTTGATATTACCGATGCCCCACATCGCGCCGAAGAGAAACACGGGTGTCAGCTGCGACAGCGTGAAGCTGCTGTAATAAGCCCGGAAGTCGGGCAGCAGAATGGCACTGACCGCCCACGGCAGGATCAGCCAGGAGATCAGGCCCCCCACCGACCACATGGTTTCCCAGGACCATCGTTTTACCTGCTTAAACGGCGCGTAGAAACACGCGGCGCTGGCAGCGCCGACAAAATGCCAGAAAATCCCCGCAATAATGGCACTGTTCATTGTTATTCCCCGGTTTGGTTGAGGTCTGTCGGAAAGCGCTCAGCTTCCGCTCAGCAGGCAGTCTACGGTTTGCATCGATTCCTCAGCCTTTGGATGAATGCCGGAAGCCCGCGCGGAGTGGCAATATTGACCCGATGCTGCTGTCAGGGATCACAATTCTGCAGTTGTCAGAGGCCGGGCTGCCTGAACAGGTAAGTGCCTTATAATTCACTGTTTTTCCCCTTTTTGCTGTGTGGCGCAGCACAATTCACGCGTCACTGCCATGCACGCTACCCGCGTGGCAGAGGCGCAAAGAAGCCTTTCATTCCCACCTGCAAGGTCGTATACACTGGGGAAAATTGATCGGTTCAGGGTTCAGGATGACGACTAAGTGGTTAACACTGTTTCTTTCGCAGGCAGTCAGCCGGGTGATGCTGGATGATATCCGCGCGATAGTGCCTGCTGAGGCGCTAAAGGTGTTTGTGAATGGCATGGATGAAGCCCACTACGCCACCATCGAATGTATACAGGCGGAGCAGCACTGCGCGCTGATCGCCTCCGCGATTGTGGTCTGGCGTCAGCTGGGGCATATCGAGCATATTCTGTATAAGAAGGGAGAGGTGTTAAGGGAGGAGACGGAGGCCACGCAGTTTCAGCTCTTTACGCTGCTGAAAACCCATCGCGCAGTGCTGCAGATCTCATGATAAGATTGCGCCCCCATAGTGCTGTTTGCAGCAGGTAGAGTATGAGAATTGGCATCCTGTTTCCGATCGCCATCATTGTGGCAGGCGTCGGCTTTCTGGCGTGGTTTATCGGCAGCGGTCTGGCCATGCCAGGCTCGTAACGGCTAAGGCAGCAGCGTGACGCGCGCTGCCCGTCGCCCGGCGTGGCCGACTGCGGGTCAAGGCTAGCGCAGCTGACTGTCTTTACTGCCCCGACGGTTATATAAACTGCTGGTCTGCTGCTGTTTATCGATTTTTTCCTGACAGGCTACGCAGTAGCGTACCCCTTTCAGCGCCTGGCGGCGGGCTTCAGGAATCGGCTCGCCACAGAGTTCACATTCGGTCGCGCTTTCGCCATGACCCAGCGACTGCCTCACCCGCTCGATGCCATCATTGACGGTGCTGTCAATCTGCTCCTGTACTGCGCCTTCTGACGCCCATCCGTTAGCCATGATACACCCCCTTTTTTTCATTACATTGCTTCTATAAATCTACAACATATTGACGTTTTTGCCGCAGAGCAGCGCACTATCTGTCACTGGCTGCCAGCCAGACGCCGCAACTGGCACTCAGCATAAGGTCACCCGCCCGCATCTGCTTCACCCTGCCATCACATTACTGCAACGTGTCGATAGCGGAGAGTTAAGTAAATGACAACACATCATCAACATTACATTAATGGCCAGTTTGTCGGTTCGCAGGGTGACCAGTGGATTGAGGTGATCAACCCGGCCACCGAGGCGTTGCTGTCACGCATCCCGCAGGGAAGTCGTGAGGACGCCCGTCTTGCCATCCACGCGGCAGAAGCCGCTCAGCCGGACTGGGAGGCGCTGCCTGCGGTAGAGCGTGGTCTCTGGCTGCATAAAATCGCCTCGGCCATCCGTGAGCGCGAACCGGAGCTGACGGCCACGATTGTGGCCGAAGGCGGAAAAACGCAGGGACTGGCGAAGACCGAAGTGCTGTTTACCGCCGACTATCTCGATTACATGGCGGAGTGGGCGCGGCGTTATGAAGGCGAAATCATCAACAGCGATCGACCCGGTGAGCATATCTTCCTGTTCAGAAAGGCGATTGGGGTGACAACCGGGATACTGCCGTGGAATTTTCCGTTCTTCCTGATCGCCCGTAAAGCCGCACCTGCCCTGATCACCGGCAACACCATCGTCATTAAACCCAGTGAGCTGACGCCAAACAATGCGGCGATCTTCGCCGATATTCTGCAGCAGACAGGCCTGCCCGCTGGGGTGATCAATATCGTCTATGGTTTCGGGCAGGACGTGGGCCAGGAGCTGGCGGCAAACCCGAAAGTCGGGCTGGTCAGCCTGACGGGTAGCGTCGGTGCAGGCATCGCCACCATGCAGGCCGCAGCACAGAACGTCACCAGCGTCTCCCTGGAGCTGGGCGGTAAGGCCCCGGCGATTGTCATGGCGGATGCTGACCTGGAGCTGGCCGTGCGCGCCATCGTCGCTTCGCGAATGATAAACAGCGGCCAGGTCTGTAACTGCGTTGAACGGCTCTATGTGCAGGAGGCGATTTATGACCGCTTTATCAACGCGCTCACGGCGGCTTTTCAGCAGGTGACCCTGGGTGACCCCGCCGAACAGAGCGATGTTGATATGGGGCCGCTGATCAGCGCTGCGGCACGCGATCGCGTTGAGCAGAAGGTGGCTGAGGCGGTCGCCGCAGGTGCCAGCGTGGTGCTGGGCGGCCGGCGCGCCGGCGAGAAAGGCTTTTTCTTCCAGCCCACGCTGCTGACCGGGGTTCGTCAGGAGATGCCGATTATGCAGGAGGAGATATTCGGGCCTGTGCTGCCGGTGATGAGCTTCAAAACGCTGGATGAGGCGATAGCCCTGGCAAACGACTGCCAGTATGGGCTGACCTCTTCCCTCTATACGCAGGATCTCAACACCACGCTCTACGCCCTGCGTAAGCTGAAGTTTGGCGAAACCTATGTTAACCGTGAAAATTTTGAGGCCATGCAGGGCTTTCATGCCGGATGGCGCAAATCGGGCATTGGCGGTGCCGATGGTAAACATGGTCTGGAGGCCTATCTGCAGACCCATGTCGCCTATCTGCAGGGCCATTAACAAAACGGGCCGCACAGGCGGCCCGCTTAATCTTTCTGTTCGCGACTCACTGACTGATGTCGACCGGATAGAAGATGTGTTTGCCAAAGGGATCGACCTGATAGCCGCTGACCGATTTGCGCACGGGCTCGAAGATCGTCGAGTGCGCAATCATCACCGCGGGCATCTGATCATGCATCATCTGCTGCGCCTGCAGATAGAGTGCGGTGCGTTTGCCCTGATCCGGTTCGGCACGCGCTTCGGTAATTAACTTTTCAAATGGCTGATAGCACCATTTCGACGAGTTAGACCCGCCCTGTGCCGACGTGCAGCTGTAAAGCGGGCCAAAGAAGTTATCCGGATCGCCGGTCGCAGTGGTCCAGCCCATGAGTGCTGCCTGATGCTCGCCGCTGCGTACCCGTTTCAGGTATTCGCCCCACTCGTAGCTGACGATGCTGGCTTTGATGCCGACTTTGGCCCAGTCCGCCTGAATCATCTCCGCCATGCGGCGCGCGTTAGGGTTATAGGGGCGCTGCACCGGCATCGCCCAGAGCGCGATCTCCGTGCCCGGTTTGACCCCCGCCTGCTGCAACAGGACTTTGGCCTGCTCTGGATCGTAGTCGTAATCTTTCAGATCTTTGTCGGCGCTCCAGACGCCCGGCGGCAGGATATTTTTTGCGACCGTGCCGGTGCCTTTGAAAATCGCCTCAATGATGGCCGGTTTGTTAATGGCCATCGCCAGCGCCTGGCGCACTTTGACATTGTCGGTGGGAGCTTTAGTGGTGTTAAACGCCAGGAAACCGGTGTTCAGTCCCGCCTTCTGTTCCAGGGTGATGTCGGGGTTAGCGCGCATCTTCTCCAGATCGGCGGGATTAGGGAACGGCATTACCTGACACTCGTTCTTCTCCAGTTTGGCATAGCGCACGGAAGCATCCGGCGTAATGCTGAACACCAGCCGATCAATCTTCGCCTTGCCCTGCCAGTAGTCCGGAAACGCCTTGTAGAGAATGCGTGAATCCTTCTGATACTGCACCAGCTCAAACGGGCCGGTACCAATCGGATTCATATCCACCTTCTCCGGCGTCCCCGCCTTCAGCATGGCATCGGCATATTCGGCTGAGTGGATCGAGGCGAAATACCAGGCGAGATCGGCCAGAAACGGCGCTTCAGGATGTGAGAGCGTAAAGCGGACGGTGTGATCATCCACCCGGTCGATGCTTTTGATCAGGGTAGAGAGTTCCAGACTTTCAAAGTTCGAGTAGGTGCCGCCAGAGACGTTGTGGTAGGGGTTTTTCGGGTCCATCTGGCGCATAAACGAGAAAATTACATCATCGGCGTTAAAGTCGCGGCTGGGTTTAAACGCCTTATTACTCTGAAACTTTACGTTCTGCCGCAGATGGAAGGTATAAACCTTGCCGTCAGGGCTGATCTCCCAGCGTTCAGCCAGACTGGGCACCAGCTCGGTGGTGCCGGGGGTGAAGTCCACCAGCCGGTTGAACACCGGCACGGCGCTGGCATCCACACTGGTCCCGGAGGTGTAGAGCTGAGGATTGAAGTTTTCTGGCGAACCTTCAGAGCAGTAAACCAGGGTTCTGGCGTTCACGCTGCCAGCCAGCGCGACGCCTGCCGTCATCAGCGCTAAGGTGGCTATCTTTGTTTTCATTATCATCCTCGCTTTGTATTGACTTCTGGTGGGCACAATATCTAAATGAATCATTCAGATGCTTCATTGATAGCACGATTCGGCACCATAGCGAACCCTGCCTGTAGCTGACTAATAAGGAATAGTGATGACAGACAAACCTGAGTCGCAGCTCACCGAACGTTTTTTCCGTTACCTCGCCGTCAGCAGCCAGAGCGATGCCAAATCCACCACCCTGCCCAGCACACCGAGCCAGCACGCCATGGCTGCCCTGCTGGCGGAGGAGCTGCGTGCGCTGGGACTGGATCAGGTGGTGGTGGATGAACATGCCACCGTGACCGCCGTGAAGCGCGGCAACCGCCCTGACGCGCCACGCATCGGCTTTATTACCCATATCGACACCGTTGATGTCGGTCTCTCGCCCGATATCCATCCGCAGATCCTCATCTGGCAGGACGAAGATCTCTGTCTCAACGCACAGCAGGATATCTGGCTGCGCCGCGATGAACATCCGGAGATCGCGCCCTACATCGGTGAGCCGGTGATTTTCAGCGACGGCACCAGCGTGCTGGGCGCAGACAACAAAGCCGCCGTGGCTGTGGTGATGACGCTGATGGCAAACCTCAGCGGCGACCATGGCGATATCGTGGTGGCCTTTGTGCCGGATGAGGAGATCGGCCTGCGCGGGGCGAAAGCGCTGGATCTGGAAACGCGCTTTAACGTGGACTTTGCCTGGACCATCGACTGCTGTGAACTGGGCGAAGTGGTCTATGAGAACTTCAATGGCGCCGCCGCAGAAATCGTGTTTACCGGCGTGCCGGCGCATCCGATGTCGGGCAAAGGGGTGCTGGTAAATCCCCTGCTGATGGCGCACGACTATATCAGCCTGTTTGACCGCCAGCAGACCCCGGAGCATACCGAAGGACGTGAAGGCTATATCTGGTTTAACGAGATTCAGGCTAACGCCAGCCGGGCGACCCTGAAAGCCTCCATCCGCGATTTTGACCTGACCCGCTTTGCGGCACGCAAAGAGCAGTTAGAAGCGGCAGCCAGGGATATTGCGGCGCGTTACCCAACCGGTGAGGTCAGCATCACCATCAGTGATATCTACAGCAACATCAGCAATGCGCTGGGTGAGGATCGGCGGGCGATCGATCTGATCTTCACGGCTTTTGCCGCGCTGGAGATTGAACCCAAAGTGATCCCGATGCGCGGAGGAACGGACGGCGCGGCCCTCTCAGCCAAAGGCTTGCTGACGCCGAACTTCTTTACCGGCGCGCATAATTTCCATTCGCGCTTTGAGTTTCTGCCCATCTCTTCGTTTGTGAAGTCTTATCAGGTCGCGGAGAAACTCTGCCATCTGGCGGCAGAGTAAACCGCAAAGTCGGGCGCATTTCGCGCCCGATTAAGGTCAGGGTTTCGCGCTGACATCAATGCCAGGGAAATATTTTTCCGCCAGCTTTTTAATGGTGCCATCGCTCTGCACTTTGGCAATTGCCGCATCCAGCGACTGTTTCAGCTGGGTGTCATCCTTACGCAGTCCGTAGCCGATGCCGGAGCCTAGAATCGCGTCATCCTCGACCGGTTTGCCGACAAAGCCGAAACCTTTGCCCTGTGGCTTATCGAGAAAGCCGGACTGACCGGCAGCAGACATCACCAGCGTGCCGTCAAGACGCCCCGCGACCATGTCGTTGTAAACCTGGTTCTGATCCTGATAAGAGGTCACCGTCACGCCCTGCGGCTCCCAGTGCTTCTTCGCGTAAGTTTCCTGAATGGACCCCTGCAGAACCCCGATATTTTTGCCTTTCAGACCGTCAGCGGTCGGGGCCAGATTCTCGCCGATCTTCGCCACTAACATCGTCGGAATACGGTAGATGGGCTGGGTAAAGGCGATGCTTCTGGCGCGCGCTTCAGTAATGTTCATCGCCGAGTTAATCGCGTCGAACTTCTTCGCCTGCAGCGCCGGGATCAGCGCATCAAAGCTGCTCTCGACCCAGTGGCAGGTAAATTTGCCCGCCTGACAGATTGCATTGCCCAGCTCAATATCAAAGCCTTCGAGTTCACCCTTCGCGTTGCGGCTTTCAAACGGGGGATATTGTGACTCCACGCCGTAACGTAAATCCTGTGCCAGTGCCTGTAGCGATGTCATCATGCCCAGAGCGAGGAAAAGCGCGTTCAGTTTCTTCATTATTAGCCCCGAAAAGTATTATTTACCCGTTTCCCCAGCTTCACGCTGTCGCGTGATTCAGCAGGAAAACGCACTCAGCGCTGCTGCGCCAGCTTCCAGCGTCGCCTCGTCCTTTGCAAAAGAGAGACGAATCAGTTTGTTGTCTGTGCCATCCATATAAAACGCCGACAGCGGAATGGTCGCCACGCCGTGATCGACGATAAGACGTTTTACCATTTCACTGTCGGGTTCGTCACTGAAATGTCCGTAGCTGGCGAGCATAAAGAACGAACCGGCGCTCGGCAGCAGCCTGAAGGGCGAATCCTGCATCAGCGCAATCAGCCGGTCGCGTTTCTGCTGATAGAATGCGCTGAGCGACAGATAATGATCCGGTGTCTGCAGATAGTGTGCGAAGCCCACCTGCATCGGCGTATCGGCGGCGTACATCATGAACTGATGCACTTTAACCAGTTCGCTCATCAGCGCCGCCGGGGCCAGACAGTAGCCCACCCGCCAGCCGGTCACGTGAAAGGTCTTGCCAAACGAGGAGACGATGACGCTGCGCGCAGCCAGCTCCGGATGCGTCGCCATCCCGCAGTGCGGGCGGCCATCAAACAGAATGTGCTCGTAAACCTCATCCGAGAGCACCACGATGTCTGTGTTGCGGATTAAGGCTGCCAGCTGGTTCAGATCCTCAGACGTCAGCACCTGTGCGCTGGGGTTGTGTGGCGTATTGATGATGATCATGCGGGTGCGCGGCGTAATCGCAGCCCGTAACGCCTCCCAGTCGATTGCAAAGGAAGGCACCGCCAGCTTCAGCCCGACCGGCTTTCCGCCCTGCAACCGGACGACTGGCGCATAGCTGTCGAAGGCTGGCTCAAAGAAGATCACCTCATCCCCCTGATGCACCAGCGCGGTGATCGCCATATAGATCCCCTGACTGGCGCTGCCGGTGATCAGCACTTCGCTGGCGGGATCGTATTTCGCGCCATAAAGCGCCTCGACTTTCGTGGCGAGCGCATCACGCAGGGCGGGCAGCCCCATCATGGGAGCATACTGATTGTGCCCCTCCTCCATCGCGCGGCTGACGGAGGCGACCAGCGCCGGGTCACAGGGAAAACCAGGTGCGCCCTGCGACAGGTTAATCGCCTGATGCTGCGCTGACAGCTGGCCAATCACGCTAAAAATAGTGGTGCCGACATCCGGCAGTTTTGAGTGAACAGCAACAGGCGTTGTCAGGGACATACTCTCTCCATCAGAAACATAGCCGGTCTGATCCGGTAAAAAACTATTCAACGGGCTGCGGCTTGAGTCGGCAAGCGAAATGTCGTCATAATAGCCATGACAAAAATGCATAGCTGAGGTTTATCGTGTCGCGCTCATCGCTGCCGCTTAATGCCATCCACGCTTTTCTGGTGACCGCCCGCCATCTCAACCTGACCCACGCGGCGGGTGAACTCTGTCTGACTCAGGGGGCCGTGAGCCGCAAAATTGCCGCGCTGGAGCAGTGGCTGGGGGTAACGCTGTTTGACCGTCATGCCCGCGGGCTGCGGCTGACCGCCCAGGGCAGCGCGCTGCTGCCGGAACTGCGTCAGGGATTTGAGATGATGGTGCAGGCCAGCGAGAAGGTGCGGCGCACGCAGGTCAGCATTCTGCTGAAAGCGCCGAGCTGCGCGATGCGCTGGCTGGTTCCCCGGCTGATCGCGCTGGAGCAGCAGCGGCCGGAACTGCATGTGGCGCTGACCACCACGCTGGATCACGCAGCCCGGCTGGGAAACTTTGATGCGGCGATTGTGTATGGCAAGCCACAGCCCGACGGGATCACCCTGTTCAGCGAGTCACTGACACCGGTCATGGCGGCGGTTCAGCCCGCACCAGACGACCTGGCGGCGCTGGAGACGATGACGTTTCTGCATCCCACAGAGGACAAACGTGACTGGCAGTGCTGGCTGGCGGCGCAGCAGGTGACGCTGAAGATGCCGCGCAATCAGCATTTTTCCACCATGGACTTAGCGATCAGCGCGGCGATTCAAGGATTTGGGGTAGCGATTGCCGACAGCAATCTGGTGGAGAGTGATATCGCCAGCGGCAGGCTGATTAAGCCGTTCGCTGGCGAGGTGAAAACCGGCGCCGTTTACAGTTTACTTCAACGGGCGCCGCAGGATGCGCCACCCTTCCTGGCGGAACTGGTGGCGTGGCTGTGCCGGGATCAGAAGGTGACCCAGTCGCCATTATCCACAGGTTTAGCCTGAGCCACGCTCAGCGCTGACGCTTTCGGCGCGGTGGGCTTGTGGCTGATGACCGGCGCAGGCTGGCTGGTGCCGGAAAGGCGGAATTTCGATACCGACGCCTGGAGCGCTTCCGTCTGCAGGGCGAGCGCACTGGCCGCCGCAGAGACCTCTTCGACCAGTGAGGCGTTCTGCTGGGTCACGCTGTCCATTTCGGTCACTGCCGTGCCAACCTGAGAGATGCCCTTGCTCTGCTCTTCCGAGGCAGAGGCGATCTGTTTCATGATGGCATCCACATCCTGCACCGATTTCAGGATGTTGTTCATGGTGCCACCCGTGGTGCTGACCAGTTCGGCGCCTTTATCCACCCGCTGAACCGACTCTTCGATCAGCGTGGCGATCTCTTTGGCAGCGTTAGCACTGCGCTGGGCAAGACTCCGCACCTCTGAAGCCACCACCGCAAATCCGCGCCCCTGTTCCCCGGCACGCGCCGCTTCAACCGCGGCGTTGAGGGCCAGAATGTTGGTCTGGAAGGCGATACCGTTAATCACGTTGGTGATCTCAGCAATTTTCTTCGAGCTGCCGGAGATGCCATCCATGGTGCTGATCACTTCACTCACCAGCTGACCACCACGCTGCGCTGTCGTGGTCGCGGTCTCGGCCAGCAGGCTGGCCTGACGCGCATTGTCGGCGTTGAATTTCACGGTCGCCGTCAGTTCCTCCATGCTGGCCGCAGTCTGTTCCAGCGCTGAGGCCTGCTCTTCGGTACGGGAAGAGAGATCGTTGTTTCCGGCAGAGATCTCCGCCGCGCCACGGGAGATATTTTCCGTGCCGTTGCGAATCGCACTGACCGCTTCGCGCAGGCTGTCCTGCATCGCACCCAACAGCGGCACCAGCTTACCGACGCAGTTGCGGCCAAAATCGGTCACCGGCTGGCTCAGATCGCCCGTGGCAATGACCGCGAAGTGCGTGCGGATGCTCTCCAGCGGACGCACCAGCATCGCCACCAGATAGCGATCGGTAAACAGCAGAATCAGCAGGCCGATGATCACCGCAATGGTGATAATCGTCTTGGTAATGGAGGTGAGATGATCGACCTCCACGCGGGTGGTATCGAGTTTTTCAGCCGCACCCTGGTTGAATTTGTCGGCACTCACGCCAAAGGCGCGGCTCAGCGGCGGGGTAACGTTGTTCGCCTGCTGGCGATAGGCATCCGGCGACGCCTGACGGGCCAGCTGCAGCTGCGGGGTCACGCCTTCGTCCAGCAGTTTCTGCCAGCTCTGAATCACGCTATCCACCACCTCCGGGTTCATCGGGCCCGGTGCCAGCTGCTTAAAGCGCGCCAGTTGCTGCGTCATGCTGTCCAGCGCCTGCTGCACCGGGGCATAGGCTTCATCCGTTAATGTTTTACCGGCAGCTTTACCTTCCATAACGCGCGACAGGCGCGTCACGACGCGGAAATATTGATCGTTCCCTTTGCTCAGAACCGTCATCTGTTCAACCAGATGACGGTCAACATCGTTGCCTTCGCTCAGCGCGCCAAGCGAGTGGATGCTATAGAGCCCGACGCCGCTCCAGAGTAAGCAGAACAGTCCCAGAATGGAGAGCATCACTGCTCTGATGGTAAAATTTTTAAGCATTCCCATACCAAAATCCTATACACGTTGACCCGCGAGTGTCGGGCATAGGAGGTTTATCGGCATGGAATTGTGAAGATGTAACTGTTTTGTTACCTAATATTTTACAGCGTCCGGATGTCAGATTTCGGTTAAAAATACGCTTCATCAATCAGTTAGGATTAAAAAAGCAGATTTTTTCCATTCGCTTTATTTAATGGTTAGCGAGCTAATCATTAAATCCCCACTAAAGCCTGACCATGCGCGTCATCAGTAACCGGAAGAGGCGCAGGCGGGCACGCATAAAGTTTCGCTTCAGCTTCAGGGCGTGCTGGCGGTCGTCACCAAGTGACATTGTCACGTCATTGCCGGGGTGCCACGCGGGCCAGACTACCTCACCGTCCAGCTGATGCGTATATTCCGTGGCGTCGCGGGCAAACCTGAACCAGTAGTCGCTGACCTGCGCCGCAAACGCCCTGTCCGCCTCACTGAACGGCCGGGCTTCGTCGGGATCGGGCATCTGACTCAGCGTATCCAGCACATACGGCACTTCATTACCGTGCCAGGCACCATGGGGATAGAGGTCGCGGGCGTGCTCAGAGACATAATCAAACCAGTAGCGCCAGCCCGGCATGCCGACACGATACTGCGCCCGCATCACCAGCCACGGCATCAGGCTGAAGGCCATATCGCGCGCCACGGCTCGTCCCAGCAGTCGGTCGTCATGGATGTCATACATCCATTTAAGTGTCCGGTAGGCCAGCCGGTTTTTGTCACGCAACTGATGCAGCACGGCAGTGGCATCCACACCAAAATAGTCCAGCACGCTGGCCTCATCACTGTTGCTGCCCGCCATCAGCGGCAGACGGTGCTGTTTAGCCGCCAGGAAGGTTTTCAGCATCGGCTCGGGCAGAACGGCGTCCCCGGCAATCGGCACCGGCGGGATCGCCAGCGTCCCCTCCAGCGACCAGAAGGCATCGGCAGGCAGCGCGCGCAACTGCTCTGCGGTGACATCAGACGGCAGGCCAAAGTGTCGTGCCACCGCCACACCCTGCTGACGCGCCTTTTTCAGCGGGGTATCAGGCAGGCTGTAGGCGCTCTGGACAATGCCCTTGTGAAACAACCCTTCTGCCAGCGGCGAACAGCAGAGTGACAGCACGCTGCGCGCGCCGGCCGATTCACCGAACAGGGTCACATTGCGACGATCGCCGCCAAAAGCGGGAATATTGCGCTGAACCCACTGCAGGGCGGCGATCTGGTCGAGCAGACCAAAATTGTTCACCGTGCCGGCAACAGGGTATTCCGCATCCAGCGCGGGATGAGAGAAGAAGCCGAGATGGCCCAGCCGGTAGTTCAGGGTCACCACCACTGCGCCACGTGACGCCAGGGGTTTGCCGTTATAGGGGGCCAGTCCGCCTGCGCCAATGGTAAAGCCACCGCCGTGCAGCCAGACCATCACCGGTAGCGGTCGGGCGGGCTCCACATCGGGTGTCCAGACGTTAAGATAGAGGCAGTCTTCACTGAACTCGCCGGGATTGCCTCCGCCGACAGCCTCACACCAGGCCCGATTCTGCCAGCCGGAGGCACCAAACTGTGTCGCGTCACGCACCTGCTGCCAGGGTGTGACCGGCTGGGGTGGCCGCCAGCGTAACGCGCCCACGGGCGGTGCTGCATAAGGTATGCCTTTGAATACGAAAAGGTCATCGTCCATGCTTCCACGTAACTCCCCTTCGGCAGTCATGATCCTCAGACCTGTTTCGTTTTTCATTCCTGATTCCCTGTTTACTCGTTCCTCCATTATTTGCAGGCCCGTCTGCATTGTCCAGGTTCAGGCGGGATTTGCAGAATATGCTGAACAACGCCCGGCAGCCCTCATCATGCTCAGCAGCCAGTTGCGGGAGTCAGGGGCGGTTTCCGATTAATTCTGTTTATCTTTAAAATGGCGGGAGAGTGAGGTGACCGCACAGCGCTGAGGGGGGACTGACGGTTTTCCCCGCCAGCGGGCGCGCCGGACCCCCTGATGGCATTAATCAATCGGGGTAATCACAGCGCTAAACCTGTGCAGGCCGGTAAAGCGAGGATTTGCGCTTTACCGGCACGGGTCAGCAGACAACGTGAATCTGCGCTGGATCTATGCCGGGCGTAACCCACACTGCGCCAGCGAGCGATGCTGGCGCGCTTCGTAAAGCGCCATCTCATCCAGCACCTCACAGCCCAGCGCCGCCTCAAAGGCCTGTCGGCTCGCCTGTCCCGCAGAACGCACCTGCGCCTGGTCCCCCAGGTTAGACTGAAAGATCCCCGCCGCACTGACCGGCAGAAAATCCTCATAGACGATGGGATCGGCCACCACCCGGCCCTGGGCAATCAGCGTTTCCAGGGATTCACCCTGAGCGGGCGGTGTCATCATGCCCTTTTCACTCAGGCGATAATGGAACCAGGCCAGCCCCTGCTGACGCAGCGTCGTCTCATCGTCGGGGAAGTCACGGAAAATCGCGGCCAGGTGCTGCTGATGCTGCTCGTTATCCTGACCGCTGCCCGCCTCACTCAGCAGCCGGTCGTAGAGCGCCCGGCCTTTCGGCGTCAGCGCAACGCCTCGCTGCTCAATTTCCCCGAAGCGCGCAGTGTGGGTGCCCGGATGTCCATCCTGAAAGATGATCGCTTCTTCAAGCGCCCTGAAGCTGGTCTGACGCAGCAGGATCGGCACCTGACGACGTGGCGGCCCCTCGATCAGCGTTTTCGGATCGATGCCGCGCGACGGCATCAGCTGCTGGACACGGTCGATATCCAGCGTGCGCGGCGTAAGATGGTTGATGTGGCAGCCGGGAAAGCAGACCACATCGGCGATCAGGCGATGCTGCTGATTAAGCGCCTGATAGGTCTGACTGTCGACAGGGCTGTGAGCGTGCCAGCGAAACGTTTCCAGCGCTTCGGTAACAAAGGCCTCCGCCTGGTCGGCGGTGAAGCCGCCCTGCTCCTGATGCACCCGCAGCAGCGCCCGGCAGCGGGGAGTAAAAATGTCACGCGCGGCCAGAATCGTTGTCGCCTTCTCGCGCAGCGCGGGATCGTCGATCAGTTCAGGACGCAACAGTGAGGTGAAAACCCGGAAGGGATTGCGACGCAGCGCCGCGTCATCGACCGGTCGGAACGCGGTGGAGTGAACCGGCACGCCTGCCTGAGAGAGATCGTAATAGCCCACCGGGGACATGCCCATGACCGCAAACAGCTGGCGCAGCGTGGCGAGTTCATCCGCCGTCCCGACCCGAATGGCACCGTGACGCTCAATATTGAGCCGGTCAATCTCATCTGCGGCCGTAAGGCGATCTTTCAGCGCACAGTCTGCGTCCAGCGTGCGTTCGTTGACGGTGGCGACCAGCTGCATCAGCGTGCCGTACTGCGGCACCTCCTGCTGATACATCGCTGACATCGCCTGAGAGAAACGGGTACGGATGCGATCCGCACTGAGAAAGTTTTCCATCTTATCCACCTGACACCGTGAGCGTTGCAGCTAATGTAATGCAACGCGCCGGTCTCAGCGGAAAAAATCACGAATCTGTGATCGGCTTAAAGCCGTAACGGTTTTTCAGCAGCAGCATCAGGGTGGTGATCACCGCCGGTATCGCCAGCAGCAGAAAGATCACGCTGAACGACCAGCCCAGAGACATCATCTCTGCTCCCACGAAAGCACTCAGGATCGCCCCGACGCGACCCACAGCATGCATCCAGCTGGAGCCGGTGGCGCGGGCATGGGTGGGATAGTAGCTGGCAGATAACGCATTCATCCCGGTGTTGGCCCCGTTAAAGCAAAAGCCACTGCAAAAGGCGATAGCGCTCATCATACCGACTTCGGCCGGTGAGAAGCCCAGGGCGACAATAAACAGGCCGCCACAGCCGTAGATCGCCGCCAGCGCCAGATTGGCGTTGAAACGATCCATCATCCAGCCCGCAAAGAGCGATCCGAGGGTCCCACCCGCCTGATACATCGCAGTAATGATCGCCGCTTCGGTGACCGACATACCCAGGGTGTTGACCAGTGAGGGCAGCCAGCTGCCAATCAGGTAGACCATGAACAGGCCCATAAAATAGCCGCCCCACAGCATCACGCTGCCAAACAGATAGCGGCGCGAAAGCACGGTACCGATTGCGCCACGCACCGGCACGCTGGCTTCCGGTGCGTGAAAGGCGCAGTCGGGTGCGGTTTTGCCCGGCAGCATCCGCTCCAGGATGGCGTGAATGCGTGCAGCCGGCGCGCCACGACCGATCAGAAATCGCACCGACTCCGGCAGACCACGGATCAGAAAAGGGAGCACCAGCAGCGGCAGGATACCGCCCAGCAGCAGGACCGAATGCCAGTCATAGCGGGGCAACAGCCAGGAGGCGGCAAAACCGCCGCTGGCCGCGCCGAAGGTGAAACCGCAGAAGACCACGGTGATAATGAAGGCGCGACGACGTTCGGGCGCATACTCCGCGACCAGAGTGCCAACGTTCGGCATCGCGGCCCCCAGTCCCAGCCCGGTCAGAAAGCGAAACAGCATCATCTGTTCGATGTTCTGAGAAAAGGCGGTTGCCAGCGTCCAGAGACCAAAAAAGAAGACGCTGAAGATAATCATCATGCGCCGGCCATAACGGTCAGCAAGCGGCCCTGCCACCATCGCACCCAGTGCCAGGCCGATCAGTGCGGCGCTGATGACGCCCCCCAGCTGATGATTGCTCACGCCCCAGGCTGCTTTCAGCGTTGGCGCGATAAATCCCATAATCGCAATGTCCATGCCATCGAGTGCCACCACGATAAAACAGAGTGCAATAAGCCGCTTTTGCCAGTGGCTGAGCCCCTGCTGGTTGATAAGCTGGCGGACATCTACCGCCTCGACGCTGGTCAATGGACACTCCTCGGGAGTAACGGGATCGGACATCAGTTTAAGTAAAAAAAACGGCGCTTATGATAGCCCATCGTTAACCTTAAGCGGTCAGATTTTTATCGGGTGATGAGAATTCTTCAGTTTCAGCGCGGTAAGTGCCTGATATTACACTGGCGGGTGATGGGCGGCGACGGCGAGAGGGATGGCATAAGTCAGTCAGATCAGTCATTTAACTAAAGAAAGGCCAGATTTACCCTTTTTGTTAAATAAAATTTGCAGCAAAGTTAACAGATTTCATTTTAAAGTATTGCTTAATGTTGGCCATTCTCATTAAGTTTACGCTATGGACAAAAATATCCTTTTCAATCAGCGCATTCGCTTGCGCCACCTTCACACCTTTGTTGCGGTTGCGCAGCAAGGCACGCTTGGACGGGCGGCAGAGACCCTCAGCCTGAGTCAGCCCGCCCTCTCAAAGACCCTGAACGAGCTGGAGGAGCTGACGGGTGCCCGCCTCTTTGAACGCGGGCGGCTGGGCGCGCAGCTGACCACCATGGGAGAGCAGTTTCTGACCCATGCGGTTCGGGTGCTGGACGCCCTGAACCATGCCGGACAGAGTTTCAATGAGCAGCCCGGTGATGCCCCGGCCATTATCAGGCTGGGGGCGCTCACCACGGCGGCGATGGGCATGCTGCCACGTATCCTGGATCGTTTTCATCAGCTGCAACCCAATACCACCATTCAGGTGGCGACGCTGCATAACAACGTCCTGCTGGCTGGCCTGCGCGGCGGCGAGTTCGATATCGGTATCGGCCGTATGGCTGACAGCGACATGATGACCGGTCTCACCTACGAATTGCTGTTTCTGGAGTCCCTGAAGCTGGTGGTGAGGCCGGAACATCCCCTCTTAAGTGACAATGTCACCTTATCCCGGGCGATGCAGTGGCCGGTGGTGATCTCACCGGAAGGCACCGCCCCGCGCCGCATCGCGCAGCAGATGCTTGATGAACAGGGCTGCACGCTGCCGCCCCACTGTATTGAAACCTCCTCCACCTCACTGGCGCGTCAGCTGGCGCTGCGCTACGACTACATCTGGTTTGTGCCCTCCGGGGCCATCAAGGAGGACCTCAGCCACAATGCCGTCTGTGCCCTGCCGATTCACTCCTCCGGACCGGGTGAACCGGTCGGTATCATCACCCGCACCGGCGCGGAACTGAGCCTGAGTGCCGAAGTGTTAATGTCGACCATCCGTAAATTTCACAGCTAGCGGCTGCGTTTGGCATGCCGCTCGCGGTTTTCCAGCCGCGCCTTGTCTGTTTTCCGCAGCCCGACATAGAGCGCCCCGGCGCCACCGTGCCGGGTCTGCGCCACACAGAAAGTCTGAACGTCATCGAACTGCTGCAGCCACCGCGCCAGATAGCTGCGCACGATATTGGCGTGCGATTCATCATCGCGGCCCTTGCCGTGGATGATCAGCAGATTGCGTAAACCCAGCTTGTGCGCCTGCATCATAAAGTTAAACAGCGCCTGACGGCAGGTTTCGACCGGTTGCCGCAGCAGGTTGAGACTGGCATCCAGCTTATACTCCCCTCTGCGCAGCTTATCGACGATGCCCTGCTGAATGCCGTCGGCTTTATACTCCAGCGGCGTATTGAGCGGAATAATCTCCAGATCGCCCCGGGTGAGAAAGTTCTCCAGCACCGACTCATCGGGTGCTTTGCGTGGCGCTTTGGTTGAGGGGGATTTAAGCCACAGGGTTGTGGTGGTGTCTTTCAGCGGCGTGACATCACCCATGGCATCCCGAAACAGATCGTTATCATCAAGGTTCATGGTTTTCTCACACCTGATTAAAATTGATAGCGTACAAAAACAGGTCTTACCCGATAGCGTAGCAAAAGGTGTAAACACCGGGCCAGCCCACTTTTCTGATTATGACTGGCCGCAGGTTTTCGGGTAACGGATCAAATAAACGGAAACTTTTCGTGACACTTTTGCCGCGCGCCGTTCTGAGAAGCCCGTCACATCTGCGTTTAGCGATGTGTGAATCATCCCTGGTTTTTGTAAGTGTAAAACTGCTCGGATGAGTTCCCTTCAGCTCAAAAAATGTTAAAATTGACCCCAGTCAATAATCGTCGAGCGAACCATTATGATCCCTGAAAAACGCAGCATTCGTCGTATTCAGTCGGGCGGTTGTGCCATTCACTGCCAGGATTGCAGCATCAGTCAGCTCTGCATCCCCTTCACGCTAAATGAACATGAGCTGGATCAGCTCGACAACATCATTGAGCGTAAAAAACCAATTCAGAAAGGGCAAACGCTTTTCAAAGCGGGTGACGAACTGAAGTCACTGTACGCCATCCGTTCCGGCACGATCAAAAGCTACACCATTACTGAGCAGGGTGATGAGCAGATAACCGGCTTCCATCTGGCGGGTGATTTAGTCGGCTTTGATGCCATTATGGGTGCCAGCCATCCCAGCTTTGCGCAGGCGCTGGAAACTGCCATGGTCTGTGAAATTCCTTTTGAGACCCTGGATGACCTGTCAGGCAAAATGCCCGCCCTGCGTCAGCAGATGATGCGTCTGATGAGCGGTGAAATCAAAGGCGACCAGGATATGATCCTGCTGCTCTCCAAGAAAAACGCAGAGGAGCGCCTGGCGGCCTTTATCTGGAACCTCTCCCGCCGCTTCGGCCAGCGCGGCTTCTCACAGCGTGAATTTCGCCTCACAATGACGCGTGGCGACATCGGTAATTATCTGGGCCTGACGGTGGAAACGATCAGCCGTCTGCTGGGCCGATTCCAGAAGTCCGGTATGCTGGCGGTGAAAGGCAAATATATCACCATTGAGAACCACGCCCTGCTGGAAGAGTTAGCAGGTCAGAGCCATCAGGCCGCCTGATCCGCCGCCGGATCAATAAATCTTATTTTGTTGATCCGGCAGTAACTTTTTCACTTCTTCCCCTGTGCAACATAGGCTATCTTTATTCCAGTCGCTCTGGTTTAAGGAGAACGCCTCATGTCCCAGTACCAAAATATTCTGGTCGCCATTGATGCCCAGCAAGACGATCAGCCCGCGCTGCGACGTGCGGTCTATCTGAATCAACGTATTGGCGGGAGAATCAAAGCCTTTCTGCCTATCTATGACTTTTCCTATGAGATGACCACCCTGCTGTCGCCGGACGAACGCGCCTCCATGCGTCAGGGCGTCATCAGCCAGCGCACCGAATGGATTCGTGAACAGGCCCGCGCCTATCTGGATGCCGGTGTCGAAATCGACATCAAGGTTATCTGGCATAACCGCCCCTATGAAGCGATTATTCAGGAAGTGCTCGCCCATCAGCATGACCTTGTGCTGAAAATGGCTCACCAGCATGACCGCCTGGAGTCCGTGATTTTCACCCCCACCGACTGGCATCTGCTGCGCAAATGCCCCTGCCCGGTCTGGATGGTGAAAGATCAGCCCTGGCCGGAGGGCGGTAAAGCTATCGTCGCCGTCAATCTTGCCAGCGAAGAGCCGCATCATGATGGCCTGAATCAGAAGCTGATTCGTGAAACGGTGAAGCTGGCGGAAAAGGTCAACCAGACCGAGGTGCACCTGGTCGGCGCCTACCCGATTACGCCGATCAACATCGCGATTGAGCTGCCTGATTTCGACCCCAGCGTCTATAACGACGCCATCCGCGGTCAGCATCTGGTGGCCATGAAAGCGTTGCGGCAGAAGTTTTCTATTGGTGAAGAGTTCACCCACGTTGCCAAAGGGCTGCCTGAAGAGGTTATCCCGGATCTGGCTTCGCATCTGGGAGCCGGTGTGGTGGTGCTGGGCACCATCGGACGCACCGGACTTTCGGCTGCATTCCTGGGTAATACCGCGGAACAGGTGATCGATCACCTGCGCTGCGATCTGCTGGCGATTAAGCCAGACGATTTCAAATCGCCGATTGATCTGGATGATGAAGAGGATGAGGAGGATTAAACCTCCGCAAAAAAAGGGGCGGCTGATTAGCCGCCCCTTTTCTGTTACAGCGCTTTGATAATCGCTTCGACGCTGGCTTTGGCATCGCCAAACAGCATCTGACTGTTCTCTTTGAAGAACAGCGGATTCTGCACCCCGGCATAGCCGGTGTTCATGGAACGTTTGAAGACCACCACGTTGTGTGCTTTCCACACCTCCAGCACCGGCATGCCGGCAATCGGGCTGCGGGGATCATCCTGCGCCGCCGGGTTCACCGTGTCATTCGCGCCGATAACCAGCACCGTATCGGTTTCACTGAAGTCATCGTTGATCTCATCCATCTCCAGCACCACGTCATAGGGCACTTTGGCCTCTGCCAGCAGCACGTTCATGTGTCCTGGCAGGCGGCCCGCCACCGGATGAATACCGAAACGCACCCGGATGCCGAGTGCACGCAGTCGGGCGGTCAGATCCGCTACCGGATACTGGGCCTGTGCCACCGCCATGCCGTAGCCTGGCGTGATAATCACCGACGCAGAGGACTTCAGCATCTCAGCCGTCTCTTCAGGAGAGATCTCGCGATGTTCTCCTGCTTCCTGACTCTCATCGCCGCTGCTGGCTTCGGTGCCAAAGCCGCCCGCAATCACGCTGATGAACGAACGGTTCATCGCTTTACACATGATGTAGGAGAGGATCGCACCGGATGAGCCCACCAGCGCACCGGTCACGATCAGCAGGTCATTGCTGAGCATAAAACCGGCCGCGGCCGCAGCCCAGCCTGAGTAAGAGTTAAGCATCGACACCACAACCGGCATATCTGCACCGCCAATGGAGGCAACCAGATGCCAGCCAAAGGCCAGCGCAATGATCGTCATCAGCAGAAGGGCAAACACCTGAGCCGCGGTGCTGCTGGTGTCAACAAACCAGAGCAGCAGCAGGAAGGAGACGACCAGCGCCAGCAGATTGAGCTTATGACGGTGGGGCAGCGTCAGCGGTCGTGAGGAGATTTTGCCGCACAGCTTGCCAAACGCCACCAGTGAGCCGGTAAAGGTAACGGCACCGATAAAGATCCCGATAAAGACTTCGCTGAGATGGATATTTTCCATCGCGGCCGGCAGGCCTGGCGCATGGTCGATATAGCTGTTAAGCCCGACCAGCACCGCGGCCAGACCCACAAAGCTGTGCAGAATCGCCACCAGCTCTGGCATTTCGGTCATTTCGACTTTTTTTGCCAGGCGAATGCCGATTGCACCGCCAATTACCATCGCCAGCAGGATCCAGGCCACATTGCCGCTGTCCGGGCCGAAGATGGTTGCGACAAGGGCAAGCGCCATCCCGCTGATGCCGAAAATGTTGCCCCGTTTAGCGGTCTCATGACGCGAAAGACCGGCAAGACTACAGATGAACAGAATGGCAGCCACAATATAGGCTGCAGTGACTAATCCGCCAGACATGAATTACCCCTTACGAAACATTTTCAGCATGCGCTGCGTGACGGTGAAGCCACCAAAGATATTGATGCTGGCAATCAGCACGGCAATAAAGGAGATGAAGGTGACCCAGCCACCGTGCCCCATCTGCAAAACCGCTCCGATGACGATGATGCCGGAGATGGCGTTGGTCACGGACATCAGCGGGGTATGCAGCGCATGGCTGACGTTCCAGACCACGTAGTAGCCAACCACGCAGGAGAGCGCGAACACGGTAAAATGGGAGAGGAACTCTGCCGGTGCCACGCTGGCCAGCCAGCCAAACAGCACTATCGCCAGAGCCATCAGCAGCGCGGTGCGCCACGGCGAGGCCGGTTTTGCTTCCGGTTTCTCTGCGAGTTTTGCGGCAGCAGGTCTGGCCTGAGGGGCAGCAGAGACCTGAATCGGGGGCGCGGGCCAGGTGATTTCGCCGTTGCGCACCACCGTCACGCCCCGCACCACCACATCCTCAAAATCGACCTGGATTTCGCCATTTTTCTCTTTGCAGAGCAGCCTGAGCAGGTTGACCAGATTGGTGCCGTACAGCTGGGAGGACTGCGTCGCCAGCCGGCTGGGCAGATCGGTATAGCCGATAATTTTCACGCCATTCGGTGTCACGGTCACCTGGTCGGCGACGGTCAGCGCACAGTTGCCGCCGGTCTGCGCTGCCAGATCCACTATCACACTGCCCGGCTTCATGCTGGCGATCATCTCTTCGGTGATCAGTTTCGGAGCCGGTTTGCCTGGGATGAGCGCGGTGGTGACAATGATGTCCACCTCTCTGGCCTGGCTGGCGAACAGCGCCATCTCCGCTTTGATAAAGGCGTCGGACATGACTCTGGCATAGCCATCCCCACTGCCCGCCTCCTCTTCAAAATCGAGTTCGAGGAATTCGGCGCCCATACTCTGCACCTGCTCTTTGACTTCGGGACGGGTATCAAAGGCCCGGACGATGGCGCCCAGGCTGCCCGCCGCGCCTATCGCAGCCAGTCCCGCCACGCCAGCTCCAATCACCATCACTTTTGCCGGTGGCACTTTACCTGCCGCGGTAATCTGACCGGTAAAGAAGCGGCCAAATTCATGTGCCGCCTCGACGATAGCGCGATAACCGGCGATGTTGGCCATCGAGCTCAGGGCATCCAGCGACTGCGCGCGCGAAATACGCGGCACCGAATCCATCGCCATCACCGTCACCTGACGGGCAGCCAGCTTTTCCAGCAGCGCCGGATTCTGGGCGGGCCAGATAAAACTGACCAGCGTGCTGCCTGCACGGGTCAGCGCAATTTCGTCGTCATCGGGTGCGTTTACCTTCATGACGATATCGGCCTGCCAGACCTGCTGACGGTCGCTGAGGGTGGCACCCGCAGCAAGGTAACTTTCGTCATCAAAACTGGCGCGTTTACCGGCGTCGTGCTCAAGCGTGACGCTGAAACCCAGCTTGATCAGTTGTTCCACGGTCTTTGGCGTGGCTGCCACGCGCGACTCGTTTGGCAACCTTTCCTTGGGTATTCCAATTAACATAGTGTTTCCTTTCATCGGTTAAAGGATGATGGCCCGAATCCGCACCACGACAGCGCAGCCGAAACGCGGTTTCAGCTGCTTATAGTCGAAATGCAGATATTTCAAAGTGTTTATAACCTACTTAAATTGTGACGCCTGATCCACAGCGGTTACCGCAGATGGAGACATTCACCTGATTATTCAGTATTCGCTTTGAAATCCTGCATTATTACGCTATTAAAACGCGCCATCAGCAGATAATCTGCTATGAAAATTGCGCTCCGGACGAATTAATCAACAATAAAAACCCTTAATTAACAATGCATTAACTGTTATAGCGCTAAGTGTTACCGTTTTTAGTGGTAACAGCCCCCAGAAATGACGCCTTAAACGCATTTCATGACAGTCAGATGAAAAACAGGGAGGTGAATAACGCGATATCGCGCAAAAAATCGCTGCGACAGTCTGTTTATAACATGCAATAATCAGCGGCTAATCTGTTATACATCAAGAGTCCAGCACGTTTTCGTACTCATTTTTGCGTAAGGCGAAGGATTATTTTTATGAAGCTGAAGAACACTATTCTGGCGTCCACTCTGTTGTCCCTGCTGGCAGCTAATGCATTCGCTGCGCAGGAGTTAACGCCAGAAAAAGCGGCCGCGTTGAAGCCATTCGAACGTATTAATATCACCGGCCGTTTCAACGCAATTGGCGACGCAGCCGATGCGGTCTCTAAGCGTGCAGATGAGATGGGCGCTGCTTCTTTCTACATTCAGGGGATCAACGACAGCAACGGCAATAGCGGCAACTGGCGTGTCACTGCCGACCTCTACAAGGCTGATGCCCCGGCCGCTTCCGAAACCACCCAATACCGTCGCTTTAACGGCGTCAACGAACTGCCAAAGGCTGAAGCTTATAAGCTCGAACCTTTCGACACCGTTTCCGTCAGCGGCTTCTTTGCCAGCCAGCCTGATGTCAACGATGCGATTTCAAAAGCGGCTAAAGAGAAAGGCGCCGCCTCATTCTTTATTGTTCGTCAGATTGACGCCAACAGCGGCGGCAACCAGTACATCACAGCCTACGTCTATAAAGCGGATGCTAAAGCGCGTGTGGTTCAGACGCCGAACGCGATTCCTGCCGACTCAGAAGCGGGTAAAGCTGCACTGGCTGCGGGTGGCGCAGCGGCCGCTCAGGTTGAAATCCCTGGCGTCGCCTCCTCTGAGACACCAAGCAATAAAGTGGGCCGCTTCTTCGAAACCCAGAGCTCAACCGGCAAGCGTTACACGGTCAATCTGCCAAACGGCAAATCCGTGCAGGAAGTGAACGCGATTACGGCCGCGCAGATGCAGCCGTTCGACACCGTGACGTTTACCGGTCACTTCGGTTCCCCTACAGAGGTTTCTGAAGAAGTGGCGAAGCGTGCGTCTGATAAAGGTGCGAAGTTCTATCACGTGACCCGTCAGTGGCAGAACCAGAGTGGCGGTAACCTGACCGTCACCGCTGACCTGTTTAAGTAATCTCTTCAGGGCGGCGCCCGCCGCCCTGCTGTTTGCATAATTCCTGCGCGGATTTGCATAGTCACGCATTGCCATCCCCCGCCACACTCCGTAAAATCTGCCGCCTGTTTTGCCGGAGTTTGTCCCTGTTTTCTGCCGCGAGTCTGCGATAACCCAGCGATGAAATCCGATTTATCCAGCCATATATGCTAGCGGGAAGGTTGTTTTGGAGAAAAAATTAGGTCTCGGTGCGCTGACGGCGCTGGTACTCAGTTCCATGCTGGGTGCCGGCGTGTTCAGTCTGCCGCAAAATATGGCTGCGGTGGCGGGTCCGGCGGCGCTGCTGCTGGGCTGGCTGATTACCGGCGTCGGCATCATCTTTCTGTCGCTGGCGATGCTGCTGCTGACCCGCCTGAAACCTGAACTCGACGGCGGCATCTTCACCTACGCCCGCGCCGGGTTCGGTGAACTGACAGGCTTCTGCTCCGCCTGGGGCTACTGGCTCTGTGCTGTCATCGCCAACGTCTCCTATCTGGTGATCGTCTTCTCCGCCCTGAGCTTTTTCACGGATACCCCGGATCGGGTGATCTTTGGGGATGGCAACACCTGGCAGGCGATGCTGGGGGCCTCGGTGCTGCTGTGGCTGGTTCACTGGCTGGTACTGCGCGGGGTACAGACTGCGGCCAGTATCAATCTGATGGCGACGCTGGGCAAACTGGTGCCGCTGCTGCTGTTTATCGTGCTGGCGGTGATGGCGTTTAACTACGATCGCTTCCGCGTTGACTTTTCCGGCGTCACCTTGGGGCAACCCCTGTGGGAGCAGGTCAAGCAGACGATGCTGATCACTCTGTGGGTCTTTATCGGGGTTGAGGGTGCCGTGGTGGTTTCTGCCCGCGCACGTCAGAAAAAAGATGTGGGACGCGCCACCCTGCTGGCGGTACTGGCCGCCCTGCTGGTTTATCTGCTGGTGACGCTGCTGTCGCTGGGCGTGGTGCCCCGTGCCGAACTGGCCGGGATGCGCAACCCCTCCATGGCAGGACTGATGACGCGACTGATGGGACACTGGGGCGATGCGGTGATTGCCATCGGCCTGATCATCTCCGTCTGCGGCGCCTATCTGAGCTGGACGATTATGGCTGCCGAAGTGCCGCTGATTGCCGCGCAGCAGGGTGCCTTTCCACGCAGCATTGCCCGGCAAAACCGCCACAACGCGCCCGCTGCCTCACTGTGGCTGACTAACGGCAGTATTCAGGTCTGCCTGATTCTGATCGCCGTGACCGGCGCGGATTACAACAACCTGCTGACCATCGCCTCGGAGATGATTCTGGTGCCCTATCTGCTGGTGGGGTTGTATCTGATCAAAGTCGTGCGGGGACAGCACAAGCCGCTGGCAATGGCGATCGGTCTCGGTGCCAGCCTGTATGGCATCTGGCTGCTTTATGCCTCAGGCCCCCTGCATCTGATGATGTCGGTGGTGCTCTATACGCCGGGCCTGCTGCTGTTTCTCTTTGCCCGCCGGGGAGGCCGCGCAGCGTCTGCGCTGACCGCACCGGAGCGGATTGTGATGGGATTACTGATTGCGGCCATGCTGCCCGCCGTGTGGCAGCTGACGAAATAGCGCGGAAGGTGCGCTTAGTGTGACTGCACCGGAATCGACACACACAGCAGGTCATCCTGCTGTGTGAGATTCAGCGGCTTGGCATATTCATGATGAATGGCATCCAGCTGCTCCGCCGACAGCGGATAAGGGAGCTGGATATCAAAGCGGCTGATCTGCTGCTGTTCCGCGAGAGTGACCAGGCGCGCGATGTTAATTTCGTCACTCACCTGGGTAGAAATGATTTGTAATGCTAATTCTTTTAACGGGTCGTCACTGCCCTGTAAGCGGTGTGCTGATTTCCGTGTCACCATGCCAAATATCGGCATCACGCCATAAATCGCATCGACAAAGCTCCAGCGTTTTTTGCAGGAAGCGGAAAGAAAGTCACTGTAATTGAAGCAGATGCGGTCAGGGTATATGGCTGATGCCAGCTCTTTATCAGACACACTAATGCTCCTCATAATAATCAACGATATCCCAAACCTGGCGCAAAAAGGCCGCGCTAATGATTGCACATTTTGCCGGTTATATACCAGCAAGCTAAGGATATTTCGTGCGGTAGCGTAGAGCTCAGGACCAGGAAAAGATATGCTTTCGTCCATCCCTGTCTCTGCTTTGTAAACTATGAACAAAATTGTTTATGTAGAAGATGAACCCGAAGTGGGTTCACTGATTGCGGCCTATCTGGGCCGTCATGACATTGAAGTGATTGTTGAGACGCGCGGCGACCGCGCTGAAGCGGTGATTGCCGAGCAGCAACCCGATCTGGTGATGCTGGATATCATGCTGCCCGGCAAGGATGGCATGACGATCTGCCGTGATTTACGGGCCAACTGGCAGGGGCCCATTGTGCTGCTCACCTCACTCGACAGCGACATGAATCATATTCTGGCGCTGGAGATGGGCGCGCAGGATTACATCCTGAAGACCACGCCACCCGCGGTCCTGCTCGCCCGTCTGCGCCTGCATCTGCGTCAGTCTCAGCAGACGCAGCCGGAAGATGCGCCCGCCATTCCTGCCGCGAACCGTATGCTGCGTTTCGGCTCGCTGACCATCGATGCCCTGAATAGACAGGTGACGCTGTTTGACGAACAGATCGCCCTCTCTACGGCCGATTTTGACCTGCTCTGGGTCCTCGCCAGCCATGCCGGTCAGACGCTTAACCGCGATGCGCTGCTGAAAACCCTGCGCGGCGTCAGCTATGACGGTCTGGATCGCAGCATCGACGTAGCCATTTCCCGCCTGCGCAAAAAGCTGCACGACAGCGCCACCGAGCCGTTTCGTATCAAGACCATCCGCAACAAAGGCTACCTGTTTGCGCCTCAGGCCTGGGATACCCGCGTCCTATGAGAAAGCTTTTTATTCAGTTCTATCTGCTGCTGTTTGTCTGCTTTCTGGTGATGGCGCTGCTGGTGGGACTGGTCTATAAGTTCACCGCCGAGCGCGCAGGCCGACAGTCGATGAATGACCTGATGGCCAGCTCGCTCTATCTGATCCGCAGCGAACTGCGGGAGATCCCGCCGCGCGACTGGAACAAAACCATTAAGAGCCTCGATCTTGGCCTCTCGTTTGACCTGCATATTGAGCCGATGAACAAATTCCAGCTCGATGAGACCAATATGCGCCGCCTGCACGCCGGTGAGATTGTGGCGCTCGACGACCAGTACACCTTTTTGCAGCATATCCCGCGCAGCCACTACGTGCTGTCGGTGGGGCCTATCCCCTATCTGTTCTATCTGCATCAGATGCGGCTGCTCGATATTGCCCTGCTGGTCTTTATCGGCATGTCACTGGCGCTGCCGGTGTTTATCTGGCTGCGCCCCCACTGGCAGGAGATGCAGCGGCTGGAAAAAGCGGCTCAGCGCTTTGGTCGCGGTGAGCTGGATGTGCGCACCCATTTTGACAGCACCTCCAGCCTGTTCCGGCTCGGTATCGCCTTTAACCAGATGGCGGAAAACATCAACACCCTGGTCGCCAGTAAGAAGCAGCTGATCGACGGGATCGCCCATGAGCTGCGGACGCCGCTGGTGCGTCTGCGCTACCGGCTGGAGATGAGCGATAACCTCACGGACGCCGAACGGGTGGCGCTGAACCGCGACATCGGCCAGCTCGAAAGCCTGATTGAGGAGCTGCTGACCTATGCGCGGCTGGATCGGCCACGCGTGGACCTCAATCTGAAGTCGCAGGATCTCGCCAGCTGGCTGCGCGAGCGCCTCGATGACTTCCGCACCATCAATCCCGATGTCCGGATCGATCTCGACCTACCGCAGCGTGAAAATATCGGGATTTCTGACAGCCGCCTGATGGAGCGGGTGCTGGATAATCTGGTCAATAATGCGCTGCGTTATGCGCAGCAGCGACTGCGAGTGAGCTTATGGTTCGACGGCGCAACCGGCTGCCTGCAGGTGGAGGATGATGGTCCGGGCATTCCGCCAGAAGAGCGGGAACGGGTCTTCGAACCTTTTGTCCGGCTCGATCCGAGCCGCGATCGCGCCACGGGTGGCTGCGGACTGGGGCTGGCGATTGTCCACTCTATTGCGCAGGCGCTGAGCGGCCAGGTCACCATTGAGGCCAGCCCGCTGGGCGGAGCCAGCGTTCGCTTTTGCTGGCCGGTTGATCTACCCTTGCGGGAAATTCCGCTGCGTTAAACACTACAAGGAGTCTCACGTGACCTCAGCGTATCAGCACCTTAGCGCGACCTTCCAGCGCCTCTCCCGTTTCAGCCATGTCACGGCCATCGCCGGCTGTGATATGCAGACCACGATGCCGCCAGGCGGCAGTCAGGCGCGGGGTGAAGCCCTGGCCGAGATGAGCGTTCTGCAGCATCAGATCCTGACGGCTCCCCAGGTCGGAGAGTGGCTGAAGGCCGCAGAGCAGGCGTCGCTGAACGATGTTGAGCGGGCCAATCTTCATGAAATGCAGCGTGCTTACCAGCAGGCCAGCCTGCTGCCTGACGACTTTGTGGAAGCCAAATCGATTGCCGGTTCGGTGTGTGAACATGCGTGGCGCACTCAGCGCCCGGCTAACGACTGGCAGGGCTTTGCCACCAACCTGAAAGAGGTGGTGCGCCTGAGCCGCGAAGAGGCGCAGCGACGCGCCGATGCCAGCGGCTGCTCGCGATACGATGCCCTGCTCGATCTCTATGAACCGGGCATGACCCGCGCCAGGCTGGATGCGACGTTTGGCGAACTGAAAAGCTGGCTGCCCGATCTGTTACAGCAGGTTGTGGAGAAGCAGGCACAACAGCCGATCGTCACGCCGCAGGGGCCGTTCGCCGTGCCTGCGCAGCGCCAGCTCGGGCTGAGCATCATGGAAACGCTGGGCTTCGACTTCAATCATGGTCGCCTGGATATCAGCGCGCATCCTTTCTGCGGCGGCGTGCCAGAAGATGTACGCATTACCACCCGTTACAATGAGGCTGAGTTTCTCAGCGCCATGATGGGTGTGATCCATGAAACCGGCCACGCCCGCTATGAGCAGAATCTGCCGCAGCAGTGGCGGGGGCAGCCGGTGGCGCTGGCGCGTTCCACTGCCATCCACGAGTCACAAAGCCTGTTCATGGAGATGCAGCTCGGCCGCAGCCGCGAATTTTTGCAGCGCATTCTGCCGACCATTATCGCCACCTTTGGCGACCAGCCTGCCCTGCAGGCGGATAATTTCATCCGTCTGACCCAGCAGGTGAAGCCGGGCCTGATCCGGGTGGACGCCGATGAGCTGAGCTACCCGGCTCATGTCATTCTGCGCTACGAAATCGAACAGGCGCTGATTGAAGGGGAGATTGAGGTTGAGGATATTCCGGCGCTGTGGGATGAGAAGATGATGCAGTCGCTGGGTCTGGATACCCGCGGCAACTACCGCGATGGCTGTATGCAGGATATTCACTGGACCGATGGCGCGTTTGGCTACTTCCCCACCTACACGCTGGGCGCGATGTACGCCGCGCAACTGTTCCGCGCCGTCCAGACCGCCATTCCTCAGCTCAGCAAACTGATTCAGCACGGCGAACTGCAGCCGGTATTCGACTGGCTGCAACAGAACATCTGGCAGCATGGCAGTCGCTTCTCCACCGACCAGCTGCTGATCAATGCGACAGGCGAAGCGCTGAACCCGGCTTATTTCCGCCAGCATCTTGAACAGCGTTATCTGAAGAACTGACCCTCAGGGCGGCCATCACGCCGCCCTTTCCCCCTTTGTACAATCGGTTACACGCCGATACCAAACACCCACGGACAGGCTTTGTTGATTTCCCTATAGTCTCTTCACCGGCCCCGCAGTGGGCTACACATGAAAAAAGAGTCCGAGGGATTTGCAATGAAAAAATTATTTGCACTGGTTGTCGCCGCTGCTATGGGTATGTCTTCTGTTGCTTTCGCTGCTGAAACCACAGCTGCGCCAGCCGCTGCGCCAGCCGCAACAGCGACCACCACAACCACCGCAGCTGCACCGGCTAAAACCGTTCACAAAACTGCACACAAGAAACACCATAAAGCAGCACAGAAAGCCCAGGCTGCTAAAAAGACTCACCACAAAAAAGCGGTGAAAAAAGATGCTGCTCAGAAAGCGCAGGCAGCAAAAAAAGTTCACCACAAGAAAGCGGTAAAACCTGCTGCCCAGAAAGCGCAGGCAGCTAAAAAAGTTCACCACAAAAAAGCCACTCAGCCCGCTGCACAGAAAGCCCAGGCTGCGAAAAAAGTTCATCACAAGAAAGCGGTAAAACCTGCTCAGAAAGCGCAGGCTGCTAAGAAAGTTCACCACAAGAAAGCAGTAAAACCTGCTCAGAAAGCGCAGGCAGCTAAGAAAGTTCACCACAAGAAAGTTGTTAAATCAGCGGCTAAATAAGATCGCCCTCAGGCGCACAGCCACGCGATAATGCTTAAAAACACCCGGTTCTGCCGGGTGTTTCTTTACTGGAGTGGATGAAATGGTGCGTCGCTATCGCTTCGAAATTATTCTGCTTGTGATGATCCTGTGTGGCATTGTTGCTGCCAGCTTCTTTATTTAACTGCTGTAGCGTACTGATTAACCGATAAAACTCCCTTTTTTAACGCTCACCGACTATAGTTACCGTTCTTACGTGATAACAATAACGTCTATTTTCTCGCCATTGAGATTTCTATGCGCCTGGCTACCTTGTTAATGGTTGGACTTTTCAGCTTTGCCACGACGGTTCATGCCGATGATGACGATGATTCGCCGACACCGGCTGAAATTAAGATGCTGTTCTTCGGCAAGGATCATCGCCAGGCAATCACGGATATCACCGCTGCTCCCTGGGATGCGATTGGTCAGCTCGAAACAGAAAGCGGTAACCTCTGTACAGCCACGCTCATCTCTCCCCATCTGGCGCTGACGGCCGGACACTGTCTGCTCGCCCCGCCGGGTAACTTTGATAAGCCGGTTGCGCTGCGTTTTATGGCCAGCGACAAAGGCTGGCGCTATGAACTGCATGACATTGATGCGCGGGTTGAGCCCTCGCTGGCCTCCAAGTTAAAGGCGGATGGTGAAGGCTGGATCGTGCCGAGCAGTGCGGCCCCGTATGACTATGGCATTGTGATATTACGCAATCCACCGTCGGCCATTACCCCTATCCCGCTGTTTGAGGGTTCGCGCAGCGACCTGACGGCCGCCCTCAAGCTGACCGGTCGTAAAGTGACGCAGGCGGGCTATCCGGCCGATCACCTGGATACCCTCTATTCCCACAGCAACTGTCTGATTACCGGCTGGGCGCAGCGCGCCGTGCTGTCACATCAGTGCGACACCCTACCCGGCGACAGCGGTTCACCGCTGCTGCTCAACAGCGACAAAGGCTGGCAGCTGATTGCGGTGCAGAGCTCCGCGCCCGCGGCAAAGGATCGCTATCTGGCGGACAACCGCGCGATTGCGGTCACCTCATTTAAAGATAAGCTGGAATCCCTCGCGCAGTAATTGCGTGCAGCCTGAGCGGCTGTCGGGTGCGCACGCTCCGTGCGCACCCGGCTTTCAGCCCGCTATCTGCTCCATCGTCTGCAGAATACGCTTATCCGAGATCGGATAAGGCGTACCCAGCTGCTGAGCAAAGTAGCTGATGCGCAGCTCTTCAATCATCCAGCGAATGCTGAGCACCTCTTCATCATCCTGACGCTGCGGCGGCAGCTTGTTGCGCCACGCCTGGTACGCCTGTTCCACCGCCTGAACTTTCAGCATCCGCGCCCGATCGCTGTGCGGATCGGCAGGCAGTTTCTCCAGTCGCCGCTCGATGCCCTGCAGATAACGCAGCGTGTCGGCCAGTCGCTGCCAGCCGTTGCCGGTGACAAAGCCCCGATAGACCAGTCCGTTTAACTGCGCTTTGATATCGGACAGCGCCAGCGCCATGGTCATATCCACCCGGCCTTTCAGCCGTTTATTGATGTTAAAGACCGCCGTCAGAATCTGCTCTACCTGCTTAGCTATCGTCACTACGGTCTCATTAAGCTCCCCGCGGACTTTGTCACGCAGCTGCTCAAACGAGGCCTGCTCCCAGGCAGGGCCGCCCGCTTCCCCCATCAGTTTATCGATGCCGCAGGCGATGCAGTCGTCGATCAGCTCCAGCACTTTGCCATAGGGGTTAAAGTAGAGTCCGAGTTTGGCCTTGTTCGGTAACTTCTCGTGCAGATACTTCACCGGCGACGGCACATTGAGCAGCAGCAGGCGACGCTGGCCGCGCCACATCATTTTTTGCTGCTCCTGCTCGCTGTCAAACAGGCGGATCGCGACGCTCTCTTTTTCATCCACCAGCGCAGGCCAGGCTTTCACCTGGTAACTGCCGCGCTTCTGTTCATAGCTGCGAGGCAGTTCGCCAAAGCTCCAGAGATGCAGCCCGCTCTGTTCCAGCCCGTCATCGGCCACTTTCGACAGCGTCTCCTGCACCTTGTCTTTCAGCCGGGACTTGAGCGCGGTGAGGTCCTTGCCTTCCAGCAGTTTACGATTGTGCTCGTCGACTACCCGGAAGGTCATTTTCAGATGATCGGGAACCTGATCCCACTGCCAGTTCTCCCGCTCCAGCGTAACGCCGGTCATGCGGCGAAACTCGCGCGCCAGCGCATCTGCCAGCGGCATCTCCATCGCCGTCACCCTTCCCAGAAACGCCTCGGCGTAGTTAGGAGCAGGCACCAGATGGCGGCGCAGCGGTTTCGGCAGCGACTTAATCAGCGCAATAATCAGCTCACGGCGCACGCCGGGGATCTGCCATTCAAAGCCGCTATCCTCAACCTGATTCAGCAACGGCAGCGGAATATGGACCGTCACACCATCGGCATCTGCGCCTGGCTCGAACTGGTAACTCAGCTTCAGTTTCAGGTTGCCCTGATGCCAGAAGTTGGGATAGTCGAGCTGACTGACCTTATCCGCGCCCTCTTTGATCAGCATCTGCCTGTCGAAGTTGAGCAGATCGGCGTTATCGCGGCTGGCCCGTTTCCACCAGCTGTCAAAATGTCTGGCCGAGACCACCTCTTTGCCGATGCGCTGGTCATAAAAAGCAAACAGCGTTTCGTCATCGACCAGAATGTCGCGGCGACGGGATTTATGCTCCAGATCTTCCACTTCGCTGCGCAGTTTCTGATTGGCGCGGAAGAAAGCGTGACGCGTCTGCCAGTCGCCCTCAACCAGGGCGTGACGGATAAAGAGTTCGCGGCTCAGGGTGGGATCGATGCTGCCGTAGTTGACCTTGCGCGCGGCAACAATCGGCAGGCCATAGAGCGTGACCTTCTCGGTTGCCATCACCGCCCCCTGCGATTTCTCCCAGTGCGGTTCGCTGTAGCTGCGCTTCGTCAGATGCTGCGCCAGCGGTTCAATCCACTCCGGCTCAATGCGCCCCGCCGTCCGCCCCCAGAGGCGGCTGGTTTCGACCAGCTCTGCCACCATGGTCCACTTCGGCGGCTTCTTAAACAGCCCGGAGCCGGGGAAGATGGCGAAGCGGGTATTGCGCGCGCCGGTATACTCCTGCTTGTCGGCATCTTTCTGTCCGATGTGCGACAGCAGACCGCTCAACAGCGCACAGTGAACCTGCTGTAACGGGGCCGGTTCGCTGTTGACCGGAATACCCAGTTCGCGCACCACCTGCCGCAGCTGGGTGTAGATATCCTGCCACTCCCGCACGCGCAGATAGTTGAGAAAGTCGCTTTTGCACTGGCGTCGGAACAGGTTGCCGGACAGGGCTTTCTGCTGCTCCGCCAGATAGTTCCACAGATTGACATAGGCCAGGAAGTCGGAATCTTTGTCAGCAAAGCGCCGGTGTTTTTCATCAGAGGCCTGCTTCTTCTCTGCCGGACGCTCGCGTGGGTCCTGAATCGACAGGCCCGCAGTGATGATCATCACTTCGCGCACACAGCCCAGCCGCTGCGCCTCCAGCACCATTCGCGCCAGGCGCGGATCGACCGGCAACTGCGCCAGCTGTCGCCCGGAGCCGGTGAGGGTGTAGTGACCCGTCTCTTCATTCAGCGTCAGCGCGCCCAGCTCTTCCAGCAGGCGGATACCATCCTGAATATTGCGCTTATCGGGCGCTTCCACAAAGGGGAACGCCGCGATATCGCCCAGCCCCAGCGAGGTCATCTGCAGGATCACCGACGCCAGGTTGGTGCGCAGAATTTCGGGGTCAGTAAAGGCCGGACGACTCAGGAAATCCTCTTCCGAGTAGAGGCGGATACAGATACCGTCGGAAACACGTCCGCATCGTCCTTTACGCTGATTGGCCGAGGCCTGAGAAATCGGCTCAATCGGCAGACGCTGCACTTTGGTGCGGAAGCTGTAGCGGCTGATACGCGCGGTGCCGGGGTCAATCACATATTTGATGCCGGGCACCGTCAGCGAAGTTTCCGCCACGTTGGTGGCCAGCACGATGCGGCGGCCACTGTGTGACTGAAACACCCGGTTCTGTTCGGCGTTCGACAGTCGCGCATACAGCGGCAGCACTTCAGTGTGCGGCAGGTCGCGTTTATTCAGCGCGTCTGCGGTATCGCGGATTTCGCGCTCGCCGCTCATGAAGATCAGAATATCGCCCCGGCTCTCCTGTCCGAGTTCATCGACGGCATCAAAGATCGCCTGCAGCTGGTCGCGGTCGCCATCCTCCGCCTCTTCAACCACCGGCCGGTAGCGCACTTCCACCGGGAAGGTGCGGCCGGAGACTTCGATAACCGGCGCATTGTTGAAATGCCGCGAGAAACGCTGCGGGTCGATGGTCGCAGAGGTGATGATCACCTTGAGATCGGGACGCCGCGGCAGCAGCTCACGCAGATAACCGAGCAGGAAGTCGATATTCAGGCTGCGCTCGTGCGCTTCGTCGATGATGATGGTGTCATATTGCATCAGCAGGCGATCCTGCTGGATCTCCGCCAGCAGAATCCCATCGGTCATCAGCTTGACCTGGGTCAGCTCGCTGACCTGGTCATTAAACCGCACTTTATAGCCGACACAGCCGCCGGGCGAGGTGTTCAGCTCATCGGCGATGCGATTGGCCACGGTGCGTGCCGCCAGGCGACGGGGCTGGGTGTGACCAATCAATCCGGTCACGCCGCGCCCCAGCGCCAGACAGATTTTCGGCAGCTGCGTGGTTTTGCCGGAACCGGTTTCCCCGGCCACAATCACGACCTGGTGATCGCGAATCGCGTCAGCGATATCCTGCTGTTTCTGGCTGACAGGCAGATTGTCCGGGAAGGTGATGGCTGGCGTCGCCGCGCGCCGCTGGGCGACACGCTGTTCAGCGGCGAAAACGTCCTGCTCCAGCTCGCGGGCTATGCCCTGTTGTGCCTCGGGGCTTTTGACTTTTCTGGCCCCCTGCAGACGGCGCTGCAGCCGCTGGCGATCGCGAAGCATTAAGCCGTCGAGCCTGGCCCGGAGCGCGGTCAGTGGAGACGTATCGGGAGATGACATAATAGTGACGTACCTTACTCAGACAGTGTCGCTGCAGAAACAGCGCCCTGGACGCCGGGATAACCAGCTGATTCAGTGAAAATAATTGCGCGCATAATAGCACATTCTGAACTGTTCCGGGGACGTGCCCCGGTTACGCTTATTCAATAAATTCGAACATAGCTCTCGAAATATTGCGCTTTCACCGCGCCATTGATAACCGTAGAGTGTAAACCATTGAGCGGAAACCCTTCCGCGTTACAGACAGGAAATCACCATGAGCAAAGTTTTAGTTCTGAAATCAAGCATCCTCGCAGGCTACTCACAATCAGGCCAGCTTGCTGACTTCTACGTTGAACAGGCAAAAGCCCAGGGTAAAGACGTGACCGTTCGTGATCTGGCGGCAAACCCGATTCCGGTTCTGGATGGTGAACTGGTCGGTGCTATGCGTCCTTCTGACACGCCGCTGTCTCCGCGCCAACAGGAAGCGCTGGATCTCTCCAACGCGCTGATTGAAGAACTGCAGGCCCATGACGAAGTGGTTATTGCGGCACCGATGTACAATTTCAACATCCCGACCCAGCTGAAAAACTATTTCGACCTGATTGCCCGTGCAGGCGTGACGTTCCGCTACACCGAAGCAGGCCCGGAAGGTCTGGTTAAAGGGAAAAAAGCGGTTGTGATCACCAGCCGTGGCGGGATTCACAAAGACACCCCGACCGATCTGCTGACGCCATACGTTAAGCTGTTCCTGGGCTTCATCGGCATCACTGACGTTGAGTTCGTATTTGCTGAAGGTATCGCCTACGGTCCTGAAGTGGCCAGCAAAGCGACCGCTGAAGCGAAAGACGCGATCAAACAGATCGTCACCGCTTAAAAGTTGCTCATCTCAGGATGAGACGCACAATCAACCGGGCCACGCGCCCGGTTTTTTTTGCGGCTTACGGCGTGCCTGGAGCCTCTTTTCTCAGCCACTGACCGTTAATGCCGCGCACATATTCCCCCACCGCCGCCCGGCTCACCAGTTTCTGCCCGGCAATGCTGGCGATATCCGCCGTGGAGAGATTGTTCTGTTCTGCCAGCCGCTGATATTGCTGATGCCGTCCGGCGTTGATGCGCTGCACCAGTGCCTGGGTTTCGCTGTCTCCGGCGCGCGCCGCGAGGTAGCCGGAGAGCGTTTCGCCCACCAGCCCCGACTGCCGGGCCTGATCCAGCGTCAGCGCCCAGGCGGGCTGCATCATCATCAGCGCGAGTAGCAGCGCCGCGCTTTTGCGTCTCATACGTGCTCTCCTCAGAACAGACCGCTCTGGTTTTTCAGTAACGCTTCCACGTCTTTATCCACCTTGATGTGGATCTCATGCTCAATTTTTACGTTCATATTGATGGTGATGGGATCTTTGGGTGCCGTAACCTCAATGCGCGGCACGCAGCCGATGCTCAGCAGTCCGGCTGCCAGAACCAGTAGTGCCCTCAGGCTCATGGTGAAGTGTCCTTGTTCGATGGCAAAGTCGCGTGTTGTTCCAGCCAGGATTGCAAATTATCGCCAAAGCGCAGGCTGCGCCAGAGCTGAAACAGATTTTCCTGATGATGGTAGTTAAGATTCACCGTCTGACGACGGTTGCTGAAACGGCTGACGCCCTGCACCTCTGCCGTCATGCTCAGGTCGCCGAGGTTATCCAGATTAATCGTCGCCCAGCTGCGGGAGATCTCCATATAGCGAAGCCAGTCCAGCGCCGCGCCGGTGGCGACGTTATTACGGGTAATGGCATCCGCCATATCGTTGTCCAGCCGGAAAGTCAGAGGGCCGCTGTTGGCTATCCACCCTTTCTCGACCAGCCAGCGGGGATTATTGAGCCACAGCGGCAGTTCACCGTTAACCCGTCCCGACATGGCGAACTGCTTAGGCTTCAGTGCGGTCACCAGCTCGCTGAGGCTGATTTGACGCAGCGTTACCCGCGCAGGCTCATGCTGTGGCATCTGCAATGCGGGCAGCGTAATCTGCCCGCCGAGGAGTTCCAGACTGACATCCTGCAACCTCAGCGGCGCGGCTTCGCTCCACGGCCAGCTGCCCTGCAGATCGGCACGGATATTCTGCATCGCAAACTGGTTTTTTACCTCGGCAATGCGCAGGGAAACCGGGCCATGCTGACCAAACTGCCACTGCCCGGCCCTGAAGCGAAAGGGCAGTGAGAAGTCGATACCATTGATCTGGCTGTCCGGCGTCCAGACGCTGCCCTGCTTCACCGACCAGTGTCCACCGGCCTGAAAACCCTGCTCGGGGGCAGCGGAAAAGGCGAACTGCGCCTGCAGCTGACCATCCTGAATCTGCATTTTCATGTCCGGGCTGATTAACGGCTGAAACACCCGGAGCGACTGTGACGGCCACCAGGCCTGACCACGCAGCCGTTCGCCATCCCAGCGACCATTGACCCGCAGCGGGCCAATCCTGCCGGCATTCAGGCTGCCCCGCCAGATAAAGTCGCCGGGGTCACGGCCTTTCGCCTCGAAATCGAGCGTAGAATCAGCCAGCCTGCCGCCATAGCTGAACCGGGTCTCGCCCGCCTGCAGCCGGAAGTGGCCATTAAACGCCGGGTGGGCCGCATCGCGATGCCAGTTAACGGGTTCAGTGAGCGTCAGACGCGGACTGGCGACGTTGACACTGCCGTAGGCCAGCTGATTAAAACCGGTGGAGAGTGTATCCAGATGGATCAGCGTATCGTGCCAGCCGCCCGTGCCTTTGACATCCCAGCGTGCCTGAAGCGGCAGCATCTCGCCTCCGCCCCAGTAGCGCCAGTTCCATTCGCCCTTATCAGGCCAGAAGTCGCTGGCACGCCCATCGAGATGCAGCCGGAAACGGCCAAAACTGGCATCGTGCGCGTTAAGAATCGCCTGCAGACGGCCATCAATTCCCTGCGATGAGAGGCGCACGCCCGCCAGCGGCCAGCGCGCCTCGTCCACCTCCAGCGTGGAGAGCAGGCGGCCCCGAAGGCGCAGCAGCGATTTAGGCTGGAGTTGCAGCTGAGGATCGAGGAGTGACCCGCTGAGCACGCCCGGAATGGAGCCGTAGAGTTGCAGATCCGCCAGCTTACTTTCGCCGGTCAGCTGAAACGGCAGATGGCTCTCTGTCAGGCTGAGGTGGCCGGGGCCGAAACCCAGTACAACGTTGCCCTTGCCGCCGCGCCCCCGGGTCAGCAGATTGAGGCGTCCGCTGATCTGGCTCTGTTCAAGCCCCGACTGCCAGTTCTCCAGCGTCAGGTTAATAAAGCCGGAGAGCGGCTGGGCGGCGAACGGCCAGTAATATTCCCCCTTCTCAATCTGAATCTGGTCGCGACTGATCTGCCAGGGCAGACGCAGAAGCGGGCGATCCTGGTCCGCCGTCGTTGCGACTAATACGCCCTGCTGCTGCTGCCAGTTGAGGCTGAGCTGAAGCGGATACGGCAGCGCAGCCAGCGCCAGTTGTCCGGCCACCTCGCCATTTACCGGCAGGTCACTGGCAAAGGTGGGAAGTTTAAGATGACCCTTGAGAGTGATGGGTTCAGAGAGTGCAGGATGGGTCAGCGTCAGATGGTCGACTGCCAGCTGCTGACCGGTCAGCGTTGCCGCCAGCTGCAGATTGTCACCCCGATAAGTCAGCCGCTGGCGATCTTTTTCCAGCGTGAGATCCAGTGCACCCGCGTAGGTCTGCCACGGGGCCACCGTCAGCTTATCCAGATGGACATCGGCACCCGGCAGCATTGCCTGCCATTCGGCCAGCGTTCTGGGCGAACCGGGATTGTCGTCGTCCGCCGGCAGTTTTTGCAGACAGGCGCTGTCCAGCGTCAGCGCGGACGCGTTAAGTTTCCAGCGCGACTGATGCCAGCCCAGCGAGACGGCTTCAACCGTTGCCAGCGTACAGTCGCCCGCCAGATAACGAATTTCTGGCAACCACAGGCCTCCCTCCCGCCAGCGCGGTGCGCCAGACAGCTCAATGCGGGTCTCCTGCGGCAGCCAGATCCCGACCAGCCGGGGCAGCCACTGTGTCACTGTTAACATCAGGCCGAGCAGCAGCAGAATCAGCGCCAGAACAGCCGCCAGCCGCCGCCGGACTCTCCGTGGCATAAAAGCCATAATCCTTTTCCTCACCCTATCCTGACCATGATGATGGCATGTAAATTGCGCGAGGTGAAGGTCTGGCCCGGACGCATTTCAGCGGTTTCAGCAAAGTCCGTCAGAAAACGTTATCCTTGGTCTATCACCTCTGCAGGAGCACAACGATGAAGATCGCGGTTTACAGCACCAAGCATTACGATCAGAAATACCTTGAGCAGGTCAATCAGCAGTTCGGCTTTGAACTGGTGTTCTTCGACTTTTTACTCACTGAAAGCACCGCAAAAACGGCAGTGGATTGCGATGCGGTCTGCATCTTTGTCAATGATGATGGCAGCCGACCGGTGCTGGAAGAGCTGGCCGCGCTGGGTGTGAAGTATATCGCGCTGCGCTGTGCCGGTTTTAATAATGTCGATCTGGACGCTGCAAAAGAGCTGGGCCTGGAGGTGGTGCGTGTGCCCGCCTATTCTCCGGAAGCGGTCGCGGAGCATGCTATCGGCCTGATGATGACGCTGAACCGCCGTATTCATCGTGCCTATCAGCGCACCCGTGACGCGAACTTTTCACTCGACGGCCTGACCGGCTTTAACATGCATAACAAAACGGCGGGCGTGATAGGCACCGGTAAAATCGGCATTGCGACCATGCGCATCCTGAAAGGCTTTGGCATGCGGCTGCTGGCGTTTGATCCCTGGCCGAGCGAGCAGGCGCTGGAACTTGGCGCGGAGTATGTCGATCTGAAGACGCTGTTTGCGGAGTCGCACGTTATTACGCTGCACTGCCCGCTGACGCCGGAAAATCACCATCTGCTCAACGCCGAGGCGTTCAGCCAGATGCGTGACGGCGTCATGATTATCAATACCAGCCGCGGTGGCCTGATCGATTCACAGGCGGCGATTGATGCGCTGAAGCAGCAGAAGATTGGCGCGCTCGGCATGGATGTTTATGAGAACGAACGCGACCTGTTCTTTGAAGATAAGTCGAATGATGTGATTCAGGACGATGTCTTCCGCCGTCTGTCGGCGTGCCATAACGTGCTCTTCACCGGCCATCAGGCGTTTTTAACCGCCGAGGCCCTGACCGCCATTTCTGAAACCACATTAAGCAATCTCAGTCAGCTCGATCGCGGTGAAAACTGCCCGAACCGACTCTCCGTCTGAGGGTGCGGGCCGGAGCAATCCGGCCTGTCTATCAGCGCGCGCAGTGCCCGCCGATCAGCGCCTGCTCATCACAACGACGCCCGTTCACTAACTGACACATCCCCACCCGGGATCCATCCAGCTGATGCGAAAAAGCCAGGGTTCCGCCTGCATTTTCACAGGTGCTTTCTGCCAGAGAAGACATCACCACGCGGGGCTGAACATGGGCGGCGGTGGCTTGTTGCGGTGGCTCGTTATCATCACTGTGGCTGCTGCAGGCAGAGAGGAATAACGCGGCACCGGCCAGCAAAAAGGTGGCTGCTTTCATCAGTCGGACTCCGGGAATTGGGATAATAGGCTGGCTCAGCATATGTCAGGCAGCACAAGGGGTCGAGAGGTGAAACAGCTTTTTACAAATTTCTGCGGCGTGTTTTGCAAGCAGAATTATCTTGTTTACCTGGTAACACTGAACTGTCACCCTTTTCCGGCCCCCCTTATTTCGGAGTAGAGCCATGTTAATGGATATGTTAATTCGCATTGCGCTGGCCGGTATTCTAGGCGGCCTCATCGGCCTGGAGCGGCAGATGCGGGCCAAAGAAGCCGGACTTCGCACCCACATCCTGGTCGGGATCGGCAGTGCGATGTTCATGCTGGTGTCGAAATATGGCTTTGCCGATATGCTGAACAGTGACCATGTTGCGCTGGACCCCAGCCGTATTGCGGCGCAGGTGGTCAGCGGCATGGGCTTCCTGGGCGCGGGTACCATCATGATCCAGAAGCAGGTAGTGAAAGGCTTAACCACGGCGGCCGGTTTATGGGTAACCGCAGCGATTGGCCTGGTCATCGGCAGCGGCATGTATGAGATCGGCATCTATGGCACCGTGCTGGCGCTGGTCGTGCTGGAAGTGTTCCGCCGTCTGAGCCACGTTTTAATCGGTAAACACCATACCCTGCTGGTTTTCCTGAAGCCGAAGAGTGTGCCGCTGGTGCTGCTGGTGATGCAGCGGGAAGGCATCCGCTACGGCAACGTGACGGTGATTAATCGCGATCAGGAAAGCGGACTGTGTGAACTCAGCGTGCAGGTTACGCTGTCGCGCAGGTCAAATGACGCGCATCTTTACGATAAGGTGATGGAGATTAAAGGGGTGCAGTCGCTGGAGATGATGTGAGCATCTCTCCTGTCTCACCGGGCCGGTGCGCCAGCCCGGTGGGTTTCATACCCTGAAAATGTCGGCGCAGACGATGGCGCTCCCCTTGCCTGCTGCCGACGTTGTTAACAGCCTGATCCACTGTCACCCTTCAGAATGACCATCCCCTGACCTGACACATGGAGCCGGTCAGAAATTAATGACATAATCCGGTATTATTTATCAGCGAAATGATGACAGCCGGAGACCAATGCGCCCTGACTCTGACCCTGCAGACAATGCCCTGTCCGCGACCGCACGTAAAAGCAACTGGCGCGGGCTAAGCCTGCTGACGGTTATCCTGATCGCGGCTGCGGTGGCGATTATCATGATTCTGGACCATCGCAACTCGGTGAATAATGCGCTTGAAACCGGACAATGTCTGGCTGAGGAAGGCGCTGAAAACATTCTTGGCGTACTCAGGCATTTTTTACACCATGCCTATCGCTGGATCTTTAAAGCCTGCGGCTAATTAAACTCAGTGCAGCAGAAAATGGAGTAAGCCATGCCGGTTCAGCAGCAGCAGAACGCCACCATACATTACGGCGACATAACAGATTAAAAAAAGCAGCAGCGTCATGAAAAATTTCACACCAGACTTTTTTATTTTGTGATCGTTATCCGGCTTTCTCATCGCGGTTAATCACCACTCCTTTTTTTAACCTTATTGCACAGCGGGATATTAAACGGTTCCTTTGTTCCGCTGTATTGCCGAAATGTGCGAAACAACGCGCCGAATGTCTGTCTGTTGATTTTACGTTGGATAAACCCCAGCCCGGCGACGTTATGCTTTTTCATCCGGGTGGACACGTTCTCAACAAACAAACAACTGATTGTTTACTCTCTCTTTTTCCAGAGAATAAAGTGCAGTCTGAAATTAACAGAGCGTTCGATTCAGGCCATTAATCCAGCCTGTCGATGAAGCTGATTATAATCTTTTCCGCTCAACACAGATTAAACCGCGTGCGACTTTCAGATCACTCCGTTTAATCTGTCCCAGCCTGACTCACGCAGAACGCCCGATTTAAAAAGCAAAATATTTAAATTTGATATGGGTCAAATTTCACTCCCGATATAATAGTGCCTGTTTATGTCTGATTGATCTTTACCTGCTCATGCTGGTTAATTTGCTGAACCGGTGGCGTCAATGAAATATCTGTTAATCCTCCCCTTCATTTTTATGATCGCAGGCTGCGCGACAAAGAACGATAACGCGCGAACCGCGACTGACCAGGCTTCATCCCCCTCCTGCTCCTCGCACAGTGATGAAATCGACTGTCAGTGGAAAGAGGTCCCCGCCAGCTGAGGAGGTAACGCTGACTTTTCTCCTCCGCATGCGCCACTGCGAAATGCTGCAACATCCCTTTCTCTCCCCGTTTGCCTTTACGCAACGTGCGGAAGGTGAACTCTGGCGTCTTAATCCGTGGATTACTTCACTCCGGCACTGGCATTCGCGGCAACAATCCGTACCATACGCTGCATATTCGTGACACCGCAGAGAAGTGGCTGGCTGAATGCGCACGTTGATTTGCCCTCAGGCTACGCTTTCTGGTTTTAGAGATAGGTAAAAATGCAAGATAATCAAACGGTTGACAAGAAAGAACAGTACAACCTCAATAAACTGCAGAAACGCCTGCGCCGTCATGTCGGCGAAGCCATTGCAGATTTCAATATGATCGAAGAAGGTGACCGCATCATGGTCTGCCTGTCGGGCGGAAAAGACAGCTATACCATGCTGGAAATTCTGCGCAGTCTGCAAAAAAGCGCCCCGGTCAGTTTCAGCCTGATTGCCGTTAACCTGGACCAGAAGCAGCCTGGCTTCCCTGAGCATATCCTCCCGGCCTATCTGGAGTCTCAGGGGGTGGAGTACCGGATTATCGAAGAAGATACCTACTCCATCGTCAAAGAGAAGATTCCGGAAGGGAAAACCACCTGCTCTCTCTGCTCACGCCTGCGCCGTGGCATTCTGTACCGCGTTGCCACGGAGCTGGGCTGCACGAAAATTGCGCTGGGCCACCACCGCGATGACATTCTGCAGACGCTGTTCCTCAACATGTTCTATGGCGGGAAAATGAAAGGCATGCCACCGAAGCTGATGAGCGACGATGGCAAGCAGATTGTGATCCGCCCGCTGGCCTACTGCCGTGAAAAAGATATCATCCGCTTCTCGGAAGCGCGTCAGTTCCCGATTATCCCCTGCAACCTCTGCGGTTCTCAGCCAAACCTGCAGCGTCAGGTGGTAGCCGATATGCTGCGTGACTGGGATAAGCGCTACCCGGGCCGTATCGAAACGATGTTCAGTGCAATGCAGAATGTCGTGCCGTCGCACCTCGCCGATGTCAATCTGTTCGACTTCAAAGGCATCAAACATGGCGATGCGGTGGTGGACGGGGGCGATATCGCCTTTGACCGCGAAACGCTGCCGTTACAGCCGGCAGGCTGGCGGCTCGATGATGAGGATGCCCCTGTCACAGGCGCACGTCTGGATGTGCTTCAGATTAAGTAAGTGCCGCATAAACAGAAGGGCGTGCTGCTGGCAGCACGCCCTTTTTTTATATGTTGCGGTGTGGCGGTGGATCCATTATCGGCGGAAACTCCGGATCCGTCGGCGGATCGGGCTGAGGTTGCGGATGGGGGATCGGGTCAGGAATCGGGGTCGGATCCGTGGGGATCGGCTCGCTGTTATAAATCGCGCTCATGCCGTACTCCTTTTCTTGCGAATGGACTTTAAGCTTAGGTAAGGAACGGCGTTCCAGCCAGCCAGGCAAAAAAAAGCCGGCGCACTGGCCGGCATGTTTCGAATTAAATGTGCTATGCATTAATTCTAAATCAGGAAGTAAGACAATATGGAGCGCAACGCCCATCGCTTGACGTTGCATTCACCTGCGGGAGAGAGTTTGCGTCAACGGCGACATCGGGTTCTTGATATCGATCAGCTTTTGCCGCCTTTCCTCGAATTTCAGCGCCTGGGCTGAGATGGTCCCTCCCCGTCGCGCTACAGCCAGTGCCGTTTACGCAGATAACCGGCGACGCCGACAGCCAGAACCACCAGCAGCAGGCAGAAAATGGAAAAGCCGTATCGCCATTCTCCGCCCGGAATGCCGCCGAGGTTTACGCCGAACAGACCGGTCAGGAAGGTGGCCGGCAGGAAGATCATCGCCATGACTGACATGGTATAAGTGCGCCGGTTCATCGATTCGGCCATGGCAGAGGCAACCTCGTCGGCCAGAATGGCGGTTCGCGCCACGCCAGCATCCAGGTCATCCAGCCCGCGTCCCAGCCTGTCGGCAATCTCCTGCATCCGACGCCGCTCGTTGTCATCCATCCAGGCCAGTTTTTCGCTCGCCAGCCGGGCATAGACATCGCGCTGCGGGGCCATATAGCGCCGCATCACAATCAGCTGTTTGCGCAGCAGACCCAGCTCACCCCGCGCGGGCATCCGCTGATCCAGCAGCGCATCCTCCAGCTCAATGATTTTGTCATGCAACTCTTCGATAAATTCGCTGGTGTGATCGGTCAGGGCATCACAGACATCGACCAGCCAGCTGCCGCAATCGATCGGGCCGTTGCCGTTCTGCAGGTCGGTCAGCACTTCATCCACGGCAGAGACTTTGCGCCGGCGGGTCGAAACAATCAGCTTGTCGTTGATAAAGACCCGCATCACGACCAGCTGGTCACGGCGCGCGTCGCTGTTGTGGTTAACGCTGCGCAGCACAATCATGAAGCCATCACCCAGACGGCTGACGCGCGGACGCATACTGTCACCCGCCAGGGCATCACGGACGGCATCGGGAATTTGAGGCGTCGACTGCAGCCACTCTGCGCTTTTACGATGGGTGTAGTTCAGATGCAGCCAGCAGGGCTGCTCGCACTGAATCACCTCATCTTCCGCGATCGGAATCATGCCGCCTTTGCCATCAAGCTGGCAGGAAATGATGGCGTCTGAAACCTGCAATGCTTTTCCTTCAATTACGTCCACACCGTCCCCTCACTATCAAAATCAATACGATACAGTCTAGCGTGGCGGCGATGAGTTGCAATCTCCGGGCTGTGTAGAAAGATGTCAGCCGGTGGCCGGATGAACAGCCACCGGAGGCTTAATGTTTCTCGATCCAGAGCTCGCGGCTGTAGGCGACATCTTCAGGGTTGGTGATGGGATACCCTTTGACCCAGGGTTTAATCAGGCGGCCATTGGTGTACTGATAGATCGGGGCGATGGGTGCCTGATCCGCCAGAATCTGTTCCGCGCGGTTGTAATCGCTGCTGCGCGCCTCGTCACTGGTCTCGCGACTCGCTTTGGCCAGCACGGCATCGTAATCCGCGTTGCTGAAGCGGGGAATGTTGCTGCTGTTGCCGGAGGTCAGCAGATTCAGGAAGGTGGACGGCTCATTGTAATCGCCGACCCAGGATGCCCGGATCACATCGAAGTTGCCGCTGTTACGACTGTCGATGTAGGTTTTCCACTCCTGATTTTCCAGCGAGACATCCACGCCAAGGTTCTTTTTCCACATAGACGCCACCGCGATAGCAATCTTCTGATGGCTCTCCGAGGTGTTATAAAGCAGCTTAAGCCTGAGCGGTTTACCCGGGCCATAGCCCGCTGAGGTGAGCAGTGCTTTTGCCTGTGCGTTGAGATTGTTCTGGTCATGTTGCTGCAGGAATGAAGGCAGCGGCCTGAAGCCAGCGGTGACATCCGGGGTAAAGTGCCATGCGGGTTTTTCACCGGTTCCCAGCACTTTTTCCGCAATAATCCGGCGATCAATAGACCAGGAGAGCGCTTTGCGCACCCGCGCATCAGCCGTCGGCCCCTTCTGCGTATTAAACGCATAGTAATAGGTGCCCAGCTGGTCAGGCGTGTAGACCTCACCCGGCAGACTTTTCTTCAGCAGACCATACATCTCTTTAGGAAAAGATTCGGTGATATCGATGTCGTTGGCGCGATAACGCTTGGTGGCACTCGACTCTTCGTTGATCGGAACAAACGTCACCCGGGTCAAAACCGAATGGGCATCATCCCAGTAGTGCGGATTGCGCGTCAGGACAATTTTCTCATTTACCACGCGCTCGCTGAGCTGATAGGCCCCGTTGCCGACCAGTTTACCGGGCGCGGTCCAGCTGTCGCCCTGCTGCGCCAGGGTCTTCTGCGGCACCGGAAAGAGCGCCACGTTAGCCACCAGCGCCGGGAACCACGGCACCGGACGATCCAGCGTGACCTTCAGGCGGCTGTTATCCTGCGCCACCACGCCCAGCTTATCCGGTGTCATCTGACCTTTGGCGATCGCCGCCGCATTCTCAATACCGCTCAAGGCGGCGAACGAGGCCGAAGGTGAACTGTTTTCAGGGTCGACAAGGCGCTGCCAGCTGTAAACAAAATCCTGCGCGGTGACCGGCTCGCCATTCGACCAGCGTGCGTTGTTGCGCAGCGTGAAGATCCAGGTTTTGTTGTCGCTGCTGCTCCAGCTCTGTGCCACGCCCGGTACGATTTTGCCGTGCGCATCCTGATTGGTGAGGCCTTCAAAGAGATCGCGAATGACCTGAATCTCTGGCAGGCCGACCGCTTTAAGCGGATCGAGCGAAGCGGGTTCATCCTTGATATGACGCACGATCTGCTGCTGCTCAGCCAGCTGCGCGCCAGCGGGTGGATTCGCCGCGAGGGCGGGTGTGAAGAGGCTGCTCAGACTGATGGCGGCCAGCGTCATGCGAAAGGTTTTAACCATAATCACTCCTTTACCCCAAAGAAGCGCTGCACGACGCCGATCGCGATGCAGCTTGTGCAGGGCACTTTAACGCAAATCGCTGATGGATAAATAACTATTTTCCGCCTTCTGCTTTTCCGCTACTTTTAATAAAACCCTTCGAGGAAATCATTATGTCGCCACTTCATCCGCGCCCGCTGCGTGGCAAGCTGGACGTTCCGTATCAGCAGTATGGTCGCTCACTCCTGGGCGCACCGCTGCTCTGGTTTCCGGCTCCGCTGGGCGATTCGGAGAGCGGGCTGATCCTGGCAGGCACCCATGGGGATGAGAATGCGGCTATCGCCACGCTCTCCGCCGCATTGCGGACGCTGCCCGATGGCATGCGGCGGCATCATGTGGTGTTAGCGGTTAATCCAGACGGCTGTCAGCTGGGGTTGCGCGCGAATGCCAGTGGCGTGGATCTCAATCGTAACTTTCCGGCCGCAAACTGGCAGTCGGGCGATACCGTTTATCGCTGGAACAGCGCCGCCGATGCGCGCGATGTGGCGCTCTCAACCGGCAATCATCCCGCCTCAGAACCGGAAACCCAGGCGCTCTGCGCCCTGATTCATCAGATCAAACCTCGCTGGATCGTCTCCTGGCATGAGCCGCTGGGGTGCATTGATGACCCGCATCAGTCAGAGATAGGCGGCTGGCTAGCCGATCATACCGGCCTCCCCCGCGTCACCAGCGTCGGATATGACACTCCCGGCTCCTTCGGCAGCTGGTGCAAAGATCTCAGCCTGCCCTGCGTGACCGCGGAACTGCCGGTAATCTCCGTGGATGAAGCGACGGAAGTCTACCTTGAGGTGATGGTTAACCTGCTGCGCTGGCAGCAATGAGCAACTGACCGTTCCGCACGTTAATCGGTGGTTCGGCATCCACCGCCAGCCAGGTCGGGCCATCAAGATCGGCAAAACGGGTCTGCGGCACCAGAGGCAGTGCGGCGCGTATCGCCCGCGAGGTGCAGAGCATGCAGCCAAGCATGACCGCAAAGCCCTGCTGCTGCGCCGCTTCGGCCAGCGCCAGCGCTTCGGTCAGCCCGCCAGCCTTATCCAGCTTGATATTGACCATCTCATAACGGCCGCGCAGCGCCGGCAGGCTGTCACGCGTGTGACAGCTCTCATCGGCACAGATCGGCAGGGGATGAATAAAGTTTTCCAGCGCCGCATCTTCACCGGCGGGCAGCGGCTGCTCCAGCATCGCCACGTCAATATCGGCCAGCAGCTGACAGCGCGCCGCCAGCCCCTCTGCATGCCAGGATTCGTTCGCATCGACAATCAGAGTGGCTTCCGGCACCGCTGCGCGGATCGCCATCAGCCGCTCGGTAATGAAATTATCATCCAGCTTAATTTTCAGTAGCGTGGCACCATGCTGCCAAAGCGCCAGCGCGCTGCTGGCCATCGCTGCCGGTGTGTCGATGCTCACCGTCTGGGCGGTCACCACCTCCGGGGGCGCGGTGACGCCATTCAGCTGCCACAGGCTGCTTTTCTGCTGATGAACGGCGAGATCCCACAGCGCGCTGTCGATGGCGTTACGTGCGGCACCGGCGGGCAGCGCCTGCTGCAGTGCCTCACGCGTCATGCCCTGCTGCAGCGCGGGCAGCAGAGAGGCGATCTGCGCCAGTACAGAGGCCTCGGTTTCGCCGTAGCGGGCATAAGGCGTCGCCTCACCCACCCCCTTGACGCCCGCCTCTTCAATCTCAACCACCACCACCTTCGCTTCGGTTCGGGTTCCACGGGCAATGACAAACGGGGTATGCAACGGCCAAGCTTCGGGATAACTTTTTACCGTTCTCATTTCCACTCCAGAATGAAAGATGCAGTGGCAGACCGCCACAGAGATTTCGACAATTGAACTCGTAAACCCTTAACATTTATGTCATAAACAACGGCTAAGTTTAGCCTTTTTGTATCAGCGCTTTTTTATCATCAAAAGGAATCACTATGTCTCAGACTGTTCATTTTCAGGGTAATGCCGTCCCGGTTGCAGGTCAGTTCCCTCAGGCGGGCGATAAAGCCAAAGCGTTCACCCTGGTGGCGAAGAACCTGGTTAACGTTGCGCTCTCTGAGTATGCAGGAAAACGCAAAATTCTGAACATTTTCCCGAGTGTGGATACCGGCGTGTGTGCGTCATCAGTGCGTAAATTCAATCAGGCAGCCAGCGAACTGAATAACACCGTGGTGTTATGTATCTCTGCTGACCTGCCGTTTGCCCAGTCGCGCTTTTGTGGCGCAGAGAACCTGAGCAACGTGGTGACCCTGTCGACGCTGCGCGGCTCAGAGTTTAAGTATGATTATGGCGTGGAAATTGCCGATGGTGCGCTGGAAGGGCTGACCGCGCGTGCGGTGGTGGTGCTGGATGAGAATGATAAAGTGCTTTACAGCCAGCTGGTGGATGAAATCACCAACGAACCTGATTATGACGCAGCGCTGGCCGCGCTGAAGTAATAAAAAAAGCGGATAACCAGGTTATCCGCTTTTTCCCTTTCGCGCATAGCCTATTCGCTGTCGCTGCGCTTCTGCCCCAGACCATATTCCCGCAGCTTATTGGCAATCGCCGTGTGCGACACGCCGAGCCGTTTTGCCAGTTTTCGGGTGCTGGGATAGGAGAGGTAAAGCCGCGTCAGGATTGAGCGCTCGAAACGGCTGGTGATTTGATCCAGCGTTCCTTCCAGTGCCTCATCACCCAGCGACACATCCAGCGCCTGCTCAGGCAGTATGATGTCCTGAGGACGCAGTTCGTAACCCTCCAGCTGGGTTAACGCCCGGTAAAGCGCATTCTTTAACTGACGTACGTTGCCCGGCCAGGCATAGCGGGTCAGAAACGCGTTGAGCTGCGGAGAGAGGCGTGGACGTGCCATCCCCTGCTCATCCGCAAAGCGGGCAACAAACATCTCGGTCAGCGGCAGAATATCCTGCGGACGGTCGCGCAGAGGCGGCAACTGCAGCGTCAGGACGTTGAGACGATAGAAGAGATCTTCGCGGAACTCTCCGCGCTGTACCAGCTCAATCAGGTTCTTCTGCGTGGCGCAGATCACCCGCACATTCACATGCACTTCATGCTCTTCACCGACGCGGCGGAAGGTGCCGTCATTGAGAAAACGCAACAGTTTGGTCTGCATTCTCGGCGACATCTCACCGATTTCATCCAGCAGCACCGAGCCGCCGTTCGCCTGTTCGAAAAAGCCCTTCTTGCCTTCAAGCGCATTAGGATAGGCGCCGGCAGCATGTCCAAACAGCTCGCTTTCCGCAACGTCGTCAGGCAGTGAAGCGCAGTTCAGCGCCAGGAAAGGATTTTTGCCGCGGGCGCTGCGCAGATGGCAGGCGCGCGCGAGCATGTCTTTCCCGGTGCCGGTGTCGCCCACAATCAGCAACGGCGCATCCAGCATCGCCAGCTTGCGGGCCTGATCCACCACCTGCCGCATTTTCGGCGTCACGGCAATGATGTGATCAAACTCCGAATCGTCTGTGACCACCAGATTCTGCAGCTGACGGCCCATGCGGGCGGTCGACTTCAGCATCACCATCGCGCCGACCGGCCGGTCGCTCTGGCCCTCTTCACCCGGCAGATAGATGGGACGCGCTTCCATCAGAAAATCCCGGCCCTCAATAACGACATGCTGCGCCTGCGCTTCCACCCGATCGCTCTCGAGCCAGCGCATAAAGTTAAAGCCGGTGATCAGATGACCGGCGCTGAAATTGCGCATCTTCTCTTCATCGAGATTGAAGAGGTTCTGTGCCGCCGGATTAGCTAACTCAACCTTACTTTTCAGATCGACAGAGAACACGGGATCGGGCATCGCCACCAGCAGCGCACTCAGCGCACGGTGTTCCCGCTCAGAAGGCATGTACGTGACAGTGCGCACATCTGTCACGCCGGGCGTACGCCGGATTTCAGCCATCAGATTGCTGAAGGCATCAAATTCCAGTGCAGCAAAGTTGAGATAGATGCGCCCAATCGCCGTAATTTCGATACCGCGTAAATCAATATTGCGTGCCACCAGCAGGTCGAGCAGTTCACGCGTCAGACCGATACGGTCCTGACAGAACACTTCCAGACGCATTGCGTTCGCCTTAATCAGGTTCAGATGGTTCAATGATACGCTAAGTCGCGCACTGGCAGAAAGGACTCTGTCAGGAAAAGTTGACACTTCTGGCGTGGATGATGGCGTTTTGTACTGCGCGGGAAAATGATACGGGCGATAAGTAATGGCAGGGTGCGGTCCTTCACATGAGAGGGGACATTTCGTCGTTTCATCAGGCTGCGAGGAATAATAGAGGGGGGTCTCTGCCGATTGAATAAGCATGAAGGCGGCCTGGCCGCCTTCATGCTTGCAGACGCGCTTCAGGAGGATTTGTTGTTGCCCTTCTGCAGCGCCTCTTTCATCTGTCCCAGCAGCTCACGCCGGAAATCGCCCAGCCGGGGCTTATCCTGCTCCAGCCAGGGCAGCGGACGGCAAAGCTCCATCGCTTTCACACCCAGACGTGCGGTCAGTAAACCGGCACCAATGCCCTGCGCGGCACGCGTTGAAAGCCGGGCGGCGATATCCTGCGACATCCAGTCCATCCCCACTTCCCGTACCAGCTCTGACGCCCCGGCAAAAGCCATGTTAAGCAGCACCAGACGGAACAGGCGGATACGGCTGAAATAGCCCAGCTCGATGCCGTAGATGGCGGCGATGCGGTTGACCAGCCGCAGATTGCGCCAGGCGATAAACGCCATATCAACCAGCGCCAGCGGGCTGACCGCAATCATCAGGGTGGACTCGGCTGCATGGCGACTGATTTCACGCCGCGCCTGGCGATCCAGCACCGGCTGCACCAGCTGCGCATAGAGACGGACAATCTCACTGTCGTTCTGGGTTTCATGCAGGGATGCGTGCCAGCGCTGCAAAGCCGGATGCGCCTGGTCAAGTTCCGCCTGCTGCGCCAGCTTTTCACAGAAGGCCCGGCCTTTGCCGATGCCATGACTGTGCAGCAGTTCACGCCCGACATCGCGCTCTTCAGCGCGCTGACGTAGCTGATAGAGACGACGCCACTCCGTGGTCAGGGCACCCACCCCCGCCAGGACGATCAGGCCACCAGCTACACCGCTGCCCAGTGAGAACCAGTCGCGGGCCAGCCAGGCGTCATGGGTCCACTGCACGCCCTGGGCAATGACGCTGACGCCAAACAGCAGTGCGCCAGCAGTCACCAGTTTACGCCAAAGGCTGCGCTTCGGTTTCAGCGCGGCCTCCACTGCCCGTTCGCCTGCGCCCTCATCTTCAACGGCGACATCTTCATCCTGTACTGCCAGAAAGGCGGCATCGGCCTCTGCATCAAAGGCGTGTGCCGGGCGCAGTGGCGTGGCGCGGCTCTCCTCCAGCGGACGGGCAAAATCGATACGCGGCTTCAGCGGATCACTCATCGCAATTTATCTCCCAACAAAAATTCCAGCGCGGCATCCATGCGGATATGAGGCAGCGGACGATCGACGTCGAGCTGCTGCGGGCGGAATTGTTCAAACTGAAAACCCTGCTGCTGCCAGAAGGCATTGCCGGGCAGACGTGGCGGAACGTCGCCAGGATAGACGGTCAGCGGCTCGCCATTATCCAGCCGGTTGCCGCGCAGTGCCGGGATCTTTTCGCCACGGTGATCGACCAGCCCGCTCTGCGTCGCCTGAACCGAAGCCAGTCCGATGCATTCCATCGTGATCCCTTCAAACGCCGCGTTCTGCCAGGCATCCTGCACCAGCTGCTGTAACAGCGAAACCATATTGCCATGCTGATCGCTGGTGATGTGATCGGCCTTGGTGGCAGCAAACAGCAATTTATCAATTACCGGCGAGAAGAGCCGGCGAAACAGCGTGCGCTGGCCGTAATGAAAACTCTGCATCAGCTGCGTCAGGGCCAGACGCATGTCGTTAAACGCCTGCGGCCCGCTGTTCAGCGGTTGCAGGCAGTCAACCAGAACAATCTGGCGGTCGAAACGCAGAAAATGGTTCTTATAGAAGCCTTTCACGACATGCTGACAGTAGTAGTTAAACCGCTGCTGCAACATGCCGAAGTTACTGCTCTTGTCCGCCTGGGCCAGCTTCGTCAGCCGGGCCTCATCGGTGGTCGGCCAGGGGAAGAACTGCAGCGCAGGCGCGCCCGCCATATCACCGGGCAGGACAAAGCGGCCGGGCTGAATAAAGTGTAAGCCTTCGGCTTTACAGCGGTGCAGATAGTCGGTCCAGGCGGCGGCGATTTCAGCCAGCCGGGTTTCATCGGCGGGTGCCAGCGGGTCCAGGTTCTCGCAGAGGGCGCGCCACGGCGCGGCCCACTCCGCGCGGTCGCCCTGCAACAGTCCGTTCATCTGCCGGGACCAGGCGAGGTAGTCCTGCGCCAGCATCGGCAGATCCAGCAACCACTCACCAGGATAATCAACAATTTCCAGATAGAGGGTCGCGGTCTCTTTCAGGTGGCGCAGCAGGGAATCGCTGGGACGGTAACGCAGCGCCAGACGCATTTCGCTGACGCCACGGGTGGGCACAGGCCAGGCGGGTGGCGTGCCGTAGAGCTGTGCCAGCCCTTCGTCGTAGGTAAAGCGTGCGGTGCCCATATCGCGCTGCGGCACCCGCTTGACACCTAACAGACGCTCATCCCGCACAACGGAAAACAGCGGCAAACGAGCGCCGCTGTGAACGGTTAACAGCTGGTTAACCAGAGAAGTGATAAAGGCGGTTTTACCGCTGCGGCTTAATCCGGTGACCGCCAGACGAAGATGGCGATCGACGCCGCGGTTCATTAACGCCAGTAGTTCAGTTTGCAGTCTTTTCATCTTTCTCCCTGATGAAGCGCGACGCAACCCGATTCATCACCCGCTTCAGCAGTGGCTCCAGCGCCACGGCCAGAAGCAGACGTAACGGGCGTCGCGCTACCGATTTCACCGCCCAGCCCGTCACACCGGCCGGACCATAGGTAACAGCATTGATAATGATGAATCTGGCCGCCGACTTCAATGCAGGTGCCGCGCGGTGACGGAACATTGTGGATCGCGAAAAAGACATAACACCTCCATTGCGTGAACGAACGGGCCTGAAACGGCCCGGTACAGGCGGTTTCAGATCTGGCGGAAGCGGCTGCGTACGCTGAACGTTTCAGACGTTACGTAGCGTTCCACATCGCGCACGCTGCGTTCATCACGCTGCAGTGCGCTTTCCAGCTGGTCCAGCAGTTCGCTGGCGCTGGGCGGGCGTTCTCCTTCTGAGGCCGAGGCAGGCTTCTCATCCAGCACAAACCCCAGCACAAAGTAGGCGATAATCGTAAAAACAAACAGACCAAAGAACAGGGATAACACCACGATGATCCGCAGCAGGCGAACCGGGATGTCGAGATACTCGGCCAGCCCTGCACAGACCCCCATCAGCTTTCCTTCGTCTGGCTTACGCCATAACTTACGGCCTTTCATCATGGCTGCCTCCAGTTAGGATGCTCTGCGTCCAGAATCGCTTCCAGCGCGTCAATCCGTTCGCGCATCCGTTGCGCATCCTGGGTCACACGCTGCAGGCGCTGAAGTTCGCTTTGCGACAGTTCCGAACCGCCGTTGCGTTTGTTGCTGTAATGCAGCCATAACCAGATGGGTGCCACGAACAGCACGAAAATCGTCAGCGGTATGGCGAGAAAAAGTGCGCTCATTGACTCTCCTTAATCACTTTTTGCAACGTCGAAGGTTACTCACTGCGGTTCATTTTGGCTTTCAGCGCGTTAAGCTGCTGGCTGATCTCATCGTCCGCTTTCAGATCGGTAAACTGCTGGTCCAGGGTTTTGGTTTTACTAAAGCCGTGACTTTCCGCTTCCGCTTCCATGTGATCAATACGGCGTTCAAAGGATTCAAAACGCGCCATCGCTTCATCGATTTTACCGCTGTCCAGCTGACGACGCACATCACGTGACGACGACGCCGCCTGATGACGCAGCGTTAAGGCCTGCTGACGGGCGCGCGTTTCGCTCAGCTTTTTCTCCAGCTCGCCAATTTCGCCCTTCATGCGTTCCAGCGTCTCTTCAACATGAGTGACTTCCTGCTTCAGCGAGGCGATAAGGTCGGTCAGCTTCTGTTTTTCAATCAGCGCAGCGCGGGCCAGGTCGTCTTTATCTTTGCGCAGCGCCAGCTCGGCTTTTTCCTGCCACTCCGCCTGCTGAATCTCCGCCTGCTCAATACGACGGGTCAGCTGTTTCTTCTCTGCCAGCGCCCGCGCAGAGGTAGAACGCACTTCGACTAAGGTGTCTTCCATTTCCTGAATCATCAGCCGCACCAGTTTCTGTGGATCTTCCGCACGCTCCAGCAGCGAATTGATATTGGCATTCACGATGTCGGCGAAACGAGAAAAAATACCCATAATGATGTTCCTCTTTTAAAAGTCTTAAACAGTGTTGCCCTGCCTGATTAATACAAGATGCGTGCCAATTTTACATCCAATTGATTTTAATCATCTTTTAAATTTTACACCCTCTCCCGGCTGCTTTAAGATAGTCAAAATGATTAACGGGTAGCGAAATTCATCATGACCGGAACTAATGATAATCTTCTCGGTGAGTCGAACAATTTTCTGGAGGTGCTGGAGCAGGTTTCTAAACTCGCCCCGCTGGAGAAACCCGTTCTGGTTATTGGCGAGCGCGGAACCGGTAAAGAGCTGATCGCCAGCCGGTTACACTATCTTTCCGATCGCTGGCAGGGGCCATTTATCTCGCTGAACTGCGCCGCCCTTAACGAGAATCTGCTGGATTCGGAACTGTTCGGCCATGAGGCGGGCGCGTTTACCGGCGCGCAGAAGCGTCATCTTGGGCGTTTTGAACGGGCCGATGGCGGCACACTGTTTCTGGATGAGCTGGCAACCGCACCCATGCTGGTGCAGGAGAAACTGCTGCGGGTGATTGAGTATGGTCAGCTGGAGCGGGTCGGCGGCAACCACTCCCTGCAGGTCAATGTACGTCTGGTCTGCGCCACCAACGAAGATCTCCCTGCGCTGGCGGCAGCGGGCAAATTCCGCGCCGATCTGCTGGATCGTCTGGCTTTCGATGTGGTGCAGTTGCCGCCACTGCGTGAACGCCGCAGCGATATTCTGGTGATGGCCGGACATTTTGCCATCCAGATGTGCCGGGAGCTGGGGCTGTTACTCTTCCCCGGCTTTACGGCCCGCGCGCAGCAGACGCTGCTCGATTACCACTGGCCCGGCAACGTGCGTGAACTGAAAAATGTGGTGGAGCGCTCGGTCTACCGGCATAACAGCAGCGAGCAGCCGCTGGATAACATCATTATCAATCCCTTCGCTTCGCGCCAGCAACCGGTCGCCAGAATGCCGTTAAACCCAGCTGCGGATAGCGCTGCGCTGCCCGGACTGCCGCTGGATCTGCGACAGTGGCAAAACCAGCAGGAGCGGGATCTGGTAGAGGCGAGTCTGCAACAGGCACGCTACAACCAGCGCCGCGCTGCCGGTCTGCTGGGCGTCACCTACCACCAGCTGCGCGCAATGATGAAAAAGCACGATATCAAAGCCGAGAACTGATCCGCCTGCTGCACGGCGGGTTGTTGCACAGGGGCAAAGCCGGGTTCCCTATCCTGCTTTCTTTCCTACACGGGCTGCGTCAGGCAAAAAAAAAGCCCGCCATCAGGCGGGCAACAATACTGGAAGCAATGTGAGCAATGTCGTGCTCCTCTTCGGCAGAGCCACCGTCGAAGTGCATATGAATAATAATAATTCTTATTATCATCTGTAAAGATGTAATTGAGAATATTTCTCATTACCCCACCTTCTGTGCGCCCTTTTGCCCCGCAGAGGATGAAAATCAGGCTGACGGCGGTTGCAGGTTTTGGGACAACGCCCGCTTTGCGATACACTCTGTTCAATGCCTCAAAATCGTTGAGTTCTATGTCAAAACTACTAAGTTCGCTGTTGCTCAGCCTCAGCGTGTTGAGTGCCCCTGCATGGTCAGCACCGGCGGGTGATATCCGCCAGTCCGGCTTTGTCTACTGCGTCAGCGGCACGCTGAACACCTTTAATCCGCAGATGGCCAGCAGCGGGCTGACGGTGGATACCCTGGCGGCTCAGCTTTATGACCGGCTGCTGGATGTCGACCCGTATACCTACCGGCTGAAACCCGATCTGGCCTCCAGCTGGGAAGTGCGCGATAACGGCGCGACCTACCGCTTTCACCTGCGGAGTGGCGTCGCGTTCCAGCAGACGAATCAGTTCCGCCCCACCCGCACCCTCAATGCTGACGATGTGGTCTTCAGCTTCGCCCGCATGTTTGATCGCCATCACCCGTGGCATAACGTGAATGGCGGCAACTACCCCTACTTTGACAGCCTGCAGTTCGCCGATTCTGTTCAGAGCGTGAAGAAGATCGATAACCGGACAGTCGAGTTCCGTCTCAACAGCCCGGACGCGTCATTCCTGTGGCACATGGCCACGCACTATGCGCCGATCCTCTCGAAAGAGTATGCTGACCAGCTGACGGCGCAGGGGCATCAGGAGGAGCTGGACCGGCAGCCGGTGGGCACCGGCCCTTATCAGCTCAGCGAATATCGCACCGGCCAGTACATCCGTCTGGCGCGCAATCCGCATTACTGGAAAGGCGTGCCCCGTCTGCAACAGGCGGTCATCGATCTCGGTTCCGGCGGCACCGGGCGACTCTCTAAACTGTTAACCGGTGAGTGTGACGTGCTGGCCTACCCGGCCGCCAGTCAGCTCAGTATCCTGCGCGATGACCCGCGCCTGCGGATGACGCTGCGCCCTGGCATGAACATCGCCTATCTGGCCTTCAATACCCGCAAGCCGCCGCTGGACCGGCCTGAGGTGCGGCATGCGCTGGCGCTGGCGATCAACAACGAACGCCTGATGGAGTCCATCTATTACGGCACGGCCGAAACGGCCGCGTCGATATTGCCGCGCGCCTCCTGGGCGTATGACAATGATGCGCGCATCACTGGCTATGACCCGGCGAAGTCGCGCGAAGCGCTGGCCGCGCTGGGCATCAGCGATCTGCATCTGCGGCTGGTGGTGCCTGCAGCGTCACAATCCTGGAATCCCAGCCCGCTGAAAACGGCTGAACTGTTGCAGGCGGATCTGGCCCAGGTGGGTGTCCGGCTGACGATTGTGCCGGTGGAGGGGCGCTTTCAGGAGGCGCAGCTGATGGCGATGAATCACGATCTGACCCTCTCTGGCTGGGCCACTGACAGTAATGACCCGGACAGCTTCTTCCGTCCGCTGCTCAGCTGCGCGGCTATTCGCTCCCAGACCAATTACGCGCACTGGTGCTCACCCGCCTTTGATGAAACGCTGCAGAATGCTCTGCTGTCGCAGCAGCTCTCTGGCCGCATCGACAGCTATGACAAAGCGCAGCAGATTCTGGCGCAGGAGCTGCCGGTGCTGCCGCTGGCCTCCTCGCTGCGTCTGCAGGCATTCCGCCATGATATTAAAGGGCTGGTGCTGAGTCCGTTTGGCAACGCCTCGTTTGCCGGGGTTTATCGTGAAAGCGATAAGGAAAAGTAAGTGATTATCTATCTTCTGCGGCGTCTGCTGCTGCTGGTCATTACCCTGTTTCTGCTGTCGCTGGTCAGCTTCAGCCTGAGCTACTTTACCCCCAACGCCCCGCTGGAAGGCGCTGCGCTTTCGGACGCCTGGTGGTTCTGGTTTAAAGGAATGCTGCAGTTCGACTTTGGCGTCTCCAGCACCAACGGTCAGGAGATTGGCCTGCAGCTGCGCGAGGTGTTCCCGGCGACGATGGAGCTCTGCATCCTGGCGTTTCTGTTCGCGCTGCTGGTAGGGATCCCGCTGGGGATCTGCGCCGGGGTGATGCGCAATAAATGGCAGGATAAAACCATCAGTGCGCTGGCGCTGTTCGGCTTCTCCGCGCCGATTTTCTGGCTGGCGCTGCTGTTCACGCTTTTCTTCTCGCTGACGCTCGGCTGGCTGCCGGTGTCGGGTCGCCACGATCTGCTCTACCCGGTGCAGAATATCACGGGCTTTGCGCTGATCGATGCCTGGCTGAGTCCTTCGCCCTGGCGTCACGAGATGATCATCAGCGCGCTGACCCACCTGATTCTGCCGGTGCTGGTGCTGGCGATGGCCCCCACCACAGAGGTGATCCGCCTGCTGCGCAACAGCACCAGCGACGTGATGGATAAAAATTATATTAAAGCAGCCGCTACCCGGGGGCTTTCGCGCTTTACGGTGATCCGCCGGCACGTGCTGCATAACGCCCTGCCGCCGGTCATCCCGCGTCTGGGGCTGCAGTTTTCCACCATGCTGACGCTGGCGATGATTACCGAGATGGTGTTCAACTGGCCCGGACTGGGCCGCTGGCTGATCAATGCGATTCGTCAGCAGGATTATGCGGCTATCTCCGCCGGGGTGATGGTGATTGGCGGGCTGGTGATCCTGGTCAACGTCATCTCTGATGTGATTGGCGCGGCAATGAATCCGCTGAAACATAAGGAATGGTATGCCCTTAGATAATATCTATGCCGAGAAACGCCTGCCCAGCGCGTTTCGTCAGAGCTGGCACCATTTCTACGGCAATCCGATTTCGATGGTCGGGTTGTATGGCTTTGGCGCCCTGCTGCTGCTCTGCCTGTTCGGCGGGCTGATCGCGCCTTACGGCATCGATCAGCAGTTCCTGGGGTATCAGCTGCTGCCGCCGTCGTGGTCACGCTATGGCGACGTCTCCTTTTTCCTCGGCACCGACGATCTTGGGCGGGATGTGCTGAGCCGCCTGCTGAGCGGTGCAGGCCCGACCGTAGGGTCAGCGATGCTGGTCACGCTGTTCGCCACGCTGGGCGCGCTGATACTGGGCGTGCTGGCCGGCATGACCCACGGCATCCGCTCGGCGGTAATGAATCATGTACTGGATACGCTGCTCTCTATTCCTTCGCTGCTGCTGGCGATCATTGTCGTGGCTTTTCTCGGGCCGCGACTGGAGCATGCGCTGCTGGCGGTCTGGCTGGCGCTGATGCCTCGCCTGGTGCGCGAGATATACAGTGCGGTGCATGATGAACTGGAAAAAGAGTATGTGGTCGCCGCGCGTCTGGACGGGGCCAGCGGCCGCAACATCCTGCGCTACGCCATTATGCCGAACATTCTGCCGCTGCTGATCACGGAGATCACCCGTGCGCTTTCGATGGCGATTCTGGACATCGCCGCACTCGGCTTTCTTGACCTGGGCGCGCAGCTGCCCTCACCCGAGTGGGGGGCGATGCTGGGCGACTCGCTGGAGCTGATCTACGTGGCCCCCTGGACCGTGATGCTGCCGGGCGTGGCGCTGATGGTCAGCGTATTGATTGTTAACCTGCTCGGTGACGGCATCCGTCGCGCCGTCGAAGCGGGAGTGGAATAGATGCCGTTACTCGATATCCGTAATCTCACCATCGAATTTATGACCGCTGACGGACCGGTCAAAGCGGTGGACCGCGTAAACCTGACGCTGGGCGAAGGGGAAATCCGCGGTCTGGTCGGGGAGTCCGGCTCAGGCAAAAGTCTGGTGGCAAAGGCCATCTGCGGCGTAACCAATGACAACTGGCGCGTGACCGCAGACCGTATGGTGTTTGATGATGTGGATCTGCTGCGCCTGACGCCGCGCGAGCGCCGCCGTATTATCGGGCATAACGTCTCGATGATTTTTCAGGAGCCGCAATCCTGTCTCGATCCCTCTGAAAGTATCGGTCGTCAGCTGATGCAGGTGATCCCGCGCTGGACGTATAAAGGGCCGTGGCTGAAACGCTTCTGGTTCTGGCGCAAAACCCGTGCCATCGAGCTGCTGCATCGCGTCGGTATTAAAGACCACAAAGATATCATGCGCAGCTTCCCCTATGAGCTCACCGAAGGCGAGTGCCAGAAAGTGATGATCGCCATTGCGCTGGCGAATCAGCCGCGTCTGCTGATCGCGGATGAACCCACCAACGCCATGGAGCCAACCACGCAGGCGCAGATTTTCCGCCTGCTGAGCCGCCTGAATCAGAATAACAACACCACCATTCTGCTGATCAGTCATGACTTGCGCACCATGAGCCAGTGGGCGGATCGGATTAACGTGATGTACTGCGGCCAGACGGTAGAAACCGCGCAGAGCGACGATCTGATGAGCACACCGCATCACCCCTATACCCAGGCGCTGATTCGGGCGATGCCCGATTTCGGGCGTGCGCTGCCGCACAAGAGTCGTCTCAACACCCTCTCCGGGGCGATCCCTTCGCTGGAGAGCCTGCCGATAGGCTGCCGGCTGGGGCCGCGTTGTCCTTACGCCCAGCGCAAATGTATTGAAACGCCAAGGCTGACCGGCAGTAAAACGCATCTTTATGCCTGCCATTTCCCGCTCAATATGGAGGGCCAGTAACATGGAAACCCTGCTGGAAGTGCGCAACCTGAGTAAAACGTTTCGCTATCGCACCGGTTTGTTCCGCCGTCAGCATGTCGAGGCGGTGAAATCGGTGAGCTTTACCCTGCGTGAAAGGCAGACGCTGGCCATCATCGGTGAGAACGGATCAGGAAAATCCACCCTGGCGAAAATGCTCAGCGGCATGGTCGCGCCGACGGAGGGTGAGATTCTGATTGACGATCATCCGCTGACCTTCGGCGATTATGGCTACCGCAGTCAGCGCATCCGCATGATTTTTCAGGACCCCTCCACCTCCCTGAATCCGCGCCAGCGCATCAGTCAGATTCTTGATTTTCCGCTGCGGCTCAACACCGATCTCAATGCGGAAGCGCGCGAGAAGCGCATCATCGCAACCCTGCGGCAGGTGGGATTACTGCGCGATCACGCCGGCTATTATCCCCATATGCTGGCACCCGGTCAGAAGCAGCGTCTGGGTCTGGCCCGTGCGCTGATCCTGCAGCCCAAAGTGATCGTGGCCGATGAAGCGCTGGCCTCGCTGGATATGACCATGCGCTCTCAGCTGGTGAATCTGATGCTGGAGCTGCAGGAAAAACACGGTATCTCCTACATTTATGTGACGCAGCATCTGGGTATGATGAAACATATCAGCGACAAGGTGCTGGTGATGCATCAGGGCGAAGTGGTCGAGCGCGGCGGCACCGCGGATGTGCTGGCCTCGCCGCTGCACGATCTGACCCGACGCCTGATCAGCAGCCACTTCGGCGAAGCGCTGAGTGCCGAAGCCTGGCGACGCGAACGCTGATTTTGCTGCCCGTCGCGGAAATTGCGGGCCGGTTTACCTGATTTATGAGAGACGTGCTAGAATCCGCACGTCGATTAACGTCGGTCGCTTACTTTTTAATCATGCGGCCGCCAACAACAATGACCATAAGGATTACAGCTATGGGTTTTCTTTCCGGTAAGCGCATTCTGATTACTGGCGTTGCCAGTAAACTTTCCATCGCCTACGGTATTGCACAGGCGATGCACAAACAGGGCGCAGAACTGGCTTTCACCTACCAGAACGACAAGTTAAAAGGTCGTGTGGAAGAGTTTGCTAAAGATTTGGGTTCAGACATCGTGCTGCCATGTGACGTCGCAGAAGATGAGAGCATCAAATCTCTGTTCACTGAACTGGCAAAAACCTGGCCGAAATTTGACGGTTTCGTTCACTCTATCGGCTTCGCGCCTGGCGACCAGCTGGATGGCGACTATGTGAACGCCGTTACCCGTGAAGGCTTTAAAATCGCGCATGACATCAGTGCTTACAGCTTCGTTGCGATGGCGAAAGAGTGCCGTGAGATGCTGAATCCAGGCTCCGGTCTGCTGACCCTCTCTTACCTGGGTGCTGAGCGCGCGATCCCGAACTACAACGTGATGGGTCTGGCGAAAGCGTCCCTGGAAGCGAACGTGCGTTACATGGCAAACGCCATGGGCCCGGAAGGCGTGCGTGTTAACGCCGTCTCTGCAGGTCCAATCCGCACCCTGGCCGCCTCAGGCATCAAAGATTTCCGTAAGATGCTGGCGCATTGCGAAGCGGTCACCCCGATTCGCCGTACCGTCACCATCGAAGATGTCGGCAACTCTGCCGCGTTCCTCTGCTCTGATCTGGCAGGCGGCATCACCGGTGAAGTCGTTCACGTTGATGGCGGCTTCAGCATCGCCGCAATGAACGAACTGGAACTGAAATAAGTTCCCTGAGGGCGAGCCTGGCTCGCCCTCTTTTTATGCCCCCGCCCCGCCTCACTCCCTGATTTTTCTGCCGTTATAGCGTAACGCTATTAATTATCACCGATCATTCTTTTGCCCCGGACCGGCCATCAGCGACGATAAGCCTGCCCTTCGGTTTATGCACATTTTCAGATTCTGCCGCCTGCATACCGAACCCGAATCTGCAAAAGGATTGATCATGGAACAACGCCGCTATCCGGGCCATAACCACTGGTTTTACGAGAGCCAGACCAGTCCACGAACCTCTCAGGCCGCGCCGCTGGTGCCCGAGGCCGCCCATATCGATGACCGCTTTCTGCTGGGCTGCCACGCCGATCACGCCGGGATGCACTCTCTGTTGCGCTCGCAGCAGCCCGCCCTGCTGGCTGCACGCGATCTGGCGCAGCTGCTGTTTCCCGATCGGGTGACCACGTCGCTCACCCATACGTTAACGCTCTACGACCGCCTCAGCACCGCGCTGACCGTCGCGCAGGTGGCGGGGATCCAGCGGTTGTGTAACCACTACTCTGCCCGCCTGAATCCGCTGCCAGGCCCCGACTCTTCACGCGAGAGTAACAACCGCCTGACCCAGATCACGCAGTACGCCCGTCAGCTGGCGATGCAGCCTGAGCTGATCAACGGCAGCGCCATTACCGCACTGGATGGGGTTGGCCTGACCGAGCCCGATATCGTGACGCTGAATCAGGTGATCGGGTTTGTCAGTTATCAGGCGCGGGTGGTGGCGGGCTTACAGGCACTGCAGGCTCAGCCGGTTCGCTGGCTGCCCGGCAGCACCGCGCCCCCCGATGCAGAGGCAACCGGCTTCGATCAGCCCGCCCGCTGGCAGCCGGTGCTGAAGCCGCTGGAGCTGCGTTATGCCAGCGCGGAGCAGCTCGCAGCAATCACCCGTTGCCAGTCACTGCCGGGTATGCAGGAGGCGGTCTGGGTGCTGGCACACGATCCTGCGGCGTTATATGGCTGGGCGCAGCTGCGTCAGCACCTCTCTGACGAACCTGCCTTGCCAGAGGCGGTCGCCGCCCGCATCCTCGGCAGTCGCTGGCTTTTCCGGCTGCTGGACGGTCAGGCGAGTCTGATTGAAGGGGTCGATGATGCCGGATCACGCGGCGCAGAACAGCAGATTATCGCACTGGCGGCGCAGCTTACCCGCTCACCGGAGCGCTTCAGCGCGGCCCATCTGCAGCCCCTCATGGAAGCGGGCTGGGAGAATGATGCGCTGTTCGCGCTGATTCAGCGTGTCGCGATAGGCAACTGGAACAGTCGCCTCTTTTACGCACTGGGCGAAGCGCAGTAAGCGTAAAAAGTGCGAGCCTGCCGCCGGTTACATCGGCAGCCGCGCGCGCGCTTCATCGAAAAAGTGCTGGGCCAGCGGGGTGGCACGGCCAGGCTCGGCGATAACCAGCGCCGCCTGACGTGCCATGGGTGGCAGCGTGATGGCGCGCTGCTGCAGCCCCTGAAGTGAAGCGGGCAACAGATGCCCCACTGGTGACACCAGCAGCCCCAGCCCGACCTGGGCACACTGCATCAACTGCATGACGGAAGCGCTCTCGACGATCACCCGTGGCACCAGCCCCGCCTCACGAAAGGCCATGTCGAGATAACGGCGAAAATAGCGGGTCGGCTCCGCCAGGCAGAGCGGCTGTTGCGCCAGATCCGACAGCGCCAGCGGCGTATCACCCACCAGCGCCGGGAAATGGTCAGGATGGAACACCGCTTCAACGCCGCGGTCCGCCAGCAGCTCGGTCTGAAAATGGAGTTCGCGCAGGGTCGCCATCTCAAAAAAGCCGATGCCGACATCCACGGTGTGACTGTTAAGCGCATCCAGCAGCTGATCAGCACTCAGCACCGCAATGCGGTAGTCGAGCTGCGGATATCTATCCTGAACCACTTTCAGCAGCAGCGGCAGGGCCATGCTGCACTGCGGAACCACTCCCACCCGCAGCGTGCCGTTTACCCCATGTTTCAGTGATTCGACTTCCAGCTTCAGCCCCTGATACACCGAAACGATTTCCCGCGCCCATGCCAGCACGCGATCGCCCTCTGGCGTAAATCCGGCGAAGTTATTACTGCGGTTAATCAGCGGCAGGCCCAGCTCTCGCTCCAGATTTTTCAGGCGCATAGAGAGTGTCGGCTGTGTAACGAAACTGGCTTCTGCTGCGCGCCCGAAATGGCGTTCGCGCTCCAGGTTACACAAATAAATCAGTTGTTTAATGTCGATTTTAATTACCAATCAATTAGTCAGGTGTTAATTAAATTTCCATCTAGTGTTTTACGTACTACGCGATGACCTAAATAAAATTTCACCTCAGATTTCTTTTCTTCTCACATCATACTATGCCTGTTGCAGGTGAGCTTCAAATTGTGGGTCGGTTTGACTTTAACACTGACAGAACTTCAGCTGTAACCTTACCCAACACGATGATGCCCTGTAGTTCATGACCCTCTATCGTCTCACCATCCTGAGTGATAATCCCTGTATTGAATAATTCCCCAGTTGCAGGTAGTCATCAAACTGGAATGATACCGTATCACCTGGTCGGGCCTGAAGAGATCGGTCTAACATAGCAAATCCGCCTTGCGTTTCTATGCGGAGCATGTGGTTCGGGCTCTGTCGCCTGTTCCATGAACATATCCTGTTCGCGCCGTATCCACTGATTGCACTGCTGCAACGTCCAGTGATGGTTAACGGCCTCCAGCTTCGTCTGGAATGCACTGGTCGTCACTATCTGCCGCCCCAGTCGGTTCAGCGTTATAGCCTGTTTGAATGCAGGCTGTTTCTCATAGTCTCTCGCCATCAATTATCTTCTTCTGATAAGTACTGCATGAATAAACAACAATAGCGATAGATGGATTTAATCAATGCGAAACGGGAAGCAAAATTGTAAAGCTGAGGATGGTGTTGAAATTTTCGGCTAGAGGCTTCGGTTACGAATAACTAATCTCAAATTACATCCCCCGCAACTTGCTCATTGAGGTGCGGTTGATTCATTACCTGGTCGCCAGGTTTTTTTCGCTTTTAGTAGTATGATATAAATCACGCAATACTAATTTTAATAAATTCCTTAGGGGCAAAATACTTACCAGAAGGGGTTTTTTAGCAATTACTGCAGGTCTGTCTTTAGTTAGCTGTGATTCGAAGTTTTTCTCCATGAGAAAAGACGTTCTTCGTATCTGTGTAGCCTCTAACCTTCACTTTGGTCAAAAAGATACTGACTACCTGGCTTTTGCTAACAGTTTTATCTCGACAGTTAATGGATTTAACAAAAAAGAGAAAATCGATTTTTTAGTTGTTAATGGTGATTTGGTTCATGACGATAGCAAATTCATTATGCCGGTGAGAGACAAATTAAACGAACTTGATATGCCGTATTATGTTACTAAGGTAAATCACGATACTGTTGATGAAAAACCATGGAAGGATTGCTTTAAAACAGAATTCAATCATGAATTTGTAGTTGAAGATGATGCGCTTATTTTTCTTAATACTTCGGATTATGCAGGTGCTTATCTTTGTCCTGACCTTAGCTGGCTTAAAGACCATCTTGAGAAGCACAAGAATGCCAGAAACATCTTGGTGTTCATGCATATTAATCCGGCTGGAGAGACCAAATTTGCGGCAGAGTGCGATGAAATGCTGAATTTGTTTTCTTCGTACCAGAACGTCAGAGCAGTCTTTAATGGTCACGATCATGAGGAGGATGGCGCGATTCTGCAAAAGAGTACGCCATTTATCTTTGACGGCCACATTGGCGGGAGTTGGGGCGTCAATTACCACGGTTTCCGAATCATCGAAATCAGAGGCAAAGACAAAATAATCACCTATATGATGAATCAAGATAAAGTCATCAACAAAACAAAAACTTAATAGTCAGGAGGTGTTAACCTCATCTTGACTGGAATGATTTAGGCATATCTTTCCAAATTATTTACTGAGCTTTTAGGATACGAATCAGACTGAACATCACCCTATATTTTACCAATGCCTTAAGGCTTTCATTTTCCACTTTGGTGCCAATTCTTATTTTGAGTAGACCTGAACGCACAAATCAATCCAGCGCCCAATTGGTATATCAATCGGCGCCCCAGCCTCATATCCTTTAACTTCATTGCGAGCTCAATCCGGATCTGATGCATGTTCGCGATGGAGAGTTTTGATAAGCAGGTTGTGCTGCCCCATAATTAGATAAAACCTTCAGTTAGTAATGTCGGCTGATTTTCTTCATATTTCCTGTTTCACCAGTCCGTTGCAAATCCAGCTGGTGTCTGGTAAGCCAGCAATGAATGGGGACGGATCTCGTTATAGCCCTGCCGCCAGTCATTAATCATTTTCCGGGCATGAAAAATATCGCTAAACCAGTGTTCTTTCAGATATTCATCGCTAAATCATCCTTTGAACTTTCAATAAATCCCTTCTACTTTGGCTTGCCTGACGGGATAAGCTGTATCCACACCATGCTCAACGGCAAATTGATAGAGTGCGCAGCAGGTAAATTCCGGGCCTTGATTGGTTTTTATTGTCGTCGGATATCTTTGAGACAGCGCTATGCTGTCCAGAATACGCGTGACCAGAACGCCTGAAATAACTTAAAGTCTCCTTCGTGAAATCATTTAAACAGGTCAGGCACTTAATCCTGCGGCCGCTGGCAAGTAAGCCCATAAAGAAATTTATCGACCATGTAAGGTTCGGCGCATCCGGGCGCAGAGGCGGAACATGTACGGTCCCCAGCCCTTACGGCGTCGTGTTCGTTTAATCGCAAGCTCATCAATACGCCCTGATAAATGTGCATCAGCAGCCGGACGCTGAGCATCATAACGGCAGTTCGTCAGGGACAAGCCTGTAAGCCTGCTGGCACAACGTTGCGACAGACCGGTTGCATCACACATCAACACTACGGCTCCCTGCTTCTGGCCTGTCGTCAGTACTTTCTCCCCAGAGCCATCTGAAGCGCCTCCTTATCCAGCATGATCCAGCATGTCTTCGGCAAGCAGCTTCCTGAACCTGGCGTTCTCTACCTTTAGCCCCATCAGGCGCTTAACCTCGGACTCCTCCATACCGCCATACTTCTTACGTCAAATGTAAAAGGTGGCGTCGGAAATAGCTTGCTTACGGCAGAGCTCACGGTCAGAAACCCGGCTCAGCCTTGCGGAAAATAATGATGATTTGTTCGTCGGAAAGACGCTTCTTCATAGGGATGTCCTCATGTGGCTTATGAAGACATTACTAACATCGCAATGTATTAATCAACGGGGGGATGTCAACTCCGCCTTAACCTCTCAGTGTGGTAAAGAACTCATATCCATAATTCGCAGGTAAAATTATTTGAATCGGCAATTAATGGCTGGTAAATAATCTTAACTTTCAATAAGGAGATGGATCATGCCTTTGTTCAAATTTGGCCTGTTAACAATTGCAGGTGCAGTTTTAGTACCTGCATTATGGCTGTTATTTTATGGATTCCGCCGTTTTGGAGCCTTTATTGACCGCAAACCAACCCCGGGCGATCGGGTCCCATGGTACCTAGCTATTAGTCTTGTCTTTGGTATTGTTGCTGGCTCTTTATTACAGCCTGGCTGGGATAGAGTAAGCAGTTGCCATAATTATGATGGCACACCGTACGCAAAATGCGTCGGAAACATGATCATACCAGGCAGATAGCAAAAAACCCGCCAAGTAGCGGGTTTTCTAATCGCTTTCTTTAGGGTGGCGAAATAGCTTTGCCTGATTCATTGGCCGCTATACCCATCATAAATGCTTCCGTTGCTTCAAAAAAATGATAGTACGATTAATTGACGTATATTCAAGCCAAAGCATCAGTGCTGGAGTTGCACCAGCCTCCACCACCGCTATCCTAAAGCATTTTGGCCATACGAAAATGCAACATAAAAATCAATAAAATCAACATTCATGAAAATCATGGGCACTGTTCATCTATAAAGATATCGCTGATTTACCTTCGAGGATATGTTAGGTATTCAGCCTGTCCATACATGGGTCATTTACGCACAAAGCATTGAGGTATGGCTGATTACCTTTGGAAAAGGATTATAAGGAGCTTAGATCCAAGCACGACTTGATATAGGCTTTAACGCGCAGACTATTTAAGAGTTTAATGCCGAAATCGGCCAACTGAAGTCTGTAATTGGTTTTCTTTTGGCCAAGCTTCGCCTATGCCTCCTCAGTCAATCAGCAGATACTTAGCGACAGAGCCAATCTTGAGTTCATCGGAAGTTTCAGTGACGTTAATCTCTTCAAGACTGTAGTTTGGAGTGCCAACTTTAAAACGGGCGTCCAGTTTGTCGATGTACCGGCGCAAGATTGCATCATGCGAGCGGAATGCTGAGCTGCTAATAGAGTCGACCTTCAAAATCAGGCCTTCCATGGCGTAATCCAGCGCTCTGAATTGATTGGGGTTTAGAGGTTACCCTGTGCCGGCCCTGAAGGTTTAACCGCACGGTTCATTTGCGCGGCCGGAAAATGGCGTTCAGCGCCAGGCAGATCAGGCCGAACCCCACCAGCAGCAGAAAGTCGTAGCTGAGCAGCCTGTAGAGCCCTATTCCGGCTATACCGCCCGCCAGGAATGCGAGCAGCGTCAGCACATGCAGCCGCAACCGGCTCAGGTAGAGCGGTGCCTCTTTCGGGGAGATTTTACGCCGCAGCACCTCAAACAGCATCGCCAGCTCAATCCCGATATCGGTCGCCGTGCCGGAGACATGGGTGGTACGGACGCGGGCGTCCGAAATCCGTGTGACCACCGCATTCTGCAGCCCCATCAGAAAACTGAGGCTCAGGATTAACACCACGCCAGGCGACAGCGGCGGAAAGTGATTTTCAATCACCCCCAGTACCATCAGCGCAGCGCCTTCAGCCAGGATGACAAAGGCATAAATAGTGCGGATGTTTCTGCGGCGACCGGAATTGATAACCAGGGTGGAGAGCGCCGATCCGGCGATGAAGAGGATGACGATGGCGAGAAAAAAGAGGCCGGTTCCCGGATTCGCTTTTGCCAGATGATCGGAGAGCAGCGAGACATTGCCGGTCATGTTGGCAGAAAAGAAACCGACAATCTCAAAGGCGGCGGTGTTCAGCGCCCCCGCAGCGGCCGCCAGAGTACAGGCCAGACGGGTGTCGGCGCTGTGGCTGCGGGCACTTTCTGTACTGATAAGCATGACCACCACATATTCAGAGGAAAGCCTTATCATCCGCCGATTCCCGGCCGGCGACAAGGCGCTGAATCAAACTCTCCCGGCGCACTGACCTCAGGGCAAGCTGCCCGGATAACATGCCTTACCGGCAGCAGGTTTCGCGCGGCACTGGCGCCGCGCGGAACCGCCGGTTAATGGCTGGCGAGACGGAACGTGGATACCGACTGCGTCAGGTACTGCACCTGCTCTTCCAGCGAGGCGGAGGCCGCTGCAGACTCCTGCACCAGCGCCGAGTTCTGCTGCGTCACGCTGTCCATCTCGGTCACGGCCTGTTCAATCTGACCGATGCCGCGACTCTGCTCATCTGACGCGGTAGAGATATGCTCCATCAGCAGGTTAACCTTGCTGACCGAGGAGATAATCGCGCTCATCGCCTCACCCGTGCGGCTGACCTGATCAGAACCGGCGTGAATGATGGCGACCGATTCGGCAATCAGGCTCTCAATCTCTTTAGCGGCCGTGGCGCTGCGCTGCGCCAGGTTCCGGACTTCGCCCGCCACCACCGCAAAACCGCGACCCTGCTCCCCGGCACGGGCCGCTTCCACCGCTGCGTTCAGCGCCAGAATATTGGTCTGGAAAGCGATGCTGTCGATAACGGTCGTGATCTCTTCAATCTTCTTCGAGCTGGCGTTAATCAGCCCCATTGAAACCACCACTTCCTGCGACACTTTCTCACCGCTTTCGGCATTTTTCACCGCTTCGCTGGTCAGGCGGCAGGCTTCAAAGACGTTTTCGGTGTTCTGTTTCACCGTTGCGCCCAGCTGCTCCATGCTGGCGGCGGTCTCGGTCAGCGCGGCAGCCTGCTGCTCGGTGCGTGAGGCGAGATCGATGTTGCCCGCAGCAATTTCCTGTGACGCGGTGGAGACGGAGCGGGTCGAGTCACGAACCTGCAGAATGATAGAGGTCAGCGCGCTGCGCATCTGCTCCAGCGAGCCCATCAGCAGCTGAATTTCACTGCGGGAGTTCGCCCTGACCGGGACGCTGCTGTCCAGCACGCCCGCCGCAATCAGCCTGCAGTGTTCCTGCGCATCATTCAGCGGAGAGAGCACGTAGCGCTTCATGAAGATGTAGATCGCGATAATGATGGCAAAAAAGAGCACGCCAAACAGTCCCAGCAGGGTAATGCCGGTGGTGAAATGACTCTGCGCATCACTGTTGAGTTTTCTGGCGTAAGTTTCATGCTGCGCCAGCACCCGATCCAGAATGATTTCATACTGGCGATCCAGACGCACCACGGTGGCAATCTGGTTTTTGAATCGCAGCTGGTCGTGCGCTTCTGCTGCCTCAATTAACGGCTGCAGGCCCTGCTGGCGATAGGCCTGATAGGCCTGACGATAGGCTTCCGCTTCAGCCTCTTCGCCCGGCAGACGCGGCGCGTTCATATAGGCTTCAAACGCCGCATCCGCCTTACCGGCAACGGTGCGAACGCTGTCCAGCGTGGCCGGGTTATTCGCCTCACTGCCCTCTATCGACTTCATGTACTCCATCAGGCGGACACGCAGCGTACGGCTGTGGTTGATAGGGTCGATCACCGACAGCACAACGCGAATCTCTTTGTTAACCGCATTCAGGGAGTGATTGCTCTGAACAAGCAGCCAGGTACTGATTGCCACGCTGGTAAGAAACAGCGCCAGCAGGAAAGAAAAAATAATCAGGGAGGACTTTTTTAACGACATCGCTACGTTCCGGAAATTGGGAGGATTAGTGGCTATATCGGCAAAAAAAAGCAGCCCATTAGGGCTGAACTTTTTTTAGTTACAATAAGCGGAGCGGCAGCGTGCAGCCTTTCTCCCCCTTTCCGGCAGACCGCCCGCTGATGACCCGAAACAGGCTGTCGCTAAGCTACGCCGAGCGCCCGCTTTACCTCACTGGCGACTTTCTCGACCTGTGGCCCGTAAATTACCTGAACATCATGCTCGCTGACGCGATTGACGCCGTTGGCACCGGTGCTCATCAGCGTCTGATCCACCACCTGATTCATCTCTCTGACCCGGACCCGCAGTCGGGTAAAGCAGCAATCGACATCCTCGATATTGGCCTGCCCGCCCAGCCCGCTGATAATCACCTGAGTGCGCTCATCCGCCGCGACCTGCTGCGGTTTCTCCTCTTCCGATTCCCGGCCCGGCGTTTCAACATTCATCCGGGTGATCACCAGCCGGAAAGCGTAGTAGTAGAGCGGTGCGTAGACGGCCCCCAGCGCCAGTGTCCACCACCAGTGCGTTTTCGCCCCGCCCAGCATGCCGAACACCACCAGGTCGATGATGCCGCCCTGCACATTGCCAATCATCAGGTGCAGCATCGACATCAGCATGAAGGAGAGACCGGTCAGGAAGGCGTGCAGGAGATAGAGTACCGGCGAGACAAAAATAAAGCAGAACTCCAGCGGTTCCGTAATACCGGTCGTAAACGAGGTCAGCGCGCCCGCCATTACCAGCGCTTTGACCCGCTGTTTATGCTCTGGCCGTGCGGTGTGATAGATCGCCAGGGCAGCGGCGGGCAGGCCAAACATCATGACGGGAATTTTGCCCTGCGCCAGAAACTGCGTGGCGGTGCGTAGCGTCGCATCCGGGATCGACCCCGGGTGGGTCAGCGACGCGTTGAAGATGTTGAGCGCACCGACAATGGTCTGGCCATCGACCACCGCCATACCGCCGATCGGGGTGAAGCGGACGGTTTCGTTGAGGATATGGTGCAGGCCGGTGGGGATCAGAATGCGTTCAAATGCCCCCAGCAGGAACGCGCCATACTGGCCACTTTTACCGATCATCGCGCCGATCCACGCAATCCCCTGGCCGATGGTCGGCCAGACCAGCGCCAGCAGTACCCCCACCAGCGGCAGGCAGACGACGGTGACGATTGGCACAAAACGCCGCCCGCCAAAAAAGCTGATCGCAGTAGGCAGTTGCTGGGTGTAAAAGCGGTTGTGCAGCGCGACCGTTATCAGCCCGGCAATCACCCCACCCAGCACGCTCATGTTGTAGGTAAAAACCCCCAGCATGCTGATATATTCCGCCGAGGTCATCATCGCCGTCGTCTGATCCATCCCCGCCTGCTGCAGAGCGGCCGGTGTGGTGGTGGCGGCCGTGATCCCTTTGGCCGCCAGAGTGGCGCTGATGCCGACATTCATCACGATGTAGCCAATCACCGCAGCAAACGCGGCGGTGGGCTTCTCCGCTTTTGCCAGCCCGATAGCACTCGCCACGGCAAAGAAGAGCGGCAGGTTTGTAAACAGCGCACCGGCGATCTTGCGGATAAAGCCGATGATGACCTGCGGCACCGCCATCTGGACAAACGCCTCACCGGTCACCGCCGGGTTCTGCATCGCCGCCGCCAGCCCGAGAAAGATCCCTGCGGCGGCGATCACTGAGATTGGCATCATTAGCGCTTTGCCGAACGCGTGGATCTGGCTGGTCAGCTGTTTCATGGTGTCGCGCCCTCTCTGATGATAAACAGCAAGTATTAGCCCGTTACCGAGAGAACTCCCGTTATCAGCGCGTTAAAACTGGGTAAAATCTGACCAGCATCACACTTCTGGCCGATGCACGATAAACGCCAGCTATCGCACCATTATGTCAATCAATTAGACAAGGTATGACGATAATTGCACACTCCCCTTCACCATCAGGCTATAACCTGATAACAATCATCAAACAATTATTCCTACTATAAAAAGCCTGCACTCAATATGAAATTTAAACGCCAAATCAAACCCTACCGCGCGGCTGCGGGCGGCTGGGGTTCACTGGAAGCCACCACGCGTTTCGTTCTTGACAGCAAAGCGGCCCTGAAAAATATGCGCAACCTGATGCGCATGAATAAAGCACGCGGTTTTGACTGTCCGGGCTGCGCCTGGGGTGATGACAATAAAAGTACCTTCAGCTTCTGCGAAAACGGCGCCAAAGCGGTGACCTGGGAAGCGACACGTCGTGTGGTTGATACCGACTTTTTCGCCCGCCATAGCGTAACCACCCTCTACACCCAGAGTGACTACTTCCTGGAATATCAGGGTCGTCTGACGCATCCGCTGCGCTACAACGCCGAAACTGACCACTATGAGCCGATCAGCTGGGACGACGCCTTTGCGCTGATCGCGCAGCACATTAAGGCGATGGACAATCCGGATCAGATGGAGCTTTACACCTCCGGTCGCGCCAGCAATGAAGCCTCCTGGCTCTATCAGCTGTTTGGTCGCCTGGTGGGCACCAATAACTTCCCTGACTGCTCCAATATGTGTCACGAAGCCAGCGGCACCGGGCTGAAGCGCAGCATTGGCGTCGGTAAAGGCACCATTCGTCTGGACGATTTTGACCATGCGGATGCGATTTTTGTCTTCGGTCAGAACCCCGGCACCAACCATCCGCGCATGCTGCACAGCCTGCGTCACGCTGCCGACCACGGCGCAAAAATCGTGACCTTTAACACCCTGCGCGAACGCGGTCTGGAACGCTTTGCCGATCCACAGAAACCGCTGGAAGTGGTGACCTCTAAAGCCGGCACCATCAGCTCCTCCTATTACCAGCCGAATCTCGGCGGTGATATGGCCGCCGTGCGCGGCATGGTGAAATCCCTGCTGGAAACCCACCGTGCCCGCCTGGCGGCGGGAGAAAGCGGCCTGTTCGACCAGACCTTTATCAATGCCAAAACCAACGGCATTGAGGCCTACCTCGAGGCCGTAGACAACACCAGCTGGATGCAGATTGTGGCGCAGTCGGGCCTGACGCAGGCGCAAATCCGCGAAGCGGCGGCCATCTATCAGAGCGCTGACCGGGTGATCTGCACCTGGGCGATGGGGATCACCCAGCACAAGCATTCGGTAGACACGGTGCGTGAAATCACCAACCTGCAGCTGCTGTTTGGCCAGCTGGGCAAAAAAGGCGCAGGTCTCTGCCCGGTGCGCGGTCACAGTAACGTGCAGGGCAACCGGACGATGGGCATTGATGAGAAACCGACGCAGGCGTTCCTGGATGCGCTGGGCAACCATTTCGGTTTCGAGCCACCGCGTGCTGCGGGCCACAACACCGTTGAAGCGCTGAATGCCATGCTGCGTGATGAAGTCAAAGTGCTGATTGCGCTGGGTGGCAACCTGGCCGCGGCGGCGCCCGATTCACCGCGCACGGAAGAGGCGTTATCGCGCTGTGGTCTGACCGTACACATCAGCACCAAGCTGAACCGCAGCCACCTGGTGCCGGGTCATGAAGGGCTGATTCTGCCGACGCTGGGCCGCACGGAACGTGACCGCCAGGCGACCGGCAATCAGTTCATTACCGTCGAAGACTCGTTCAGCATGGTGCACGCCTCCGAAGGGATCGGCATTCCGCTGGCGGAGACGCAGCGCTCTGAAACGGCCATCGTCGCCGGGATCGCGCAGGCGGTGCTGGGTGATGACAAAGTGAAGTGGCGCGACCTGGCGGGTGACTACAACCTGATCCGCGACCATATCGCCGCGACCATTCCGGGCTTTGCCGACTTTAACGCGAAATGCGATATTCCTGGCGGGTTCTACCTGGGCAATGCCGCTGCGGAGTTACGCTTCAATACGCCGAGCCAGAAAGCGGAATTTAATGCGTCGATGCTGCCGGACTCGCTGTTCCCGGCGCTGGAGCAGGCGGTGCCGTTTACCCTGCAGACCCTGCGTTCACACGACCAGTACAACACCACCATCTACGGCCTCGATGACCGTTATCGTGGCGTGTTTGGTCAGCGCGAAGTGGTGTTTATCAATCCTGACGATATGGCGGATCTGGGCTTTACCGAAGGCCAGAATGTCGATATCGAAACGCTGTGGAATGATGGCATCACCCGTCGCGTCAGCGGTTTCAAGCTGGTTCCTTATAATATTCCGCGCGGAAATCTGGCGGCCTACTATCCGGAAACCAACCCGCTGGTTCCGCTGAACAGCTTTGGGGATGGCAGCGGTACGCCGACCTCCAAGTCGGTGCCCGTGAAGCTGGAACTCTCCCAGGCGCAGGCCGATCAGCGCATCGCCTGATCCTCTGTCAGCCCCTCTGAAAAGCCGGTTCGTCCGGCTTTTTGCCTTGCCGCGCGGCGTCGATTCGCGTAAAACTGTCAGCCGCATTCAGGCCACGAAACGTAAAAATTATGTTCCAGGATAACCCGCTGCTCGCGCAGCTGAAAGAGAAGCTCCATTCACAGACACCACGTGCAGAAGGCGTGGTAAAAGGCACCGAAAAAGGCTTCGGCTTTCTGGAAGTCGATGCGCAGAAAAGTTACTTCATTCCGCCTCCGCAGATGAAGAAAGTGATGCATGGCGATCGTATCGTCGCCGTGATCCACACCGATAAAGACCGCGAAAGTGCTGAACCGGAAACCCTGGTTGAGCCGTTCCTGAGCCGTTTTGTCGGCCGGGTACAGAAGAAAGACGATCGCCTGTCGATCGTGCCGGACCATCCCCTGCTGAAAGAGGCTATCCCGTGCCGCCCGGCGCGCGATGTCAGCCATGAGTTTGAGAATGGCGACTGGGCTGTCGCTGAAATGCGTCGTCATCCTCTGAAAGGCGACCGCGGTTTTTACGCCGAAATCACCGATTTTATCGTCAAAGCGGATGACCATCTGGCGCCGTGGTGGGTGACGCTGTCGCGTCACAACCTTGAGCGTGAAGCGCCGGATGTCAGCTTTGGCGAGATGATGGATGAGAATCTGACGCGCGAAGATCTGACCGCGCTCAATTTTGTCACCATCGACAGCGCCAGCACCCAGGATATGGATGATGCGCTTTATGTGGAAGCGCAGGCGGATGGCTCGCTCTCCCTGACCATCGCTATCGCCGACCCGACCGCTTATGTCGCGGAAGGCAGTCAGCTGGATAAGCTGGCAGCGAAGCGCGCCTTCACCAACTACCTGCCGGGCTTCAACATCCCGATGCTGCCGCGCGAACTCTCTGATGATGTCTGCTCGCTGCGTCCGAATGTCCGCCGTCCGGCGCTGGCCTGCCGCGTCACCGTGGCCGCCGATGGCAGCCTGGCGGATGATGTCACCTTCTTTGCGGCCTGGATCGAGTCCAAAGCCAAGCTGGCTTATGATGACGTTTCTGACTGGCTGGAAAACAGCGGCAGCTGGCAGCCGGAGAGTGACGCGATTGCAGAACAGATTCGTCTGCTGCATCGCCTCTGCCAGGCGCGCAGCGAGTGGCGTCAGACCCACGCGCTGGTGTTCAAAGATCGCCCTGACTATCGCTTCCTGCTGGGAGAAAAAGGTGAAGTGCTGGAGATCGTCGCGGAACCGCGTCGCATCGCTAACCGCATCGTTGAAGAGGCGATGATTCTGGCAAACATCTGTGCGGCGAAGGTGCTGCGTGACCGTCTCGGCTTTGGTATTTACAACGTCCATGCCGGTTTCGATGCCACCAATGCTGAACAGGCCGCCGCAGTGCTGGCGAATCACGGCATCATCGTGGATGCTCAGGCGATTACTACCCTGGAAGGCTTCCGCGTGCTGCGTCGTGAACTCGATGCCCAGCCGACGCCGTTCCTGGACAGCCGCATCCGTCGCTTCCAGACCTTTGCCGAGATCAGCACCGAGCCGGGCCCGCACTTCGGGCTGGGACTGGAGGCGTACGCCACCTGGACCTCACCCATCCGTAAGTTTGGCGACATGATCAACCATCGCCTCCTGAAAGCGATTATCCGTGGCGAGACGATCGCCCGTCCGGACGATGCCGTGACGGTCACGATGAGCGAGCGCCGTCGTCTGAACCGCATGGCCGAGCGTGATGTGGGTGACTGGCTCTACGCCCGTTATCTTGCGCCGTTTGCCGGCACCGATCGTCGCTTCAGCGCCGAGATCATCGACGTGTCACGCGGCGGTATGCGCGTTCGTCTGCTGGAGTATGGCGCGGTGGCCTTTATCCCTGCTCCGTTCATTCACGCGGTGCGTGATGAGATGGTCTGCAGCCAGGAGAATGGCAGCGTTCAGATTAAAGGCGAGGTGGTTTATCGCGTGACTGACGTGATTGATGTCACCATCGCCGAAGTCCGCATGGAAACCCGCAGCGTCGTGGCGCGTCCCGCCGTCTGAGTTCCAGCTGACTTATGCCATCCGGCGGGATAACTCCGGTTATCTCGCCCGCTCCCGCCCCCGTTCAGGTTGCAAACAGTTTATATTTGTACCCCGCTTCACACTTCTCCACTGATTAACTTTCACTTACATTCCATTACATTAAGTTTAACTCGTTGTTTTCGATCGCCTTCCTCTCGATCCCTACAAGGAGTTAGTCATGAAAAACGTCAAAACCAGCGCGATCTGGTTAGTGGTGGCGTTAATCGGCGCAGGCGCTTTTGCCATGCTGGCCCTCAGCCGCGGCGAACACGTCAACGCAGTCTGGCTGGTGATAGCCGCTGTCGCCTGTTACAGCATCGCGTATCGTTTCTACAGCCTGTTTATTGCCCGTAATATCTTCGAGCTGGACGACCGCCGGATGACCCCGGCCGAGCGGCTGAGCGACGGGCTGGATTATGTCCCGACCAATAAATGGGTGCTGTTCGGTCATCACTTTGCGGCGATTGCCGGTGCCGGCCCCCTGGTCGGGCCGATTCTGGCGGCGCAGATGGGCTTTCTGCCCGGTACTATCTGGATCCTTGTGGGGGTAATGCTGGCGGGCGCGGTTCAGGATTTCCTGATCCTGTTTATCTCAACCCGCCGGGATGGTCGTTCGCTGGGTGAGATGGCCCGTCAGGAGCTCGGCGCGTTTGCCGGTGTGGTGACCATGCTCGGCGCGCTGGGCGTGATGATCATTATCCTGTCGGCGCTGGCGCTGGTGGTGGTGAAGGCGCTGGCTAACAGCCCGTGGGGGCTGTTTACGATAGCCGCGACCATTCCTATCGCGCTGTTTATGGGTCTCTACATGCGCTTTATCCGTCCGGGTAAAATCGCGGAGGTATCGCTGATTGGCTTTGTGCTGATGATGGCGGCGATTATCTATGGCGGCGATGTGGCGCAACACCCCTACTGGGGCCCCTTCTTCACCCTGAAAGGCACCACGCTGACCTGGGTGCTGGTCATCTACGGCTTTATCGCCTCAGTGCTGCCGGTCTGGCTGCTGCTGGCACCGCGTGACTATCTCTCGACCTTTCTCAAAATCGGCGTGATTGTCGGCCTGGCGGTGGGCATTGTGTTTGCCATGCCGGAGATGAAAATGCCGGCGGTGACCCGCTTTATCGACGGCACTGGCCCGGTCTTCTCCGGGGCGATGTTCCCCTTCCTGTTTATCACCATCGCCTGCGGCGCGATCTCAGGCTTCCATGCGCTGGTGTCCAGCGGCACCACGCCTAAACTGGTGGAGCGCGAAAGCCATATCCGCTTTATTGGCTACGGCGCGATGCTGATGGAATCTTTTGTGGCCATTATGGCGCTGATCTGCGCCTCGGTGCTGGACCCCGGCGTCTACTTTGCCATGAACTCGCCTGCGGCGCTGATTGGTACCACCGTGGAGAGCGCCTCACAGGTGATTAACGGCTGGGGCTTTGTGGTGACGCCTGAAATGCTGAGCGGCATCGCCCGTGACGTGGGCGAAGGCTCGATTCTGTCGCGCGCCGGCGGAGCGCCAACCTTCGCCGTGGGGATGGCCCATATCATCACCGAGATCTTTAACAGCCGGGCGATGATGGCGTTCTGGTACCACTTCGCCATCCTGTTTGAAGCGCTGTTTATCCTGACTGCGGTCGATGCCGGCACCCGCGCCTGCCGTTTTATGGTGCAGGATCTCGTGGGCACCGTGGTGCCTTCCATGGCGAACAACCGTTCCTGGCTGGGCAATATGGCGGGCACCACCGTCGCCGTTGCGGGCTGGGGCTTCTTTGTTTATCAGGGCGTGGTAGATCCACTGGGCGGCATTAATACGCTCTGGCCACTGTTCGGTATCGGTAATCAGATGCTGGCGTCGATGGCATTGATCCTCGGCACCGTCGTGCTGTTCAAGATGAAAAAGCAGCGCTATGCCTGGGTCACCATCCTGCCCACCGTCTGGCTGTTTATCACCTCCATGACCGCAGGCTGGCAGAAAATCTTCCATGAGAAACCCGCTATCGGCTTCCTGGCGCAGGCCAGCAAGTTCCGCAAAGGCGTGGAGGACGGCGTGATTATCGCCCCGGCAAAAAGCGTGGCGGACATGCAGACCATTGTGTTCAGCAATCAGATCAACGCGGCGCTGTGTGCCTTTTTTATGCTGGTGGCCGTGACGATGCTGATCGCCGCGTTCTTTGTTATCCGCAAGGCGCTGCGCAGTGACACGCCAACCACCCATGAGTCATCGGTGGCGCTGCGTAACAAGGAGGTGCGCCATGTCTGATGCGATTCATCAGTTCCAGCGGCCGCAGGGGAAATGGCAGATTATCGGCTGTCATCCCCTTACCGCCTCTGCTCCTGTAGCGTTCAGCTGGCGCGGCTTCTGGCGCGGCCTGCAGCAGTGCTTTCGCTTAATGGTCGGGGTACAGGATTATCAAAAATATCTGCAGCATATGCGGCAGCATCATCCTGGCCAGCCGACGATGAACGAGCGCGATTTCCACCGTTACTGTCTGGATGCGCGCTTCCCGAGTCAGGCGGGAAAACTGGGGAAATGTCCCTGCTGATCATGGCTTAATGCCCCGCACCGCCGGGGCTTTTTTGTGCCATTCTTATCTGGATGGAAAAATATATTTGGTTTGCATCTTGTGCTGGCGTCAGATGATGAATACTGTTGCTAAAATAATGAGATAACGCCTGCAGAGCACTTCCCGGAGGAAGTTTCCATGACCGATGAACAAGGGCAAACCTTGTTGTACACCCTGTTTGGTACAACCAGCCCTCATTGGCGTCTGACCGCGGACAGCGATGCGCTACATTTTGCTGAAGATGAGTCGTCACAGACCAATATCGCCCTGCCGCTGACCCCCGGCCAGGCCGCGATGATTCGCGCGATGCCCGTCATCACGTCAAGCATTAACCTGACCATGACCTTACAAGGCATTGATGTGCCTATGCATTTTGTCGGGCGTAAAGTGAACCAGGCATCCTGGGCTGGCACCGCCTCCGCCTGGGGCGACACCTCGGCGGTTGCACGCGATTTAACGCTGGGACTCTCTTTCGCCGAACAGGTGGTTTCTGAAGCCAATTCGGTGATTGTCATCCTCGACCAGCGCGGCAATATTCAGCGTTTTAACCGCCTTAGTGAAGAATATACCGGCCTGAATGAGCATGAGGTGATTGGCCGCAACGTCTTCCAGCTCTTTATGACCAAACAGGAAGCGTCCCAGTCGCGCCGCAACATCGCGGGCTTCTTTCGCGACGGCAACTCCTATGAGGTCGAACGCTGGGTCAAAACCCGCAAAGGCCAGCGACTCTTTCTGTTTCGTAATAAGTTTGTTCACAGCGGCAGTGGCAAAAATGAAATTTTCCTCATCTGTTCCGGGACCGACATCACCGAGGAGCGTCGGGCTCAGGAACGGCTCCGGGTACTGGCTAACACCGATACGGTGACCGGTTTGCCTAATCGCAACGCCATCCATCAACAGATTAGCCTGGCGCTGGAGCGTTCCGAGGGAGATGAGACCGGTGTGGTTTACCTGGATCTCGATAACTTCAAGAAAGTGAATGACGCCTACGGCCATATGTTTGGCGACCAGCTCCTGCAGGCGGTGTCGCTGGCGATCCTGAGCTGTCTGGGCAAAGATCAGACGCTGGGCCGGCTGGGCGGTGACGAGTTTGTGGTGCTGGCCGAGCACACCAGCCAGGCCGCGCTGGAGGCGATGGCCTCACGCATTCTGGAGCGGCTGCGTCAGCCGTTCCGTATCGGCCTGATCGAAGTCTACAGCGGCTGCTCAATCGGCATCGCGTTCGCGCCGCTGCATGGCGAAGATCGTGAAAGCCTGATTCGTAATGCGGATACCGCGATGTATCACGCCAAAGAGAACGGTCGCGGCAAATTCTGCGTTTTTGCCGCCGAGATGAACCAGCGGGTTTTTGAATACCTCTGGCTGGACACCAATCTGCGCAAGGCGCTGGAACTCGACCACTTGCTGGTCTACTACCAGCCCAAAATCGACAGCGATGGCGAAGTCCGCAGTGCGGAAGCCCTGGTTCGCTGGAACTCACCGGAACGGGGCCTGGTCTCGCCGGCCGATTTCATTCCCTATGCCGAAGAGTCGGGACTGATTGTGCCGCTGGGCCGCTGGGTGATGCTCAACGTGCTGAAGCAGATCATTGCCTGGCGCCAGGAGGGCATTTTTCTGCGCGTCGCCGTGAACGTCTCAGCCCGCCAGCTGATCGATCAAAGCATCTACACCGACCTGAAACAGGCGCTGCATGAGGCGGGGCTTACCGACTGCCCCATCGACATCGAGCTGACTGAAAGCTGCCTGATTGAGAATGAGACCGAAGCGCTGAAGCTGATGAAGCAGTTTCAGGATCTGGGCGCGAAGATTCATCTTGATGACTTCGGCACCGGTTACTCCTCGCTGTCGCAGCTGGCCCGTGTGCCGATTAATGCCATCAAGCTCGATCAGAGCTTTATCCGCAATATTAGTACGCAGCCGGTTTCCCAGTCGCTGGTGCGCGCCATCGTCGCCGTTGCCAAAGCGCTCGATTTGCAGGTCATCGCGGAAGGCATTGAAACCCCGGATGAAGAGTCGTTTGTTCTCAAAAGTGGTGTGGATGGGCGTCAGGGTTACTACTACGCAAAACCAATGCCCGCGGAGCAATTTGGGCATTGGCTGGCTAAGCATCCTGCCCGCGTTTAACGCTAAGTCCGGTTATCCCGCTTTACGCAGTGATGCGCTGTGGCGGTTTTGTAACTGAACAAGGCGTTCCATGTAAGCAATGTCTTTAGGTTCGAGCGTAAAGGCGTAATCGACCCAATCCTCGGTGATATCCATCAACTCGGCGCGTGACAACTGCAGCACGCGCTGACGCGCTTTCAGCATCGCCCGCACGCCATTCAGCTTCGGCCGTAAAGTATCGATGAAGGTGCGGGTGGCACGGTAGCTGTCGCCCGGCTGGAAGACTTTGTCCACCAGACCGCGCGTTTCATACCACTCTGCGCTGTGGGACTCCCCTTCACAGATTAACTCCTCGGCCAGCTTCATGCCGGAACGACGGGCCACCAGCGAGTAACCGCCCATGCCTGGGAACAGGTTAAAGGCGATTTCCGGAAACCCCATCCGCGCATTGTTTTGCGCCAGAATGAAGTGATGCGCCAGCGCCGCTTCGAATCCACCGCCTAAGGCACTTCCCTCGATCATCGCCAGCGTTACCGCCCCCGTATCAAATCCGCGCGCCGCCGAGTGGATGCAGTCCACGCAGGCACGGGCATAGGCCCGCAGCGCCTCACGGCGGTTATTGCGAATGCACTCGACGAAGAAGCGCAGATCGCCACCGGCGTTGAACATCTGCGGCACCAGCGACCCGGTGACCCAGAAATCGATGGGCAGACCAGAACGCTGTGCGGCGTAGCTCAGATTCATGATCTCCTCAATCAGTTCATGGTTGAAACTCGGGCGCGGCTGCGCACGCAGCATCATCCACATCGTCCGACGCCCTTCTTCGTAATAGGCGACTAACTGCGTGGTGTTGCCGGCTTCGGTAAATAATCTGCAAGTGGGTTGGTTAATTACTGTCATTGTCTCATCCTCTGTTTATATTTGATGCGTTTAATACGCGACATCAGCGTAATGCAGAGTGAGGCCAGACCAAATGAGAGATTGATTTACAACACAAAATCCAGAGTGATCCCTGACAGGCTCGTCAGAAATAGATTAGGCACGTTACACATTGTCAGCATGCGGTCAGGCAGCACCAGGCCGATGCTTAACGCGCACTGAATAGATAAAGCGGACCGGCGTGCAGTCATCCGGCAGTCGTCTTAAAAAGGGGTGGCCGCAGGTTTCGGCTGTTGAAAAGTCAGAAAAAAGCAGAACAGAGAACGTGCCACCCTGCGTAAAGCGGATAAAAAAAGGACGCCGAAGCGTCCTGATGATTATTTCTGCCCGTACCAGGCATTTTCGCCGTGCTTTCGCAGGTAGTGAAGGTCAAGCAGCGGTTGCTGGATGGGCGGCAGGTTTGCCGTCAGCTGCTGGCTGAATAAGCCCATGTAGGCCACCTCCTCCAGCACGACGGCGCTGTGGACAGCCGCGTGGGCATCCTTCCCCCAGGCAAACGGGCCATGTGAGTTGATCAGCACCGCCGGAATCGCGGAGGGAGACAGGCCACGCTGCGCAAAGGTTTCGATAATCACCTCTCCGGTGTTCCACTCATAATCGTGCTGAATCTCTTCGCTGCGCATGGAGCGGGTACAGGGGATCTCTCCGTAGAAATCATCGGCATGGGTGGTTCCCCAGGCGGGAATCGGTCGTCCTGCCTGCGCCCAGATTGTCGCATGCCGGGAATGGGTATGGACGATGCCCCCCACCTCCGGCCAGGCGAGATAGAGCGCCCGGTGCGTCGCGGTGTCCGATGAGGGACGCTTGTCTCCCTCCACCACCTCACCCGTCGTGAGATCGACCACGACCATGTCGTCGCGCTTCATGACCTCGTAGCGCACGCCGGAGGGTTTAATCACCAGCAGGCCCTGTTCACGGTCGATCGCGCTGACATTGCCCCAGGTGAAGGTCACCAGGTTGTATTTGGGTAGATCCAGATTCGCTTCCAGAACCTGTTGTTTAAGGTGTTCCAGCATGCCTCTTCTCCTGCTGACAATCGTCCCTGAATTTTGCGGAGTTGGCCGCCAAAGGGTTATGGAGCGATTAGCTATAAACGCAGAAGGAATGGCTGTGAATGCAAAAATGTGCCGTGATTTAAGAATTTTCTATCTTCGGAATTTCCGCAGAACGATTAAAATTCTCTCCGGCAATGCATGGACCTGTTGGGACAGCATGGCTACTCATCCGCTACAAACGGTTTGTCCATGGTGATCACATTTCGATGCCGTCACGGACGCGGCAATGATGCGGCACAAGCGGGCTGGGTCAATATCGGAGCTATACTAAGAGTGTTGCCTCTGTGAGCACATCAAAGGAGAAGTGTATGACAACAACAATGAAACGAATCACTGCCGTTGTACTGGCGACCACCTTAGCCGTCGCACTGAGCGGCTGCTCTAACTGGTCCAAACGTGACCGTAACACCGCGATTGGCGCGGGTGCGGGCGCAATTGGGGGTTCAGTTCTGACCAATGGTAGCGCACTCGGAACAGTCGGCGGCGCCGCTGTGGGTGGTATTATCGGTCATCAGGTCCACTAAGGACCTTATTAAAACTATAATCGGCTACGCTAAGCATCTGCGTTACAATCGGGCTACGTCTGTAGCCCGATTTTTTATCAGCCGCCCGCCAGTTTCACCTTCATGCCTTTGGCTTCCAGCAGACTTTTCAGCAGATCGCGTTTATCGCCCTGAATCTCGATCACGCCTTCTTTGACGGATCCGCCACAGCCGCACTTCTTTTTCAGCTCCGCCGCCAGCAGTGCCAGTGCCGCATCATCCAGGTCAATCCCGCTAATCAGGCAGACCCCTTTGCCTTTACGGCCGCTGGTCTGACGCTGGATGCGCACAATACCATCCCCTTTGGGGCGTTCCGCCTTCGGCTGCGACTGGGTAATTCGGCCGCTGTCGGTTGAGTAAACCAGTGGATTATCATTGGCCATTAGCGTATCTCCAGAGAGTGCAGAATTGCCTGCAGCGCGGCAGCCGGATCGGCCGCCTGGGTAATCGGACGACCAATAACCATATAGTCCACGCCTGCCTGCTTCGCCTGCTGAGGCGTCATGATGCGGCGCTGATCGCCTGCCTCACTGCCTGCCGGACGAATCCCCGGCGTGACCAGCGCGAAGTCGTTGCCCATCACCTCTTTAAAGCGAACGGCTTCCTGCGCAGAGCAGACGACGCCATCCAGCCCGCAGGCGTGAGTCAGTTTTGCCAGTCGCTCCGCCTGTTCAGCCGGCGAGAGCGTGATGCCCAGCCCGTTCAGATCGTCGGCATCCATGCTGGTCAGTACGGTGACCGCAATCAGCAAGGGGGCATCGTTGCCATAAGGAACCAGCGCTTCACGCGCCGCATTCATCATCCGCGCCCCGCCGCTGGCGTGGACGTTGACCATCCAGACACCGAGATCGGCCGCGGCCGCCACAGCATGCGCGGTAGTGTTAGGAATATCGTGAAATTTCAGGTCGAGGAAGATCTCAAAGCCGCGCTGCTGCAGGGTTCTGACCAGCGACGGGCCAAACAGCGTAAACATCTCTTTGCCCACCTTCAGGCGGCAACTGCGGGGGTCGATCTGGTCGACAAAACGCAATGCGCTGTCGAGGTCATGATAATCCAGCGCTACCAGAATCGGCGAGGCGGTCACGTGGTGGGGTGAAGGCATGGCATTTCCTCTGCAGTAGGCACCCGCAGGCGCAATAGACAAACGGCAAGCATTCTACCTGCGGCTCCGGAGCATCACAATCGCCGTGCCCCTCTGCCAGGCAATAAATGCACGGCTGCCTCTCCCGGTGCCAGCTCACTTTATAGTATGTTGTAACTACAATGCGCTGATAAACACCGGACAGCGTCGGCCGGATTACTGGCCGTCGAGTCCCCGGATAGGCTTAACGGAAGACCAGGTGCGGCACGATGGGCAGTGCCAGTAGAGCGCATGAGCGGTAAAACCACACTTCTGGCAGCGATAGCGCGGCTTGGTGCGAATCTGTTCACCCACCATGTCACGCAGCACCATCAGGCTCTCTTTGGCCCGGCCATCTTCGGCTTCAAGCAGGTTGAGATCCATCAGACGATGGAACACCCGCATGGTGGGATGACGCTGCAACTGACGACTGATGTAGTTCTGGGCCGCCTCTGAACCCTGCTGCTGCTCAACAATATCAGAGAGATAGAGCTCCGCTGCCGCACCGGTGTTCTCATCGACGCAGCGCTGCAAAAACGCCGCCCAGGCCTCGGGCTGGTTGAGTCGCTGGTAGCAGGTTTCCAGCATCGCCAGTGTTTCACTGACCAGCTCTTTATCCTGATCCAGCACCCGCTGCAGATGCCCCACCGCACGGGCGAAATCCTCTTTTTCCATCAGGATACGGCCCATCATGATGGAGATGCGGGCGCTGTTGCGATCGGCCGCCTCCCCTTTCTTCAGCAGGCTTATGGCACGATCCAGGTCGTCGCTGCTCATCGCCTGCAACGCCAGTTCACAGTAGAAGTGAGCAATTTCGCCTTTCTGTTTCTCTTTGCCGAGCTTAACCAGCCGCTCTGCCACTTCAATCGCCTGCTGCCAGTCGCTGGTGGCCTGATGGATTAACAGCAGCTGCTGTAACGCCCCCACCCGAAAGTCGGTTTCATCGGTGAGCTGTTTAAACATATCTTCGGCGCGGTCATACAGGCCTGCTGCCATGTAGTCCCGGCCCAGTTGCTGCACGGCAAGCAGGCGCTGCTCGTAGCTCAGAGAGGCACTTTCCATTAAAGCCTGATGGATTCGGATGGCGCGGTCTACTTCGCCACGCGACCGGAACAGATTGCCCAGTGTGAGGTGTGCTTCTACGGTGCCGCTGTCCTCTTTCAGCATATCCAGAAAGAGGTCGACCGCTTTGTCCTGCTGGTTAGAAAGCAGGAAGTTTACGCCAGCAACATATTCACGCGAGAGTCTGTTGGCTTCCTGTTGCTTATTCTGATGCGCGCTGCGGCGGCCCATATACCAGCCATACGCAGCCGCAACCGGCAGTAACAGAAACAGCAATTCATGCATCGGGGATTATTCCCGGCCGGCCGGAGAGGATGGCGTGGTCGCCAGCGCGGTGCTCTGTTCAATCTGTGTCTGCATACGCCTGATTTTACGGTTGGCATTCGCCAGTGCGACGCGGGTACGTAACCAGAACAGGCCGCAGATGACCCAGCCGAGGACAAACCCTGCGCCAAACAGTGATGCCAGTAAGGTCGAGATGCTGAACTCACCCTGCGCCAGCAGATAGTTAAAAGTAATGACCTGGTCGTTATGCGCGCCTAAGGTGACGGAAACAATGAAAATGACCAGTACCACTAAAAAAATCAGCAAATATTTCACAGTGCGTCCTGTTGTGAGGTTGTCAGGTAGAATTATGCCAAAACTACAGCAAAAATGCTGCTCCCAGCAGCATTGGCCGAGTCGCTTTTGCGCAAGACCGATCAATAATATGGGGTCTTCGCGGGGAATTACAATCAGGGCTCCCGCTGTGCCACCTCTTTTTGCTCTTCAGGTGGCAGCGTGAGCGGGCCGCAGACGCGCTGGGCCAGCCAGGTCGCCAGGGTCACCAGTATCCAGGAGATCACGGTGGCCATCGCCAGATCGCGAGGCCAGTGCATGCCCAGCAGCATCCGGCTCGCCATGACGCCCGTGGCCCAGATGAAGATCACCACCACGGTTTTATAGTGACGGCGCGGCCACAGCAGCCCTAAAGCCAGTAGCGCCCAGCTGGCCGCAAACATCGTATGGCCTGACGGAAAGGCAAAACCGGTTTCAAAAGCCCAGTGCCGTTTCAGCCAGCCGGGTATCTGCGTCTCATCGGCGATCAGCGACGTTACCATCTCACCACGCTGTTTGCGCTTCAGTTCATAAAAGGTTTTTTCATCCAGTCCGTGATGCTGTTCCAGCCAGATGACATAGGGACGCGGCTCCTGGATCTGCTCTTTGATGAAAGATTTGGTGTATTGCCCCGCCAGGATAGTGGCATTCATGATCAGCAGCAGCAGGATCGCCGGCTTCAGGCGAAAGCGCAGGCACCAGAGCATCCAGGCGCTCAGCAGCACGCTGGTGACAATGCCCCACGGGCTGGTGACCGTTTCGGTCATGAAGAACAGCGTTTTCAGCAGGGCGTTGCTTTCGCCGGGTTGCCAGCGCCAGCCGCTAAGCCAGACGGTAACGGGCATGATCAGCAGCAGCAGCATTCCCAGGGTGGTACGGCGCGAAATCTTAAACATCTCTTCCCTTATCCCGGTGTCAGGTCACAAAGCATGCATAACTTTAGCTTAAAAAAGAATAACATACCTGTTGCAGATTGGATAATTGTGCTTTATCAATGCAATTGGTATGAGAGATTACCAGCCCGACTCAGGGTTGTGGCACAATATTGCACGTTTGTCAGGCCACACTGGCCTGTGCACTATCATGATGATAGTGCATCCTCTGAAGGTTCTGGAGAGTCACATGCAGCTTAAACGGGTGGCAGAAGCCAAACTGCCCACGCCATGGGGAGATTTCCTGATGGTTGGTTTTGAAGAACTGGCAACCGGACATGACCATGTTGCCCTGGTCTTTGGCGATATTAACGATAATGAGCCGGTACTGGCGCGCGTTCACTCTGAATGCCTGACCGGCGACGCACTCTTTAGCCTGCGTTGCGACTGTGGGTTTCAGCTGGAAGCCGCCCTTAACGCCATCGCAGAAGAGGGTCGCGGCGTCCTGCTCTATCATCGTCAGGAAGGCCGTAATATCGGTCTGCTGAATAAGATCCGCGCCTATGCGCTGCAGGATAAAGGTTACGATACTGTCGAGGCGAACCATCAGCTTGGCTTTGCCGCTGATGAGCGCGACTTTACCCTGTGTGCCGACATGTTCAAACTGCTGGGCGTGAATGAAGTGCGCCTGTTGACCAACAACCCACGCAAAGTGGAGATCCTCAGCGAAGCCGGGATCAATATCGTGGAGCGTGTGCCGCTGGTTGTGGGCCGTAACCCGAAAAATGCGCACTATCTCGACACCAAAGCCGAGAAGATGGGACATCTGCTGCCAAAGTCGTAAGGACTGAGTGCGCTGACGAAGCCACATCCGGGCGAGCCTGACCGCCATGGCTAACGTAAAGCGCAGGGAAGACGGTCAGAAGAGGAAAGCGTCCCGCGCCAGGGACGGCGCGGGCCGAGCGGCCATGGATGGCTTAAGCGACTTTCCGATCTGACCGTCTTCCCTGTGCAGCTCCGGTCTTACAGCAGACTGGAAATTGCTCTTCAGCAAATTAAAGCCGGGTTTCCCCGGCTTTTTTGTCACTCAGTTCAGCATGTTGCGGATCACATAGTGCAGGATGCCGTCGTTGCGGTAATAGGTCAGCTCATTACCGGTGTCGATGCGACAGCGGGTATCCAGCTCTTCCTTGCTGCCATCGGCGCGGGTCAGTGTCACTTTAACGCTGCAGCCTGGCGTCAGGGCCTGCAGATTTTCCACGTCGATGCGCTCTTCGCCCGTCAGTCCCAGGCTTTTGCGGGTCACGCCCTGCGGGAACTCCAATGGCAGGATGCCCATACCAATCAGGTTTGAACGGTGAATACGTTCAAACGATTCAGCAATGACGACCCTGACCCCCTGCAGACGCGGCCCTTTTGCCGCCCAGTCGCGGCTTGAACCGGAGCCATACTCTTTGCCGGCGATCACGGCCAGCGGGACACCGTCCGCCTGATACTTCATCGCCGCATCATAGATGGCCAGCTGTTCGCCACTCGGATAGTGTCGGGTATAACCGCCCTCCACACCCGGCACCATCTCGTTGCGGATACGGATATTGGCAAAGGTACCGCGCATCATTACCTCATGATTACCGCGCCGCGAACCATAGGAGTTAAAGTCGGTGCGCTCCACGCCGTGAGAGAGCAGATAGCGTCCGGCCGGACTCTCCGCTTTGATGCTGCCCGCTGGCGAGATATGGTCAGTGGTAACGGAATCACCCAGCACGGCAAGGATCCGCGCGCCGCGGATATCCTGCACCGGCTTCGGCTCTTTCTCCATATCATCAAAGAAAGGCGAAAGCCGGATATAGGTTGACCCTTCGTCCCAGTCGTAAGTCGCCGCCTCACTGACTTTGATCTGTTGCCACTCCGGCGTGCCGTCGAAGACTTCAGCGTACTCTTTATGGAACATATCGCTGGTGACCTGCTGCACCGCCGTGGCAATTTCTTCCGGGGTCGGCCAGATATCTTTCAGGTAGACCGGCTGGCCCTGCTGATCCTTGCCCAGCGGTTCCGTCTGCAGGTTGATCTTCATATTACCCGCCAGTGCATACGCCACCACCAGCGGCGGTGACGCCAGCCAGTTGGTTTTGATCAGCGGATGAATGCGGCCTTCAAAGTTGCGGTTACCGGAGAGGACAGCCCCGACGGTAAGATCGCCCGCTTTGATAGCGGACTCGATTTCATCTTTCAGCGGCCCGGAGTTACCAATACAGGTGGTGCAGCCATAGCCGACCAGGTTGAAGCCCAGCTTATCCAGCCACGGGGTCAGCTGTGCCACGGCCAGATAGTCTGACACCACTTTAGAACCGGGAGCCAGAGAAGCTTTGACCCATGGCTGACGTTTCAGGCCGCGCTCAACCGCTTTCTTCGCAAGTAAACCGGCCGCCATCAGCACGCTGGGGTTGGAGGTGTTGGTACAGGAGGTGATTGCACTGATTACCACGGCACCGTCTGAGAGGGTATGTGTCAGCCCGGTATCACTGTCGGTATAGGTGACATTTTTATGGGGTTTCTGCGCCTGGTTGACTTCAAGCTCGTTGCTGGCGTCAAACGCGGCAGGCACATCCCCCAGCGACACCCGATCCTGCGGACGTTTGGGTCCGGCGAGGCTGGACTCTACGTCGTTCATATCCAGCGCCAGAGAACTGGTAAAGCGCGGCTCATCCCCGGCATGACGCCACAGGCCCTGCGCTTTGGCATAGGCCTCCACCAGCGCAACCTGCTCAGCATCACGCCCCGTCAGCGTCATATAGCTCAGGGTGACATCATCCACCGGGAAGAATCCGCAGGTGGCGCCATACTCGGGTGCCATATTGGCAATGGTGGCGCGGTCAGCCAGGGGCAGATCGGCCAGGCCATCGCCATAGAACTCAACAAATTTGCCGACCACACCGTGCTTACGCAGCATCTGGGTCACGGTCAGGACCAGGTCGGTTGCCGTGATGCCGGCACGCAGTTTGCCGGTCAGCTTAAAGCCAACCACATCCGGGATCAGCATAGAAACCGGCTGACCGAGCATGGCCGCTTCGGCCTCTATCCCCCCTACTCCCCATCCCAGCACGCCCAGCGCGTTGATCATGGTGGTGTGGGAGTCCGTACCGACCAGCGTATCGGGCCAGGCATACTCTTCACCGTTCAGGGTCTCATGCCAGATTGCCTTGCCGAGATACTCCAGGTTCACCTGGTGACAGATACCGGTGCCCGGCGGCACGACGCGGAATTTATCGAACGCTTTTTGCCCCCAGCGGAGAAAGACGTAGCGTTCATGGTTGCGCTCCATCTCCAGCCGGACGTTCTCTTCAAACGCATCATCATCGCCAAAATGGTCAACCGTCACGGAGTGGTCAATCACCAGATCGACCGGCGACAAGGGGTTCACCTTCGCGACGTCGCCGCCCAACCGGTTCACCGCTTCGCGCATGGCGGCCAGGTCAACGACGGCCGGCACGCCGGTAAAATCCTGCATTAGAACACGGGCTGGCCGGTAGGCAATTTCGCGATCGGCATGCGCCTCTTTTTGCCAGTCAACCAGCGCCTGGATATCCTCCGCGGTGACGGAGTCGCCATCCTGCCAGCGCAGCAGGTTTTCCAGCAGAACTTTGAGCGATTTCGGCAGGTTATCGATATTGCCGAGGTGTTGAGCAGCGCGGGGAAGACTGAAGATATGATATTTTTTGCTGTCGACCTGCAGTATTTCCTGACTCTGCTCGCGTAGGGTAGACGACATAGCTCCTCCTTTCATTCATGGTCTTTAAACCTTAGAGAGACAAAGGTTTATGTTAAAGATAGTCCACAAATTCGTTAACGTTTTGATTACAACACAAATTGCTACAATCGCCCATAAACGAAAATGCCCCGTGAAAATCACGAGGCATCATAAAAAGGGGAGGTAATTCAGATTAAAGCGTTATCCACACCGCCGCAGACCAGAACGCAAAGGAGAACGCATACGCGCTAAGCCAGGACATTTTAATCATATTCATTTGGTTCACTCCTTCGCCGGAATCGGGCGTAAAAGTTTTTGCGGTCACCTTACTCTGGCGACACCCTTGGGTCGTACTGGATGTGGAAAGGGGCATTTATAAAAGCCCGCCGGAATGTCCGGTAATAAAAGAGCGGTGACTAAAGAGAGTCAGACAACGTTATTTAGTTTCAGGCTGCAGAAACGACTCAATAAAAAGCCGCTGGTTATCACTCAAATCCCATGACTCGGGGATAGACACTTTTTCGTCCTTTGCAAGCGGCTCTTTCGCTTTGCAGCTGACCGGCTTGGTCTGACGCGCCGTCAGAGAACGTTTATGGCTGAGTGTGTTTGCCCACATGGCTTTAGCCCCAGATACGCCAAATCATTAACGCGACAACCACCCAGAACAGCGCAGAGGCAGCGAATACGGTTAACCAGGCTTTGCGACGGGTGTTACCAGTACGCTCAACCTTGGTGCTTTTTACCGGGAAACCCGGTTCTACAGTCAGTCGTGTATTCATAGTTTCTGATAATCACTCTCAACAAAATGATTGATAACAACGATTAAGATTTAGGAGGAATCCTAAACGCGTTAAGGCCAAAAATCCAGTTATTTTTATTGAGTAAAACGATTAACGGTATTAATCAATAGTCTTAAATAACGCCAGAAATCATTAACAGCGGAACCACTCTTTAATTAAATGAAGCACTAATCAATTTGAGTTAATTCCATTTCAGATCCATTTAAAACTAAAGAGCAAACCCCAGAGCCTGATGTTTACTGGCTTCCAACATAGGCGGTTAACTGGAGTATGGGAATAATCCTGGCATGTCGCAAAGTGACATAGTTAAAAATGTGTTGTGATTCGCATTTAAGAAAGCCGAACCGGAAAACATGTGATCAATGTTTCATTTACAAAAAAATCATAAAAACTTTCAGTCTCATCTGGCGCTAAAGGCTGGCAACAAAAAAGGCTGCACCAGGCAGCCTTATGTTGTCGCGCAGGGGGTAAACCCTATTTAAACGGCAGCTTGATATCTTTAAACATCGCTTCAATGTCTTCATTAGAGCGAAGCGCAACGGCGGTATCCACCACGTCACGCGTCAGGTGCGGGGCAAAACGCTGGATGAAATCATACATATAGCTGCGCAGGAAGGTGCTGCGACGGAAGCCTATTTTGGTGGTGCTGTTGGTAAAGATATCCGCGGCTTCAATGCGAATCAGATCGGGATCGGACACCGGGTCGACCGCCATACTGGCGATCACGCCGACACCCAGCCCCAGACGGACATAGGTTTTGATGACGTCTGCGTCGGTTGCGGTAAAGACGATGCGAGGTGTTAACCCGGCGCGATTGAATGCGGTATCCAGTTCTGACCGCCCGGTAAAGCCAAAGGTGTAAGTCACCAGCGGATACTCCGCCAGCTCTTCAATGGTCACCTGCCCTTTTCCGGCCAGCGGGTGATCGGCGGTAACCACAATCGCCCGATTCCAGTGGTAGCACGGCAGCATGATGAGATCGTCATAGAGATGCAGCGCTTCGGTGGCAATGGCAAAATCGGCATTGCCCTTGGAAACGGCTTCCGCAATCTGGGTCGGCGATCCCTGATGCATATGCAAAGAGACGCGTGGATAGCGTTCGATAAAGCCTTTGATCACGCCGGGCAGCGCGTAGCGCGCCTGGGTATGGGTAGTCGCCACATAGAGCGAGCCTTTATCGGGCCAGGTGTGCTCACCGGCAACCGATTTAATGGCATCCACTTTGGAGAGCACTTCACGCGCAATACGAATGATCTCTTCCCCGGCTGGCGTGACCTGCGTGAGATGTTTCCCGCTCCGGGCAAAAATCTGCACACCCAGTTCATCTTCCAGCATCCGGACCTGCTTACTGATGCCGGGCTGCGAGGTATAGAGACCTTCCGCCGTCGAAGAGACGTTGAGGTTATGGTTCACGACTTCGACGATATAGCGCAACTGCTGTAATTTCATATCTGTTTTGTCCTGGTAAGTTACAGAGTCGCATCCCCGCTTGACCGACAGTCGCAAGGGTGAAGAAAGGCTATGCATCAGGAAAGGTCGGAAATGCTATAACAACTATATCAGTTTAAGTGTGAGAATAGAACGGATTGATATAAGGCTCAGAAAAAGGCCAGCGAATGCTGGCCTGATAAGATTACTTTTTCGCTTCCTGCCATTGGCCATCAACAAAGAAGGCTGACCAGCCGGTGGCTTTACCCTCTTTTTCTGAGGAGACATACTGCTGCTTAGTCTTACGGCTGAACCGCACCAGCGTTTTATTCCCTTCCGGATCGGCGACTGGCGCATCTGCCAGATATTTCAGCTTCTCAGGCAGACGATCTTTGAAGCGCAGCAGCTCTTCCACCAGTGGCGCACGCGTTTCGCGCGATTTCGGGAACGTATTGGCTGCCAGGAAGACGCCCGCTGCCCCGTCGCGCAACACGAAGTAGGCATCTGACTTCTCACACGCCAGCTCAGGCAGCGGCACCGGATCTTCTTTCGGTGGCGCCACTTCCCCACTGCGCAGAATTTTGCGGGTGTTTTTACACTCTTCGTTGGTACACGCCATGTACTTGCCAAAGCGTCCCATCTTCAGATGCATCTCCGAACCGCACTTCTCGCACTCTACGACCGGGCCGTCATAACCCTTAATGCGGAACTCGCCTTTCTCGATTTCGTACCCATCACACTCCGGGTTATTACCACAGACGTGCAGTTTGCGTTCATTGTCGATCAGGTAGCTGTCCATCGCTGTGCCGCACTTCTGGCAGCGACGACGGGCACGCAGGGCGTTGGTTTCGGCATCGTCCCCTTCCAGAATGTTCAGAACTTCGTTTTCCGGAATCAGGTTGATGGTCTGCTTGCAGCGCTCTTTCGGGGGCAGCGCATAGCCGGAACAGCCCAGGAAGACACCGGTACTGGCGGTGCGGATCCCCATCGGACGACTACAGGTCGGACAGTCAATCGAGGTCAGCACCATCTGATTGGGCTGCATGCCGCCCTCTTCAGGATCTTTTTCAGCCTTTTCAAGCTGCTCGGTAAAGTCGCTGAAGAAGTGGTCCAGCACCGCTTTCCATTTCGCCTGGTTATTGGCGACCTGGTCCAGGCTGTCCTCCATGCGCGCGGTGAAATCGTAGTTCATCAGCTCGCGGAAGTTCTCTTCCAGACGATCGGTGACGATTTCACCCATTTTTTCCGCATAGAAACGGCGGTTTTCTACCCGGACATAGCCACGATCCTGAATGGTCGAGGTAATGGCGGCGTAGGTCGACGGTCGGCCGATACCGCGCTTCTCCAGCTCACGCACCAGCGAGGCTTCGCTGAAGCGTGCCGGTGGCTTGGTGAAGTGCTGACCCGGCAGCAGCTGTTGCAGGTCGAGGCTATCCCCCACACTGACCGCAGGCAGCGTGCGATCTTCATCGTTCTTACGCAGCGCAGGCATCACTTTAGTCCAGCCGTCGAAGCGCAGAATGCGGCCTTTCGCTTTGAGTTTAAACTCACCGGCGGCGGCCGTGATGGTGCTGGAATCATATTTGGCCGGGGTCATCTGGCAGGCGACAAACTGACGCCAGATCAGCTGATAGAGCTTCTGCGCATCCGCTTCCATATCCTTCAGTTTTTCCGCCACGACTTCCACATCGGAAGGACGAATCGCTTCGTGCGCTTCCTGAGAGTTCTCTTTGCTGGCGTAAGTGACAGGGCTGTCTGGCAGATATTTTTTACCGAAGTTGTTTTCGATGTAGCCCCGCGCCATGGCGACCGCATCCTGACTCAGGTTGGTCGAATCGGTACGCATGTAAGTGATGTGACCCGCTTCGTAGAGGCGCTGCGCCATCATCATGGTCTTTTTAACGCCAAAGCCCAGACGGGTGCTGGCCGCCTGCTGCAGCGTCGAGGTGATATAGGGCGCACCCGGCTTACTGCTGGTGGGCTTATCTTCACGATCCACAATTTCAAAGCGCGCTTTTTCCAGCAGCGCCACTGCGGCGTAAGTTTCGTCACGGTTGACCGGGCGGAACACCTTGTCGCCGCGGTGTGTCACATCCATCGACAGCTCATCGCCGTTTGGCGTGGTCAGCGCGGCATTAACTTCCCAGTACTCTTCGGGAACAAAGGCTTTAATTTCACGTTCACGTTCCACTACCAGGCGAACGGCCACTGACTGCACACGACCGGCTGAGAGGCCACGGGCGATCTTTTTCCACAGCAGCGGTGACACCATGTAGCCCACCACGCGGTCCATAAAGCGGCGCGCCTGCTGAGCATTGACCCGGTCGATGTTGAGTTCGCCCGGCTTTTCAAACGCCTGACGAATCGCATTTTTGGTAATTTCGTTAAACACTACGCGGCTGAAGCGTGAGTCATCGCCTCCGATCACTTCCCGCAGGTGCCAGGCAATGGCTTCCCCTTCGCGGTCAAGGTCGGTTGCGAGATAGATGTGGTCAGCATTGGCGGCCAGCGCCTTCAGTTCTGCCACCACCTTCTCTTTGCCGGGCAGAATCTGATAATCCGCTTCCCAGCCATGATAGGGGTCAACACCCATGCGGCTGACAAGGGCGGCTTTCTCATCTTTTTTAACTTTTTTGACTTTCTTATCTGTCGAGGCGTCAGCACTTTTCTTTGCGGTTGAACCACTGGTCGGCAGATCCCGGATATGACCCACGCTGGATTTCACCACGTAGTCATTGCCCAGATATTTATTGATTGTTTTGGCCTTTGCCGGGGACTCAACAATAACGAGTGCTTTACCCATATTTACCTTTACCTAATGAAAACATCCTGCTTAACGGGAGAGGATTGGATGCCCAAAAACCCATCGGGTTCAATATTGCTGCGCCTCTCTAACATTTCAAGGCGGAGGGGTCAATCTCAGAACAGATGATCCGGCTAAATGCAACTGCATGATAAAGCATGATTTTTCCATCTGAACTCTTCGCACATCCTGGTGCAAAATCCCTGAAATCGGAATCGCCCACACTCTACCTGATAAAATCTGTTACGCAACTTAATTAGCATTCAGCCCGTCGTTACGCCAGGTTTTCATCGGTCAGGGCGGGTTGTCATGCCAGCAGACTCGTCAGTAATATAGAAAGGATTCGAGTGCTGTCAAAAAAGGAGCAAATAAATGCAGACACCGACCCAGGCTATTTCCCGCCAGGCGTTGCTGGAAAAGGCCAACGCCCTGATTAAAGAACATGATGATTATTTAGCGGGCATGCAGGCGGATGACGTCAGTCAGCAGGGTGATGTGCTGGTTTTTCGCGGCCCGTTTTTTCTCGACGATCAGGGATTGCCGACGGCTAAAACCACAGCGGTGTTTAACGTCTTCAAGCATCTCGCGGTGGTCCTGTCGCCGCACTATCACCTCGAATAAAAAAACCCGGCACAGGCCGGGTTTCGCATCACAGCAGCGGCTTTTCGCCGCGCTGCCAGAGTTTCAGCAGCAGACGCTCTGCCACAGTGCCCGCGCTCTGAGTAAAGCGATCCATCATTTTACGACGGCGGGCGAAGTGCACCCCCAGTACGTTGAACTGATCCATCTGACGGATGATTAAATCATCGCTGGTGCCGATCTCATCAATCAGCCCCAGATCCAGCGCCTGGCGGCCATACCAGTGTTCACCGGTCGCGACCTTATCAATATCCAGCGACGGGCGCATCTGATGCACAAACTGCTTGAACAGCAGGTGCGTTTCGTCGAGATCCTGCTGGAATTTCTCCCGCCCTTCTTCGCTGTTCTCGCCAAACAGCGTCAGCGTTCGCTTGTACTGACCGGCCGTGTGCAGTTCGATATCGATGTCATTGCGCTTCAGCAGACGGTTGAAGTTAGGGATCTGGGCCACCACACCGATTGAACCAATAATGGAGAACGGGGCCGCCACAATGCGATCGGCCACACAGGCCATCATATATCCGCCGCTGGCTGCCACTTTGTCCACGGCCGCGGTGATGCGCAGCCCGTGGTCGCGCAGACGCTGCAGCTGAGACGCGGCCAGACCATAGCCATGCACCACACCGCCAGGGCTTTCCAGACGCAGCAGCACTTCATCGCCCGGTTGCTGCACCGCCAGCACGGCTGAAATCTCTTCGCGCAGCGACGTGACCTCACTGGCATCCATGCTACCTTTGAAATCAAGCACATAAAGCGTCGGCTTCTCGCCACCGCGCGCGCCCTGCTTCGCCGCCTGTTTTTCCGCTTTGGCTTTCAGCTTTTCGCTCTTTTTATGGTTTTTCAGCCAGACCTTCTGCGCCTGCGGTTTCATTTTTGCCAGCTGCAGATCTTCTTTCATCTGTTGATAGTCATCACCCAGATGGGTCAGGCGCAGCTGACCACTTTGCGAGCGTTTACGCAGTGCCGCATTCATCACAATCATGACAATCGCCGCGACCGCAACCACCAGCGTCACCGCTTTCGCTAAAAAGAGTCCATACGTTGAAATAAAATCCATCAGGTCGCCTTAGTAAAAAAGAATCAAAAACAGTTCGCCAGTTTAGCCGTTTTACCCTGTCCCGTCGCCTGAAATGCCAGCAGCTGGCACAGATTGCGCGGGCTGGCGATTGCACCCATTCGTAAATTCAGGCATAAAGCGGAATCATGCTGTTTTCGCCGGAGGACCCCGCTGTGCATTATCAACCGAAAAGTGACCTGCTCAATCATCGAATTATTCTGGTCACGGGCGCGTCAGATGGCATCGGCCAGGAAGCGGCGCTGACCTATGCCCGCTATGGCGCAGAAGTGATCCTGATGGGCCGTAACCCGGAAAAACTCGAACGGGTCAGAACGTCAATCAATCAACTCAATAAACGCCCTGCTCACCAGGTGGTGCTGGACCTGGCCGAGGCCACACCAGAACGCTGCCAGCAGGTTGCCGACCAGCTGGCGCAACAGTTTCCGCGTCTCGACGGCGTGCTGCACAATGCCGGTCTGCTCGGTGAAATCGTGCCGCTGGCTGAACTCGATCCGCAGATCTGGCGTCAGGTGATGGATGTCAATCTGGATGCGACTTTCTTCCTGACTCAGGCCCTGTTGCCGCTGCTGCTGAAGTCAGAGGCAGGTTCGCTGGTATTCACCACCTCCAGCGTGGGCCGCACCGGTCGTGCCGGCTGGGGCGCTTATGCGGTCTCTAAATTTGCAACGGAAGGAATGATGCAGGTGCTGGCGGATGAGTATAAGAGCCAGTCGCTGCGGGTGAACTGTATCAATCCGGGCGGCACGCGAACCAAAATGCGCGCCAGCGCCTTCCCGCAGGAAGATGCAAATAAACTGAAAACGCCTGCCGATCTGATGCCGCTCTATCTCTATCTGATGGGCGATGACAGCCGCCGCAAAACCGGGATGAGCTTCGATGCGCAGCCGGGCAGAAAACCCGGAGCCGCGGAATAATGGCTGACGATCGTCATCAGCAGCGTCAGCAGCGCCTGAAAGAGCAGGTGGATGCGCGTATCGCCGCCGCGACAGCGGTTCGCGGCATTCTGATGGTGTTTACCGGCAACGGCAAAGGCAAAACAACTGCGGCCTTCGGCACGGCACTGCGCGCCACCGGCCATGGCAAGCGCGTGGCGGTGGTCCAGTTCATCAAGGGTGACTGGCCGAACGGCGAGCGAAACCTGCTGGAGCAGCACGGGGTGGAATTTCAGGTTATGGCCACCGGCTTTACCTGGGAGACGCAAAACCGTGAGACGGACACCACCGCCTGTCTGGCAGTCTGGCAGCATGCCCAGCGGATGCTGGCCGATGCGCAGATCGATCTGGTGGTACTGGACGAAATTACCTATATGGTGAGCATGGGTTATCTGCCGCTGGAGGCGCTGATCGCCGCGCTGCAGCAGCGCCCGGCGCAGCAGAGCGTCATTATTACCGGACGCGGCTGTCACCGCACCCTGACTGAGATGGCCGATACCGTGACGGAGATGCGCCCGGTTAAGCACGCCTTTGATGCCGGTATACAGGCCCAGCAGGGTATTGACTGGTGACAGAAAAAGAAAACGCAGCCCGGAGGCTGCGTTTTTTTATCCTGCCGGCATAATTAACCGGAATTGCGTTTGCTGCCCGGATTGCGGCGCGGCGTACGAGGGGTCGAGCTGACTTTGCTGTGGCGTTTTACCGCACGACGGATCTGGTTTGCTTTGGTGCGACGACGATCTTTCTCAACGACCAGTTTGGTCACCGTCTCATCATCCATCTCTACCAGGTTACGCAGATAGTTTACCGCCGGCAGATCCAGCTCCGTCCAGCCGCCGCGCGGCAGGCCTTTCGGTAAGGTAATATCGCCATAGCGAACGCGCATCAGACGGCTGACCTGGACACCGACCGCTTCCCATAACCGACGCACTTCACGGTTACGTCCTTCGGTCAGGGTCACGTTATACCACTGGTTGATCCCTTCTCCGCCGCCAAAACGCAGGGTTTTGAACGCAGCCGGGCCATCCTCCAGCTGAACGCCCTTGCTCAGCTGACGAATTTTATCATCATCCACCTGGCCAAAGACGCGCACCGCATATTCACGTTCCACTTCACGGCTGGGATGCATCAGACGGTTCGCCAGCTCGCCGTCCGTGGTGAACAGCATCAGACCACAGGTGTTCACATCCAGACGGCCGACGGCAATCCAGCGTGAACCGCGCAGACGCGGCAGGCGATCGAAGACCGTCGGGCGCCCTTCAGGATCGCTGCGGGTACAGAGTTCACCTTCTGGTTTGTAATAGGCCAGCACGCGGCAGACTTCGGTTGCTGATTCAGCAATCGAAACCAGATGGCCATCAATACGGATTTTCAGGGATTTGCTGCTTTCGACACGGTCGCCCAGGGTGGCGATCTTTCCGTCGACGCTGACACGGCCAGCGGCAATCATTGATTCGATTTCACGACGCGAGCCATGACCGGCACGCGCTAAGACTTTCTGTAACTTTTCGCTCATTGAGCTTCCTCTTTGTCGCCTTCCCAGGCGTCATGGCAGGGTGATAATTCTTTCTTTATCAACAGGTTAACCTATTAACTTTGGCCCATTATACAGGCATTTAACCCCGATGTAACGCCCTTTGTGCTTCTGAAAATAGCCGATAAAAAAGCATAGAGACCGGATAATGATATTCTTCATTATTTACATGCCTGATTAAAATAACAGCAGACTCAGTTAAGGAAATATACTGAATAAAACGGCATTAGCGAAAACTTTATAGCTGAAGAAAATTAAATTTTTTAAACACTGGCGGGGCAATGAAAAGAGACCGTAACGATCAAAAACTTAACACTATCTTAAACTTCCAAAGATCTTTCTGCGAATCTAATCCTCTGGCTTCCCCCTCAAAGGCAGCACAAAAATCCGCCCAATTGCCTTTAGTCAACCTGTCAAACCGAATAAATCGCTTCAGTAAGATTATTCCTAATGCAGATTCTGTTAAAACCCTATTTTCAGGTTTTTTTAATTCTTATTAGCTTTAATAAATTGTCTGACACTATTAAGCTGATACACTTTCTCTCAGCAGCACAATAAAAAAGCAGCACCTGAAATTTCATGGTCCTGCATCATAACAGTACGGCCCTTTGTTATTCGTTAATAAAAATCGTGTTTTCAGATAATCCAATAAACCGGCGCATCCGGAATTGTTGCGTTAATACGGTTCACTGATGAACCTTGCTTGCATGTCATAAGTCTTCACCAGGGATTTTCCGACATGCCGGAATAAAGAATGCCATCATGAGAAACCTGTTTCTGTGCCCGGTGCTGGCTGCACTGGTGCTGAGCGGGTGTTCCGTGGGCCACACTGAGTACAGTCGTACGGCGATGCAGCACGTAGATATGAGCGTGACCGGCATCCCGACGATCCTCGGTTTCGGCACACTGGGCACCAGCATTCCACTGACGCCTGAATATAGCCTTACCGCAGCGCACGTCGCCAAAACCGCCGTGCAGCGCGTGAAGTCTTATCATCCCTATTGCGACCTTGCGATTATTTATCACAAGAATGATGCCAACACCCTGGCGAAATTCCGCAGTGGTGATATTGGCGATCCCGTTAAAATGTACGGATACAGCTTCATTTCCGCGATGCCGGTAGAGTCGACGGGGGTGAATTTAGCCCGCACGGCTATTCGGAATAAATGGAATAAAAGTCCCTGCATTGCGATGGCCTCTAATGCAGGCGTGGTTCAGGGAATGTCGGGCGGCGGTGTTTATAACCGCGATGAAACGCTGAGCGGCGTGATTGTCGGTTATTCCGATGCCATTAAAAATGGCCGTAACGGGAAAGTGATCCTGAAAGACGTTTCACTTTATATTCCCTACGGCCAGTTTAAAAGCTGGTTGCAGTCAAATCTGCCCCCGACACCGACGCGCGGTGTCTGAGCCGGATTGATTACAGGAACGGGCGGGTATCGCCCACACCTTCACGCACAATTTCCGGCGTATCGGTGGTCAGATCGACCACCGTGGTCGGCTGCTGCCCCAGCGTCCCGCCGTCGATGATCAGATCGACCAGCTTGCCAATGGTATGCTGAATCTCTTCCGGATCGGATTCCGTAAAATCGTTGCCCGGCAGGATTAACGAGGTCGACATCATCGGCTGATTCAGGGCTTCCAGCAGCGCCAGCGCCACCGGATTGGATGGCACACGCAGACCAATGGTCTTACGCTTTTCGTTCATCAGACGGCGCGGTACCTCTTTGGTCGCCTTGAGAATAAAGGTGTAGTTACCTGGCGTGTTGTTTTTCAGCAGGCGAAAGGCCGAGTTTCCCACCTGAGAATAGACCGACAGCTCAGAGAGGTCACGGCACATCAGGGTGAAATTGTGGTGTCCATCGAGCTGACGGATACGGCAGATACGCTCCATCGCGCCCTTCTCTTCCAGCCGGCATCCCAGCGCATAGCCGGAATCGGTGGGATAGACGATGACGCTGCCTTTGTTCAGGTAGTCGACCGCCTGGTTGATCAGGCGCGGCTGCGGATTGTCCGGATGAATATGAAACAGTTGACTCATAGAAACCTCGTGTCACCTTTCCGTGATTGCCACTGCGGGAGCGAGGTCCGGAAAGCGTTCCCAGACCGGCTCAACGTCGCCGGGCAGCCAGAGTTTGCGGCCCAGCTCAATCCACGGGCAGGGTTGATGAAAATCTGAACCTTGCGATGCGGCCAGCTCATTCTCTCTGGCGTACTGCGCCAGTTGCGTGCGCTCATTGGGTGGCTGCTGGCACTGTGCCACTTCCATGGCATCGCCCCCCGCTTCGCGGAAGTGGGCGATCAGCCGTTTCAGCCACTTCGCCGATAAACCATACCGGCCCGGATGAGCCAGCACGGCGCAGCCACCAGAATGATGAATCGCATCAATGGCTTGTTTAATTGTACACCATTGTGGCGGCACGTAGCCGGTTTTGCCTCGCGCCAGATAATTTTTGAAAACCTGGGCCATGTCACCGGCTTTGCCCTGCTCTATCAGGAAGCGGGCAAAGTGTCCGCGGGTAATGATGCCGCCCCCGGCCAGTCGGGTTGCCCCCGCCAGTGCGTCGGGAATACGTGCCTTCGCCAGCCGCTCACCAATCTCTTCCGCGCGCCGCTGCCGGCAGGCCAGTTGCCCCGCCAGAAAGGTCACCATCGCCGGATGATGGATATCGATGTTCAGCCCCACGATATGGATCTCATGATTCTCCCACAGGGTAGAAATCTCAGCACCGGCCAGCACTTTTATCGGCAGATCCTGGTCACGGGCGGTCTGCTGCGCCTCGCTCACCCCGTCCACGCTGTCGTGATCGGTGATCGCCAGAACGCCAACCCGCATCTCTACCGCGCGCTGCACCAGCACGGCGGGCGTCAGTAAACCATCGGAGGCGCGCGTGTGGCTGTGTAGATCATAAACCGGGAAACGGGCGATATCGCTCAAGAGAACTCCTGCTGAAACTAAACCGGCCAGCATGATAACGATTTTAACGCTCAGTGAAAAAGTGTATTGACATTTCCGCCCCGAACCCGTTAACTAGTACACAAGTTCACACGTAACGGGTATTACATCATGGCGATTACAATTACGCATTTACATGGCTGGCGCGATGTTCCCGAAACCGGGCGACACGGTCGTGCACATTTTGCGTAAACGCTGTGCAGATACCTGAGCCCGCCACCGAGCGGGCTTTTTTTTGAGCGAAATTCAGAGAAATCATCATGCCAAATGCGAAACCTACAGTGAAGTTGATTACCGGCACCGCGCCCTACCGCGAAGATCCGGCCGCAGTGTTTCACCAGCTGTGCGGCGCACGTCCGGCAACCCTGCTGCTCGAATCCGCTGATATCGACAGCAAGCGCAACCTGAAAAGCCTGCTGATCGTCGACAGTGCGCTGCGCGTCAGCGCACTGGGCAGCGAAGTCACCGTGCAGGCGTTGTCAGAAAATGGCCGCGCCCTGCTGCCGCTGCTGGATGAAGCCCTGCCCGCGTCAGTGATGAATCAGGTGCGTCCCGATGGCCGTGTCCTGACCTTCCCGCAGAGCAGCGATCAGCAGCAGGATGAAGATTCCCGCCTCAAGGCCCTGTCGGTGTTTGACGCGCTGCGTCTGATTCCGCAACTGGTTAACGCCCCTGCCGACGAACGGGAAGCGGTGCTGCTGGGCGGTCTGTTTGCTTATGATCTGGTCGCCGGTTTTGAAACCCTGCCGGCGCTGGATAATCAGCAGCGCTGCCCCGACTACTGCTTCTACCTGGCCGAGACCTTACTGGTGATCGATCACCAGAGCCGCAGCGCACGTCTGCAGGCCAGCCTGTTCTGTCCGTCCACCAGCGAATTCCAGCGCCTGCAGCGCCGCATTGAGCAGCTGCATGGCCAGATGCTTCAGCCCGCACCTGTACTGCCGGTACAAAAGGTGGAGCAGATGACGCTGACCACCAGCCAGAGTGATGAAGAGTATTGCGACGTGGTGCGCAGCATGCAGCAGGCAATTCGCATCGGCGAAATTTTCCAGGTCGTCCCTTCACGCCGTTTCTCGCTGCCATGTCCTTCACCGCTGGCGGCGTATGACACGCTGAAGAACAGCAATCCCAGCCCCTACATGTTCTTTATGCAGGATCAGGATTTCTCGCTGTTTGGTGCCTCGCCGGAGAGTTCACTGAAGTATGACGCCATTTCGCGTCAGATTGAGATCTACCCGATTGCCGGTACCCGCCCGCGCGGCCGCCATGCGGATGGCTCGCTGGATCGCGATCTCGACAGCCGTATTGAGCTGGAGATGCGAACCGACCATAAAGAGCTGGCGGAACACCTGATGCTGGTGGATCTGGCGCGCAACGATCTGGCGCGTATCTGCGTGCCGGGCAGCCGTTACGTGGCAGACCTGACCAAAGTAGACCGGTACTCCTTCGTCATGCATCTGGTCTCCCGCGTTGTGGGCACGCTGCGTGATGACCTTGACGTGCTGCATGCCTATCGCGCCTGTATGAACATGGGCACCCTGAGCGGTGCACCTAAGGTGCGCGCCATGCAGCTGATAGCCGGGGCGGAACGCACCCGCCGCGGCAGCTACGGCGGTGCGGTGGGCTATTTCACGGCTCACGGCGATCTCGATACCTGCATCGTGATCCGTTCGGCCTACGTTGAAGAAGGCGTGGCCACCGTCCAGGCGGGCGCCGGTGTGGTGCTGGACTCCAATCCGCAGGCTGAAGCGGATGAGAGCCGTAACAAAGCCCGCGCCGTTCTGCGCGCTATCGCGACTGCCCATCACTGCAAGGAGATCTTCTGATGGCCGATATTCTGCTGCTCGATAACATCGATTCCTTTACCTATAACCTGGTTGATCAGCTGCGGACGTTTGGTCACAACGTGGTGATCTACCGGAACAACCTGCCTGCGGAACTCTTAATTGAGCAGCTGCAGCGGATGGAAGACCCGGTGCTGATGCTCTCGCCCGGCCCCGGCGCGCCAAAAGATGCCGGTTGTATGCCGGAGTTACTGCGGGTGCTGCGGGGACGGTTGCCGATTATCGGCATCTGCCTGGGGCATCAGGCGATCGTTGAAGCCTACGGCGGCCACGTGGGTCAGGCCGGTGAGATCCTGCACGGCAAAGCCTCCTCTATTGACCACGACGGCGAGGCGATGTTTGCCGGCCTGAGCAATCCGCTGCCGGTGGCGCGCTATCACTCACTGGTGGGCAGCAATACGCCGGATGAGCTGACGGTCAACGCCAGTTTCAACGGGATGGTGATGGCGGTGCGTCATGAGACCGACCGGGTGTGCGGCTTCCAGTTCCATCCTGAATCCATTCTGACTTCTCAGGGTGCGCGTCTGCTTGAGCAGACGCTGGCCTGGGCGCTGGCGAAGTAACAGGGAGAATGACTATGCAACAGACACTGGAAAAACTTTACCAGGCGCAGACGCTGAATCAGGCTGAGAGTCATCAGCTGTTCAGCGCCATTATCACCGGCCAGCTGGAACCGACGCAGCTCGCCGCCGCTTTAATCGCCATGAAGGTGCGGGGCGAAACGCCGGAAGAGATTGCCGGGGCGGCGACCGCGCTGCTGGAAGATGCCCGCCCCTTCCCGCGCCCGGATTATACCTTTGCCGATATCGTGGGCACCGGCGGCGACGGCAGCAACAGCATCAATATCTCCACTGCCAGCGCCCTGGTGGCGGCGACCTGCGGTCTGAAGGTGGCGAAGCACGGCAACCGCAGCGTCTCCAGCAAATCAGGCTCCTCCGACCTGCTGGCGGCCTTTGGCATCAATCTGGATATGCCTGCTGACCGGGCGCGCAAGGCGCTGGACGATCTTAACGTCTGCTTTCTGTTTGCGCCGCAGTATCACACCGGATTCCGCCACGCGATGCCGGTACGTCAGCAGCTGAAGACCCGCACGCTGTTCAATGTGCTGGGTCCGCTGATCAACCCGGCGCGTCCCCCGCTGGCGGTGATTGGTGTTTACAGCCCGGAACTGGTGATGCCGATTGCTCAGACCCTGAAAGTGCTGGGCTACCAGCGTGCAGCCGTGGTCCACGGCGGCGGCATGGATGAGGTGGCCCTGCACGATGTGACGCACGTCGCCGAGCTGCGCGAGGGGGAAATCACCCGTTATCAGCTCTCTCCTGAAGACTTTGGCTTTGGCTTCCACCCGAAAGAGGCGCTGGCGGGCGGCACCCCGGAAGAAAACCGTGACATTCTGACAGCTTTACTCCAGGGTAATGGCCAGCAGGCTCATGAGGAAGCTGTCGCCGTTAACGTGGCGATGTTGCTTAAAATATTTGGTCAGGAAGACCTGCGTGAAAACGCACAGCAGGCGCTTAACGCCATCCGCAGCGGACAGGCTTATGAGCGCGTTGTCGCACTGGCAGCAAGAGGGTAATCATGAAAGGCACCGTGTTAGAAAAAATTGTTCAGGACAAAGCGATCTGGGTTGAAGCCCGTCAGCAGCAGCAGCCTCTCTCCACCTTTCAGAACAGCATTGAGCCTTCCAGCCGTCATTTTTACGACGCGCTGCAGGGGGCCAGAACCGCGTTTATCCTGGAGTGTAAAAAGGCCTCTCCGTCGAAAGGCGTGATTCGCGAGGATTTCGATCCGGCCGCGATTGCCGGGGTCTACCGCCACTATGCGTCAGCGGTCTCTGTGCTGACCGATGAAAAATATTTTCAGGGTGACTTCGCTTTCCTGCCGATTGTCAGCGCAGCCATCACGCAGCCGGTGCTGTGCAAAGATTTTATTATCGATCCTTACCAGATCTATCTGGCGCGTTACTATCAGGCGGATGCGATTCTGCTGATGCTGTCGGTTCTGGATGATGAGCAGTATCGTCAGCTGGCCGCGGTGGCACACAGTCTGAAGATGGGCATTCTGACTGAGGTCAGTAATGAAGAGGAGCTGGAGCGTGCTATCGCCCTGCAGGCGAAAGTGGTGGGCATCAACAACCGCGATCTGCGCGACCTCTCTATCGACCTTAACCGCACCCGCCAGCTGGCGCCTCGCCTGTCGCATGGCGTGACGGTGATCAGCGAATCGGGTATCAACAGCTATGCGGACATTCGCGAGCTGAGCCACTTCGCCAATGGTTTCCTGATCGGCTCCTCCCTGATGGAAGAGGCAGATCTGACAGCCGCGGTGCGTCGGGTTACCCTGGGCAGCAACAAAGTGTGCGGCCTGACCCGTGCCGAAGATGCGCGTGCCGCCTATGAAGCGGGTGCACTCTTTGGTGGTCTGATCTTTGCAGAAGGATCGCCGCGTCAGATTGATACCGCCACGGCGCAGAGCGTGATGGCCGCGGCCCCGCTGCGTTACGTTGGCGTGTTCCGCAACGCCAGCGTGAGTGACATTGTCACGCAGGTCAGCGCCCTTTCTCTCTCTGCGGTTCAGCTGCATGGCGATGAAACGCCGGCGTTTGTCGCTGAACTGCGCGCCGCCCTGCCTGCCACCGTGCAGATCTGGAAGGCACTGCGCATCGAAGGCCATCTCCCGGCGCGCGACTGGCCACACGTTGACCGTTATGTGTTTGACAATGGTAACGGTGGTACCGGTCAGCGTTTCGACTGGTCCCTGTTGCAGGGTCAGACGCTGCACAATGTGCTGCTGGCCGGTGGCCTCGGTGCGGACAACTGTGTTGAAGCCGCACAGCTGGGCTGTGCCGGACTTGACTTCAACTCTGGCGTGGAAAGCGCGCCCGGCATCAAAGATGCCCGTAAAATTGCCGCCGTGTTCCAGACACTGCGCGCGTACTGATTTGCCTGGCCTGCCCGACGGCGGGCCTGAGAAAGGAAGAGAAAAGATGACGTTACTGAATCCCTACTTTGGCGAATTTGGCGGAATGTATGTTCCGCAGATCCTGATGCCTGCCCTGCGCCAGCTCGAAGAGGCGTTTGTCGACGCCCAGAAAGATCCTGCCTTCCAGGAAGAGTTTACCGAACTGCTGAAGAACTATGCGGGTCGTCCGACCGCGCTGACGCTGTGCAAAAACCTGACCAAAGGCACCAAAACGCGCCTCTACCTTAAGCGTGAAGATCTGCTGCACGGCGGTGCGCACAAAACTAACCAGGTGCTGGGTCAGGCACTGCTGGCTAAGCGCATGGGTAAAAACGAAATTATCGCCGAGACCGGCGCCGGTCAGCATGGTGTGGCCTCTGCGCTGGCCTGTGCGCTGCTGGGCATGAAATGCCGTATCTACATGGGCGCGAAAGATGTGGAGCGTCAGTCGCCTAACGTCTTCCGTATGCGACTGATGGGCGCGGAGGTGATCCCGGTTCACAGCGGCTCTGCCACGCTGAAAGATGCCTGTAACGAGGCGCTTCGCGACTGGTCTGGCAGCTACGAAACGGCGCACTACATGCTCGGCACCGCCGCGGGCCCGCACCCCTTCCCGACCATCGTGCGTGAGTTCCAGCGCATGATCGGCGAAGAGACGAAAAAACAGATTCTGGAAAGAGAGGGTCGCCTGCCCGACGCTATTCTCGCCTGCGTGGGCGGGGGCTCCAACGCTATCGGCATGTTTGCTGACTTTATTGATGAAACCAGCGTGAAGCTGATCGGCGTTGAGCCTGCGGGTCACGGCATCGAAACCGGCGAGCATGGCGCACCGCTGAAGCATGGTCGCGTCGGTATCTACTTCGGCATGAAAGCGCCGATGATGCAGACGGAAGATGGCCAGATCGAAGAGTCCTACTCCATCTCTGCCGGTCTCGACTTCCCGTCGGTCGGGCCACAGCATGCGCACCTGAACAGCACGGGTCGGGCGGATTACGTCTCGGTTACCGATAACGAAGCGCTGGCTGCCTTCAAACAGCTCTGCCGGGCGGAAGGGATTATTCCGGCGCTGGAATCCTCTCACGCCCTGGCGCACGCCCTGAAGATGATTCAGGAGGAGCCGGAGAAAGAGCAGCTGCTTGTGGTTAACCTTTCCGGCCGCGGCGATAAAGATATTTTCACCGTTCACGACATTCTGACCGCGCAGGGAGAAATCTGATGGAACGTTATAATCAACTGTTTTCGCGCCTGTCAGCCAGCAACGAAGGCGCTTTCGTCCCGTTCGTCACGCTGGGCGACCCTTCACCTGAGCTCTCCCTGCGCGTGATTGACGCGCTGGTTGAGGGCGGTGCGGATGCGCTGGAGCTGGGCATTCCTTTCTCCGACCCGCTGGCGGATGGCCCGACCATTCAGAATGCGACCTTACGTGCGTTTGCCGCAGGCACCACCACCAGCCAGTGCTTTGAAATGCTGGCGACAATCCGCCGTAAATATCCTGACCTGCCGATTGGCCTGCTGATGTATGCCAACCTGGTCTTCACCAACGGCGTGGATGCGTTCTATGCACGCTGTGCCGAAGCCGGTGTCGATTCGGTTCTGGTCGCCGATGTGCCGGTTGAAGAGTCGGCGCCGTTCCGCCAGGCGGCGATGCGTCACGGCGTGGCCCCTATCTTTATCTGTCCACCCAATGCCAGCGATGCGCTGCTGCGTGAGATCGCGTCGCACGGCCGGGGCTACACCTACCTGCTGTCGCGTGCCGGGGTGACCGGGGCTGAAAACCGTGCCAGCCTGCCGCTACAGCACCTGATCGACAAGCTGCGCGAATATCATGCCGCTCCGCCACTGCAGGGCTTTGGTATCTCAGAACCTGAGCAGGTGAAGGAAGCGATTGCCGCCGGTGCCGCCGGAGCCATCTCCGGTTCCGCCATTGTCAGGATCATTGAGAAGCATCATGCCGAACCGGACGTGATGCTGAGCGAACTGAAGAACTTTGTCAGTCGCCTGAAAGCCGCCAGTCGTTAATCCTGTCAGCATGCCTTATCACGCGATAAGGCATGATTTGTTTCCTTTTTTTTCATTCCGCCATTTGCCCTTTTTTCAGAATCTGCACCACAATGACAAAGCGCCGTTACGGTAACGTCGCATCCATTTTGTGACAGGGAGAGAAAGCAATGAAATTCGTTAAACTGCTGACAGGTGCTGTACTGGCGGGTGTGGTTGCGCTGACACTGAGCGCCTGTGCGCCAACCGCAACCAAAGAGGGAACCGGTGGCTACATCGATGACACCGTTGTAACCACGAAAGTGAAAGGTGAACTGCTGAAGGATGACTCGCTGAAATCGACTGAAATCAACGTAGAAACCTTTAAGGGTAAAGTTCAGCTGAGCGGTTTTGTGTCATCGCCACAAATGGCTAATCGTGCTGTTCAGGTAACGCGCAGCGTACCGGGCGTGAAATCTGTCGTGAACAACATGCAGATTAAATAACGTTATACAGACACAAAAAAGGCCGCTGAATCAGCGGCCTTTTTCTCATCAGAAGCGGTAACCTGCCCCGAAGAAGAAGACCCACGGATCGATGCGCATATTGATGTTCTGCTGCTCGCCTCCCGCTTTAAACTTCACTTCCGTGTCGATATCCATGTACCACACCGACGCATTCAGCATCCAGTCGCGGTTAATCTGATAATCCAGGCCGACCTGACCCGCCACGCCCCACGAATCCTTGACGCTGAGATCGGTCAGGCCTGCGTCGCGACCGGTCTGGTTGAAATCGGCATCATAGAAGGTGGTGTAGTTGACGCCCACGCCCACGTAGGGACGGGCTTTGCTTTTGCTGTCGAAGAAGTAGTACTGCGCCATCAGCGTCGGCGGTAACTGGCGCACGGTAGCCAGCGTGCCGGTCGGGCCAAGACCCACTTTGTGACGGAACGGCGTGGCGGCGAGAAGTTCCACCCCGATATTGTCCGTCGCCATATAGGTAAAGGTCAGGCCGAGTTGCGTGTCGTTGGAGGCGCTGAACTCCCCCATGCCTAACACATTATCGGAGCCTTCGGTGGGGCGTACGGTTGCACTGCCGGCACGCATAAAGAAGTCGCCTGCTTCATGGGCCATCGCCAGCTGGGGTAAAGCCAGCGCCAGCAGCATCGCGCATTTTGCCAGTTTCATTATCACTCCTTTGCTTAATGTTGATGTCGCGAGGGGTTATCATTTTTTTGCTGGCAGTTATTTAACGCGATTTACAGGAAATTGCACTCTGAACGCTTCAGATAAATTGCTTATAAAACAATGGATTGATTTAGATCAATTTCGGCACGCTTCGGCACCCGCAAATTCCCCTTGCTGAAAAATTCCGGTGGCCCTATTTTGCTTCTCTTCCTGGTTGATTTTGGTTCGATGCCTCGGGAGGGGCGGGTGATCAAATGAGTGACACATTAAATCCTTGTATCAGCTGTGGCGCCTGCTGCGCCCATTTTCGCGTCTCATTTTACTGGGCGGAAGCCGACGATGCGGGCGGTCTGGTGCCGACCGATCTGACCGAGCCGCTCAGCCTGCTCATGCGTAACATGCGGGGCACCAACGATCGCACCCCGCGCTGTGTCGCCCTGCAGGGAGAGATCGGCGGATGCGTTTCATGCGGAATCTATGAGCAGCGTCCCACCCCCTGTCGGGAGTTCTCGCTGTCAGGAGAAGGCGGTATTCACAACGAAGCCTGCGATCGGGCCCGCGCCCGCTATGGCCTTCCCCCACTTTTTTCGCCATCTTTACCTGTCGTGACAGAAAGTTATGCCACAGCGGGTGCCCGTGAGCTGCCAGAACATGTACAATCGCCGGGTTAATTAACCCGGTTCCTCCAAGGAGTGTACATGTCTATCACGGCAAGCTCGTTATACCGTGACACTGGAAATTTTGCGCGACATCAGCTGGCTACCCTGCTGCTGCTGTCGCTGCTGACCGCTTTTATCACCGTCATGCTGGTGCATGTGCTGACGCCTGGTGTCGATGAGATGGCCATTCTGCAGCAGGGTGACGACAGTGCCAGATCGTTGTTTGAGATAGTGCAGAGCATGTCGCCGGAACAGCAGCAGGTTCTGCTGCGGGCTTCGGCTGCCAGCACCTTCGCTGCGCTGTTGGGTAACACGCTGCTGCTGGGCGGCATGCTCTGCCTGATTCCGATGGTCTCTTCCGGTCAGCGGGTCAGCGCTTTGCGGGCTATCGGGACTTCTGCGCCGCTGCTGCCCAGACTGCTGCTGCTGACCTTCCTGATGACGCTGGTGGCCCAGCTTGGCTTTATGGTGCTGGTGGTCCCCGGTATTCTGCTGACGATCCTGCTATCACTGGCGCCGGTGATGCTTGCCAGTGAGAAGATGGGCGTGTTTGCCGCCATGCGCGCCAGCATGCGCATGGCCTGGAAGAACGTGAAGCTGATCGCCCCCGCCATCCTGCTCTGGCTGCTGGCGAAAGTGGTCGTGATGCTCTTTTTCGCTTCGCTGACCGTGCTGCCGCTGAATGTTTCATCGGTCATTTTTACCGCGGCCGGCAATCTGGTTTCAGCCCTGTTGATCATCTATCTCTATCGGCTCTATATGCTGTTACGTTGACGGACGGTGCGCCTGCGGGCGCACTGGCATGCAACCCTGACGGGAATCACTATGAAGCAGTTACTCGACTTTCTCCCCCTGGTAGTTTTTTTCATCTTCTATAAGCTCTATGACATCTTTGTCGCCTCGGGCGCACTGATTGTCGCGACCGGTCTGGCGCTGGTCGTCAGCTGGGTGCTCTATCGCAGACTGGAAAAGATGACCATTTTCACCTTTGTGCTGGTCGCGGTCTTTGGCACCCTGACGCTGGTGTTCCACAACGATGAGTTTATTAAGTGGAAAGTGACGGTCATCTACAGCCTGTTCGCGCTCGCCCTGCTCTACAGCCAGTGGTTTATGAAGCAGCCGCTGATCCAGAGCATGCTGGGTAAAGAGCTTCAGCTGCCGGATGCGGTCTGGCGTCGACTTAACGTCGCCTGGGCACTCTTCTTTCTGATTTGCGGCCTGGTGAACATCTACGTCGCCTTTTGGTTATCCCAGGCGTTTTGGGTTAACTTTAAAGTGTTTGGTCTCACCGGTCTGACCTTACTGTTTACCCTGCTTAGCGGACTCTATATCTGGCGACAGATGCCGCAGCAGGAACAAAAATAATCACCCGCCCGGTTCGCCGGGCTTTTTTTCAGCATTCATCTGCATAAGAACAGGAAGCAATGGGCGAAAAACATAAATTACCGCAAGGTGAAATGGTGCTGCGTACGCTCGCCATGCCGGCAGACACCAACGCTAACGGCGATATCTTTGGTGGCTGGCTGATGTCACAGATGGATATGGGCGGCGCGATTCTGGCTAAAGAGATCGCGGAAGGCCGCGTGGTGACGGTACGCGTCGACGGCATGTCATTTCTGAAGCCGGTGGCGGTAGGGGATGTCGTGAGCTGTCATGCGCGCTGTATCCGGACCGGCAACAGTTCGATGACCATTAACGTCGAGGTGTGGATCAAGAAAGTGTCGTCTGAGCCGATTGGACAGACTTATTGTGCCACCGAAGCGGTCTTTATCTATGTGGCCGTGGACAGTGCGGGCAATTCCCTTCCGCTGCCAGCCGGCCGCGCCAATCAGCAGCCCGGCGAATAAAAAACGGGTCAGGCATCTCCGCCTGACCCGGCCTCTTACTCTATGCTGGCCCCGCCTTTAAGCTTAAAGACGATATTCATTGTGAGTCCCTGACCCGGGCGACCGCTCTGGTAACGCCACTTTTTCATCGCCTGCTTTACGTCGCGCTCAAACATATTGCGCGGTTCCGCAGAGAGGATCTGAATGTTCTCTACCCGACCGTCACTGTCCACGTCAAACTTCACCCGCACGCGCCCTTCAACCCGCAGCGCATAAGCGCGCTGAGGATAGCCTGGCTTACTGACGCTCAGCGCTTTCGGGCCGGTTGATACCGATGCTGTCGGTGACGGAGTCGCTTTTGGTGCAGTGGCTGGGCGGGTCTGGGTCGCCGGCGCCTCCTGCCGGAACGGATTATCCTGCGGTTTACTCTCCTGACGCGGCTTCACGTCGCGTACAGGTTTCTCCCGCTTGTGCTCGGTTTTAGGTTTGGGTTTTGGTTTGGGCTTCGGCTCAGGTTTTGGTATCGGCACCGGTTCCGCTTTCGGCGGTTCCGGCGCCAGCTGAGGTTCCGGTTCTGGCTGCGGCTCAGGCTCTGGTGCAGGCGGCTGCACAACAGCCGGAGCAGGCTCGGGCTGAACTTCCGGGGCAACCATGGTGACGCTGATGGGCTGAGAGGCCTTTGGCACTTCCGTCACCTGCTGGAATGACGCATACAGAATTCCGGCAATGACGGCCCCATGCAGAACAACAGACAGCAACATGGAGAGTGGCGTGCGTTTGGGTAAGGGCATAGTCAGCGTGGTCATAACAGTCGCATTGATTGAATGAAGCAGCGATTTTAAATGCAAATAGCAATCAGTTTCAATAACTCCCGCCTTCAGGCCATCAGAAAAGCGCATTTAGCCCTTTATGCTGCGCCTCCCAGCCGCCCGAGTTTTCGTTTGCACTCTGAAGGGCAATCCCTTAACGTGTGCAAAATTCTGGTTAATGGGAGTTCCTGAGTGCTTTACGTCATTTATGCAGAAGATACTGCAGATTCACTGGAAAAGCGTAACGCCGTGCGCCCTGCCCATCTGGCACGGCTCAAACTGCTTCACGAAGAGGGACGCCTGATTATCGCTGGTCCGATGCCCGCCGTGGACAGTAACGATCCCGGCGTGGCGGGCTTTACCGGTTCCACCGTCATTGCGGAGTTCCCGTCGCTGGAAGCGGCGCAATCCTGGGCGCAGGATGATCCCTATATTGCGGCGGGCGTCTACAGTCAGGTCGCGGTTAAGCCGTTCAAACGCGTCTTCTGATTGCATCTGAGTATTAAAAATGGCTTCTGTGCCTGGCGCAGAAGCCATTTTTTTTCGTAGAGAGAGGGAATATGCAGATTGTTATTCTGGCGCTGCTGCTGGTCATCGCTTTACTGCTTGGCAGGGCTATTTATCTCTGGCGGACGCAGGGCTGGCGCAGCAAGAAACAGACGATCGTGATGCTGATTGTGCTGGCAGCAGCGTTGCAGCTGGTAAATGTCACGCTGATGATGACGAAGCCGCTTCATCCCGGCTGACCATAAAGCCACTGGGGTAAAAGGCATTAAAGATCAGGACAGCTGATTGACTGTCCTGTTCTTCATACTCTGTTATCTTTATATCAGCCGCGATCCAGAATCAGACCAATCAGCGCGTGATAGTGCTGTTCTTCTTCCGGGCTGGTAACATGCTGCAGGCGGCTAATCAGTTTTGAGCAGATCGCTTTGCGGTTCAGGCTGCGGCCGGAACGAATAATTTCCGTGACAACCGACCCCAGGATCGCCTGCTGTGAAGGCTGTGCAGCACTGTGCAGATAGGCGGTAATGTCTGAAACTGAAGCGGGAATATGTACGTTAGTCTGCATGATTGTCCCTTAAAGGCGTCGTTAAAGTTACTAAGCGATGCGGTAAAGTTATACAAAAACGCCCCTACTGTACAGGTATTTAGCGCGAAAAATCACCCAAAGCGTGACATTTTTCATTAAATTCATTTAATACATAGACTTAAAACAATGTAAAGTTGTACAAGTTTCTTTTCTCTTTGTACACATCCCCTGTCAGCCCCCTCAGACCCGCCCCTTTTTCGCCTGATCCTTTTAACTTACGGCTTTTTTTGACCGGCGAGAGGATTTATTTGTTACCTCTGTCTACATTTACTATTCGTGATTTACACCTCTGAATGGATGCACCGCACTGTCGCGAGCTCACTATGAATAAAACCTATCCTGTTCCGGTTCTCACTCTGGCTGACACGCTGTTATCCCGGCTTGCCGCGCTGGCCGATCCTAAAATAGAAGTATTAAGTGGTTATCCGGCGAACTGCTCTGCCTGGCTGACGATCTACTATCAGCGCAAATCAGGCCGGTGGAGTTACGAATGGTACGATCGGGAGGGTTATCGCCGGCCAGCGGCGCTGGGCAGCGCAATGCCCTGTCTGATGCTCGAGGTCAACGATCGGGGAGCGTCGCCTCAGGAGCAGGCTCAGGCGCGCCGGTTACTGGCCGAGCAGGGCTTTTTTGAAGCCTGAGGGTGCCGCGGACAATGCGCAGCCCGCCTGCTGCCTCAAAGGGTATCGGCTTACGGGCGGGCTGAAGAGGTGCGGGATTAAACCATCTGCGTGATGAACAGAATCGATCGGCGCTGCTGCTGCGCCAGCTGGTGGCGGATACAATGGATGCGCTTATAGCGGCGTGATTGCCCTTCCAGCCAGCGTGAACGGCGACGGTGAACCTGCCGTAACATTCTCCAGCGTGCCACTTCATTTCTGCTTCGTTTCATCACTTCCTCTCTGCCATCGTCTACGCCGCCGCATTATAGAGATCTCTGCGACAATACCCAATCTGTTCTCTCATTATTCTCGTCAGGGATAAAGGTTTCGTTAGCCGTCATCTGCACGTAAACTTGCCAGACGGAAGCGCGAACGGGATGTCCACTTTATGACCACTTTTTATACGCTGATCAGCTGGTTGCTGCTGTTTGGTTACTGGCTGCTGATTGCCGGTGTCACACTGCGCATCCTGATAAAGCGCCGGGCTGTCACGTCGGCGATGGCCTGGCTGCTGGTTATCTATATTCTGCCGCTGGTCGGCATTATCGCTTATCTCTCCTTTGGCGAACTGCACCTGGGTAAACGTCGCGCGGAGCGCGCCCGCACCATGTGGCCGTCAACGGCCCGCTGGCTGAACGATCTGAAGCAGTGCCGCGAGATTTTCGCGACGGAACACAGCGACGTCGCGCGCTCGTTATTTGAGCTTTGCTACCATCGTCAGGGCATTGCCGGGGTAAAGGGAAATCAGCTGCAACTGTTAACCAGCGCCGATGATGTGATGCAGGCACTGATTCGTGACATCCAGCTGGCCCGCCATAATATCGAGATGGTGTTTTACATCTGGCACCCCGGTGGTCTGGCAGATGAAGTTGCCGAATCGCTGATGGCGGCGTCGCGCCGTGGCGTCCACTGCCGTCTGCTGCTGGACTCAGCGGGCAGCGTAAACTTTTTCCGCAGCCCCTGGGCGGGCATGATGCGCAACGCCGGCATTGACGTGGTGGAAGCGTTACAGGTGAGCCTGCTGCGCGTCTTCCTGCGGCGGATGGATCTGCGCCAGCATCGTAAAATCGTGCTGATTGATAACTACATCGCCTACACCGGCAGTATGAATCTGGTCGACCCCCGCTTCTTTAAACAGAGTGCCGGTGTGGGTCAGTGGATTGATCTGATGGCGCGTATGGAAGGCCCGGTCGCGACCGCGATGGGGATTGTTTTCAGCTGCGACTGGGAAATAGAGACCGGTAAGCGCATTCTGCCGCCCCCGCCCGATCGCAACATCATGCCGTTTGAACAGGAGAGCGGCCACACCGTGCAGGTGATCGCCTCCGGTCCCGGTTTTCCGGAAGATATGATCCATCAGGCCCTGCTGACCGCCGTCTATTCGGCACGTGAGCAGCTGATCATGACGACCCCCTACTTTGTGCCCAGCGACGACCTGCTGCATGCGATCTGCACGGCAGCGCAGCGTGGCGTCAGCGTCAGCCTGATCCTGCCGCGTCACAATGACTCGCTGCTGGTCGGCTGGGCCAGCCGCGCCTTCTTCAGTGAATTGCTGGAGGCGGGCGTGAAGATTTACCAGTTTGAGGATGGCCTGCTGCATACCAAGAGCGTGCTGGTGGACGGACAGCTGAGCCTGGTCGGCACCGTGAATCTCGATATGCGCAGTTTATGGCTTAATTTCGAGGTGACGCTGGTAGTGGATGATGCGGGCTTCGGCAGTGACCTGGCCTGCGTACAGGATGACTATATCGCGCGGTCGCGCCTGCTGGAGGGTAAGCGCTGGGCAAAACGTGCCTGGTGGCAGCGCATTGTTGAACGACTGTTTTACTTCTTCAGCCCTTTACTGTAAAACGAGCCAGATTGTGTAAATGGCCGCAGGCAGACAGGACAGACTATGGATTTAAATAATCGCCTTACCGAAGATGAAACGCTGGAACAGGCCTACGATATTTTTCTCGAACTGGCAGGTGACAATCTCGATCCGGCAGACATCATTCTCTTCAATCTGCAGTTTGAGGAGCGCGGTGGCGCAGAGCTGTTCGACCCGTCTGAAGACTGGAAAGATCATGTTGATTTCGATTTGAACCCTGACTTTTTCGCCGAGGTGGTGATTGGGCTGGGTGAAGCGGACGGTGAGCCGATCACCGACGTCTTTGCGCGCGTGCTGCTGTGCCGTGAAAAAGATCACAAGCTGTGTCATATCCTGTGGCGTGAATAGACCGTAGATGCGCGGTGACGGGAATGTCGTCGTCGCGCAGCATCCCACAACAGAAAACGCCGGGCAATTGCCCGGCGTTTTGCTTCAGAGCGGGTCGACCTTGAGACAGGAGACCGCATGGTGGAAGCTGCCTTCCAGCAGCGGACGGGTTTTCGCACACTCCGGTCCGGCAATCGGACAGCGGGTGCGGAACACACAGCCTGACGGCGGATTGATCGGCGACGGCAGCTCCCCTTCCAGTAGCTGAATCTGCTTGTTCTTCTCCAGATCGGGATCGGGAATCGGCACGGCAGACATCAGTGCCCGGGTGTAAGGGTGCTGCGGATTGCCATAGACCTCGCTGTACGTGCCCAGTTCTACCGCATGTCCCAGATACATCACCAGCACCCGGTCAGAGATATGTTTCACCACGGCCAGATCGTGCGCGATGAAGATCAGCGACAGTCCCATTTCACGCTGCAGCTGCTGCAGCAGATTCACCACCTGCGCCTGAATCGACACGTCGAGCGCCGACACCGGCTCATCACAGATAATGAGCTTTGGCTCCAGAATCAGCGCTCGGGCGATGCCGATACGCTGGCACTGGCCGCCCGAAAACTCATGCGGATAGCGGTTAATCAGGTTCGGCAGCAGGCCCACCTTCATCATCATATTTTTGACGCGGTCTTTCACTTCCTGACGCGCCATCTTCGGATGATAGGTGCGCAGCGGCTCGGCGATGATATCGCCGATAGTCATACGCGGATTCAGAGAGGCCAGCGGGTCCTGGAAGATCATCTGAATGTCGCTGCGCGCCTTGCGCCACTCCTCTTCGCTCTGACCGAGCAGATCGCGGCCTAACCAGGCGACACGCCCTTCTGTGGCTTTGACCAGCCCGATAATGGCGCGTGCCAGCGTCGATTTGCCGCAGCCGGACTCGCCCACCACGCCCAGGGTCTCCCCTTCATAGAGACGCAGGCTGACCCCGTCCACCGCTTTCAGGGTCTTTGAAGGCTGCCAGAACCACTGCTTGCCATCTTTAATGTCGAAATGCACCTTCAGGTCGGCGATTTCCAGTAACACTTTCTTTTCAGCTACGGTGCTCATACTAACTCCTCCACCGGCTTAAAGCAGGCACGCAGACGGCCATCGCCAAACGGCTCCAGCGGCGGCGACTGGGTGCAGATATCCATCGCGTGCGGGCAGCGCGGCTGGAACGGACAGCCCTGCGGCAGACGCAGCAGATTGGGTGGATTCCCCGGAATGGTCGTGAGGCTCTCGCCCTCGGCATCCAGGCGTGGTACGGCATTGAGCAGGCCGATCGAATAAGGATGGGCGGGCTGGTAAAAGACATCGCGGGCGCGGCCATACTCCATGGTGCGTCCGGCGTACATCACCAGCACTTTGTCGCAGATCCCCGCCACCACGCCGAGATCGTGGGTGATCATGATGATGGCGGTGTTGAACTCGCGCTTCAGATCATTGAGCAGCGTCATGATCTGCGCCTGCACCGTCACATCCAGCGCCGTGGTCGGTTCATCGGCAATCAGCAGCTTTGGACGACAGAGCAGCGCCATGGCGATCATCACGCGCTGGCGCATCCCACCGGAGAACTCATGCGGATACATTTTCATTCGCTTGCGCGCTTCCGGCATCTTCACCGCATCCAGCATTCTCACCGACTCTTCGAAAGCCTGTGCGCTGCTCATCCCCTTGTGCAGTTTCAGCACTTCCATCAGCTGCTCGCCGACCCGCATATAGGGATTGAGCGAGGTCATCGGGTCCTGGAAGATCATCGCGATCTGCTCAGCGCGCAGCCGGTTAAGCTGGCTTTCCGGCAGATTCAGGATCTCTTTGCCGTTGAACAGCGCAGAACCGCCAATGCGCCCGTTTTTCGCCAGCAGCCCCATCAGGGCAAAGGCGGTCTGTGACTTGCCCGAGCCAGACTCACCGACAATGCCCAGCGTCTCACCTGCGCGCAGCGAGAAGTTCAGATTGTTCACCGCGGTGACATCACCATCGTGCGTGCCAAAGGTGACGCGTAAATCTTTGACCGTAAGTAGCTGTTCGCTTCCCGCGCGGGCCGCCATCGCTGGCTGAAATTCATGAATAGTCATCGGGAAACTCCTTAACGATCTTTCGGGTCGAGGGCATCACGCAGGCCATCGCCGATAAAGTTGAAACAGAACAGCGTGACCACCAGGAAGCCCGCCGGGAACAGCAACAGCCACGGCGACACTTCCATGGAGTTGGCTCCATCGCTCAGCAGTGCGCCCCAGCTGCTCAGAGGTTCCTGCGTGCCCAGACCCAGGAAGCTCAGGAAGGATTCAAACAGGATCATACTGGGCACCAGCAGTGAGGCATAAACCACCACCACCCCCAGCACGTTGGGCACGATATGGCGCACCACAATTTTCCAGGTCGATACCCCACCTACATGAGCGGCTTCGATAAACTCTTTGCGCTTCAGGCTCAGCGTCTGGCCGCGCACAATACGCGCCATATCCAGCCACGAAACCATGCCGATGGCGGCAAAGATCAGCAGGATGTTACGACCAAAGAAGGTCACCAGCAGGATCACGAAGAACATGAACGGGAAGGAGTTGAGGATTTCCAGAACACGCATCATGGCCGAGTCGGTTTTGCCGCCCAGGTAACCGGCAATGGAGCCATACAGGGTACCGACCACCACGGCGATCAGGGCAGAAGCGACGCCGACCATCAGGGAGATCCGGCCGCCAATGGCCACACGCACCAGCAGGTCACGCCCCGACGAGTCGGTGCCGAACCAGTGGCCGGAGGTGGTATCCGGCGGTGAAGACATCATCGCCCAGTCGGTATCGTCGTAGGTGAACTGCGCCACCATCGGCGCGATAATCACAAACAGTGTAATGACCAGCAGCACCAGCAGGCTGATCAGGGCTGCCCGGTTATGGATAAAACGACGACGCGCGTCCTGCCAGAGACTGCGCCCTTCTACTTCCAGCTTCTCACTGAACGCATCAAGAGCTTCGCTGTTTTTCTTACTTAACATCATGGCGAACTCCGCAATCAGTAACGAATTTTGGGATCGATAACGGCATAGAGCACGTCAACAATCGCGTTAAACAGGATAGTCAGCAGACCGACCAGAATCGTCAGGCTCATCACCAGCGAGTAGTCGCGGTTCAGTGCACCATTTACAAACAGCTGACCGATGCCCGGCAGACCGTAGATCGATTCGATCACCATCGAACCGGTGATGATGCCGACAAAGGCGGGTCCCATATAGGAGATGACCGGCAGCAGAGCCGGTTTCAGCGCATGACGCAGCACAATGCGGCGCAGCGGTAAGCCTTTAGCGCGAGCCGTGCGGATAAAGTTGGAGTGCATCACTTCAATCATCGATCCACGGGTGATACGGGCAATGCTCGCAATGTAAGCCAGTGAGAGTGCCACCATCGGCAGCAGCATGTAGTTCCACTGCCCGCCATTCCAGCCCCCGCCCGGCAGCCATTTCAGGCTGATCGCGAACAGCAGGACCAGCAGCGGCGCGACCACAAAGCTGGGTATCACCACGCCGGTCATTGCCACCCCCATTACCGCGAAGTCCCACAGTGTGTTCTGTTTCAGCGCGGCGATGACCCCGGCCGTGACGCCGAGCACGATCGCCAGCAGGAACGCGGCCAGACCCAGTTTTGCCGAGACCGGGAACGCGTGCGCGACCAGATAGTTAACCGAATAATCTTTGTATTTAAAGGATGGGCCGAAATCGCCGTGGGCCAGCTGGACCAGGTAATCGACATATTGCTTACCGATAGGATCGTTGAGGTGATATTTCGCCTCAATGTTGGCCATCACTTCCGGTGCCAGGGTGCGCTCGCCGGTAAAGGGGCTGCCGGGTGCCAGTCGCATCATAAAGAAGGAGATGGTAATCAGGACGAACAGCGTCGGAATCGCTTCAAGCAAGCGACGCAGGATGAATTTTAACATTGCCGTACCTACCAGGCTGTTGCTTCACAACATATAAAAAATAGTAAAAAGGCGGCGCGAGAAGCGCCGCCACTGCTGATAGCCTGAACGCTATTAGTGTTTAATGATGTAGAAGTCTTTAGACAGCGTTTTATCCAGCGGATCTTTACCGGTGTAACCACCAACGTAAGGTTTCACCAGACGCGTATTCACGTAGTAGTAAACCGGTACGATGGTGCTGTCTTTATCCAGGATCTGCTCGGCCTGCTGATAGTCCGCTGCACGGCCTTTGGCATCCGGCGCTTTGATCGCGTCACGCACCACTTTGTCAAACGCATCGCTCTTATAGTGCGAGGTGTTACTGCTGCTGTTAGAGAGCATGATGTTCAGGAAGGACGTCGGTTCATTGTAGTCCGCACACCAGGCCGCACGCGCCACATCGAAGTTACCCTGATGACGGGTGTCCAGGAAGGTTTTCCACTCCTGGTTTTCCAGCTTGATATTCACACCGATATTTTTCTTCCAGATCGACGAGGCTGCAATCGCGAGCTTCTTATGCAGATCGGAGGTGTTGTAGAGCAGGTTGAAAGTCAGCGGTTTATCCGCCGTGTAGCCCGCTTCAGCCAGCAGTTTTTTCGCTTCGGCGTTACGTTTATCCTGTGACCACTTGAACCAGTCTGGCGGCAGGATTTCCATACCGTCGGTGGCTGGCGGTGTGAAGCTGTAGGCCGGCTTCTGACCCTGGGCCAGCACTTTATTCACCATGATGTCACGGTCCAGACCCAGCTTCAGGGCGGCACGAACGCGCGGATCGGTAAATGGCGCTTTCTGGTTATTGATTTCGTAGTAGTAGGTGCAGAGATAAGGATCGACATGCAGCTCTTTGCCGTTTTCGCGCTGCAGCTTTTTGAACAGCTCGATCGGCAGGTTGTTATAGGTCATGTCGCTGCCGTTCTCGGAGAAGTAACGGTTGACGTCACTGACTTCAGAGCTGATTGGCAGGTAGGTAACCTTGTTCAGCACGGTGTGCTCGTTGTCCCAGTAGTTCGGGTTACGCACCAGCGTGATGCGTTCGTTGATAACGTGTGCGTCGAGCTTAAAGGCACCGTTGCCGACCCAGTTTTGCGGCTGAGTCCACTGTTCGCCGAACTTCTCAATCGCCGGTTTATAAACCGGTGACATCACGGAGTTGATCAGCAGCTTATCAAAATAGGGAACCGGCTCACTCAGGGTCACTTCCAGCGTGTGGTCATCAATCGCTTTCACGCCCAGATCGGTAACGGGCTTTTTACCTGCGATGATGTCATCAACGTTCAGGATATGACCATACTGAGGATAGCTGGCGTAGGGTGAAGCCGTTTTCGGGTCAACCAGACGCTGCCAGCTGTAGACGAAGTCCTGTGCGGTTACCGGCTCGCCGTTAGACCATTTGGCATTTTTACGCAGGTGGAAAGTCCACACCTTGAAATCTTTATTTTCGTAGCTTTCCGCCACGGCCGGAATCGGTTTGCCGTTGCTGTCATTGACCAGCAGACCCTCATAGAGATCGCGCGCCACGTTATCTTCCGGCACGCCCTCGATTTTGTGCGGGTCGAGCGACTGCACTTCATCGCCATTGCCGCGAACGAGTTCCTGTTTGGCTGCCAGCTCAACGCCTGCAGGCACGGTCGCCGCGAAAGCCGCATTCCCTGCCAGGGCACTTATTGCGGCGAAGACGCCCGCTGCTATCAGGCTTTTTTTCGTGATGTTGTTCATTATTACACTCCAGTTTTATTATCGTCACCGCAGCGCTGTTCTGCCGCGGCGTCCCCCGTTTCCGGGCTCCCTTAACCCGGGAGAGTGACCCCAAAAAATTGGTCTGTTTGCTGATGCGCTTCCCGTCTGTCTCACCAGGATGGCGAGCAGATCAGTGTTTTTTAATAAAATAGTACTTCAGGTCTGTCATATCCTGCGGGTCTTTGCCCGTGAAACCGCCAACCCAGGGCTTCACCAGGCGCACACTGACGCGGTAGTAAACTGGCACAATGGGTGAGTCTTTGTCGAGTTGTGTTTCAGCCTGCTGATAGAGCTCCGCGCGCTGCGCCTCACTGCCCGCCGTCAGGCTCTTCGCCATCAGCTCGTCAAAGGCCGCACTGCTGTAAAAGGCGGTATTGATCGAGGCATTGCTGATCAGCATGTTGAGAAAGGTTGAAGGCTCATTGTAATCGGCGCACCAGGTGGCTCGCACCACGTCATACTGGGCCTGATGGCGGGTCTCCAGCATCGTCTTCCACTCCTGATTCTGCAGGGTGACTTTTGCGCCGAGATTTTTCTGCCACATTGAAGCGGCCGCAATCGCCTGCCGTTTATTCTGATCGGAAGTGTTATAGAGCAGCGTAAAGGTCAGCGGATTGGCGGCGTTGAATCCCGCCTCTGCCAGCAGCTTTTTCGCCGCCTCATTGCGTTGCGCCTGCGTCCAGGTAAACCAGGCTGGCGGTGTCAGCTTAATACCAGCGGTAAAGGGCGGCGTCAGGCTGTAAGCCGGAATCTGTCCCTGCCCCATAATTTTTCTGGCAATCACCTCACGGTCGAGGGTCATCTTTAGGGCGGCGCGCACCCGTGGATCGGTGAACGGCGCCTTTTTGTTATTGATTTCATAATAAAACGTGCAGAGCAGCGGACTGATCTTCACCTCATCGCCGAGATCCCTGCGCAGCTTGCCAAACATCTCCGGCGGCAGGGCGCTGTTGGTGATGTCCGTTCCGCCACTGCGGTAGCGGTTGATATCGCTGTTTTCAGAGGCGATGGGCAGGAAGGTCCCCTGCTCAATCACCGTATGGGCATTGTCCCAGTAGTGAGGATTGCGCTTCAGAACAATTTTTTCATTCACTACCCAGTCGCTTAAGGTATAAGCACCGTTACCGATATAGTGACCCGGCCGGGTCCAGGCATCGCCCCACTCTTTGATAGCAGGTGCATAAACCGGCTTCAGCGCCGTGTGCGCCAGCATGGCTACCAGATAAGGCACCGGTTCAGTCAGCGTAATCTGCAGCCGGTGGTCATCCAGCGCTTTCACGCCCAGCTGATCGGGTGACGCTTTACCAGCCAGAATCGCATCGATCCCGGCAACATGGGCGGCCTGCAGATAGCTGGAGTAAGGGGATGCGGTGGCAGGGTCCACCAGCCGACGCCAGCTGTAGACAAAATCTGCGGCGGTCACCGGCTCACCATTACTCCACTTAGCATCATCCCGCAGGTTAAAGATCCAGACGGTGGGCTGCGGATTCTCCCAGCTCAGGGCAACGCCGGGGACGACCTGACCGAAATTATCGGTGTTAACCAGACCGTCCAGCAGGTTGTGAATAATATTGGATTCCGGCACACCTTCGGTTTTATGGGGATCCAGCGAAGAGACTTCACTGCCATTATTAATCACAATCTGTTGCTGCGCGGCCAGCGTCGTTCCGGGGGGAACCGTGGCGGCATAAGCCGGCGGAAACGCTATTAACAGTGCGGCGAGAGTCAGCCGCTGTTGCTGCACATTCATCATCCCAGTCATCCGAAACGCCAACCTTTTTTAAGTATCCCGACAGGCTTAAGCAAAAAGCGTTCTCACTTTGCACTTTCGGAGAAAAAAATTCACGCTGGGCCAGAAATTATCAGAAGCCATCAGAGGGCGCCAAAGTAAAATAGCTAAAATGTTAACTAATTCTCTTTTATCATGAGTTGTCACGCAGCGGAAGTGTTAATTTTCGACCTGAAAATATCATATCGATATGAAAAATAGGCGTTTTAGTCGGAAACCCTGTGCAGACGTGCTTTGCATCATGAATACGCACGGTTTTTGGCACTTATCTTCCAAAGTCGGTATCTGGCGTGAGAAACATCCAGCCTTATTGCTCTCAGGCGGGTGTTTATGAGGGAGGGAAGAATCAAGACAGAAGAATATGGTGTGAAAATCGTGACATTATTTCGCTGACAGAAGTCTGTGAACCGGCCAGCAGTAATGAAATTTATAATCGGCTGAATCTTTTAAGCGTGACGAATAATTGCATTGTAATGGTGCAATAAAACCGTCGATTGCACCATTACGGATCAGGTTTACGCTTCGCTGCCTGAAATAAGTGAGGTGTTAATTGAGCAGTCCGGGAAATATAGACTTCAGGCCGGTAACAACAAACTCAATACCCAGGGCCATCAGTAACAGTCCCATGATACGGGTAATCACGTTAATACCAGTCTGTCCCAGTATCCGCACCATCAAAGGCGCGGCCCGAAACAGCAGCCAGCAACATAAGGCAAAAATGGCAATCGCCAGCGTAAAGCCCAGCAGGTTAAGCCAGCTGTGATAGCGGGTGCTCCAGACAATCGTCGAACTGATGGCACCCGGACCGGCCATCAGGGGAAGCGCCAGAGGCACTACGCCAACGCTTTCGCGAATGGCCGTTTCTGACTTCTCCTGTTTGTTCTGCTTATCCTCGCCCAGCTTGCCACTAATCATCGACATCGCAATGGTCACGACGAGAATCCCGCCCGCAATGCGGAACGAGTCAATCGAGATGCCAAACACCCGCAGAATCGCATCGCCGAGGAACAGCGAGGTCCAGAGGATAATGGCCACCGCCAGATTGGCGGTTAAATTCGTTTTATTGCGTTCAGCTGCCGCCTGATAGCGGGTCATACTGATGAACACCGGAATAATGCCGACCGGATTAACCAGCGCGAACAGCCCGACAAAGAATTTTATATAGCCTGAAAGATCTAACAGTGCAGGGTTCACGACATGGCTCCGTAACGCAGGGGGGAAATCGCGCCTAATGTAAGTGAAAAGCGGTACAGACGCCAGATGAATACGCCGCTATTTATGCCACTTAAGGCGGAACCCATAGCGGATTCCCCCAGCGTTCTGAATGAGACTGGATTTTGTCGCTATGGCCAGCCGGCTTACATGGTGCAAACAGATTCGAAACAAGGTGGCGCAAAAAGCCCGGCTGAAAGGTGTCAGCTTGGGGTTAAATTGATCTGCATCAAAATTACCCTACCCCAAACCAGGTAATCTTTTCGTAACGGAAGTATTAGCAGTCTCAATGAAAATCTGACGGACTGCCTGACAAGACTCTTTTATTAAACAGTTGAAAATCCATGCATTTCGGGCCGATAGGACGCGTTATGACAGCGTGACTATACTCAGGGCGCAGGATTGTTTACTAAAAAAGTTTAACTTCCTCAGGAGAACACCATGGCCGTTACGAATGTCGCTGAACTCAATGCACTGGTTGAACGTGTAAAAAAAGCCCAGCGTGAATATGCCAATTTTTCTCAACAGCAGGTCGACGCCATTTTCCGTGCCGCCGCCCTCGCCGCCGCAGACGCTCGTATTCCTCTCGCCAGAATGGCCGTTGCCGAATCCGGCATGGGCATTGTCGAAGACAAAGTCATTAAAAACCATTTTGCGTCAGAATATATCTACAACGCCTATAAAGATGAAAAGACCTGCGGTGTGTTAGCCACCGATGACACCTTCGGCACCATCACTATCGCCGAACCTATTGGTCTGATTTGCGGTATTGTGCCGACGACTAACCCCACCTCTACCGCCATCTTTAAAGCGTTAATCAGCCTGAAAACCCGCAACGGTATTATCTTCTCGCCACACCCCCGTGCCAAAGATGCCACCAACAAAGCGGCGGACATCGTGCTGCAGGCTGCCATTGCAGCCGGTGCGCCAAAAGATATTATCGGCTGGATCGATGCCCCCTCTGTTGAGCTGTCAAACCAGCTGATGCACCACCCTGACATTAATCTGATCCTCGCAACTGGCGGTCCAGGCATGGTGAAAGCGGCCTACAGCTCCGGTAAACCCGCCATCGGCGTCGGTGCCGGTAATACGCCAGTGGTGATTGATGAAACCGCCGACCTGAAGCGGGCCGTCGCCTCGATTCTGATGTCCAAAACCTTTGATAACGGGGTGATCTGCGCCTCGGAACAGTCGGTCATCGTGGTTGATGCAGTTTACGACGCAGTGCGTGAGCGTTTTGCCAGCCACGGCGGTTACCTGCTGCAGGGAGCGGAGCTGAGCGCGGTGCAGAATATCATTCTGAAAAACGGCGGTCTGAACGCCGCCATCGTCGGCCAGCCCGCGTTCAAAATTGCGGAGATGGCAGGCATCAGCGTGCCACCCAGCACCAAAATCCTGATTGGCGAAGTAAAACTGGTGGACGAATCTGAACCCTTTGCCCATGAAAAACTTTCGCCAACCCTGGCAATGTACCGGGCGAAAGATTTCAACGACGCGGTAGATAAAGCAGAAAAACTGGTCGCCATGGGCGGTATCGGCCACACCTCGTGCCTCTATACCGACCAGGATAACCAGACCGAACGTGTGCACTACTTTGGCGACAGGATGAAAACCGCGCGTATTTTGATCAATACGCCCGCTTCTCAGGGCGGTATCGGGGACCTCTACAACTTCAAACTGGCCCCCTCTCTGACGCTGGGTTGTGGTTCCTGGGGCGGCAACTCGATTTCAGAGAACGTCGGTCCGAAACACCTTATCAACACCAAAACTGTCGCCAAGCGAGCTGAGAATATGTTGTGGCATAAACTTCCTAAATCTATCTACTTCCGTCGCGGTTCCCTGCCCATTGCGCTGGAAGAGGTGGCAACGGACGGCGCGAAACGGGCCTTTATCGTGACTGACCGCTTCCTGTTCAATAACGGTTATGCCGATCAGGTCACCCGCGTTCTGAAATCACACGGTATTGAAACGGAAGTCTTCTTTGAAGTGGAAGCCGATCCGACGCTGAGCATTGTGCGTAAAGGTGCCGAGCAGATGAACAGCTTTAAACCGGACGTGATCATCGCGCTGGGTGGCGGCTCCCCGATGGACGCAGCGAAAATCATGTGGGTGATGTATGAACATCCGGAAACCCACTTTGAAGAGCTGGCACTGCGCTTCATGGATATCCGTAAACGTATCTACAAGTTCCCGAAAATGGGCGTCAAGGCGCGCATGGTGGCCATCACCACCACATCCGGCACCGGTTCAGAAGTGACACCGTTTGCCGTCGTCACCGATGATGCGACAGGCCAGAAATATCCTCTCGCTGACTATGCGCTGACCCCGGATATGGCGATTGTCGATGCTAACCTGGTGATGGAAATGCCCCGCTCACTCTGCGCCTTCGGCGGCCTGGATGCGGTTACCCATGCGCTGGAAGCCTATGTGTCTGTGCTGGCGAATGAATACTCAGACGGCCAGGCACTGCAGGCACTGAAACTGCTGAAAGAGAACCTGCCCGCCAGCTACGCGGAAGGTGCCAGAAATCCGGTGGCGCGCGAACGTGTTCACAATGCGGCCACTATCGCCGGTATCGCCTTTGCTAACGCCTTCCTTGGGGTCTGTCACTCCATGGCGCATAAGCTGGGTTCAGAGTTTCATATTCCGCACGGTCTGGCTAACGCCCTGTTAATCTCGAACGTCATCCGCTACAACGCAAATGACAACCCGACCAAGCAGACCGCGTTCAGCCAGTATGACCGCCCACAGGCGCGCCGTCGCTACGCGGAAGTTGCTGACCACCTGGGCCTGAGCGCCCCTGGCGACCGCACCGCGCAGAAAATTGAGAAGCTGCTGGCCTGGCTGGATGAGATCAAAACTGAGCTCGGCATTCCGACCTCTATCCGCGAAGCCGGCGTGCAGGAAGCGGACTTCCTGGCCAAAGTCGACAAGCTGGCCGATGATGCGTTTGATGACCAGTGTACCGGCGCAAACCCACGCTATCCGCTGATTGCCGAGCTGAAACAGATTATGCTCGACACCTACTACGGCCGTGAGTTTGTCGAACCTTTCTCAAGCGTTGCCGAAGCGGTCGCTGAACAGCCGGTAAAAGAAGTTAAAGCGGAGAAGAAAGCGAAGAAAGTCTGATAGTACCGTTCTGATAACCTGATGAAAAAACCCGCCGCGGCGGGTTTTTTACTGGCTGAAAAACGTGTCAGATGACGGGCGTATGTGCGCCGTGAATCGCCTGCAGCGAGCCCTGCTCTATGGCCTGTTTATAGTGCTTACGGCAGACCGAGATGTAGCGTTCATTCCCCCCGATGACTACCTGCTCACCTTCACTGAAGGGCTTCCCTTCGCTGTCCAGTCGCAGCACCATGCTGGCCTTGCGGCCACAGTGACAGATGGTTTTGAGTTCGACCAGCTTATCGGCCCACGCCAGCAGATACTGACTGCCAACAAAGAGTTCGCCGCGAAAATCGGTACGCAGGCCATAGCAGAGCACTGGAATATCAAGATCGTCGACCACATCAGAGAGCGCTTTGACCTGCTCACGGGTGAGAAACTGGCTCTCATCGACCAGCACGCAGTGAATAGGCTGTGCGGCATGTTCCGCCGCAATGTCGCTGAACAGCGCGGTATCGGCATTATAGAGCAAGGCTGGTGACGAGAGTCCGATACGGGAGCTTACCTGACCGGCACCAAAACGGTTGTCGATTTCGGCAGTGTAAACCAGCGAGCGCATACCCCGCTCCTGATAGTTATAGGAGGATTGTAACAGTGCGGTCGATTTCCCTGCGTTCATCGCAGAGTAATAGAAATAGAGTTGGGCCATAGGAGCGTATCTTCATCAGGACTGAACAGAATGGTGCGCATATTATCACAAAGCACAGCCCATGCGTTGCTGCTGAGAGAGGGAGAATGCCTGACAGATAGCCGGAATTTTCATCAGGAACCGTTTCCAGTGCCGATGGGCTCTATCGCAGAGTGAAATAGGTTTTTCTTATTTTAACCGCAATAAAAGAGATGACATTATTTACAGCAAGTTAAATACATTAAATTTATTTCATAACGACAGAGGGGAGATTATTTCTTCGGGGCATCGCTTTGATTTTTTATGATCAACATTATTTTTTAATTTTCATTTTATTCGCTGAAGAAATACGTTTGTGATTGAAGTTATTTAATGTCACCACTACTATTAGCGGGCAACACAACTTCTCCCTTATTCAGAGACCAGGACAATGAGCGAAGCACTAAAAGTTCTTAATAATATTCGTACGCTGCGCGCCCAGGCCAGAGAGTATTCCATTGAAACACTGGAAGAGATGCTGGAAAAACTGGACGTAGTGGTAAAAGAACGTCGCGAAGAAGAGTCGCATTTCCAGGCTGAAAATGAAGAGCGCGCGCGCAAGCTGAATCAGTATCGTGAAATGCTGCTGGCTGATGGTATTGACCCTTCTGAGCTGGTCAGCATGCTGACTGATACCCGCGCGACAGCAAAAAGCAAACGTTCGGTGCGTCCGGCTAAATATGGTTATACCGATGAAAAAGGTGAGTCAAAGACCTGGACCGGTCAGGGCCGCACGCCAGCCATAATTAAAAAAGCGCTGGAAGAAGAGGGTAAAAAGCTGGACGATTTTTTACTGTAACGGCGCGTTATTTTGCTGCCCGACGGGCAGCCTGAGGTGGAATAAAAAAAAGGAAGCGTACGCTTCCTTTTTTATTCAGACGCGATAGAAATCACGATACCAGTCAACGAAGCGCTTTACGCCCTCCTCCACACTGGTCTGGGGTTTAAAACCAATCGCCTTAAACAGAGCTTCGGTGTCGGCACTGGTTTCCAGCACATCACCGGGCTGCATCGGCATCAGATTTTTCTTCGCGGTCATCCCCAGTGCTTTTTCAATCGCCTCAATATAGCTCATCAGCGTTACCGGCTGACTGTTACCGATATTATAAACACGATACGGTGCTGAACTGGTTGCTGGCGATCCCGATTCAACCGTCCAGTGATCGTCCTGCTGCGGAATGACATCCTGCAGACGTACAATCGCTTCAGCAATGTCATCAATATAGGTAAAGTCGCGCTTCATCTGGCCCTGGTTATAGACATCAATCGCCTCACCGGCAATCATTGCGCGGGTGAATTTAAAGAGGGCCATATCCGGACGGCCCCACGGGCCATAGACGGTGAAGAAGCGTAATCCAGTGGTCGGCAGCTGATAAAGGTGCGAGTAAGTATGAGACATTAACTCGTTCGCTTTCTTCGTCGCTGCATATAAAGAGACAGGATGATCCACACTGTCGTCCGTTGAGAATGGCATCTTACGATTCAGGCCATAAACGGAACTCGACGACGCGTAGAGCAGATGTTCAATTTTATGATGACGGCAGCCTTCAAGAATATTGAGGTGACCTGTCAGATTGGAATCTGCATAAGCATGGGGATTTTCGATGGAGTAGCGGACGCCAGCCTGCGCGCCAAGATGAATAACGCGCTGAAAATTATACTGCCCGAACAGTGACGCTATCGCGTCACGGTCGGCCAGATCCCGCTCGATAAAAGTAAAGCCAGGTTCAGCATTAATTAAATCGAGACGGGCACGCTTGAGATTTACGTCGTAATAATCATTCAGGTTGTCGATACCGACAACCTGGTGACCGGCGGCCAGCAGACGCTGACTGACATGAAAACCAATAAAGCCTGCGGCGCCGGTGACCAGAAAGTTCATAAATCCCTCGTTAATTATGCAGTTTGAATAGACGCTCCGCGGCCGATTGCATAATAAACGAAACCGCGTTTGCTGATACGCTCTGGATCATACAGGTTACGACCATCAAAAATCACGGCTTCTTTCAGCGCATTTTTGATAACGTCGAAGTCTGGCGCACGGAAGTTCTGCCACTCCGTACAGATGACCAGACCGTCTGCGCCCTGCAGTGCCGCTTCTTTGGTTCCCATCAGCTTAAGATCGCTACGGTGACCATAGATACGCTGCGCTTCATCCATTGCTTCCGGGTCAAACGCCTGAACAGACGCGCCTGCTTCCCACAGCGTTTCCATCAGCACACGGCTGGAGGCTTCACGCATGTCGTCAGTGTTCGGCTTAAATGACAGGCCCCAGAGAGCAAACGTCTTACCCTTCAGATCGTCGCCAAAATGGCGTTTGATGAAGGTTGGCAGCTTGTTTTTCTGGTTGTCATTGACATCTTCCACAGCCTGCAACAGACGTGGCTGATAGCCAATAGACTCCGCTGTACGGATTAACGCCTGCACATCTTTCGGGAAGCAGGAGCCACCGTAGCCACAGCCAGGATAGATGAAGTGGTAGCCGATACGGGGATCGGAACCGATGCCCTGGCGTACTTTTTCAATATCCGCGCCTAAACGCTCAGCCAGGTTAGACATCTCATTCATGAAGCTGATTTTGGTCGCCAGCATGCAGTTTGCTGCATACTTGGTCAGCTCTGCGCTGCGGATATCCATCATGATCATGCGATCGTGGTTGCGGTTAAACGGCTCATAAAGCTCGCGTAACAGCTCGACCACGTCATCGTTGTCGGTACCGACAACGATGCGCTCAGGACGCATACAGTCATTCACTGCCGCACCTTCTTTCAGGAATTCCGGGTTCGACACCACATCAAAGGTGATGTTGGCGTCACGCGATTTCAGCGTTTCCGCCATCACCGCACGAACTTTGTCTGCTGTGCCAACCGGTACGGTTGATTTGTCGATAACCACTTTGTGATCGTTCATATGCTGCGCAATGGTGCGCGCTACGGCGGTCACATATTTCAGATCGGCAGAGCCGTCTTCATCCGGTGGTGTACCTACTGCAATAAACTGCATAACACCATGGTTTACGCCCTGTGCAGCATCAGTGCTGAACTTCAGACGACCCGCTTCGTAATTGGACATTACCAGCGGGGTTAAACCTGGTTCGAAAATAGGAATGATGCCTTTTTTCAGATTTTCGACTTTGTTTGCGTCGACATCAATGCAGAGAACGTCATGTCCGACTTCGGCTAACACCGCAGCCTGAACCAGACCGACATAGCCGATACCAAATACAGTGACTTTCATCGAGTTATCCTGTGTTTATAAATTACTTTTTGTTGCCAACTGCGCTATCGAGCCATTCAGAGAAATCTTTGCCCAATACCGGATGACGAACACCGTACTCAACGAAAGCCTGCATGTAGCCCAGTTTGTTACCACAGTCATGGCTTACGCCTTTCAGGTGATAAGCTTCAACGGTCTCTTTTTCCATCAGCATGGCGATAGAGTCGGTCAGCTGAACTTCGCCGCCCGCACCCGGAGGCGTCTTCGCCAGCAGAGGCCAGATGTCTGCAGACAGAACATAACGACCTACGACCGCCAGGTTAGATGGCGCTTCGGTCGCTTTTGGTTTCTCAACCACACCCACCATCGGTGCGCTGTCGCCTGGGTTCAGTTCTGCGCCCTGGCAATCGACAACACCGTAAGCGGTTACATCGGCAACCGGCTCAACCATAATCTGGCTGCGGCCTGACTCTTCATAACGGGTCAGCATCTCGGCCAGATTATCTTTGGTTGGGTTTGATTCATATTCGTCGATGATGACGTCTGGCAGGATAACGGCAAACGGCTCGTTACCGATCAGTGGGTGTGCACACATCACTGCGTGGCCCAGGCCTTTCGCGATACCCTGACGAACCTGCATGATGGTCACGTGTGGCGGGCAGATTGACTGGATTTCATCCAGCAGCTGACGCTTAACACGTTTTTCCAGCATAGATTCCAGTTCGAAGCTGGTATCAAAATGGTTTTCGATGGCATTTTTAGATGAATGCGTAACCAGCACAATCTCGTTGATGCCTGCAGCGATACACTCGTTAACGACATACTGGATTAACGGCTTATCAACCAGCGGTAACATCTCTTTTGGAATCGCTTTGGTGGCCGGGAGCATACGCGTACCCAAACCCGCGACCGGGATTACCGCTTTTTTTACTTTGGTATTATTGGCAGACATTAAGTTACCTCTCTCATAGGCCGTTCAAGTTAATACTTGATATGTCGGTTTAAAATCGAAAATGAGTATATCAGTTAGTATCGAACGGATTTATCCTGGAAGGCATCAATCCGTCGAAATTAAGACTATTACCCAACTGTAAAGCTAAGTTCTGGCCCTGTCCTCAGCGCCAGAATCTTTCCATTATTACAGTTTATTCTTCCGCTGACAGCATCAGCCGAATGCGACCACCCGCGCCCCAGACGTGGCACTGCCAGTTGTCTGCGCGCTGACTGATTTGATTGAGATGGGTGCTACCCATAGTGCCAAGGGGAACACCATTACTGAGCTGAATCTGATGGGTATCAACGTGAAGCGTGGCGTTTAATCCGGCCGAGACCAGGATCAGATTTTTCAGACCACGATGATAGTAGCCCACCAGCAGAGGGAACTGGCCGCTGAGGTTCGCCTGGCGCAGCAGCAGATTGACCTGTCTGAGCAGCCCATTAAGTTCTGGCAGACGCTGTTTTTGCCCGGAGAGCTGCTCCTGAAGCAGGCCGTTAAACAGCGCACGCAGCAGCAGAGCGGCCAGCACGCCATTATCACCCGCACGGGTGACGTCCAGACAGTAGAATGCCAGGTCCTTTTCAGAGAGCGCCGCAATGTCGAGCACCAGGCCCGGCTGTTCGGCCATCGTCAGCTGACGATAGTTAACCCGGCAGTTGGCGACGGTCTGCTGCACCGGCGGCTGAAGTTGTTTGAGCAGTTTGGCAGCCGCTTTCGGGTCGCGGACCAGGGCATCCCAGTCCTGAAACAGCTGCTCATCCTCCTCCACCTTTGAGGTGAACATGGAGGGATAGAGACATTCATAGACCGCTTCGCGGAAGCGTTCCAGATTTTTCAGTGGTTTAAGCAGCACATCCTGCACGCCAAGGCGCAGCACATGTGCGATGTCAGACATATTTTCTGTCGCTGAGATAATCAAAATCGGCACAACGTTACCACGGGTACGAATGTGCTCAACAAACTGAATGCCGCTCATACGGGGCATTTCGAGATCGCTGATGATCAGGTCGACAGTATGCTGTTGTAGTTGTGCAATTGCTTCCAGTCCATCTTCCGCTTTTAACGTTACAGCACCCATCGATAACAAAAATTGGTCCAGCAACGAACGGAAAACAGCCTCATCTTCGACAATGAGTATCTTTTTGCCGAGTAGTGGTTTTTCCATTCTTTCCCCCTGCCTGCCAGATAATTCAATAGTGGTTCATAAAACGCAGTTGCGCCTTCAGAATTGCGTAAAGTCACCGTTTTGAATGAACAACCTGATTATCTGCCACGGACCAGTGGTAACAGTTCATCCATTTTCTTTTCCACGGCGGCCCTGCCTGCCTCAATGGCCTCTTCAGCCCGATGAAAGTCCAGCGTTGAAATCTGCGGACAGACCGGCTGTATTAAAACATCGGGTGGATCGCCTGCCATACGGTTGCGCTTCAGGCGATTTTCCAGCACCTGGATAGAGGTTGACATAATCTCCATCGCACCCGGTGACTGAGACGCACGGCGCTGGGTGAAACTCACCAGTCGCTGACGCAGCTTTCCACCCCAACTCAATGCCGCTGCAGCGGCTTCTTCTTCACTATTTTTAGGCGTAACGGAAAACAGATCCTGCTGCATTAAATGCGCGTCATGCTGCAGGTCAACCGCAATCACAATGTCTGCACCCAGCGCGCGGGTCAGTGAGATCGGCACCGGATTGACGACGGCACCATCCACCAGCCAATACCCATTGTAGCCCACCGGCGGTAATAAACCTGGCATACTGCAGGAAGCGCGAACCGCCTGGTGCAGATCGCCCTCCGTCAGCCAGAGCTCCCGCCCCGTGCTGAGATTGGTGGCCACCACGCCGAAAGGTTTGCTGCACTGCTCTATCGCATCATTGGGGATCAGCTGACGCACATGGTTAAAGACCCGCTCACCGCGCAGCAGTCCGCCCCGTTGCCAGGAGACATCCATCAGCCGGATCACATCCCAGTAGCGAAACGCACTGACCCACTTTTCCATCAGCGGCAGCCGGTTATTCACATAGGCTGACCCGACTAGCGCGCCGACAGAGCAACCCGCCACGACGTCGATCCCGATACCCGCACGCTCCAGTGCGTTGATCACGCCAATGTGCGCCCATCCTTTCGCCGCGCCGGCCCCCAGCGCCAATCCTATTTTTACCTTTCTCATTTGTATCTGGTCCTGCCGTCAATACGTAGCGTCACAGCGTGGGGTCAGCTAACATAGCGCGCTTATGAAACCGACTCATCATTTTCGGGAGCTAATGTGTCAGAAACCTGCCCATGTTGTAGCGGACAGCAGTATAGCGTATGTTGCGAGCCCTTTCTGCAGGGTAACCAGATTCCTGTTACGGCTGAACAACTTATGCGCTCCCGCTATTGTGCCTATGTTAAGCACAATGCCGAATATCTGGTCGCGACCTGGCATCCTGACAAACGTCATCCGGAGATGTCAGGGCTTTTATCTGAAAGTTTTTCCGGTACCGATTGGCTTAGCCTGAATGTAACCCGTTGTAATCATGGAAGCCATGATAATGAAGCGTTCGTGACTTTTTTTGCGCGATACCGCGAGAAAACGAACATTCATGCCATTCATGAGTGTTCCCGCTTTCTTCGCGAGGATCAACGCTGGTACTATGTTGACGGTTCCGTGCCGCCCGTTGGGCGCAACGATCGTTGCCCGTGCGGCAGTGATAAGAAATACAAAAAATGTTGTGGTTGAGCTGAAGGCTGAGCCCGCAGTTTAACCCCTAATGCTTTGACAGGACTCTGATTGAGATGCAAGCGCAAACCATGCAAAGAAAAGTTTTACGAACCATTTGTCCCGATGCAAAAGGTCTGATCGCCAAAATCACCAATATTTGTTACAAGCACGAACTCAATATCGTGCAGAACAATGAGTTTGTTGATCATCGCACCGGGCGTTTTTTCATGCGTACCGAGCTGGAAGGCATCTTCAACGACAACACCCTGCTGGCCGATCTCGACAGCGCCCTGCCCCAGGGATCAGTGCGTGAACTGCACAGCGCCGGTCGCCGTCGCGTGGTGATTCTGGTCACCAAAGAGGCGCACTGCCTGGGTGACCTGTTAATGAAGAGCGCGTTTGGCGGTCTGGATATGGAGATTGCCGCGGTCATTGGTAACCATGACACGCTGCGTTCACTGGTTGAGCGGTTTGATATTCCTTTCGTTCTGGTGAGTCACGAGGGGCTGACGCGGGAAGAGCACGATAACCGCATGGTGGAAGAGATTGACCGCTATCAGCCCGATTATGTGGTGCTGGCGAAATATATGCGCGTCCTGACCCCTGCCTTTGTGCAGCGCTTCCCGAACCAGATTATTAACATTCACCACTCTTTCCTGCCTGCCTTTATCGGTGCCCGGCCCTATCATCAGGCCTACGAGCGTGGCGTGAAGATCATTGGTGCCACCGCGCACTATGTGAATGACAATCTCGATGAAGGCCCGATCATCATGCAGGATGTGATTAATGTCGATCACAGCTATACCGCTGACGAGATGATGCGTGCAGGTCGTGACGTCGAAAAAAACGTGCTGAGCAACGCCCTCTATAAAGTACTGGGGCAGCGCGTCTTTGTTTACGGCAACCGTACGATTATTCTTTAATCAGCCAGCGCGCTGAATTGACTGCGGATTCAGCGCTACGCGTAAAAAGTGGGCAAACAGTTCCTGTTTTGCCAGTGGGCGCTTTACACCCTTATCGCATTTGGTATGATGCGCCCCGCTTTGAGAGTGAAAGATTCAGGCCATGGTGGGATTCCCGAGCGGCCAAAGGGAGCAGACTGTAAATCTGCCGTCACAGACTTCGAAGGTTCGAATCCTTCTCCCACCACCATCTGAATCTGAATACGCCTCAAGCCAGCATTATCCCCGGTGGGATTCCCGAGCGGCCAAAGGGAGCAGACTGTAAATCTGCCGTCACAGACTTCGAAGGTTCGAATCCTTCTCCCACCACCATCCTGCATTCAGCACACTTTCCCCAAATCGATGCATCAGCTTCCTGTTCTGCGGGGAGAGGGATGAGAACCTTCCATCCCAAACCGATACATCAGCTTCCTGTTCTGCGGGGAGAGGGATGAGAACTTTCGATCCCAAATCGATACATCAGCTTCCTGTTCTGTGGGGAGAGGGATGAGAACCCCCTGCTGACAGAGCACCTCCACGTTTTTCAAACGTTCTGCCCCCTCTTCTGCCATGACTTTTTCAGTAAAAATCGCTACCATCACCGCCTCTCATTTTCTGAACCATGGTTGACCTCATGAAATTTGTTTCATTCAACATCAATGGGTTGCGCGCCCGACCTCATCAGCTTCAGGCGCTGGTTGAACAGCATCAGCCCGATGTCATTGGCTTACAGGAAACCAAAGTCCATGACGAAATGTTCCCGCTGGAAGAGGTCTCAAAGCTGGGTTATCACGTTTTCTATCACGGTCAGAAAGGCCACTACGGCGTGGCACTGCTCACCAGAATGCAGCCGGTTTCAGTGAGCCGGGGCTTTCCGGGAGAGGATGAAGAGGCACAGCGCCGGTTGATCATGGCGGAAATTCCCAGCCCGATCGGCGACATCACGGTCATTAACGGCTATTTCCCGCAGGGTGAAAGCCGCGACCATCCCACCAAGTTTCCGGCAAAAGAGAAGTTCTATCGCGACCTGCAGCGTCTGCTGACCGAAGATCTGCCTGCCGATAAACCGGTTCTGATCATGGGTGACATGAACATCAGCAGCACCGATCGGGATATTGGAATTGGCGAGGATAGCCGCAAGCGCTGGCTGCGAACCGGTAAATGCTCCTTCCTGCCGGAAGAGCGCGAGTGGATGGATCGGCTGCTGGGCTGGGGCCTGGTTGATACCTGGCGTGAACATAACCCGGAGGTCGCCGATCGCTTCTCCTGGTTTGATTACCGTTCAAAAGGTTTCGATGATAATCGCGGCCTGCGCATCGATCTGGTGCTGGCAAGCAGAAATCTGGCAGCACACTGCGTTGAGACCGGCATTGATTATGAGATCCGTGGCATGGAGAAGCCCTCTGATCACGCTCCCATCTGGTCGCTCTTTCGCTTTTAACTGATGGTCGCGTGGCAGAGCGCCACGCGACACTTATTTCACTATCTTCCAGATCAGGTTGTTGGTGCCGATGGAGTGCTCATCCCGGGCGCACTGCAGCAGCACCCCTTCCGACTTCACCACCGCGCCTTCACTGTAGTTACGGTTTTCAAAAATACAGCAGCGCAGGCAGTCTGGCTGACGTCGCTCTGCCTGCGTCCAGGCTTCCGGCGGCATATCCACTACCACATCGGTGTTCACACCGTTATTACCGGGTGGCATCGACTGATAGCGACCGTTGGCCTGTACTGCGCTGGTTGCCAGCGACAGGGCCAGCACCATCAATACTGAGTAATGCCTCATTCCGTCTCCTTCACTTTACGTCTGGTTTTGCGCACCGGACGCTTCTGTCCGGTGGAGGGTAATCCCCGAAAGGCATGTGCCGCAGGCTGCTGTCGCGCCTGGTGGATCAGACCGGTTAAGGTCTGGACCAGGGGTTGCATAAACTCCTCATAACGACAGGCCTTTTCGCTGATACGGGTCAGTGTCGACTCCCACTGCGCCGTCATATCCGGGCGGGCAGCCAGATCGGGCAACGAGTGAATCAGGGCACGTCCGGCCTCGGTCGCGTTGATATATCGCCCTTTCTTCACCAGGAAACCACGACGAAACAGCAGTTCAATAATGCCAGCCCGCGTCGCTTCCGTTCCTAAACCATCGGTCGCACGCAGCACTTTCTTTAATTCTTTATCCTGAACGAACCGGGCAATGCCGGTCATCGCAGAGAGAAGCGTGGCATCGGTGAACGGACGCGGCGGCTGGGTTTGCTTCGCCAGCACCTCGCCGCGCTCGCACAACAGCGTATCCCCTTTCGCCACCACCGGCAGCGGCATGCCGTCATTCTCCTCGTCACGCTCTTTGCTGCCCAGCAGTGCACGCCAGCCCGCCTCTGCCAGGAAACGCGCTTTCGCAACAAATTTTCCCCCGGCAATTTCGAGGTCAATGACGCACTTACGGAACACCGCATCCGGGCAGAACTGCATCAGATACTGGCGCGCCACCAGCTCATAAATATGCTGCTCGTTTTCCGTAAGCTTTACCGCACCGGCGCGGGCCGTCGGAATAATGGCGTGGTGGGCGTCCACCTTTTTATCATCCCAGCAGCGATTGCGCCGATCCGCATCGAAATCAGCGGGCGGGGTCAGCTGTGACTGATGCGCCTGAATCGCCTTAAGTACTGCATGACGCCCGGCAAAATGTTCTTCGGGCAGATAGCGGCTGTCCGAACGGGGATAGGTAATCAGCTTGTGGGTTTCATACAGCCGCTGACAGGTATCCAGTACCGTCTGCGCACTCAGCCCGTAACGTTTTGCCGCCTCAATCTGCAGGCTGGAGAGTGAGAATGGCAGTGGTGCCCCCTCATTTTCCCGTTTATCGCTGTAGGCCGTGACCGTCGCTGGCTGACCGGTAATCCGGGCTACCACATGATCTGCCAGGGCGCGTCTGAGCAGACGGCCCTCTTCATCCTGCCACGGCTCACAGGCTTCGCTGGGGATCCAGCTGGCCACAAACCGGGTGCCATCAGGCGTGACGATGTGGGCTTTAACTTCGAAATACTCTTTCGGCAGGAAGTTTTCAATCTCTTCATCGCGCCGCACCACCAGCCCGAGCACCGGGGTCTGCACCCGGCCAACCGACAGCACGCCATCATAGCCTGCATTTCGCCCCAGCAGTGTCCAGGCGCGGGTCATGTTAATGCCATAGAGCCAGTCTGCCCGGGCGCGAGCCAGCGCCGAAACACACAGCGGAATAAATTCGCGATTCTCACGCAGACGGTTGACCGCCCGATCCACCGCCTGCGGGTTAAGATCGTTGATCAGGCAGCGCTGCACTTTGCTGCGTTTTTCCGCGGGCAGTTTCAGATAGTCGAGCACTTCATCGACCAGCAGCTGACCTTCGCGATCCGGGTCACCGGCATGCACCACTTCTGTCGCCTGTGCCAGCAGTCCTTCGACCACCTTCAGCTGTTTCGCGACCGACGGGCGCGGTTGCAGCTGCCATTTTTCGGGAATAATCGGCAGGTCCGCCAGCGACCAGCGTGCATAGCGGCTGTCATAAGTGTCGGGCTGCGCCTGCTCCAGCAGGTGCCCTACGCACCAGGTGACAATCTGATCGTTGCCGCAGGCAATAAATCCATCACCCCGTCGATGCGGTTTCGGCAGTACATCGGCAATCGCACGTCCCAGGCTCGGTTTTTCCGCAATAAACAAACGCATTGAATCAGCTATTCCTTAACATCAGGGAAACGGAGAGTAACCGGCTCGGCTGTCGGTGTAAATTCAGGGCTATGTTAGCCTGGCAGGCCTGCTGGCGTAAGCATGACGCACAGTGTTAGCGATCGTTCGCACAGGAACCGTGCAAAGAGCAGGGCCGAGAACGCCCTGCTTCCAGCTGAAAAAAGAGGATCAGAAATAACGCACGAAAGGCGTGGTGTCAGGCGGGAGAACCGTGGTGCTTGATTTCAGTTGTGGCGTGCCAAGATAGAGGAAGCCGACAATGGCATCCTGCTCCCGGCAGCCAAATGCCTGCCGCACCTGCTCGTCATCGGTCCAGGGACCGCTGCGCCAGATGCCGTTGTAACCCTGCGCGACGGCGGCCATCTGCATTGCCATGACTGCACAGCTGGCTGAGGCAATCTGCTCCCAGCGCGGCACTTTATGATGCTCCTCGCAGTGGGCCACCACCGTGATGATCATCGGGGCGCGAAACGGTGACTGACTTGCTTTGTTAATCGCCTTTTCATCCAGCTGTTTTTCCCGTGCCGCCCGCTCCAGCAGCTGGCTCATCCGGTCGCGCCCCTCCTTTTCCACAATGACGAAGCGCCAGGGTTGCAGGGTGCCATGATCCGGGGCGCGCATGCCCGCCCGCAGGATATTTTCAAGGATCTCACCCGCCGGGGCAGGTTCACTCAGGCGTGAGGCCGAACGACGATTTACCAGTAATTCAAGGGCGTCCATGTTTCTCTCCCGATCTCTGTATTGTTGCCTTCATCCTGGCACAGCCAGATTTTTTGTAACAGTGCGCGGTGATTTCCTGCTGACTTTTAACACGGCGCTCTTTAGGATGAGTTCGTCGGGGAAGCCGGGGCCGCGCGGCGGCCACTTCCTGCTACATATTTATGGAGAGTCTGATGCGCACATTGTGGCGAATAATCGCAGGTCTGTTCCGCTGGAGCTGGCGGGTATTAAATTTTATCAGGGAATTCATTCTGAATATTTTCCTGATTTTGTTGATTGTGGTGGGTGTAGGGATCTGGCTGCAGGTCAGTGGCTCAGGCAGCAGTTCAGCCCCCATTCAGCAGGGCGCACTGAAAGTCGATCTCAGCGGCGTGCTGGTCGATAAACCCTCAGTGAGCAACCGTCTCAGCAAAATTGGCCGTCAGTTACTGGGCGCCAGCAGCGACCGTTTGCAGGAAAACTCACTGTTTGATGTGGTCGATGCCATTCGCCAGGCGAAAGATGACAGCAACATCAAAGGGATGGTGCTCGATTTACGTGAGTTTGCGGGCGGCGATCAGCCGTCACTGCAATATGTGGGTAAAGCGCTGCGGGAATTTCGTGACAGCGGCAAGCCGATTTATGCCCTGGGCGACAGCTACAGCCAGGCGCAGTACTATCTTGCCAGCTATGCCACCAGAATCTATCTCTCACCGCAGGGCACCGTGGATCTGCACGGTTTCGCCACCAACGGGCTTTATTACAAAACCCTGCTGGAGAAGCTGAAAGTGACCTCGCACGTTTTCCGCGTCGGCACCTACAAATCGGCGGTCGAACCTTTCCTGCGTGATGATATGTCCCCTGCCGCCCGTGACGCAGACAGCCGCTGGATTGGTCAGCTGTGGCAGAACTACCTGAACACCGTGTCGGCGAATCGTCAGATTACGCCGGAACAGCTGTTCCCGGGTGCGGCGGCGATTATTGCCGGGTTGAATGCAGTCAAAGGTGACACCGCGCAATATGCGCTGGATAACAAGCTGGTCGATGTTCTGGACTCGCGCGCGGCGGCCGATCAGGAGCTGGTAAAAACCTTTGGTCTGGATAAGCAGACTAACGATTACCGCAGCGTCAGCATCTATGACTACAGCGTGAAGTCCGCCTCAGCACAGCAGGATGGCAACATCGCCGTGGTGCTGGCCAGCGGTGCCATCATGGATGGTGAAGAGACGCCGGGCAACGTCGGTGGCGACACCACGGCGGCGCAGATCCGTGATGCGCGTCTCGATCCCAAAATCAAAGCGATTATTCTGCGGGTGAACAGCCCGGGTGGCAGCGTCACCGCCTCTGAAGCGATTCGCGAAGAGCTGGCGGCGGCGCAGGCAGCGGGCAAACCGATTGTGGTTTCGATGGGCGGTATGGCCGCATCCGGCGGCTACTGGATCTCAACGCCTGCCAGTTATATCGTGGCGAACCCCAGCACGCTCACCGGCTCGATTGGCATCTTCGGGGTCATCAATACCCTGGAAAACAGCCTGGATAGCATCGGGGTTCACACCGATGGTGTCGCAACCTCGCCGCTGGCGGATATTTCCACCACCAAGGCGCTGCCTGCTGAAGTGCAGCAGCTGATGCAGCTGACCATCGAAAATGGCTACCGCAACTTCGTTGGCCTGGTGGCGAAGTCCCGCCATAAAACGCCGGAACAGATCGATGCGATAGCCCAGGGACACGTCTGGACCGGCAGCGATGCGAAAGCCAATGGTCTGGTGGATGCGCTGGGTGACTTTGACGATGCGGTGAAGAAGGCGGGTGAGCTGGCCAAAGTCAGCAAGCCGCAGCTGAGCTGGTATCAGGATGAGCCGGGCTTCCTGGATCTGATCCTGGGTCAGATGAATGCCTCAGTGCAGGCCGTGCTGCCTGCCACGCTTAAGGCCTGGCTGCCCGCCCCCATGCTGGATGTGATGAGTGCGATGAAAGCCCAGCCGGGTCTGCTGGACCATCTCAACGATCCGCAGAACCGTTACGCATTCTGCCTCAACTGCGGCGAAGTGCGATAAACCTCGCAGCCCGGCCGCTGGTCGGGCTGCTTTTCCCCGCTATTCCCCTTATACTGCGCGTTTTACGGCAAGTCTGAGTGTTTTCATGCAAAAGAAAAATATCTATGTAGCCTACACGGGCGGGACAATCGGTATGCAGCGTTCGGCGCAGGGCTATATTCCGGTTTCCGGCCACCTGCAACAACAGCTGGCAGACATGCCGGAGTTCCACCGCCCTGAAATGCCTGATTTCACGATTCACGAATATCAGCCGCTGATCGACTCCTCTGACATGACGCCGGAGGACTGGCAGTCTATCGCTGAAGATATCCGCCAGAACTACGATCGCTATGACGGCTTTGTGATCCTGCATGGCACAGACACCATGGCCTTCACCGCCTCCGCGCTCTCATTTATGCTGGAAAATCTGGCCAAGCCGGTTATCGTCACCGGCTCCCAGATTCCGTTAGCGGAATTACGCTCGGACGGTCAGCAGAATCTGCTGAACTCCCTTTATGTGGCGGCCAACTATCCGATTAGCGAAGTGTCGCTGTTTTTCAACAACACGCTCTATCGCGGTAACCGGACCACCAAGGCGCATGCCGATGGCTTTAACGCCTTTGCCTCGCCTAACCTTCCGGCGCTGCTGGAAGCGGGTATTCATATCCGCCGCCTTAATACGCCGCCGGCCCCTGCCGGTCAGGGTGAGCTGAAAGTGCACACCATTACCCCGCAGCCGATTGGCGTGGTCACTATCTATCCGGGTATCTCTGCGGATGTGGTGCGTAACTTCCTGCGTCAGCCGGTAAAAGCGCTGATCCTCCGCTCCTATGGCGTAGGTAATGCGCCACAGAACAAAGAGTTTCTGGCTGAACTGCAACAGGCCAGCGAACGTGGCATCGTCGTGGTGAACCTCACCCAGTGTATTTCAGGCAAGGTCAATATGGGCGGCTACGCCACCGGCAATGCGCTGGAACACGCGGGCGTGATCAGCGGATCGGATCTGACCGTGGAAGCGGCACTGACCAAACTACACTTTTTACTCAGCCAGGATCTCTCTGCCGATCAAATCCGCGCCCGGATGCAGCAGAATCTGCGCGGCGAACTGACCGAAGACTGACTACGGAGCGAATCAGAATGAAGCGGGCACTCATCATTATTGATATACAGAACGATTTTTGCCCCGGCGGCCCGATGGCAGTCCATGAGGGAGACCAGACGGTCGACGTGGCAAATCGCTATGCGCGAGCCTTTCGCGAGAACGGGGAATGCGTGCTGGCCCTGCAGGACTGGCATCCGGCCGACCATGGGAGTTTCGCCTCGGTCTCCGGTGAGCCGGTCTATACCCTGGGTGAGCTGAACGGTCTGGCACAGATCTGGTGGCCCGATCACGGCATTCAGGGCTCGGCCGGCGCAGACTTCCACCCCGGCCTGGATCGTTCGCTGTTCGATGCAACCTTCCACAAGGGTCAGGACCAGGATGTCGACAGTTACAGCGCCTTTTTTGACAATGGTCATCGCCGTAAAACCGAGCTGGACAGCTGGCTGCGCGAGCGTGGCATCACTCATCTGGTGATGCTGGGGCTGGCGACCGACTACTGCGTTAAATACAGCGTTCTGGATGCACTGGAGCTGGGCTATCACGTTGAGGTGGTCAAAGAGGGCTGCCGCGGCGTGAATCTGAATCCTGAAGACAGCGACATCGCCTTTGCGCAGATGACCGCGCAGGGCGCGGTTCTGATTTAAAACAGAGCTGGCAGGACGCCAGCTTTTTTTTAGTGCAGATGAATACGGGTCACGTCCGATTCAATGCCGAACTCTTCCTTCAGCTCTTTTTTTGACTTCATCACCATCTCCCCCCCTTTGCCGATGGTCATGTGCTGCGGCGTATCGTTGTGTCTCGCCTGCCACATCATGACCAGCTGCAGGCAGTTGTCACGCTGCTCCTGGGTCAGGGCCACGCCGTCCGGCCACTTACCGATCTCCACCGCCGTTGCCAGACGCTGATAGACTTCCGGCGTCATTGACGCCAGCATGGCTTCCAGTTGTTCCTTCATCGCCCTTACCCTCTGGTCTGTTCGCCCTGCTCATCGGTGAAATTCAGCGAGGCGGAGTTTACACAATAGCGTTCGCCGGTGGGCTGCGGACCATCCGGGAAAACATGCCCGAGGTGCGCATCACAGCTGCCGCAGCGGATCTCCACACGCTGCATACCGTGAGAGTTGTCTTCGATATAGCGAATCGCCTCATCACTGACCGGCTGATAGAAGCTGGGCCAGCCACAGCCTGAGTCATATTTGGTTTCTGACAGAAAAAGGGGCGCTTCACACACCAGACAGTGATAGATGCCCTCCTGTTTGTTGTGCAACAGGGCGCCGCTGTAAGGCGGTTCCGTTCCGCGATGCTGAGTAACGTAGCGCTGCATTTCAGTCAGCTGCGCAATTTTTGCTTCGGGTGCGGTCTCTTTAGCCATTTTAGGATTCCGGGCAGTGCCATTCTGAAAATTTCGTCTATTATTCTAACAAATGATCAACATAACCCGGGTCTTTTTTTGTGCTCACCCTTTCACTCTGCCCATCGCAAAGCGGATTTGTGACTTCGATCACCTTTTATCCGGAGCATCCCTATATATTCGGCGATTGATTCAATGAAGCGCGATATCATTGGCGGCGCGCAAGCGGTTGCGCACCGAATAATTCCTCTCAGGCGAATTGATTTGTCGCAACAATTGACACGATTCCGCTTGACGCCTGGTAAGGTTTTTGTAATTTTACAGGCAACCTTTTATTCACTAACAAATAGCTGGTGGAATATATGACTATCAAAGTAGGTATCAACGGTTTCGGCCGTATCGGTCGCATCGTTTTCCGTGCTGCACAGAAGCGTTCTGACATCGAAATCGTTGCTATCAACGACCTGCTGGACGCGGATTACATGGCGTACATGCTGAAGTATGACTCTACTCACGGTCGTTTCGACGGCACCGTAGAGGTTCAGGATGGCGCACTGATCGTAAACGGTAAAAAAATCCGTGTTACTGCTGAGCGTGACCCGGCTAACCTGAAGTGGGATGAAGCAGGCGTTGACGTTGTTGCAGAAGCAACCGGTATCTTCCTGACCGACGAAACCGCACGCAAACACATCACCGCAGGTGCTAAGAAAGTCGTTCTGACCGGTCCATCTAAAGATGACACCCCAATGTTTGTTCGTGGTGCAAACTTCGACAAATATGAAGGCCAGGATATCGTTTCTAACGCATCCTGCACCACTAACTGCCTGGCACCGCTGGCAAAAGTCATCAACGACAAGTTTGGTATCGTTGAAGGCCTGATGACCACCGTTCACGCGACCACTGCTACGCAGAAAACCGTTGATGGCCCGTCTCACAAAGACTGGCGCGGCGGCCGCGGCGCATCTCAGAACATCATCCCTTCATCAACCGGCGCAGCGAAAGCCGTTGGTAAAGTTCTGCCAGAGCTGAACGGCAAACTGACCGGTATGGCGTTCCGCGTTCCAACCCCTAACGTTTCCGTTGTTGACCTGACCGTGCGTCTGGAAAAAGCGGCATCTTACAAAGAAATCTGTGCTGCAATTAAAGCTGCTGCAGAAGGCGAGATGAAAGACGTTCTGGGCTACGTTGAAGATGACGTGGTTTCTACCGACTTCAACGGCGAAGTCCTGACTTCCGTGTTTGACGCTAAAGCGGGTATCGCGCTGAACGACAACTTTGTGAAACTGGTTTCCTGGTATGACAACGAAACTGGCTACTCAAACAAAGTTCTCGACCTGATTGCACTGGTTTCTGCTAAATAAGGCAGCCAGACATCATTGAGAATAAGGGCGACTTCGGTCGCCCTTTTTTTGATCCGCACAGGAAGGAATCGAACATGCAAGACAAACTGTTTTCTCTGCCGGTAGTCACGCAGATCTCCCCTTACCTCTCGCAGCGCCAGGTGGGTGAATTACCGACCATTGTCGTCAGCCATCCTAAAGTCCGGGCGGCGATTACGCTGCAGGGCGCACACCTGATCGCCTGGCAACCCAGCGGTGAAAAGCCGGTGCTCTGGCTGAGTGATAAGAGCCTCTTCTCACCGGGTAAAGCCATTCGCGGCGGCGTGCCGATCTGCTGGCCCTGGTTTGGCCCCGCTGGTGAACCGGCACACGGTTTTGCCCGGGTTCAGCCGTGGAAGCTGACCGCGCATGACGAAAATGACGAGGGGGTGATGCTGACGCTGGTGCTGGAGAGCAATCCCCAGACGCTGAAACTCTGGCCACATGAGTTCACCCTGATTGCCCGCTTCCGTCTGGGTGAGCATTGCGAGATTGAGCTGGAAGCCTATGGTGATTATGAGGCCACGGCGGCGCTGCACAGCTACTTCAGCGTGAGCGATATCAGCGGTGTAGAGGTCTCCGGTCTCGGCAACAGCTATATCGATAAAGTGAACAACGGCGAGACCGGCAGCAGCGACGGCAGACAGCGTTATCCAGGCCGCATCGACCGCATCTTCACCGCGCCGGAAGATTGCTCGGTGATTCATGACACAGCGGGTCAGCGTCAGGTCGAGGTTTATCATCACCATCATAGTGACGTTGTCACCTGGAACCCCGGCGTAGAACTCTCCTGTAGCATGGCCGATATGGCGAATGAGGGTTATAAAACGATGGTCTGCGTGGAAACCGCGCGCATCAGTAAACCGCTGCGCAGTGCGGGCGAGAAACCGGCACGGCTGGCCACGACGTTCCGTCTGAAAAAGAAAGCCGCCGCCAGCGACAAGGCTATCGGCTAAACGATATCCAGCGGTAATTTATGCTGCGGTGCAGGCCAGGCGCGATCGATAAGCTGAAGCTCTTCGTCGGTCAGCACCACCTCCAGCGCCGCAGCATTCTCCTGCACGTGGGCCACAGAGCTGGCTTTAGGGATAGCGATCACGCCAGGCTGACGAATCACCCACGCCAGCAGAAGCTGCGCCACGCTGATGCCCTTCTGCTGTGCAATCTGAGTCAGCAGAGGATCGGTAAAGAGCGTATCCCGCAGCCGACCCGCCTGCGCCAGGGGACAGTAGCCCATCACCGGCACGCCCCGCTGCTGACAGGCTGGCAACAGATCAAACTCAATACCGCGTGACGCCAGATGGTAGAGAACCTGATTGGTCGCACAGTGCTCCCCATTGGGTTCGTCCCACAGTTCGGCCATGTCATCTGTATCGAAGTTTGACACCCCCCAGAAACGAATCTTGCCCTGCTGCTGCAGCGTTTCCATCGCGCGCAGTGTCTCTTCCAGTGGAATATTTCCGCGCCAGTGCAGCAGGTAGAGGTCGAGGTAATCGGTCTGTAACCGGCGCAGACTGCGCTCGCAGGCTTCAATCGCATCTGAGTGACCTGCATTCCAGGGATAGACTTTGGAGACCAGCAGGGCCTGATTGCGGCGACCGCGCAGCGCCTCACCGACGACCTCTTCTGCGCTGCCATCCGCATACATTTCGGCCGTATCGATCAGCCGTAACCCGCAGTCGAGTCCGGCCTGCAGGGCAGCGACTTCACGGGCACGCTGCGACGGATTTTCACCCATAAACCAGCTGCCCTGACCGATAACCGGCAGCGACGCATGGCCGGCAAACGTGATTCTGTTGCGCATTCTCTTCCCTTACCCCATTACGGGGCCCTGTAAAAGAACAGAGGGCGGTAAACGCCCTCTTTTAGTGCATACTCAGAAGCTGTAGCTGACGCCGGTCCAGACCGTCGCCTGCCCGCTTTTATCAATCATCGGGCTGTCTTTGATTTCGCTGTCAAAGCGGGTGTAACGCCCTACTACTCCGACGTTCCACTGCGTGTCAATCTGATAGCTGGCGCTCAGCTCAACATAAGGTGACCAGCTGTCATCCGGATTATAACGACTGATGCCGGTCCGGGCGCTCTCATGACCGGAGACACCGTAGTAATAACGGTTCTGATTGGCACTGTTCCACATGGCACCGATGCCTGGCGTCAGGCTGAAGTCGCCCATCTGGAAGCGATAGAGATAGGTCAGGTCCCAGATGACGCCGTTGCTGTTGTTCAGCACATCACCCAGCAACGCGGTGCGAACAATCCCCCAGTCTGCCGTGTGACGGTAAGTGGCACCGCCCATCAGCGTCATGCGGCGCTTATCCAGTCCTTTCATGTCGCCCAGATCGTTGTCGCTGGGTTTGTACTCCTGCGGTGACCCCAGCAGGGTCAGCGACAGCTGATTCTGTGGATCTTTCCACAGGTAGTAACCGCCCTGCAGGCTGCGGAACCAGAAGTTTTCACCCTCGTAGTTGATCACCGGAACCGGCAGATACCGGTCCTGTCCGCCGCGATACGGTGACTCTGCGTAGATGACCGATGCACCCAGAGAAAGCGGATCGGCACTCGCCTGCCCGGTAAGTAAATAACAGGGCAGAAGGGCAACAAGCGTCTTAAATTTGAATTGGTTCACAATTTATTCATTCCATAAATATAACAATCAAACCCTAAGTCTAACGGTTTTTTACCGCTGGATTAACTTATATCAAAATCCTTTAAGTCAGTTACCGATGCAGGTGGCATTAAAGGTTAAAAGTACGTTAAGTTAATGCTTCAGTCAGTTGAACCCATCTCACAACAAATCAAAATTGCCGTTGATCTTCCCCGCATTCACGCAAACCCACGGAGGAAATTTCTTAGAAGCCATCTACAGTTAGAAGTAACAGCAAAGAGTTTGGACGAGCAGAGTAACCACAAACGTTGTGTATCCCGATAAAAAAGATCAGGTTGGCATAAGGGTTGCTGTACTCAACAGAGAATATCTTCCGGGAGCTGCTACAAGCCTCTAATTACGCTCCTTACCTGTGCTAAAAACGAAAGGACGGGCATCGCTATGAATATATTCGATCACTATCGTCAGCGTTATGAAGCTGCCAAGGACGAAGAGTTCACACTGCAGGAATTTCTTGCCATCTGTAAGCAGGATCGCAGTGCATACGCCAACGCTGCAGAACGACTGTTAATGGCTATCGGAGAGCCGGTAATGGTCGACACTGCTCAGGAGCCACGCCTTTCCAGAATATTCTCCAATCGTGTGATGGGACGCTATCCGGCGTTTGAGGAGTTCTACGGTATGGAGGAGGCAATTGAACAGATTGTCTCCTACCTGAAACATGCCGCCCAGGGACTGGAAGAGAAGAAACAGATTCTCTATCTGCTCGGCCCGGTCGGTGGCGGTAAATCGTCACTGGCGGAACGACTCAAATCGCTGATGCAGCGGGTGCCCATCTATGTGCTGAGCGCCGACGGCGAACGCAGTCCGGTGAACGATCACCCCCTCTGCCTGTTTAACCCGCAGGAAGATGCGCACATTCTTGAGAAAGAGTATGGCGTTCCGCGTCGTTACCTGGGCACCATCATGTCGCCGTGGGCGGCTAAACGGCTGCACGATTTCGGTGGCGATATCTCCCGCTTTAAGGTGGTAAAAGTCTGGCCATCCATCCTGGAACAGCTGGCCATCGCGAAAACCGAACCGGGTGATGAGAACAACCAGGATATTTCCGCGCTGGTGGGTAAAGTGGACATCCGTAAACTGGAGAACCACGCGCAGAACGATCCGGATGCTTATGGTTACTCCGGTGCCCTCTGCCGCGCCAACCAGGGGATTATGGAGTTCGTGGAGATGTTTAAAGCGCCGATCAAGGTGCTGCATCCGTTACTGACCGCCACCCAGGAGGGGAACTACAACGGCACCGAGGGAATTTCGGCGCTGCCCTTCAACGGCATCATCCTGGCGCACTCCAACGAATCCGAATGGGTCACCTTCCGCAACAACAAAAACAACGAGGCGTTCCTTGACCGTGTCTACATCGTTAAGGTGCCTTACTGCCTGCGCGTCTCTGAAGAGATCAAGATTTATGACAAGCTGCTGAACCACAGTGAGCTGGCCACCTCGCCCTGTGCGCCCGGAACGCTGGAAACGCTGGCCCGCTTCTCCATCCTGTCGCGTCTGAAAGATCCGGAGAACTCCAGCATCTACTCCAAAATGCGGGTCTACGATGGTGAAAGCCTGAAAGATACCGACCCGAAAGCGAAGTCGTGGCAGGAGTATCACGATTACGCCGGTGTGGATGAGGGAATGAACGGCCTGTCGACCCGCTTTGCCTTTAAGATTCTGTCGCGGGTGTTTAACTTTGACCACACAGAAGTGGCGGCTAACCCGGTCCATCTCTTCTATGTGCTGGAGCAGCAGATTGAACGTGAGCAGTTCCCGCAGGAGCAGGCTGAGAAGTATCTTGAGCACCTCAAAGGCTACCTGATTCCTAAGTATGCTGAGTTCATCGGCAAGGAGATTCAGACCGCCTATCTGGAATCCTACTCTGAATATGGTCAGAACATCTTTGACCGCTACGTTACTTACGCCGACTTCTGGATTCAGGATCAGGAGTACCGCGATCCCGATACCGGACAGCTGTTCGATCGTGAATCGCTCAACGCGGAGCTGGAGAAGATTGAGAAGCCCGCCGGGATCAGTAACCCGAAAGATTTCCGTAACGAGATCGTGAACTTCGTGCTGCGTGCCAGGGCACACAATAACGGTCGTAATCCGAACTGGACCAGTTACGAGAAATTACGCACCGTCATCGAGAAAAAGATGTTCTCGAACACGGAAGAGTTACTGCCGGTCATCTCGTTCAACACCAAGACCTCTACCGATGAGCAGAAAAAGCATGATGATTTTGTCGATCGCATGATGGAAAAAGGCTATACCCGCAAACAGGTTCGCCTGCTCTGTGAGTGGTATCTGCGAGTGCGCAAGTCGTCCTGATAAGAGTCTGTAAGCATGCCGGGTTGTCAGACCGGCACCACAGGTCGGGTTCGCCCGGCCTGCTTACAATGCAGTTTGGGGGAATACCATGGCCTATTTCATCGATCGCCGGCTGAACGGCAAAAACAAGAGCGCGGTCAACCGCCAGCGCTTCTTGCGCCGTTACAAGTCACAAATCAAGCAGTCGATCTCCGAGGCCATCAATAAACGCTCGGTGACCGACGTCAGCAGCGGTGAGTCTGTCTCAATCCCGATTGACGACATCAATGAGCCGATCTTCCATCAGGGACGGGGCGGAAATCGCCATCGGGTCCATCCGGGTAACGACCATTTTGTGCAGAATGACCGCATCGAACGGCCTCAGGGTGGCGGCGGTGGTGGCGGCAGTGGTCAGGGCAATGCCAGTCAGGATGGTGAAGGTCAGGATGAGTTTGTCTTTCAGATCTCGAAAGATGAGTATCTCGACCTGCTGTTTGAAGATCTCGCCCTGCCTAACCTGCGCCGCAACCAGCATCGTCAGCTGAACGAATATAAGACCCACCGGGCGGGTTTTACCTCTAACGGCGTACCCGCCAATATCAGCGTGGTGCGCTCGCTGCAGAACTCGCTGGCGCGGCGTACGGCGATGACGGCGGGCAAGCGCCGGATGCTGCACGAACTGGAAGAGACGCTTCTGCAGGTGGAGAACACCGAACCGGCACAGTTGCTGGAGGAGGAGCGGCTGCGCAAAGAGATTGCCGAATTGCGGGCCCGCATTGAGCGGGTGCCCTTTATCGACACCTTCGACCTGCGCTACAAAAACTTTGAGAAACGCCCGGAGCCTTCCAGCCAGGCGGTGATGTTCTGTCTGATGGATGTCTCCGGCTCCATGGATCAGGCGACCAAGGATATGGCGAAACGCTTCTATATCCTGCTCTACCTGTTCCTGAGCCGCACCTACAAGAACGTCGATGTGGTTTACATCCGTCACCACACCCAGGCGAAAGAGGTGGATGAGCAGGAGTTCTTCTACTCGCAGGAGACGGGCGGAACCATTGTCTCCAGTGCGCTGAAACTGATGGATGAGGTGGTCAAGGATCGCTATGACCCGGCGCAGTGGAACATCTATGCGGCGCAGGCGTCCGATGGCGATAACTGGGCCGACGATTCGCCCCTCTGTCATGAGATTCTGGCGAAGCATATTCTGCCGGTGGTGCGCTATTACAGTTATATCGAAATCACCCGCCGTGCCCATCAGACGCTGTGGCGCGAATATGAGCATCTGCAGGCGATGTTCGACAACTTTGCGATTGAGCACATCCGTGAACCGGAAGATATCTACCCGGTATTTCGTTCACTGTTTCACAAACAGGCCACGGAAGCCTGATTCGCAGACATTGCAGAGTGACGCTCTTTTTTACACGAAGCCGGTTAACCACCGGCTTTTTTTATCAGCTGAATAACCTGTTAAAACAACCTGTTTTCTTCCCCTTGCCTGCCAACCCCCTCATTCTTCACATTAATCTGATTCCGTATACGTTTAAGCAATTCGTATAATGTGCATTTTCACAATGACAACTCCTTGATAAACCATTATCTTTCAGAGATAGCATGGATATTTATCACCGCTTGGGCATCGCACTGTCATATCTCAGGAGACCGGGTTTGAACCACACTATCGTCTACAGTCTGTTTATCATCGGTTCCGTGCTGGTCGCATCGAGCATTCTGCTCAGCTCTTTCTCATCCAGGCTGGGCATTCCTATTCTGGTCATCTTCCTTGCGCTGGGTATGCTGACCGGGGTCGATGGTATCGGAGGCATCGCCTTTGATAACTATCCGGCGGCCTACCTGATTTCCAACCTGGCGCTGGCAATCATCCTGCTGGATGGTGGCATGCGCACCAAAGCCAGTTCGTTTAAGGTCGCGCTGGGGCCCGCGCTGTCGCTGGCCACCATCGGCGTCATGATCACCGCCGGCTTAACCGGTGTGGTTGCCGCCTGGTTGTTTAAGCTGGATATGATGCAGGGATTCCTGATTGGCGCGATTATCGGCTCCACGGATGCCGCCGCGGTCTTCTCTCTGCTGGGTGATAAGGGCCTGAACGAGCGCGTCAGCTCGACACTGGAAATCGAGTCCGGCAGCAACGACCCGATGGCGGTGTTTCTGACCATCACCCTGATTGAGATGATCGAACAGGGCCGCAGCGGACTTGACTGGATGTTTCTGGTGCACCTGGTGCAGCAGTTCGGCCTGGGGATCGTGCTGGGCCTGGGTGGCGGCTGGGCGCTGCAGCAGCTGATTAACCGCATCAGCCTGGCGGGTGGCCTCTATCCGCTACTGGCGCTGAGTGGCGGCATTCTGGTGTTCGCGCTGACCACCGTGCTGGAGGGCAGCGGCATCCTGGCGGTCTATCTGTGCGGCTTTTTACTCGGCAACAGCCCGATTCGCAACCGCCACGGTATTCTGCAGACCTTTGATGGTATGGCGTGGCTGAGCCAGATTGGCATGTTCATTGTGCTGGGGCTGCTGGTCACCCCTTCCGACTTGTGGCACATCGCCGTGCCGGCGATGATCCTCTCACTGTGGCTGATTCTGGTGGCGCGCCCCCTGTCGGTGTTTGTTGGCCTGCTGCCGTTCCGCAGTTTTACCACCCGTGAACGCTTCTTTATCAGCTGGGTCGGGTTACGCGGAGCGGTGCCGATTATCCTGGCGGTGTTCCCGATGATGGCCGGATTAGAAAACGCCTCACTCTATTTCAACATCGCCTTCTTTGTGGTGTTGGTCTCGCTGATGTTGCAGGGAACCTCGCTGGGCTTTGCGGCAAAAAAAGCGAAGGTGGTGGTGCCGCCGACGGCCTCCCCCATCAGCCGTATCGGTCTTGATATCCATCCGGAGAATCCGTGGGAGCAGTTTGTTTATCAGCTCAGCGCCGACAAGTGGTGTATCGGGGCTGCGCTGCGCGATCTGAAGATGCCGCGCGAGACCCGCATCGCCGCCCTGTTTCGTGACAATGTGCTGATGCATCCCAACGGCGGGACACGCCTCAGAGAGAACGATGTGATCTGCGTGATTGGCCGTGAGCGCGACCTGCCAGCCCTGGGCAAAATGTTCAGTCAGTCGCCGCCGGTTTCGCTCGACCAGCGGTTCTTTGGTGACTTTATTCTGGATGCAGAAGCACGCCTGCGCGACGTCGCGCAGATCTACGGACTGGAACTGGATGAGAGCACCAACGATCAGCAGTCGCTGGGACAACTGATGCTGGGCATGCTGGGTGGCGCGCCGGTGGTGGGGGATCAGGTTGAATGGAATGAGCTGACCTGGACCGTGGCGGAAAAAGAGGATAATCGTATCGTGAAAATTGGTGTCCGGCCGGCAGAAGAGAAGGAATAATCCTAATCATTCAGCCACGTTATTTTCTGTTGATACGCTAAGCTTACAGCTCTGTGCCAGAAAAAACGGGAGAAATGAATGGGACACGTGGTTAAAATTGGTCGTTATGAGATTGTTGATGCCGATCTTGACGGTGAGCATCCTGACACCGTCAGCATTCCCTGTCACACCAATCCCGGCTTAATTACCCAACTCGACGGCTGGGATCGCGATACCAGCGTACCGGCGTGGATTGATGGAAAACCGGTGGATCTGCAGATTGGTCATTATGATAAAGAGCAGGACCGCTGGATTTTAAAAAGACCCGCCTGATGCCTTATCACTACCGCCAGTCGCGAGATTTGGCGGTAATTCCTAAAAAGCGTCTTAAACAGTTTAGTTATAACTGCACCCCTGCTTATTTTATCCTTATATTACAAGGCGTTAGCCGTTTAAAACTTTAATCACTTTTGTTGTTTTCAGATTTTTTCCGTATTAACGCCGTCAAATATCTCCTGCATACTCATTCTCAATGCTGCAACATTTCGTGAGTACCATCACGCTTTAATCTTCATCTTTTTTGCAGCTGTACTGGCTTTACTGACTGCAACAGACTGAAAATTATTTTTTAATTTTTCGGTGGCTCACTCCTGAGCGCGTCCCTGATTCTGGTCAGGCCATCTTTTACTTAAGAAAGAGAGCAGGTTTTATGGCAAGTACATTGATAATGAATAGCCCGAGCCGCTCATGGAGCGGCACGCGTAAAAATATCATCGTGAAATTCGCCCTGAGCTTTTCCGATCTGATTGCACTCAACCTCGCATTATTTTTATCCGCCGCAACCATTCAGGGTATTTGGGGCGAGCTGGATACGTTTATTCCCCCGCATCAGATCGAATACCGTTTTGTGGCGCAGTTTATTATGTCCGTGATGTGCACCGGCTGGTTCTGGGTTCGTCTGCGTCACTACACCTATCGCAAACCCTTCTGGTTCGAGCTGAAGGAGATTGTGAAAACGCTGTTTGTTTTCTCACTGCTCGACCTCGCGCTGATCGCGTTTTCGAAATGGGACTTCTCCCGCATGGTGTGGGTTTTCAGCTGGACATATGCCCTGCTGCTGCTGCCGCTGATGCGAACGCTGGTCAAACGCGCCATTAACCGGGCGGGCCAGTGGCAGAAAGAGACCATCATCATCGGCTCCGGCCGCAACGCTACCGAAGCTTATGCTGCCCTGCAGAGTGAGGAGATCCTGGGCTACAACGTGCAGGCCTTTATCTCTGTCGACGATGAGCCCTCTCAGCAGAGCGTCAATGGCGTGCCAGTGATCACCTGGAAAGACATTAACTGGCAGACCATTGACCGCGACAACGTGCAGTTTATTGTGGCCATGGAGTATGAGCAGCAGCCGATGCGTGACCGCTGGCTGAAATTCCTGTCGAAGATGAACTGCCGATCGGTTTCCGTGATCCCGACGCTGCGCGGCGTGCCGCTCTATGGCACCGACATGTCCTTTATCTTCAGTCATGAAGTGATGATCCTGCGTGTCAGCAACAACCTGGCGAAGCACTCTTCGCGCTTCCTGAAGCGGACCTTTGATATTGTCGTCGCCTCCATGCTGCTGCTGTTCCTCGGCCCGATCTTCGCCCTGCTCTGCTTTATGGTGAAGCGCGATGGCGGCAATGCGATTTATGGGCATGAGCGTGTGGGTCAGGATGGCAAAAAATTCAAATGTCTGAAATTCCGTTCCATGGTGACCAACTCTAAAGAGGTGCTGGAGAAGCTGCTGGCGACCAGTGAAGAAGCCCGAATGGAGTGGGACAAAGATTTCAAACTGAAGAATGACCCGCGCATTACCCGTATCGGTGGCTTCCTGCGTAAAACCAGCCTCGACGAGTTACCGCAGCTGTGGAACGTGATCCGCGGTGAGATGAGCCTGGTCGGCCCGCGCCCGGTGATTGAGGCGGAGCTGGAGCGTTACGCCGGCGATGTGGATTACTACCTGATGGCCAAGCCCGGCATGACCGGCCTGTGGCAGGTCAGCGGACGCAACGATATCGACTACGATACCCGCGTCTACTTTGACTCCTGGTATGTGAAAAACTGGGCACTCTGGACCGATATTGCCATTCTGTTCAAAACCGCAGGCGTCGTGTTACGTCGCGACGGCGCTTACTGAGTTAAAGCCGCGATGCCTGTAAAAAGCAGGCATCGCACTTTCCGCACAGCTTACGCTTTCTTTTTCCCCTCTGAATCATTACCCTCTTCGGCTCGTTTTTTAACAGAACGTTTACCCTCTGGTTGTTATGCAAAAATTTACTTTATTGTTATTGAGCCTGGTGCTGCTGGCACCCTTAGGCATTGACCTCTATTTGCCCACGCTGCCGCAGATTGCTGAAGGGCTGAATACCCCGGTCAGTCTGGTACAGACCACCATTCCTCTCTTTCTGCTGGTGATGGGGCTGGGACAGCTGGTGACCGGGCCGCTGGTGGACAATTATGGCCGTAAGCCCATCGCTCTGCTGGGGCTGGCGCTCTACATCGCCGGCAGCGTGATTGCCGCCACCGCCACCTCCTTCCCGCTGTTCGTGATTGCCCGTCTGGTGCAGGGCTGCGGCGTCTGCTGCAGCGCGGTCGTCGCCTTCAGCGGCGTGCGTGACCGCCTCAGTGGCGATGCCGCTGCCCGCGCTTACGGCTTTCTGAATGGCGCACTGAACATTGTCCCGGCGCTGGCCCCGCTGCTGGGCGGCCTGCTGGCCAGCGCCTTCGGCTGGCGCGCGCCCTTCTGGTTCCTCTGCGCCTATGGTGTGGTGATTACGCTGCTGGTGCTGATCGGCCTGCCCGAGACGCGTCCGGCAGATACCCTGCGGGTAAAAGGCTTACCGGTGAAGCAGTACGCCGCCATCCTGCGTCAGCCACGCTTTCTGGCGTTTGCGTTCGCCAATGCCGGTGCACTGGGCATGGTGCTGACCTACGTATCGCTGGCACCTCAGGTGCTGATGACCGAAGGCGGGCTGACACCGATCCAGTTCTCCTTTGCTTTTGGCGCAAATGGTTTCTGGATCATGTTTGTCAGCATGTTCGTCAATAAAGCGATTCGTAAAGCGGGCCGGCCTTTCTGCCTGGCGATGGGATTCTTCACCATGCTGCTGGGCGCGGTGCTGCTGGTTGCCGGGATGCAGATCTTCCCGGCGGCGATGCAGACGCACTGGGCGCTCTACATGTTTCCGGTGGCGGTTTCTGTTGCCGGTCTGGCCTTCACCGTCGGCCCGGCCACCAGCTATGCGCTGGAGCCTTACCAGCAGCAGGCCGGTGTGGCGTCGGCGTTACAGGGATTTATTCAGATGGCGGGCGGTGCCGCAGGCAGCCTGGTTGTTGTCACACTGCCGGTGGCGGAGAAGCTGTCACTGAGTCTGATGATGCTGCTGGGTGCAGCGCTGGCCTTTATCGCCTGGCGCTGCAGCAGAAAAATGCGCGGCAGTCTGACCGCACTTAGCTGAGAGTGACCGGAACGCGGGGTGCCAGCGCACACATCAGCTCGTACCCTACCGTTCCGGCTGCTTTCGCCACCTGATCGATTTTCACCTGCTCGCCCCACAGCTCCACCGCTGAGCCGATTCCCGCCTGGGGACAGGGGGTCAGATCCACCGTGATCATATCCATCGACACCGCGCCGACGACCTGGGTCATCACGCCGTCAACGCAGACAGGGGTGCCGGTCGGGGCATGCCGTGGATAGCCGTCGGCATAACCACAGGCGACCACGCCAATCCGCTGCGCGGCGCTGGCATGATAGCGGTAGCCGTAGCCGACCCCGTCGCCCGCCTGCAGCTGCTGCACGGCGATAATCTCACTGCTTAACGTCATCGCCGGTTTCAGGCCGCTGCCCGCGATATCCTGCCAGTCGCCGCTGGGTGACGCACCATAGAGCACAATACCCGGGCGAACCCAGTCGAAATGCGCTTCGGGATGCCACAGCGTACAGGCGGAGTTGGAGAGCGACCGCGGACAGTTGAGTCCTTCTGCCGCCTGCTCAATGCGCTGCATGGGCGCAATCAGTCCCTCGGGGTTTTCGGCGTCGGCAAAATGCGCCATCAGCGTCATCTCGCCCGTGTTGCTCAGCGCACGCAGGCTCTGCCAGGCGCTGCTGACCTGTTCCGGCCGAAAACCGAGCCGGTTCATCCCGCTGTTGACCTTAAGATAGATATCCACCGGCGCTGAGAGTCTGGCGTTCGCCAGCGCTTTGATCTGCCAGTTACTGTGAACGCTGGTGGTCAGGCGATAGCGGTCGATCAGCTGCAAATCTTCCGGCCTGAAAAAGCCTTCCAGCAGCAGAATCGGTTTGTTCCAGCCGCGCTCGCGCAGCAGGATCGCCTCTTCCATATTGAGCAGCGCGAAGCCATCGGTGTCAGACAGCGGCTCGCGTACCCGATCAATACCGTGGCCGTAAGCATTGGCTTTAACCACTGACCAGACGCGGGATGCGGGGGCGGCCTGGCGCACGATAGCCAGGTTATGACGTAACGCCTCCGGGTTGATGGTCGCGACAATCGGACGTGACATCCTCTCTCTCCCTGAATACTTAACGAGTTGCGCTGGCGTTACGCAGCGGCGATGAGGTCGCCGCGAAACCAGGTAAGTAGCGGAATACCGCTAAGTCATCCGCCGCAATCGCCGGCGTTTTACCGGAGATCAGATCGGCCAGTAACTGTCCTGAACCACACGCCATCGTCCAGCCCAGCGTTCCGTGACCGGTGTTGAGCCAGAGATTAGAGATGGGGGTGGCGCCGACAATTGGCGTACCGTCTGGCGTCATCGGACGTAAACCGGTCCAGAAACTCGCCTGTGCAAGATGACCGCCCTCAGGATAGAGATCACTGACTACCATCTCCAGCGTTTCCCGCCGCGCTTCGGTCAGTTTGGTGTTAAAACCAACAATCTCTGCCATCCCGCCAACGCGGATACGATCGTCAAACCGGGTCACCGCCACTTTGTAGGTTTCATCGAGGATGGTGGAAACCGGTGCGGCGTCGGGATTCTTGATCGGAATGGTGAGTGAATAACCCTTGAGCGGGTAAACCGGGATGCTCAGAACGTTCTTCAGCAGCGCCGTGGAGTAAGAGCCAAAGGCCACCACATAGCTGTCTGCTTTGATGATCTCATCACCGCACTTCACGCCATAAATGCGATTTCCGTCGCGCAGCAGATGATCGACCGGGGTGTTGAAGCGGAATACCACGCCCGCCTCTTCAGCCATTTTGGCCAGCCGCTGGGTAAAGAGCTGACAGTCGCCGGTTTCATCGTTGGGGAGACGTAATCCGCCGGTGAGTTTATGCCGGGTTGCCGCCAGTGCAGGTTCCACGCGTGACAGCTCATCGGCCTGCAGCAGTTCATAAGGCACCCCCGCGTCACGCAGCACCGCAATATCCTTGCTGGCGCTGTCGAACTGTTGCTGGGTGCGGAACAGCTGCAGCGTTCCGCCCTGCCGGCCTTCATAGGCGATGCCGGTTTCACTCCGCAGCGCTTTCAGGCAGTCCCGGCTGTATTCGGCAATCCGCACCATGCGGCTTTTATTCTGCTGATAGTGGTTGATGTCGCAGTTGCGCAGCATGTGCCACATCCACTCCAGCTGAAAGCTGCTGCCATCCAGCCGGATAGCCAGGGGCGCGTGGCGCTGGAACATCCACTTCACCGCTTTCAACGGCACGCCGGGCGCGGCCCAGGGGGCGGCATAACCTGGCGAGATCTGACCGGCATTGCCCGCGCTGGTCTCCATCGCCGCGGCAGGCTGACGATCGATGACGGTGACCTGATGTCCGGCTCGCGCCAGATACCAGGCACTGGCTACGCCGACAACCCCACTTCCAAGAATCACTACGTGCATAGTTTCCCCATCCAACGTCTAAAAGCATAATTCACTGTTCAGAAGATGATAGTCAGCGGATCACCGCAGCGGACACCACCCCGAAATCACAGCATCCATTTCACATCTTTTTCACTTTTCAGGTAACTAAAATCTTGCTGCACGATGAATTTCAGCGCTTTATGCGCCTTATTACTTAAACGCAGAAATAAATGACAACAAAGGCAGTTAAATCTGCGCATGGCAGGAGAATCATTCAACCTCATACATTCCACTTATAAACAGGATTTTATCCCGCCATCGGGCACATGGTTCGAATTAAAAACGGTTAAATTCCCTGTTGCCTCACACTTAATGATTTTGTGCCAAAGATTTCATTTGAGTTCGCATTTCGGATAGGCGACAGTGGGCTATCATTGTTGTGTTCGCTCAGTTTTTTTCGGGTTCCCTTTTTCAGGATGAAGCCTTAAATAACCAGAACGGGTTGTCTTTCGGGTCAGCCGGTTTGCCACAAAGAGGTGCGCTATGACGACAATCTTTGACGAAGCCATCAGAGACAGCAAACGACTCAATGACGGACCAGACTGGACATTCGAACTGCTTGATGTCTACTTAGCGGAGATCGACCGCGTCGCGAAGCTCTACCGTCTGGATACCTACCCGCACCAAATCGAAGTGATTACCTCTGAACAGATGATGGATGCCTATTCCAGCGTCGGCATGCCAATCAACTATTCACACTGGTCATTCGGCAAAAAGTTTATCGAAACCGAGCAGCGCTATAAGCATGGTCAGCAGGGCCTGGCCTATGAAATTGTCATCAACTCCAATCCCTGCATCGCCTACCTGATGGAAGAGAACACCATGACCATGCAGGCGCTGGTGATGGCACATGCCTGCTATGGTCATAACTCTTTCTTCAAAAATAACTACCTGTTCCGCAGCTGGACGGATGCCGGATCGATTGTCGATTACCTGCTGTTTGCCAAAAATTACATCAGTGACTGCGAAGAGCGCTATGGCGTTGAAGAGGTGGAGCGGCTGCTCGACTCCTGCCACGCCTTAATGAATTATGGCGTGGATCGCTATAAACGCCCGCAGAAGATCTCCCTGCAGGAGGAGAAAGCCCGTCAGAAAAGCCGGGAGGAGTATCTGCAGAGTCAGGTAAACACGCTCTGGCGCACGCTGCCGCGGCGTGAAAAAGAGGCGGTCACGTTCGAAGCCGCACGCTACCCTTCTGAGCCGCAGGAGAACCTGCTCTATTTCATGGAGAAGAATGCGCCGCTGCTGGAGCCGTGGCAGCGTGAGATCCTGCGCATTGTGCGCAAGGTGAGCCAGTATTTCTATCCGCAGAAGCAGACTCAGGTGATGAATGAGGGCTGGGCAACCTTCTGGCACTACACCATCCTTAATCACCTCTATGACGAAGGCAAAGTGTCGGAACGCTTCATGATGGAGTTTCTGCACAGCCATACCAATGTGGTCTATCAGCCGCCCTACAACAGCCAGTGGTATAACGGCATTAACCCCTATGCTCTGGGCTTCGCGATGATGCAGGATATCAAGCGTATCTGTCAGTCCCCTACCGAAGAGGATCGCTACTGGTTCCCGGATATTGCGGGTTCTGACTGGCTGGATACGCTCCATTTTGCGATGCGTGAGTTTAAGGATGAGAGCTTCATCAGCCAGTTCCTGTCGCCGAAGGTGATGCGTGACTTCCGGCTGTTTACCGTGCTGGATGATGACCGCAACAACTATCTCGAAATCGCCGCCATTCACGATGAGGCCGGCTATCGGGCGATTCGCCAGCAGCTCTCCGCCCAGTACAACCTGAGTAATCTCGAACCCAATATTCAGGTTTATAATGTCGATCTGCGCGGTGACCGTTCGCTGACCCTGCGTTATGTGCCGCAGAGCCGCACGCCGCTGGACAAGAGCCGCCGCGAAGTGCTGAAGCACGTGCATCGGCTGTGGGGATTTGATGTGATTCTGGAGCAACAGAATGAGGATGGCAGCGTTGAGCTGCTGGACCGCAACCCGCCGCGAAATACCTCACTCTGACCGCATAAAAAACCGGACGCGATGTCCGGTTTTTTTTATCGTTTATTGCCGAGATCGTCAGGCAGATTCTTCTGCATGCTGTGCCAGATTTCACCGCTGCGGCGACCGTAGTTGCGCACCACCTCCACAATCTCATCCTGTCCCGGCGATGTGTCACACAGCGCCAGCAGCGTCAGATAAAAATCACGCGCCACCTGACGGGCTTCGGGATTTGAGAAGTAGTGACGCCCCACGCGGGTGTAGAGCCCTTTCAGGCCGTTAAGGATCAGACCATAAATCGGGTTGCCGGAAGCAAACGCCAGACCGCGGAAGACGCGGTAGTCGAGTTCGGTATAGGCATCCGCCTGGTCGGCCGTCGCATCGACCGTCTCCAGCACCTCACGCGCCTTGTCAGGATGATGACGCAGTGCTCGGCTGATAAAGATGGAAGAGATATTGCTGCGCACTGACAGCAGGTTGTCGATCAGCACCGGCACGCTGTCGTGGTCGAGACGCGCCAGGGTTTCGAGGATATTCAGACCAGAGGTCTCCCAGAAATCGTTCACCCGGGTCGGTTTACCGTGCTGAATCGTCAGCCAGCCATCACGCGCCAGGCGCTGCAGCACTTCACGCAGGGTCGTACGTGTCACCCCGATCAATTCAGAAAGCTCACGCTCAGCAGGAAGAATCGACCCCGGGGGAAAGCGGCTGTTCCAGATGCTTTCAATAATGTACTCTTCAGCAAATCCCGCTGGACTCTGCGCCTTTATAACCATAGCAATGTGTTCTCGTTGCTTTTCTAATCGTGATGGGCACTCATCATACCAGACGCCCTATAGCGGATATAGCCTGCGCCACCATTAAAACCGGGCGCAGCGCATATTTCAGGTTGCCTCTCCCGTGCTCCTGGGGGCTAACGGAGTAAAGCTGATTGCGCAGCAAAATGCCAGACGCCCCATAATCGCAAAACACGCGGCTTATTTTCACATAACCTGTTCTGGATCAGTCTGAGGTCATGTCCGGATACGATTTTTCCCTGGCCCGGGCTGGTTTGCCCCCGCTTTTGGTTTACACTGCGTGGCATTAACGTTTACAGGGAATGCAATATGTTGCGATATCTGAATCACTGTTCCCGGGGCCGCGGAGCCTGGTTATTACTGGCACTGACTGCACTGGCGCTGGAGCTCACGGCATTATGGTTTCAGCATGTGATGGGCCTGAAGCCCTGCGTCATGTGTATCTACGAGCGCAACGCGCTGTTTGGTGTGATGGGCGCGGGTCTGGTCGGCGCGATTGCGCCAAAATCGCCGTTGCGTCTGGCGGCGCTGGCGTTATGGATCTATGGTGCCTGGGAAGGTCTGCGTCTCTCCTGGGAACACACCATGATTCAGCTGCACCCTAACCCCTTTACCACCTGTGATTTTGCCGCTCGCTTCCCCAGCGGTCTGCCGCTGGATAAATGGCTGCCGTCGGTGTTTCTCGCCAGCGGTGACTGCGCCGAGCGCAGCTGGACCTTTCTGACGCTCAGTATGCCGCAATGGATGATTGGGGTATTTGCCGCTTATCTGCTGGTGGCGGTGCTGGTGCTGATTGCCCAGCCTTTTAAAGCAAAACGGCGCGACCTGTTTGGTCGCTGAACAGAAAAAAGGCTGCCCGTGGCAGCCTTTTTTTCATCCTGTCCGGGACAGCGGCACTCAGCCGTTGCGATCGGGCCGATCGATGATGTGATCTTCCCAGTCCCGCACTTCACTCTCGCGAACCGCAATGTAGCGCACCGAAATACGCTGTGCGTGCATCTGCGCTTTCGAACCGGCGCGCAGCGGATGCCAGGCCGGTAAGCCCTTGCCCTCGCCCAGCAACCGGTAGGCGCAGGTGCGCGGCAGCCAGTTGAAGGTGGTCAGGTTTTCACGGGTCAGCTTGATGCAATCCTCTTCTAACTCGAAGCGGCGCTCATAGTTGCGGCACTGGCAGGTTTTGATATTGAGCTGGTTGCAGGCGACGTTAGTGAAATAGATCTCATCCGTGTCGGCGTCCTGCAACTTGTTCAGGCAGCACTGGCCGCATCCATCACATAAGGATTCCCATTCCTCATCGCTCATTTGTGCCAGGCGTTTATGTTGCCAGAAAGGGGTGTCAGTCATGATGATTGTCCGCAGTGTGCCTAAACCGCACCTTATAAAGCCTATGCGGTGGTGATGCAAGTCTTTAGAGCACGCGCGTGCTGATCCCATGCCCCGCCAGAGAGACTTCGAGCTGGTCGCCTGCGCGCATCGGACCCACCCCTTCCGGCGTACCGGTCAGAATCACATCGCCGGCGCGCAGCGTGAAGTAGCGACTCATGTGGGCAATCAGCGGCAGAATTTTATGAATCATATCTGCCGTGCTGCCCTGCTGACGCACTTCACCATTCACCAGCAGCTTAAGCTCCACGTTCTGCGGATCGTCGCTGAACTCCGCGACCGGGATAAAACCGGAGATGGGGCAGGCATTGTCGAAGCCTTTCGATTTTTCCCACGGCTGGCCCGCTTTTTTCAGCCCGGCCTGCAGGTCACGCAGCGTCAGATCCAGCGCCACACCATAGCCTGCAATGGCCTTCGCCACATGCTCTTCGGTTGCCTGTTTCAGGGTTGCGCCAATCAGCACGGCCAGTTCAACTTCATGATGCACTTCGCCAAATGCATCCGGGATAGAGAGCGGCTGACGCAGATCACAGAGCGCCGTTTCCGGCTTGATGAAGATCACCGGTTCTGTTGGGGTGGCGCTCCCCATCTCTTTGATGTGTTTTGCGTAGTTACTGCCGACGCAAACCACTTTGCTGACCGGAAAATCTAACAGAGCGCCTTGCCAGTTACGATGCTGATACATGCTCATCCCCTGTTCAGGTTAGGTGTGATGCCAGCACTGCTGGCGGGTTGATGTTTGCTTTTGCGCTGGTCGAACTGCCAGCCTCATGGCGAGATAATAAGATCCTTTTAACGGTCAGGGGTGCGGAATTTGTCAAAAAGCGTAAACAGCACCGCCGAAGTGCTGAATAATCGTACAAATAAGGACAAAAAACCGGGCAGGAAATTTAATGAGAGTGAAAACAGATAAGCTGCGCCGTTAATTCTGCGCAGCCTCAGAGCAATATTATCCTGACAAAATCGCGACGGCAGGATTTATATTTACAGAAGAATCCGAGTTAAACTTTTTTATCGGCCTCTAAATGAATTTTCAGCAGACTTTCGATCGGCGGTGGAATCTGCAAATAATAGCCCTGCTCGCTCAATCCCTGCTTAACTTTATTGATATCCGCATTTGCCAGCCTGTCGCGCCCCGCCAGCTTTAGCACCATCGCCAGCTGCGGCTTGCCAAACCCTTTCAGCAATTCCTCCGGCACGCGGGAGAAATCGTCCTTTTTTTCAACATAGAGATAAGTCTGGTCACGTAACGGGCTTCTGTAGATCACACAAAACATATTTTTTACTCGAATTAACCGGGGTTGAGGCTTGTCTGAATATAGCTGTAACTATAACATGCTTGCAGAACTTCGAATATTCACCGTTAGCGCTTCAGTGACGATTTTATCATCGCCTGGCTGACGGTAGTGAAAACAGGACTGAGTCGGGACAGATGTCGCAAACGCCAATCGAATTCAAAGGTAGCAGTTTCACCCTGTCTGTCGTCCATTTGCATCACCATGACCCGGCGGTGATTCGCAAGGCACTTCAGGACAAGATTGACCAGGCTCCGGACTTCCTGAAAAACGCCCCGGTGGTGCTTAACGTTGCCACCCTGAGTGCCGATGTTAACTGGAAGCAGTTGCAGCAGGCGATTCTTGCCACCGGCTTACGCATTGTTGGCGTAAGCGGCTGCAAGGATGAGGCGCTGAAACGCATGATCGCCCGTGCCGGTTTGCCGGTGCTGGCAGAAGGTAAAGAGGCCAGGCCGCAGGCGCAAGCCCCTGCCCCCGCCGCTGTGCCTGAACCGCAGCCGGTGGCCGCGGAAGCGGTGGCCGCGAAAACCCGCATCGTGAACACCCCGGTGCGCTCAGGCCAGCAGATTTATGCACGTGATGCCGATTTGATCATCACCAGCAGCGTCAGCGCCGGTGCCGAACTGGTTGCTGATGGCAATATTCACATTTACGGCATGATGCGCGGTCGCGCCCTGGCGGGTGCCAGCGGTGACCGCAACTGCCAGATATTCTGTACTAACCTGGCCGCAGAGCTGGTTTCGATTGCCGGGGAGTACTGGATCATGGATCAGATCCCGCAAGAATTTTTTGGTAAAGCTGCGCGCCTGTGCCTGCAGGATGGCGCGCTGACTATCCAGACACTTAATTAGGCCCCTTTTCTTTTGTTAAGGAAATCAACATTTATGGCACGCATTATTGTAGTTACATCCGGTAAAGGGGGCGTTGGTAAGACCACGTCAAGCGCGGCCATCGCCACCGGTTTAGCGCAGAAAGGCAAGAAAACGGTCGTGATCGACTTCGATATCGGTCTGCGTAATCTGGATTTGATCATGGGCTGTGAGCGCCGTGTGGTCTACGATTTCGTCAATGTCATTCAGGGCGATGCCACCCTGAACCAGGCGCTGATCCGCGACAAACGCACCGAGCAGCTCTACATTCTGCCTGCGTCACAGACCCGCGACAAAGATGCGCTGACCCGTGAAGGCGTTGAAAAAGTCCTGAACGATCTGGCCGCGATGGAGTTCGATTTTATCGTCTGCGACTCACCGGCAGGGATTGAAACCGGCGCCCTGATGGCGCTCTACTTTGCCGATGAAGCCATCATCACCACCAACCCGGAAGTCTCTTCAGTCCGTGACTCCGACCGTATTCTCGGCATCATCTCCTCTAAATCCCGTCGCGCAGAAAACAGTCAGGAGCCGGTAAAAGAGCACCTGCTGCTGACCCGCTACAACCCGGGTCGCGTCAGCCGTGGCGATATGCTGAGCATGGAAGATGTGCTGGAAATCCTGCGCATTCCTCTGGTCGGCGTCATTCCGGAAGATCAGTCGGTATTACGTGCCTCCAACCAGGGCGAACCGGTGATCCTGGACGGTGAATCTGATGCTGGCAAAGCCTATGCCGATACCGTTGAACGGTTGCTCGGTGAAGTACGCCCCTTCCGCTTTATTGAAGAAGAGAAGAAGGGTTTCCTGAAACGCCTGTTCGGGGGATAAACCATGGCATTACTTGATTTCTTTTTATCCCGGAAGAAGAACACTGCCAACATAGCCAAGGAAAGGCTGCAGATTATCGTGGCAGAACGGAGAAGGGGCGACAGTGAGCCCCACTATCTTCCGCAACTTAAGCGCGACATTCTGGAAGTGATTTGCAAATATGTGAAGATCGATCCAGAGATGGTCACGGTACAGCTCGATCAGAAAGGTGATGATATCTCGATTCTGGAGCTGAACGTGACGCTTCCGGAAACGGAAGACGCGACTAAATGATTCTGACCGCCGCCTGAATTTCCCCTGCGCAGTGGCAGGGGAAATTTATCCGGTCAGCAACCCGCCAGGATCTCATCGATGCCGGGTTTCAGCAGTTCGCCCCGCCATCCGGTCAGTAACTCCGGTGGACGCCCCTGCGGCTTAATGCCCCAGTGCTGACTCAGCACCTGATTAATCTGACGGCGTGACGCCAGCAACTCCTGACTGAAGCCACTCTGCTCACTGACCTGCTGCACCAGCGCCTTCATCGCTTTGAAGACCGATTTGTAATTCGGATGGTCGATCAGATTTCCCAGCGGAGCCGGTAATTCCCTCTCCTCCAGTGCCGCCGCTTCCGCCACCAGCGCGACCAGCGTTTTGCCGTGAAAACGAATTTCGTGTCCTGACAGCCCCAGATGATCGAGTTCACCCAGCGAGCCCGGCATAAAGCGCGCCACCTTCCACAGGTTTTCTTCACGCACCACAAAGTTAACCGCCATATCCTTTTCACGCGCCAGCGTCAGACGCCAGGCCGCCAGGCGCTGCAGCGCCGCCAGCTGACGCGGACGCAGTTGCCAGGCGTTGGTGATATCACGCCAGGCCTCTTCCGGGGCCAGACTGTCCAGACGGCGCTGACAGAGGTTATCGCACTCGCTGAGTGCGGCGGCCATGTTGCCCGCCTCTTCCGTATTGACCATCAGCTGACGGGCAATCGGCAGCAGGTAGTGAACGTCGGCTGCTGCATAGACACACTGGCGCTCCGTCAGGGGGCGGGCTAACCAGTCGGTGCGTGATTCGCTTTTATCGAGTTCAACCTGAGTGAAGTGCGCCACCATCGCGGCGAAGCCCCAGGAGAGCGGCTGGCCGGAGAAGGCCGCCAGAATCTGGGTGTCGATCATCGGAGTCGGCAGCACGCCAAAACGGTGCAGGAACACCTCCAGATCTTCGCCGCCCGCATGCAGGAATTTGGTTACGGCGGTGTCGGTCAGCAGCGCCACAAAGGGTGACCAGTCGCGGATGTTGAGCGGGTCTATCAGCACCAGTTGTTCGTCGTCAAACAGCTGGATCAGGCCAAGCTGAGGGTAATACGTGCGGGTACGCACAAACTCGGTATCCAGTGCCACCGCCGCGTGCTGGCGCGCTTTCTGGCACACGTCTGCCAGTTGATCATCCTGGTCGATAAGGGAATAGTTCACGTCTGATTTCCACCGCAGCAGACTCCGCGCGGCGCTCCATGTTAAAAACAATAAAAACGCCGGACATGCCGGCGTTCAACCTCAATTCTTATCCGGATTCAGCGGGTGCCGGATTTCACCTCATCGCGCAGCTCACGCCGCAGGATCTTGCCAACGTTGGTCTTGGGGAGCTCATCACGAAACTCAATGATTTTGGGCACCTTGTAGCCGGTCAGCTGACGGCGACAGTGATCGAGCACCTCCTCCTTCGTCAGCGACGCCTCTTTTTTCACGATGCAGACTTTGACCGCCTCACCGGAGAGATCGCTGGGAACCCCGATGGCCGCGGCTTCACGCACTTTCGGGTGCTGCATCAGCACATCTTCGATTTCATTCGGATAGACATTAAAGCCTGACACCAGAATCATATCTTTTTTACGGTCGACGATGCGAATAAAGCCTTCCTGATCAACGGTAACAATATCACCGCTATGGAGCCAGCCATTTTTCAGGACTTCCGCGGTCGCTTCCGGATGCTGCCAGTAACCCAGCATCACCTGCGGGCCGCTGATGCAGAGCTCGCCCGGCTCGCCCGGTGCCACTTCATTTCCCGCTTCATCCAGGATCAGCACATCGGTCGAGGGCACCGGCAGGCCGATGCTGCCGGTATGACAGCTGATGTCGTAGGGATTGACCGAAACCAGCGGCGAACACTCAGTCAGGCCGTAGCCCTCCAGCAGATAGTGCCCGGTCAGCTTTTCCCAGCGTTCAGCCACGACTTTCTGCACCGCCATCCCGCCGCCTGCGGAAAGCCGCAGCGTAGAGAAATCGAGTTTCGTAAACTGCTCATCGTTCAGCAGCGCATTAAAGAGCGTGTTGACCCCGGTGATGGCGGTAAACGGAAACCTGCTCAGCTCTTTAACGAAGCCAGGAATATCGCGCGGATTGGTGATCAGCAGGTTCTGACCGCCCAGCTCAAGGAAAAGCAGCCCGTTCACCGTTAATGCAAAGATGTGATAGAGCGGCAGCGCGGTGACGACGCACTCTTTGCCGTCACGCAGCAGTTTGCCGTAGGTCGCTTTCGTCTGCTCGAGATTCGCCTGCATGTTGCGATGCGTCAGCATCGCCCCTTTGGCCACCCCGGTGGTGCCGCCGGTATATTGCAGGAAGGCGAGATCGTCATTCGACACGGTCGGACGGCGATAATTGAGCGTCGCCCCCACGTCCAGAACCTGACGGAATGAGATAGCGCCCGGCAGATGGTATTTCGGCACCAGCTTTTTGACATACTTGACGACGAAATTCACCAGCGTCGCCTTAATGGGGGCGAGCTGGTCACCCATCCGGGTCAGGATGACATGACGGACCGCGGTTTCCCCCACCACCTTTTCCAGCGTGTGCGCGAAGTTGGAGACGATAACGATGGCGCTGGCGCCGCTGTCGTTAAGCTGATGCTTCAGCTCTCGCGGCGTGTAGAGCGGATTGACATTGACCACCACCATTCCCGCGCGCAGCACGCCAAACAGAGCCACCGGATACTGGAGCAGGTTAGGCATCATTAACGCCACCCGGTCACCCGCTTTCAGGCCCAGTTCATGCTGGAGATAGGCGGCAAAGGCGCGGCTCTTCTCCTCCAGCTGGCGATAACTCATTTTCTGACCCATGTTCAGGAACGCGGGTTGATCGGCGTAGCGTTTTGCGGCCTGCTCAAACAGATCCACCAGAGAGGTATAACGATCTGCACTTATTTCGGCAGGCACATCTGCCGGGTAGCGTTTCAGCCAAACCTTATTCAAGGATCCACCCCGATAATTATGTTGTATTTCCATCGCCGCCTCAGCTAATCTGGTTTGTTAACAATATTTTAACTGATTGTACCAGTTTGCCTGTTTCGGCATGTTGAGGTTGCGAAGTCCATCACTAAATTTCGTGCTGTGAAAACAGACAAATAAAAAGCCCGGCAGCGAGCACCGCGACCGGGCTGAATAGCAGGTCTTAATGTTACTCGGTCAGTATGGTCTGCACCTCGGTCGGGCCACTGTTAACCATGCCCCAGTAGGGATTGGGTCCCCAGTATCCCCCGCGATGGCGGGTCGGACCGTACCAGATCCAGGGGTCCATGGGCTGTGGCGGTGCGGTCACCTGCTGTGCGAGACGCCAGCGCTGATAACCGCGTACATCGATGACGGCAAATTTGTAATCTGCCTCGCCAATTTTGCCCTGCTCCGTGCCTTTCAGCGTGCCCAGCACCGTGACGTACTGATTTCTGACATCCACCGGATCAACAAAACCGTGGATGTCAGCATAGATCCGGCCGACTGACGCCGCGCCCAGACGCGGTCTGGCGCTCTCATCCAGCGGCTGTGCCGCAATCTCCAGACGGGTTTTGCCGTTCAGGTTGGTGACGTTCACCACCTTACCGCCAAAGCGCGACTCCTGGCCGACATAGATAGCAGGGTCATTCATCACCCGCAGCAGATCCTGCTGAGGCTGAGGGGAACTGCCCTGCAGCGTGTCAGGAATAGAGACACAACCCGTTAACACCAGCACACAGGTCAGCAGCAGACCTGAAAGCCCTTTACCACACATTGACGACATAGACGCTCTCCCGTTAGGTAAAGTCTTAGACTGGACGCATAACAATAAGTTGCGTGCGACTTAGCGGCCAGGTAACTTTTTCCAGGCAACTTCATTGCGCAGGTAGGTCGGCTCCGCCGTTTCCGGCAGCAGGGTATCCCCGTCCGCCAGCGCCAGCGTCGCCAGCGGCAGCATATCCTGTGCGGCAGGCAGGGTCACCTCACTGGCGGTCAGCGTCAGTGCGTGCCCCTGCTGCAATGCCGGGAAGGCTTCCCAGCCAGTGCCGGCGGTCATCCACTCACCGGTAAGCGCCTGCATTCTGGCCACCGCCGCCTCGGGCGTCAGCACGCTTTCGCTGGCTTCACCCTGCCAGCGCCCCTGCTCATCCCGCTGATACTCTGCCCAGTAGACTTCACCCATTCGCGCATCAATGGCGGTCAGTACGCGGCGGGCACCGTGCAGACGCCACGCCCCTTCTGCCATTGTCGCCAGCGTCGAGACTGCGATCATCGGCAGGGCTGCGCCCAGTGCCAGGCCCTGCGCAATACCAATACCGATACGGACGCCGGTAAAGCTGCCGGGGCCGCGCCCAAAGGCCAGCGCGTCCAGATCGGTCAGTTCCAGCTGACCGGCGAGCAGGAGCTCTTCAACCAGCGGCAAAATACGCTGGGTGTGATCGCGCGGAGCGATTTCGAATCGGGCATCGATCTGTTGCTGATTCAGCAAGGCGGCTGAACAGGCTTCTGTCGCCGTATCCAGCGCTAAAATTCGGGCTGACATGACTACCTCAGAAGAAAGAAAACGGCGCGCATCTTAGCACAGAATTATGCGTCTGGTTCGGGTTGCTGGCGGATAAAGGCGATGGCGCGACGGATGTCCCGGGTGCGCGGCGTTGGCGGCAGACTGTTCAGGAACAGCGCACCGTAAGGGCGTGACACCAGCCGTTGATCGCAAATCACCAGCACGCCGCGATCGTCGGTATCACGGATTAACCGTCCCACGCCCTGCTTCAGGGTGATCACCGCATCCGGCAACTGCACATCCGCAAAGGGATCGCCGCCGCGAATCCGGCAATCTTCCATCCGGGCTTTCAGCAGCGGATCTTCCGGTGAGGTGAAAGGCAGCTTGTCGATGATCACCAGCGACAGGGCATCCCCGCGCACATCCACCCCTTCCCAGAAACTGCTGGTCGCGACCAGCAGCGCATTCCCCTTCTCAATAAACTGCTGCAGCAACTGGCCTTTGCTGGTTTCACCCTGCACCAGCACCGGCAGCGTCATCGAGGCGCGAAATTCGGCCGCCAGCTCACGCATCATCAGGTGTGAAGTACAGAGGAAGAAGCAGCGACCTTTGTTGGCATCAATCAGCGGCTTCATCATCGCGGCCAGCTGGCGGGCGCCCCCCGGACGGTTAGGCTCCGGCAGATTGCGCGGCACGCAGAGCAGCGCCTGCTTCGCAAAGTCGAACGGGCTGTTGAGGATCAGGCTTTTTGCCGCATTGACACCCAGCCGTTCCGAGAAGTGCGCCATCTTCTCATCTACTGCCAGGGTGGCTGAGGTAAAGATCCACGCGGCTTTACGGTTATCCATCACTTCACGAAAACGCTCCGCGACGGAGAGCGGCGTCAGCGCCAGGATAAAGTGACGTGAGGTACATTCATACCAGTAGCTGTAGCCCGGCTCGCTGATGGCCCGCAGCCGTTTCAGCCGGGTACGATAGAGCGCGGCGCGCTCAAAAGCGGCATCCAGCAGGGCTGAACGTCCCAGAGAGAGCTTGATGACGTCGTAACAGAGTTCGAGTGCATCATCCAGCAGCGTAAACATCCGCAGAATGGCGTTGTCACTCAGCAGCTCACGCAGATTCCCGCGATAGCCGGGATCGCCCAGTGACAGGCGAAAGTCCTGCGCGCACTGCGCCAGACGGTCAGCGGATTTCTGCAGCTGCTGGGCATCGCGCACCTCGGTGCGGTAGGCGATGATGATATCTTTGGCGAGGTCGAGCAACTGACGGCTGGAGAGCTGCTGGCCAAAATACTGGCTGGCGATGTCGGGCAGCTGATGGGCTTCGTCGAAGATCATCACATCCGCTTCAGGGATCAGTTCCCCAAAACCGCCCTCTTTGACCACCAGGTCGGCGAGAAAAAGATGGTGGTTCACCACCACCACATCCGCGTCCATGGCGCGCTTTCGCGCCTTCACCACAAAGCACTCTTTGTAACGCGGGCAGTCGGTGCCCAGGCAGTTATCGTTGGTGCTGGTGACCAGCGGCCAGACCGGGCTGTCTTCGGTCACGCCCGCGCAGCTGCTGATGTCGCCATCTTCGGTCTGTGATGACCAGCTGCGCAGCGTCACCAGATCGGTGAGCGCCTGCGCGGTGAGATCGCCACCCGCCATCGACTGCTGTTCCATGCGTTCCAGACAGAGGTAGTTAGAGCGGCCTTTCAGCAGTGCGGTTTTGCCTTTGAACTTCAGCGCCCTGACCATGGTAGGCAGATCGCGCCCATAGAGCTGATCCTGCAGCGCTTTGGATCCGGTCGAGACAATCACTTTTTTATTGGCCCGTAAGGCGGGTGCCAGGTAAGCGTAAGTTTTACCGGTACCGGTACCGGCTTCGACGACCAGTTCACCCTGCTCTTTTACGGCTTCAGAGACCGCCTGCGCCATCTCGCGTTGTGCTTCCCGCGGCTTAAAACCCGGGATACCCAGCGCCAGCGCGCCATCCACTGCAAAATCGTCTGCCACATACCCTCACTAAGAACGGCAAAAACACTGTAATTATGTCAGTATTGCACAGACAAAGCAAAATAGAGGTTTATCAATGAGTTATGCAGGGGCGGTCAGATCTCCTACAGCCTGCATGTCCTCCTGAACGTGCTGTTAACGCTTCCCCTGCGGCATAAAGTCACATCCACTGAGCGTTTAATTCGCGGTGTCCGTGAATGCCGGGAAGAAACGGAGAGGAAATAACAGAGTGACGACGGAAAAGAGGCGGGTTTCATTAACGTTGTGCGTACGCAGGATTATTTAAGCAGAGATTGAACGCTATTTTATTCGCGCATGAATCTGCTGCGGAAATAAAGAACCGCAAAACGGCGCACAGGCGGTTTTGCGGTGTTAGCAGAGGGGGCGACCGGTGTCAGACATCCCTTACGGTCGGATCGTCTTCCTCATCCTCTTCTTCATCTTCCGGGTAGATCTCAGCATCATCTGGCAATGGCTCATCGTAATCTGGACGTTCAGACATAATTACCTCCGGTGATAAATAGCAGCACTGCTATTTGATCTGATCATAGTTAACCGGCGCCGGAGGCCGCTGAGTTTCCTTGTGAACTGTGAGCCAGGCGTAAGATCGTTGTAACAGATTGAAAACGATCGCGAGGTGACGCCGCGCTGTGCTAGTGCCGGATATAAAACGCGCCCGCCAGCATGGCAATAAACAGCAGAGCAAAGGTGATAAAACCCTGCTTACTGCCTTTAGAGAGACCGACAAAGGCCGATATCACAATAAACAGCAGCGTCAGTGCGCCCGCCATCACCCAAAACAGATACTGCGTATTCGCCATGTGCTCATCCTCATCCAGTGGCGCGATATTTCGCTGATTTATACCATTTTTACGCCTGGCCTGTCCTGCATTCCCGCGCCTTGCCAGCCGGCTGCTGCCGCATTCCGTCCCCGCCTGCCCGCTAAAGCCTGTGACGCAGTCAGCAAAAGCAGAGGATAACAGCAGGAAATAACCGCCCGGATTATAATGATTAAATCGGCTTACCGTTGGGATGTGGCAACCCTAAGCTGACGTGCTGAGACTGGCTTAACGTTGTCTTCAGGCTGCGTTAAGCAGATGGCCTTAACCCGACTGCCTGACTCAGGCGGAGGATTGCTATGAATACTTTCCGCATCGGCTCTCTGACTGGCGTGCTGCTGCTCTGCAGCTGTCAGGCCCCCACCCCCGATCAGGCGCGTCTGCAGGAGCCCCTCTTTCAGGGCCAGAGCACCCGCACCGTTCCTCAACTCAGCGACTGCATTTATCGCGGCTGGTCCACGACCAGCGTGGTTGCCCGCGATGACACGACCCATACCCGGCCCGGCGGCAGTGCGATCAGCGTCTTTACCTGGGAGGATTCTATCTTTGCGGATGTCTCGCCTCACGGGCGAGGGGCAGAGGTCAAATATTTTACCACCTTCCGGATGGCACCTCAGGTGATGGCAGACAGGCAGGCGATTGTTAAGCGCTGCCTGTGAGGGGTGACAGCGATGCGGGGAATATGGCAGGCTAACTGCCACTTTATTCAGGGAGAAGCCGATGAGTATTACCCGTATTGACCCGGAACACCGTATGTCCGATGCGGCAACTCGCTTTTAAATCATACGGTTAACCGCATCCTGCCGCGCTCACACGTCCCATGATGCGAAAACATGCAAAGGCCTGTAAAGAGTTTCAAACCTTTGCGTGTCTCAAATCTGTCCCACTCAAATTGTCGGTCGGTACGACTCGTACACCGCCAGAATCTCGGCCGTCACCTTACCCAGCACGATAATCCCATCCAGCCCATTTCCCTCTAACGTCTCACCATCCTGAGTGATGATGCCTGTGCTGAACAATTTCCCCAGCTGCGGGTAATCGTCGAACTGGAATGCTACCGTGTCGCCCGGACGGGCCTGAAGCGATCGGTCTATCAGAGCGAATCCGCCCGGCGTTTCAATGCGGATCATATGGCCCGGGTGAGGTGCAAACAGCCTGTTGAGGTCGAGACGGCTCTCGACGTAATCCTGCGCCGGTGACTGAAATCCCATGACTACCTCACATATCCCATATTACGCAGGGCGTAGGTTCGGTTGTCACCGTTCTCTGTCGCCAGCTCCATGAACATGTTCTGTTCTCGCCGTATCCACTGGTTGCACTGCTGCAGCGTCCAGTGATGGTTTGCGGCCTCAAGCTTCGCCTGAAATGCGCTGGTTGTCACTATCTGCCGCCCCGGCCGGTCCAGCGTTATCGCCTGTACGAATGCAGGCTTTATCTCGTAGTCTCGCGGCACCAGTAATCCTCCTCTGATAAATACTGTATGGATAAACAGTAATATCGATCGATGGATTTGATCAAGCCGAAACGGGGAGCAAAATTGTAAAGCTGCGAATGGTGCTGAATTTATGCTCTATATTCCGGAAACTGCATAGTTTTGCATGGCAAACATACGTTTCGTGCTCACGCTTCGCTATTGCCACATTCATCACTATCTATTGGCCCGCAACACTGTATGGTGCGCCTGTCAGCGAATGCTGATACTGAGATTTTTCCTTTTTGTTCCAATTGATGCCTGCGTAACGCGGGCTTTTTTGCGTTCTGATTTCGTTGGGTAAATAACCATTAAAAGCGAGACGTGAAAGCTAAAGTTTTCCTGTGGGCTGGCGATACTAAGTCCGAGGCCCACCTCACTGATATGTATTGGTAAATTTTATGGTTGCCCACTTCTGGTGGGCTTTTTTTTTTGCACATAACCCAAAATAGTTACCGCCTGCGCTTGTTATATAAGCGCACTCCCCTACCATATGAACTGTTGTGTATAGGCCCGCGCTCCTACCGCTGGCTGAAGAGGCGCACGGCTGGCTCGCCTTAAACCTCGTCACAATTATGAGATGCCTCAAAAGAGTGTCATTGGCTCCACCACAAATTATGCCCGCCACCCGCCTCGGGGGTGGGTAATTTTTTGCCTTCCAATTGGTTCCTGTTCTGGTGATTACCTGCCCTGACAATACCCATCCCGCAGCCTGCTCAGAGAGGCGCGGCTAAGTCATTGCCCGGTCGCCGGGCTTTTTACTTATCATCTCCGCCAACAATACTCGCTTTGATTTCGTCGATGTGTTGGAGCGCTAAATCTGGCTGAGTTATAGCTAACTCGACCAGGCTGAAAAGCGATTTTATCGCCTCGGTGTGGTACGCCGCTGAAACGCCTGCAGTGTTAAGCGACTTGAAGTTTTCAATGACTTTCCCGTCAGAGAACTCTCTGCGACCTATATTGATCACCGCGGTCGGGCAGAAAGCCTCTACGTCCTGAGCAATGAGCCCCACTTCAGAATCCCCATCCAGCTTATCGTACGTACAGCCTCGCCATGAAAGGACTGCTCTCAGAGGATTTTTGACACATTGAATATTGCTTTTATGTCGCTCATCGGAACCATTTACCCATGAGCCTGGAGCATTAGCGTTGCCTGAGCCATAAAAATTCCAGTATTTAGATCCATAACCAGCCCAGTCCAGTGTAATAAGACCGTAGACGTTACTTCCTACCTGCTCACCGACACTGAGTGAGGTAAAGCCGCCTTTTGAGGATGTGTTAGCCCCTCGCCCCTTCATTGTTGATCTTAGTGCTGGAGCGTTGTTGTAAGCCCCTGTTGATCCTGATGGGTTTGCCGGGCCAACGATTTCAACAGTATTAACAACTGCGTTCAGCGCTGTTATATCGTTGTTATTTCCTGAAGCTGCTTTTCCGTTTAGCGTTGTCGTTATGGAATTCCAGGACGGACCTGAATACTGAGTGCCATCCGGCAAAGTGACAGTGATGTTACCTGCCGCGCTATAAACCTGCTGCCAGTTAGCTTTATCAAGATTTAGTCCGCGAATAGCTTTGGCAACATCAGCTGCCACCTGGGCGGTAATACCGACAAGAGCCGCATTAGGAACAGCGATCCACGCAATTCCTGATGCGGTCGGGCCATTGTATGCTGTTATCAGTGTCACGCCGGTAGCCGAGTTGACTGACTGCACACCGAGCGTATAGGTAACACCTCCCACAACAGCAACGATAAAATCGTTCGCCTTCAGCTCTGTTGTGAAGCTGGTACCTGAGCCTGTCACAGCCGTTGAGTTATTCGTTAATGCGATAGTGCCTGCTGGCATAGCGTTCTCCGGGCAATAAAAAACCCGGCGCGGTGGCCGGGTGTTATTTGGAAGGTTTCCAGTTATTTCAATTAAGCAAAGTGAAGCGAAGAATTTTATTAATTCACTTAATAAAACAATCAGTGCATGATTTATCATCAGCACATGATCTGAAAAGGACATTTAAATGAAAAAGATAATTACTATCATCTGTGCATCTGTGACTCTTTCTGCCTGCGTTTCAAACTCGCCACCCATCTGATATAATGAAGCTGTTATTTACAAGCAAAAGTATGATATTGCCGTATTCAAAATCGAGGACGGAAAATACCTTGCCGGTAAGCCTTTTTACACATGGACAGAAAAATCGCAATTTACTAACACTGAGTCATGCGACAGTCTAACCCCCTAAAGCCTGCCGATAGTAAGAGTCATATACGTTGCAGTAGATAAATCCCGGAGGACCGCATGAGTAACTCGGCGGCCTTCCCTGTGGAATTTGATAATTAGAAGAGGAATACAGATCTGCGCCGCTAGCCTCATAGTTACCAGAGCTATTCACTCCTCCACTGTAGCAGTTATAAAGAGTTACGCCTGAATTGGGAAATCCTGGATCATACGGCTGGCTAACCACTAGACAAACACCACAGGTTGATGCTACTGGCTGACCAGCGTTAGTAGTGGAGCCAGTCTGCATCTGGAGTGGCAAGCAGTTGCTGTGCCATACCATTTGCCCGTTGTTGTACATGAAAAACCCGCCAGATGGCACATTCACCATCATTTTGGCAAAAACATAGATTCGGGTAGCTGTCATCTGGTAGCCAAAGTTAGGCCTGAACTGCAGCGCCCAATATCCGTTCTGGTTTATCTCCGTCCACCACACATGATTAAATCCTGATGCCGCCAGACTCCTATGAAAGGCTATAAAGGGAATGCTTACCGGAACGTTTGTTTGCAGCACCTGACCAAAAGCGGGAGTAAGGTCGATAACCTGAACTAGGTTAAAGGGAGTGAATGTCGGGGCAAGCTTGAATATAGGAGGATTGACTGAATAATCGTTATATACAAATCCAGCATAGCTTAAGGTGGTGGTGGGAGTCGCCGTTACAATTAACTTAGATACGATATCTACTCCAGACCACGATACAGTCTGGCCGGAAACAGATACCGCATAGGTGATATTGCTTGTTCCTGCTGAAGTCCTTCCACCAATTATCGCTGCACTTATTGAGAACCCCGGCAAGCTATAGCTTTTGCTGCCAGAACCGGACACTGACGCCACGTCAGCAATGAAATTGTATGACATAGCGTTTACAGCATCAAATGAGGTGCCATTAATATAAGCCTGAAATCCTGCCATTACCTTTGAATCCCCATGGAGCACACCAACTGACCGCTTGCGTTGTACCAGGCAGCCCCTTTGTTATCCAGCACAAACTTACCCTGACCTGAAACTGGCCCATTAAGCTCAAAAGAACCATCTGATCTCATAATCGTCCCTGTTTGACCAGCCACATAATTTGACGAATACCATGAGCCAACCTTCGCGAGTGTAATCGACGCGTAGTTAATAAAGGCGTCACGAATAAACACCTGACCGTTAACCGCAGTAAATGCGAGCTGGTAAGTTCCGTTTGTAGTGTTGTAAATGCCAAAATTATCTGCACTGAATAAAGCAAATGACTGTGTCGTTCCTCCATTGCCTTCAACACCAAGTTGCATGCCAGCAACGTACTTATTGCCGTTACTGTCTATCTGAACTTTAACGCCCCACTGAGCAGAGAGCTTTCCGCTGAGGTCTGAGTAGGCGCTGGAAACCTGCTGCACGGATGCGGTGTTCTGGTCTGACTGAGCCTGAATCTGCTCAAACTTCTGAGCATAGGCACTGTCATTGTTGGCAACAGTCTGGCGAACGGAAATGATGTCAGCACGGTTGCGTCCATATGCTTCGAACTGGTGATCGATTGATGCATCAAGGTTCAGAGCGTTCTGCAGTATCCCTTCAATGTTCGTATCGATATTGGAGGTAAGGCGGTCGAATGCCTCTGACTCTCTTATCGCCTTATCGATATAATCAATCATGCCCGGGATGTCAGACGACGCCTGACCTGAGGCTTGCACGAAAGGCGAGACGCCAAACGCGTTTTTAGTCCTGACATACATGTAATAGGTATGGTCAGCCTTAAGGCCGTGCAGCGTCCACTGTGAAGCCCTGCCGAGAAACTGCGCTTCTGTCTCCACGGCGCCAATTGAGCTGGCCGGCACCTCTCCCGTGTACCAGAACTCAAATGTCGTATCTGTTGTTGCTGACACATTCATGACCGGAACGATATCGGCAGAGAAGATGCCCGGGGTCCACTGAATGAATGTTGGTGCTGAAGGTGCGCCAATCACAAGGCTGACCTGAGTCTCAGCCCCCTTCATCCCGTTCTCGTTACGTCCTCTCACGCCCAGCGTATAAATCCCGGCATCAAGCCCGTAGAAGTCATAACGGAACTGGTCAGTTTCGTACTGAGCGACGACCCTCCCGTCTGCGTTATAAACGTAGAGTTCGAAAACGATCTTCTTGGTCAGCGTCGCTGTCTGCCACGTTGCAGTAACCTGTACAGTTTCGCTATTAACGTTAATGATGCGCAGGTTTTCGATGTTCGGGACACGATATCCATTCAGGGTATCGTTAGGCGTTTCGAATACAGCGCCGTCATCCACGATGGCCTGTTTGTTCGGGTCATATAGCGTTGCTGAGATGCTGTAGACGGAGTTATTTTCGTCTTCAGATACTCCCATGACGCGAAACAGGCGCGTGGATACATCCCCTGTTGAGATGACAAATATCGTGCCGTCTTTGACCCAGCTTGGTGATGTTCGGAGTGTGATGGTGCGACCCGATACTGATGCGATGGAATAACGGGTGAATTTACCATCAGAACCCATGAGCGACATTGTGTCACCGCCGCCTGCCAGCGATGAAACATTGGCGTCTACAGTTATTACCGCGCCGCTGTGAGAGATGATGCGACCGCCAAGGCGGGTTGCGGCATAGTTGTTATCCATGACTTCAATGACATCACCCGGCATAAAGGCGATAGCATCCCGCGCCATCTTGAAGGTGACTTTCTTCGTTTCCCTCTTTGCGGTTTCAAGCAGCCACTTGCCGGCACGAAACGCCTGGCCGCGCGAGGTGCAGCCGAAAGCCTCAAGCGTTGTCTCGTTGTAGCCGTAACGGTCAATCATCTGGTCATCAGATACGTATTCTTTGACATGCTCCCATCCGTTGTATGGGTCAGTCCATGAGACAACCACGGCGTTAAAGCGCTCTGAGCGTTTCATAGAGCTGTAAGTGAATAGCCCGTCCACAACATTGGCATTGGTTACCGCTGCAACCGGGTCCTGCGGGTTGTCCAGCATGATTGAGAAGCGCATGCCGTCCCACAGGGCAATGCCCCGGAACATGCCCGCAATTTTGTCGAGAATATCCCGGGCGCTGGATTGCTCGGTAATGTAAGCGTTCAACGTGAAGCGGGGTTCTTTGCCGCCGTAGCCATCGTCGACAAGCTGATCACAGAACTGAGAAAGGACATAGAGACTGCCGTCATCAACGTCGATATAGCCGGCGCGCTTCGCAAGCCCATAACGTGTATTTTTCACCAGAGCGCGGAACAGCCATGCAGGATTATTGGTCCATGCGGATTTAAAGCCGCCGGTCCAGATTCCGGAATAGGTTCTGGCAATCGGGTCATAGTTGTCCGGCACGTCGACAATCAACCCGCGCAGGTGATAAGTGCGGGTCGGCGTGTCAGTGTACTGGTCACGGTCAATTACCGCGCCCGCTATGGCTGCATATGGATACGACAGGCTATCGTCGGTGATTTCAGTAAAACTGTTCCAGATAGTGCCGTTAGTCAGGAGGTCGCTTGAACTATCCGCAGTAACCCGGCGCAGCCGGATATCAAATGGTTTCTGCAGTGGAGCATCAATGATATGAGCCTCAAGGTACTCGCCTGATATTTTTCCGCTTATTGTGACCGTCTTCTGAATGCTCCATGAGCCGGCCGCTCCATTGCGCGTCTCGATGACCATGGTTACGGCGGTTTCATGCTGATTTCCCTTGGTGTCCTGCTCAACCAGCCCGGTTACTCCGATATTCATTCGCACCCTGGTCACATCAGTGTCGGTTACCGTGCGCACCAGAGGCGTGCTCTGGGTTACGTCTGTATTAACGACTGTGGTCGCTTCAATAGCGTCAAAGCCGGTAATCGGTGACTGATTTGCAGAGCCCGGACGCCATGCCACGCTGACACCGTTAATCGTGACGTTACCGCCTGCATCAGTTACGGGCGTCTTATTCAGCATGAATGAGGAAAGGTGGTTCTGGTCTACAGGTCCGTAAATCGGTCCTTCTGAGATGAGGTCGAGGACTTTGAGAAACTGCTTCGATTTGAGGTTATCGTCGATTAATTTTGGAGTGCTTCCGCCACCGCCGCCTGAGCTCATGCGTTCACCTTAGCTGATGGAAATATCCCAGTCCTGATTGTTACTGGTATCAATACCGAGAGAGATTACGTTGCTTCCAACCACCATTTCTCCAAGCAGCAACGGAACTGGCCTGCCCTGCCCGATTCGGTTCTCTGCACTGGTGAATGAGTTGTTGGTAATTGAGTTTGTGTCCTGGTCTGCTGAACTCTGCGTCTTCATGTGCGAAGTCATATAAAGCGAGTAAGCAACCGAGGCGACCGTGACGGCCACCATGATCCACACCGCGGCTACTGCACTGATTGACCCCTCGACGATCGGCACGAAGAGAACAGTCGCGCCGTCTTTAAGGTGCCTGTTCATATGGAATTCAAGGTTATCCTGTGACACGTCACCGCCATCGATGCGAAGCCGCAGTCGGGTTTTATAGAAATCGCGTTTGAATTCCGGACACTGAGCAAGCAGAAGGCGGAGGCCTTGAGAAGGTGTATCGACGTTCAGAGTGATTTGGCGGAAATGTCGTCGGAGATTCCCCGCAAATCTAAAGATGAGCATTGTTCATGCCTCCATATAGAGTGCGTCAGGCTTACATAGGCTTGCCGATAGGGTTCGCGGCGACTGAGGCGCCCAGCCAGTTCGTGATGGAGCACGGTGTTTTCTCCAAGCCAAAGCATTGCGTGGCAAGGGTCTGACTCAGGGAAGGCGCGCCGAATGATCACATCACCCGGCAGAATGTCGGCCGGATCAACTTCGTAAAATCCGTTGGCTGCCATATTCTTCAGGTAGAGGTTTTCACCTCTCACCCACCAACCGTTAGTGCGCTCGAAGTCGGGCAGATCGATGCCGCAGAGATGATAAGCGTCGCGAAACAGCGTGTAGCAATCCGTCACGCCGTGCTCAAACCGCCTGCCTAGCAAGTGCGGCACCGGCCGGAATTTGCGAAGGCACCCATCACTGGCTAACCACCAGTCGATGCCGGTAGCCAATTGAGCGCTACGGTCAGCAGCAGACAACGCCAGCTTTGTCTCAGGGTGGGAATGAAAAACGGCGGTGATTTCTCCCGCCGCTTCTGCTTTAAGCCAGTCTGTTTCGTCAATACGGAAGTTGCGCGCCGGATCGGGATGCGCATTGCGGCATCGCCACAGCTGCTGACCGTCAATAATCAGACCGCAGACCTCATCACCGGACGATGCTGCGTAAGTCAGGCATTCATTTTCAATCATCATGACACCTTCGCTGAGCCAGGATAACCGCCATAGGGCTTTGCACTCGGCTTCGGATACCGAAACTCACAGCCGCTCAGGTGCTTTGAGCATTTGTCTTTAGACATATCGGAGGTCGGGTTATCTTTTTCGTCGGCAACCGCTGGTCCGGAGTAGCCGCAGCCATCGCCGCGATAAACCCACTGGCAGACGTCAGCCAGGATGGTGCGGGCTGGGATAATCGCATTATCGCAGTCAACCGGCGTCGCGAGGTTGTAGGTAACCGTCTCAAACGTCTCTTCTGCCATTTCCTCAATGACGTAGCGCGACACGGCTTCCATCGTCGGATCGGCATCAGCATTACCGTTCGGGAAGTTCACTGCATCGAGATGCTTTACCAGAACCTGCCGCCGTGTCACCACCGCACCAAGCGCGTCGTCAAAGTCATGGTTGATGCCAGTAATCAGGCCAGAGATGTTCGCTACTTTCATCGTGGGGCGTGAATAGGTGCCCTCAGACTTGGTTTCAAACCCTTCGACGGCGATCGGATACGCTGAGTAAGCCCGGCCCTGCCATATCACATCGCTGTAATAGTCGTTCGTTCCCGCATGAAAGCGGATGATGTCACCGCCGAACAACTGAAGGTCTACTTCAAACAGGTCGAGCATCGCGCCGACACCGGCGTCAACGCTCTCGATTATGAGTTCTGCAGGAATGTCTCTCATCGCGGCACCTGCTCAAAGGTTGCGGTTAACTGATAAATGCTTCCCGTTTTCTGCAACGACCAGGAACGGCAAACGAATAGCTTCTGCACGCCCGTATCTGACGGCGTCCAGTAAAAGGACTCGACGGCCATCCTCGCCTTCAGAAATGCTTCGGCAGCTTTCGCCACGTTAGGTCGGGAACACTTCGCATCGTCATAGCCGACAAACGTCAGTGAGTAGCTGTCCATTAGCGGGTTTATGCCTTTGGTCTGGCGCTGCTCATAGCCGTCGCCAAGCTTCACCACCGCCACATTTGGCGCACGCGAAACCGTGAAGCCCTTTTGCGGGCTCCAGGAGAAAGTTTCTGGCATGGGATTTCCTGTTATTTACGCGGTTGAAGCATGCCGCCTGGGCGAGTGCTCTGGTCTTTAATTTGATAGAGCGCGACCTGCTTCATCATGCCAGCCATTTTTTGCATGGTAGCGTCGTCGATGCCGTTAGTAGTCTGGATGTTGAACGCAACGTTGAACACCGTGCCGCCGCCTTCACTCCCTGCGCTACCCAGATCGCTATTGCTGATAACCTTGCCGCTATCACCTGGAATCATGTACTGGCTGCCATTGCTGGCCTTGAAGATTTCTGGTTTACCACCCTCGCCTACACGATACATGCTGCTGGCGTTGACTGGCCCGCCATGCTCGCGGGCCCCGGCGATCGCCAATCCCTTTGAAGCCAGTAGCGCAGTCGAATAAGCAGTAGTACCGACTGAAGATGCTGTGCCCATTGTGGCGATTGAGGCGCTTATTGCCGCAGGTGCCCATGCTGATGCTGCTGCTGTTGCTTGTGCTGCTGTAGCGGCTAAAGATGCAGCTGCCGCCGCCTGGCCCATCAGCATATTTTTCACATACTGCAGGCCCATCTCAACTAGTCCGCTGACGACGCTTCCCAGAATGGTGGTACCTATGTTAGCAAACGCCTCACTCAGGCTTTGTGTACCATTCAGAAGACCGGTTATAGCATTTGTAGCCCCGCCCTGAAGAGAGTCAACTGCGTCAGCCAGAAGACTGTTAGCGGCGCTCTGGTTTTTATATATCTCCCATTGTGCCGCGATACGCTGCTGCTCGTACTCGGTGTTGGCCGCGTTCATTAGTTCCAGGCCCTGCTGTTCAGTCAGAATGCGCTGCTGAGTGAACTGTTGGATAAGGGCCAGCTTCTGCGCATTCTCGTTCGCCAGTGCCTGAACCGGGTCAACTGAACCGGCGGCCTGCTGCTGTGGTGTAACTGCCTGCCCTGCACGGATCTGGGCAAGTTTGGTTTGGTGATCTTGTTCAAGCTGCTCTGACGTGGTGTTGTACTGCTGCTGGCTGATTAGCAGGTTACCCTGGGCGTCCTTAGCGCTTTTTAGCATCTCCAGCTGTGATTTTTGAGCTGCATAATCAGCGTTTTCTTTCAGCTCTGGGATGGCATTTCGGGCCTTAATAGCAGCCGCTGTATCCCATACCGCCGCAGCATAGTCACGTGCCTGCTGAATCTGTTCGGAAGTTGCACCTTTGCCAAGTGATTGCTCTGCCCGCAGCAAGGCCTGCTCACGACTTAATTGCTGTGTCGAGGACGCTGCGAGTTCAGATTGCTGCTTGAGGCTGGTTAGCTTTTGAGAGACCGACTCAGCCTGAGACGCAGCTTTCTTACCTTCAGCCGTTGATGTTTTGCGGGCACTGGTGTTCCGCTCTGTCGCTGCATACTCATCCTGAAGCGCTTTTATTCTGCCGTTGTCTTTAATACCGGCGTCTTCAGCGTCATATTGTGCCTGCAGTCTGGCCCGCGCCTCACCCTCAAGTTTGGATAGTTCGAGCTTGCGCTTAGTTGATTTCTCAAGCTTCTCGACCTCCTTGCTGTCGCCGGTACCGCCTACTTTGATCGGACCGGTGTTGGCTGCCGTTGTGTTGGCCTTTGTAACGGCAGCAAGGTCAGAGACAAGCGCAGCAGCTTTATTGCTGACAACGTTGATCCCTTCCGCCTGTGCTGCCCAGCCATCAAGCCCAAGCATTGAATAGGTTTTCGCGCGACGGGAGAACATTTCAGCCGTACTGTTGAGGTCTGCGATTTGCTGCGTGACTGTCGGGACCTTGCCTGATAGCCGGTCAATAGCCGCAGTAATAGAGTCGATGACATGGACCATACCAGTGCTGGCGCCAGTAGCGTCATTGATCTGCTTAATCATCTCCTGAAATGAGATAGAGAGGCTGTTTGTAGCCTGGTCAACGGTGCGTGGGAGGCGGGAAAACTCCGCGTTGACCTTTCCTGTCTGGCTCATGATGGCGTTAAGGGCATCTTCTGCAGACAGCTTACCCTCAAGCATACGCTTGCGCAGTTCGCCGACTGAAAGACCGAGGCCAGCAGCCATCTGTCGCGCAAGTTCTGGCATCTGTTCAATGATGGAATTGAACTCTTCAGCACGCACCGTCCCGCCAGCAATAGACTGACCGAACTGACGCAGCGCGTTTGCCATTTCCTCTGAAGATGATCCACCAATGCGCCCTATTTTCTGAAGTGTGTCTGTCAGCGCCAGAATCTGGCCGTTAGTTGCACCGGCATTCTGTAACGATGATGTCAGCGTTTCCCACAGCTTCTCGGTATCTTTCAGGCTGGCGCCAGATGCAGAGGCAATTGACGCTAAAGCCTGAAAGGTAGCCGCCCCTTCTTTGGCGCTCGGAGACAAACGATCGATACGGGCCTGCAGTTGAGTCATGGCATCGGCGACTTCAAGAAATTGCTTGCCGTACTCAACAACCTGAGAGATGGCGATCGCTGACGCTATGGCAGAAAGGCCGGTTTTTAAACCGCCCATGATGCCAGCTGATTTCTGCTGCGAGGCATTGGCCTGATCTTGCGCCTGCTTCAGGTCATACAGCTTGCCAGCCAGCTCACCAATTTCTCTTCTTTGCGCTGCAGTAGCCGTAGACCCAGCCTGCAGGCGGGCGGCTAGCATAGCTGCGCTACGTGCCCCATTCTTCTGCTCTTCGTTCAGAAGTGCAATTTGCTGAGTGAGGTTTGAAGACAAAGACCGCAGCTTTGCAGCGTCGTTTGCCTGCTGAGCCGCCTGTTTAGATGCCAGCATTGTGGCGCGGGCAGATGCATCCTGAGCAGCCTTCATGTCATAAAGCTTGCCAGTAAGTTCGCCAATTCGATTCTTTTGATCCTGTGTCGCACCTTCCCCAGCTTTCAACTGGGCCGCGAGAATGGCCGCGCTACGGGAACCAGACTCCATTTCGGTGCTTAGCACCGAAACATCACTTTCTAGTGAGGAAATCGCAGACTGGGCGCGCTGAATGGCTGCTGTGTTTGCAGCAAGGGACTTTGCTGATTCAAGAGAAGCAGATTTTACGTCGAACAGCTTGCCTGCAAGGTTGCCGATTTCCTTTGTCTGCGCTTCTGATGCATCTCCTGCAGCCATCAATTGTGCAGCCAGAACCGTGGCACTGCGCGCGCCATTCTGATTAGCCTCTTCCAGAACAGCGATCTCGTTGCCGAGGCGCTCCATAATTTTCGCCGCCTGGCTGGCATCATCAGCAGCGCGCGCAACTGCCTTCCCAGTTTTTTGCGCAGAACGCTCAAGGCCATCCATGTTACCCGATGCTTTATCAGCGACCTTCCCCATAGCATCAAGCGCATCATTTGCCTGTGATGAGCCTTGCAGCAGCGGAGCAATATCAGCTCCAACTTCGTAGTAAATCTCTCCAACTTTTTCTGCCATCACGATCTCCGGGCAATAAAAAACCCGCGCTCGGCGGGCTGATGATTATAGGTGATTCATTTTCGGCAAAAAGTATAGTTATGACCGCAAAGTCTAATAGAATGCGCGCTATCGTCTGACCATAGGGATATTTCTTTGACGAATGTTTTGCCGTTTTTTGCGTCAAAGCTATAGGAAACAATGCCGCCGCTAATTGCTAAAGATTTTGATGGTGAGTCGGATCGCTGCTCAATGCCTTTAAAGGTAACAGTTATGTTATTAGTGTGATCGTTAAGGCGCTCGCTGATATGAGCATTTCCAACTGATTGAGAAATGCATCTTCCGCTTCTATCGCCACATAAAGCCATTGAGATTTCTTCTTTAGCAATCTCTATAGCCTGATCTTTAGATGGAGTTTTTTCGTAGCAACCAGTCAGTGCAACGGTGCCAATCAGCACCATCAATACCCTTTTCATTCCATTATCCCCAAAGCATGTTGTGGGATAAATCCTAGCATGGGGTGGCCGCAAGATGGTGCAAAGAAAAGCCACCCGGAGGTGGCTTAACTATGAATCTAATATCAGTTTTGTGAAGCTTTACCGCCCGTACACTGATATTCAACGGCAACATTCGTTCGTTCGCAGCCGTATGCTCCAACTTGAGCGCATTGGCTTGTTTGTCCACCAAATGCTTCAGCACCATCATAGCCCCATGTTTTGCATTTGCGGGCAGCCAGTTGAGCTGCCTGATTCAGGTCTACAACGGGCTTTTCAAACATCCCAAATTCATAGCCCATTTTTACTGTGCCATCAGCTTTACTGCCGCCCATGGGAACCATTTCTTTTTTTGCAGCACAACCAACCAGTGCGACCACCCCAAGAACGACCAGAACTATCTTTTTCATTTTATGTTTCCTGTGATTGCAATCGGAAATATCCTAACACTCAAAATTTACATTTCAATGAAAAATCAAAGTAATAACCCTTAACCTACTAATTTTAGTAGGCATAAGTGTGTTCAAACCCATAAGAACTGATCATATTTCAGGGTGTTAATTTAGGAATATTCTGATATGTTGATTGTGCAAGGATTACTCACACAATCAACTTTTAGGCAAATACTATGAAAAAAATTGCTGCATATTTAGCGTTAGTCAGCTTGCTGTTTATCTCTGCTTCCGCCTTAGCATGTCCTAAGGGTACGCATCCACACGGTGGAACAGGCTCCCATCATAAAGGCGGTTACTGCTCAGCAGATTGAGGGTGGATTATGGGATTCAGGTTCAGAAAAAGAATCAAAATCGCACCGGGATTACATCTTAACCTGAGCAAGAGCGGCGTTAGCGCTTCAATTGGCGGTAAAGGTGCGACCATAAATGTTGGAAAAAAGGGCGTTAAAAGCACTCTCGGTATACCCGGCACAGGTATCTCTCATACCGCGCAACTGGCAAAATTTTCCGCAACTGAAGCGGGAGCGAGCTCAGGTAGAGCGGATAAAGCAGCGAAGTCAGCTCTTTCGCAACTGTTTAAGCTGGCTATTTTGATAGCTATTGTGGCCTGGGTGAGCGGTGCTTTCAGATGATTATTCAGAGGCAAGCATCTAGATGCTTGCCTTTTTCATCAGAAGAAATCACGAGCAATGGATAAGCTAACTCGGCTCCGGCTGAATTCATTCACCCTTTTGCTAAGCGCCTCGCTTTTTTAGCCAGATAGTCATCAGCCACAGCGTCATACTCTTCTTTCGTGAAGCCGTTCTGCTCCGGGAATTTCGCTGCAAGCAGCATCTGAAACTCCGTCATCGTCAACTGCTCCGCTTCCTCGCGGCTTACTCCGAGGTGGGTGCGGGCAGCACTGATGTACTCGAAAGCGTTGAACTCAGAAGTAGCCTGGCCGCCCTCATGCTTCTGCAATTTTCGCACTTTAGCCTTGCCGATGATGCCGTGCTGAATCAGAGACTGTGCGATCAGAACCATGTCACTTACCGGCATAGCTCCTTTGCGGTACACAAACAGCCACTTTCCTGACTTTCCGGGGCGTAACTCTCCGATCAGATCAGTGATGTTTTCATCGCAGCAAGCTGACAGCACATTCATCGCTGAGTAGACCACATTCTTATTGAACTGTGGCCTGGCAATGTAGCTCATCAGCCACTGCGGGACGCCGCCGTAAGCGGCAATTGAGCGCTTAACCAACGAGGTGTATTCATCGTTGTGCAGGTCATAAAACGCTTGAACAATTGCAGCAGGTTCGCCAATTCGCATCATGTTTGAGAATGACGGCCTGAAAAAATAGTCACGTTCACCCAGCGATATCAGGCACTCGCCAATTTCTTTGTAAGGGGTCATACGCTCTCCATAAGCATTATCAGGGACAGCACGCTGCCCCTTGGAATGGTTACGAAGCGGTGACAGTAACCGCACAGGTGCCGGTAAAGTTGCCGTCGTTAGATTTGAACGTGATTGTCGCCGAACCCGCCGCTACTGCGGTGACGAGGCCGGTGCTGCTGACGGTCGCCTTCGATGCGTCTGAAGTGGTCCAGGTGCCGGTGCGATCAGTAGCGTTGGTCGGCTGAACTGCGCCGGTTAGTTGACGAGTAGCGCCAACGGCCAGGCTTGCCGTCGCCGGGGTTACTGTAACGCCGGTAGCAGCCACGGTCTCATCGGTATCGTTCACCTGAATGGTGCTCGCATCACCCACTTTGAACTCAGTGGTCAGTGACACGATGTCATTTGTGCCGCCGTCAGAGCTGAGCGCGGTGATGTTCATATAGCCGATGAAAGTTACCGGACCGTACTCCAGGCGAACCCAGATGCCAGGCTGGCGGCGGTTACTGATCTCGGTGTGGTAGTACTTGATGAAGCGGCCAATACCGTACTGGTCAAGCTTGTCTTTCTTACGCACTTCACCTTCAAAGCTGATGGTGAAATCCGAGTTGGTGACGATCGTCTCAACGTAGCCTTTACCGTCATCTGCATCACTGGTGACGCTGTTCGGGCTGAAGTCGAAACCCTTGCTTGTGCCAGCGGCTAGCGCTTTCCACTCCGACTCTTGCGGGAGCGCATCGCTGCAACCGTCAGCTACTTCAAGCACAACGGCGCCACCGAACAAACGTTCGTTGCTGTTCTGGCAATCTGCCATATTTCTATCCTCTTGGACGTTTAGTTAAGCGCCGAATGTGGCGACAAACTGGAGCCGATAGACCAGGCGGCCTTCGGTAGTTAGAACGGGAGCGGGAATGCCGCCGAGGTTTTCGAGGTAGCCAACGCACTCATCAGTCATGGGGTGCTGTTGCACGTAGTCAATGATGTTCTGTACTGTGGTATCAGCTGCGCCATTAGCGCCCTTTGCGCCGATCACGTCGACCATCACGTAATACTCAGCGCCGAGGCCATTTCGTACCGCTGAGCCGCCGTTAGGGCGGAAGACGATGAACGCTTCAGCAAGGTTCTCACTGTCCGACCAGACAAGTTGTTGAATTGTGAAACCGTCAGCCAACCCGGCATTGGCGAAGTAATTACGCACCCGCGTATGCATGGGAGGTGTCACAGTTTAAGCTCCTTCTTCATGACAGCATCAACGGTATCCTTAGCTTTCACGGCACCCTTCAGCAAAAACTGTGGCTCGGCGTTAGGGTCCCAGTAATTACCGACACCTGTGCCCCCACCGAACTCAACTGAACGCTTGGGTCCAAACTCAGAATGATTTGCTGTCCTGCCGAAATGAGCCCTTGGCTTGCCTTTCAACTTGCCCGAGGCGTTATGAACGGCCGCTGCGTAACTGGCGGTATAACCAATTCTCCCGATGATTTTACTGCCCTGCGGCAGCAATTCGGTGTACTGCGAATTGATGAGGGTTGACGTATCCCGCGGGGTAAGTATTGCCGCCTCGCTGCCAATAATTATCGTTGCGGATTTTAGGGCTCTGACAATCTTTCTGCCCTCAATATCATTGATCAGCGCATTCATGTTCCGCTGGGCTTGCTGGATGCCTTTAACCTTCACGCCCATGCTATACCCCCGTAATGATCGCGAAGTCATCCGCCACGCGGTCGAAAGTGTCTTCAAACCGTACAGCCTGCATCACCTCATCAGCGCCAGCCTTAAGCGGGTCAGGCTCATCAGATACGCCAATCAGGATGTAATCGCCGGTGTCTGCGCCAGAGAACTCAGTCCAGACCGTGTTTTTCACGACACGCTCCGCTCCGAGACTGCCCAGGCGTTTGCTCAGGCCGCCCTGATACCCGCAGTCAATCACTACTGGCGCGGCGAAACCCATCGGATCGCCCATCTCATTCTGACCAGCCAGTCGCTTCCAGAACGTCGCTTTGCCGGTGTAAGACCAACGCGCTAACTCTGACATGGGTTACTCCCTCCAGCTGATTACAGCGGGTTTCTCCGCAGCGATGCGCGGGCAGCTAATTACCCACTCACCACTGCTTTTCACGTAGCCGGTTGTCTGGCGACCGGTCGAGGTTTTCAGCCAGACTCGGTTGAAGGGCTTCGGCAGTCGTTGCGTCACAGGAATAAACGACATCAGCGACCTCCGCACATGCAGCCACCCTTAGCTACCCAGATGCCTGCGAAGGCCTTCTGAGCCGGATCGGGAGGAATCAGCGCAGTAGCGCAGCCATGTTTATCCAGGCCGCGCAGCAGGGATAACGAGCCTGACCAGCGATCGGCAAAGGACTGATAGCGGAATGACCTCGACGCACCAGACGGGGCTGACTGAGAGCTGATGTATCGATCGCCCTGCCCCAGCCCCATCATTCCTAACAGATACATCTGAATCAGTAAGGCTGTCGCCGGGGAGTAATTCGCGTCCAGGCACTCCTGAATGCTGTTGGCCTGCTCCACCAGCGCATCAAGGATGAAGTCCGGCAGCGTGATGCCAACTGACGCCAGATATTCTTTTGCCTGTTCTGTGGTGATCATGCTGACCTCGGCATAAGCTCTCCAGAGAGGGCGTAAAAAAACCGCCATTGCGGCGGCTGTTATTCAGCGGGGAAAAGCTTCTCAAGCTCGCCTTCAGGCAGTAGCTCCGCCAGCTTGTCAGCGCCGAGATTGCCTTTGTACTCGATTCCCAACTCAGTCAGACGCGCAGCGATTTTCTCTTTGCGGGCCTGCTTATCGGTAGTCGCACCTGGAGTAGCCGGAACGAGCTCAGCTGATGCTTTATCCGATAGCTTACGGACGTGGGATTTCAGCGCCGGATGCACTTTATCCAGCTGAACCACATCACCCTTTGCAACGCCGTGCCACGGCTTAATTACTTCGTATTTCTCAGCCATGATGGCTCCTTATGCCAGGTTTGCGCCGTAGACCACGCCGGACAGGCCTTCGCCGTCCTTCTTAATCTGCAGGCCTTCCGCAGACATGATCTGGAAGTTGTAGTTGCTCTGTGGCATTGGACGCGGTAGCGGCACAGTACCAACGGCCATACCAACCAGCGGAGAAATCACGTCCTGACGACGCTGGTAGCCGAAGAATTCATTTCCGCTAAGAGCAAAGGTCGGCGTGATTTCCTTGGCAGGAATGAATTTAGCGATCGCATCCAGCACGGTGCCGTTTACGAAGGCATTCGAGCCACTGCCAACTTCAATGGTGTAAGGCTTGGACATGTTCGCCCAGATTTCGGCGCTCACCCACAACTTGTCATAAGCAGCAACTTTATTGCGACGGGCATTGAGACCAAATGCGCCTGTTGGGCCAAAGAAGGCCAGCATCTGTGCTGGGGTGGCCGTAGTCAGATCGATGCTTGCGCCGCCAGCACCGCTTCCAAGGTTGATTTTGGATGTATTGCGGTGGTTGCGAATGCCCTGTCCTTTCATACCATCGACAGAAATAGCATCACTGCCGTTGAGGTAGTAGCCCACACGCTTTTTATGGAACTTGCGCAGCTTGGCAGCCTGAGAATCCAGAGCCAAATCGATACCAACAGTGCTCAGGCCTGCGGCATGTCGCCAGTTGACGCCATAACCAGCAGTGAAAACAGGGATCGGGTCACCATCGCTGTCATAGTCAATGTGGTCAAAGGAGTAAGGTGCCTGACCGTCAATGCTGATTGATACGTCATCAGCAATATCGCCCGATACGTTATAGAGTTTTGCCGTTTTGCCGATCGGCAGTACGGTCTGGACGCTCATCAGGTCGTTGATGATCTCCATGCCATCTTCCTGATCGCGCATCTGGATAATCTGACGGTCAATCTCAGCCCAGAATTCGCGGGTAAAGCCGCCAATGGCATTCGCTGCCAGCATTTCATGCGTCATACGCGTACGGAACGCGTTAACCATCATGTCGTGCTGAGCGTTGAAGATGTCACGGTTAGCCCACAGCTCATTCCAGTGTCCGCGCAGGCGGCTGTTAGCAGCCAGTGTTTCACGGGTAAAATACATTCTTATTCTCCTGATTAAGCGCCAGCGGCTGCGGCAACGGTGCCGACGCGCATACGCACGCGGATGAAATCTGTGGTGCTGGCCGCAATGGTGGCTTCGTCCTGGCTGTAGCCGATCACCGAGTCGGTGTCATCGGTAGCTTTGGTGAACTGGCCATTGGTGCCCAGTTTGATTGGGTCGTCCTTGCCGTAGGTGCCAGGCACACACAGCAGAGCCAGCTCGCGACCTTCTTCGACATAGTTTCCAACGGCAGAATCACCGGCTGGCACAGCTTCGGTGATGTTCAGACCCTGATGGTAAGCAACGTCGATAATGTAGAGGCGACCGGTCAGCGCGGTGGCCTGCGCAAACTCGTTGTCGCCGTTGATGACAGCCGCAGTGCCCGGCAGAAGAGCTGCGGCAGTGGCGCGGGTTTCGGTCTTATACAGAGACTGACCGTCGATATTAACGCGGCGATAGCGTGGCATTATGCAGCACCTCCGAAGTAAGCAACCGGATCAGGCGCGCCGGTTACAGGTGGGTTTGTGGCAGAGTTGGTGCCCAGCGGTGCAGCTTCTCCGAGCGACTTAAACATCGCATCCAGCGCTTCACCTGACAGAGCATTAGCGACGATTTCGCCATGTACTGCGGCGACAGCATCGCGCTTGGTTTTCTCTTCAGCGCGTGAGTTAGCAGTCAGGGAATCAGACAATGTTTTCTGGTTTGCCTGAATGCCTGCCAGTGCTTCGGTGATAGGCTTCAGTGACGCTTCGTTGTTGGCAGCGATAGCGCCGCTGACGATAGTGCCAATCTGTTCCAGTTCTTCTTTGGTTAAAGGCATATCGCCCTCCGTTTGGTGGTTTGTTGCAGGAGCATCCTGCTGTGTAAAAAGGGATTTAACTTTGTTGGCAACGATGGCGACCCATGACTCCTGCCGAGCGACTTTAGAGCCGGTATCGTCGAATGTGATCTTGCCGCCTTCGGTGGTGTAGCCGTAAACCTGCGCATCGCCACCGTTACGGATGACAATCGCCTGTGAATCGGTGAAGTCAGCAATCCACGCGTAATCATCCGGGCCGGTAGCAAACTTATCGCGAGCAGCTTGCTCAAGGCGGCGCTCACGTTCGCGGTAAGACTCGCCAATCAGCGCGCCAGAGTTGGATTGCAGCGTTTTCGCATGGTCCGCGTTAACCATCAGGCCAACACCCTGCTCAGGCTGTGCAGCACCAACCTCATGCAGCAGAATGGCGTCATGGTCCATTGCGTTGATTTTGGCTACCCACTCAATGCCCTGCGCCTTCTGCTCAGCGCTGGCATCCAGTTGGTCAAGGAACACAGCGACACTGGTATGAATTGGTGGTACGTCTTCGCCTCGTTCGATGGCGGCTACACGCTCAAGCAACTCCCGTCCGCCTTCGCTCTGCTTCGCTACAGTGGTATCGACCCACTTCTCCGCATAAACGCGGTTGCCGGACTTCTTAACGTTGCGATTCCATGCGCCAATGTGACCGGCGTTGATGCCTTCAGGTGAAAAGGCTGAGACAAACTGCCCGTCTACAGTCGGATGTCCTAGCGGCGCCAGCGTGCCTTCCAGCCCCTGATAATGAGCGTCGATTTCAGATGCCGGATACAGGCCGCCGTTCATCACAACGTTGGCTGGCAGTGTGTAGCTCGGCAGCACCAGATGCGGCCGGCCGTTGTACGTTTCCCGGCGAATAGCCTGACTGTTCACCTTGGTGGTGACATTGACCTGCATAGTCATGGTTATCTCTCGATTAAGCCGCGTGCTTATGGTCGCAGCAGTGATGTGATTTGTTGGTTGCCATGCGCTTGCCCCATGTATGGGTAAACTCTTTCTTGGCGATATCGATGACGGATGAATTGAGCGGAACGCCCTTCTCATCAACCAGCACAGTGACCTGGGAGCATTTGCAGTTAATCGCGTTGCCGTTGACGCTGTACCAGTCGCGCACCTCTTCCGAGGTATAGAGCTTGCCGTGGCGCAGAGCGTGCGTCTGGCGCGTTGTGGGGCTCAATGCAGACAGATGCAGCAGCATGACATTTAGCCCGAGATCATCACTGGCTGAGTCATGTTCATCCCAGCGTGCGCGGCGTAGCGCCGTCGTTATCTCGGTCCGGGCAATGCGGTTGGCACGGCCCTGTTCAATCCCGATCTGATCACGGATACGTCGGGCCACTTCTTTCGGGTTTTGCCCCCGCCCAATCCCATCCGTCAGCACGCGAGACAGATTCTGCTTAACGTCAGCCGACATCCCTTTCATCTCTTCAAAAGTACGCGCTCTTACCAGCACCAGCCGGTTTTGATACGCATCACTCAGAAGGATGTCCTGCACGCTGCCGCGATACGCCTCATAGGCTGCCGACTGCTGCGCGAGGTTAGCGAACTCCTGAGCCGTGCCGCGTTGATAGGATGGCGATACGTAATCCTGAAACAGCCATGGATTAAACTCGCCTCCCTGCAACAGGATTTCATCCACTAGCGAATCGCCGTTCTGCAACAGTATCGACAGCATGGTCGGGTCTAACTGGAAGGTGTAACGCTGGTTTACTGCGGGTTCTGCCGGGATGCGGTTGAGTAGTTCGATATAACGTGCGCTGATTTGCTTGAGGCGCTTGGCGTAATCGCGCATGGCACCGCGCTCAAGCCGGTCTACGCCGGTAGGGTCGAGCTTATTGGCCGGCAGTATCGCTGGCTTCGGCTTTCTCTTCAGTTTCGCCATCTTCCTCACTCTCCGGTAATGGCTCGCTGCCGCCCGGCTCATACCCTGCGGCCACGCGAATCTCATCCACAGTGAATACCTGCTCGCCAGAGGCCAAAGATGTCTGGTTGATGTTGCTCATCTTTACCGCGCTATCCAGCTTGTCAGATGGTGACTGCTCGTTGAGCTCATCCCAGACAATGCTGAACTTAGCCACCGGCTTGATAATCTGCAGGTAGGTGAGCCTGTCGACCATATCTTCGGCATCGAATGACAGGTCGCCGCGGCGTGACTGGCAGCGGCCATTGAAGTAAATCTGGTCTTCAGTACTCGCCCTCTCACCTGACTGATTCCCGACGATGATGCGAGAAGGCATATCAACTGATGAGCTGAACGTCTTCAGATTGACGTCATAGGTCGGTGACGGGTCAGATACCGCATTGACCATTGAGGTGACCTGAGCCCCCTGCGTAATCAGCAGCGTGTCGTTGCCGCGGTTAATCTCGCGTGCGGCTTCGTTATAACGCTCCTGCAGCTCATCAACCGTCACGCCGTACATTGATGCCAGATTGTTGAAATCGACTTCTTTGTCGAAGTTGATATTCTGCTGACGTGCTGCATTCTTCAGGAATGACTCACCCGAACCGCCCTCGACTTTCTCCAGGCTGACGCAGGCGTTGTACCCCGGTTCAAGAAATCCGATCGCATCCTCTGACATGTCGCCGATAATCAGCACGCGGTCTGGATGGATATTGCGTTGCGCGGTGCTGCCATCAGTAAGCGATTCGGTGTACTGCCACATGGTTATGGTGCCGGAATTGTCACGACCGCCAACTTTTAGCGCGCTGGCCCATACCGGTGTAATCTTTTGCAGCGCCCTTCCTTTGACGACTGGCTCATCCCATTTTTTGCTGTCTTTAACGTGCAGCAGAATGCCAGCCCAGCGGCCAACCAATCGACGCTTATCGGCTTCAGCAAATGCACGCCAGAATCGGTGGGTGAAAACCTGATTGCTGGCCTTCTCCCAGGCGGTTAGCTCCCGAGAGTCGTCAGACTGCTCACCTTCAATAACCTGTGGGTTAGTTCTCCAGCAGTTCGACACCAACTTATTTACCGCGCCGTGAGCAATACCGCCGCGACGGTAGAGCTTGTGCAGGTCATCAAACGTCAGGTCTTCTTTGAAACCGTATTCGCACCATGCGCTCTCACGTTTCGCATCAAGCCCCATGCCGGGGTTAAATGCCATGGCGCGCGCACGGGCAAGTCTGACGTCATTCAGCGCGTGATTGACGGCTAGTGTTAATTTGTCAGTCATGGTTTGTCCGTCGGTGGGTTACCTGCCCTGCAGGCGTTTTGGAATCATCATGCCCATAGGCTGAGCGCCACCTAATTCAGTGAGTGCGTAGACCATTGCATCAAGGCGATCGGGCGACTTTTTTGCAGTGGTTGGCACGTACTCCATCAACTGGTTTTCCAGCACATAGAGATTTCCACGGTTTGCCACTCGCCCCTGCTCATAAAGCGCTGATATTGGTTCGGCACGGGCATATTTACCTTTGCTGGCGTGAACACGGATAACGCGCCACTTAAAACCAGCATTCCGCAGAGTTTCCTCTGCCATGTCCCCGCCTTGGTTGGTTTCGATAACGATCGCATCAGCATCATGCTCTTCGTAGGCAAACATCGCCTTTTTCGCCCAGCCAGCTGGTGAGAACTTGCCGCTGTAATCCGCATCCACAGTGAATTGCTTTTTGTCTCCGGCGCCATAAGCGCTGGCAACCACAATTCCCGACTCATCGCTTTCTTCGCTATTGGTTGCCTGCGGGTCTATTGCGACGACTGTGCGCACCTTCTGATGCTTGATGTTGAGGGCATGAGACGCGCTGATCATCGCTTCGGTCCACAAAGCGCCTTCAGCATTGAATCGGCGAGGCTTCTGCATGTACTGCGCTTCGGCAGTGCGGCGATGCGAGAACAACGAGATGCGATGTGATTCGTTGTGCTTGAAAGGCCACAGCCAGCCATCAGGCAGGCCATGATCAATTGGTATGGCGTGAGTGTTATCCGGATACTGCTCGGTATAGCTTTGGCTGTTGTCGATCAGCACTGGCAAATTCAGGTGATGCCACTTTTCACCACTGCCACCACGCAACAGGTAGCCACTCAGGTCGTGGTAGTGGATGCGCTGCATAATCACGATCATCGGAGTTGTTTCAATCGCCAGGCGTGATTTGATGGTTTCGTTGAAGCGGTTGTTCACACCATCACGAACGGTTTCGCTGTAGGCGTCATCTGGTTTAACCGGGTCATCGATTATCAGCGCGCCCTGCCAGCCTGGCTCCATGTGACCGGCACGAAAACCCGTTACCTGACCAGCAGCTGAAGAGGCATAAACTCCGCCGCCAAACTCGTTCCACCACATTGCCTTACTGTCTGCGTCGTCGCGCAACTCCATCGGCCACATGCTCTGGTAGGCCTTCGACTTAATCATGCCGCGCGCGGTTGATGAGTTAAGCAGCGCCAGATTGTGCGAGTAGGATAGATGCATGAAGCGGGCACGATTGTTCAGCGTCAGACCGCGCCCCATCATGTTGATGGTGGCCAGCTCAGTTTTGGTATAACCGGGTGGGACATTGATGATCAGGCGTGTTATCTCGCCGCTGATTACGCGATCGAGCGTTTGCTGAATCACTTTGTGGTGTGGAGCGACAATCATCTTGCCGCCGGTGCGCTGCTTGAAGAAGTATCGGGCGTAGTACAGGCCATCCTCTTCACACTCTAAGCGGCGCGCATAGTTCTTCTGCTCAGCAGTCGTCATCCTCCAGCATCTCCCGCCGCGCAGCTTTGTATTCGTCTTTTGTCAGCGCCGCCACTTCAATCGGTCCGCCGTTCTTTCCGGTATGCTCGTGTGCTGCCTGCTCTTTAAACGCCATGACACTGATGTGTTTACCGAGCAGCTCAAGATTTTTCACCTTATCCGGCCACTTAATCTTCTTGAGGATGTTTTCCATCGTCGTGTCATCGAAGTTGGTGACGGTGGTGAGAATGTCCAAGCCACTCAGCGTTGTGCGCCATACCTTCGGCCACTCATGCACCATCTTCAGTCCGCCGTCATCCTTCAGGATGTCGAGGACGTCCATTTCATCAATCTCAACAAGTCGCCGAAGTACGTAATCTGCGTTTACCTCTACCCTTTCGTTGCGCTCTGATTTAAGGTCAATGATGCGTTGCGCAATGTCTGGTTTTGTGAGGTTCTCACTGCCAATCTTACGGGCGGTGTTATCGCTGTACCCCGCCCGAATGGCCGCTTGCGTGGCGTTCAAATCGATGAGGTACTCGCGACAGAACATTTCTTGTTTGTCGGTGAGTGCCATATTTTTCCTTAAAGGAGCAGAAAATGAGCAATTATAAAGTCGGCGATAAGGTTAGATTGAAATCAGGTGGTCCTGTAATGACAGTCCATGAGCTGGATGTCCGGCAGCCTCATCTCTATAGAGGCAACATGCGCTGCCAATGGTTTGCAGGTAAAAAGCTGGAAGAAGGTTATTTCCCATCAGGATCGTTAGAGGTCGCTGGAGATGACGAATAATAAGGACCAGGTTGTCAATTGGATGCTGGCTCAACTAGTCGCTGATGGTTGCTTATATCAGGATGATGTGGTCGATTATTTAGTAAAAACAAACTCAGAAGAACTTTTGGTTGAGAATGCCGATGGTAACTTAGCCATAGGCAGACAAGTCCTTAGCCTATTTCTTAAACACACAACCGAAAATGTCGTATGGGTCAAGCCACATCGTTATTGGCGTTACCGCGTCCCCGAAGATGAAGAGGGTCGTGAGGCTCGAGGTTAACAACGTTGGCGGCCGAGAGTCGATTAGGCCGCCATATTCACTCCAAGAAAAAACCGCCCGAAGGCGGTTATTCGTAATGTTGTGACCAGTGCTTACTGCACTCGTCTACCGCCGAGGATACATCCCTGCTCGCCCTCATCCCATAGTAGGTCTGAGTTCCTATATTGCTGGATGGGATGCCGAGGTGATTTAGTGAAATGTTATCTCCTGTCATCATCCATGTTTTTTGACCGCCTACATCCGCCTCTCTATAGACGAGAATGGAGTCGATGTTATTGGCCGAACTCCCGTCAGTCCTTAATATTTCGTATCGAGTGAGGCTGCCGTCTTTACTGCGGTAAACAAGCGTTCTTTCAACTGTTAACTTACCCATATAGCCCTCCTGTGTGTATTAGAAATCACGTTAGACAACAAAATATCCTAATGCAATCAATATTTTGCTTGACGTAATCGTCAATCCAGCTTCGCGACGCTTCACAGCGTGACTAACCGTGACACAGGAGATGGTATGGCGACCATCATCGGGCGCACTCACGAATGCGCTCTGTGGTGATCACTTCAGGCATTGCTCATTGATGTACTGCTGTAGACCGGCTATTTGCTTTCCGGCGAGTTCGATTCGACTTCTGAGAGTGAAATAATCCCGTTCAGCGGACTCAGTAAGTCCGGGGCTGGCTGCATCATCCATGCCGGCGGCGCCGGTGGCAGATTGTTTCGTGCAGGTGGCGTTGAGCTGCAACCGGCGCTTGCCAGAAGCAACGTCATCATGCAGCTGATCGATAGTCGCTTTAGCATCGGCTAACTCCTTCGTGTATTTCTCGTCGAGTGCGGCCACATCACGCTGGCGTGTCTGCATATCGGTGATAGTTTCATTGGCCTGCTTCAGGCTGCTAGAAGCGGTGTCGCGTTGCGCTTTGTAGTCAATGGCATTGCCGCGGTAATAGAGAGCGAACGCTACCGAGGTTGCTAAGAGCAGCAAAGCCATCAGGATGAGCCCAGCGAGCACTTTAGCCTTTAAGGTCATCAGCACTCTCCGCCAGGCACATTGAGCGCTCCATGTCGCGGCGGTTCATCAGTCCCCGCCATTTCTGCCCGCCTGCATAAATCCATCGACGCAGCTCTTCACACGCACCATCTACATCGCCAGAATTGAGCTTCTTCAGCAGTGAAGATTTGGAGAACGCCCCAGAGCCAACGTTGTAGGTGAAGCTATAGAGCGCAGCGCGCTGATATTCACCCAGTGGCACTTTGACCAGCCCATCTACCGACTTCTTGACCGGCTGCAGGTCATTCCACAGCAGGCGATCACATTCGCGGTCGGTGTACTTTTTGCCTTTGATGATGTCGGTGCCGGTGTGACCATCGCAGACAGTCCAGACGCCAGCCACATCTTTGTAAGGCTCGTACACCCTGCCCTCTACTCCATCCTTTCCACCGAGAAATACCGTAGCGATAGCCATAGCTCCGCCACCCGCGACAGCAATAAGCTTATTGCGCAGGCTGTTTGAGATAGCCATGGGCTAATCCTCGTTGATGTCTGTCACAGTGGGCCAGCGCTGAAGGGCTTTGATTTGCGCCAGGGTAGTCTTGCGCTTGTAATACCAGTTGATAGCAAGTGTGATCAGCGCGACCAGAATACCGGCCAGGACGCCTACAGCACTCCATTCATCGGGACTCAGCCGGGTCAGCAGACCATTAGCGATTGTCCCGGCAGATGCGCCATAAGCTGCGCCTGAAGCCAGTTTGCTCATATCGATACTCATAACACCTCCGTGATTACGGTCGGTGCTGCAGGTAGTCAGAAGAAAAGATCGCCCGCTGCCACACAGGAAAAGGTGAAAGTCGAGGTTGATTGGCAGGGGCGATAAACGAGAAAAGGCCGCTCTAATGGCGACCTTTTGGAATAGTTCAGTGATGTTACTTATCCGCTGCAGGGTATGCAGAGTTGCTTATCCCCTGCAGGGTATAGAAATAAAAAGCCCCGCCGACTGGTGAGGTCGCGAGGCCCTTTGGCATCCACAATTATGCAACTGACCGGTAAATCTGCGATCTGTTCGCTTCACTTCCCGATCATGCCGCTAATGTGCCAGGATACATGCCCCTTGTCTTTGCCATTTCGTGCTATTTCGTATATTTATGTGGCTACTTTAGAAATCTCCTTCTCCATTTCTCGCTTAATTGCGTAAAACATTTCTCCCTCAAGGATATCCATCGCCCATTCCATTCTGTTTCGGGCTTCCTTGGGTGAGATGGCGCAGTAATAAATCAGCGATGAGCCGATGTTTTGCACGCTCTTGCGTTTGCAGTAGCGTAATCTGGCTACGTTTCGAAGCGGGTTATCCTTACCGAACGTCTTGACCATGACTGATTCAACAAAGGCGGCATCATCGGATTCTTTGGCGAGAGCGATGATGTTTGCCGTTGATGACTGAGGGATAAGCAGGTCACGCGCCTTGCGGAATAGCTCTTCACCGCGCAGCCCCTCACAATGCAGCTGTGACACGATTTTCTCTATCTGCCTGCCCTTCTGCTCGCTCCATTCGCATCGCATCATCAGCCGGCCAATCACGTTCACCTCTGCACGGTCGTAATCTTCGCCGCCCAGGTGATCGCCCCACACACCCAGCAGATGACGTACCCAAGCCTGCTGTGATTTGTTGATGGTCTTCCAGCCGTTGCCGAATAACCGGCGCATGTCGGCCGCGCTACGTACACCTGAAAGCCTGACGATTTGCTGATAGTCACGCTCAATGCGCATGCTTAACCCCCATCATTTTCGCCGTGTTGCGGATTATCCGGTAGTTGATCTCATACATGCCGCGCATCTTGAGGATGCGTAGCCTGAGCCACTTCTCTCTGAGGTATTGGGTCATGCTGCCTCCATTGAAAAATCAAATCCCATCTGGCCGCCGAATGCTTCACAGCTTTCGGAGCAAGAGCCAGTGTCGTACTGACGCATAGATGTCATTCTTGAGGCGAGTTCGTCCCTGCTGGTATCGGAGAACAATGCGATCACCTGCTCCAGTGAGTTATTGCTGCGGTACATAACCTTGTCGGGCTTTAAGTCGAAGACTTGGAGGGTGTGGATGAAGCTCGCCGCAAGTTCTGGCTCGTCCTTGGCAGCCAGCGCTACTTTTTGGATGCTCTTTTTGATGCAGAAAACGCAGTTTCCTAGGTGCTCCTGTATTTCGAGATCGAAGGGCTGTCCCTGCCACCATTTAATTACGTCCTGCTTTTCGAAATCGCTAATCTCCGCTAGATATCGGATGCCGGGCTTGGGAGCTATGCGTTTTGGCTCGTCAATTCTCATTCCCAGCCATGTTGTGTAATTTCCCCGTCCGAATGTCTCATCGCAGTATTTGATGAAAGGCACTGTCTTCATCCGGTCAGTGCAGAACGCGCCGCCTACGTATGGGTGTCCGTACTTTCTGAGCATTCGCTTCCAAGGTTCAAGGTCTGGGCCGATTTGATCAATGGTGAGGATTTCGTAGGTGCTGGGCTTGTTCATTTCCGGGTTTGGAATTACCCGAAGGCAGGTGAGTCTGATTTTCCAGTGCTTGACGATGCTGCGGATAAACTCGTATGTCTTGGGGTGCTCTGCACCAGTGTCCATGAAGATAAATTCCGTTTCCGGATCTTGCTCTTTCATGAGGTGAGCCAGGTATGCAGAAGTGCGCCCGCCAGACAAGCTGACGACATTTTTCATGCTGCCTCTCTTTGCTTATTCAGTTCACGCAGAGCAGCCCTGTAACGCGCACGGATGCCGTCCAGCTCTTCTCTGGTGTATCGGTGAGGTTCGTTGTTTGATTCGAGCGCCAGAACGCGCTGAAGGCCGATTTTGGTGATGAGGTTGATGCGGTATGGACTGATGTTGCCTGACTGATGCGTATTGCACGCACTGCACTGGCTGTGAACATTGTCCTCGTTGAAACGTAACTGCGAAGCCGCTGCGGTTGTCCTGTAATGCCCTGCGTGATAGCTGACTGCTGTCGTGCTGCCACAGCTGATGCAGATATTTCCGTCCCGCGCCCGGATGTAGTCGTTGAATGCCCGCTGGGTCATGTTCGTCCAGTGGCTTAACGGTTTCACGTCGGCTTTGCGTTTGTTCCATGCAGCGCGCTGCTCTTTCTCCAGGCGCTTTTTCTTGCGCTCGGATATCTGGTTAGCGAGTTGAATGGCACATTTAGGGGAGCAGACGGTCTGGAGGCTATTTCGGGGGATATACTTTTCAGGACAGCATTTGCACTTCTTCGGCTTCGGCGGCTTGATGCCTTTAGCCATCACTTTCTCCTGTCATGTCGAAGTTCGGATCGGCCAGTAGCCATAGGTCGAGACAGCAACCACAGGCGTAGACTTCGGTATCCTGCAACTGAGTTCCACAGCCAGCGCACACAGAAGCATATGGCTCGCCAGCGCCAGTAGGCTGACTTGATTGGCTGGTCCCGTTCGTGGTCTTCATAGCGGCGATCTACCTCGCAGTTTTCGCAGTTAGCCCCGTAGTGATACTTGTCTTCTGAGGTAAGGATGGTGTGGCAGCGGCAGCAGCGTTCACTCATTGGCCGCCTCCTGCATAAGCAAAAAAGTAATCATCGCAGCGCGTAGAGGGTTGGATTGATACTCAATTCCATACAATCCCTCACAGCTTATGGTGTGGCACCATTGCGCAGCATCATCGCCGTCGAACTCTATACTTATTCTGTTTTTCTCGATGATTGGCCCGGCATCTGCCCATGAGTTGGAGGGTTGAAAAATGCTGCGGTCGTCGTCATCGCATTTAATCACGCACGTTCCGTTGTCATACCATTCACCCAGGCATGCTGCCGCAACAGCTTTGTTAATTTCGAAGTCTGTCATTTCGTTGTAATTCATCGCGCCCTCCGGAGCCTGTCCCATTTAGCCTGCAGCATCCCGCCGACATAATCGAAGGTACTTACCTGATTTGCTGAGGGGGTTTTGGTGGGTTTTCTGCGGCGTGATTTGGTGTGATAGATGGCGTGGTTTTCCATTCGTTCCCACAGGGATTTAGTGCGTCGCATGAGCACCTCTTACTGTTGCCAGCAGGCTGTCCAGCATCGCCATGTTGTAGCTGCGGCCAAAGCCCATGTTTACCGTTCCCATGCGGTACTGGTAATCGTGGTCGGTGTTGCCAAACCGCTGGCGTTTTATCTTGTTGCTGTCCGTCATGTCGTGAAGAGCTACAGCCACGTTTTTCCGCTTAGCTGAGGCCATCACGCAGGCGCGGTCGGTGATTTCTTTTGAGGTGTGCCATTCGCCATCAGACAGCACATCCAGAATTGCAGTGGTTAATTTACTCATCTTGTTTGTCCTTCAGTTTCTGGTACTCGGAGTCAGCGGGGATAGTTAGCGCCAGACCAAACTGCGCGCACCACCGTTCAACCTGATTCAGGAAGAAATGCATCTCACCTGTATCAAGATTGGATGTGTGCCGGGGTTCCCATGTGCTGACCTTCTCGCCGGTAACAAAGTCGGTGTATTCGACCTGCTCACAGCCCAGATAGGTTTTCTTGAGGTTCCGCTTTACCCACTCTGGCGTGGCGTCAGTGCGCCCGGACTTAATCAGGTATTCGCTGATTTCGCCGTACCACATGTGGGAGAGGGAGTTCTGATTGAGACTGCGTTTTTCTTTCCACGGCTTGAGGATTAGCCGGTAACAGTCGCCAGATTCGAGCAGGGGTTGAAGCTGCTGCCCGATGGAGTTGAAATTTGATCTGTGAAGCCTGATGCCCTCTTTTGGTATCTCCATAGGATTACTGATATGATTGGTAATTATGTAATTTAAGGTTATAAAAACCTTTCAACCATCGCACTTGAGTGCAAAAAATATCATAAGAAATATTTTGAAAGTTCAATTTAGGAGCTCCAATGTTAGTCACAAAAGATTTTCTGATGTCCGTTTATGAAAGATGTCATGAACACATAAAAGAGCAGTCTTCTAAAAGAGATCAAACTATTGCCTTCTATCTTGTTATCTTGTCTTTTTACATTGGATCATACGCATCTTTCACTAAAATGATTTCAAGCCAACATTCAGCTATTTTTCTGAATTTAGTTATTTGCATGATCGGCGGCATGACTATTAGAACTCTTTCTGGTTTACGCTCGTGGCATATGCAATACACTTACTCTGCGTTAGTTCTCAATAAAATCCTTTCAAGGGAAGATTTTGATCTCTCTACAATAAATCAGAAAATAAAAGATTTGTTCATTGAAAAAAACAATAAAGATAAAGATATGAGTTTTCGTACAATGCTAAAGGGTGTTGAGAATAGAGTTATATTTTGCATGATCCTTATATCTGGCTTTCCGGTAACCATCCTTGTTAAAGAAATCCTCTTATCATTAAAACTGAACGATCAGACAATAACCGCCACAGCTAAGATTTTATGTTATGTGATTTACGTAATTTTTTACCTCTATAACACGAGAAAAGTGATACGCAACTCATCAATAAAACCCACATGGATTGTCAATTTTGAATAAAATTATTTTCGAAAACAATATGCTATCAGTTTCAGTTGATAAACTGAGGTACCTTAAGCTACATCAAAAAAATGGTGGTGTTGTAATAATCCCCTCCTTCAAAAATAAACTTGCAATTATTCAACACTCTAGAAGTGGTGAGATTTTATATGAGTTTCCCCGCGGATTTCTTGAGTTTGGTGAAACTCACTTAACTGGCGGCGAAAGAGAACTGAAAGAGGAACTGAATTTAGAATCTTCTAACAGTTGTTTACTTGGACAGCTATTGACCGACTCAGGGTTAATCTCAGATAACATCCAAGCAATCCTTTGTGAAATAGATGATATAAGCCACCTATCCCTTCAAATAAATGAAGGCATCGTGGGCTGTAAATTCTACTCACGTGAAGAGATCTTTAATATGATAAAACAAGGTTTAATAAAAGATAACTTCACCCTATCATCCTTTCTGTTATTGATTACTAAAACCTCAGATTGAAATTGCTTGTGGCGATTGCTTGAAAAGATCCCTGCTCTTTGTAAGTTGAATTATTAAAGCGGAGGCATGAGTGCATATTACACTTTCCTGATAATTACTCATGCTGCGTTCCGATTTTATGATCCAACTGCTGCTCGAACTCAGCATCGACAATCAGGTCATGCGCTTCACGCGCCAGCATGTCGATAGCATTCAGGTGGGCCCGGAACTGTTCCGGCTTCAGGTCGCGCTTCTTCGCCAGGTCGATGATTGCCAGCTGCAGATTGCGGGCCTGACGAATCAGCGGTTGTGTGATTACCAGTTGAGTTACCTGTGTCATGCTGCGCTCTCCCTACCCTCAAGCCAGAAGAAAAACGCCCGGTCCACAACGGCATCCTGATAGCCAAGGTGTGATCGGGTCAGGTTGTGCTTGTCACCGTGTACGCTGCGATACAGGCGCTCAAAGCGGATGCGGTTCATCTCAGTCATGGCGGCCACCTTTCAGGCCAAAGCGGCGGCGAATGTCGGCAAGATGATCCAGTGCCTTTTCGTTACCGGTTGGGATGTGGAGTTGAGGAATCTGTTTGCGCGGTGGCGGGATGACCTCACCAGACTCAATGCGGCGGGACATCTTGCGCAGCTCATCGCCCAGGCGTTTGCGGCATTCCGCATCCGTCAGGTTGAATGAGCGCATCTGGTTGTAGACCGCTGTCACCATGTGGAAACAGGCCGGGCTTTCCCACGGAAACTCCTCGCTGCTGTCGTACATGCCACGATCCCGGCAGTACAGGCGGAACATGTCATACAGTTCTTCGTCGGCTGGCAAACCCGCGGCGCGATGTTCGCCCTGCTTGCACCACTCGATAAACTGGCCGGGCGATGGCAGGAACGGCGAACCACTGGCGCGGGCCAGCTTCATGCCTGCTGACAGCTGCTGCTTGTTGTGAATGCCGTTCTCCGCGAAAGCGGCAATCCACTGGCGTTTCGCTGCTGCTTCGTCGTTTGGATTGCGCCATGCCGTGCTTACCGATGCCGGAAACACCTGCTTCAGGTTCGAAAAGAGAGCATCGACAAGGCGCTCAACATCTTCATGCACTCCACGCTCAACCGGGCGCGGACCATCTCCTGCAATGCGAGCCAGTGCGCCTGCATCACGGTTCTGAATTGCTGATACGAGATTTCTCATAGGAATTCATTCTCCCAGGCTTCGCGGCTGTTCCAGTGCTGAGCGGGTTGCTGAACTGGAAGCTGCTTGCGAATAGGAAACTTCGGTTTGAACAGGCCTTGGTAGCCGTTCGCTATGCTGGCGTTGATGACGTCAACCGGATCGTGTCCGTTATCAAGACAGTCTTTCAGGACGCCAAAAGCCTTAGTGACGGTCATCTCAGTCTTAATTGGCTTTTTGGCCTCCTGTCGGTACTTCACCCATTCATGCCAAGCCTGTTGGTTAAGCCATTCAGGAACAGGTACCGATAGGGGGTCAAACTTCGATGATTCCCCCTTGGGGGATTTAGGGGGTAGTTTTTTTTTATCTGTCTTTGGAAGAATGTCTTTGGTGTTCCCTGATTTCGGGGATGCCTCTCCCTGATTCCGGGGATGGTTATCCCTGTTTTCAGGGATGGTTTTGGTATCCCTTTTTTCGGGGATGGTTACCGCAGCCACTGGCTTCTTGTAAGCCCATTTTTCCAAGTCTGTATTGATGCCAATATAGCGTGTCTGCCCTATGCGTCTCATCGTCAGAATCTGCCGCTCTGCAAGGTTGTTCACTGCTTCCGATGAGTGCTTAACGCTCAGGTCGGTTGTGTCGGCAATGAGGCTATTCGTTATCCTGTCCTCTTTTTTCGACCATCCATATGTCAGGCGGATAATTGAGTTCAGAACTCGAAATTCGCGGCCTGACAGCTCAACCTTGCAAAGTGCATCCTGAATCTGATTAGCCAGTCGCAGAAAGCCGTTTTCAAGGTCGGCCACATGACCTCCTGGCTTATCTGGTATGAGTTGTTTATTGATGAAATCAACACGTTTCAGGTTGCTCATTCAGGCACCTCCTCGTCAGCACCAACGAGACGGATACCGTTGTTATGAACAACCAGAGCGCCGCCATTCTCTGTCATTTTCTTAATCACAAGGCAACCAAGGCAGAGGACAATATCAACTACTTCTTCTCTGCCGCCGTAAGCACTAACACCTAGAGACTCAAGTGCTTCGTATGGGTCAGGTGTTTTAAAAGTGTCGAGAGAAACGAGGTTGTAGTAGCTGGATATTTGGTCAACATCTATCGCGCCGCCGTTAGGGATGACCTGATCACAAACCTCGTCAATCACTTCAATACTCGCTTTAAAAAACTCTCGGCCTTGATTAACCCGGTAGCGAGACAGGAGCTGGTGAATCTGTTTTTCATGCTCCCAAGGATTATTTGTTCTAAACCTACTGATAACGATGAATGGAGTTGGTACGCCAGTAGATCCGGATAACTCTTTCGCGCGCTTTTCCGGAGAAGTGTTTGTCATGCCGACTTTATAAACACCCGGCATGCTTTCATTAGCTAATACGTAAACCCATCCGCAAGGGGTAAACCCCTCAGGAATAGGCATTGATTCATGGGATGTTAATTTGAGAATGTCATTCAAATCTGCCATAATTACTCCTGTGAATTGATCCAGTCATTTCGCATCAGGCCTCTAGCGTTCCAGCGCTCGGGGCCTTTTCTTTTCCCATCGCAGCTGCAACCGCTTGCCTAGCTACTTCTGCAATCAGACTTGTTTCCCACACCTTCTCCAGCAGCACGAAAACCGTCGCCATATCGCGCAGGTTTAACCGGCTAACCTTCGATTCATGCCATCCGGCCTCATCAGCCAGAACGCGTTGCCCTTTGTGAGTCAGGCGGCTGCGTAATTCTGTTTCTACTTCGTTGATCAACTTGCTATTTCTTGCGTGTTCCATGATTGATAATTTCCATGTAGGTAAATGATTGCGTGACATTGCGGTGAGCAAATCACTTGGGTTTAAAAGTTCCCCGCGTTGGCGGCGGGCTAGATTGTGTAAAGAGCGGTGATTCTTAAGCTGCCGTAGCACGCTGTGGTGCAAAAACTAAGCTTTCCTTCTTCACCGGCGTGTAATCGGTGAATTTCTTTGTGGCTTCCTCGATTGCCTGGGCTTTACCTGGTGATGCTCGGCGGAATCCATATGCAATTTGGTCGAGGTAGCCAACAGATGTTTTCGCTAGTACAGCAAGGCTGATCCAGTCTTCAGCTGAAGATTCCTTGCGCCAGCGGAGCAGTTCATTACCCATTGGTGCCTCCTGTTTAACTTCAAAGCTAAGTTTAGCGTTATGCTAAATAACTAACAAGCAGTATTTAGCAAAATGCATATTTATCGCATTGCTAAATAGTGTGAGAATCAGGCCATGGAAAATAAAAGCGTCAGAAAAACCAATCTCAATAACCTCCTTAAGAGGCATCTTGAGAGCGATGGCAATACAAAGGCTGGATTCGCAGAGCTTTTGGGCATCAGTGCGTCCCAATTTAGTCAGCTGCTTGGGGAGAATAGTGTTAGGAACATCGGGGATAAGATGGCGAGGAAAATTGAAGTGGCTTTGAAGCTGCCCAATGCCTGGCTTGACTCCATCCACGAAGATCAGCCACAGGTTGACGCCAACGTTTCAAACCCTCGGGACTACAAGCCGACTGCACGCTACCCCGTTTTAAGCAAGGTTCAGGCTGGCGCATGGGATGAAGCCTGTGAACCCTATACGATTAAGGATGTCGATATGTGGCTTGAATCTGATGCACATACGCAAGGAGAGGCTTTCTGGTTGCAGGTGGAAGGCGATTCAATGACTGCGCCGATCGGCCTTAGCATTCCGGCAGGAACGTTCGTGCTGTTCGACACTGGGCGTGAAGCGATCAACGGTAGCCTGGTCGTGGCAAAGCTGACCGATGACAACGAAGCAACCTTTAAGAAGCTCATCATCGACGGCAGCCAAAAGTACCTGAAAGGGCTCAACCCTCAGTGGCCTATGGTGCCGGTTAACGGTAACTGTAAGGTACTGGGTGTGGCGATAGAGACTAAAATGAAATTAGTGTGAATTTTTTCATAAAGATTTCTGTACTATTACCGATACCATTTGAAAACATATTTAAGAACATCTTCATTCCCTTGTTAGAATGGAAAGGTTAACATATATATTAACTATGGAACGTTGATATGGTTCAGAGCGTATACAAAGGCGAGTGCCATACCGTAGTTCACTGTGTAGGAGCTCTTAAGACTTTAAAGATTGCCATCAAGAGTGTGACGCCTGCTAAGAAGCAAGCTTCGATGATGGCTTCACTGCAAGTCCAAATCGAGCGGCTCTCCTCCGGAAAAAGGAGCGCAGATCTCAGCGTTAGGAAGGAGGGAGTACTTCCTTCATACAAAGGAAAGCCTGCAAAAAACTTTTGGGCTATCAAACGGATTCCTATCAGGGGCTACTACTGGGAATCTGAAAGGATGTTTATGACGTACTTTATAAGTCATTACATTTACAAAGATTTTGACGATTTACACGATTCAGATGTCACTAAAGTATGCAACAATTGGGATCGAATCGAGAGAGGACAACATGACTGTTGAAAATTTTGATGAAGACTTCGCATTCCCCCACGTCAGTGAGGCTTTACTTGCTAGAGAAAGACTGATTTTCAATACTACAGAAGATCTGCTTCTTGCCATGCAGGATAGTGGTATGAGCCGTGCAGATATTGCAAAAAAAATGGGAAGGTCAAAATCTTTCATCACACAAGTTCTCGACGGAACCAGGAATCTTACACTCAAAACATTATCGGATATCACATTCGCTCTTGGTGCAGAGGTTAGGCTTACAATCACCAGAAATGGTAGAGATGTATCACATGCTATTGTGCCGGAAAGGCAGTGCTACGAAACCAAATCCAGCAATGTAGAAGCACCACGCAAAGAAACCATCAAGATAGTTATTGCTACTAAACATATGGATTATGTGCAAAATGTTGCTTGAGGAACTAAAGCTGATTGAAGCTGCTGCTACCGGAATTTCTTTTGAACACCATGTGCTCCAGTCAGGGCAAGGGCAGATCAAGATAGAGTATGGTGAGATCGAATTTGAGGGAGGTAACTCTTTAGTAAACGACGAATCCAAATCCACCCTCCATGTCAAAGTCGCACCATCCATCACTGGTTACAGGGAAGATGCTGAGGGCGCAGATTTTATATTAAAAATCAACATGCGATTGCTTTATGTTTATCCATCAAATCAAGAATTAACGGAAGAGTTCCTTCAAAAAAATAGTTGGTACTTTGGTTCATTTATCAGAACCTACTTCAAGTTCTACGCCGATGGCATCCTCAGTAACACAACGCTCCAAGGCATTCAGTTGGCTTATAACTGACACATATCTGAACTAGCCCGCCATTTCGCGGGCTTTTTTGTGCCTGAAATGTCGTGAAATGCAAATTGTTGAATGGTTATTTCCTTAATCATCACAGAGCACGTATCCTCACTGTCGTCAGCAGCTGCTGACAGATGGACTTGCCCCAATTGAACGAATTCAAGCCCGTGTAACGCGGGCTTTTTTGTGCCTGCAGATCCCACTTCGCAAAAATAAATCCCTTTCTAAATCATTTAGCTAAATCTCACACTCAAATTATTTAGCATTTTGATATTGCCATTCATTTAGCATAACGCTAAATTAAATCCCATCAGCAGGACGCACTACTCACCAGGACGGTGATGCTCTTTAACAACATTGCAGCGCTGACAAAGCGCCAACTAACCAAACGAGATGACTTTGGATTGTCTATCGGCTTACCAGTCGGCAGTACCAAAACCATCTCAGGAGGCAACCATGACAGTTATTACTTACGGTACATCGGTTAAAGAGAACGCCAAATCACGCCGCCATGCTCGTCGCCGTGCGGTGGCAATGGATCGTGAACGCATCGAATCAATCATTGACACAGTTTTCGGCATCGAGCCGGAGGTTGTGGCGGTTGAGGTTAAGCACATCAGCCGCATCGAGAAAGCTTGCTCCTCCCCTTCTCTGCGTGACAGGCATGAGAGCACATCACAGTGCTTACCGGAGATAGCTATTTTTGCAGCGGGCTATCGCAACTCAAAAGACATCGTAACGGCGAGGTGATTTATGCAAGCAATGGAAGTTCAGCGCGACGAGTATGGTTACTGGACACATCCAGAGTACGACGCTTTCTGCGACGGTAGAGAATCCATTTCAAGTGATGAGATGGATAAGTGGATGACTGAAAAAGGTCTTGAGTGGGGCGTTGAGTATCGTGATGAGGATGATATCGATCCGGACGATGACGGCGCTGACATCTCACCCTGGGAGCCATCGGGATTAAAGGGTGAGGGCTGGTTTGTTGGCTCAATCCATGACTCAGAAGACGGCGCTGTTTGTATCTGGCTCCGACACAAACAGGTCGATTAGGCGGCCTTTTTCACATCTGGAGGCACCATGTTAAGCGACAGTGATTATTGCATCGGCTGGATAGCCATTGGCGTGCTGATGGTGCTGGGGATTATAGCGGGAGGGAATGTATGAGTGAATTTAAGGGCACGCCGGGGCCGTGGGCCAGTAAAGATGTTCACATTTGCCAGCAGGATAAAGCTGGTCTGCAGATTGGATTTTTAATGACGTCTTCTGATGAGCGACGTAAGGAAGGCGCAGCTAATGCGCATCTGATAGCCGCAGCACCTGAGCTTCTTGAGGCGCTTCAGCTTTTAATGTCAGAACAAAGTGGCGGCGACAAATCATGCGGGCATAACGGATCCACATGCACGTGCCCATATGACAAAGCGAAAGCAGCAATTAGCAAGGCATTTGGCCAGTAACCACTACAGGAGAGAGAGGATGCCGATTGTTTACATCACGAAGTATGCGCTTACGACTGGGATAATTAAGGCTGAAGGCAGGATTTCGGATGACATGGTGGTTTACACCCCAAAGGGTGGAGGATTCAGACAGTATGCTCACGGAAAGGATTTTCATTTTACTGAAGAAGATGCGCGATCGCGTGCTGAAGAAATGCGAATCGCAAAGCTGAAGTCTCTAGACAGGCAGGCCAAGAAAGTTTCCGCAATGAAATTCGAAATAGTCGAGTGACACCGTAAAGCTGTCTGCCTAGACGGCTTTGAGGTGCTACGCACCAACGCTGAGATTTCAGCAGGATAGATAACCAGAACGTAACACACCTTATGGGGCCGCAATGGCCCCTTCTTTTTACACCAACCCTATCGAATCAAGGAACCCACGATGAACTATGCCATCGCGGGCGGCGCCATCGTGGGCGCTGCTCAGTTAAACGAATCACTGCTCGACACCATTACCCGCCGCCTCCGCACTGGCTGGCGCAACCTTATCGACACCCTAAACCACCCAGGGAGACCTTAATCATGAAATCACGTTACTTCACGAAGGCTCAGGAGCTTTCGAGAGAGGCTCACCTGTTTGGTGATGGCGCCAAGTGGGCGATGGCAATGCGGTTACTGCGGAGAGCAATGCAATGAGACTGAACAGAACGGCCCGGAATGAGGTGCAGGATATTGCTGACAGCCTGCCAGAAAGCGAGCTGGATCTTATTGCTGCTGAAGTCGATGCGCGGATGGGTCAGCACAAGACAAACCCGCTGATGCCAGCGCTGTGCGCCTTCCTGACGCGACATTACGGCTACCCGGCTATCGAGATGTTCGATGAAGACGACGAGCAGCATGAGGCCGCCGAGGCGTTTTTGCGTGAGGCGATGGTTCGGGTTGCGCGGCGTGAAGTGGCGATCGAAATCTACCGCAACAAACACGGAAATCAGGAGGCGGCGTAATGCAGCCTGGCATCTACTACGACATCAGCAACGAGGACTATCACGACGGCCCGGGAATCAGTAAATCGCAGCTGGATGATATAGCGATTAACCCGGCCATATTCCAGTGGCGCAAGGATGCGCCTGAAGACGGAGAGAAAAAGTCGGCGCTCGACATGGGAACGGCGCTGCATTGCCTGCTGCTGGAGCCTGAAGAGTTCGACAAGCGGTTTATCGTTGCTCCTGAGTTCAACCGCCGTACGACAGCCGGCAAGGAGGATGAAAAGCAGTTCCTGAAGGATTGTGCAAGCAGCGGCATGACAGTAATGGATGCTGAACAGGGACGAAAGCTGAAGCTGATGCGCGCCAGCGCCCTCGCCCACCCTGCGGCCCGATGGTTACTTGAAGCTGAAGGCCATCAGGAGGCATCAATCTACTGGAACGACGAGCAGACCGGCGAGCTTTGCAGGATACGCCCGGACAAATTCCTGTCGGGCCAGCCCGTTATCGTCGACGTGAAGAAGGTCGCTGATATCTCCCGCTTCGCCCGCCACGTTGAAGAGTTCCGCTACCACGTTCAGGACGCCTATTACCGCGAGGGCTTCAGTAAGCACTTCGGCGAGTATCCGCTATTCGTTTTCATCGCTGTCAGTGAGTCGATCGACTGCGGCCGCTATCCGGTGCGTACCTTTCAGTTGCAGGAAGACGATGTTGCCGTGGGCTACGACCTTTTTCGCCGAAACCTTGATACCTATCACGAATGCATGCTGTCCGGTAACTGGGGCGGCATCGAAGAAATTACACGCCCGGACTGGGCCAAGAAAAAGGATTACGCATGAGTAACGAAATCATCACAGCGCCGGTCAACGAGGCTGATACCAAGGCAGCCATCTTCAGCCCCAGCGGATTGCAGAAGCTGCAGGCTTTTGCGGAAGTCATGGCGCAGGGTAAAGCAACGGTTCCCGCTCACCTGTCTGGCAAGCCTGCTGACTGTCTGGCGATCGCACTGCAGGCCGCACAGTGGGGCATGAACCCGTACGCTGTGGCACAGAAAACGCATCTGGTAAACGGCACACTGGGTTATGAAGCTCAGCTGGTCAACGCGGTCATTACCAGCTCTACGGCCGTTAAGGGTCGTTTCAAATACGAGTACGGCGGCGACTGGGAGAAGTTTAAACCGGGTGCGGCCAACGTCTCTAACGAGCGCGGGCTGTCTGTGCGCGTCGGTGCAGTGCTGAAAGGTGAATCGGAAATCACCTGGGGTGAGCCGCTTTATATGGAATACGTCACCACGCGCAACTCCCCTCTCTGGAAGACGGCACCAAAACAGCAGCTGGCATACCTGGCCGTTAAGTACTGGGCGCGCCTGTACTGCCCTGACGTGATTCTCGGCGTTTACACGCCGGACGAGTTTGAGCCGGCGCAGCGCTCAGAACGTGACGTGACACCGGCACGTAGCCGTGCTGACCTGAATAACCTGATTAACAGCAAGCCTGAAACACAGCAGCCTGAGCGCGAAATCAACCCAGCGACGAATACCAGTGCAGCAGCGCGCACGCCGGATGAACTGCTGGCCGATTTTACCACTGCGGCCGCAGAAGCTGAAAACGCTGCAGGCCTTAACCGCTGCTATAAGTACGCGGCGCGCATGCTGGCGAGCGAGGATGAAATTCTTGAAAAGGCCACCGATGTTTATCTGCTTCGTAAAGCGGAGATTGAAGAGGCGCTTAGCTAATCACAGGAGAAGATATGCAATCACCTGAATACCGGCGGCGCGGGAATCAGTTAACCTTAGGCCGCCGCTGGTCACCCGATGAGATAGGTCTTCTTAAAGAGTTGGCAGCAACCATCCCACCAAAACTTATAGCCCGACAGCTCAACCGCTCATATGAATCTGTACGACAGCGCGCCAGTCGTAGCCGGATACGTTTTCTGGTAGAGCGAAGCAAAGCCAACGATGGCACTAAGCCAAATTTATGACACAAAAATACTGTACATATAAACAGTACTTAGCTTTCAAATTTCTTTGCTAAAGAGTAATGTGACTATGTAAGGCAAGAACATAACCTACTGACGGTAAATGATTTTAATTGATGTAGGCCAGTAGAAATCAATTTGGTAATTTCACATAAAAGGAATCAACTATGGCTGACACAACACAATTAGCACAACAAGCTATCGATAGCGTAAACCAGCTTAAGGAAATGGCTGATCAGGCGGGACAAAGCCAGGCAGCGTATGAAGAGCTGTATGAGGAAAATACACGCCTGAATTCCGAGGTAGATTCACTCAAAGAAAATCTTTCGGACTTGAGTGAGGTTTTCCATCAGAAAGTCATCGAAGAAGACGATTACCTCAGTTACGCGGAGGACATGCTGAAAGATATCAGCAACATGATCGACAATGGTGAGCTTAGCCCTCTTTCGATTGAAAAAGCAGAAACGCTACGCATGACTTTGTGGGTGGTGGCATCCATCCGAACCAGCAATCAAAATAACGATCCCCGCCGTCCGGGCGATTCGCCTAAGCGGACGCTGCGTCAGGTTGCCGGTTACGATGACTGATCTGATTAAAACCTTTAAGCCGCCTACGGGCGGTTTTTTTTATTGCCTGATATCTAACTATTTTCGCCGCGACATTGAGCCTGAAAGCGGCATTCAAACCTGAATGCTTACTTATCATCAGTCTCATTCACTTGATGCAGTATGGGAAGAATGGGGTTTAGTTTCCTCCTTGTGCTATCAGCAGACATTTCTATAACTCATCGCACTAATTTACATGTCTGAAATAACTTTCCCTGCTTTTTTGCCGATATATATGCTGCAGGTTTTCTTTTTCCCATATTTTACACAGCATCAGTAACTTACAATGGCAGGAATATGACATGACAATAACACAGCGATTGTTGCTCACCTTTTCACTTCTCTCTACTGCGTTGGTCGCGATGGTAATTGTGGCCGTCGTAGTTGCCGGTGGGTTTCAGTCCCGCTTTCAGTATGTGCAGGAAAACACCGTTCCCTCCATTATGGACCTGGGAAAGCTGACAGACGGCAGTAACTCCCTCATTATCTGGCTCTACCGGCATCAGAGCGCCACAGAGTCACGCAAACAGGCCGAAATCGAGAAAAAGATTGATGAAACTATTGGTAATATCAAATCACTGAATCAGTACTACCTGAATAACGACATATCAAACGAGCAGGATCGGCAACTGACCGAGGCGGCTTTTTCAACTATCAAACAGATTGAATCCTCACTTCCGGCGTTTCTTGCCGGCTCACGTGCGCAAAATGATGCTGTTTCGCTGGGCGCGCTTCAGAGCAATGATGGTATTGGAGAAGCGGTACGCCAGCTGATTGCAGGCTACAGGAAGCAGCTGCAACTGAATGTGGACATTGGTAAGAGCCTGCGGGAGCAAAACGACCGGATTTATCAGGTCACACTCTGGGGTCTGCTGGGAGGCTCAGCGCTGGCCATTTCAGTACTGGCTTTCTTTACGCTGAAAACTGTTTTCGCCATCCGGCGCCAGCTTAACGGTATGCGCAAGACCATGGAAACTGCTAGCGAGCGTCTTGACCTGTCCCTCAGGGCTGACGAGTCGCGGCGTGATGAAATCGGACTGACAGCTAAAGCGTTCAACCACCTGATTGAAAACGTCTCTGCCTCGCTGTTGAAAGTGGAGGCATCTGCACAGTCCGTTAGCTCTGCCTCGGCGCAGATATCGGCCGGTAATGAAGACCTTTCCTCGCGGACTGAGGAACAGGCGGCCTCCCTGGAGCAGACGGCAGCGAGCATGTCTGAACTCAGTGAAACGGTTCGTCAGACAGCAGAAAACACGGTTCTCGCCAGTCAGCTGGCGAAGAACGCCCGGGATATATCAGAAGACAGCGCCGGCCGGGTGCGCACGCTGCTGGGTACAATGGGAGACATCAGGGGCAGCTCTGCAAAGATTACGGATATTATTGCACTCATTGAAGGAATTGCTTTCCAGACCAATATTCTGGCGCTGAACGCTGCTGTAGAGGCCGCGCGAGCCGGAGAGCAGGGCCGGGGCTTTGCGGTCGTGGCGGGTGAAGTCCGCAATCTTGCGCAGCGGTCATCATCTTCGGCCCGCGAAATCAAAGAGCTCATCGAATCATCCATAAACTATGTGGAGGCCGGAGCGACCCAGGCTGAGGGCGTGGGTAATAATATCTCACGCATGAATGATGCCGTGCGGCAGGTCACTGACCTGGTAGATGAGATATCCGTTGCCGCCAGAGAACAGTCTCAGGGGATAGAGCAGGTTCATCTGGCCGTCAACCAGATGGATGATGTCACGCAGCAGAACGCAGCACTGGTTGAAGAGGCGTCGGCTGCATCATGTTCGCTGATGGAACAGGCAACCTCACTTAACCAGCTTGTCAGAGCTTTTACCCTGGTTCCGGCATCAAAAACGTCAGGTACTACTCGCACTGACGCAGTCCGTCAGGTACGTACGAAGACTGTATTGCGTTCTGCTCCGGCCGCTGTGACGGCGGGTGACGATAACTGGCAGAGTTTCTGATGAGCGTTGAAAAATAAAATGCCATCAGCACTCATGCGGGAAAGAATGCCGCCGATAGTGCTTATATCCCTTGCAGGGATTTACATAAAGACCTGAGACACTGTGTTTCTTTGGCTCCCATTCGGGGGCCATTTTTTTGACCTGCATTGTTTTTGACTTACCTGGCCTTTGCCATAACGGCGATTGCGGAGAGAAGACCAAGAAGGGTTTCTTCTGCTGCAGCGAGTGCCGGGAAGATTACGAGCGCATTGAGCGGGCTAAGCAGCAAAGGAGAGTAGCATGAGCATTGAATGGAATGGAGAAGGTTTGCCGCTGGTTGGGTGCGAGTGTGAAGTTAAGCGTGCGCTGGATTGGATGCCATGCAAAATCTTATTCATATCAGAGCACCACGTCGTCCTTAAGTCCAAGGAAGAAATTTGTTGGCAAACTCAATCATGCGAGTTCCGCCCCATGCGCACTGAAGCAGAGAGAAAGCGTGAAGAATTTGCAAAAGCACTTTGCGATCATCTGGACGACTTAACTGACTGGGATTCTCCTGTGGGCAAAGTTCATGCATTTGCTATTTTCGACGCCATCGCCGCCGGCAAAATCCCCCACATCACCCTGAAGTAACCCCCACCCACCCTATTCATTATTGCGCTCTAACAGGTCAGATCAAATCAGTCTGTTTTTTGGTGCTTTTCACACCTATGCGCTTGATAAATATAGTTAATTAAGGGTGATCAAAGTGAACATATGTAAGAACACTTGCAACCACCCAACTATATGTTTTTAAACAGCTAATTACCAAAACCTTCCATTTTTACGATCGCGCTTTGCGTGAGGAGTTGTTATGTCTGATGATGCACTTTATGCCTGGCTAAAAAGCGGCAATTACATGCCGCCTGAGTTCCGCGACTTCCATGACCAGAAAGATCTGTTCAAGGCCATGCACAACACAATACAGAATGCGAACGAGAATGGTAATGCACGTGACGGTCATATCTATGTCGTCGATACCTTTCTCTGGTACATGGCCCGCTGTGGGTACACGCTGCAGAGGTGCAGGAAAAGCCTTCCCTTTAAAGAATTCGATATAGACCTATCAAAGTACCGATCAGATCTGGCTGCAAGTATGAACTCAATTATGCCGCCGTCATGAACACCATCCACGACATCTCCCCCGGCGAGTTCCTCACATGGCTCGCCTTTTTTAATTTGCATCCTGCTAGCTCTGTGCTGGCCGTATAAGGAGTAGATATGGAAACCTATGCTCTGTCTATGGATGAGGCATGCGCGTTCCTCGGCATTTCCCGCCCCACCTGTCAGCAGTGGATTCGCACCGGCAGGCTGTTGGCAACGCGCAAAGACCCGTCCAAACCGAGGTCTCCCTACCTCCTCACCCGTCAGGCCTGTATTGCCGCTCTCAACAATCCAATGCACACTGTCGCTGTGAGCGCGGCAGATAAACATGAGGAGAAAAAATCATGTCGATCTTCCGCAGAGGTGAAATTTGGTACGCCAGTTTCACAACGGCGGGCGGAAAAAGAATTAAGCAATCTCTTGGCACGTCCGACAAACAGCAGGCGCAAGAACTCCATGACAAGCTGAAAGCTGACTCCTGGAGGCATTTGAAAATGGGCGAACCTGTCTCAATGACATTTGAGGAGGCATGCGTCCGTTGGGTACATGAAAAAGCAGAAAAGAAATCTCTCTGGGATGATAAAGATCAGATTTCGTTCTGGCTCCCCTTCCTGAAAGGAAGGCAGCTCAGAGACATCACGGAGCGGGAGATTTATTCAGCTGTAGCAAAGGTTGAAAATCGTAATCACCTGAACAGGTGGAAGAAGCAGGTCGCAGCCTGCATCAGGAAGGGGAAGGAGCCGCCAGTTTATGAGCCTAAACTGGCAACCCTTGGCACAAAGATCAAGCGACTGTCTTTCCTCAGATCCCTTCTGCGAGCAGCCGAGCGAGAATGGCGGGTACTGGAAAAGGCACCGCTGGTAAAAGTTCCGGTAGCTAAGGAGAGGCGCATAAGATGGCTGAAACCAGAAGAGGCTCAAAGACTAATCAGTGAGTGTTCTGAGCCACTGAAGTCCACGGTTGAGTTTGCTCTTTCGACAGGGTTGCGCAGGTCGAACATAACAAATCTCAAATGGGAGCAGATTGACCTGCAAAAACGTATGGCGTGGATTTATGCGGATGAAAGCAAATCAGGAAGGGCAATTGGCGTTGCCCTCAATGATACGGCCTGCGCAGTTCTGAGAAAGAACATTGGCAGGCATCAGGAGTACGTTTTTGTTTACGTGGAGACTAAGAAGGATAGTAGCGGAGAAACATTAAAGGTCACACGTCCAGTTAGCAGCAATGCAAATAAAGGATGGAAAGCGGCATTACGCAGAGCAGGCATTGAGGACTTCAGGTTTCATGACCTGCGGCATACCTGGGCTTCCTGGCTGATCATGTCCGGCGTGCCTATCTCTGTTTTGCAGGAGATGGGCGGATGGCAGACCATTGACATGGTACGCAGATACGCACACTTCTCGTCAGGTCATTTGTCCCAGCATGCGAAGCTGATTGATGATATTTTTATGAAGAATGTCCCAAATATGTCCCACTCCACTTTGAGGAATGGAACTCAAGATGATTAAGGTAATGATATGTCTAAAGAAATAATCAGAGTTGAGCCGGTAGAACATCGCATGTCCGAAGCCGTGATTCACAATGACACGATCTACTACACCAGCGTGCCGGAAAACCTGGACGCCGACGCCGAAGCGCAGACGGCCAATGCGCTGGCGGTGATTGATGCGATGCTGACGCGTCTCGGCAGTGACAAGAGCAAAATTCTTGATGCCACGCTGTTTCTGGTGGATAAGGCTGATTTCCCTGCCATGAACCGCGCCTGGGACGCCTGGGTCTCTCCCGGTAATGCACCGGTGCGCTGTACGGTTCAGGCCGGGCTGTTAAATCCAAAGTACAAAATTGAGATAAAAATTATCGCTGCACGTTAAGCAGAGCGGGCGTTATTCTTCTTCGTTTTCGTCATCTTCGTTGTCGAAGAGCGCCCGGATCTGCTCGCCCGAGTGAGTCTGCCGGATCTCCTGCGCCACCTGGGCGATGGCCTGACCACTCGATAAACCCCCTGCCATCAATTCCTGAATACGCTCGACGGCCTGCTGCTGCTGCTCATGAGAGAGCGCCGGTAATCCTGTAAACATGTTTTACTCCTGTATTGGGTCAGACAGTATCCCACGCGGAACTAACAGGTGCCAGTCAGGAAAAAATATGTCAGTCTGACCGCCTCTTTGCTTGCTGATTTTTCTGCCCGATGATTGTTGAAACCCTCACGCTTGATTATACCCCGGATGCGCTGACCCGGCGTTTTGCCCCCATTGCCCATCTGCCCTGGGCGATGCTGCTCTCCTCCGCCCAGGCCAGCCACAGCGATAACCGCTTTGATATTCTGACGGCTAATCCCCGCGCCACCCTGGTGACCCGCGGGGCGATCACCTCGATCAGCGATCGCAGCGGCACCCGTGAATCGGCCGCCGACCCTCTGCTGCTGGTGCAGCAGCAGTGCGATGCGCTGGGCGTGACGCCTGCCGCCAGTGAGACGCTGCCGTTTCAGGGCGGCGCGCTGGGTCTGTTTGGCTACGACCTGGGCCGCCGGTTTGAAACGCTGCCCGCCAGGGCCGAGGCCGACCTCATCACGCCCGATATGGCCGTAGGGATCTATGACTGGGCGCTGATTGCCGATCACCATCAGCAGACCCTGACCCTGGTGGCGCTGGAGGCGGCGCAGGCGCGGCTCGCCTGGCTGACACAGTGGCCCGCGCGTGAGGCGCTGCCCTTTTCACTGAAAAGCGGCTGGCGTTCTAATCTGAGCTACGCCGACTATGCCGCCCGCTTCGCGGCGGTTCAGGACTATATCCAGGCCGGTGACTGCTACCAGGTTAATCTGGCACAGCGTTTTCAGGCGGCTTATCAGGGAGATGAGTGGCAGGCGTTCTGTCAGCTGAATGACGCTAACCGTGCGCCGTTCAGCGCTTTTCTTCGCCTGCCGGAGAGTGCCATCCTCAGCCTGTCGCCGGAGCGTTTCCTGTCGCTGAATAACCGGCACATCGAAACCCGACCGATCAAGGGAACCCGGCCACGCTGCGCAGACCCGATAGCGGATGCGCAGCAGGCGGAGGCGCTGCGCCATGCGGAGAAAGATCGGGCCGAGAACCTGATGATCGTCGACTTACTGCGTAATGACATTGGCCGCGTGGCGCAGCCCGGCTCCGTTACCGTGCCGGCACTGTTTGAGGTGGAACCCTTCCCCGCCGTGCATCATCTGGTGAGTACGGTTCGTGCGCGGCTGCCCGCCTCTCTGCAGGCCACCGACCTGCTGCGGGCCTGTTTTCCGGGAGGCTCGATTACCGGCGCGCCCAAGATCCGGGCCATGGAGATCATCGATGAGCTGGAGCCCCAGCGGCGCAATGCCTGGTGCGGCAGCATTGGCTATCTCAGCCTCTGCGGGCGGATGGATAGCAGCATCACCATTCGCACCCTGATTGCCGAGGGCCAGCAGCTCTACTGTGCAGCCGGTGGCGGTCTGGTGGCAGACAGCGATCCGCACGCGGAATATCAGGAGACGCTGGATAAAGTGAGCCGGATCTTACCGGCACTGGAACAATCGGGAGGTTCAGTTGGCTCTGACGCTTGAGACTTTTCGCTGCCGCTTTCTGTTGCAGCAGCCGGCGCGCACGACGCAGCGCCTCTCTGGCCGGCACGCGGCAGTCCTCGTGCCCATCGTGGCGCGGCCTGAGCCGGGCCTGTTGCTGACACAGCGCTCGCACGCCCTGCGCAAACATGCCGGACAGGTCGCCTTTCCCGGCGGAATGCAGGATGACGACGACGCCTCGCTGATCGCCACAGCACTCCGCGAGGCCCATGAAGAAGTGGGCATCGAACCGCAGCAGGTCGAGATACTCGGTTCGCTGCCTGCGGTGACCAGCAGTACCGGCTTTCAGGTGACGCCGGTGCTGGGGATCATTCCGGCCAGTCTGCGTTTAACCCTCAACCCGGATGAGGTGCACAGCGCCTTTGAGATGCCGCTGGCTGAGGCGTTACGGCTCAGCCGCTACAGTTCGCTGGAGGTTCAGCGTGCCGGTGTCCGGCACCCGGTCTGGCTGTCACGTTATCAGGATTATCTGGTGTGGGGGATGACCGCCGGAATAATCCGCGCACTGAGCACGCAGATCGCTTTCTGACCCCTTTTTCCGCCCGATCCTCCCGGAAGCCCGTCAACTCCCTGCCGGGCCCCGCTATAATATTTTCTATCGGTTTTGATAAGTTTATTTCATGCGAAAAGCTGCTCTTTTCCGGTGCATGACCATTACTATTAGCGCCATAAACTGCCCCGGCAGAGTGAGAATAATTGTGAGGAGTGTCACCTGTGATTAGTGTTTTCGACATGTTCAAAGTGGGCATCGGCCCCTCGAGTTCGCATACTGTCGGCCCGATGAAAGCGGGTAAACAGTTTGTGGACTTGCTGTGCGAACAGGGAAAGCTGCAGGAGGTCACCCGAATCGCTGTAGATGTCTACGGTTCCCTGTCGCTGACCGGCAAGGGTCACCACACCGACATCGCCATCATTATGGGTCTGGCGGGCGAATCGCCGGATACCGTCGATATTGATGCGATCCCCGCCTTTATCAAAGACGTTGAGCAGCGTGAGCGACTGCTGGTGGCGAAAGGGGCACACGAAGTCGACTTCCCGCGCGAAGGCGGCATGGTGTTTCGCAGTGAGAATCTCTCGCTGCATGAAAATGGCCTGCGCCTGCTGGCTTTTGCCGGCGACCTGCTGATCCTGTCAAAAACCTACTATTCCGTGGGTGGCGGTTTCATTGTTGATGAAGAGCATTTCGGCCAGTCGGCGCTGGATGAGGTCTCGGTTCCGTGGCCGTTCCACTCTGCCAAAGATCTGCTGGCGCACTGCCGTGAAACCGGCCTGTCACTCTCCGGTCTGGTGATGAAAAATGAGCTGGCGCTGCACAGCCGCGACGAGATCCATGCCTACTTCGCCACGATCTGGCAGACGATGCAGGCCTGTATCGATCGCGGTCTGAATACCGAGGGCGTCCTGCCCGGTCCCCTGCGTGTGCCACGCCGCGCCGCGTCGCTGCGTCGCCTGCTCACCTCCTCAACGAAACACTCCAGCGACCCGATGATTGTGATCGACTGGATCAATATGTTTGCGCTGGCCGTCAATGAAGAGAACGCGGCGGGCGGCCGGGTGGTGACCGCCCCGACGAACGGTGCCTGCGGTATCGTGCCTGCGGTGCTCGCCTACTATGATCACTTTATCGAACCCGTAACGCCCGATATCTTCCTGCGTTACTTCCTCGCCTCGGGGGCGATTGGCGTTCTCTATAAGATGAACGCCTCCATCTCGGGCGCTGAAGTGGGCTGCCAGGGTGAAGTCGGCGTTGCCTGCTCCATGGCGGCGGCCGGGCTGGCAGAGCTGCTGGGCGGCAGCCCGGAGCAGGTCTGCGTGGCGGCTGAGATCGGCATGGAGCATAACCTGGGTCTGACCTGTGACCCGGTCGCCGGACAGGTGCAGGTGCCCTGCATTGAGCGTAATGCTATCGCCTCTGTCAAAGCGATTAACGCCGCGCGTATGGCCCTGCGCCGCACCAGTGAGCCGCGCGTCTCTCTGGATAAGGTTATCGAGACGATGTATGAAACCGGCAAAGACATGAATGCCAAGTATCGTGAAACCTCCCGCGGCGGTCTGGCAATTAAAGTACAGTGTGATTAAGCGAAACGTTTAAACGTTCAAATAACGTGCAAACGTAATCAAATCCGCATCCTGCGCTATCTCAGCGCAGGTTTACACGGTAGAGTATTTTCCGCGCAGCCGTCCGGCCTGCGCAGCTATCCAGACCCGCTTTTCTGCATTCCGGCCTCAATATTAATGGGGCCGTGCCGATATTAACCCCGATATTTTTTGCTTTTTTCTGGCTTTAGGGAAGGTGGATACTGATGTATATGGCCCAGCAATTTGTTGGACAATTCAGACGAAAGCGTTTGCTTATTGCACTGTCAATCGCCACCGTAGTGCTGATACTCACGCTGGCCTTTCGCTATATCGAAGAGAAGTCACGTATTGAGCAGCAGGCAATGGATTTTGCCGACAAAGCGATTATGCGCTTTGACCGGATGTTCTCGCCGCTGGAGGTATCCGCCAATAACACGTTGGGTCTGGTCGGCGTCCCCTGTCAGGACGTTCGCTTTCCGCTGATTGAAAAAATCTCTTCCCTGCAGACCGTCCGGGCGATTCTGCTGGTGGATAACGACAGCATCTACTGCTCCAGTATTTACGGGCCTCGCGCCATCCCCTTCAGCCAGACCTACCCCGATTTAGCTTTTAACAACCAGCGCATGACCCTGTCCACCGACCAATACCTGCTGAAAGGCTCGCCGGTTCTGCTGCTGTGGACCCCCAGAAGCCTCGATAACCGCGCCGGGATTCTGCAGGTAATTAACATCGAGATGATGAGCAACTATGTGCTCGAACCGCAGCTGCCCTGGGTGGAACGTGCCGTGTTCAACGTTAACGGCCAGAGTCTGGAGTATGGTAATCCCCTTATTGAGCCGACCGTACCCTCGGAAGATGAGGTGAGCTATGAGCAGGGCTCGCTGCGTTACCCCTTTACTCTGACGCTCTATGGCCCCTCACCGACCCGACTGGCGCTGGCAACCCTGCCCTCGCAACTGCCGCTGGCGCTGCTGCTCAGTCTGCTGATGGGCTACATTGTCTGGCTGGCGACCGCAAACCGGATGAGCCTGAGCTGGCAAATCAGTTATGGCATCACGGCTAATGAGTTTATGGTCTACTGTCAGCCGCTGATCAACAGCAGCAGCGGCGAGTGCGACGGCATTGAGCTGCTGCTGCGCTGGCATAACCCCCGCCAGGGCTGGATTGCACCGGATGTGTTCATCCCGCTGGCCGAACGTCAGAACCTGATTAAGCCGCTGACCCGCTTTGTGCTGAATGAGGTTGTCAGGCAGTTACCCCAGTTACCGGATGACCGCGACTTCCATATCGCTATCAACGTCGCTGCCAGCCATTTCCGGGACCGTGCCATCCTGCAGGATCTGCAGAACCTCTGGTGGCCCGCCAATCCGGTGCCGAAACTGGTGGTCGAGCTGACCGAGCGGGATGCCCTGCCGGTGGTCGATCAGTCGGTGATTGCGCAACTGCACGAGATCGGCGTGCGACTGGCAATTGACGACTTTGGCACCGGTCACAGCTCACTCTCCTATCTGAAGGATTTGCAGCCTGACGTGCTGAAGATCGACAAGATATTCACGGCGGCCATCGGCACGGACGCGATCAACGCGACGGTGACGGATATGGTGATTTCCCTGGCGCAGCGCCTGAACATCAGCCTGGTGGCCGAGGGAGTAGAAACGGCTGAGCAGGCCGCCTACCTGTGCGAACGCGGGGTGGATCATCTGCAGGGCTACTATTTCGCCCGCCCGATGCCGCTGGAGGACTTTCCGGCCTGGCTGACGCAGCACCGGCTGGAGGTGCGGCAGCCCTCATAACCGGACGCGTCGGAAGCGATGTGCCCTGGCGCTTTGCCGCACCAATAAAAAAAACAGCCGCGGCGGTCAGGCAGCGGCTGTCGGAGAGAGTCAGCGCGGAATCAGTAACAGACCGCGCATCGAAAAGCGTTACGCCTCTTCATCCTCATCGTGTGGCTTATCTTTGGTAACGCGCACCAGATCGATACGGTAGTCGGTCGCTTCGATAATCTGAAAGTGCAGCGGGCTGATATCGATCACGTCGCCCGGAAGCGGCAACTGCCCTTTCTGCGCAATCAGCAGACCCGCCAGCGAGGCGTGATCTTCGGTCGGATCGACCAGTTCATGGAAGTCGAGCAGCTGCTGCAGCGAGTGCAGATCGGTGCCGCCCTTCACTAACCAGCCATCCCCATCAGCCACGATCTCCGGCGTTTCATCTTCATCCGGGAATTCACCCGCAATCGCTTCCAGCACGTCCAGCGGCGTAATCAGCCCCTGCACGACGCCAAACTCATTGGTGACGATGACGAAGCTGCCACGTGCACGACGCAGCACGCCAAGCAGGTTAATCGGGTCCAGCGTTTCAGGCACCACGATGGTGGGCGTATTCGCTGCAAACGTCGCCACATCCACGCCATGCTCCAGCGCCACCAGCAGCTCTTTCGCCCGCACCACACCGATAATTTCATCCAGCTCGCCCCGGCAGACCGGGAAGAGGCTGTGAGGCGTATCCAGCAGCTGATCGCGAATCTCATCCAGCGGACGGTTCGCATCGACCCAGGAGATCTCGCCGCGCGGCGTCATGATGCTGCGAATCGAGCGGGACGCCAGCGTCAGTACGCCATTAATCATGAAGCGCTCTTCATCTTTAAAGGCTTCCTGCGGCATCGCCTCGGCCAGCGCAGACTCTTCGCTGCTGCCTGCATTGCTGCTGCTCGCCGTCTGCGCGCGGTTGCGACCGCCCATCAGGCGCAGAATCGCCTCTGCGGTGCGCTCACGCATCGGCCGGTTTGACTGATGGCGGATAAAGTTCCGGCGTGCAATCTGGTTGAACAGCTCAATCAGGATTGAGAAGCCAATCGCCGCATAGAGGTAGCCTTTCGGAATATGGAAACCAAAGCCTTCAGCCACCAGCGACAGACCGATCATCAGCAGGAAGCTCAGGCAGAGCACCACCACCGTCGGATGCGCGTTAACGAAGTTGGTTAATGGCTTGGACGCCAGCAGCATCACACCCATCGCAATCACCACGGCGGTCATCATCACCGGCAGGTGGTTCACCATACCCACGGCGGTGATAACGGCATCCAGTGAGAAGACCGCGTCCAGTACCACAATCTGTGTCACCACGGCCCAGAAACTGGCATAACCGCGGTTCCCGCCGCCCTCGAGCTGACGGTTCTCCAGCCTTTCGTGCAGCTCCATGGTCGCTTTGAACAGCAGGAACAGGCCCCCGGCCAGCAGGATTAAATCACGACCGGCAAAGCTGAAACCGCCGACGCTGAAGAGCGGCGTGGTAAGCGTAACCATCCAGGAGATCAGCGAGAGCAGACCCAGACGCATCACCAGCGCCAGCGACAGGCCGATCAGGCGCGCTTTATCACGCTGCTTCGGCGGCAGTTTGTCGGCCAGAATGGCAATAAACACCAGGTTATCGATGCCCAGGACGATTTCCAGTACGACAAGCGTCAGTAAACCCGCCCAGATTGAGGGGTCGAATAAAAATTCCATTATTTATGACTCCTGAACAGGGAAAAGAGTAAGCCGGTGTCTGGCGGCGCAGCGAGGCGTGACATCCGGGTCGTCGGGAAAACAGAGAAAACGCCGTCAGGCGAAAGGTGACGCGCCAGCAGGCGCAAAGAACAGATTAAGCGACGTCGGTGACGATCCATAAAGGTGGGCTGAAGCCCGACACTCCTGAGTAATAAACAGAAGGCTAATGTATCAGGTCGGTAAATGGCGTCAAAAAATTTTCTTATTTTTACAATCTGCAATGAGGTTGATCGTATGCATAAAACGATTCACTCGTTCTGCCGGGGGGTAAATAACTGACCAATGTCACAAAATTTATTTTTTCGATCACTAAAATAAATCGCGACCTAACCGCCTTAACGGTGTTAACCGATGATTTCTGGCGCTCAGCCAGTCATCGCCAGCACCCTGTTAAAAATAACCGAAACGATTCTGACAGGGCCATTTACTCAGATGAGCTTCTTTAGTGAACGGAGGTAGCACGTGACCATTGCGATTGTAATTGGTACTCACGGCTGGGCAGCGGAACAACTGCTTAAAACGGCAGAAATGCTGTTAGGTGAGCAGGAGAACGTCGGCTGGATAGACTTTGTGCCGGGTGAAAATGCAGAAACACTGATCGAAAAATATGAAACGCAGCTGGCAAAACTGGATACGACGCAGGGGGTACTCTTTTTAGTCGATACCTGGGGTGGCAGTCCGTTTAATGCGGCCAGCCGTATCGTGGTGGATAAACCGCAGTATGAGGTCATCGCCGGGGTCAATATCCCGATGCTGGTCGAAACGCTGATGGCGCGCGATGACAACCCGACGCTCGGCGAGCTGGTGGCGGTAGCGGTTGAGACCGGCCGTGAAGGCGTTAAAGCGCTGAAAGCCAAAGAGGAGGCACCCGCGCCCGCCGCCGTGAAACCGGCTGCGCCCGCACAGCCGGCTACGCCGATGGCCCCCGGCGACCATATGAAGATCGGGCTGGCGCGTATCGATGATCGCCTGATCCACGGCCAGGTCGCGACGCGCTGGACCAAAGAGACGAACGTTCAGCGCATTATTGTGGTCAGCGATGAGGTGGCAAAGGATCACGTCCGCAAAACCCTGCTGACGCAGGTTGCGCCGCCCGGCGTGACGGCGCATGTGGTCGATGTCGATAAGATGGTTCGGGTGTGGAATAACCCGAAGTATGGTCAGGATCGGGTGATGCTGCTGTTTACCAACCCCACCGACGTTCTGCGCGTGGTGGAACAGGGTGTCGATATCAGGACCGTCAACATCGGCGGGATGGCGTTCCGTCAGGGAAAAACCCAGGTCAACAATGCGGTTTCGGTGGATGAAAAAGATATCGCCGCCTTCCGCAAACTGAATGAACGCCATATCGAACTGGAAGTGCGTAAGGTTTCCAGCGATCAGAAACTGAGAATGATGGATCTGATTGCGAAAGTAAACGCGTAACAGAAGAGCTGCTGCGCCTGCGTTTCCGGGCTCATTTTCGCTATCCTGCTGAGGACAAGAAGTATGATGGAAATAACCTCGCTACAAATTATTCTGATTTTTATTGTTGCCTGTATTGCCGGCATGGGATCGATTCTGGATGAGTTCCAGTTTCACCGTCCGCTGGTGGCCTGTACCCTGATTGGTATCGTGCTGGGAGATATGAAAACCGGCATTATCATCGGCGGGACGCTGGAGATGATTGCGCTGGGCTGGATGAACATCGGTGCCGCCGTGGCCCCTGATGCCGCTCTCGCCTCCATCATCTCTACCATTCTGGTGATCGCAGGCGGTCAGAGTGTGGGAGCCGGTATCGCGCTGGCCATCCCGCTGGCCGCAGCCGGACAGGTGCTGACCATCATCGTACGAACCCTGACTGTCGCCTTCCAGCATGCCGCGGACAAAGCCGCAGAGAAAGGCAACCTCACCGCTATCTCCTGGATCCATGTCTCTGCCCTGCTGCTGCAGGCGATGCGTATCGCTATCCCGGCACTGATCGTGGCGATCTCCGTCGGCACCAGTGCGGTTCACGCCCTGCTCAGTTCGATCCCTGAGGTGGTCACCAATGGTCTGAATATCGCGGGCGGCATGATTGTGGTGGTCGGTTACGCCATGGTTATCAACATGATGCGCGCGGGCTACCTGATGCCCTTCTTCTATCTCGGCTTTGTCACCGCGGCCTTTACCAACTTTAACCTGGTGGCGCTGGGGGTCATTGGCGTGGTGATGGCGGTGCTCTACATTCAGCTCAGCCCGAAATACAACCGTGTAGCGGGGGCTCCTTCCGGCCCGGCGACCGCGAACGATCTTGATAACGAACTCGATTAAGGAACAGGTGATCACATGGTTGATATTACGAAAGTCGAAAAGAAACTGACACCCGGTGACGTTCGCGCCGTCTTTATGCGCTCGAACCTGTTTCAGGGATCGTGGAACTTTGAACGTATGCAGGCGCTGGGCTTCTGCTTCTCAATGGTGCCGGTGATCCGCCGTCTCTATCCGGAGAATAATGATGAGCGCAGGCAGGCAATCAAGCGCCATCTGGAGTTCTTCAACACCCACCCTTATGTGGCCGCGCCGGTGCTCGGCGTTACCATGGCGATGGAGGAGCAGCGTGCCAACGGCGCGCCTATCGACGACGGTGCCATCAACGGCCTGAAAGTCGGTCTGATGGGCCCGCTGGCGGGTGTCGGCGACCCGATCTTCTGGGGCACCGTGCGTCCGGTGTTTGCCGCGCTGGGTGCCGGCATCGCGATGAGCGGCAGCCTGCTGGGCCCTCTGCTGTTCTTTGTGCTGTTTAACCTGGCGCGCCTGCTGACCCGCTACTACGGCGTGGCGTATGGCTATCGCAAAGGGATCGATATCGTCAGCGATATGGGCGGCGGATTCCTGCAGAAACTCACGGAGGGCGCCTCGATTCTGGGCCTGTTTGTGATGGGCGCGCTGGTGAACAAGTGGACGCACGTCAACATCCCGCTGGTGGTGTCGCGTATCACCGACTCCACCGGTAAGACCACCGTTACCACGGTGCAGTCGATCCTCGATCAGCTGATGCCAGGCATCGTGCCGCTGCTGCTGACCTTCGGCTGTATGTGGCTGTTGCGCCGTAAGGTCAACGCGCTGTGGATTATCGTCGGCTTCTTTGCCATCGGTATTTTTGGTTACTGGATCGGCCTGCTCGGTCTGTAATCGCACCCGGCCGGGCGCGCTGGCGCCCGGCTTTTAAGCGAAGTGAGCTGAGCCACAACCGGCTGAGCTCACCCCGTTTGAGGCCAGATGTTATGTCATTAACTGATGCGCTTATCGCGCTCTGCATTGCCGCCCTGCTGCTGTTCGCCCTTTATGACGAGGTGATTCTGCCGCGTCGACGCGGGCCTGTCCGCTTGCGGGTCGCCCTGCAGCGACGGCACAAAATCGACAGCCTGATTTTCATCGGGCTGCTGCTGATTCTGCTGGGAAACAACATCAGCCATCACGGCCCGCAGCTCACCACCACCCTGCTGATGGTGCTGAGCTTTCTGGCGTTCTGGCTTTTCTGGCTGCGCAGGCCCACGCTGCTGATGAAGGCCGAAGGGTTATTTTATGCCGGTGTCTGGATTGATTACCGGCGGATTCAGGGCATGAATCTCTCTGAGGATGGCATTCTGGTCATTCAGCTGGAGCAACGCCGGCTGCTGATTGCGGTGCAGCAGCTCGACGACCTGGAGCGCATCTATAATACGCTGGTTGAGGCGCGCTAGTCGCGCTGCCACTGCGTCAGGGTAAAGTCGGCATCACAACTGAACGACTCGCTCTGCTGCAGCGTTTCCCAGACCGCCTCCCGCGCCCGCCACGCAAAAGGCGTCATCTGCAGCAGGGTCGTTGCGGCCCCGCCCGTCAGCGCCATCGGATAACGCAGCGTATGCTGCGCCACCTGCCGGAAGCCCGGGTAGGTTTTCTGCTCTGCCGTATGCAGCTGCACGTCGCGATAGATCAGGGCTTTGAACTGCTGCAGATGATGCGGTCCCGGCGTTACCGTCAGTACCGTGCCGCCGGGCTTCAGGACGCGAGCCAGTTCCGCTTCATTGCAGGGCGCGTAAATCCGCACCACGGCATCCAGCGAGCCATCGGCAAAAGGCAGACGCTGGCTGGAGGCCACGCAGAACCGCACCGCGGGATAACGCTTAGCGGCGAGGCGGATAGCCATTCTGGCCACATCCAGGCCATACACCTGTCCGCCTTCCCCTGCCGCCTCTGCCAGCGCAGCGGTGTAGTAGCCTTCACCACAGCCGATATCCAGAATCTGGCTCTCCGGCAGGTTCAGCACCGGTTGCAGCAGCGCGACGACCTGCTCACGCAGCGGCTGATAGTAGCCCGCCTGCAGAAATTCCCGTCGAGCCTGCATCATCTCTGCACTGTCACCTGGCTCACGCGACCGTTTATGCTGAACGGGCAGCAGATTGACATACCCCTCTTTCGCCTGATCAAACTGATGGCGATTCTCGCAGGACCAGCTGCGGGCATGGAAAGTCAGAGGAGAGTGGCAAAGCGGGCAAATCAACGACATAGGGGACTCCGGCATCAGATAACGCGGCGCAGTGTAACCTTATCGTTTACGCATCGGAAGCATAAAGAAAGCCCCGGCCGACCGGCCAGGGCTTTGAGAATCCATATCAGGGTGCGATGCACCGAGGCGGAGTCGAATCAGATAGCAGTGACGTTAACAGCTGCCGGGCCTTTCTGGCCATCCTGAATTTCGAACTCAACGCTCTGGCCTTCAGCCAGGGTTTTGAAACCATTGCCCTGGATTGCAGAGAAGTGTACGAACACATCTTTGCTGCCGTCTGCAGGGGTGATAAAACCAAAACCTTTAGACTCGTTGAACCACTTAACCTGACCTTTAATCTTTGCCATTTTGCAAATTCCTTTAGATGTTTATTTAGCCCGAAGGCTGTCTTACAGAAAAACCAGAGACGTTACTGCATGAGGCACTAATTAAGGTTCGGCAAGGAAGCGGTATTCAACGTCAACGTCTTTACTCGTACTTCTTCACTGAAGATGCCATGCATAAACAGAACTGTACCTCGTTTAACCCACGAATTGTTATCACATATCCTAAAAACAATGGCAAGCCATTTTTAAAGTCTCAGAGAGGCAGCACGCACAATTGCCAGAAGGCTCACACAGCCTGTTCTGTCGCGGCGCTAAAACCCGGCATAAATATAATGAACCCGCAGGTTCATTTCCTCCGGATGCCTTCTCGTCCGGGCTAACTCAATGGATACCATAAGAAATTAATATTTCACAAATATGGCAGTAAGCGAATTGATAAGCGAAGCGACAGGAAAGCGAAGCAGCAATAACCTGACGTTAATCCTGTACGACACTTTTTATTTGGTACAGGTATCTTCTCTCCTGCACCAAAAACAGGAAACGGCCCTGCGCTCTGCTCCAAATAAAAGCAGCCGCGCGAATCCGGCTTATTAAAAATTTAACCATCAATGTGATAAAAAAAGATTTCTGTTAAAAAAAGCCGGTGTAACCGTCTTCCCCGGCTCCAGGATTATTCCTGGGGTGGATTATTCAGGCTGCGGCTTTCGCCTATTCGCCAGGGCGCGAAGCTGCCCTGCTCCTCCTCTGCCCGCCGCAGTGCCGCAGCCAGTTCCTGCGGAGGCGCATCCAGTGCCTCATCAGCCAGTTCAAATACGCCCCAGTGGATAGGCAGCGTCAGCGGTCTGCCCGCCGCCTGCCAGAGTGCCACGGCCTGATCGGGATCCATATGCTGGCCTGCCATGAACCATTTCGGTGCATAAGCGCCAATCGGTAAGGCTGTCACGCTGAAGGGGCCAAGCCGGGCGGGGATCGCCAGCAGGCTGTCGCTATAGCCACTGTCACCGGAGAACCAGAAGCGCACGGAGGATGAACGTACGACCCAGCCGCACCAGAGCGAACGGTTGCGATCGCGGGGCGACCGCATACTCCAGTGACGCGCCGGAACCGCATCAAAACAGAGATCGCCCACCCTGACCTGCTGCCACCAGTCAGCCTGATGTACCTGCTGCACTCCCCGGGCGCGGCACCACGCAGCCAGGCCCAGCGGCACAACAAAGGTGGCCTGCGGGAAACGCCGGACAATCGCTTTGACCGTCGGCCGATCCAGATGGTCGTAATGATTGTGAGAAATCAGCACGACATCCAGATGCGGCAGGTCGGCAATGCTGAGCGGCGCGGGGGTTTTGCGCTGCGGTCCGGCAAAAGAGAACGGCGAGGCGCGGGATGAGAGGGCGGGATCGATCAGAATGTAACGTTGATTGAGCCGCAACAGCACGGCGGCATGGCCCAGCCACCAGAGGCGATCGTCACTGCCGCTGAGATCGGCGGGTTGCCACCACTCTTCAACAAAAGCGTCATAACCCTGTTGCGGTGGCATCGGAAGACCCTGCGCTTTTCGCTCCCGACGCCAGCGCCGGAGATCGCCAGGCTGACGCTCTTCCGGCTCTGGGTTACGGAAGCCCTCTGGCGTATGGTGCGCTTTACTGCTGTCATACCACGGATTCTTCCCGCTCATCCCGCCTCTCTGTTCTGATTAACGTTCCGGGATTAACCGGATAAAGTCGCGCTTCTCCCGCTCATCCTCGGGTTTTTTACTCTCCGCGCCGGGCTGCAGCTCAATCAGACGACGCAGCAGCTGATTCTGTTTTTTCTGCTCTTCCAGCAGGGATTCCAGCAAACGGATCTGCTCACCGGCTCGAACGCTGGCACGATTAACGAAGAACCAGGCGATAAACGCCACAATCAAAATGATGACCAGCAGGCCATAGCTGACCAGGGGGCCCGGATTTGCGGCTAACTCATTCATAACTGCCTCATAAAACAAAGTGAAAACGCCAGAACACGACAACCGCATATTCTACCTGTCGCCATCACAAAAGATAATGGGGTTAATGGCAAAGCAGAATTTGCCGTTTCAGTTATCTCTGATCGATTCCCGCCGAAAAGCCAGGCATGCTGCTATCATTCTGACCGGCAGCACCAGGTGGAGCGCTGAGTTACCTTTCACAAGGAGATACAATGAAACTGTTTATTCGCATGGTAGGCTTGCTGGCGGTGATCTGGCTGGCGATGCTCTTTACCGGTTATGGCGTGTTAACCGGCAGCACTAAGAATGCAGCGGGACTGGGCCTGCAGTGCAGCTATCTTACCGCACGCGGTGTGATTAACGCCCAGTATCTGCACACGGACAGCGGCGTGGTCGGCGTAACCGATTGTCCGCTGCTGAAAAAAAGCGGAGAAGTGATCGATAACTGATGAAAGCGCGGGCCGCATGGCCCGCGCTGTTCAGAAAGGATAGGTGTGAAAGCCCATTTCCGAGGAAATCGTACGCGCCGCCCGCTGCAGCATCTCCACATAATCCTGACGCGCCTCTTCTGAAAAACGAATCGTGGGGAAAGAGAGGCTGAGGCCGGCAATCACCACCCCGAAGCGATCAAAGACCGGCACCGCGAGGCAGCGTAACCCCTCCTCCTGCTCTTCATTATCTTCGCCATAACCCTGCGCCTTCACCTCGTCCAGCGCCGCCAGCAGAGCTTCCGCGCTCATCAGCGTATTCGGCGTGCTGCGTCTGAACTCTACCTGCCGCAGAATCTCTTCCGTTTCCTCCCGGTCGCGCCAGGCGAGCAGCACCTTGCCAATCGCGGTGGAATAGAGCGGATTGCGGCGACCAATGCGCGAATACATGCGCAGGTTATAGAGCGAGTCGATTTTATGGATGTAGACAATGCTCTCCTCTTCCAGCGCGCCCAGATGCACGGTCTCACGGGTCAGACGCGACAGCTCCCGCATCTGCAGATCCGCGCTGCGGATCAAATCGACATTCTGCAGCGCTTTCGCCCCCAGCTCGAACAGTTTGAGCGTCAGGGAGTACTTTTCGCTCTCACCTTCCTGGGTGACATAGCCCAGCGTTTTCATGGTTTGCAGAAAACGGTAGACCGTGCTTTTTGACATCATCACGCGCTGCGCCAGCTCAGTGATGCTGTGGTCGCGCTCTTCACCCAGCGCCTGCAAAATGCCAAACACTTTCAGCACGGAGGAGACGGAATCGGGCTGTTTGCCATTTTCAGCAGAGGACATCGCGCACCTTGTTCAATCAGTTACAAAAATAAGACGGAACGCCAGTATAGAGTGCCGCAGCGGAAAGCGGCAATGGTTTCACCCCGGTGTCGCCGGTCACGCGATCTTTTTCACCTCCGGACGCTGCAATTTCGCGTCAACTTCATTAGCATGATGATATTCACCCTCTTTAGTAATTAACCTATGACACTCTCCCCTCCTCAGGATGGTTTACCCGGCACTCAGCGCTATATGGCAATTATCACCATCGCGCTCGGACTCACGATGGCGGTATTAGATGGCGCGATCGCCAACGTGGCGCTGCCCACCATCTCACGTGAACTGAACGCCAGCCCGGCGCAGTCCATCTGGATAGTGAACGCCTATCAGATCGCGATTATCGTCTCGCTGCTGTCGCTCTCCTTCCTCGGTGACATGCTGGGCTATCGTCGCGTGTATCAGACAGGGCTGGCGCTGTTTATTGTGACGTCGGTCTTCTGCGCCTTCTCCACCTCACTCACCATGCTGACCTGCGCCCGCGTTCTGCAGGGTCTGGGCGGCGCGGCACTGATGAGCGTCAATACCGCCCTGATACGCATTATCTATCCGCAGCGCTATCTGGGGCGCGGTATGGCCATCAACTCGCTGGTGGTGGCGGTTTCGACGGCGGCGGGCCCGACGGTGGCGGCCGCCATTCTGTCGGTGGCGAGCTGGAAATGGCTGTTTCTGATTAACGTCCCGCTGGGTGCCGTGGCACTCTGGCTGGCGCTGCGGACGCTGCCCGATAATCCGCAGAAAGCCACTACGCAGAAATTTGATGTGCCCAGCGCCATCATGAACGCCCTGTTCTTTGGGCTGATCATTTCCGCATTGAGCGGTTTTGCGCAGGGTCAGAGTCACCTGCTGGTGCTGTCGGAAGTAATCGGGCTGCTGGTTGTCGGGTGGTTCTTCATCCGTCGCCAGCTCGCGATGACGGTGCCGCTGTTACCGGTTGACCTGCTGCGTATCCCGATTTTCAGCCTGTCGATGGGGACGTCGGTCTGTTCGTTCTGCGCGCAGATGCTCGCCATGGTGTCGCTGCCCTTCTTTCTGCAAAACGTCCTGCAGCGTGATGAGGTGGCCACCGGTTTACTCCTGACGCCCTGGCCGCTGGCCACCATGGTGTTTGCGCCGATTGCCGGCCGGCTGATTGGGCGGGTGCACGCCGGGCTGCTGGGGGGCATCGGTCTGGCGATGTTCGCGCTGGGGCTGTTTCTGCTTGCCTGGCTGCCGGTTAATCCCGGCGACGGCGATATCATCTGGCGCATGATGCTGTGCGGTGCCGGTTTCGGGCTGTTTCAGTCGCCCAACAACCATACCATTGTCACGTCAGCGCCCCGTCATCGCAGCGGCGGTGCCAGCGGCATGCTGGGTACCGCGCGTCTGCTGGGTCAGAGTGCGGGTGCCGCGCTGGTCGCGCTGATGTTTAATCTGTTTGATGAGCAAGGCACGCACGCCTCGCTACTGCTGGCGGGCAGTTTTGCCGCCGTGGCGGCGCTGGTCAGCGTGTCACGGATGACGCAGAACCGCGCCTGAGGGCAGAAAAAGAAAAGGCGACCCGGGGGTCGCCTTTTTTATGCCGCTCAGGGCTATTTCAGATACTGGCCGCTGCGCAGGGCTTCAATACGCTTGTCCAGCGGGGGATGCGACATAAACAGCTCGCTGAACGACTTGCCTTTGCCGTTGATGCAGAACGCCATCATGCTGCTCGGCTCCTGCGGTTCATAGCTGGTTTTCAGACGCTGCAGCGCGGCAATCATCTTCTCACGGCCGACCAGCTTCGCGGAACCGGCATCGGCGTGGAACTCGCGGTGACGGGAGAACCACATGGTGATGATGCTGGCAAGAATACCGAATACCAGCTCCAGCACCATCGACACCGCAAAATAGACCAGCGGGTTGCCGTTGCTGCTCTCTTCGCCATCGTCACGGTTGCCGGACATGAAGCCCGCCGCGATCTGCGCCAGAATACGGGACACGAAAATCACGAAGGTGTTCACCACACCCTGAATCAGGGTCATGGTGATCATGTCGCCGTTCGCGATATGCGACACTTCGTGCGCCAGAACCGCTTCAGCCTCATCGCGGCTCATGTTCTGCAGCAGACCGGTTGAAACCGCCACCAGCGAGGCGTTACGACGTGCACCCGTGGCAAAGGCGTTGATGTCAGGCGCGTGATAGATCGCGACCTGTGGCATCGCAATGCCCGCCTGTTGAGCCTGACGGCCGATCGTCTCCATCAGCCAGCGCTCCGTTTCATTGCGCGGCTGTTCAATCACTTCACCACCCACCGATCGCAGTGCCATCCACTTCGACATCAGCAGTGAAACAAACGCACCGCCGAAGCCAAACAGGCCTGCCATGATCATCAGGCCCTGGACACTGCTTGACTGGATCCCTGTCAGGCTGAGAATCAGCCCGAATACCAACATCACAGCCAGGTTGGTCATCAGGAAAAGAGCAATACGCATCATAATCGTTAATCTTCCTCAGTAGTTCACGCGCCTATACGCGGATAGATATCCTATGTGCATTGGGCCGCTTTTCAAGCGACCTTAACGTTTAAGTGCCTAAAAAGACATAACTTTACATTTTGTCACGCCTGCTGCGCCGACCGTCACGCTGGCACGATTACAGCGGCTAATGATTACGGCGTAATGGCCCTCCCGCAGGCAAAAAAAAGCACCGCCAGGCGGTGCTTTTTCTCATAGCCGCGGGTTATTTCGCCGCGGGCGCTTCCGGCTGGGATTTCTCCAGCTGCGCCAGATCGTTCGCAATCTTCACCGTCTCATCGAGGTAAGGATCGGGCTCTTTATAATCTTTCGGCAGCTCGTCCAGGTTTTTCAGCGGTTTTTTGCCTTCGGCCTGATAACGCGCGTTGATACGCTCCAGACGTAACGCATCATCTTCGTGATTCTCTTTCTCGCGCTGAGCAAGGTTGAGCGACACAATGTTGCGTTTATCTTTCAGGGCATTGAAACGCGCAATGTCCTTCATGATGTACTGGAACTCACGATCCTGGGCAATACGTTCAGCGTGCTGCTTCGTCAGCTGCGCCACCAACGGTTTGACGTCGCCGGTTTTGACGTAGGTCGCCGCTTTGATGCTGTCCCACGGCAGTGCGTTATCTTCGAACTTCTCACCGGTTTCAGCCGCTTCCACCCCGGTTGGCATCAGCAGATCGGGCGTGACGCCTTTACGCTGTGTACTGCCACCGTTAATCCGGTAGAACTTCTGAATGGTATAGGAAACGGAGCCTAACGCCGGCCACTCCGGACGCAGCATCTGATCGTAGATGCGGTTCAGAGAGCGATACTGCTGCACGGTGCCCTTCCCGAAGGTCGGCTCGCCGACGATCACTGCACGCCCGTAATCCTGCATCGCCGCAGCGAAGATCTCAGAGGCGGAGGCGCTGAAACGGTCAACCAGCACCACCAGCGGCCCTTTGTAGTAGACCACGCCGTCGTTGTCGCTGTCTTCACGCACCCGACCATTGTTGTCGCGCACCTGAACAACCGGACCACTCGGAATAAACAGACCGGAGAGCGATACCGCTTCGGTCAGCGCACCGCCGCCGTTGGTCCGCAGATCGATCACGACGCTGTCAACGTTCTGCTTCTGCAGCTTCTGCAGCTGAACCTTCACGTCATCGGTGAGACCGACATAGAAACCAGGAATGTCGAGCACGCCCACTTTCTGTTTACCGACATTCTTGATGCTCATTTTGACGGCGCGATCTTCCAGACGGATTTTCTCACGCGTCAGCGTCACGGTGCGGGTTTTGGTGCCCTTACCGGCTGGCAGGATCTCAAGGCGCACTTTGCTGCCTTTTGGTCCTTTGATTTTCGCCACCACGTCATCCAGACGCCAGCCGATCACATCTTCCATCGGCTTGCCGGGCTGACCGACGCCGACGATGCGATCGCCCACCGTGATGGATTTACTTTTCGCTGCCGGTCCACCCGCAACCATCGAGTTGATGACGGTGTAGTCGTCATCCATCTGCAGCACGGCACCGATCCCTTCCAGAGACAGGCTCATCTCGGTGTTGAACTGCTCGGTGTTACGTGGCGACAGGTAGCTGGTGTGCGGATCGATTTCGCGGGCAAAGGCGTTCATCACCAGCTGGAAAACGTCCTCACCGTTGCTCTGGGCGAGACGGCGAATCGCGAAGTTATAACGCTTGGTCAGAACGTCGCGAATCTCCTGGTCGGTTTTACCCGCCAGCTTCAGGCTCAGCTGGTCATATTTGACCTTGGCATCCCACAGAGCATTCAGCTCGGCTTCATCTTTCGGCCAGGGAGCCTTGCCACGGTCAATGTCGATGGTGTCATTGCCGCTGAAGTTCATCGGACGCGCCAGCACCGTCAGCGCATACTGATAGCGCTCAAAACGGCGTTTCTGCGCCAGATTATAGAGATCGTAAAAGAGGTCCAGCTTGCCACTGCGCAGCTCATCGCCGACGGTGGTTTTTTTGCTGGCAAACTGCGCCACATCCGACGCCAGCAGCACGTTGTGGCTGTAGTCGAGCATGTTCAGATAGCGATCGAAAATCTTCGCTGAAAAGTTCTGATCCAGGTCGAACTGGCGGTAGTGGGAACGGGTGAAGCGTGAGGTGACGCGCTCACTGACCGTCGGGTCCTGCGGGTCTTCGTGAAGCTGGGGGATCTGATCGGCGCGGGTGATATTCTCCGCGCCGAACGTTGGGCCTGCTAACAGCAGGCCCGCAATAAGTCCAACTTTGAAAAGGGTGTTCATGCCGGGGTTAGCCTCCGTTTCAGAACTGCAAGTGTTCTGCGCGCACAATCATTGCCATGCCGGAAGCGAGCTGGACCCGAACGCCGTCTTTCGATACTTCAAGAACGGTAGCGTCCATCGCACTTTTGCCTGCTTTAACTTTAATACTCTGGCCGGGTTGCAAAGTTGAGGTATCAGTGATGGGTCGGGCTTCCTGCTCCGGACGTGGGGCTGGTTTGCGATGCTGTGAGGCGGTCGCACGCGGTGCAGCAGTCTGCGGACGCGGTTTGCGTGCGGCGTCGCCCTCGGCAGGCTTACGTGCAGCAGGCTTGCGCGCGCGACGCGGTGCCGCGCCCTCTTCGCTTTCACCCGCTTCACGACGGGCGGCACGTTGCTGATCGCGCTGTGCCTGCACACGCGCTTTCGCTTCTTCAAGCTGCTTACGCGCATGCTCGACGTGCTGCTCATCCAGCACGCCACAGGCGTTACCGTCGAGATCGACACGGATAGCACCGGCTTTGATGCCGTAGAGATAACGCCAGCTCGACGTATAAAGACGCAGCGCGGAACGCAGCTGTGTTTTGCTCAGGCTCATTTCGCCCTGAACACGCTCGACCAGATCCTGAAAGATACCGATTTTGAGCGGACGCGCTTCACCTTCAGCGCTAAAGCAGTGCGGAAAGCGCTCCGCCAGAAAAGTGATGACTTCTTTACTGCTATTCAACTTAGGTTGATTTTCCATGAAATTTCCTGATTACAACGGGTTTGCCGACCAGCGCAGGCATGAACAGGCGACATTATAATGACAACATCGCTAAATGCCATGTGATCCAGTCGATTAGCTGCGCGTCAGCTGCAGATATTTTTCTAAGTCGCTGTTCGCAAGCACTTCACAAAGCCCATCAGTCAGTGTGACCAGCCCTGATTCGTCATCGCTGTCAAAACGATTGTAATCCACGCTGTCGATGTCCAGCACCCCAACCACAGTGCCATTCACTTTCAGAGGAATCACAATCTCAGCGTTGCTGGCAGCGTCGCAGGCGATGTGGCCCGGGAAGGCATGCACATCATCCACGCGTTGCACTTTCTCTTCTGCCAGCGTCGTGCCACACACACCTTTACCGACCGGAATGCGCACACAGGCGATTTTGCCCTGGAACGGGCCCAGCACCAGCGTATCGGCTTCCGTCAGCAGGTAGAAACCTGCCCAGTTCACGCCATCGAGACGTTCATACAGCAGCGCGCTAAAGTTTCCCATCGCGGCGAGAAACGCCGTTTCGCCCGCCAGCAGGGCTCGCATATCGCGATTTAGATCGGCGTAAAAGGCAGTTTTGTTCATTATTCAACCGTTACCAATGACATCTGAACGGGTTTATTGAGACCGTTCGTTAAAAATAAGTTTTAATTATCCAGAGCGACAAGGTGAATCATAGCGTTAGTTACTATAACCTTAGCATTCTGTGGATCGAAGCGTGATGCCCGAGACAGGCACACAGACAATGTCTTAATGACCGATATCTGTTACTTCTGACGAGCGAAAATTGCACCACCCTATGAAAATTCACGCTATCAGCCAGACATTGCCTCACGCACGTTATCAGCGTTGCCCGCAATGCGATACCCTTTTTTCCTTACCGGATGTGAAATCGCATCAGGCGGCCTACTGTCCGCGCTGCAACGCCCGGATAGTCAGCGGTCACGACTGGTCGATGACACGTCTGATGGCTATGGCCGCCACCATGATGGTGCTGATGCCGTTTGCGTTTTCCCTGCCGCTGGTGGATATCCGTCTGCTGGGTATGCGCATCAATGCCAGCGTGCTGGAGGGCGTGATTCAGATGACGCAGCAGGGGGATGTCCTGACGGCGTCAATGGTGGCCTTCTGCACCCTGGGCGCGCCGATCACCCTGGTGGCCGGCATCTGCTATCTCGGTATCGGTCACCGGCTGGGCATGAACCTGCGGCCTGTGCTGCTGATGCTGGAGAAGCTGAAAGAGTGGGTGATGCTCGATATCTACCTGATCGGCATTGCCGTGGCGTCGATTAAGGTGCAGGACTATGCTTCGCTGGAGATTGGGTATGGGCTGGCGGCTTACATCGCCCTGACGGTGCTGAGCGTGCTGACGCTGATCCATCTCAATATGGAGCAGCTGTGGGAGCATTTCTACCCGCAGCAGCCCGGCAATATGGCGCGTGACGAGATGCAGGTCTGTCTGAACTGTCACCATACCGGCCTGCCGGACGAACGGGGGCGATGCCCGCGCTGTCACACGCCGCTCGACTTCCGTCGCCGCCACAGCCTGCAAAAATCCTGGGCGGCGCTGATTGCCTCGATTGTGCTGCTGATCCCGGCGAACCTGCTGCCTATTTCCGTGGTGTACCTCAACGGTTCACGGCGTGAAGACACTATCTTCTCGGGCATTCTGTCGCTGGGTGAAGGCAATGTGCCAGTCGCCGCGATTGTGTTTATCGCCAGTATTCTGGTGCCCTTTACCAAAGTGCTGGTGATGCTGACTCTGCTGCTCAGCATCCATTTCCGCTGTGAACAGGGGCTGCGCACCCGCATCCGGTTACTGCGGTTTGTCACCTGGGTTGGCCGCTGGTCAATGCTGGATCTGTTTGTCATTTCGTTAACCATGTCGCTGGTCAATCGCGATCAGCTGCTGGCTTTTACCATGGGACCGGCGGCGCTCTTTTTTGGCGCCGCCGTTATCCTGACCATTATGTCTGTTGAGTGGCTGGACAGCCGCCTGCTCTGGGATGCACATGCAACAGGAAACGCCGACTACACCGACTAACGCCACGCTGCGCAATAAGCGTAAAGTTTCGCCCTTCTGGCTGCTGCCGATTATTGCGATGCTGATCGCCTGCTGGCTGCTCTGGACCAACTACCAGGAGCGCGGCACCACCATCACCATCAATTTCCAGACGGCGGATGGGATTGTGCCGGGCCGTACCCCGATCCGTTATCAGGGTGTGGAAGTGGGCACCGTGCAGGGCATTAATCTCAGCGACGACTATCGCCGCATTCAGATCAAAGCCAGTATCAAGAGCGATATGCGCGACGCGCTGCGCGAAGACACCCAGTTCTGGCTGGTGACGCCGAAAGCCTCACTGGCTGGCGTGTCGGGACTGGATGCGCTGGTCGGCGGTAACTATATCGGGATGATGCCCGGCAAAGGGAAACCCAGCGAGGCCTTTACCGCCCTCGATACCCAGCCGAAATATCGGGTGAACACCGGCGAACTGCTGATCCATCTGCATGCCCCCGATCTCGGCTCGCTCAACACCGGTTCGCTGGTCTACTACCGCAAGATTCCGGTCGGCCGGGTCTATGACTACAACATCAACAGCAAATCCGACGGGGTGGCGATTGATGTGCTGATTGACCGCCGCTTCACCCATCTGGTGAAAACCAACAGTCGCTTCTGGAACGTCTCCGGCGTCAATGCTGACGTCAGCCTGAGCGGTGCCAAAGTGCAGCTGGAGAGCCTGGCGGCGCTGGTGAATGGCGCGATTGCCTTTGACTCCCCGGAAAATGCCGGAGAGGCCAAAGCGGAGCAGAACTACCGGCTCTATCCTGACCTGGCGCACAGTCAGCGCGGCGTGCTGATTACCCTGGATCTGCCCAACGGCAATAACCTTAAAGCGGGCAGCACGCCGCTGATCTATCAGGGACTGGAGGTCGGCACGCTGACTAAGCTCAACCTGCAGGATGGCGGCAAGGTGACCGGCGAGCTGACGATTGATCCGTCGGTGGTCGGTCTGATGCGCAGCGGCACCCGCATTGAGATGCACAGCCCGAAAATCAGCCTGACCGATACCAGCCTCAGTGCGCTGCTGACCGGTAACACGCTGGAACTGGTTCCCGGCGAAGGTGAGCCGCAGCAGCATTACACCGTGCTGGCGTCAAATGAGACACTGCTGCAGAAACCTAACGTGCTGACGGTCAGACTGAGTGCGCCGGAGAGCTACGGTATCGATCAGGGGCAGCCGCTGATGCTGCACGGCATGCAGATCGGTCAGGTGATGTCGCGCTCTCTGGATGAGAATGGCGTCAATTTTGTGGTCGCGGTGAATCCTGAGCATCGCAGCCTGGTGCACGGGGACAGCAAATTTATCGTCAACAGCCGGCTCGATGTGAAATTTGGTCTCGACGGAATGCAGGTGTTAGGTGCCAGCGCCCGTGAATGGGTCGATGGTGGCATCCGGCTGGAGCCGGGCAGGAAAGGCGAGCCGAAAACCGCCTATCCGCTGTTTGCCGATGCGGAAAAAGCGGAAGAAGGCATTACCGGTGATGGCCCCTCCACCACCCTGACGCTGACCGCCAACAGTCTGCCTGACGTGCAGGCGGGTTCGGTAGTGCTGTACCGCAAGTTTCAGGTCGGTGAGATTGTGAAAGTCACGCCGCGCGCTGACGCCTTTGATATCGCGGTGCACATCCAGCCGGAGTATCGCAAGCTGCTGACCAGCGAAAGCGTCTTCTGGGCCGAGGGCGGCGCCCGCGTCAGTCTTAACGGCAGCGGCCTGACAGTTCAGGCATCGCCGCTTAACCGGGCGCTGAAAGGTGCCATCAGCTTCGACAACATGACCGGTGCGAAGTCGGCCAAAGGGGTCAAGCGTGTGCTCTACCCGTCTGAAACCGCCGCCCGTGCGGTGGGCAGTCAGATTACCCTGCACACCTATGACGCCAGCAAGCTCTCAGCCGGGATGCCAATTCGTTACCTGGGCATCAATGTCGGCCAGGTGGAGTCGCTTTCGCTCAGTAAAGATAACAATCAGGTCGTCGCCAAAGCGGTGCTCTATCCCGAATATGTGGATGATTTTGCCCGCCTCGGCAGCCGTTTCTCGGTGGTCTCTCCAGAGATTTCCGCAACGGGGGTGAATCATCTGGAAACGCTGTTGCAGCCTTACGTAAACGTGGACCCGGGCAAAGGCGGTGCCGTGCGCACCTTTGAGCTGCAGGAGAGCACCATTACCGATTCGCGCTACCTGAATGGCCTGAATATTTACGTTGATGCCACCGAAGCCGGTTCCCTGTCGCTGGGCACCCCGGTGCTGTTCCGCGGCGTGGAAGTGGGCACCGTGACCGGCACGTCGCTGGGCAATATGGCGGATCGCGTGCAGATTGCCCTGCGTATCAGCAAGAAGTATCAGCATCTGGTGCGGAATAACTCGGTGTTCTGGCTGGCGTCCGGCTACAATCTCGACTTCGGTCTGATTGGCGGCGTGGTGAAAACCGGCACCTTCCAGCAGTTTATTCGCGGCGGCATCCAGTTTGCCACCCCGCCAACGGTGCCGCTGGCGCCGCAGGCGACGCCGGATAAACATTTCCTGCTGCAGGATGAAGCGCCGAAGGATTGGCGCAACTGGGGAACGGCGATTCCGTCCCCGCGCTAAGTCAGGTCAGGCGGGCAGTCTGATGCTGCCCGTATAGCTGCTTTGTACCGCAGGCTCAGGGAGCAAACGCCCTCCGCAAAGACGCAAAAACCGCCATCCCTGGCGGGCTCAGCGCGGACCATCCCTGGCCCGCTATGCTTTACTCCGGGCGTATGCTCCCACCGCTTCATCTTTCCGCGGCCTGTATGCCTCTGCTCAAAACCGCGCCAGACTTATTAATCCTGAGACGGGCAGCCTGGCTGCCCGTTTCCTTTCTGCATGGTACACTGCCGCCTTTGCCTTAACTGGAATGTGCCCGTGTCAGATGCTGCTTCGCTTTTCCCCGCCGATTTTCTCTCTTTAATGCGCCAGAGCCTGCCCGATGAGGCCAGCTTCGCGCAGTTCCTCGCCATCAGTCAGCAGCCGCTGCGCCGCACGTTGCGGGTGAATACCCTGAAGATCAGCGTGGCTGACTTCCTGCGTCTCACCGCTGACTATGAGTGGCAGCTTACGCCGGTGCCATGGTGCGAAGAGGGATTCTGGATCAGCCGGGAAGATGAGAGCCTGCCGCTGGGCAGCGTCGCGGAACACCTCAGCGGCCTGTTCTATATTCAGGAAGCCAGCTCCATGCTGCCAGTCACCGCCCTGTTCGACGCACAGACCGCGGTCAGCGCCGTGATGGATATGGCGGCGGCACCGGGTTCAAAAACCACCCAGATTGCGGCCCGGATGGGCAATCAGGGGATCATTCTGGCCAATGAATTCTCCTCCAGCCGGGTGAAAGTCCTGCACGCCAACATTACCCGCTGCGGCGTCACCAACAGTGCGCTGACACATTTCGACGCCCGGGTTTTTGGTCCTGCGCTGCCGGAACAGTTTGACGCCATCCTGCTTGACGCCCCCTGCTCAGGCGAAGGGGTGATGCGGAAAGATCCCGATGCCCTGAGAAACTGGTCGCTGGCCAGTACAGAAGAGATTGCCGCCACCCAGCGCGACCTGATCGACAGCGCCTTCCATGCCCTTAAACCGGGCGGCACGCTGGTCTACTCGACCTGCACCCTGAATCAGATCGAGAATCAGCAGGTCATCGCCTGGCTGCTGCAGCGTTACCCCGACGCCGTGGAGATCCTGCCGCTCAACGAACTGTTTGCGGGGGCGGAGCAGGCCGCGACGCCAGAGGGTTATCTGCACGTTTTCCCGCAGATGTTCGACAGCGAAGGCTTTTTTGTGGCCCGGTTGCGCAAAACCGCGTCGGTCGATCCGCTGCCTGCACCGGGCTATAAAGTCGGCAAGCTGCCCTTCTCGCACGTCAGCCGCAAGCTGGAGAGCGACATCATTCAGGCCGCCGCTGCCGTCTCACTCCGCTGGGACGATTCGCTGGTGCTGTGGCAGCGTGATAAAGAGATCTGGCTGTTCCCGGCGGCTGTCACCCCGCTGCTGGGCAGAGTGCGTTTCTCAAGAATTGGCCTCAAGCTGGCTGAAACCTTCGCGAAAGGCTATCGCTGGCAGCATGAGGCGGTCATCGCGCTGGCGCAACCGGATGCGAAGCACGCCTTCGAACTGACGGCAGCAGAGGCAGAAGAGTGGTATCGCGGGCGGGATATCTATCCGGAAAGCGAACCCGCCGGTAATGAGATGATTGTCACTTATCAGCAGCAGCCGCTGGGGCTGGCAAAGAAAGTCGGCAGCCGTATCAAGAACAGCTACCCCCGCGAGCTGGTGCGGGACGGGCGTCTGTTCCGCTGAAGTCACTGCAGCTGAACCATCGTCAGATGATGGCCAAACACCGCACCGGTGTCGATGTAGTGCAGGTTGGCCACCGTCAGCGGCTCCTTCAGCGGCGTATGACCAAAATAAAAGGCATCTGCCCCGCGGATGCCGCTTTCTGCGCCGGCCTGAAGCGCCTCCAGCCGCTGACGACTCCAGACCACCTGCTCCCAGTCCAGCGGTTTATCCAGGGCGTACTCCGCAGCGGGGTAATCCGCATGGGCAATCACCACGGTGCGCGCTCCCAGCTGTAAATGCACGATCAGCGGCAGATCGCGACAGCGCAGCAGCGCGTGACGCGCCGAAATGATGGCACTGCCGCGCAGCCGCCAGAACCAGCCGCCGCCGTTCATCTGCCAGCGCTGCTTTTCGTGACCCTGTAACGCTGAAAGGGCCATCTCCTCATGGTTGCCCTTCACGCTGCGAAACCAGGGCTGCTTCAGCAGCGCCAGGCACCCCAGGCTGTCGGGCCCGCGATCGATGAGATCACCCACGGCAATCAGCAGGTCCTGCTGCGGATCAAACTGATGCTGCTGTAACCGCGCATCCAGTTCAGCGCGGCAGCCGTGCAGATCGCCCACGACCCAGATATGCCGCCACGCTGACCCCTCCAGAAACTGGTAAGACATTGCTCCTCCGCCTGCGTCGCTTAAGCCTCTGCACAGTATAGCCAGATCTGCTTCTGCACCGACACAAGCAACGGCAGCGCGGTGGGAAAGCGGGCAGGCCCCGTGGCAGATCAGGGGCGCGTTTTCGCCGGATACGCCTCCAGCTTCTCCGCCGGACGCACCGGGCGGCGCACCATCTCTCCGCTGCAGTTGGGGCAACGATGCTGCAGGTGTTCGGCACACTCCGCACAGAAGGTGCATTCAAATGAGCAGATCCGTGCCGCCAGGGAAGATGGCGGCAGGTCACAGTCACAGCGTTCACAGCTGGGGCGAAGTTCAGGCATGGCGGCACTCCTGTCAGGATGATGCGTCAGCTTCGCGCGTGGCGTCCCGGCTGTCGAGTCAGCGGAGAGACAAAGTGGGGTCAGATCGGGACATTCTGCCATAAGGGTGCAGACTGTGGCCCGGCGCTAGAGTTGCGTCTTATCCGTGGCGCGGTCGTCCGGCTCTTCCCCGGCTTCTGGCTGCTCTTCAGATTCATCGCTCTCATCTTCCGGCTCCTGACCGCCCATTGACGCCTGGATCACCTCCTCTTCCAGCGTCGGGTTCAGGGCCGCACCCAGCGGTGAGGTTGCCAGGCTATCAGGCATCACCACATGCGGCAGCGGCACTTCGGTTGTCGGCAGCGGACGTGGCGTTCGCACATAGCTCAGCCCGCCCGTCACCAGCGCACAGACGGCGAAGAAGAGATAGAGCATATTACTGCCCAGCGGCTGCATCAGCGCCCCTACCACCAGCGGCCCGATGCTGGCACCAATCCCAAACGCCATCAGCAGACAGGCGGTTAGCGACACCCGTCGCTCGGGGGCAACCTGATCGTTCGCCAGCGCAACCTGCAGCGGATAGAGCGCGAACTGCATCATGCTGGCCACAAAGGCGATGCCTATCATCCAGTGGAAGGTAAGATGCGGCAGCATAATCAGCGGCACGCAGGAGACGGCAAACAGCAGCGCGATGATAAATAACAGCCGCTGACGATCGTAGCGGTCGGAAAGCCAGCTCAGCGGGAACTGTGAAACCAGACCGGCAAAAATCGTTAGGCTCATAAAGTAGCCGGTCTGACTGGTGGTGAAGCCTTTGCTGCTGCCGTAAACCGGCGCCAGCCCGTAAAACGCCCCGATCACCATGCCGGTTACCAGCGTGGTGCCGAGCAGTTTGGGAATGGTGCGGATAAAGTAGCCCAGCTCCATCGGCGCGGGGGTCATAGGCCTGACATGGGTACGCGTGGTCAGCGCAATCGGCACCAGACAGAGCGCGAAGCAGAGTGCCACGATCAGCAGGGTACTCACGCCAAAGCCACTCTGCAGGCTCAGCACCACCTGACCGCCGCTCAGCCCCAGATAGGTCGCGACCATATATAAGCCGAAAATCATGCCGCGCTGAGAGGATTCCGCCTGGTCGTTGAGCCAGCTCTCCAGCACCATGTACTGGCACATCATGCAGAGCCCGATGATCAGACGCAGAAACACCCACAGCGGAATAAAGTCGGTCAGCCCGTGGCCAATCACCGAGGCGGTAATGATCCCGGCACAGGCGACATAGGCGCGAATATGGCCGACGCGGGCGATCAGGTTGTGCCCGACTTTGCCTCCAATCACCAGACCAATATAGTTTGCCGCGATGATGGCACCGATAAGTGCCCCGTTCACCTGCTCGCTCGCCAGCCGGAGTGAAACATAGGTGGTCAGCAGACCGGAGCCCAGCAACATCAGCAGCGTGGTGGTGTAGAGCGGCAGAAACGTACTGAATATTTTTCCCATATGACTCCCTGTCTACACCTTCAGGCATCAGGCCAGTTAAGCCCTAAAGATAGTCGATATCCGCGTCCGGCGCGGCATTGCCTGCCGCTGACGGCAAAAAAAAGCCCGCCCGCAGTGTGCGGGCGGGCCTGGCGTCAGGCGCTCGGGAAACTGATATTGCTGCCCGGTGCCTCACGGTTGAGATGGATGAAGTTCAGGTGCCGCTCGTACTGATCCAGAATGTCGATGATCACCTGCTCTTTGCTGTAGTCCATCAGGTCGTTACCCTGGCTGCCCTCCATCAGGAAGGTTTCCAGCCGGTAGTAGGTCGATTTACCGCTGCGGGCGCGATAGGTAAAGCCCGGAATCGAGTACTGCTGCGGCCAGACCTGATAGATGAAGTCCTGCTCTTCGCCCAGATGCACGCGCAGATCCAGATAGCCGATCGGGTTGGCCGCATCCGGCGCAACGCTCTCCAGCGACACCCGACCACCCCGCAGCTCCAGCTCTTTCGCGACCTCTTCCATCGCCGGATAGATGGTTTTTTCCATCATCTGCTGGGTATAGCGCGACCCCGGATAGTTCATCAGCCGCGACAGGCGCTTTTTCCAGGTGCGGCGATCCGTAGCGTGGGCCAGGTAGGGCGCGGTGTCACGCGTGGCGCTGGCGCGACGGTGATCTTCAATCTTCAGCGATTTATAGAGCCCCGCCATCACAAAGAAGATCACAAAGCTGAACGGCAGACCCATGATCACCGTGGTGTTCTGCAGGGCCGAGATGCCGTTCGCCATCAGCATACTCAGGGTCAGAACCCCGATCGCCACCGACCAGAAGATACGCAGCCAGTTGGGCGCATCGCTGTTGATGTCTTTGAGACGTGAGGTGAAGTTCCCCAGCACCAGCGAACCGGAGTCCGCAGAGGTGACGTAGAAGAGCATACCGGTGATCGTCGCGACAGAGGCGCTGAGTTTAAAGGCCGGATACTGCGCCAGCAGGCTGTAGAAGCCACGCTCTGCATGATTCATCACCTCCTGAGCAAAGCCCGCATTACCATGAATAATCTGATAGAGCGCGGCGTTACCAAACACCGACAGCCACAGCAGCGTAAAGGTGAAGGGAATGATCAGGGTGCCGAGCACGAACTCGCGGATGGTACGACCGCGTGAAATACGCGCCAGGAAGAGGCCGACAAAAGGCGACCAGGCCACCCACCACGCCCAGAAGAAAAGCGTCCAGCTGTTCATCCATTGCGTCGGACGATCAAAGGCAAAGGTGTTGAGCGTCATGCCCATGAAGCGGTTGATGTAGTCCCCCACGTTCAGCACCAGCGCATTCAGCAGAAATTCGGTGTTGCCGAAGAACAGCACGAAGAGGATCAGCCCCAGCGCCATCACCACGTTGAGCTCGGAGAGGATACGGATACCTTTATCCACGCCGGATGTCACCGAAATGGTGGCGATCACCACCGAGAGGATGATCAGCGCGGTCTGCGCGGTCAGTCCTTCCGGGATATCAAACAGCACCTTCAGGCCATAGTTAAGCTGCACCACCCCAATGCCGAGCGTGGTCGCAATACCGAAGATCGTGCCCACTACCGCGGCGATATCGACGGTGTGACCAATCGGGCCATTGATGCGTTTGCCGAAGATGGGATAGAGCGCGGAACGGATGGTCAGCGGCAGGTTATAGCGATAGCTGAAGTAGCCCAGCGCTATCCCCATCAGCGCATACATTGACCAGCCGGTCAGGCCATAGTGAAACAGCGTCCAGACCATCGCCTGACGGGCCGCCTCCAGCGTCTGCCCCGCCCCTTCCGGCGGCTGCATATATTGCGTCACCGGTTCAGCCACCGAGAAGAACATCAGGTCGATCCCGATCCCGGCGGCAAACAGCATGGCGGACCAGCTGAGGATGCTGAATTCCGGTTTGGCGTGCTCCGGCCCCAGCTTGATTGAGCCAAAGCGCGAACAGGCCATGTAGAGCACAAAGACAATGTAGAGCGTGGCAGCCAGCATGTAGTACCAGCCGAAGGTGGCGGAGACCCAGTTAACCGCCTTGAGGATCCAGCTCGCGGCCAGTTCACTGTAGAGAATCGTCACAAGTGAAAACGTCAGAATCAATCCGGCAGAGGTATAAAATACAACGGGATTGAGTCTGTCTTTTTCACCGGCAGGTGGATTATTCATCGATTACCTCTGGTTAATATCCTGAAAATACGCAATGGATAACATTTGCCGCTCACGGGGTGTTCAGGCCGTGCGGCCTCCTATCGTTCTGTCACTTCCTGTTTAAGCGTAACGGCTGACAGTGAGCTTAGCACTCATTGCCGTTTCGCTTACGCTACATTTAAAGAACACTACACTAACAAAGTTTCTTTTTATATTGAACGTGCAATCAAAAAAAGTTTAAATAGGGGTTCAATTTGAGGGCGGAGCCGGAGCGGAGCTATGCCAAAAGTAGGGATGCAGCCGATACGACGTCGGCAACTGATTGATGCGACCCTGAGTACGATTAACGAAGTTGGAATTAATGATGCCACTATCGCCCAGATCGCCCGGCGGGCGGGGGTCTCGACCGGCATCATCAGTCACTACTTCAAAGATAAGAACGGCCTGCTGGAAGCCACAATGCGTGATGTGACGCGGCAGCTGCGCGAAGCGGTTCTGACGCGGTTACGGCCGCTGGCCGATGCCCCGGCTGAACAGCGACTGTGTGCCATCGTTGACGGGAATTTTGATGAAACCCAGGTGCACAGCGCCGCGATGAAAGCCTGGCTCGACTTCTGGTCAAGCAGCATGCATCAGCCCCAGCTCAACCGCCTGGAGCGGGTCAGCAGCCGGCGGCTCTACTCCACCCTGGCGGTGGAGTTCCGGCGTCAGCTGCCGCTGGAAAAAGCGCGTCTTGCCGCGCATGGCCTGGCCGCCCTGATAGATGGTCTGTGGCTGCGCGCAGCGCTGAGCGGTAAGCCTTTTGACCCGGTCATCGCCCGCACACTGACCACCCAGTTCATCCGTCAGCAACTGGCTGGCGAGCACGAATAACGGAAGGAGAAAACATGTCCCGATTCAACGAGCAGAAACTCTACATTGATGGCGCTTATGTGGCCGCAGCGTCTGGCGAAACGTTCCAGACGATCAATCCGGTCAACGGCGACGTACTGGCAGAGGTTCATGCCGCCGGCCAGGAAGATGTCGATCGCGCCGTTGCTGCCGCCAGAAAAGGCCAGAAGGTCTGGGCCGCGATGACCGCGATGGAGCGTTCGCGCATTCTGCGCCGCGCCGTCGATATTCTGCGTCAGCGTAACGATGAGCTGGCAGAGCTGGAGATGCTCGACACCGGTAAACCTTACAGCGAAACCTCCGCTGTCGATATCGTCACCGGTGCAGACGTACTGGAATATTACGCCGGGCTGATCCCCGCCATCGAAGGCCAGCAGATCCCCCTGCGCGACACCTCTTTTGTCTACACCCGCCGCGAACCACTGGGCGTGGTGGCCGGGATTGGCGCCTGGAACTACCCGATTCAGATCGCCCTGTGGAAATCTGCGCCTGCGCTGGCCGCGGGTAACGCGATGATTTTTAAACCGAGTGAAGTGACCCCGCTCACCGCCCTGAAACTGGCGGAAATCTACAGCGAAGCGGGCCTGCCGGATGGGGTCTTCAACGTGCTGCCAGGCCTCGGCGCAGTCACCGGTCAGCTGCTGACCGAACATCCGGGTATCGACAAAGTCTCCTTCACCGGTGGCGTCGTCAGCGGCAAAAAGGTGATGGCCAATGCCGCAGGATCAACCCTGAAAGAGGTCACCATGGAGCTGGGCGGTAAATCTCCGCTGATCGTCTTTGATGATGCCGACCTCGATCTGGCCGCCGACATCGCCATGATGGCGAATTTCTACAGCTCCGGTCAGGTCTGCACCAACGGCACCCGCGTCTTTGTCCCGGCGTCGCTGAAGGCAGCTTTCGAGGCAAAAATCAGCGAGCGCGTTGCCCGCATCAGGGCTGGCGATCTGCGCGACCCGGCCACCAATTTTGGTCCGCTGGTCAGCTTCACTCATCGCGACAACGTGATGCGTTACATCGAATCGGGCATCGCTGAAGGCGCACGCGTGCTGTGCGGCGGCAAACGCCTGACCGGCGGCGACTTCGATCAGGGGGCCTGGGTAGCTCCCACCGTCTTCACCGACTGCCGTGATGAGATGAAGATTGTGCGTGAAGAGATCTTCGGACCGGTGATGTCGATCCTGAGCTATGACAGCGAAGAGGAAGTGATCCGCCGCGCCAATGACACCGAATATGGCCTGGCTGCCGGAGTGGTGACGCAGGATCTCAACCGTGCGCACCGCGTCATCCACCAGATTGAAGCCGGCATCTGCTGGATCAATACCTGGGGTGAATCGGCCGCAGAGATGCCGGTCGGAGGCTACAAGCACTCCGGTATTGGCCGTGAGAATGGCCTGATGACCCTACAGAGTTACACCCAGGTGAAGTCAGTGCAGGTTGAGCTGACGCGTTTTCAGTCAGTCTTTTAATCACCCTTAACCTGAGGAACGATGAATGGAATTTGATTACATTATTATCGGCGCTGGATCCGCAGGAAACGTTCTGGCTACCCGTCTGACCGAAGAGAGCAACGTCAGCGTCCTGCTGCTGGAAGCGGGCGGCCCGGATTATCGTTTTGATTTCCGCACCCAGATGCCTGCGGCCCTCGCCTATCCGTTGCAGGGCAAACGCTACAACTGGGCCTATGAAACAGAACCTGAGCCTTACATGAACAACCGTCGCATGGAGTGTGGCCGTGGTAAAGGCCTGGGCGGCTCGTCGCTGATTAACGGGATGTGTTACATCCGTGGTAACGCCATGGACCTCGATAACTGGGCCAGCGCGCCGGGGTTAGAGGACTGGAGTTATCTGGACTGCCTGCCCTACTACCGCAAAGCGGAGACCCGCGATATCGGTCCGAACGACTTCCACGGCGGTGACGGCCCGGTCTGCGTCGCAACGCCAAAAGCGGGCAACAACGTGCTGTTTGAAGCGATGATTGAGGCGGGCGTGCAGGCGGGCTATCCGCGCACGGATGACCTCAATGGCTATCAGCAGGAAGGATTTGGCCCGATGGACCGCACCGTGACGCCGCAGGGACGCCGCTCCAGCACCGCGCGCGGCTATCTCGATCAGGCTAAAGGCCGCGCCAACCTGAAGATCATTACGCATGCCACCACCGACCGTATCCTGTTTGACGGTAAGCGTGCGGTGGGCGTGGAGTTTCTGCAGGGCGACAGCAACACCCTGAACAAAGCGACCGCACGCCGTGAAGTACTGCTCTGTGCCGGGGCTATCGCCTCGCCGCAGATCCTGCAACGCTCTGGCGTCGGTTCGCCCGAACTGCTGAAGCAGTTTGATATTCCGCTGGTTCACGACCTGCCAGGCGTGGGTGAAAACCTGCAGGACCATCTGGAGATGTATCTGCAGTATGAGTGTAAAGAACCGGTCTCCCTCTATCCGGCGCTGAAGTGGTGGAATCAGCCTAAAATCGGCGCAGAATGGATGTTCAATGGCACCGGTGTCGGCGCCAGTAACCAGTTTGAAGCCGGTGGCTTTATCCGCAGCCGTGAAGAGTTCAGCTGGCCGAACATTCAGTATCACTTCCTGCCGGTGGCGATTAACTACAACGGTTCCAATGCCGTTGATGCCCACGGCTTCCAGTGTCACGTCGGCTCGATGCGTTCGCCCAGCCGTGGTCATGTGCGCCTGAAATCACGCGATCCGCGCCGCCATCCGGCGATTCTGTTTAACTACATGTCGCATGAGCAGGACTGGCATGAATTCCGCGATGCGATTCGCATCACCCGCGAGATCATCAACCAGCCCGCGCTGGATAAGTATCGCGGCCGTGAAATCAGCCCGGGCATTGAATGTCAGACGGATGAGGAGCTGGACGAGTTCGTGCGTAACCACGGCGAAACCGCTTATCACCCGTGCGGCACCTGTAAAATGGGCAACGACCCGATGGCGGTCGTCGATGGTGAAGGTCGGGTGCATGGCCTGCAGGGATTACGCGTTGTGGATGCGTCCATCATGCCGCTGATCATCACCGGTAACCTGAATGCCACCACCATCATGATCGGTGAGAAGATTGCCGATAAGATCCGTGGACGCGAACCGCTGCCGCGCAGCACTGCGGCCTACTACGTGGCCGGAGAGGCGCCTGTGCGCACCACCCCACAGCGCAGCGACTAAATAGTTACAGTGTCACTCTAAATCTCGCCGGGCATCTTATTGCCCGGCTTTTTTTTATCCCCCATCCCATGCCACACATTGTTTTCCGTTAACCTGCATCTGCAAATCATCAAACCTTAATCAAAATCAAACAAAGCAGCATCTGCTGTTGATTTCACGATATGCCGGATGCTATAAATCCTGCGTGTAGATAACCGGAGGCACTTTCCGTCCACTGATGAGAAGCAACAATGTGGATGCGTTGTAAACTTTATGCGCAAACTTTTTGTGTTTTATTCCCTGATTTCCCCTGCTTTCCTTTCCGCCCGGAACGTCGCTGATAAGCACTGGCGTAACGCCCTCTAGTCCCCTTCCGCTTCGATATGGTTCTGAGTCTGCACGCAATCACGCGTGGCAGGTCGTCATTAATTCGTTGCTGGAGATCCCCATGTACGCCTGGGTTTTATTATCACTTGCTATCGTGACTGAAATAATCGGTACGCTGTTTATGAAATGGTCCAGCCTCAGCGGCAGCCAGTATGGCTACCTGATGATGCTGGCTATGATTGCCTGTTCTTATATTCTGCTGAGTTTCGCCATCAAACATATCGCCCTGGGCGTGGCTTATGCCCTGTGGGAAGGTATCGGCATCCTGCTGATTACGCTGTTCAGCGTGCAGCTGTTTGGCGAGTCGCTGTCACCGCTGAAAATTGGCGGCCTGATGACACTAATTGCTGGAATCGTCCTGATCAAAACCGGCACCGAATCATCAGCGGAGGTTAACCATGGTCATCACTGATTTTGTCCATGCGGCCTGGCTGGCACTCGCCATCCTGCTGGAGATTGCCGCCAATATATTCCTTAAATATTCTGATGGATTCAAAAAACGTCTATTCGGGCTGCTTTCGCTCTGCTGTGTGCTACTCGCGTTCAGCGCGCTTGCTCAGGCGGTGAAAGGGATCGACCTGTCGATAGCCTATGCGGTCTGGGGTGGCTTTGGCATTATCGCCACCGTCGCGGCGGGCTGGGTACTGTTTGGTCAGCGACTGAACCGCAAAGGCTGGGCTGGCCTGAGCCTGCTGCTGGCCGGTATGCTCCTGTTAAAACTGGCCTGACAGAGGTCCCGGGCTGTAATAATGGTTAAGGGTGTGCGGCTGCGCGCCCTTAACTTTCTGTGCGTTTTTACCCTTTTCAAGTTGATTTTTTCAGCATTCTCTTCTTCAGATTCCTCTTACTTTTGTAAAGGGCCGTTTACATATCTGTTGCCTTGAGGCTTAGTGAGCGCCGAAGGTCGGATAAAAACGAGGAAGAGTTATGTCTGCAACACGAGGTTGGTCAACTGAGCTTGAGGGATTACGCGGCATCGCCTCTCTCTGGGTACTGGTAGGTCATATCAGCCTGCTGATTCACTGCCATATCACACTGATTTCATCCCCTGGCATCGGTGTCGATCTGTTTATTCTGCTTTCGGGCTACCTGATGGCGAAAAACTATGTCGAGCGACAGCAGAAAGAGCCATGGCAAAGCGCCGCAACGATCAAAAAGTTCTGGATCCGTCGCTTTTTCCGCATCGCGCCGCTCTACTATCTGCTGTTAATCATCGCCCTGATTTACGGGCCGTGGTTTGGCGAGATGCGTGACACCATCGCGCATTTCTACTCCGGCACGGCAACCGAGTCGTCACGTTACACCGACCAGTCGCTCGCAAATGTGCTGACCCACTTCAGTTTCCTGTTCGGCATGCTGCCCGAGTACGGGTTTAACACCGTACTGCCTGACTGGAGCATCGGGCTGGAGATGCAGTTCTATCTGCTGTTCCCGTTCATCATGCTGGTGACGATGCGGTTTGGCTATGCCGCCTCCCTGATCGGTATCATGGTGCTCTGCTGCGCCGGACGCTATCTGCTGGCCGATTATTATGAGGCGTTTGAGATGCCTTCGATGATCCTGATTAAGCTGAACATGTTCCTGTCGGGCATGCTGCTGGCAGAAGCCATTCGCCGCAAATCGCTGCTTTACGTCGCCTTTGCGCTGCTGGGACCGGTTGCCAGCGTGGCAATGGGTCTGGGGTTCATCAAGCTGCAGGTGATTATGGAAGCGCTGATGATCGTCGGTATGACAGCCATTCTCTGGCAGTATCCACAGGGCAGTCGGATGGCGCAGCTGATTGCTCTGCCGCGTAAGCTGCTGAACAACCGTCTCAGCACCTGGCTGGGCGACGTCTCGTTCTCGGTCTACCTGCTGCACCTGCTGATTGTCATTCCATTGATCGCGCTGCTGCTGAATCACACGGATATCGAATTCAAAAGCGATCTGACGCGTTTTCTGATTGTCTGCGTCTCCGCCATCCCGGTGACCTATGCGCTGGCGTCGCTGCTCTACAAATATGTTGAGAAGCCCGGCATCCGTATGGGTAAACGCGTTCTGGCCCCGAAGCTGGCTGACCAGACCAGCTGAGTGACAGATGGATCCAGAAGCCCCGTTCGCGGGGCTTTTTTATGGCCTGCGATGGCGTGACCAGGAGGGAACCACGTCTTACGTCCTGCACACCTGCCGGAGTGAACTACACTTTCCCGGTCAGCAATCCGACGGAGAGGAAAATCTATGCGCATTCAGCATCTGCTGTTGTCCAGCGACGGTGGCGCGTTAATCATCGAAGCCGATCAACTTGAAAGTGAGCTGGTGATCCCGCCCCATCTGCAGACCGCCACCGGCGGCGAAGCGGACAGCGATACCGGCCATCGCGTCGCGGTGACCCGGCATTACTGCAAAGGACGCTACTACGCTGTCGCCCTCGATCGTCATGCGGCCAGTAACGAGATCGATGATGTGATCGACCTGCTCCATCCCGCACCGCTGGATTAAACCCTGTCATCAGCCCTGACAAGCGCGGCAGCACGCTGTTCGCCATGCCGGATGGCACGCGACCGACTGCCCGCTCTCAACGCGTTATAGCATCAGAAGGAGAAGCATCATGCAGAAGAAAAAGTGGTTTGTGTCTTACGTCATTAAGCCGGAAGGTGAACATCACGTCACCACCCACGCCTTTATCGAAGGGGATGATGTGGAAGAGGCGCTGGAACAGTTTATGTTCGAAACGAAAAAAAGTCTGTCACTGGACACGGAAGAGCTCACGCTGCTTTCGGTCAGTCTGGTGTAACCCGGTATTCCGCCTCACAGGTGTGGGCTGGGGGTTATCTGTTTATAATATTGATGATTTTCCCTGGTGCCGCATTCAGTTACTTAGTGGGGTAAGGCCAGGCGTGGTCCATACCTGTTGAGGACAAAATCCCGGTGATCGCCAGATACGCCAGTATCAGGACAAACAGCACAATGGCTGCAATTTCAATGGATTTAAGCAGATGATGTTTCGCCATAAATAACCCTCCTTCAGTTGTGTGTAATCCGACATCATCTCTTAAACTATAATGTTACCGGTAAAGTGCAAGCCAAAAAAACATCATGAAACATAAAGCAGTGCTTATTAATGTTTTAACCCAGGCGGTAACTGCACAACCCGTGGCATTTAACACTTCAGTCACAAAAAAGCCCGCTCAGGGCGGGCTTCAGCATCAGGTAAGGTACTTCTGATCAGGCAGAGTGACCGGTGAAGTCGATCACCATCCTGCCGCGAATTTTGCCGTGGATCATCTCATCGAAGATGTCGTTCACCTCGCCAATCTTTCTTTTGGTGACTTTAGGCACCACTTTTCCTTCCGCCGCAAACTGGAAGGCTTCCGCCAGATCGTTGCGGGTGCCGACCAGCGATCCCACCACCTGAATGCCATCAAGTACCAGACGTGGGATATTCAGGCTCATCGCTTCCGGCGGAAGTCCGACTGCCACCACCCGTCCCCCGGCTCTGACCGCATCTACCGCCGAGTTAAAGGCCGCTTTGGCCACGGCGGTCACGACGGCCGCGTGCGCCCCGCCGGTTTTTTCCTGAATAAAACGCGCCGCGTCTTCACTGGCGGAGTTCACCACCAGGTCGGCACCCATCTCTTTCGCCAGCGCCAGCTGGCCGTCGCTCACATCAATGGCGATCACTTTGGCGTTAAAGACATTTTTAGCATACTGCAGAGCGAGATTACCTAACCCGCCGAGACCATAAATCGCCAGCCACTGGCCCGGTTTGACCTCAGAGACCTTCACCGCTTTATAGGTGGTGACGCCGGCGCAGGTCACGCTGCTGGCGGCAAAAGGGTCCAGCCCCTCGGGAACCTTGACCGAGTAGTCTGCAACCACGATACACTCTTCAGCCATACCCCCATCGGCGGTATAACCCGCATTAACCACCTCCCGGCAGAGCGTTTCATTACCGGAGTTACAGTATTCACAGTGACCGCAGCCCTTGAAGAACCAGGCCACGCTGGCGCGATCGCCCGGCTTGAGAGAGGTCACATCCGGCGCAACCTCTTCAACAATCCCGATACCTTCGTGACCCAGCGTGACACCGGTTTTATCGCCGAAGTCCCCGTTCTTCACATGCAAATCGGTATGGCATACACCACAGCATTCCATCCTGAGCCGTGCTTCGCCGGTTTTGAGAGGACGCAGTGTCTTCTCAACAACTTCAACCTGGTGTTCACTATTTGCTATTGCCGCTTTCATAAACGTTCCTCCATTTGATTGAACGTTCAGAATAAGCCAAACGGCCGTGATAACAAGCTGACCGTTGAGCTTTGGGTGCGAGCCAGTGAGGTTGTGTTGCATTTTGTGAAGGCGGTGCCACATGCGTGGCACTTATGCATGCCAGCGATGGATGCCGCTGTCAGACGACGCTGCCGGCGGCGGGCCCATATGCTGAGAGGGGTTCCGGACAGGCGGGGGGCCCATATGCCGGGATGCCGCTTGCGGCGGCCCCATGTGCTGCGACGCATCTGGCATAGCCGATTGGCCATGATGATGCCAGTCAGAAGCGTGACCATAATGATGATGACCACCTTCCGCCATCACACAGCCGGACAAAGCTGAACTTGCCAGCGCAAAAATCAGACAGGGTATAACTTTTTTCAAAAACATAACGCATCCTGGTTGAATATCACCGCCTCAGGGTACGTCTGCTTTTTTATACGTGGAATAAACGTATTTACGCGTTTGCGGAGGCTCGCAGAGTACATTGACTGTGATCAACGTGAAGCGATTACGGATGAGGTTTTGCGGTGCTTCTGACCCTGCTACGTTACGACAATGTGTCCTCTTCGGGTGGTTCCCGGGCTAAGAATCAGGGCGGATTACACGCAGGACGTTATCACTATCCGCGACTGTATCGGATATAGAGATAAGAAATTGTGACAACCCATGCAACACTGAGCAGCGTTGCATGCTGCGGCACAAAGCTAATGAAGAGATAGATGCCCGCCACAATAACGGCAATAGCAATCCAATCTGAAAAAGAGTGAAGCAGCCACAATAATGCACGTTTCATGGGTGTCTCTGATTGCGCTGCATAACGTTCCTTTGATAATGACAGAGCCTTTTTTGCCCTGTCGCTTCATTTAACGCCCTGCCCTGCACTGGAAATATCTCACCCCGGGTGACGGCCTGTCTGAAAGGGTTCTGAGAGCGTTACACAACGAGAAATGGAACTGAAAAGCCCGCGCGCGGCGGGCCAGGGGCAACGAATCAGTTATCTTCCTGAAGAAGCTGCGCGGGTGAGGTCACCCCGGCCAGTTCATTGAGTGCCTCATGATTGATTTCTTCATCTGCGCCATCAACCGCGCGGGAGATAATCAGTAAATCCTGAAGTTCGCTTAAAAGAAGCGCCGCATCAGACTTGAGCATTTCATCTGAGTCTGCGGAGTCAATTACCGTGTTGATCGCCTTGTTCGCGCCCTCGATCATCTCCGTTACGCCGCCCTGCTTACTTACCGCGAGCACCAGCGCACTGATCAACAGAGACTGCGCCTCAACGCGCGCGGTGAGTTGTTTGGTGCTTGCATCTATTTGTGAAATCTTGGCAAGCATACTTAACACAACATTCTTCATGGTATATCTCCCTGTTAAACCAGCATTTTATGATTCCGCGGGCAGGCTGAAAATATCATTATTCTGAAAGTTGGTGATTTTAACAGCGGTAATGCCTGTGAGTTAAGGGTGTTTCTGGTCTTCCGTGCGCACATTGAAAACTGAAATCTACGTGCAGCAGGACGGGACTGGCTGGATAAAACGCATGACAGGCAGACTGAATAGAGTAACCTTCTGGTCAGCGCGATTACTTTTGCAGAGGATGATATGGAGAGAGCTGATTGCTTAAAAAGATCGACAGGACAGGATTAGCTACGCCGTAATTCAGATCGACTATCGTAAATGACCTAAAACCCGTCCGCCACATACCAACATTTTTTTGCAGCATCTGGTCCTCTTCTCAGCGGCACCCGCTTTGATGCCCTTTCGAGGCCTCTGACCACATGGATTACAAACATTGTGCAACGCTGGCAGGCGTGGCGGGGATAGCATTACGCGCGATGGGTACAAACATGTATTCGGAGGCCGTGTCAGCGGCCTACCCACGCGTGCAGTTGTTTAGTGAGGTATCAAACACAGCAGGGCCCAAGAACTTCGTAAAATGGGTCTTAGAGCAGCAGATGATGTATGGCAATATGGTAAAGTTTTGACCAGTACGGTTAACCATGTAAGGGAATAATATGGATACAACTGAGCAGTTAAACGGGACTTACTTCTATGGCGGGCTTACCAACCTTTCTCCCGGAGAGCTTTATTTCTGGATTATGATTGATATGACCGCCGAGCACTTCAGCGGTGCAAAAGATATCATCGCGATAGCTGCCATTTACTCGGGACAAAATACGATTGACGTCTCAGGGAAGCTAAAAGGGGCGTGGAAAGGCACCTCTTATGCTTCGGTCTATTCTCGTAAACTGTTACGCGATTACCGTCTTCCTTTCAGATTACCCACATGGATACAAAACCCAAAAAAACCTCTTCAAATTAGAATGTTAATGACTCACAAATTGGGTACGTTCGTCGGTCGCACAATTCCGGTTTTGGGATGGGTTATTATGGCCGCTGATGTAGCGGAGATAGGCTGGAAAACTACGGTAAAATACAACCTTATTGCTCATAAGGACGACAGGATATGGTAGGTGAGGATATAGAGAAGGCTGTGTTTGCGCTGGTTGAAGATTATAACGGCAGAAGTTTGTTCACATTAAGACGTTATAAGCTTGAACTCGACACTGATCTGAACAATGACTTTCGCATGGATCCCATTGACGCTTATGAATTGCTTGAGCGATATGCTGACAGTTTTAGCATTGACCCCGGCACCATCACTTTTACCAACTATTTTCCGGAAGATTTCACCGCACCACATGATCCGCTTACTATCCGCCTGCTAGTTGAGTCTGCACAGGCCGGAAGATGGTTAGGTAAATAACTAACGCCTGCATATGCAGGCGTTATATCTTTAGTTTGTTGCTGCCGCTTCCAGCGAATAAGGGCGAAACGTGAACACCTCTTCTCCCGGCCAGTTATTAATTTCCTTCATTCGTTTCTGCAGCGGTTCATAAACACCTGCGCCGCCTTCACTGCATCTCTGAATCCACCTGAGTTGTCCGGAATAATTCCCATCATCTGAGGCGGCAGGCGGTGCGCACTCAACAGGTCGTCGCGGCTGGCTTTCCTGATGTTAAAGAAATCGTTTCTCGTTGCGACTTCACTAAGCGGCAGAATCTTGATGCCGTTGGGTGCGTACATGAACAGGTTGCGGATGTTACCCAGCCTTTTAGTGTCGCGCATCGCCTGACGCATCCGGTCGACATCGCTGCTGCTCTGCGCCGCTGAGGTCATGTAGATGATGTAACCGGCATGCGCGCAGTTCTGATAATACTTGCAGCGGAACAGCGTCGCCGCATCATATTGCCAGGCAGAGTTAAGCGCGCTGAGATATTCTGGCAGGTCGTACAGCTTCCGGTTAACATCCGGCTCCAGCAGTTGAAACGCGGGCTGAAGATTTTTTGAGTGAATAACCACGGGACATTTATAGGCAGGGCCGTACCAGTTGTGGGATGGCTGATTCTGGCAAATGATGTGTCACAAATCAGTTTCCGCACCGTCCATCGCTATAACCTGATTGTGAGGCCGGAGGATAAAATCTGGTGAATAATATTACATCAACTCCTGATGCGGTGCGTGAATACATTCTGCGAGAGCTGCCGCTGGTGACAACGCTCTTCTTAAAAAAGATTCAAATTGGTGACGACGACATTCTGCAGGAACTGTTTGAAGCAGACGATATAACAGATATGGCAGAGTCGTTTTTTCGCGATTTTAATATTCACCCAGCTGGTTTTACGCCCGCCGCTTATTTCCCCTGGAAAATCCGTCCTTTTTTCACCCGCGCACCGGTAGAGCAGGATAAATCCCCGCTGACGATACGCATGTTTATGGATTCGGCCGCTGCCGGGCGCTGGCTTTTTTAGTGCCTGTCAGCGGGCAGCAGATTTGCTCGTTGCGTCAGAGTCCACACAGTGACAGCGGCGTGATTTCCTTCCCAGACACCTGACTGCAGCAGCCCCTCAAAGGAGAACCGCTACATGGCACGGGATAATCATTATGGCGTGCGGATTACCGGGGGGTAAATCATCGTGCTGTAACGTACTCCCGGACATTCCGGCATTAGGGTGACGATTCGTTATGCATACTTCGCGCCCGACCATCTTTAGATGCTATTCGCTGCTATCCGCTGGCGTTAATGGCAAAAAAATGGCGACACCGAGTGCAGCTGAGTAGAAGAGAATAAAACAGGATGGCGTTTAACTTTTAGGTTTTAATCCAGGTGACCTGCTCCCCATTGATTAACACACCGCGAGTTTACTATACCCACTCCAAGAAAAAACCGCCCGTGGGCGGTCATTTATCAGGGTGGGATTCGAACCCACGTTCATGCAGTATCGGCCACGTGCACCACTGCCTGATGTAGCTCATGTCACGCTTTGTCCCGTCAGAGCTTTCGCTCGGCCATCTCGCGCACCTGACTTACAAATCATAACCCAGTCCAGTGAGTTATCAAAGCACGGTAAGCCGACTCAATGGCCCACCAATCTGGTATCGCCATATTTACTCCAAAAAAAAACCGCCCGTGGGCGGCTTACTAAAACGTTCTGTACTCATCCATGTGGTAAAGATCGATAAATTTCTCGTCTGTACCACCAAATATTTGTGTGATTGACTCACCAACCCTATCAGCAACGATTACATGGTTTCCATTCGTTCCTGGCATGTAAGATGCTTTCACATCATGATTTAAATGGTGTCTGAACTGTGCGCGCAAATAACTATCATTGAATGATTCCCACAATTTGGCAATGCATCATCAGGCGCACTCGCAAATGCGCCTTGTGATGACTACGCCTTGAAATCGGCCAGTCCCTGACCTTTGCGCCACTCTCTCACTGTCGTAACAACCTTCTCGGGATTCAGGTCGTCGTCAAAATTGTAGTAAATCAGGTCTGAACCCTCTGGATGCTCACTGACAGCAATAAAATTCTCCAGCAATTCGTCTTGGTACTTTTCACCACCTTGGGCACTGAAAATTTCCGCTACTAACGCTGTAAACTCGACTTCCGTGTAATCCTCAAATTTTGTCCTTAACTTCATTGCGACCTACTCCTATGTGGTGGAGTTCATCTTACTCTTTTTGCTCTGGAACGTACTCTATCTTGAGCACGTCATCCAGCGCGAGGTATACCCAAGCACTATTTTCCTGAGCAATACCGATAAAGCCATTCATCATCTTCGGCTAAGACCTGCTCATCAGGCCTTAATGCGTTTCACCGGATTTAGTGGTGACGGTGATGCGGTAGTTGTCTGACATTGAGAGCCTCTTTATCCCCTCGGATATATTGCTATCAAATAATATAGTCCGTGGTGATGGCAATACTATGTTTACCTTAGCAAAACCAAGGAGGTGATATGTTTCCTTTCTCAACACATTCAAGCGGCTCATAAGCAATCAGCAGACGGCGCTGACCGTCGAGCCAGAGTATTCAGATGAACAGCTTTTGCAGTGGGCCAGTGGTTGCATGTTAGAAGGTTTGCCAAATGAATTTTATGAGGCGAGAGTTTCTGGCTTCCGTAACATTATAAGCTGGCGGTTCCACTTAGCCTTGAGCTGAAAGAAACGGGACTTACGCTTGAAGCTGTAATAGAAGAGTGCCGGAAGGGCAATCCATCAGATAGCCTGATTTACTCATCAGTCCGCCGCGGTGGCAGAAAGCCTGGGGCGGTTTCACCAGATACGCTCACCGGTGCATTTGCAGAAGCGCGTGAAATAAGCGGAATTAAATTTGGCCCTGACCCGCCGACATTGCATGAAATCAGAAGCCTTGCCAGCCGACTTTATGAATTGGAAAATGGAAAGGATTTTGCGAAAAGATAACTTGGCCATAAAAATTTTTCTATGCCTAAAAGGTATCTCGATTCACGCGGTCAGGAATATGTGATGGTTTAAATTGGATATGGTGATTTCGGGAAATTTCGTTACCACCAACAAAAATACCATACAAATCAACCAACCAAAAAAAGACCGAATACGATTCCTATATTCGGTCCAGGGAAATGGCTCTCAAGGAGCCGTGCGCTAAAAGTTGGCATTTATGAAGGCGATAACGCCTTGCAACTTAAGATTAGAACAGCGCGGAGGAATTGCCAGCTGAGGCACCGCACAGGGCCATAAACAGGATCAGTTTGTGATCGCAACGGCAAAAAACAGTCGGGCGCAGCGTGATGCTGCACCCGGCAGGCTTATTTACCGCACAGCGCCTGAGTGCGCTCAACAATCGGCTGCAGGCTCATCATCTGGCCCGGATGCGCTTTATCCTCGCTCTGGATCACGCTGATCGGCTGTGCTTTCACCTGGTTGCTTTTAAACAGTGCATCCGCTTTGTCGTTCAGCGGGTATTGCATCAGCGTGCTCGGGTTGATGGCAAACATGGCACCGTCTTTCTCGCAGGTCAGCATCACCTCTTCACGATTAAACGGCCACTTATCTTTACCAATCTCAAAGCGGCTGACGGTAATGATTTGTGCCGCCAGCGCCTGGCCGCATACAGATAATAACAGGATTGCGGGGACCACTTTCTTCAGCAACATAACTGCCCTTTTCTCTCTTAAATCACATTCAGGCTGGCGACAGCGTGGCAAACACGCTGACCAGCCCAACCACGCCACACGCCAGCAGCAGTTCGAGCTGCGTCATGCGGATAAATTTTTGCTGGGTGCCGCTACCCGCGACGCGGAAACGCGGCACCAGCCAGTAACGGTTAAGCAGCGCCACTCCCACCATCAGGGCCACCAGCAGCACTTTCCCCAGCAATAACAGACTATAGCGGGATTCGTGCCATGTCAGCGGCCAGCCCAGGATCATCAGGCTGTTCACCCCGCCGGTCAGCAGCGTTAACGCGACCGCCAGATGACCGTAGCGCGAAAAGCGCATCATGGTGCGGATCGCATCGGTGCGGCGATCAATCTGGCGCGCTTCGCGCATCAGCAGCAGAAGCGGAACAAGTCCCCCGGCCCAGAACGCTGCCGCAATCAGGTGCAGCGCATGGTTGATCTGATGCAGCAGGCCAGGCCAGCCTTCCCGCATCGCGGCATGCCCCGTCAGGGCCATGTCGGCCAGTTGCAGCACGCCTGCCAGCAGTAAGGCCTGCTGGCGCAGTTGCGCGGTCAGTAACAACGCCGACACGGCGAGCACGCTGAACACGATTTCCCACTGCCACACCGCGCCGAAATGGGTGCCCAGCACAGCCAGCCAGACGTCAGGCTGAAGCAGATTGGCGCTGTCGCCACTCATCAGCACATTCTGGCAGGCCAGCATCGCCAGCGCGCTGATCAGGGCCAGCCACGCACTTCCGTTTACCAGCGGATTAAGTCGCCGCGCCAGTTGTGGACGATAACGTTCTGGTGCCAGCAGCGCGCTGTAGCAGGCGCTGGCGGTCAGCAGCATCACGGCCGCAAAATGTAGCGCGCGCAGCGCTGGCCAGAGGGTCGTCACGACGCTTACTGCACGCTGAAGCGGTAGCTTCCTGCGGTTTTATGTCCATCCACCGACAGGACATGCCAGTTAACCTGATAGTGCCCCGCTTTCAGTGGCTGAGGCAGGCTGACAATCAGCCGATCTTTGTGGCCGGACGCTACGCGCGCCTTCTCCGTCGCAACAGGCTTCTGATGATCGTCAAGCAGCGTAACGCCGCTGAACGCGGGCTCAATCTCTTCAGTGAAAGTCAGCGTCAGCACATCGGTAGCGGTCGTTACTTCTGCTTTGGCCGCCGGCGTGGATGCGCGGAGATGGGCATGCGCAGCGGCCAGCGAGCTGAATGCCATCGCACCGGCTGCCACCAACGTAATAACCATGCGGGAAATGTGTTTTTTCTGCATCAGATCATCCTTTTAGCCGCCGCCAGGGCGATAAACGAGGCAAAAGGATACGCTGCTGCATTTGCACTGTCGAGGCCAGCAATGCGATCCTTAATCCTTGATTCAGACCGGCGAAAACATTACTTTTGCCCCCTGTCATCAGGAGAATATTATGAGCCATAACCTTGCCCTGCTGTCCCAGGACGAGAAAGATAAGTTAAACGTCGATTTAGCGGCTGCGGGCGTGGCGTTCAAAGAGCGCTATAACATGCCGGTGGTTGCTGAGATGGTGGCGCAGGAGCAGCCCGAAGCGCTGCGTGACTGGTTTCGTCAGCGTCTGATGCATTACCGCCAGGCGTCACTGAGCCTGTCACGCCTTCCTTACGAACCGAAGATGAAGCAATGATGTTTCGCGTCATAGATACCGAAACCTGCGGCCTGCAGGGTGGCGTGGTGGAAGTGGCCTCCGTCGATGTGGTCGATGGCCAGATTGTGAATCCGATGAGCGATCTCATCCTGCCTGATCGTCCCATCAGCCGTCAGGCGATGGCCGTGCACCGCATCACCGAAGCGATGGTGGCCGGAAAACCGACCATCGAAGAGGCGATTCCGCGCTACTACGGCAGTGCCTTCTATGTGGCACATAACGCCAGCTTTGACCGCCGGATGCTGCCGGAGATGTTTGGCGAATGGATCTGCACCATGCAGCTGGCGCGTCAGCTCTGGCCGGGCATCAAATATGGCAACCAGGCCCTGCGTCATTCCCTGAAGCTGGATGTTACCCCGCCAGCCGATCTGCATGCGCACCGCGCGCTCTATGACTGCTATGTGACGGCGGCCCTGCTGATCCGCATTATGGAGACTTCGGGCTGGAACGCCTCCGAGATGATTGTGCGCTCACAACCGGCGGCCCAGCGCGACGACATTCTGCCTTTCGGCAAATACCGTGGTCAGGCGATTGCGGTGGTGGCGCGCAAGGATCCGGGCTATCTGAAGTGGATGCTGGACAACGTCAGCGATCTGCGCCCGCCACTGCGGCAGGCGCTGCGTAAATACCTGATCGAGCCTCAGTAATCCTCTGCCGGGGGCAGGGTGCCCTGCGCCAGCCCCAGCAGGAAGGCATACTCCATCGCGATCCCTTCATAGGCTTTAAAGCGCCCCGATTTGCCGCCGTGTCCGGCATCCATATCGGTGCAAAGCAGCAGCAGATTATTATCGGTTTTCATCGACCTCAGTTTCGCTACCCATTTGGCAGGTTCCCAGTACTGAACCTGCGAATCGTGCAGGCCGGTGGTGACCAGCAGATGCGGATAGGCTTTTGCCTCAATGTTGTCATAGGGGCTGTACTGGCGGATGTAGCGGTAGTACTCCGGATCGCCGGGATTGCCCCACTCATCATATTCGCCGGTCGTCAGCGGGATCGACTCATCGAGCATGGTGGTGACCACGTCCACAAAAGGAACCTGCGCCACAACGCCATGGAAGCGCTGCGGTGCCATGTTGATCACCCCGCCCATCAGTAAGCCGCCTGCGCTGCCGCCCATGGCGTAGAGACGTTCCGGATGCCCTATCCCGCGCGCCACCAGCGCATTGGTCACGTCGATGAAATCCGTGAAGCTGTTCATTTTGTTCAGCAGGCGACCGCCGTCATACCACTGCTGCCCCAGCTCCCCGCCGCCGCGCACCTGAATCAGGGCAAACACAAAGCCGCGATCCAGCAGGCTCAGACGGCTGACGCTGAAATCGGCATCCATGCTGCTGCCATAGGCGCCGTAGCCATAGACCAGCATAGGATTCTGGCCGGGCTGATAGTGTCTGCGATGATAAACCAGCGACACCGGCACTTCGGTGCCATCGCTGACTTTTATCCAGTGGTGCTCGCTTTTGTAATCATCGGCGTTGAACCCTTTGACCGCGCTCTGCTTCAGGATGCGGCGCTCGCCCGTGTCCATATCCAGCTCAAACAGCGTGGTCGGTGTGGTCATTGAGGAGTAGCCGTAGCGCAGTTTGCTGGTGCGCGGCGTCGGATTGTAAGCCAGCCAGGTGACGTAGGTGGGATCGTCAAAGGCGATGCCACTGGTTTCGCCGCTGGCCCAGTTAATCTGGCGCAGGCTGGTCAGGCCGCGCTGGCGCTCTTCAACCACCAGCCAGTCGCGGAACAGCTGGAAATCTTCCATCACCACATTTTCACGCGCCGGGATGAGCGTCTCCCAGCGGGATTCATCCAGATAACGGCTGCGATAGAGCCCAAAGTTTTCGCCTTCCCGGTTAGACCGGATAAAGAACTGATGCTCGTAGTGATCGATGCTGTATTCATGATCGCGGCGGCGCGGCAGAAACACATGCGGCTGCGCATCAGGGAAATCAGCATCGATCAGCTGAATCTCGCTGGTGTTAGTGCTGTAGAGCGCAATCATGATGAACTGCTTTGAGGTGGTCTTGTGGACGCTCAGATGATAGGTGTCATCCTGCTCTTCATAAACCAGCTGATCATCAGACTGCGGCGACCCCAGCTCGTGTCGCCAGACCTGATAAGAGAGCAGCGTCTGCGGGTGTTTCCGCACGTAGTAGAGCGTGCGGGAGTCGTTACCCCAGGCGAAGCTGGAGGAGGCGTTGCTCAGCACTTCAGGATACCAGCTACCGCTCTCAAGGTTGCGGAAGCGGATGCCATACTGGCGGCGCGAGAGAAAGTCCTCGGCCAGCGCCATCACGCGGTTGTCCGGGCTGATATGCAGCGCGCCCATGGTGTAAAAGTCGCTGTGTGACGCGCGCTGGTTGGCATCCAGCAGCAGGGTCCACTCCGCCGACTCCTCGCTCGCCGCAGGCTGACGGTAATAGGCCGGATACTCATTGCCGCTCTGATAACGACTCTGATAGCGGTAGCCGTTTTTGACATAGGGCACTGAGTGATCTTCCGGTGGCAGCCGATCGATGATCTCTTTTAATACCCGGTCCTGCAGCGGCTGCTGCGACGACATGACTTTTTTGCCGTAATTATTTTCGGCACGCAGGTAATCAAGCACTTCGCTGTTTTCGCGCTTATCGTCGCGCAGCCAGTAATAGTTGTCGACGCGCGTCTCGCCATGCAGCGTCATTTCATGAGGAATTTTTTTTGCAATGGGAGCTTTCATCCATCCGTCTCCGTGAACGTCATGATCTGTAAGCGTAACACTTAAGTGGCGGGAAGCCAGGGGGCAGCGAGGAAGCGGCGGCAGGCGGGGCCTCTTCTGAGGCCCGCCAGGAGAAGTTAACTGGCCAGAAGACGGGCTTTTTCGGCCTGGATATCCTGCTGAATGCCGTCGCGGACATCCTGAGGGATTTTCAGCGCGTCACCCAGCGCAGAGAGGTAGCTGCGTTCCATGAAATGATCGACGTCAATGGCGGCGCAGCTGAGGAAATAGAGCTCCAGCGCCTCTTCCTCGTTCTTCACGTCAGCGGCCAGCCACTGCGGATCCAGCGGGCGATTCATCGCTTTCTGGATCAGCTTTTCCGCATCCTGACCGTAGCCGGACTGATGAATATTCTGCTCAATAGCGGCACGCTCCTGATCGTCGATGTGTCCGTCGCTTTTGGCGGCAAACACCAGCGCCGTGACCAGACGCTCAGCGCGCAGATCGACCGGTGTCTGCGACACGCCGAAGTCCGGTTCATTCTGATGCGCGTCGCTGACCCGCTGTTTGTATTTGTTCCACAGTACCGCACCCGCCGCCGCCCCGCCGCCGATAATCAGCGCCTGGCCGCCATATTTCGTCAGCAGTTTGCGGGAAGACTTACTGCTGATCAGCATTGCGGCCAGCCCCCCCAGCGCGCCTGGTGCCAGCATATCGCTCAGGCCTCCGCCCGATTTACCGTCACCGCCCTTCTTCGCCAGTACCGACTGAATCTGTTGCAACCAGTTGTTCATCATCCGCTCCTGTTCACGATGTCAGCCTGCTATCCTGGCGAAAGGGTTGTCAGGAAACGTCAGAGCGGGAAAAGTAAGGCAAATGGCGGCGTTGTATGGACGAAGGGTGAGAACGCAAACGTTTTCGTTTATACTTGCGCGCGAATTTTGACTGCTTAGGTGAATGTATGACAACTCTCGGAACGGCGCTGCGTCCGGCGGCAACACGTGTGATGCTTTTGGGTTCGGGTGAACTGGGTAAAGAGGTGGCGCTGGAGTGTCAGCGTCTGGGTGTGGAAGTGATTGCGGTCGATCGCTACCCGGATGCCCCGGCCATGCACGTGGCGCATCGCAGCCATGTGATCAACATGCTGGATGGTGCGGCCCTGGCTGCGTTAATCGCGCAGGAGAAACCTGACTTTGTGGTGCCGGAAATTGAGGCTATCGCCACGGATACCCTGGTTGAGCTGGAGCAGCAGGGCCAGCGCGTGGTCCCTACAGCCCGTGCCGCACGGCTGACCATGAACCGTGAAGGGATTCGTCGCCTCGCTGCGGAAGAGTTATCCCTGCCGACCTCACGCTATCGCTTTGCCGACAGTAAAGCGCGCTTTGACGAAGCCGCTGCAGAGATTGGCTTTCCGTGCATCGTAAAACCGGTCATGAGCTCCTCCGGCAAAGGCCAGAGCTTTATCCGTGACGCCAGCCAGCTTGACAGCGCCTGGGACTATGCGCAGCAGGGTGGCCGCGCCGGAGCCGGTCGCGTCATCGTAGAGGGCGTGGTTAACTTCGATTTTGAAATCACCCTGCTCACCATCAGTGCCGTTGACGGCATCCATTTCTGTGCGCCGATTGGTCATCGTCAGGAAGATGGCGACTACCGCGAATCCTGGCAGCCGCAGCAGATGAGTGATGTGGCGCTGCAGCGGGCCCAGGAGGTTGCCGCGCAGGTGGTCAAGGCGCTGGGTGGCTATGGTCTGTTCGGCGTCGAGCTGTTTGTCTGTGGCGATGAGGTGGTGTTCAGTGAAGTGTCACCGCGTCCCCATGATACCGGCATGGTCACGCTGATTTCGCAGGATCTGTCAGAGTTTGCGCTGCACGTGCGGGCATTCCTGGGTCTGCCGGTTGGCGCAATTCGTCAGTATGGTCCGTCCGCCTCGGCCGTTATCCTGCCGCAACTGACCAGCCAGAATGTGCAGTTCGTCAACGTCGAAGCGGCGCTGGGTGCCGGTCTGCAACTGCGCCTGTTCGGTAAGCCGGAGATCAGCGGTCAGCGTCGTTTAGGCGTGGCGCTGGCGAGCGGTGAGACGACGGATGAGGCCATTGCGCGTGCCGTTGCCAGCGCAGCAGCGGTGACGGTTCAGGGGTAACAGCGTGCGGTGAGCAGACGCTCACCGCTTCAGCTTACTTCGCGCCTTCAACGGCTTCACGCGCCAGGCGGGTGATGCGATCCCAGTCGCCCGCTTCCAGCGCATCATTCGGCACCAGCCAGGAACCGCCGATGCAGAGCACGCTTTTCAGCGCCAGATAGTCACGGTAGTTTGTCGGAGAGATGCCGCCAGTCGGGCAGAAACGGACCTGCGGGAAAGGCCCGCCAATGGCCTGCAGCGCTTTGACACCGCCATTCGCCTCGGCCGGGAAAAACTTAAATTCGCGCAGACCGTAGTCCATTCCGGTCATGAGTTCAGAGACGGTGCTGATACCCGGAATCAGGGGAACTGGCCCTTCCACCGCGGCCTTCAGCAGTGATTCCGTAATCCCCGGACTGATAACAAACTGCGCGCCGGCATCGGTCACCTGCTGAAGCTGCTGCGGATTGATGACGGTTCCTGCCCCCACAATCGCCTCCGGTACCTCTTTGATCATCGCACGCAACGCCTCCATCGCGACGGGCGTGCGCAGCGTCACTTCCAGCACCCGGACACCGCCCGCCACCAGCGCTTTTGCCATCGGCACGGCATGTTCCAGCTTATTCACGACGATGACCGGCACCACAGGCCCGGTGGTCAGAATCTGTTCAGCACTCATCTTCCAGTTTTTCATCAGTTCCCCTTGATTAATAACACCGGGATAGCAGCCCGGTCACGGAGCCTCGGCTCCTGCCCTGTAATGATGACACTACCATACATGATCGGCTTCCGGAGCGTCCATTACCCTGCTCTCATTTTGAAACAGCAGTTCAGTTTTATCTGCCTGCGCCAGTCGGATGACGGGCAAAAAAAAAGCCCGCGTTGCGGGCTTCTTCATCACTACCGTTACTCAAACTCGTTCCAGGAACGGCCATCGCGGGTGATCATCGCGACGGAGGCCACCGGACCCCAGGTGCCAGCCTGATACGGTTTGGATGAGTCACCATCCGCAGCCCAGGCGTTGATGATGGAGTCGACATAGGTCCATGCCGCTTCAACTTCATCGCGACGCACAAACAGCGCCTGAATCCCGCGCATGCTCTCCAGCAGCAGACGCTCATAAGCATCGGCCAGGTGCGACTGGTTAAACGTCTCAGAGTAGCTCAGATCCAGCTTGGTGGTCTGCAGCTTATGCTTGTGGTCGAGACCTGGCACTTTGTTCAGGATTTCGATATCCACCCCTTCGTCCGGCTGCAGACGAATGGTCAGCTTGTTCTGCGGCAGCTCTGAGTAAGAGTCTTTAAACAGGTTCATCTCAGGGTTTTTGAAATAGACCACGACTTCAGAACATTTGGTTGGCAGACGCTTACCGGTTCGCAGGTAGAACGGAACACCCGCCCAGCGCCAGTTGTCGATATCGACGCGAATCGCCACGAAAGTTTCGGTCGCGCTCGATTTGTTGGCGCCCTCTTCCTCCAGATAGCCCGGGACTTTTTTACCCTGTACAAAGCCGGAGGTGTACTGACCGCGCACGGTTTTCTCACGCACGTTGGTCTGATCGATGCGGCGCAGCGAGCGCAGCACTTTAACTTTCTCATCGCGGATGCTGTCTGCGCTGAGATCGGACGGCGGTGACATGGCGATCATGGTCAGGATCTGCAACAGATGGTTCTGGATCATGTCACGCATCTGGCCCGCTTTGTCGAAGTAACCCCAGCGCCCTTCGATACCCACCTCTTCGGCCACGGTGATCTGCACGTGGTCAATGGTGCGATTGTCCCAGTTGTTCACGAAGATGGAGTTCGCGAAGCGCAGCGCCAGCAGGTTAAGCACCGTCTCTTTGCCCAGATAGTGGTCAATACGGAACACCTGGCTCTCATCGAAGTATTCGCCAACGCTGTCGTTGATCTCCTGTGAGGTTTCCAGTGAGGTGCCGAGCGGCTTCTCCATCACAACACGCGCCGGTTTGGCGTTCAGTTTCGCCGTGCCCAGTCCCTGACAGATGGCACCAAAGGTGCTTGGCGGCATGGCGAAATAGTTGATGGTGGTGCGGTTTTTCTGATCGAGCATCTTGCCCAGTTTAGGGAAGTGCGTGGTGTCGTTGACATCGAGGTTGCAGAAGTCGAGACGGTTGCTGAGTTTATCCCACAGCGCTTCGTCAACTTTCTCCTTCATGAAGGTTTCCAGCGCTTCACGTACCACTTTGGTGTATTCCGCTTTGTCCCACTCAGCACGTCCGACACCAATAATGCGGGTTTCCTCATGGATCTGACCCGCTTTCTCTAACTGGTACAGTGAAGGCAACAGTTTACGGCGTGCAAGATCGCCTTTGGCACCGAAAATCACCAGATCGCATGCCTGGGCTGTTTGTGTTACCGCCATTTTCCTCTCCTCGTTGCAGGATAGTCCGGTGGTGATGCATCCTCTGCCACCGGGTCCAGGTTATTATTTTCTTTCCGCACAATGTACTTTTTTCCCTGCGCCAGGTAAACCGACTCGCCGGGCTAACCGCATTAACTCTGTACCGGATAAGCAAAACCGGTGTGATGACGCGTGCGGATTGTCGGTTTTTTCTGTATCCGGGGGTGTCAGTGAAATTTGCCCGGGGTCAAAGTATCCCAAAAAAAATGCAAATCGGCTTGTCCGTCACTGCGCCCGCCCCCCGCTGACGCGATATAGTCTCTGTTAATCAGCTCTGACGACAGGGATTTCTGAAATTGCTAAAAATGATAATGGTCATCGGCTTATGAACATGCTGGAAAAAATTGAGGTGCAGCTCGCTTCGCTGAGTAAAGCGGAACAGAAAGTCGCCCGGCAGATTCTGGCGGCGCCGCAGGCGGCGATGCACGCCAGCATTGCCACTCTGGCACGCGAAGCCTGCGTCAGTGAGCCTACGGTAAACCGCTTCTGCCACCGTTTAGGCGCACGCGGTTTTCCCGACTTTAAACTGCAGCTGGCGCAAAGCCTGGTACAGAGCAGCAACTGGGTGAGCCGGGGTGTGGAGGAGGATGACAGCGTGGAGAACTACAGCCACAAAATCTTTGACTCCGCGCTGGCAGGTCTGCAGCGGGTTCGGGATCAGCTGGAGAGTTCGCGGCTGCAGCAGGCGGTCACTCAGCTTGCGCAGGCCGATAAAGTCGCTTTCTTCGGTCTGGGCGCCTCCGCCGTGGTGGCCCATGACGCCTTTACCAAATTCCTGCGCTTTAATATTCCTGTCATCTGGTCTGACGATATTGTGATCCAGCGCATGAGTTGCATAAATAGTCGAGCCGGTGACGTTTTTGTTCTCATTTCACATACTGGGCGCACAAAAAATATGGTAGAACTGGCTCGCCTGGCCCGTGTAAACGGTTCCACCGTTATTGCCATCACCTCTCCCGATTCACCCCTTGCCGATGAAGCCGCCATCGCTTTAGTGCTTGATGTCCCGGAAGATACTGATGTTTATTTGCCGATGGTGTCGCGCCTGGCGCAGTTGACCGTGATCGATGTGTTAGCGACCGGCTTTACCCTTGAACGGGGTGCGCCGTTCCGCGAAAACCTGAAGCGCGTAAAAGAGGCGCTGAAAGCGTCGCGTTACGAAAAGCAGTCTCCAGGGAAAGAGGATGCACCGCAAAAAAATTAACATCACATTTACAATGTGAGTCGTATCACACGCTGTCGATCATATAGAATAGATAACCATGCTGTGTCCACTGATCCGGACACGCTTAAATGTTTACGGAGTCCCCGATGTCAAGACGTCTCAGAAGAACCAAAATCGTTACTACCCTCGGTCCGGCCACCGATCGCGACAATAATCTTGAAAAAATCATCGCGGCGGGCGCGAACGTTGTACGACTCAATTTCTCTCACGGCACGCCAGAAGATCATCAGCTTCGTGCGGATAAAGTGCGTGAGATTGCCGCTAAACTGGGCCGCCATGTTGCGATCCTTGGCGACCTCCAGGGACCAAAAATTCGTGTTTCGACCTTCAAAGAAGGCAAAGTTTTCCTGAATATCGGCGACCGCTTCCTGCTGGATGCCACCCTGGGTAAAGGCGAAGGCGACAAAGAGCGGGTGGGGATCGACTATAAAGGCCTGCCGGAAGATGTGGTGCCAGGCGATATCCTGCTGCTGGATGATGGCCGCGTGCAGCTCAAAGTGCTGGAAGTTCAGGGCATGAAAGTCTTTACCGAAGTCACCGTGGGTGGCCCGCTGTCGAACAATAAAGGCATCAACAAGCTGGGCGGCGGCCTGTCGGCGGAAGCCCTGACTGAAAAAGATAAGGCGGACATTATTACCGCCGCCAGAATCAAGGTCGATTATCTGGCCGTCTCCTTCCCACGCTGTGGCGAAGATATGAACCTGGCGCGTCGTCTGGCGCGTGAAGCGGGTTGTGATGCCCGTCTGGTCGCGAAGGTTGAGCGTGCTGAGGCGGTCGCCAGCCAGGAAGCGATGGATGACATCATTCTCGCCTCTGACGTGGTGATGGTAGCCCGTGGCGACCTGGGCGTCGAAATTGGCGACCCGGAACTGGTCGGCATTCAGAAGGCGTTGATTCGCCGCGCCCGCCAGCTTAACCGCACCATCATCACCGCGACACAGATGATGGAGTCGATGATCACCAATCCGATGCCGACCCGTGCCGAAGTCATGGACGTGGCCAACGCCGTACTGGATGGCACCGACGCCGTGATGCTCTCCGCGGAGACCGCCGCAGGCCAGTATCCGGCTGAAACCGTCTCGGCGATGGCGAAAGTCTGCCTGGGCGCGGAAAAGATCCCGAGCGTTAACGTCTCCAAACACCGTCTGGACGTGCAGTTCGATAACATCGAAGAAGCGATTGCGATGTCATCCATGTACGCCGCGAACCATCTGCAGGGCGTGACCGCGATCATCACCATGACCGAGTCGGGCCGTACGCCGCTGATGACCTCGCGCATCACCTCAGGCCTGCCGATTTTTGCCATGTCACGCCATGAGCGCACGCTGAACCTCACCGCGCTCTATCGCGGCGTCACCCCGGTCTACTTCGACAGCAACAACGACGGTGTGGCTGCGGCACACGATGCCGTCAATCTGCTGCGTGACAAAGGTTTCCTGGTATCCGGCGATCTGGTCATCGTGACGCAGGGTGATGTGATGGGTGCCACCGGCACGACCAATACCAGCCGCGTGCTGCGCGTGGATTAATTAAGCCCGGATTGACATTGTCAGTGTAGAATCAGTAACGCGACTGCCAGCCAGTCGCGTTTTCTTTTCTGACAAGGAGGCCAGATGGCCCGTTTTCACCCCATCAGCCAGCTGACCGGCCGGATTCTGCTTTTCCCTCTGGCATTAGTGCTGTTTGAGTTTGCCACCTATATTGCTCACGACATGATCCAGCCGGGCATGCTGATCGTCACCAGCGAATTTGCTGTCGGCCCGGAGTGGGTCTCCACCTCACTGACCGCCTACCTGATTGGCGGCGTGGTACTGCAATGGCTGCTTGGCCCGCTCTCTGATAAGTTTGGCCGCCGCCCGGTGATGCTCGCCGGCATCCTGTTTTTTGCCATCGCCTGTATCCTGACCAACTGGGTCAGCTCCATTGAGGAATTTGTCAGCCTGCGCTTTATTCAGGGCATCAGCCTCTGCTTTATTGGCGCAGTGGGTTATGCCGCGATTCAGGAAGCCTTTGATGAGGCGCTGGCGGTGCGCATGATGGCGCTGATGGCCAACGTGGCGCTGCTGGCTCCCCTGGCCGGCCCGCTGGCCGGTGCAGCCTGGCTGACCGTCGGCAGCTGGCGCAGCATGTTCTGGCTGTTTGCCGCCTGCAGCCTGGTGGCGTTTGCGGTGCTGTGGCGGGTCATGCCCGAAACCGCGGGCGACCGCAGTCACTCTGTCGCCCTGCCCAGCCTGGCGCGCAACTATGGCCGGCTGATGAAGGATCGGCTGGTGATGTCCGGCTCTTTTGCCATCGGCATGGTCTTTATCCCGATCCTCACCTGGGTTGCCCTCTCGCCGGTGATCCTGATGCATGACGAAGGCCTGTCGCGGATGCAGTATGCCCTGCTGCAGCTTCCGGTCTTTATGGCGATGATCGCCGGTAACCTGACGCTGAGTAAGCTGGCGGGACGCGTGCCGATTGAGCAGCCGGTTAAGTTTGCTGCCTGGCCGATTCTGATCGGTCTGAGCCTGGCGCTGGTGGCGAGCCTGCTGAACAGCCATGGCTATCTGCTGATTACGGCCGGTCTCAGCCTCTACGCTTTTGGTGCAGGCATGGTGAACGCCGGGCTCTATCGCCTGACGCTGTACGCCAGCAATGAGGGTAAAGGCAGCGTGGCAGCGATGCTGGGGATGATCAGTATTCTGACGCTGGCGGTGGGGATTGAACTGGCGAAGAGTGGCTACTTCAGCGGTGGCACACTCTGGTTCTGCCTGATCAACTTTATCAGTGGCTTACTGTGGTTTGGTCTGGTGATCCTGTTTATGCGCGAGAGAAAGCGTCGCAGCAAACTGGAAGCGTTATAAAAAAAGGCCGCTTGCGCGGCCTTCAGACTATTTGCGTGGATAGAGCTCTTTGCGCGAGTAGGGTTCGATGTCACCCTCTTTGCGGGTCTTCAGCAGCTTGAGGATCCACGTGTACTGCTCGGGATGCGGGCGGACAAAAATTTCCACCTCTTCATTCATCCGGCGAGCCAGCTGATGATCATCCGCTTCCAGCAGATCATCCATCGGCGGACGCACATAGATTTCAAGAATATGCCGCTCACTGTTATAGACCGGGAACAGCGGCACCACGCGGGCGCGACACACTTTCATCAGCCGCCCGACTGCGGGCAGCGTTGCTTTGTAGGTCGCGAAGAAGTCAACAAACTCGCTGTGCTCGGCGCCATGGTCCTGATCGGGCAGATAGTAGCCCCAGTAGCCCTGGCGCACCGAACTGATAAACGGCTTAATGCCATCATTTCGGGCATGCATCCGGCCACCGAAACGACGACGCGCGCTGTTCCAGGCATAATCGAGCAGCGGATCGCTCTGATTATGGAACATCGCCGCCATCTTCTGCCCTTCTGACGCCAGCAGCATGGCCGGAATATCCACCGCCCAGCCGTGGGGTACCAGAAAAATCACATTCTCCTGCGCGGCTTTCATCTGGTCGATAATTTCACGACCATGCCATTCGACACGCTGACGAATGCGGGCCGGATCGCGCAGCACCAGCTCGGTCATCATCGTCATCGCCTGCGGTGCAGTCGCAAACATTTCGTCCACCAGCGTGGCGCGTTGCGCTTCGCTGAGTTCCGGCAGGCAGTAATAGAGGTTAATCAGCGCACGACGACGCGCCCCCTTTGCCAGCTTACCGGCGAACCGGCCTAAGCGGCTTAACAGCGGATCGCGCACTTTGGGCGGTAAATAAGCCAGGCCGGCCAGTGCGCCAATCGCCAGCCAGCTGCCCCAGTATTTCGGTTTGAGAAAAGATCGTTCAAAAACGGGAATGAATTCAGTGTTATTTTTTTTACGGGTTTCCATGCACTCGCCTCAAGCAATGACCGGATAATGATAGTGGCGGCAAACAAATTTGCAATCATCACGGTCCGCATAACAAAAAACCGACGGGGAAACCGTCGGTTTTTGCGCGACCTGATGAAAATCGCTTACTTAAGGCCCAGCTGCGGCAGCCAGGATTTCACCTGCGCCAGGTACTCGCTGCGCTCTTTACCGGTCAGGCCTTCCATGCGTGGCAGTTTCGCCGTTAATGGATTGACCGCCTGATTATTGATCCAGATTTCAAAATGCAGGTGCGGCCCGGTAGAACGTCCGGTGTTACCGGACAAGCCGATACGGTCGCCGCGCTTCACTTTCTGACCCGGCTTCACCAGCACTTTCTTCATGTGCATATAGCGCGTCATATACTGACGGCCATGACGAATGGCAACATAGTTACCGGCGGCACCGCCATTTTTCGCCACGACGATCTCACCATCCCCGACAGCCAGTACCGGCGTGCCGATCGGCAGTGCAAAGTCGACGCCCTTGTGCGGCGCAATACGCCCCGTCACAGGGTTAAGACGGCGCGGATTAAAGTTGGAGGAGACACGATACTGCTTAACCGTCGGGAAGCGCATAAAGCCGCGCGCCAGGCCGGAGCCGCTGCGATCGTAGAACTTGCCATCTTCGGCACGGAACGCGTAATAGTCTTTGCCCCCGCTGCGCAGGCGCACGCCCAGCAACTGGCTCTGTGCACTTTTACCGTCCAGCATTTCGCGCGACATGAGAACACTGAACTGATCACCGGCACGCAGCTTGCGGAAGTCCATCTGCCACTGCATCGCTTTGATGACGGCGCTTGCTTCAGCGCCGCTCAGTCCGGCCCGCATGGCACTGGCAGCAAAACTGCCACGCACTTCGCCCTGCATGACACTGTTGCGCCATTCGCCCTTCTGCATCTCTGCTTCCATCTTAAAGCCACCCTTCGGGGTGCGCTCATAGGTGCGGGTTTCACGACGGGAGATTTCCCAGCTCAGGGTTTTCAGACCGCCATCATCATCCAGCGTCCAGCTCAGCTGCTGACCCACCTGCAGATTTCGCAGGTCGCGGTCGCTCACCACCAGCGCATTGATGTCAGCGATATCGATGCCATACTGATTCAGGGCGCTGCTCAGCGTATCGCCGGAAGAGACGGTGTAGTCATGCACGCCTGCCGTATCCGGCACGTCGGTGTCGACATCGTCTGCAGGCAGCTCTTCGTCCGGTTCCGGTGTGCTCTGATCGATAGGCTCACTGGCTTCTGGCAGCAGCGTACGAAGTTCACTTTTGTCCAGCTCGATCGTTTTGACGATAGGCGTCACGTCATCGGTGGGATGGTAAACATAAGGCCGCCAGACAGCGACGGCCAGAGTGACTACAGTTAAAGAACCCAGCATTACGCGGTGGGGGCGCGGCAAATTATTAAATGCGAGGGCGACAGAGCGGGCTATCTGCTGCACTTTTACCTATTCCTCATGCTCCTTTCAGGCAGCTTTCATACTGGCCCGACAGCTGTGAGAGGAATTTCACATAGCTGTCTTTTGCCAGACTGATGTCTGTCCCCAGCGGGTCGAGCGTGCCTTTATGCACCTGCGTTCCACGGGCAACAGCATCGATGACTGCTGGCCTGAATTGTGGCTCAGCAAAGACGCAGACCGCCTTTTGCTCAACCAACTGTGTTCGTATCTGGTGTAAACGCTGTGCGCCCGGCTGAATTTCAGGATTCACGGTAAAATGCCCGGCAGGCGAGAGACCGTAGTGCTTTTCAAAGTACGTGTAAGCGTCGTGAAAAACGAAATATCCTTTATTTCTGACCGGAGCAAGTTGTGCGCTAACGCGTTTGTCCGTGTCTGCCAACGCTACCTCAAACTGCTGGAGGTTGGCGTCAAGTTTGGCTTTATCTTGCGGCATAAGTTCCAATAATTTTCCATGGATTGCAACCGCGGTCTTGCGCGCGATCTCTGGCGACAACCACAGGTGCATATTAAACTCACCGTGATGATGGTGATGGGCATCGGCATCCTGTTCTTCAGAATTTTCCGCTGCGTGTTCATCTTCATCTTCACCGCCGCTAATCAATAACGGTTTTACGCCGTCGATGTCGACCATAGCGAGATTTTTTTTGGCCGGAAGTTCAGATGCAGACTTCGCCATAAACGCTTCCATTTCAGGGCCAACCCAGACGACTAAGTCCGCGTTTTTTAAGCGTTTTGCATCAGAGGGGCGCAGGGCATAATCGTGTTCAGAGGCACCATCTGGCAGCAGGACATCAACCGGGGTAACACCATCGGCAATGGCTGCGGCGATAAAACCGACCGGTTTTAATGAGGCGACGACGTTTGCCTCTGCAGGAAGGGTTAACGAAGCTGAAACAGCGAGGGCCGATAAGGCGAAAATTGCGCCTTTTTTATTATGTAACATATTGCGTCATTCCATCGTGACCATGAAGTGGAATGTGATATTATAACATTCGAAATTCTGTGCAACCTGTAAATACTATGACCTCACTTGTCACACTTGATAACGTTTCGATAAAATTTAACCAGCGCAACGTCTTATCGGGCGTCAGCCTGGCGTTGCAGCCTGGCCGTATTCTCACCCTGCTCGGGCCTAACGGCGCCGGTAAGTCTACACTCGTCCGTGTGGTGCTGGGTTTGCTCACCCCCACCAGCGGGACGGTTCAGCGCCATGCCGATCTGCGTATTGGCTATGTGCCACAGAAACTGCATATCGATCCAACGCTGCCGGTGACCGTCGAACGCTTTATGCGTCTGACCCGCGGCAGTAAACAGGCGGAGATCCTCCCCGCCCTGAAACGCGTGCAGGCGGGCCACTTACTCAACGCGCCGCTGCAAAAACTTTCGGGCGGCGAAACGCAGCGTGTACTGCTGGCCCGCGCCCTGCTCAACCAGCCTCAGCTGCTGGTGCTGGACGAGCCGACGCAGGGGGTGGATGTCAACGGTCAGGTCGCCCTCTATGATCTGATCAATCAGCTGCGCGTTGAACTGAACTGCGGCGTGATGATGGTCTCTCACGACCTTCACCTGGTGATGGCCAAAACCGATGAAGTGCTCTGCCTGAATCACCACATCTGTTGTTCCGGTACCCCCGAAGCGGTGTCACAGCATCCTGAATTTATCGCCATGTTTGGTCCGCGCGGTGCGCAGGAGCTGGCGATCTACCGTCACCATCATAATCACCGTCACGACCTTCAGGGACGTATCGTTTTACGCAAAGGACAGAGTTCATCATGATTGAGTTGTTATTACCGGGCTGGATAGGCGGCGTGATGTTAGCGCTGGCTGCCGGCCCGCTGGGTTCGTTTGTCGTCTGGCGCAAGATGTCCTACTTCGGTGACACTCTGGCACACGCCTCCCTGCTCGGCGTGGCGTTTGGCCTGCTGTTTAACGTTAATCCTTACTATGCGGTCATTCTGGTGACGGTCTGCCTGGCGCTGGGTCTGGTCTGGCTGGAACGGCGCCCCCATCTGGCAATCGACACGCTGCTGGGGATCATGGCGCACAGCGCGCTGTCACTGGGTCTGGTGGTCGTCAGCCTGATGAAGAATGTGCGCGTCGATCTGATGGCCTATCTGTTCGGCGATCTGCTGGCGGTGACGCCAGACGATCTCTGGATGATGGGCGGTGGCGTGGTGGTCGTGCTGCTGGTGATGGCATGGCAGTGGCGTTCGCTGCTGTCGATGACCATCAGCCCGGAGCTGGCGCAGGTGGATGGCGTCAATATTCAGCGCACCCGGCTGATCCTGATGCTGATCACCGCACTGACCATCGGCGTCGCGATGAAGTTCGTGGGTGCGCTGATTATCACGTCGCTGCTGATCATACCGGCGGCGACCGCCCGGCGTTTTGTTCGTTCGCCGGAAGGCATGGCAGCCGTCGCGGTGGTGATCGGGGTCATCGCTGTAACCGGCGGGCTGACCTTCTCCGCGTTCTATGATACGCCAGCCGGCCCGTCAGTGGTGCTGTGCGCCGCCATCCTGTTTATCTTCAGCATGGTGCGCAAGCCCGCCGTTTAATCTTCGCGCGTAATGCCGAAGTGACGATAAGCATGCTGCGTGGCGAGACGGCCACGCGGTGTGCGCTGAATGAAGCCCTGCTGAATCAGGAAGGGTTCAATCACATCTTCGATGGTTTCGCGTTCTTCACCGATGGCGGCCGCCAGGTTGTCCAGTCCGACCGGCCCACCCATAAACTTATCGATAATGGCCAGCAGCAGTTTGCGGTCCATATAGTCAAAGCCTTCACTGTCCACATTGAGCATATCAAGCGCACTGCAGGAGACTTCACCGCTCATCTCACCGTTGGCCCGGACTTCGGCGAAGTCACGAACCCGGCGCAGCAGACGGTTGGCGATACGCGGCGTGCCGCGGGCGCGGCGGGCGATCTCTAACGCACCGTCGTCACTCAGCGCCAGACCGAGACAGGCGGCGCTGCGGCCCACGATGTGCTGCAGATCCTTAACCTGATAGAACTCCAGCCGCTGCACAATGCCAAAGCGGTCGCGCAGTGGCGAGGTCAGTGAGCCGGCACGGGTGGTGGCACCAATCAGGGTAAACGGCGGCAGGTCGAGCTTAATCGAACGGGCTGCCGGGCCTTCACCAATCATGATATCCAGCTGATAATCTTCCATCGCCGGATAGAGCACCTCTTCCACGACCGGCGAGAGGCGGTGGATTTCATCAATGAACAGCACGTCGTGCGGCTCAAGGTTGGTCAGCATCGCCGCCAGATCCCCGGCTTTTTCCAGTACCGGGCCCGAGGTGGTGCGCAGGTTAACACCCATCTCATTAGCGACGATGTTCGCCAGGGTGGTTTTACCCAGCCCCGGCGGACCGAAGATCAGCAGATGATCAAGCGCATCACCGCGCAGCTGCGCGGCCTTGATGAAAATCTCCATCTGCTCACGCACCTGTGGCTGTCCGACATACTCATTCAGCAGCTTTGGCCGGATGGCGCGATCGATAATCTCTTCTTCGTTAACGCTGGCAGCGGAGACCAGACGGTCGGCTTCTATCATCACTTACCTCAAATGGCGGCGCGTAGCGCTTCGCGGATCAGGGTTTCACAATCCGCATCCGGTCGACCGACTTTACTGATCATACGGCTCGCTTCCTGCGGTTTATAACCCAGTGATACCAGCGCTGCAACCGCTTCCGCTTCCGCATCGTTGGTTTCCGCTTCCGGCCCTGGCGTGGTGAGTGTAAAGGCTGAATCACCGCCAAACAGGTCGCCGTGCATCCCTTTAAAGCGGTCCTTCATCTCCACCACCAGACGCTCGGCGGTCTTTTTACCCACGCCGGGCAGTTTCACCAGCGACGCGATCTCCTCTTTTTCCACCGCGGTCACAAACTGCTGCGCCGACATGCCGGAGAGGATCGCCAGCGCCAGTTTTGGCCCGACGCCATTCACTTTGATCAGTTCACGGAACAGCGTGCGCTCCTGCTTACTGTTAAAACCAAACAGCAGCTGGGCATCTTCGCGCACCACAAAGTGGGTAAAAATCACCGCTTCGTGCTGAAGTTCAGGCAGCTCATAAAAACAGGTCATAGGCATGTAAATTTCATAGCCGACGCCGTGTGCCTCAAGCAGCACCAGTGGCGGCTGCTTTTCCAGAATGTTGCCCCGTAAACGACCTATCACCTGAATGCTTCCTTAACTTACGAATGTGGCGGATTTTATAACATAAAAAAGGCTGGATGAATATCCAGCCTGAGAGTGAGACGGTGCCGCGGCCGTTAACCGGATCGCAATCGTCCTCGCGTGAGTACCAGCTTGCTGTCACTCATCCGCGTCGCATTCTGTGCCACGTGACAGTGCGTAATCGCAATGGCCAGGGCATCAGCGGCATCCGCCTGCGGGTTTGCCGGTAACTTCAGCAGGGTCCGCACCATGTGCTGCACCTGGCTTTTCTCGGCGCTGCCGATGCCAACCACCGTCTGCTTAACCTGACGGGCGGCATATTCAAACACCGGCAGGTCGTGGTTGACCGCAGCAACAATCGCCGCACCGCGAGCCTGACCCAGCTTCAGCGCCGAGTCAGCATTCTTTGCCATAAACACCTGTTCAATGGCGAAGTAGTCGGGTGCGAACTGGGTGATGATTTCGCAGACGCCCGCATAAATCAGCTTCAGGCGGGCGGGAAGCTCGGCGGTGTTGGTGCGGATACAGCCGCTGCCCAGGTAGGTGAGCTGGCGGCCAGTCTGACGAATAACCCCATAACCGGTGATGCGTGAGCCGGGATCGATACCCAGGATAATCGACATTACGCCTCTCCGGTTGAAGCGGTGATGGCCAACGCCATTACAGCGTTTCCGCCACCTCGTCGGAGATTTCACCGTTGTGATAAACCTCCTGCACATCGTCGCAGTCTTCCAGCATGTCGATCAGACGCAGCAGTTTCGGCGCGGTTTCCGCATCCATTTCCGCTTTGGTGGTCGGGATCATCGACACTTCTGCGGTATCCGCTTTCAGGCCGACGGCTTCCAGTGCATCACGCACGCTGCCCATCTCTTCCCATGCGGTGAAGACATCAATCGCGCCATCGTCGTAGCTGACCACATCTTCAGCACCCGCTTCCAGCGCCGCTTCCATGACCGCATCTTCATCCTGGCCTGGCGCATAGGAGATGACGCCTTTTTTGTTAAACAGGTAGGCCACGGAGCCGTCAGTTCCCAGGTTGCCGCCGGTTTTGGTGAAGGCGTGACGCACTTCGCCAACTGTACGGTTGCGGTTGTCACTGAGGCATTCAATCATAATGGCGGAGCCACCCGGACCGTAACCTTCATAGATGATGGTTTCCATGTTGGCGTTGTCATCGCCGCCCACACCGCGCGCGATGGCGCGATCCATGGTGTCACGCGTCATGTTGTTAGACAGTGCTTTATCCATCGCCGCACGCAGACGGGGGTTAGATCCCGGATCGCCGCCGCCCAGCTTGGCTGCCGTCACCAGTTCACGAATGATTTTGGTGAAGATTTTGCCGCGCTTCGCGTCCTGCGCCGCCTTACGGTGTTTGGTGTTAGCCCACTTACTGTGTCCTGCCATTTTCTCTTCTCTCCGATCTTTTACAGGGTGCGGGCGATCTGGCTGCGATCCTGTCCTCCGGCGTAGCTCAGACAGGTCGTAACCTGTCAGCCCGTGACGGGCGAGCCTGCGCGTCATCCTCGCGGTCAACCTGACGCGGGTGCCCTCTTGCTGGCGGGGAACATTGTCGCGGCGGCGATGACGCCCGACTGTTTAATAGTGTGGTGTCGTTGTGTTAACACTCACCCGATTCAACTTATCATCTCTCCGTCGCCGGAATAGCGTGCGGCGACAGGTTTTCAGGCGAACTCTTCGATTGCCTGGCGGTTACTCCATGAACGGGTCAATGCTGCCGCCTCCGCCGCTGCCAGCCAGCGAAAGGCCAGATGTTCGGTCAGCCTCACATCGCGCTCCGCTGGCAGTTGCAGGCGAAACCAGTGCTCGTGATTATGGGTGACATCCGGTGCATAGCGATGGCGGAAATGGGGAAAGATTTCAAAGTCGATTTGACGCTGACAATCTTCCATCTCCAGACGCTCAGCCAGCACATCAATACCGACCTCTTCATTCACTTCGCGACAGGCGGTCGCCAGCGGAGACTCACCCGGCTCCAGGCTGCCGGTGACCGACTGCCAGAACGCGGGATCGTCACGCCGCTGCAGCATCAACACCCGGCCAGTATCACGCGCCGAAATCACTACCAGCACTGAAACCGGGTGTTTATAGCCCATTATTTATTCTCAGGCTTTTCTTTTTTAACCACCTGAATGCCCAGCTCCAGCAGGGAAGCCGGGTTCGCTTCGCTTGGCGCTTCGGTCATCATACAGGCGGCTGCCGTGGTTTTAGGGAAGGCGATCACGTCACGGATGTTGTCGGTGCCGGTCAGCAGCATGGTCAGGCGGTCCAGACCAAATGCTAGGCCTGCATGCGGCGGCGTACCGAACTTCAGCGCGTCCAGCAGGAAGCCAAACTTCTCACGCTGCTCATGCTCTTCAATACCCAGAATGCTGAACACCGTCTGCTGCATGTTGCCGTTGTGGATACGCACAGAACCGCCGCCCACTTCGTAACCGTTGATCACCATGTCGTAGGCGTTCGCCACGGCACGGGTCGGATCGGTCGCCAGCTCTTCGGCGCTCATCTCTTTTGGCGCCGTGAACGGATGGTGCATCGCGGCCAGACCGCCCTCTTCGTCCTCTTCGAACATCGGGAAGTCAATCACCCACAGCGGTGCCCAGGCGTTCTCGTCGGTGAGGTTCAGCTCGCGACCGACTTTCAGGCGCAGGGCACCCAGTGCGTCAGCCACTACTTTAGCGCGGTCAGCACCAAAGAAGATGATGTCGCCATCCTGCGCGCCGGTACGGCTCAGGATGCCCTCAACGATCTCCGCAGTCAGGAATTTGGCAACCGGGCTCTGCACGCCCTCCAGTCCATCGGCACGGACATTGACCTTCATCCACGCCAGGCCTTTCGCGCCGTATATTTCGACAAACTTGCCATACTCATCAATCTGCTTACGGCTCAGCTGTGCACCGGTCGGCACGCGCAGCGCGGCGACGCGGCCTTTTTCATCGTTGGCCGGGCCAGAGAAGACCTGGAATTCGACGTTTTTCAGCAGGTCGCCTACGTCCACCAGCTCCATCGGGTTACGGAGGTCCGGCTTGTCGGAGCCGTAGCGGTGCATCGCTTCCGCAAAGGTCATCTGCGGGAACTCACCGAGATCCACACCCTTGACGTCCAGCCACAGGTTGCGAATCAGACGCTCCATGGTTTCCCGCACCTGTGGCGCGGTCATGAATGAGGTTTCAACATCGATCTGGGTAAATTCAGGCTGACGATCGGCACGTAAATCTTCATCGCGGAAGCATTTCACGATCTGATAGTAGCGGTCAAAACCGGACATCATCAGCAGCTGTTTGAACAGCTGAGGTGACTGCGGCAGTGCATAGAATTTCCCTTTGTGAACCCGGCTTGGCACCAGATAGTCACGCGCACCTTCCGGTGTCGCTTTGGTCAGCATCGGGGTTTCAATATCCAGGAAGCCTTCGTCATCCATAAAGCGACGCACAAAGCTGGTGATGCGGGCGCGGGTTTTCAGACGAGCCACCATCTCCGGGCGACGCAGATCCAGATAGCGATACTTCAGACGTGCTTCTTCGCTGTTGGTCTGATTAGAGTCCAGCGGCAGGGGTTCAGAGCGGTTGATGATGGTCAGTTCCTGGGCGAACACTTCCACTTCACCGGTCGCCATGTCGCTGTTTTTGTTCTTCTCATCACGCGCACGCACGGTACCGGTAATCTGGATGCAGAATTCGTTACGCAGTTCAGAAGCCAGCTTAAACGCGTCCTGACGATCGGGATCGAAGAACACCTGTACGATGCCTTCACGGTCGCGCATGTCGATAAAAATCAGACTGCCCAGATCGCGACGGCGGTTTACCCAGCCGCAAAGCGTGACTTGCTGACCCACATGAGACAGATTGAGCTGTCCGCAATATTCTGTACGCATAACACTATCCTTTTAACTTCGCCGCTGCAGCTGACAGCATCCGGCCGCGTTACCTGATGCGATGCTGTCGCAAAAATGGCGGCCATTATAATGGAAAAAGCCAGGCAGGATAAACATATCCGCGCCAAAGCACCGATTTCCTCTGTGCATTTGCCCCCCTGCCTGAGCCTGACAGATAATAGGGTATCTTAACCGGCCGCGAGGAGCGCGCGTGACACTGCGTATTGGCCTGCCCCAGTGGCAGCACTCACACTGGAAACGCTGGGGCATTGAAAGCCTGGCGGACTATGCCCGCTATTTCCATTGTGTGGAGGGAAACACCACGCTGTATGCGCTGCCGAATGCCGAAACGGTGATGCGCTGGCGCGACATGACGCATGAGGCATTTCGCTTCTGCTTTAAGTTTCCCAACACCATCAGCCATCAGGCGGCGCTGCAGCACAGCGACGATCTGCTGACCGATTTTCTGCGCCTGATGGAGCCACTGGCCGATCGCATCGGTCAGTACTGGCTGCAGCTGCCTGCCAGCTTCTCCCCGCCGCAGCTCGATGACCTGTGGCGTTTTCTCGACAGCCTGCCGCGCCGTTTTCACTACGGGGTGGAGGTGCGCCATCCCGCGTTCTTTGCCAAAGGCGAGGCTGAGCGGGCGCTGAACCGCGGCCTGCTGGCACGCGGCATCAATCGCGTGATGCTCGACAGCCGTCCGGTGCATGCTTCCACCTCACAGAGTCCGGCCGCGCTGGCCGCCCGGGCGCAGAAGCCGCGGGTGCCGCCCCACGCGCTGCGCACCGGTTCACAGCCGATGGTGCGCTTTATCGGCAGCGACAGCGTGGAAGAGAGCGTGCCGCTGTTTCAGATCTGGCGCAGCAAACTGGCCGAGTGGCAGCAGCAGGGTGACGCCATGCTGTTTCTGCACACGCCCGATATGGGCCAGGTTTTTCCACTGGTGCAGGCGCTGTGGCCGCAGCTGCAACAGATCGATCCGGCCATCGGTGACGGGCCAGACTGGCCGCAGCAGGCATCACTGTTTTAAACGCCATACGGGACAGCGCGCCGAACGCTGGATAGAATAGCCTCTCTTCTGAATGCGTACCGGAGTGACAATGATAAGCGCGTTATACGTGGTACTGGGTGCCTTACTGATCATGAAATTCACGCTGGACGTCGTGCGTTTCCGCCGTTTTTATCGCGTGGCGTATGGCGACGGCGGCTATCACGACCTGAAAATGGCGATCCGCATTCACGGTAACGCCATCGAAACCATTCCCCTGGCGCTGCTGCTGCTGGTCGTAATGGAGATGAACGGCGCGGATATCTGGATGGTGCACCTCACCGCGCTGCTGTTTTTCATCGGCCGGTTTCTGCACGCCTGGGGATTACGCAACAGCGCAATGACCGGCCGCAAATATGGCATGATGCTGACGCTGTTTTCCCTCTGCGGCATGGTTATTTTTAACCTGATCTATCTCCCCTGGGATCTGGTGCTGTCGCTCCATTAAGCGGGGCGGGGTTAAGGGGTGCAGCCTGCCCCACTTTCTGCCAGAATAGCGCCCTTTCCGTCGTCTCTTCGGATTTTCGATATGTCTGACCGCGATCAACTCTTCTCAGCGCCCATTGCAAAACTGGGCGACTGGACTTTTGACGAGCGCGTGGCTGAAGTCTTTCCTGACATGATTCAGCGCTCGGTGCCTGGCTACTCCAACATCATTTCGATGATTGGCATGCTGGCAGAACGTTTTGTTACCCCGCAGAGCCGGGTGTATGACCTGGGCTGCTCACTGGGCGCAGCCACCCTGTCGGTGCGCCGCAATATTCATGTGCCGGGTTGTGAGATCATCGCGGTGGATAACTCGCCCGCGATGGTGGAACGCTGCCGTCGTCATCTGGATGCCTTCCGCGCCGATACGCCGGTGACGGTGCTGGAAGCGGATATCCGCGATATTGAGATTGAGAACGCCTCGCTGGTGGTACTCAACTTCACGTTACAGTTTCTGGAGCCGCCTGCGCGCCTGGCGCTGCTGACGAAAATCTGGCAGGGACTGAAACCGGGTGGCGCGCTGGTGCTGTCTGAGAAGTTCAGTTTTGAAGATGCGGAAGTTGGTGAGCTGTTATTTAACATGCATCACGACTTCAAGCGCGCCAACGGGTACAGCGAACTGGAAATCAGCCAGAAGCGCAGCATGCTGGAAAACGTGATGCTGACCGACAGCGTTGAAGCCCACAAAGCCCGCCTGAAGCAGGCCGGTTTCCCGCACGCCGAACTCTGGTTCCAGTGCTTTAATTTTGGTTCACTGGTGGCGTTGAAATGATCGACTTTGGCCGTTTTTATCAGCAAATTGCGGTAGGCCCGCTGGCGAAGTGGCTGGAAGTATTACCGGCTCAAATCAGCGAATGGCAGCGGGAAAACCTGCACGGTCACTTCCGGGACTGGTACAAGTCGCTGGAGTATCTGCCGCTGCTCGCGCCCCAGAAGCTGGACCTGCTGCACAGCGTCACCGCCGACCGTGATGACATCAGCGATCGCCATCGTCAGGGCATTGAGAAATTACTGCGTAACCTCATGCCGTGGCGCAAAGGGCCTTACTCCCTCTATGGCACGCACATCAACACCGAGTGGCGATCTGACTGGAAGTGGGAGCGCGTATTGCCGCACATCTCCCCCCTGGCGGGCCGCACCGTGCTGGATGTGGGCTGTGGCAGCGGCTATCACATGTGGCGCATGATCGGTGCCGGTGCGCATCTGGTGGTCGGCATCGATCCGATGCAGCTCTTCCTGGTGCAGTTTGAAGCCGTGCGCAAGCTGCTCAATGACGATCGCCGGGCGCACATGCTGCCGCTGGGGATCGAGCAGTTACCGGCACTGCAGGCGTTTGATACCGTCTTCTCTATGGGCGTGCTCTATCATCGTCGCTCCCCGCTGGATCACCTGTTACAGCTCAAAAACCAGCTGGTCAGCGGCGGCGAGCTGGTGCTGGAAACGCTGGTGATTGAGGGCGATGTGAATCAGGTTCTGGTGCCCGGCGAGCGCTATGCCCAGATGCGCAACGTCTTCTTTATTCCGTCAGCCGAGGCCCTGAAGAGCTGGCTGGAAAAAAGCGGGTTTGTGGATGTGCGGATCGTTGATTTTGCCCGCACCACTACGGAAGAGCAGCGCCGGACCGACTGGATGACCAGCGAATCCCTGGCAGAGTTTCTCGACCCCGATGACGCCAGCAAAACGATTGAGGGCTACCCCGCTCCCCTGCGTGCCGTGCTGGTCGCCACTAAACCCTGACGTCTCAGCGGCGGGACAAGGCCAGTTTCGCCGCAAATCCAATAAACACGCAGCCGGTCAAACGATCCATCACCTTCAGCACCGCAGGTTTTTGCAGATGACCGGCGAAAAAGTGGCTGCCGCCAATCAGCACCGCATTCCAGACCAGCCCCAGCAGCATGTGAGCCAGCGCCATCAGGCTGCACCAGAGCGCCACTGACGCTCCGGCCGGAATGAACTGAGGCAGAAAGGTGACGTAAAAGACCCCCACTTTTGGATTCAGCAGGTTGCCCATCAATCCCCGACTGAAGCAGGCCAGATAGCCCTGCTGGCGAATCGCGGGCTGAGCTACAGCAGGCGACTGCTGGCGCGGGGTGACCAGCAACCTGACGCCGAGATAGCAGAGCCAGGCCGCGCCGAGCCATTTCAGCAGGTTATAGGCGATCTCAGACGCCATCAGCAGCGCCCCCAGCCCCAGCCCGACGGCGATCCCCCAGAGCAGACAACCCAGCGTCACACCCAGCGCTGTCGCCCAGGCGCGCTGCCAGCCCTGCGCGATGGCCGTTCGCAGCACCAGCGCGGTGTCAAACCCAGGCGTGAGCGTCAGAATGGTTATCGCAAACAGAAATGAAAAGAGCGTGGCGCTCATAATGATTCTCCGTTGTTTCTCCCGGTAAGGGGTGTTCAGGCAGCTTAACAGCCCTGACAGCGTAATGCGCGGGATCACCTGCCATGCCGGGCGGATTGTGCCAGGCTGGATCGGGTCGGGCTATTCATATTAAGGAGACGTGATTATGAGTAAATTTATTTTTTCATCACCCCGTAAATATGTGCAGGGCGCAGGTGTACTGGACGAGCTGGGAACGTTGCTGACTGAACTGGGCGATCAGGCTTTTCTGGTGGCGGATGAGGTTGTCTGGAAACTGATTGGTGAACGGACGCAACAGACGTTGCAGTCCGCGGGAGTGAAATTCAGCTGGCAGCAATTTAACGGCGAGGCCTCCAGCAATGAGATCACCCGTCTCAGTGCGCTGGCGAAGCGCCAGGGTTGTAACGTGATTGTCGGGCTGGGCGGCGGCAAAACGCTGGACACGGTTAAGGCAGTGGCGGACGAACTTCAGCAGCCGGTAGCCATCGTGCCGACCATTGCCTCTACCGATGCCCCCTGCAGCGCCCTGTCGGTCATCTACTCTGACAGTGGCGTATTTGAGAGCTATCGCTTCTACAGCAAAAACCCTGATTTGGTGCTGGTGGATACGGCTGTCTGCGCCAGTGCGCCTGCGCGACTCTTTGCCTCTGGCATTGCCGATGGGCTGGCCACCTGGGTTGAAGCGCAGGCCGTGGCGCATTCCCATGCGAAATCCATGGTCAACGGCGATCCGACCCTTGCCGGACTGGCGATTGCCCGTGCCTGCGAAGAAACACTGCTCAAGTGGGGTTACAGCGCCTATATCGCCGTGAGCGAAAAACGGGTCACGCCCGCCGTGGAAGCGGTGGTTGAGGCGAATACGCTGCTCTCAGGACTGGGCTTTGAAAACGGCGGGCTGGCAGCCGCTCACGCCATTCACAATGGTTTTACCGCCATTGATGGTGATATTCATCATCTGACCCACGGCGAAAAAGTTGCCTATGGCACACTGACGCAGATGGTGCTGGAGCAGCGTCCGGACGAGGAAATTGCGCGCTACATCCGTTTCTATCGCTCTATCAACATGCCGACCACGCTCCGCGAGATGCATCTTGAAAATGAAAGCTGGGAGAATCTGGTGAAAGTGGGCGCTCTGGCCAACAGTGAGGGGGATACGCTGAAAAACCTGAATCCTCATCTGTCACCGGAAGATATTGCCAACGCCCTGCTGGCGCTGGATGCCTTTAGTCAGACAGTGAAATAAGCCGCCAACGGGCGATGATCCGATCGCCCGTTACTCCTCCGCCGCAGGCTGATCCCAGTACTCATATTTATAGGCAGAACTGAGGTGGCGTTCGATGGTGCCGCGCGTGAAAATTTCGGTCTCATGCAGGTAGCTCAGGGTGCAGTTACCGACCTCATCCCATGACTGGCACTCGTCCACCGAGCGGATCGTGCTCAGCGGCGTGCTGGCCGTGCCGTTCAGACGCACTTCACGCCATTGCGGATCGTAGGTGTAGTTGTCCGTGCTGCGGGCGGAAGTGGTGCGTGTCACCAGTCCCTTTGGATTCCAGTGATAGTGAAACTCGCCGTTGGTCGTCGGGTCGCTGCCGCGCGCCACGCTCTTCTCCAGGCGCAACTGGCGATCATAGCGATAGGTCGTGTCGGTAAAACCGCTTTTTCCCATGCTGATAAATTTATCAGAGGCGCTGGTGATATTGCCATGCTCCCCTTTCTGCCAGTTAATCGTCCCCTGTCGGTTGTCGACCACGACTTCCTTGCCCTCTTTCAGCACTTTCACCAGCCAGGCATATTCCGCCACCCAGCCGCCCTGCACTCTGGCAATGTGCTGCTCCATACTGAGGATAACGTTGCGCTCATTTTTGTCATAGCTGACGTCAGCCACGGTCAGGTCGCCGCAGGCGTCAAACTGGCCCAGCACCCGCTTTTGAGAATTCACATCCTTACCAAATTCCCCCGCAATCACCTGCTTCACTGCGCCTTTGGCATTGCCGCCGAGCAGAATCAGGTTATTGCTGTTGGTGATGGTTGTGCTCTGCGGCCGGCATGCGCTGGCCGCCACGCTGCCACTGCACAGCGCAGTCAGCAACAGGATGAGAGCGGCACTCTGATTGCGATTCATAGGGTCAGTTCCGGGCAACGTTGCTGTAAGTGTAAACCCTGCCGTGAAAAAGAGCGGCAACCGGTGACGAATTGAAGCTGCCGCCCGGAGTTATACCTGAAGCGGTGCGGTGATGTAAGCGTAACGGATAGCGCGGCGGTTTGCGTGGCTCTCTGCGGTAAAAGTCCCGGATGGCAGTGAATAATTCATCTGAACGACGGCTGCGCATCGTGCGGGTGGTCTACCCGGCTGATAGGCTGTAAGGGATATGAAAACACGCTGAAGCGGCGGCACGTATTTTCCTCGTCCGGATTCAGCAGGGAAAGCGAGGGAGCCATTCCGTATCAAGCTGGATAGCAAGTATTGGGCTGAAAACCGTCAGACAGTTATTTTCAGGCTGTCGCTATAATCGCCTTTGGCAGGGCTCAACACTTTTGCGTTGCTTAACGGAATTATTTATATTTACCCCAGCTTTTTATCCATACCGGTACTGCCGTCTGTCTGTATTACTCATCATGTCGGGTTTATAACGAACGGAGAAAGGAATCATGGCGCGTAATATTGCCCCCGGATATTGTGTTGTGGAGAGACCCGGAACACTGGAATACCAGGCGCGAGAATTGTTCAGGGACGTTCAATCTCCAGCAGTCAGCCTGTTTATGAAACTTAATGCAGATACCCGCTATCTTAAGCCTGGGCAGATTCTGATTGTCGCTGATCCAGAGACACCCGCTCAAATCACCCTGCAAATGTTGCATTCACTCAGGCAGGCGAAAGACAAGACCAATAACGCCTTTACAGGGATTGATGGTGACGATGCCAGTTTTCTGCAAAAGCATTACGGTCTGATTGCCGCTTTGACTGGCGCGGGAGATAAGATTTTCAGCACAGCAGGCGATGCCGGTGAAAGATACTTCAGAGCCATTGAGCAAACTTTGACGAAAATTGAGGCCAGTTATCAGAATCAGTTCCGTTCGCAGGGAACGCTCATCAGCCAGCAGTTTTTCCTCGAGCGTAATCAGTTGCTAAACCAGCTTAGAGAACTGGTCAATAAGCCACTGTTAAAATCACTATCACGTTCTGTCGTTAAGTTCCGACAGTACGAAAATCTGAAGCGAGCCTTAAATCTTTCCAGTCGTTCAATCGTGCATGAGTGGTCAACGGTGGGCCTGGGCGGCATTCCCGGTTATTCATTCTATGTAGGCAATGCAGCCAGAGCGGCGCGATTCCTCAAATCCGGAGGATATATCGGAATAGGCTTTGCCTTTTTAGGAACCACAAACGAAGTCGCTAATGCCTGCAAGATTGGGCGAGAAGGTGAATGCAGTAAGATAGCATTTAAGGAATACGCTAAATTTGCCAGTGGTACATTTTCTGGCATGGCTGGAGGCACACTGGGTGCATCTGCTGGTATGGGCGTTTGCTTTGCAGTAGGTATAGTTACCGCTGGTGCCGGGGGGGTTGCCTGTGCTGCAGTGGGTTCGCTAGTCGGCGGGACCGCTGCAAGTGCAGTAAACGATTATTTTATGGATATGTGGTTACAATAATATGGAAAATAGGCTTTTTTATCTCGCTATGGGCTGTGCCCTTGTGCCTTTCTTTATTACCATTATACAGTTCGTGATCTTTTCCATTAACAAAGAGAAATATGAATCTTTGTTATCTTTTTACCATGATGCCAGGTTTGAATTACCACCCCTTTACAGGTTTTATGGGTCTATGGGTTTTTTGGGGTCGTTTGGTATGTCCTATTTCTTCTCAAGACTCAGAAAAGGAAAAAAGGTCATTTTTCAGCCCAGACAACACGTCGCTATTACCGAGCATCTGAAAGGCATGAACTACAACCTCACTGGATGGATTGATAATTACTATTACCTTTCACTCTTATCGCTGTTTTTGTATGCCGTTTTTTTAATAATTTCTTTAGTGAAAGCTATCATCACACAATTCTGAAACCCGCCTTTATCAGACGCAAAAAGAGCCAGAAAGTCATACGTGTAATACATAGTCCTGGCCTTACTTGTACAGACTATCCAGCCAGAGACAGGTAGTGCGTTTTAAAGAAACCTCAGGCTTTTACAAAGCCTGAGCCGACGCTAATTTGATCCTAAACCTTAATTTCAGACAAAAAGAACCCCAGCAAGCATACTGGGGTTTGGTACTTGCAAACACCACGTCAATGATCGGCGTGCTGCGCGGCAAAATCTGTTGTAGCTCAGGCGACCCGGACGCTGCTCATCTGCATCACGCTTTTCATCGCCTCAACCACATCGCCGTCGACGCAGTAGCGGCTGAACTCGTCGGTTTCGGCTTCTGAACACATAGAAACACCCGCTTTGCGGTAGCGCATCGGCGAGGCCATCAGGCGGCTGGCCGAGCTGTGAACTTCGCGAATGCCCATATCGAGAAACTTTTGCAGGTTGCTGAGACGAACCCCGGCACCCGCCATAATAGTAGGACCCTTGCTGGTCTCATTAAGTTCCCGGAGTAATGCAATTCCGTTTTCGGCGCTTTGCTGCTGCCCGGAGGTCAGAATCCGTGCCACCCCCAGATCGGTTAATGTTTCCAGGGCGCGCTTAGGGCTGTGACAGAGATCGAAGGCCCGATGAAAGGTGACGCTCAGGCCATCACACAGCGCCATAATCTGACGCATCTGCCCCTGATGAATATGGGCATCTTCATCCAGCATACCAATCACCAGCCCCGGGAAACCGAGTTCACGGATCAGCGCCACGTCCGATTTCATCGCTTCAAATTCACGTGCGGTGTAACAAAAATCGCCCCCGCGTGGCCGGACAATAGGATGAACCGGAATCGAAACCGCCTGACGGGCCACCTTCAGCATCCCCGCAGACGGGGTCAGACCGCCTTCGCGCGGGGCGGCACAGAGTTCAACCCGATCGGCACCCGCCTGTTGTGCGGTCACGGCGCAGTCCACGCCATAGCAGCAAATTTCCAGTGTGGTCATTCTCTTCTCCTTTACATGACTCTGGTTCAAGGCAGATTCATCAGTTAGTCTGGCTGCTGGAATGAGTTTACCGGGAAAGTTAACTATGGCATTCAATTTCGACCAACGGATAGACCGCCGTCACAGCGATAGTCTCAAATGGAACAAATATGCGGACCAGGACATTCTGCCGTTGTGGGTCGCGGATACCGATTTCCGATCGCCGGATTGCATCATCAACGCGATAAAAGCCCGTGCCGAACATGGGATTTTTGGTTACGGCGACACGCCCGTTGAGTTTATCGACAGCGCGATCGCCTGGCTTGCCTCACGCTATCAGTGGCACGTAAATCCGGAGTGGATTGTGGTACTGCCCGGCGTGGTGAGCGGGCTGAACCTGGCTGTCCGTGCCTTTACGGCCTCAGACGAACGCACGATAGCGCCGACCCCGATTTATCCCCCGTTTCGCGGGGCGTCAAAGCTGGCGGAGCGCACTCAGCTGAATCTGCCGCTGACCCTGAACGCGGGACGCTGGCTGCTCGATCTGACGGCAGCTGAGGGTGAGATGACGGGCAGCGAGCGGCTGTTAATGCTCTGCAATCCGCAGAATCCGGGCGGCACCGTCTATCGCCGGGATGAACTGCTGGCGCAGCTCGCCTTTGCGCAGAAGCACGATTTGATTGTCTGCTCTGACGAGATCCACAGCGATCTGCTGCTGGAGCCGGGTGTTCAGCACATCCCGTTTGCCAGCCTGAGCGAAGACGCCGCGCAGCGCAGCGTAACCCTGATGTCGCCGTCCAAAACCTTTAATATTGCCGGGCTTGGCGCATCCATCGCCATTATTCCGAATCCCGAACTGCGCGCGCGTTTTACGCGGTTGCGGCGCGGCATTGTGCCTGATGTCGATATTCTGGCGATTACGGCAGCGGCGGCGGCGTGGCGCGAGGGTGAATCCTGGCTGGACGCGCAGAACCTCTACCTGCGCAGCAACCGCGACTGGCTGGTGTCGCAGGTCAATAAAATGACCGGTCTGTCACTCGCCGCGCCGGAAGCCACCTACCTGGCCTGGATCGACGCCAGTGAACTGGGCGTCGCCAGCCCGGCGCTCTACTTCGAAAAACACGGTCTGGGCTTAACCGCAGGCCGGGAATTTGGCAATGACCAGTTTGTCCGGCTCAATTTCGGCTGCACGCGCGCGCTGCTTGACGAGGCGGTCGCCCGCCTGAAACGCGCGGTCGCCGCCCGGATTTAGTTCTGCTCGCTGGCGACAATCTCTTCCAGTCGCCACGGATGAAACTTGATTGTCGTCTGTCCATCCGTCACCGCCAGCGTCGGATTGGGCAGACGCTCATTCTCTCCCTTCGGCGCGCTGGTTTTAAACGAAATGCCCGGTTGCGTCAGTGCCGGGTCAGAGAGCAAGGCCATTGCGCGCATGCCCAGCGACTCCGGATCGCCGCGTAACACGATCTCAACGTGTTCCCAGCCTTCATGGCGATAACGCTTTTCACCCGGCCACGGCAGTTCCACCACATCAATCTGACACCCTGCCACGGTTAAGGGTTGATCGAGCTTAAACAGACAAATCGGTCGCCCGTTGATGACGGCGGAGGAAAATTCTGTGCCCATCTGCTGCAGACCCTGCTGCCAGCGTGCCGCCGTGGTGTCCTGATGACAGCGCACCGCAATATGGTCGATTTCGTGATCACAAAGAGACAAACCCAGGCGCTGCGCAAAGTTTTGCAACGATTCTTCAAAACGCTCTAGATCTGACTTTAAATCATCCAATTCTGCCGGAAAAGTATGCTTCACAACCCTTATTCCTCTCTCTTTATTTAACTTTTGTGACCAGTCTGCTTTATTGTGCGCCGGGAGTTAAGCGTAATAAATGATAAGATTCATCTTATTTGACCGGAAATTTAACGCAAAACCGCATAATAACATCTTTCATTTCGGATTTATCTCCTGTTTAGGACCATGAGTTCCTTGATGAAGTTATATTAAATACATGATTAAATTAGACTTCTTTATTACAATAAGATAACTCTCATTTCAACATCAATCAATTGCAGCTCTCCCTGCCTTCCTATAAATTTGACCTAACACAACCAAAAGGAATGGCTCTATGTCTATGCTCATCGTTGTCGCTGTCCTGATCGCACTGATGGGATTTGCAATTTCCCGCCACTGGAAGGTGCGTGAAGATAAAAGCGTTAAGAACCCTCGCCGTCATCTGAGACGTCGTTAATGCCTCCGGGAAACATCTTCTCTGGCTCTGTTTCCCCGCTTCATCCAGCTACTGACGCCCACTGACATTTCACGTATACTTTCCCCCTCATTTTTTTCCGTTTTGTCTGCCTCATCCGTTTCTGCCCGTCCGTGACGCGATGCTGTCAGGCAAGATGATGACAGTCCGGCTTAGCAGGCTCGGGCGTTGTTCAGCTTATGAAGGTAACTCGGTGAATATTCAGGCACTTCTTTCCGCAAAAGTCAGTCAGGCAATGGTTTTAGCCGGCGCACCCGCCGATTGCGAACCGCAGGTTCGTCAGTCCGCCAGGGTCCAGTTTGGAGACTATCAGGCCAACGGTATTATGGCCGTGGCGAAAAAGCTGGGACAGGCTCCGCGACAATTAGCGGAAGCGGTGATCCAGCATCTCGACCTGACCGGCATCGCCAGCAAAGTCGAAATCGCCGGACCGGGCTTCATCAATATTTTCCTTGATCACGCCTGGCTGGCGAAGCATGCCCGTGAAGCCCTGAGTCTGCCGCGTCTGGGCGTGCAGCTGGCTGAGCCTCAGACGATCGTGGTCGACTACTCTGCGCCTAACGTCGCCAAAGAGATGCACGTGGGCCACGTCCGTTCCACCATCATTGGTGATGCCGCCGTTCGTACGCTGGCGTTTCTCGGCCATCGGGTGATCCGTGCGAACCACGTCGGCGACTGGGGCACTCAGTTCGGCATGCTGATCGCGTTCCTGGAAAAGCAGCAGAACGAGAACCACGCAGAGATGGCGCTGGCCGATCTCGAAGCCTTCTACCGTGAAGCCAAGCGCACCTATGACGAAGATCCTGAGTTTGCTGAGCGCGCACGCAGCTACGTGGTGAAATTACAGGGTGGCGATCCTTACTGCCGTGAGATGTGGAAGAAGCTGGTCGACATCACGATGAGTCAGAACCAGAAGATTTATGACCGCATGAACGTCACCCTGACCCGCGACGATGTGATGGGTGAGAGTCTTTACAACGATATGCTGCCTGGCATCGTGGCTGACCTGAAACAGAAAGGGTTAGCCGTCGAGAGTGAAGGCGCGACCGTGGTGTTCCTGGATGAGTTCCAGAACAAAGAAGGTGAGCCGATGGGCGTCATCATCCAGAAGAAGGATGGTGGCTACCTCTACACCACGACCGATATCGCCTGTGCGAAATATCGTTATGAGACCCTGAAAGCTGACCGTGTTCTTTACTACATTGACTCCCGTCAGCATCAGCACCTGGTGCAGGCCTGGACTATCGTGCGTAAAGCCGGTTATGTTCCGGAGTCGGTGCCGCTCGAACACCATGCCTTTGGCATGATGCTGGGCAAAGATGGCCGTCCGTTCAAAACCCGCAGCGGTGGCACCATCAAGCTTTCCGACCTTCTGGATGAAGCTTATCAGCGTGCTTACACGCTGGTGCGCGAGAAGAACCCGGAGATGAGCGAAGCGGAAGTCAAAACGCTGGCGGAAGTGGTCGGGATCAGTGCGGTGAAATATGCCGATCTTTCCAAGAGCCGCACCACCGACTACATCTTCGACTGGGACAACATGCTGGCCTTCGAGGGTAACACGGCGCCCTACATGCAGTATGCCTACACTCGCGTACTCTCGGTGTTCCGCAAGGCGGGTATTGATGCCGATTCGCTGGATGCAGAGATTGTCATCAGCGAAGAGCGCGAAGCCCAGCTGGCGACCCGCCTGCTGCAGTTCGAAGAGATCATCACTCAGGTTGCCCGTGACGGCACTCCCCATGTGATGTGTGCCTATCTCTACGATCTGGCCGGTCTTTTCTCCGGCTTCTACGAGCACTGTCCGATCCTGACGGCAGAGTCAGAGTCAACCCGCCTGAGCCGGCTGCAGCTGGCTGCGCTGACTGCGAAGACGCTGAAGCAGGGTCTGGATACGCTGGGCATCGACACCGTCGAGCGCATGTAATCGTCGCGACGGAGAGGGCCTTCCCTCTCCGTCGCTGACCGCTCCTGCCCTATTCCCCCTTCTCTGAGTGGCAGAACGATCTCATGTCTGTAGCAGCGCATCTCATCAGCCGTCACCTTCCTGCGGTAAAGCAGTTGCAATGCTTTCTGGCGGTCGTGCATGAGCTTAACTTTCGCCGGGCCGCCGAACGCCTGAGAATGACGCAGCCTCCCCTGACCCGCCAGATTCAGAGTCTGGAAGATCTGCTGGGGCAGCCCCTCTTCAGCCGGACGCCCCATGAGGTGACGCTCACCGAAGCCGGGCAGGCCCTGGTTGCTAAAGCGGAAGCGATCCTCATCGCCCTCGAAGCCTTAACCCAGGATGCGGGCCCTGTTGCCTCGCGCCTGCGTATCGGCGTAACCCGAACGCTGAACTTTGAAGCTATCACGCCGCTTAACCAGCAGCTCGTGGCACTGCATGCCAGTGACGAGATGGAGATGCCCAGCCTGACCTCCGCGCAGCTGCTGCAGAACCTGGCCCGTAACACGCTCGATTTAATCCTCACCGGAGAAAAAGGCGCGGAGGCTGATGAGGCCGTCCACTACGCCTGGGTTTACCGCGAGCCGCTGCTGGTCGTCCTGCCCGCCTCCCATCCTGCCGCCCGGGCGGAACAGGTTTCGCCTGAGGCCGTGGCTGACCTGCCCCTGTTCTGGTTTGCGCGCAGTGCCAATCCGCTGTTCTACGACAAATGTGAGCGCTACTTCGCCACGCTCCGCGTAGCGCTGAAACGGCAGCGGGAGCCGGAAGATTCACTGCTGATGCTGTCCCATATCGCCAGAGGCAAGGGTTTCGCCCTGATGCCCCAGTCAAAATGTACCTTCAATCAGGCCGGACTCTGCTACCGGCCGCTGAGCGAACGCGCGGCCCGGCACCTGGCAATTGATGTGTATGCCGCTATCCGTGCCGATGAAAAAAACGAGGCGGTTCTCGCAGCGCTGGAAAAATTATCCCCTCAAAAGTAAGCCATCCCTTAAAAACAGCCGCACTTCATCGGCGAAAATATATTTACGCTGCTCTCAAAACGAAGCGTTAATTTCCCATTTCCGCCGTTTTCAGTTGTGCAATTAATAACCTCCTCCGTCGCTTATCCGCTTATTTATTCACCTGCCTGATACCTTTCTGGTATTGCCAGAACAGCAATTCATGGCTGCCGGCGTGAGTGAAACAATGGCGGCTCACTCACGAGGAGAGACAATGAAAACACGCACGTTATCTCAGGGGCTGGAGGTCAGCGCGATCGGTTATGGCGCAATGGGGCTGAGCGAGTTTTATGGTCAGACCGACGACCGCCACTCACTGCAGCTGCTTAACCAGCTACGCGAAACCGGCATCACCTTTATCGACACCGCCGATCTTTATGGCCGCGGCCACAACGAGCAGTTGATCGGACAGTTTCTCGCCGGGCTGAGACAGGCCGACCGGCAGACATTTACCGTCGCCACCAAATGTGGCATCGCCCGGCCAGCGGATGAGGCCTATGCCCGCACCATCAATAATGAGCCGGACTACATTATCCGCAGCTGCCACGCGTCGCTGAAACGGCTGGGCGTTGAGCGCATCGACCTGTTCTATTTGCATCGTATCAGTCCGGCGACACCGATTGAGGAGAGCATGGCGTGCCTCAGCAGTCTGGTGCAGCAGGGCAAGATTGCACAGATTGGATTGTGCGAAGCCTCCGCCGCCACGCTGAAGCGGGCGCATGCCATGCATCCTCTGGCGGCATTACAGACGGAGTATTCACTCTGGACGCGGGACATTGAGGCGGCGATCCTGCCAATGGTGAAACAGCTCGGCATCGGACTGGTGCCCTACTCGCCGCTGGGCAGAGGTTTTCTTACCGGTAAATACCGTAACAACAGCGATTTTACTGAAGGCGACTTCCGCAAAAATAATGACCGCTTCCAGCAACAAAATCTCGACCACAATCTCAGCCTTCTTAACGCGATCGCGCCGCTGGCTGAGAAATATGACGCCACCAGCGGGCAGATTGCGCTGGCGTGGTTACTGGCTCAGTATGAAAAAGTGGTGCCGATCCCGGGTACGAAGCAGCTCGTCTGGCTCCATGAAAATGCCGGGGCCGCAGAGATTGAACTGGAAGAGGCCGATGTCCGGCTGCTGAATGGCCTGCATCAGCAGATCGAAGTCAAAGGTGGCCGCTACTCTGAAGAGGGAATGAAGGGGGTAAATGGCTGACCCTGATTAGCACTTGCGCACTGTGCAACGGTGCGCTAAGCTGATTTCAACATGATACAGGGAGGTCATGATGTGGCAACGTTAAGGAACATCGACAGTTTCAGGGATGAATGGCTCAGGGACTTTTTTTTATATGGGAAACATTCCGGAAAAATCCCGATGACACTCTCATCAGCCCTGGCCAGAAAGCTCGATATTATTAATGCCGCGGTAAACTATCAGGATCTGAGATCACCACCAGGCAATCGTTATGAGGAGCTGAACCCACCCCTGAAAGGATATGCAGCAATCAGAGTCAATGAGCAATACCGGCTGATTTTCAAATGGATCGACGGTAAGGCTGTTGATCTCTATCTGGACCCGCATAGCTACAAAAGACACAAATGATAATCACCAGACATCCTGATGTCGGACGCTGCCACCCTGCCGGCAGCATTATCAGACGCTGAAAGAGATGAAGAGAGCAACGATATGAATCAGGCGACCCGAAAACCGACCACTGTTGGCGACGTGTTACTTTACGAATACCTGGAGCCAGCTGGCCTGAAAATTCTTGATTTAGCAGAGATGCTGAAGGTACACCGTAACACCGTTAGCGCTCTGGTGAACAATAACAGGAAGCTGACACCGGATATGGCTTTCAGACTGGCTGCGGCCTTTGAGACCAGTGTGGAGTTCTGGCTTAACCTGCAGAACAGTGTTGATGTCTGGGAAGTGATGCACGATGCACGCGCTCAGGAGGAGATCAGTCGCGTAACCCCGCTGAAGACGTTTCTGGCGCAGAAAGAGAATCAGGTGGCGTGAAAGTGAAGAACGTTGCCCTGACGGCGCGTTTACAGGCAAATCTTTCAACGGACACCAGGGCCGCGCTGAGCGCGCCCTGATATCACATCTCCCGGACCTCAGGCTTCTTTCAGGCTCTCCGGTAACCGCCCTACTCGTAGTTGACCATCACTTCGCTGCTGACCACCCGCAAACCTGGCGGCAGCGCCCCGCTTCCGGCAAAACCAAACACCATATGCAGCGGTTCATCGGCACTCAGATGGGCCAGCCCGCGCGTCACCCCGCTGGCCCCCTCCAGCGTTGCGCAGCGCTGCACGCCGCAGAGCCGCACCTCCAGACCGGAAGGTGCCGGCCGGCTCAGCTCATAACGCCAGCTGATTACGCTGACCTCACCGCCGACACCGATGGGGGGCGTCAGCGGCTGCGACCGCATCCAGCTGCCCCGGTTTGCCAGCGGTGGCCCGCTGGCACTGCCACTCCAGGCCCCGCCGGCCGCCTGTGCCATCAGCGGCAGCAGCAACAGTATAGCGATTGGCCAGCGCATTATTTGCCTCCGATAGTGGCGGTCATGCGGATCTGACGGTTGTCGCTCAGCTCCAGATTTGAAATTACCACCAGCTGTGGCAGGTTGCGGCGCAGGAAACGCGCCAGCAGCGCACGCAGCGGATGATTGACCAGCAGCACCGGTGGTGCGCCCAGCATCTCCTGACGCTGCAACGCCGCCTGTGCCTGGCTTAACAGCCGATCGGCCAGCCCCGGCTCCAGCCCGCCGCCGCCCTGCAGGGCCTGCAGCAACAGACGCTCCAGCGTCGAGTCCAGCCCGATCACCTGCACCTCATCATTACCCGGGAACCACTGCTGGGTAATCGCACGGCCCAGCGCCACACGAACGACGCTGGTCAGCTCCTGCGGATCGCTCTGCACCGGCGCATGCTCCGCCAGCGTCTCAATGATGGTTCGCATATCGCGAATCGACACCCGCTCAACCAGCAGGTTCTGCAACACTTTATGCAGTGTCGTCAGCGTGATCACACCCGGCACCAGATCCTCGGTCAGCTTCGGCATCTCCTGCGTCACCCGATCCAGCAACTGCTGCGCCTCCTGACGACCAAACAGCTCGCTGGCGTACTGACCAATCAGGTGATTAAGATGGGTCGCGACGACGGTACTGGCTTCCACTACGGTAAAGCCCTGAATCTGCGCCTGCTCTTTCAGCGCGCTGTCAATCCAGACCGCCGCCAGGCCAAAGGCGGGATCGACTGTGGCTTCACCCGGCAGCGAGCCAGCCGCCGTGCCTGGGTTGATCGCCATCCAGCGGCCAGGGTACGCATCCCCGCTGCCAATCTCCACCCCTTTCATCAGAATGCGGTAGCGTGCAGGCGGCAGCTCCATATTGTCGCGAATGTGCACGACCGGCGGCAGGAAACCCACATCCTGAGCGACCTTCTTACGGATACTGCGGATACGCCCCAGCAGCTCGCCATTTTGCTGATGATCGACCATCGGAATCAGGCGGTAGCCCACTTCCATGCCCAGCGTGTCTTCCAGCTGCACATCGGTCCAGGAGGCTTCCGTGGTGGCAGGCGTGTCCGCCGCCGCCTTGTTACTGATGCTGCCTGCACTGTCCACTTTCTTCTTCGGCTGCATTTCGCGGCCGCGCAGCCACCAGGCCAGACCCAGTAAGGCCGCAGTAAACAGCAGGAAGACAAAGTTAGGCATGCCCGGCACCAGGCCCAGCAGACCGATCACCCCGGCGCTGAGCATCAGCACGCGCGGATCTTTGAACAGCTGGGTGACCATCTGCTCGCCCACATCCTGATCGGTGGCAACGCGCGTAACGATAACACCGGCCGCGGTGGAGATAACCAGCGCCGGGATCTGAGCGACCAGACCATCACCGATGGTCAGCAGGGTATAGGTTTCTGCGGCATGACCCACATCCATACCGTGCTGCACCACGCCGACCAGCAGGCCGCCGATGACGTTAATCACCATGATCATGATGCCTGCGATGGCATCCCCGCGAACGAACTTACTGGCACCGTCCATCGAGCCATAAAAGTCCGCTTCCTGGGTCACCTCTGCACGGCGACGCTTGGCCTCATCTTCGCCGATCAGACCGGCGTTGAGGTCGGCATCGATTGCCATCTGCTTACCGGGCATCCCGTCCAGCACAAAGCGCGCGCCAACTTCCGCGATACGCCCGGCACCCTTGGTGATAACCATGAAGTTGATGATGACGAGGATGATAAACACCACAATACCGATGGCGAAGTTGCCACCCACCAGGAAGTGGCCGAACGCTTCCACCACCTGCCCCGCCGCCGCGGCACCCGTGTGTCCTTCCATCAGGATGATACGGGTCGACGCGACGTTGAGCGCCAGGCGCAGCAGCGTAGAGAAGAGCAGGATGGTCGGGAATGCCGCAAACTCCAGGGTCCGCTGGGTGAACATCGACACCAGCAGGATCATGATTGACAGCGCAATGTTAAAGGTAAACAGCAGATCGAGGATGAATGGCGGTAAAGGCAGCACCATCATCGACAGGATCATCAGGATCAGCACCGGACCTGCCAGCACCTGCCACTGCATCTCTTTAAAGTTGCCCGGTAAACGTAGTTTTGCGGCCAGGTTGTTAGCCATCGTTTTTGCTCTCTCCTGCAAAGTCCATCTCTGCCGGAACCGGCAGGTTTTTTGGTTTGGCTGGGATCAGGCCGCCTTCACGCTTCCAGCGGCGTGACTGCCAGACCCATGCCAGTACCTCTGCCACGGCAGCATAAAGCGCGCCGGGGATGTGCTGACCAATCTCAGTGTGTCGATACAAAGCACGCGCCAGCGGCGGTGCTTCCAGAACCGGGATGCGGTGCTCCGCGCCCAGTTCACGAATTCTCAGGGCTATCTCGCCTGCGCCTTTGGCGACGACTTTTGGCGCACTCATCTTCTTCTCGTTGTACTGCAGCGCCACCGAGTAGTGCGTCGGGTTGGTGACGATAACGTCAGCTTTCGGCACATCCGCCATCATGCGGCGGCGCGCGGCGGCGCGCATCTGCTGGCGGATACGCCCCTTAACGTGCGGGTCACCCTCCTGCTGCTTGTGCTCGTCGCGGATCTCCTGCATCGACATCTTCAGCTTTTTGAAGTGGCTGTAGAGTTGCCAGAAGACGTCATACCCCACCATCGGCACCAGCCCCAGCATCACCAGCGAACAGCAGACGGCGATCATCTCCATGCCGTGGATCAGCGCGTTAATCGGGGCTTCGCTGATCAGCCGCAGCATCTCCGGCCAGTGGCTCCAGATGTACCACCAGCCCACGGCACCGACGAGAATGGTTTTGAGCACGCCTTTAAACAGTTCGGTCCAGGCCTGAGCGGCAAACATCCGCTTGAAACCGGCCATCGGACTCAGTTTTTTCAGGTCGAACTTGATCGATTTGCCGCTGAACACGATACCGCCCAGCAGCATGGGGGCGGCAATCGCCACCAGCACCAGCCCGCCCATCAGGGGCAGCAGCGCCATCAGCGCCTGCGTGATCAGTCCGCCGATGTGGCTGACAATGATTTTGTCATCTCTGACCATGCCATGATCAAAGCGGAGGCCGGTGGCGACCATCGCGGCCAGCCGGTGCGCCATCATGTTGCCGCCTACCCACAGGATCATGATGCCGGCCAGCAGCATCAGTAATGACGTCAGTTCGCGCGAACGCGGAATCTGGCCCTCTTCACGCGCTTTCTCAAGTCGGTGGGCCGTGGGCGATTCTGTTTTGTCTTCGTCGCTTTCTTCAGCCACGACAAACCTCAGCTGGCAGGAATTCTGAGCATAGGATGCCAAATCTGGCTTAAGTCAAAGCGGAGATAAGATGGGGAAAAAGGGCGTTCTTTCGGGGATGAATCTGGCAATGGGGAACGGGGCCACCGGAGGGTGACCCTGTTTCAGGGGAGTACAGCGCTGTTGCCCGCCCGCAGGCGGACAACATCGGGTCAGAACCCTAAGCTGTCCAGCAGGTCATCAACCTGATCCTGGTTCGCCACCACGCCCGGTGCATCGGCGTGGATCTGCGGCCCGTTCAGCAGGCTGGTGCCCTCCTGGCGCTTCTCTGCGCTGACTTCCGGCATGTTCTCCAGCAGCACCATCAACAGCTGGCGCTCAATCTCCTGGATGACATCCATCATGCGCTTGATTACCTGACCGGTCAGATCCTGGAAATCCTGCGCCATCATGATGGCCAGCAGCTGTTTGTTGGTGAAGGAGGTATGCTCTGGCACAGCGTCGAGGAATGCGCGCGTATCCGTCACCAACTCCCGCGCATCACCCAGTTCAATCGGGTTCTCAAACCACTCATCCCAACGCCCTTTCAGCTGAGTTGCCCCGGCTTCCATTTTATCCTGATGTGGCTGAGCTGCTTCAACACAGTTCAGCGCACGGTCGGCGGCCTGCGCCGTCATCTGCACCACGTAATCCAGACGGTCGCGGGCATCAGGAATAGCTTCAGCGGCATCGGCGATGGCTTTATCCAGCCCCAGCTCGCGCAGGCTGTCGCGCAGCATGCGGGTCAGAGACCCGATGCGACTGATGATGTCGTGTGCCGAGGCATCCATAGTTGGTTTCGGAAGGTCGCTCATCACATCTCCTTACATGCCCAGTTTTTCAAAAATTTTACCCAGCTTCTCTTCCAGGGTAGCGGCGGTGAAAGGCTTCACCACATATCCGCTGGCGCCTGCCTGAGCAGCAGCAATAATGTTCTCTTTCTTCGCTTCTGCGGTCACCATCAACACCGGCAGCGTGCTCATCGCCGCGTCGGCACGAATGGTCTGCAGCAGCTGCAGGCCATCCATGTTTGGCATGTTCCAGTCAGAAATGACGAAGTCAAAACCGCCTGCTTTCAGTTTGCCAAGGGCATCCACACCATCTTCTGCTTCTTCTACGTTATTGAAGCCCAGCTCTTTCAGCAGGTTACGGACAATACGACGCATCGTATTGAAGTCGTCTACTACCAAAAAGCGCATGTTTTTATCAGCCATATCTACTCCTGAGTTGTCTCGCCCGGCAGGACGGGCCTGTTAAATACGCAATGCCTGTCCGGCGCTAATTTTCGCCAGCATGTGCTGGCTGATGTTGCTTAAATCCACGACTTCATTCACACCGCCTGTGGCAATTGCCTCACGCGGCATGCCAAATACCACACAGCTGGCCTCGCTCTGGGCGATGGTCCAGGCTCCCGCCCGGTTCATCTCCAGCATCCCGGCGGCGCCGTCGTTGCCCATACCGGTGAGGATCACCCCCACCGCATTTCGTCCGGCGTTGATCGCCACCGATTTGAACAGCACATCCACCGACGGTTTGTGCCGGTTAACCGGCGGGCCGTCATTGAGCTTCACAACATAGTTGGCACCGCTTCGGGCCAGCTCCATATGCATCGCGCCTGGCGCGATATAGGCGTGACCCGGCAGAATACGCTCGCCATCTTCCGCCTCTTTCACCGTGATCTGACACAGCTTGTTCAGACGCTCGGCAAAGGAGCGGGTAAAGCCTGGCGGCATGTGCTGGGTAATCAGCAATGCCGGGCTGGTCGCCGGTAACGGCTGCAGCACATGACGGATCGCCTCGGTGCCGCCGGTAGAGGAGCCAATCGCAATCAGTTTCTCACTACTCAGCAGCGGCCCTGCTTTCAGCGTCACCGGGGCCGGCATCGCGGCGCGGTTATGCAGACGGGCACGGGCCGCGGCGCGGATCTTGTCGCCAATCATCTGGCTGTAAGCCAGCATCCCTTCGCGGATGCCGAGCTGGGGCTTGGTGACGAAATCGACCGCCCCCAGTTCCAGCGCCCGCAGCGTAATCTCGGAGCCTTTTCCGGTCAGCGAGGAGACCATCACGACCGGCATCGGGCGTAACCGCATCAGTTTTTCCAGGAAATCGAGGCCATCCATGCGCGGCATTTCCACATCCAGCGTCAGCACCTGCGGATTGAACTGCTTAATCAAATCGCGGGCGACCAGCGGATCCGGCGCCGTAGCGACCATCTCCATATCCGGATGACTGTTGATGATTTCCGTCATCAGTTGCCGCATCAGCGCAGAGTCATCTACGCACATCACGGTGATTTTGCTCATCATCTTTCCTTCGTCAGTCCATAGACGGTTTGTCCGCGCAGCCAGAACTCTTTACTGATCTGACTGAAGTTCTCTGAGTGACCGGCGAACAGAATGCCGCCCGGCTTCAGCAGCGGGACAAACCGACGCAGAATCTTCTCCTGCGTCTCTTTATCGAAATAGATCATCACATTGCGACAGAAAATGGCGTCAAACGGCCCCGGCAGCGCCCACTCGTTAGCCAGCAGGTTAAGCTGGGCGAACGTGACCAGGCCACTGAGCTCAGGGCGCGCCCGCACCATGCCTGCATGCGGCCCGGTTCCGCGCAGGAAGAAGCGCTGCATCTGCGCCGGTGACAGCGTGCGTAACTCTTCCTGGCGATAGACGCCGGAGACCGCTTTTTCCAGTACCTGGGTGTCGATATCGCTGGCGTGAACCTGAAATTTGCCGGGTCCGGTCCCCAGCGTTTCGGCCAGCGTCATGGCGATCGAATAGGGTTCTTCGCCGGTTGACGCCGCGGTGCTCCAGACGCTGAAATTGCCCTGACGCTTACGTGCATGCTCCGCCAGAATCGGGAAGTGATGCGCTTCACGGAAGAACGCGGTCAGGTTGGTTGTCAGGGCGTTAATAAACGCCTGCCACTCGGCACTGTTCGGGTCGGACTCCAGCAGCGCCAGGTAGCGACCAAAATCGTCGATGTTCAGCGTGCGCAGACGACGAACCAGACGGTTGTAAACCATCTCACGCTTGTGATCGGCCAGTACGATACCGGCACGCTGATAGATCAGCTGGCTGATACGGCGAAAATGCGCATCGGAGAGCGGCAGGCGCTGCACCATCTGTGACAGCAGCGTTGTCGTCTCATTTTGATCTAATATCGTCGATTTTTTCATCTCTGCACCTGGCCCGAACTGAATACATTAACTCTGCTGCGATGTCCGGCCGCGAAACGGCGGCCGGACGACGGGCGATTAAAAGGTTTCCCAGTTGTCGTCACTGCGCGCAGCAGACTGACGGCCAACGGCTAACGGCGCATCAAGCTGTAGGGTTTTTGTCGCCGTTGTCTTGTTAACGGCCTGAGCGACAAATTCTTTACCAATATTGAACACTGAAACCGCCTGTTTTAAGTGACTTGCCTGATCTTCGAGCGCCGCAGCGGCTGCCGCTGACTCTTCGACCAGTGAGGCGTTCTGCTGGGTCACGCGATCCATCTCGGTGACCGCCAGGCCAACCTGGTCGATACCGCGGCTCTGCTCGTCTGACGCAGAGGCGATTTCACCCATGATGTCGGTCACGCGGGTTACCGCGCTGACGATGTTGCTCATGGTGTCACCGGCGCTTTCTACCAGCACCGAGCCGGTATTCACGCGACTCACGGAATCTTCAATCAGGCCCTTGATCTCTCTTGCGGCCTGGGCGCTGCGCTGCGCCAGGCTGCGCACTTCACCGGCCACCACGGCAAAACCGCGCCCCTGTTCACCCGCACGGGCGGCTTCAACCGCCGCGTTCAGCGCCAGAATGTTGGTCTGGAAGGCGATACCGTCGATGACGCTGGTGATATCGGCAATTTTCTTCGAGCTGCCCGCAATCTCTTTCATGGTGGTGACCACGCCATCCACCACTTTGCCGCCCTGCTGCGCGGTTTCCGAGGCGGTCAGCGCCAGCTTGGACGCCTGACGGGCGTTTTCGGCGTTCTGCTTCACGGTGGCCGTCAGCTGCTCCATACTGGCCGCGGTCTGCTCCAGAGAGGCCGCCTGCTCTTCCGTACGCGAAGAGAGATCGTTGTTGCCGATAGCGATTTCGCTGGCACCGGTGTAGATGGCGTCAGAGCCATCACGCACGGTACGTACGGTACGTACCAGCTCCTGCTGCATGTGCTGCAGAGAGGTCAGTAACTCACCGATTTCGTTTCGCACGCTAATCTCTATCGGCTGAGTCAGATCGCCACGTGCAATGTGCTGGATATGTTCCATGCTCTGACGCAGCGGACGGATCAGCACCGAGCGCATCACATTCCAGACCAGGATAATCATCAGCAGCGTGACCGCCAGCGTGGCCACCACGATGGTGATAGAACGGGTATAGGCCTGCTGGTTAGCTTCGACACCCTGCTTCGCCAGGACCTGGTTGTACTCAAGCCAGGCGGTGTAATCTTTCTGGAACTTGTCCTGATAGCTCTGGGTTGGCTGATCGACAAAGCCTTTGAAGTTGCCGGTGGTGAAGAAGACCATCAGCTCCGCCAGCGCATCGTGATAGGCCTTGTAGTTCGCCTGCAGTGCCAGGACGTTTTCGGCCGTTTTGCCCTTCTCCGACAGGTTATCGTTGAAGATCTGATAGTTGATTTCCGCCTGTTTCAGCTCTTCACCCGCCAGTGCCACCAGCTCTTTCACGCTGGCACCCGATCCCGCCATCTGCGCATCCTGCAGAAAACGAATACCGGCGCGGTTGAGGGTGTTGCGCGCCTGAACAAGCGAAACCCATGAGGTGCCCATGGCCTGCTGCAGCGTATTCAGACGCTGGTTGTAGGCAAAGTTATCTTTATCTGAACTGACAGTTTTGAAGAACATTCCGCCGGAAAACAGCTGCAGCAGCGCAAACAGCGCCAGCACACACAGCAGGCCGGAAACAACGCGTACTCGACTAAACATAAACACCTCATTGGTTGCGATTCGTTTTGTTTATCGGCGCAACGTGAGGGAACTTTATGGATGGCGACGGCTTTACGCCGTCACCAGAGTCAAAGGAAGGAAAAATCAGGCGCGGGAAATTTTGAAAACGGAGACCGCCTGCATCAGTACGCTGGCCTGCTGCTCCAGTGCGGCGGCAGCGGCGGCCGACTCCTCAACCAGGGAGGCGTTCTGCTGCGTGACGCGATCCATCTCGGTCACCGCCTGTCCGACCTGCTCAATACCGCGGCTCTGCTCATCCGATGCCGAGGCGATTTCGCCCATGATGTCGGTGACGCGGGTGACCGCCCCGACGATCTCGCTCATGGTGCTGCCGGCGCTTTCCACCTGCAGTGAACCACTGTTGACGCGCGTCACGGAATCTTCGATCAGGCCTTTAATCTCTTTGGCGGCCTGTGCGCTGCGCTGCGCCAGGCTGCGGACTTCACCGGCCACGACCGCAAAACCGCGCCCCTGTTCACCGGCTCGCGCCGCTTCCACGGCGGCGTTCAGCGCCAGGATGTTCGTCTGGAAGGCGATGCCATCGATCACGCTGATGATGTCAGCAATTTTCTTCGAGCTGCCGGCGATCTCTTTCATGGTGCTGACGACACCATCGACCACTTTTCCGCCCTGCTGCGCGGTTTCCGAGGCGGTCAGCGCCAGCTGAGAGGCCTGGCGGGCGTTGTCCGCATTCTGCTTCACGGTGGCGGTCAGCTGTTCCATGCTGGCTGCGGTCTGCTCCAGCGAGGCGGCCTGCTCTTCGGTGCGGGCCGACAGATCGTTGTTACCGGCCGCGATTTCGCTGGCGCCGGTAAAGATGGCATCAGAGCCGTCGCGCACATTGCCGACCGTCATCACCAGTGACTGCTGCATCTCATGGATGCCTGCGGCCAGCTGGCTCATCTCGTTGCGGCCTTCAACCACAATCGGCTGTGTCAGATCGCCAGACGCGATAGCGCGAATCTGGGTCAGCAGCTGGTGCAGCGGCTGAATCAGCACCTGACGCAGGCCAAACCAGCAGGCGACGATCACGGCAATGACCGTAACGCCAATCGCGCCCAGCAGCCACATCATCTGGGTAAAGGCACGCTGATTCTGCGCCATGCCCTGATCGGAAAGCTCAGTCTGACGTTCACGCCATGCGCTGTAACTCTCCTGCATGGAAACCTGCTTCTGCTCGATGTTCTGTTTGAACATCCCTTCCAGATCGCGGGCCTGCAGGCTCGCCACCATCCCCTTCAGCCCTTTTTCATATTGCGCATAATCCGCTTCGAGTCTGTCACGCAGCGCCACTTCCAGGCCCGGCGTGGCAGGCAGATCGTAGTAGATTTTGAAGTGACGATCGGCTTCCGCTAACTGACTGTTAGCGCGGTTCATCAGATCATCCAGCTGACCGCCGTTCATCTGCGCCGCCATGCTGGTCTGCAACCGCAGCATGGCACGGTTCAGTGTGGTGCGGCTGTTGTTCAGAGAGATATAGGCATCCGTCATCGAGGTGACGTTGCGGTTAGAGACCTGCGACAGTGCAAAAGCCGCTTTGTCATTGTTCAGAGCGGACCAGAAAAGGCTGCCAGACATTAACTGGAGCGCGCCAAAGATAACCAGTACGGCGATTAAACTGGTCACCACTTTTATTTTTTTTAACATCTCGTTCCCCTGCAGGTTGATTAAGGTGCAGCGGCTATATCGGCGTGATTACGGGATTAATTAACGCTTTTCGGCACCTGAAGACCGAAAATGGCTTTTGTAATTATTTTTATCAGTGCAGGGCTATCAGTTTGACTTTAGTCAGAAAAATCACGGAGGGCGCTGCGCAGCCCGCAGGATGCGCAGCGTTAAATCGCACGGATCGCCAGTGCGTTTCACTGGCGTGTGGCGTTCTGTCAGCGGTCAGAAGGTTTCCCAGTGGGTGTCACTGACCGGTGCCGTCAGGGCTTTGCGTGAGACCGGCAGCGCGGTCACGGGGGCGGCGATCGGCACATGCTTCGTCAGGGTCTGTGGGGCAGCGTCGCGTCTGATTTTAAACAGCGATACGGACTGGCTTAACCGGCTGGCCTGATCTTCCAGCGAGGCCGCCGCGGCCGCAGACTCCTCTACCAGCGAGGCGTTCTGCTGGGTGACACGATCCATTTCGGTGACCGCCTCCCCCACCTGATCAATTCCCCGACTCTGCTCATCAGAGGCCGAGGCGATTTCGCCCATGATGTCGGTGACGCGGGTCACCGCGCTGACGATATCGTTCATGGTTTCACCGGCGGTGCCGACCAGCTGTGAGCCAATGCTGACCCGGTTGACCGAGTCGTCGATCAGCCCTTTGATCTCTTTGGCCGCCTGGGCGCTGCGCTGCGCCAGGTTGCGCACTTCCCCTGCCACCACCGCAAATCCGCGTCCCTGTTCACCGGCGCGGGCCGCTTCCACGGCGGCGTTCAGCGCCAGAATGTTGGTCTGGAAAGCGATGCCATCAATCACGCTGGTGATGTCGGCAATCTTCTTCGAGCTGCCGGCGATTTCACTCATGGTTTTCACCACCCCATCCACCACGCTGCCGCCTTTTTCTGCGGTTTGCGAGGCACTGAGCGCCAGCTGTGACGCCTGACGGGCGTTTTCGGCGTTCTGTTTCACGGTGGCGGTCAGCTGCTCCATGCTGGCTGCGGTCTGCTCCAGTGAGGCGGCCTGCTGTTCCGTCCGGGCGGAGAGATCATTATTCCCGGCGGAGATCTCACTGGCACCAGTGAAAATCGCATCTGAGCCATCGCGCACCTGGCTGACGGTACGCACCAGCGACTGCTGCATCTCATGCAGACTGGCGGCAAGCTGCGTCATCTCGTTGCGCCCTTGCACGACGATGGTGTGGGTTAAATCACCCCCGGCGATATGCCGGATGTGATCGATGCTCTCGTTCAGCGGCGTCAGAACGATTTTACGCAGTCCGGACCAGCAGAGCAGAATCACCGCCAGCACGGCGACCAGAATCGTGCCCAGGATCCACATCATCCGGCTGTAGGCCACGCTGTTCGCCTCTGCGCCCAGCGAAGCCAGGCGATTCTGATCGGCACGCCACTCGCGATAGAGGGTTAAAAAGGCACTCTGACTGGGGGCGACCGGAATTTTACCGGCGGCGGTGAGATCGCCCGCCTGCAGCGCCGTCTGCATGGCACCCAGCGCCCCGGCATAATCCGCGTAGCGCTGGTCGAGCTGGCTGTTAAGTTGCTGATTCTGTCCCGGAGTGTCCGGTGTCTCTTTGAACAGCCGGTAAAAGCCCTCTGCCGACTGCTGGAATCCTTTGCTCTCTTCAAACAGCCCCGCGACGTCGGCAGTTTTGCCCTCCAGTTTGCTGGTGGCGAAACGTAACTGAACACGCGTCAGCAGGACCCGGCTCTGGTTCAGGCTGAGATAGGCGTCGTTCAGTGCCTCAGTATTTTTGGCCGCAAGCTGGGAGACCGCGAAACTCTGCTTGTCGTGGCTCAGCGCGGAGTAGAAAACAGAACCGGAGATGGCCTGTAAAAGCCCAAATACCAGCAACACCAGCAACAGACTGGTGACAACACGGATTTTCGTTAACATGATTAACCCTGAAAAAAGTAAGTGATTTGAGGTGACGTCTGAAGTATCGGCAGGAGGAGGCAAAAAATCAGAGGGGGAGACGTGTTTATTATCTGAACAGAAAGGGATAATTACCGGTGAGAATGATCACGGGCCGGTTAAGACCGGCCCGTGATAAAGACATTACGCGCGCAGGTTATCGACCAGCGCCATCTCGTCACTGCTCAGCAGCTTCTCGATGTCGACCAGAATCAGCATACGCTCGCCGAGCGCACCCAGACCGGTCAGGTATTCGGTAGACATGGTGACCGCGAACTCCGGGGAAGGACGGATCTGATCCTGGGTCAGCGACAGCACATCAGAGACGCCGTCAACCACAATGCCGACCACGCGGTTTTCCAGATTCAGCACGATGACCACGGTGTTGTCATTGTACTCCACATCGGGCTGTGCAAACTTCACGCGCAGATCGATGATCGGCACGATAACGCCGCGCAGGTTGGTTACACCACGGATAAAGTCAGGGGTGTTTGCGATACGGGTAACCTGATCGTAACCGCGGATCTCCTGCACTTTAAGGATATCGATGCCGTACTCTTCGTCGCCCAGCGTGAAAACCAGGAACTCCTGACCTACGGTTTCGCCAGCAATTTTTGTCACGGTTGCCATTCCATTCATGTTATTTACCTTTTCGTTTTCAATCAGGCGGCAGCGCCGGCCACACGTTTTTCACGGTTCAGAGATTGCAGGGCGGAGACATCGACAATCAGCGCGACGCTACCGTCACCCAGAATGGTCGCGGCAGAGATGCCCGGCACCTTGCGATAGTTGCTCTCCAGATTCTTCACCACCACCTGATGCTGACCAATCAGCTGATCGACCAGCAGCGCATAGCGTTTGCCCGCGCTCTGCAGGATCACGACGATGCCCTGCGTGGCTTCCGTTTTCGCGCCCTGCACATCAAAGACGTTCCACAGTTCAACCAGCGGCAGATATTCACCACGCACTTCCAGCACGCACTCGCCACCCGCCAGCGGCTTCAGCTCTTCGGCGCGCGGTTGCAGCGACTCCATCACCGCATTCAGCGGCAGAATGAAGACTTCGTCGGCCACACGAACGGACATGCCGTCGAGGATGGCCAGCGTCAGAGGCAGCAGGATGCGAATGGTGGTGCCTTTGCCCTGCTTCGAGGCGATTTCGACGTGACCGCCCATCTCCTGAATATTTCGTTTCACCACGTCCATACCGACGCCGCGTCCGGAAACATCTGTCACCTGCTCTGCGGTGGAGAAGCCTGGCGCAAAGATCAGCATGCCGACCTCTTCATCGCTCATGTTCTCGCTGACCGGCAGACCGGATGAGAGCGCTTTAGCCAGAATACGTTCACGGTTAAGGCCGGCACCATCGTCGGAGACTTCGATACAGATGTTGCCGCCCTGGTGTTCCGCGGAGAGCGTCAGGTTACCGGTCGCAACCTTGCCAGCCGCCACGCGTTTCTCAGGCGTTTCGATACCGTGGTCCAGGCTGTTACGCACCAGGTGCGTTAACGGGTCGATGATGCGCTCAATCAGGCTCTTATCGAGTTCGGTCGAGCTGCCCAGCAGGGTCAGTTCAACCTCTTTGCCGAGCTTGCTGGCCAGGTCACGCACCAGACGCGGGAAGCGGCTGAAGACATATTCCATTGGCATCATACGAATCGACATCACCGATTCCTGCAGATCGCGGGCATTACGCTCCAACTGACCCATGCTGTTCAGCAGGTCGCCATGCGCGACCGGGTCCAGCTCGCCGGAACGCTGCGCCAGCATGGACTGGGTGATCACCAGCTCGCCCACCAGGTTGATCAGCTGATCAACCTTCTCTACCGCCACGCGGATACTGGTGGATTCGCTTGATTTGGCCGGGGCCGCGGCGCGCTTGCTTTCACGCTTCGCCGGTGCCACCGGCAGTTCGGTGACGCTGGCCGTGTGGACTTCTTCCACCACGGGCGCGGCAACCGCCGCCACCGGTGCGGCAACGGCGTCGTCCGCCTCCGGGAAGCGGATCTGTGCTTCGTCGATGACGAAGCAGAGCACCGCCACGATGTCATCTTTGCCCACGCCATCGATGCAGACATCCAGCGTGGTGCTGCCTTTCTGCACGTTGGTCAGGGTGCCGAGATTGCCCATCTCTTCCAGCATCAGATCGACTTCTTTCTCTTTGAGATCGATCAGCTGAACACGCAGGCCACTGCTGCTGGTGCTGGTGCTGGTGCTGACAGGTTCTTCACTGACAGGCACCACGCTGACCGGCAGTTCTGCCGGCAGACCTTTAGCCTCCAGCGCCAGCTGGCGCAGTGCTTCACAGATATATTTGAAGCTTTCCGCGTTCGGCTCCTGCGCGGTTTTATATGCATCGAGCTGTTCCTGCATAATATCTTTGGTTTCCAAAAACAGGTTGATGATGTCGGTGCTGAGCTGCATCTCGCCGCGACGAGCACCATCCAGAATGTTTTCCAGGATGTGAGTCGTTTCCTGTAATACCGTAAAACCAAAGGTTCCGGCCCCACCCTTAATGGAGTGAGCGGCACGGAAGATGGCGTTGAGCTGTTCAGAATCTGGCTCCTGCGGGTCAAGGCCCAGCAGGTGTTGTTCCATATCCGCTAATAGCTCATCGGCTTCATCAAAAAACGTCTGGTAAAAATCGCTGATGTCCATACTCACGGGAATCACCTCGGCTGTGAGGGGGCTGCTGTATTCACCGCGCTGCCCTGGGGTGCTGGCGGTGCGGTAATTTTTTCAATGGCCGCCGGATCGCTGATCTGGACGGCATCACTTTCTGCGTTCTCTTTTTCTATTGCCGCTTCGGTGTCATGGTTCAACACCAGCAGGCTGATGCGGCGGTTCACTGCATCATTCCCGCCGCGATTTTTCAGGCGCATGGTGTCGGCCATACCCAACACCCGCAAAACTTTGCCGCTGTCCAGGCCACCCATCACCAGTTCACGGCGGGAGGCGTTAGCGCGGTCGGTCGAGAGTTCCCAGTTGCTGTAGCCTTTGTCGCCGCCGGCATACTGGAAGTCATCGGTATGTCCGGCCAGGCTGATGCGGTTCGGGATGTCATTGAGGATCGGCGCTATCGCACGCAGAATGTCGCGCATATAAGGCTCCACCTCGGCACTGCCGGTCTTAAACATCGGGCGATTCTGGCTGTCGATAATCTGAATACGCAGCCCCTCTTCCACCATGTTAATAATCAGATGCGGACGCAGCGTTTTCAGACGCGGATCGGCCTCAATCATCTGATCGAGCTTCTCCCGCAGCCGGTTGAGACGGATCTCATCCAGCTGACGTTTCTGCGCATCCATATCGACCTTTTTGTTCACTTCACCGATCTTTTTCGTCGGATCATCCCCGCCGCCGGGGATCGGGCTTTCGCTGTCGCTGCTGCGCTGCCCGCCGGTGATCGCCACCTTCAGTGGCGTTTTAAAGTAGTCTGCTATCTGCACCAGCTGCTGCGGGTTTGCGATCGACAGCAGCCACATCACCATAAAAAAGGCCATCATCGCCGTCATAAAGTCGGCGTAGGCAATCTTCCACGAACCGTGGCTGCCTTCATGGCCTTTATGTTTGCGCTTTTTGATCAGCACAATTGGGCGATTGCCGTGTTTCATGAAGCCTCGTCCGAAGTCTGTTTAGCCGGGTTTTTAGCGTTACGCACATGCTCTTCCAGTTCGCTGAACGACGGGCGCTCGGCGGAATAGAGCGTCTTACGACCAAACTCCACCGCAATCTGCGGGGCATAACCGTTCAGGCTCGACAGCAGCGTCACCTTGATGCACTGCATCATCTTGGTGGTTTCCGCACACTTCTGACGCAGAACGGATGACAGTGGAGAGATAAATCCGTAGGCCAGCAAAATGCCCAGGAAGGTTCCCACCATCGCATGGGCCACCAGTGCACCCAGTTCCGCCGCCGGACGGTCGGCCGAAGCCAGTGCGTGCACCACGCCCATGACCGCTGCCACGATACCGAATGCCGGCAGTCCGTCACCCACCGCCGCTATACTCTGCGCTGGTACGTCACACTCATGTTCGTAAGTCTCAATCTCTTCATCCATCAACGCTTCAATTTCAAAGGCGTTCATGTTGCCGCTGACCATCAGACGCAGATAGTCAGTAATGAAATCGACTAACTGTTTATCGGCAAGAATGCGGGGATAATTAGCAAAAATTTCACTCTGGCTGGGATCTTCGATATCGCGTTCCAGCGATAACATCCCCTGCTGACGCGATTTGGCCATCAGACGATAAAGCAGCGCCATCAGATCCATGTAAACCGCTTTGTTGTACTTTGAGCCGCGAAATAACAGCGGCAGCGCTTTCATGGTCTTTTTAATCGACTTGCCGTTGTTGCCGACTAAAAAAGCACCGGCACCCGCGCCGCCGATCATTAATAATTCGGCTGGCTGATAAAGCGCGCCCAGATGGCCACCGACCAGTGCATATCCGCCCAACACGGAGCCTAAAACAACCAGGTAACCTATAATTATCAGCACAAAAAATCCTTACGTCCGTAACGTGTTGGTGGAAGTTAAGCCAGAGAGCCGCAGGCGTTATTCTCAAACCGGAAGCAAAAAAAAAGCAGCGGTATTAACCGCTGCTGGATGGCTTCCACAGTGCGAACAAACTTAAACGGCGTGTTTAACCTGTTCATCCAGCAGTTGTGGAAACATATCGGCAGATTCTGCAGAAAGTTTACGTCTTTTTACGGCACGTGATGGTGGCTGGCACAGGCTGCAGGTAAAGCTGCCAACCGGCTGATGTGCATGGTTAATAAAGCTGCCATTGCAGCATTTGCAGTCAGCCAGTTCCAGCATGCCACTTTCAACAAATCGGACCAGGGTCCAGGCGCGGGTCAGCGCCAACAGCGGGCCCTCGTCCGATTGCGGACACTGCTCAAGGTATAACCGGTAGGCTTTGATGACGGCATCGACGCCACTGCACAGGCCGGTTTTCAGCAAAAATTTCCAGGCGTTACAGAACATGGAAGCGTGGATATTCTGCTCCCAGGTCATGAACCAGTCCGTGGAGAACGGCAGCATGCCTTTTGGCGGCGGGCTGCCACGCAGTTCTTTATAGAGCTTGATCAGGCGACCCCGGCTCAGCTGGGTTTCGCTCTCTAACATCTGTAAGCGTGCACCTAACGAAATCAACTCCATTGCGAGCTGAATGTCACGCGCTTCCTGAACAATACTTTTCTCACTCATGACATTGCTCTCTTTTTAGCAGGCAGATCTTCTTTAGACGCATTACGCAGTAAACGGCTGGATAATAAAATGCCGGTATGAATCTGCTGTAAATCATCCACGCGGGATTCCTGCGTCAGGCGATTAATCGTGCTGCTGTCGGTAAAACGAAACTGGCAAACCAGCTGATTGGTTTCCGCCATTTTTACCATTTCAGGCAATGTTAATTCTGATAATGCATTCGCCATTTTTTCGTCAATGCCGAGGCGAAACATTGCAGAAGCTTTATCCTGGTTAATTAAACGCTGCGCAAGCAGTAAATAAGACAAGTTGAGATCGTAAATATGTTTCAGTACTTCAGAGGTGCCCATTATTTTCCATCCTGAGAGATGCGACGTAACTGTATCGCAGAATAAGATCTGCGGTTCGAGCTGCTGTTTGATAAATCAAAAGATGGCAAAAAAATTTCACATAAATTTGATGTCACTGTTTTTCGCCTTCTGTTTTTTGTGAGTTTCAGACCCACCGAAGGTCGAAAATCCATGCCATTTTATTTTCGAGTTCCGGACATCTTCCGTGACGCCTTCTTACTTTTTTTAGGACTATTCCGAAAACAACGCAAATCTATATCGTCTGATTTCGGGTTACAACGACAGCCAGGAGAAATTTTAGATAAAGTGTGACGCAGATCACACTTTTAAGGCAAATTTCTTCAGCAACCCTTTACCATTGCTTATCGAGTGGTCATTTTTTGAGCAAAAAAGAGCGATTTTAAGTCCAATTTGTCCTGAGAAAGGTTTAATAGGGGGTAAAAGCAGCGTTATTCGACGGTTTGCGCAGTCCGGAATGAATAATGGGTGTTAATCGTTTTAACACCCTATTTAGAACCATTTAAAGATGAGTAATCAGCATTTTATGCTGAAATACAGGGCGGGTATTTGCTGTGAAATTAGTTACTTAAGGGGAGCAACGCTGCGGGTATGTAAATAAATCGTCAGGGTATAACGGCTGTGAGAAGGCCTTCTGACAACCTGGCGTTAACAGTGACAAGGGGTCGCTAAGGAACCGGCACCTGATGTAACAAGGGTTTACATAAGAAAGCCGAATGAGTTGAGGGGTACGCATACGATGGCACTATGAGTATCGGCACGTCGGGCTAAAACTTGAGTTAAAAAGGTAAAGAAAGCGGATAAGCCCCACAGCGCGGGATTTCTGCGTGGGTTGCATTTATCGGGCCAGCCTCACGCCCTGATCGGCCTGCCAGACGAAATGCGCCGAAAACGGCGTATCAGACAAGTTGTGGTGCTTGCGGAAAGGTTTGAAAAGCGGTGGGACGAAAAACGGCGGCGATATCGCAGGGATATCGCCGCCGTTGTTAATGAGGTCAGGCGAGTTTCGGGAAGGTCGCGACCTTATTATCGGTGCCGTGGTCAGCGCTGCGCGGGGAAATGGCTTCCAGGTCTTTCAGGAAGTTTTCACGCCAGGCGGTAATATCGTTCTTACGCAATACCGCCATCATGTCGTTGTAGCGCGAGATCCTTTCCGTCCGCGGCATGGTAATCGCTTTGTCCAGTGCCGCCGCCACTTCATCGCGGTCATAAGGGTTCACGATTAACGCTGAGGTCAGCTCGTTGGCGGCCCCGGCAAAGCGGGAGAGCACCAGAACGCCGGGATCGTCCGGGTCCTGAGCGGCGACATACTCTTTAGCCACCAGGTTCATCCCGTCACGCAGCGGCGTGACCAGGCCGACGTCAGTCAGGCGGAAGATTTTCATCAGCAGGCGACGGTCAAAATGCTGGTTAAGGTAGTAAAGTGGGGTCCAGCCCAGCGTGCCGTACTTACCGTTGATACGCCCGGCTTCGGTCTCCAGCTGATGACGGATATCCTGATACGCCTGCACATCGCCGCGCGAAGTCGGTGCAATCTGCGAGTAGCGGATTTTGCCGCGGTGCTGCGGGAAGTTCTCCAGCAGCGCTTCGTAAGCCAGAAAACGCTCCGGCAGACCTTTGGAATAGTCGAGACGCTCACAGGCGATAATGTTGCGCGCATCGCCCAGCTCTTTTTTCATCGCTGCCATTTTTGGCGGCAGAGGTCCTTCGGCCATCTCTTTAATACTGTCCGGCTCAATCCCGATAGGGTAAACCTCAGTCATAAAGGTATTGCCAAAGGCGCGATGCTTTTTATCGCCCTTATTCTGCAACTGCGTTAGCTGGCTGACGCTGTCGAGGAAGGCCACGCGGTCAGATTCGGTCTGGAAGCCGAGCAGATCATACTCGCACAGCATCTCCAGCAGCTCTTTATGCGGCGGCAGTGCATTGAATATTTCCGGGGTCGGGAACGGAATATGCAGGAAGAAACCAATGCGGTTATTAATGCCCGCGCGGCGCAGCGCGGCGGCAAACGGTAAAAAGTGATAATCGTGGATCCAGACAATATCATCAGGCTTAATCAGCGGTTTCAGACGCTGCGCAACCATATCGTTTACGTCACAATACCCTTCCCAGGCTTCACGCTGGAACTGCACCAGGTCGAGACGATAATGGAAAGCGGGCCAGATGACGGTATTGGAGAACTGGCAATAGTAGAGATCATATTCGTTCTGGTTAAGCGGGAAGGAGGCATACTCAATGCCCTCATGTTCCTGAACGCTGACCTGCTCCTCTTCTTCACCAGAAAACTCGCTGATTTCACCGTTCCAGCCAAACCACAATCCACCCGTGCTTTTCAGGGCATCAAGGATGCCGACGGCCAAACCGCCTGCGCTGGTTTTAGACCCATCTGGCATGGCGACACGGTTAGATACAACCACTAAACGACTCATAACCTAAACTCCTTACCGACGTTGTCTTGCTCTAATAGTAATAATGTTTTTTCCAGCCAGCCGTAAACCGCATCGACATCAGTAAGCCGATAATGGGCCTGGCTGGAACCTTCACCGACCTTAATCGAGATGCCCTGCTGCGCGTTAACCGCCACAAAGCCCTTCTCGTCGGTCAAATCGTCACCGATAAAAACGGGGGTACGTCCGGCAAACGGGGCCTGCTGCATAAGGTCGCTGATCGCAGCGCCCTTATCGATGCCTGCCGGTTTAATTTCAACGACACATTTCCCCGGCTGCAGTGCCAGTCCGGGAAAACGCTTCACGGACTGTTCGGCCAGTCGCATCACATCCTGCTCATGCTGCATCGCCTGGCGATAGTGGAGCGCAAAGGCCATGCCTTTTACCTCCAGCTGCGTACCAGGCCAGCCTGCCATGGCATCCTGCAGTTCCTGCCGGAGCGCCTGCTCGACCTCGGCGGGCAGGCTGATGCGATGCAGTTCACCCTGCGCATTGCGGCGCTCTGCACCATGGACGCCCGCAGCGGGTCCGTGCCAGGGCGCGGCCAGCGCATCAAGCTGTGCAATGGGTCTGCCGGAAACCAGCGCGAGGGCGCCCTGACAATGGTCAGAAAGCTGTTGCAGTTGCGCGATGACCTGCTGAGGAATGAATACCGCTTCGGGACGGGACTGTATCGCTGCCAGCGTGCCGTCGACATCAAAAAAGAAGGCGTACTGTCCGCTGCGTAATGCCGGATACGTGGGATGTGTCTCTTCCACCTGGGTCACGTCACTTCTCCTGAAAATCAGATTTAATAAAACATTGAGTTGAAACAAGAATGTCCTGACGCAGTCAGGTCAGCAAGCGGGAAATTCTGATAAAGCGGTGATTGAGGGGTAAAGCTGGGTGAATAGATAGGTCACTCTCCTCAAACGTGCAAACGCGTTGCTGACAATACTGACTCACTGAGAACATCTTCAGATTAAGTGTAGACATTAATAGGGGTAATGCCAGAAAGATGCACTTTTCATGCCAGCCGCTGCGGTTAAGTAAGCAGAAAAGTAGCCCAGACAGGGGGTGTGCTGTTTCCCCCGCTGCCCCGCAGGGCCAGTGCTGGCCGGAGCTGCGGCCGTTTCGCTTCGGGGATCCGGCGGCCTGAAACGAAGCTTAAGCTTCTTAAGGTATTCCTAATATTGAAAGCGCACTCTCAGCACACTTTCTTTTCCTCGGGTGCCTGCACACATGGCGTTTACACTGAAGAGGCCGCTGATTAGCCGCCTGACTCTGCTCCTCCTGGCGGCGATCTATATCGCGGTTTTCCTTAATCTGGTCTATTACCGTCAGGTGCTGGCGGTGATGCCGCTGACGAGCCTGCATACCACGCTGGTGTTTTTATCCATGCCGCTGGTCGCCTTCAGCGTCATCAATATCGTGCTTACGCTGGCCTCATTTTTCTGGCTGGATCGCCTGCTGGCGGCGCTCTTTATTCTGCTCTCCGCGTCGGCGCAGTATTTTATCCATACCTACAACATCGTGATCGATCGCTCGATGATCACCAACATGATGGATACCACCGCCTCCGAGTCTTTTGCCCTGCTGACACCGCAGCTGCTCCTCACCCTGCTCACCTCAGGCGTGCTGATGGCGCTGATGATGTTCTGGCCGCGGATAAAACGGCAGCAGTGGCGCGGGGTGCTGGCACGCCTGCTCAGCATTGTGCTGTCAGCGGCGCTGATCGCGCTGATCGCCCTGCTCTTCTATAAGGATTACGCCTCGCTGTTCCGCAACAACCGCGAGCTGGTCAAAGCGCTGAGCCCCTCTAACAGCATCGCCGCCACGCTCTCCTGGTATAAGCATCATGAGTTGCAGAATGTGCCGCTGGTACGGATCGGTGAAGATGCCCATCTGAACGCCAGCCACAGCCGGGGCAAACCGAACCTGACGATTGTGGTGCTGGGTGAAACCTCACGCGCGCAGAATTTCTCGCTGGGCGGCTATGACCGGCTGACCAATCCCCTGCTGGCGAAAGATGATGTGATTTACTTCCCGCACACCACCTCATGCGGAACGGCCACGGCGGTGTCCGTGCCCTGTATGTTTTCCAACATGCCGCGTGCCCACTATGATGATGTGCTGGCGGCCCATGAAGAGGGGGTGCTGGATGTCATTCAGCGCGCCGGGGTCAGCGTGTTGTGGAATGAGAATGACGGTGGCTGTAAGGGAGCCTGCGATCGGGTGCCGCATCAGGATATGACCAGCCTGAATCTGCCCGGCATGTGTATTGAGGGCGAATGTTATGATGACGTGCTGTTCCATGGCCTGGATGAGTACATCAGCCAGCTAAAAGGCAACGCGATTATCGTTCTGCACACCATCGGCAGTCATGGCCCGACCTACAGCCATCGCTACCCGCCACAGTTCCGTCAGTTTGAGCCGACCTGTGACACGAATCAGATTCAGGACTGTTCACAGCAGCAGTTGATCAACACCTACGACAATACGCTGCTCAATGTGGATCACATCGTGGATAAGGCGATTGGCGTGCTGCGTGCGCATCAGGATCGCTTTACCACCAGCCTGGTCTATCTCTCTGACCACGGCGAGTCGCTGGGAGAAAACGGGGCTTACCTGCATGGCCTGCCCTATGCGATAGCGCCCGATACGCAGAAGCATGTGCCGCTGCTGATCTGGCTCTCCCCGGATTATCAGCAGCGTTATGCGGTTAACCGCACCTGCCTGAATAAACTGGCGGCGACAGACGATTTCTCACAGGATAATCTGTTCTCAACGCTGCTGGGATTAACCGGCACCGCAACCCACGAATATGTGCCTGCGGATGATATTTTGACATCGTGTCGGAGCCAACACGAATGAAGATACTGATAGTGGAAGATGACGCCCTGCTGCTGCAGGGTCTGATACTGGCGCTGGAAGGTGAAGGTTATGTCTGCGATGGCGTCACCAGCGTTCGGGATGCGGAAGCGCATTATGCCAGCGGCCTCTACAGTCTGGTGGTGCTGGATCTCGGCCTGCCGGACGAGGATGGACTGCACTTCCTGATCCGTCTGCGGCGGCAGAAGAAGATGACCCCGGTCCTGATCCTCACCGCCCGCGACACCATCAGCGAACGCATTGCCGGACTGGACGCGGGTGCCGATGATTATCTGATCAAACCGTTCTCGCTGGATGAGCTGCTGGCGCGCATCCGTGCGCTGATCCGCCGCCACGTCAATCAGGGCGACAGTCAGGTCAGAGTGGGCGCGCTGGCGCTGGATATGACCCACCGTCAGATCACGCTCAGCGATGAGCTGCTGGATCTCACCCCCAAAGAGTTTGCGATCCTGTCACGGCTGATGCTGAAGGCCGGCAATCCGGTTCACCGCGAAATTCTCTACCAGGATATCTATAACTGGGAGACCGAGCCGTCGACCAATACGCTGGAAGTTCATATTCATAATCTGCGCGACAAAATCGGCAAAAGCGCCATCCGCACCGTACGCGGATTTGGTTATGCGCTGGTCACGCAGGAGACCCCGCGCGAGGCAACATGACAGGACGATTCGATCACCGCAGTATGCGCTTTCGCCTGATCCTGACCATCGGCCTGATCCTGCTGGTCTTTCAGGTGATCAGCGTGGTCTGGCTCTGGCATGAGAGTAAAGAGCAGATTCAGTTTCTGGTGGAAGCGCAGCTGCAGAAGCGCAACATGGACAGCCACGTCAAGCGCGAAGTCCATGAAGCGGTCGCCAGCCTGGCGGTGCCGAGCCTGGTGATGATTACGCTGACGCTGCTGCTCTGCTACCAGGCGGTGAAATGGATCACCCGGCCGCTCTATCAGCTACAGCGTGAGCTGGAAAGTCGGGGTGAAGATAATCTCCACCCCATCACCTGCCACAGTCAGGTTCATGAAATCGAGGCGGTCACCCTGGCGATCAATCAGCTGGTGGCGCGCCTTAACACCAGCCTGGAGCGTGAACGTCTGTTCACCGCCGATGTGGCGCATGAGCTGCGCACGCCGCTGGCCGGCTTACGGCTGCATCTGGAGTTAATCGAGCGCAACAGCGATGTGAAAGTGCAGCCACTGGTGCAGCGACTGGATCAGATGACGCACAGCGTCTCGCAGCTTTTAAGTCTGGCACGCGCCGGCCAGTCCTTTACCTCCGGCACCTACCAGAACGTGGGACTGATTGCAGATGTGATCCTGCCGATGGAGGCGGAGCTGAGTATCATGCTGGAGGCGCATCAGCAGACGCTGCTGCTCGATCTGCCGGAGGAGCAGTTTGTGCGCGGGGATGCGACGCTGCTGAAGATGCTGCTGCGCAACCTGGTCGAGAATGCCCATCGCTACAGCCCGGACAACAGTACGATCACCGTCCAGCTGCTCGCGTCTCCGCAACCGATGCTGGTGGTGGAAGATCAGGGGCCGGGCATTGATGAGAGTAAAAGTGGTGAGCTGAGTAAAGCGTTTATCCGCATGGACAGTCGCTACGGCGGCATCGGACTTGGGCTGAGCATTGTCAGCCGTATCGTCCAGTTACACCGGTTTCAGTTTTTTCTGGAGAACCGCCGGGACAGAAGCGGTTGCCGGGCCGTGGTCAGATGTTAGGCGCTGAACCAGGCACTGAGGAACAGAATAAGGGTCGCTGCGGTAATCAGCAGGGCAGCATATTCACTCAGCGGACGCGGAGCCGCAACGGGCAGGGAAGCAGACACAGTTTTCATAGTAACCTCCTCAACAGGAGCCGCCAGTATCGCGACTGCAGATTAAGGAAACATTAAGATCGCGGCGCGGGCGAAAAAATATTCGCGCTGCCCGCCCTCGCCCCTCTGCCTTACCCCCTGCTGCATGCGCTGCGTGCTCTACACTTAATGGCGACATTCCGTTAAAGGAGTTAAGCCATGAGCCAACGCATGCACAAATATGCCTTTCCGGTCAGTAAAGCCCGTAAATATCTCGAACCGGGTCCGGTGCTGCTGCTCAGTTCGCAGTACAACAATGAGCAGGACATCATGACGCTCGGCTGGCATACGGTGCTGGAGTTCTCGCCCTCTCTGGTGGGCTGCATGATTGCCGGTATGAATCACAGCCACGCCCTGATTCGCAACAGTGGCCAGTGCGTCCTCAATATCCCGGCCGCTTCACTGATTGATGAGGTGGTGGCGGTCGGCAACAGCCACGGCGACCAGCTGGATAAGTTCGCCGCGTTCGGCCTGACGCCGGAGCCGGGTCAGGTGGTCAGCGCCCCCATGATTGCCGAATGTTTTGCCAGCTTTGAATGCCAGCTCTATGACGACTCGATGGTGGCTAACTACAACCTGTTTATTTTTGAGATCGTTAAGGCACATGTGGCCGAACAGCCCGAATACCCGGCGACCCTGCACTACACCGGCGAAGGCCGCTTCAGCGTGATGAGCGATAAAATGCTGGATAAGAGCGGAGATTTTAAACCGGAGATGCTGATCTAGTTGAAAGCTCTCCGCTGCGCCCCCATTCACCTCTTTCGACCTGACAGGAGTAAAATATTATGGCAATCGAATACGCAGTTATCGCGGGTGGCTGTTTCTGGTGTACCGAAGCGGTCTTTAAGGATGTGATCGGCGTAGAGTCGGTTGAAAGCGGCTATACCGGCGGCGCGCGCCCGAATCCTACCTATGAGCAGGTCTGTAGCGGCGCGACCGGCCACGCGGAAGCGATCCGCATTGGGTTTGACCCCGAGCAGGTGAGTTTTGGCGACCTGCTGGATATCAGCTTCGTGACGCACGATCCGACCCAGCTTAACCGCCAGGGTAACGATATCGGCACCCAGTATCGCTCCGCCATTTTCCCGGCCAATGCTGAGCAGGAAGCGGAAGCGCGTGCCGCCATTGAACGAGCTCAGGCCGACCATGATGTGCCGTTGGTGACGACCATCGAGCCGCTGAAGGAGTGGTATCCTGCTGAAGCCTATCATCAGGATTACTGGGAAGGCGCGGGTCAGCGCAACGGCTACTGCATGGCGGTCATCCCGCCGAAGCTGCAGAAGCTGCGCAAAAGCTTCGCTAACCGGGTGAAGAGCTGATTTCAGCCTTCCGCGGGACGGCATCCGGTTTGAGATGTTGCTCAGGATGTCGTCCTGCCCGCTGCCCTGCTCTGTCCCACTGCGCAGACAGGACGGGAAATCAGGCGGAGAAATGGCCAGTTTCAGGCCGGAATAAATCAATTCGTTCAGAGCTTAAGCGAATAGATCAAAAGAAAAAAATAGTGCTTGACCGTTTTCAGCCGACTCCCTATAGTACCGCCCCGTTGACCCAGCGCGGTCAGCGAAACAAATGTGGTGAGGTGTCCGAGTGGCTGAAGGAGCACGCCTGGAAAGTGTGTATACGGCAACGTATCGGGGGTTCGAATCCCCCTCTCACCGCCACATTCCGAAGAAGAGCCTGAACGAAAGTTCAGGCTTTTTTTTTTGCATATTGCACGGAGAGGGGGTGAGAAGCCCCGCCGGGGTTCGACAGCGGGCGCAGCCCGATGGACAGCGGAGCCTGCGACGCTGCCCGCAGGGTGAGCGCAGCGAATCAATCCCCCTCTCACCGCCACATTCTGAAGAAGAGCCTGAACGAAAGTTCAGGCTTTTTTTTGCATATTGCATGGAGAGGGGGTGAGAAGCCCCGCCGGGGTGCGACAGCGGGCGCAGCCCGATGGACAGCGGAGCCTGCGACGCTGCCCGCAGGGTGAGCGAAGCGAATCAATCCCCCTCTCACCGCCACATTCTGAAGAAGAGCCTGAACGAAAGTTCAGGCTTTTTTTTTGCATATTGCTCGGAGAGGGGGTGAGAAGCCCCGCGGGGTTCGACAGCGGGCGCAACCCGATGGACAGCGGAGCCTGCCCTCCACAATAAGAAAACCCGGCCGGAGCCGGGTTTGGGCGCTACACTTCTACTCAATCGAACACTAGCTGTACGCGTGCAGGGTGCGCTGACACAGCGCTGAACGCACACAATCCTCTTTGCCGAAGCGCACAATGCCAACCATCTCGTCCTCTTCAAACCGCGCCAGCGCGTCTGCGAGACCAGAAGGCACCCCAGCGGGCAAGTCGCACTGGGTAATATCGCCGTTAACAATGACCGTGACGTTTTCGCCCAGTCGGGTCAGGAACATTTTCATCTGCGCGGCGGTCACGTTCTGCGCCTCGTCCAGAATCACCACAGCATTTTCAAAAGTGCGGCCTCGCATGTAGGCGAAAGGCGCAATCTCAACTTTGGCAATTTCCGGACGCAGACAATATTGCATAAAGGATGCGCCAAGACGTTTAACCAGAATGTCATAAACCGGACGGAAATAAGGGGCGAATTTCTCAGAAATATCGCCGGGCAGGAAGCCCAAATCCTCATCTGCCTGTAGTACCGGGCGCGTAACGATAATCCTGTCGATATCCTTATGAATCAGGGCCTCAGCCGCTTTCGCGGCGCTGATCCAGGTTTTACCGCATCCGGCTTCACCGGTTGCGAAGATCAGCTGCTTCGTCTCTATGGCATTAAGATAGTGCGCCTGAGCCTCATTCCGGGCTTCAATCGGCAGCCGGTCGCGCGCATCGCGTGCCATGCCAATCGAATCCAGTCCGCCCATATGCACCAGCGAAGTGACCGACTCTTCTTCGCGCTGACGATGACTCCGTGAGTCATTGCGAAGCACTCTTCTCGCTTCACGACGCGCTTTGATCACTGCTTTCTGTCTTCCCATAGTGGCACCTTTCAGTTGGTTTCATTTCCCGTGTCAGGCCGGTGGCCCGTTACGATTACGTGAACGCTTTAGAGGTTTCAGTTGGCTTCCTTTTAAGCCATGACAGGACAGGATAGTGGGTATGCAGCAGCGCAGAAGCGTGGCTGAACACCGGATAAAAAAGGAAACGGTAAGACAAAAGAGTTGGTTGAAGGAAGGAAGAAATAACGAGGCAGAATGGCCCTCGCGGTCAGGCGCAATCTATTTACTGACAATGACTTTCCATAAAAGACTCGACCCATGCGCGAACTCCAGTGTGATACATCGACACGTCCGATTACGCCTGTTTAATAAAGTGCATCATTTTGCTGAACCTTTGCAACAGTAATTTTAACTGCTGGCAAAGGAATTGCTATTCGCGGGTAAGCCTTTATTTTACCAGTGCGTGTAAAAATCAGCTATTTCAAAAAGTTATCTTATTTTAATTCGGCGAAGCCCCGGCTGATTCTCAGTTAAAACTCCGTCAGTCAGGTTACGGGAAAGAAAAGTCGGACGGCCAGAAATCGGGCCGTCCGCAGTGGTTGAAATTTAATCAGGCTTCCAGCAGGGATTGCGCTAAATAATGGCTGGCGTCCGGGACACCCGGCAACGCAAAGAAATAACCGCCGCCAAAGGGACGGATATATTCTTCCAGCGCCTCGCCGTTCAGTCGCCCCTGCACCGTCAGAAATCCGCGCTCCAGATCGTGCTGATAGCAGACAAACAGCAGGCCCATCTCCAGCTGCCCTGACGCCGAGATCCCGGCGGAGTAACTGTAGCCGCGGCGCAGCATCAGACTGCTGGCCGTCTCTGGCGTGCGGGGGTTAGCAAGGCGAATATGCGCATCCAGCGCAATCACCTGCCCGTCCGGATCGCGGGCATAGTCAGGAATATCATGCTCATGCTGCATCCCCAGCGGAGCTCCACTCAGCTTATCGCGACCAAAGATGGTCTGCTGCTCGCCCAGCGGGGTGCGATCCCACATCTCCACGTGAAAGCGAATCAGACGCACCGCCTGATAGCTGCCATGACGCGCCCAGACCGGTTCATCCTGATCCGCCGTCACCCACAGCAGCTGATTCATCAGGGCAGCGTCGTGCGTATCCGGATTCGCGGTGCCATCCTTAAAGCCCAGCAGGTTAATCGGCGTCTCCTGCCCCTGACTGCGCGCCGCGTGGTCAGAGATAAAGCCTTCCCGTCGCCAGCGAACCCCAAGCAGGTCAGGCGTGTGCTTGATGATATCGCGCAGGGCATGGATCACCGTATCCTGGGTGTTGGCGCAGATCTGCAGCAGCAGATCGCCATGACACTGAGCGGCATCCAGCGAATCGTTAGGGAAGCGCGTCATCGGCTGCAGTTTTTTCGGCTTATGCGGGGTCAGACCAAAACGCTCATCGAACAGGCTGCTGCCGACCGACACGGTGATGGTGAGATTATCCGGCGCGATCGTCGGGCCGAGAATGCCCGAATCCATTGGCGGCAGCTGCGGGTTGGTGACGACCGGTGCCGGCCCACCCGCGGTAAGAAAGGCGATGCGCTGGGTCAGCAGCCGGAAGAGCCGCACCAGATCGGCTTTATCACTGCTGAGCAGGTCAAACGCCACCAGCATCATCGATGCCTGTTGTGGCGTGATAATGCCCGCCTGATGCTGACCATAAAACGGCTGCTTTTGCTGCCGCGCCTGAGGCGTCACCGTACCCGGCGAAAACGTGTCGGCGGCGGCGGCATGAAACGGGCAACCGCCGGAGAAGGCAGCGGCGCCCCCCAGCAGGCCCAGCCCTTTTAATAAACGACGACGCGCAGGCTGCTGCGCGTCCTCTGGCTTACGACTCATGATTAATCCAGACCCAGCGTGCCACGAAGTAAGGAAAGATCTTCCGCCAGGGCGGTGACAGGCCCTTTCAGCGCATTGCGGTCAGCCGTACTCAGTTTCTCATACGATTCGAAACCGGTTTTCGTGCGGTATTTGCTCAGGATCACATCCACTTTTTTGAAGTTGGCATCGACCTTCGCCAGCAGCTGCGGATTGGCTTTGCTGACCAGCGGGCGCAGCAGATCAACGATTTTCTGTGCTCCATCAATATTCGCCTGGAAGTCCCACAGGTCGGTACGGCTGTAGCGATCTTCTTCGCCGGAGATCTTGCTGGAGGCAACCTCTTCAATCAGACCGGCCGCGCCGCCCACCACTTTGGCCGGCGGGAAAGCCAGTTCACTGATGCGTACCTGCAAATCTTTCACATCTTTGTTGAGCTGGTCGGCATAGCCCGTCATCCCTTTCGTGCTGTTCTCCGCAAACAGCGCTTTCTCCAGACGGTGGAAGCCGGTGAACTTAGGATCCTCCGCTTTCTTTTCATAGTCATCTTCACGGGCATCAATGCTGCCATCGAGATCGGAGAAGAGTTCAGCAATCGGCTCAATGCGCTCGTAATACTGGCGGGTCGGGGCAAACAGCGCTTTGGCTTTTTCGACCTCCCCGGCTTTGACCGCATCGGTGAAGGCCTGCGTCTGGCTCACCAGCTGATTCACCTGCTCCGTCACCCAGGCTTTGTATTGCGTGATCGGGCCTTCCAGCTGCATCCGCGCGGAGGTTGCGCCTGGCGTCGCGCTCTCCCCCGCCTGCACAATCAGTTTGCCCTTTGGATTGCTCAGCAGACCACAGGTCATCTCATATTCCCCGGCCTCCAGATTAGCGGTCAGCTTCTGGCTGAAGCCCGGCGCAATGTTTTCACGCTCTTCCACCACCAGCACACCTTTCAGGATCTCCCACTCCAGCGCTTTCTGGCTGTTATTTTTAATCAGAAACTGAGTTTTACCGGCCTTCACCGTTAAGCTCATCGGCTCACACTGCCTGTCGTTGACGCTTACGGTAACCTGAGGAACGGCTGCCGCCGCAGAAGCAGAAATCGCCAGCAGAGGAAACAGCAGTGCCTTGCGGCGGAAACGCATTGTCATCTCTTTTTCCCTATCACGTTGCGGGCGTAAGATGCGCCCGTTAAAGGTCGTATTACACAGTGGCCGACGCAGCAGGACGCGCAGGCATAAAAAACAGAATCAGGGCCGGGATCAGGTAGACGAAGTAAAGGGTCACTTCACTGACGCTGGGGGCCTCCTGATAACCCAGCACGCCTTCCAGCAGGGTGCCAAACAGCGAATGGGTCGATAAGGTATTGCTGAGATCGAAGGCCACTTCCTGATAGTGATTCCACAGACCCGCCTCGTGGAAGGCGCGAATCGCCCCTGCGGCCAGACCGGCCGCCACAAACAGGATGAAGACGCTGGTCCAGCGGAAGAAGTGCGCCATGTTCAGGCGGATACCGCCCCAGTAGAGCAGCATGCCCAGCACCACCGCCGTCGCCAGCCCCAGCACCGCGCCAATCGGCGGCGCATAACCGACATCCTGCGTAAAAGCGGCCAGCAGGAAGAAGACTGACTCCAGGCCTTCCCGCGCCACGGCAAGAAAGACCATCAGAACCAGTGCCAGACCGCCCCGGCCCGAACGTTGCAGCGCCTGGTCGACCGCCTGCTCCAGCTCAACTTTGATATTGCGCGCCACTCTGCGCATCCAGAACACCATGGAGGTGAGGATCACGACGGCGATCAGCGCCACAATGCCTTCGAACAGCTCCTGCTCTTTTTGCGGGAACTCGCCGGTGGTGGCATTGATAAACAGACCCAGCCCCAGGCAGAGTGCCGCGGCGACAAAGACGCCTGCCCACATGGCCGGAAACCACTGGGTGCGCTGGGTGCGTTTGAGGTAGCTGGCGATCAGGCTGACAATCAGCGCGGCTTCAAGTCCTTCGCGCAGCATGATGAGAAAGGGAACGAACATTGCCAGCCTCTTGAATGTTAAGCAGCGTCAATTAACGGTAAATTCAGGTAAAGTGTAAACGATACCGATTATCATTATCGCTGCGAAAAAAACAAGTTGCCGATGGAGATAATTGCATTTTTGAGGCTTTTATCTTTGTAACAAAAAGGCCCGCCCCCTGCGGGACGGGCCTTCACTCCTGACGCTCTGCTTATTTGGTCTGGAACTCCGCCTCAGCGGCGGCAAAGCGCTGCTGCGCTTCGGCTGAAGGTTCACGTCCCATCAGGCTGAAGACCACAATCGCGATGCTGGCGAAGATGAAGCCCGGGATAATTTCATACAGACCCAGCCAGCCATACTGCTTCCACACCAGCACGGTCAGCGCACCGACAATCATACCGGCCAGCGCGCCGTTGCGGTTCATGCGCTTCCAGCAGACGCCAAACAGCACGACCGGTCCAAAGGCCGCCCCGAAGCCCGCCCAGGCGTAGCTGACAAGACCCAGTACGCGGTTTTCCGGGTTAGACGCCAGTGCAATCGCGATCAGCGCCACCAGCAGCACCATCAGACGCCCTACCCATACCAGCTCCTGCTGGCTGGCGTTTTTACGCAGGAAGCCTTTGTAGAGATCTTCAGTCAGGGCGCTGGAGCAGACCAGCAGCTGACAGCTCAGGGTTGACATCACCGCCGCCAGAATCGCTGACAGCAGAATACCGGCAATCCACGGGTTAAACAGGATGCGTGCCAGTTCGATAAAGACGCGCTCTGCGTTGTCGTTGACGCCGGTCGCCAGCGTCGGATTGTTCTGGAAGTAGGCGATACCAAAGAAGCCAACAGCGACCGCCCCCGCCAGACAGAACACCATCCACGCCATGCCGATGCGACGTGCGGTGCGGATTGAGCGGTGCGAATCCGCCGCCATAAAGCGCGCCAGAATATGCGGCTGGCCGAAGTAGCCCAGGCCCCAGCCGAGCAGCGAGATCACCGCAACGAAGTTCAGCCCTTTCAGCATGTCGAGATTTTCCAGGCTTTTCGCCTCAATCACCGTCAGCGAATCAGACCAGCCGCCCACCGCGATAATCACAAACACCGGCGTCAGGATCAGGGCGAAAATCATCAGGCTGGCCTGAACGGTATCCGTCCAGCTCACCGCCAGAAATCCCCCCACCAGCGTATAAAGGATGGTGGCTGCCGCCCCCGCCCACAGTGCGGTCTCATAGCTCATGCCAAAGGTGCTTTCAAACAGACGCGCACCGGCAACCACGCCAGAGGCGCAGTAGATGGTGAAGAACACCAGGATCACAATGGCCGAAATCACACGCAGAATTTTGCTGTGATCTTCAAAGCGGCTGGTAAAGAAGTCTGGCAGCGTCAGCGCATTGTTGTGGTGTTCCGTCTGAACACGCAGGCGGCCGGCGACGATTTTCCAGTTCAGCCAGGCACCGATGGTCAGACCGATCGCAATCCAGCTCTCAGAGATCCCTGAGATGAAGATCGCCCCCGGCAATCCCATCAGCAGCCAGCCACTCATATCTGAGGCACCCGCAGAGAGTGCGGTGACCACACTACCCAGACTGCGGCCACCCAGGATGTAGTCATCAAAGTTTTTGGTCGAACGGTAGGCCACAAAACCGATTAACACCATCCCAAGTATATAAACCACAAAGGTCACCAGCATTGGTGTACTTACACTCATCTGTCTCTCCACTTATTATTTGATATCCCAGAGAAATCGCCAGCTACCCGCCTGCCGGAACGGGACAGAACGGGCCGATTGTTTTCGTCAGGGCGTCAGTCATTTCCCAGCGGCGCGGTATCCTGCCGGAAAGGCGTGGCGCGCACAATGGATTTAACACAGGCGTTACAGTGATTTCACTAACCGGTTGTGAAAAAGTGTCCAGAGGTTGCACTCGCTCACAGTTATCCGGTTGCACCACCGTGCAACCTGCCGGAAACCCGCATTTTATGCGGCCTGCCAACCTGGCGAGGATCTTGCAGCAATATCCGTGCCGAATTGTCAGATTTAACAATTGGCGATGTCACAGGGGTGTTAACTGGCTCACATTTAACACGGTTGCACAAAGTTGCAACTTAAGTGATAGTGCAGCCCACGCCGTATCGAACCACTATTAAGGAGCCTGGAAGTCATGGGTACAACCACCATGGGTGTAAAACTGGATGACGCGACACGTGAGCGCATCAAACTGGCTGCGCAGCGCATCGACCGCACGCCACACTGGCTGATCAAACAGGCGATTTTTAACTACCTGGGCCAGCTGGAAACCGGGGATGCCGTGCCGGAGATCCCTCTCACTGCACAGGCCGCCGCCGAGTCTGACGACATCCAGCCAGAGGAGCTGCATCAGCCGTTCCTTGACTTCGCAGAGCAGATTTTACCGCAGTCCGTGACCCGTTCCGCCGTGACCGCCGCATGGCGTCGTCCGGAGACGGATGCGGTGCCGATGCTGCTGGAGCAGGCGCGCCTGCCGGCGCCGCTGACAGAGAAAACCCATCAGCTCGCTTATCAGCTTGCCGACAAGCTGCGGCACCAGAAGGGTGCAACCGGACGCGCCGGTATGGTGCAAAGCCTGCTGCAGGAGTTCTCATTATCCTCTCACGAAGGCGTGGCGCTGATGTGCCTTGCCGAAGCGCTGCTGCGTATTCCCGACAAGCCAACCCGCGATGCGCTGATCCGTGACAAAATCAGCAACGGGAACTGGCAGTCACACCTGGGACGCAGCCCGTCCCTGTTTGTCAACGCGGCCACCTGGGGTCTGCTGTTTACCGGCCGTCTGGTCTCAACCCATAACGAAGCGAACCTGTCACGCTCTCTGAACCGCATTATCGGTAAGAGTGGCGAGCCGCTAATCCGCAAAGGTGTGGATATGGCGATGCGACTGATGGGTGAGCAGTTCGTGACCGGCGAAACCATTGCCGAAGCCCTGGCAAACGCCCGCAAGCTGGAAGAGAAAGGCTTCCGCTACTCCTACGACATGCTGGGCGAAGCGGCACTGACCGCAGGCGATGCCAAAGCCTACCTGCTCTCCTATCAGCAGGCGATCCACGCGATTGGTAAAGCCTCCAATGGCCGGGGCATCTATGAAGGCCCGGGCATCTCCATCAAACTGTCAGCCCTTCATCCCCGTTACAGCCGCGCGCAGTATGAGCGGGTGATGGAAGAGCTCTATCCGCTGCTGAAATCGCTGACGCTGCTGGCGCGCTCCTATGACATCGGCATCAACATCGACGCCGAAGAAGCTGACCGGCTGGAACTGTCGCTGGATATGCTGGAGAAACTCTGTTTCGAGCCGGAGCTGGAAGGCTGGAACGGAATCGGCTTCGTCATCCAGGCGTATATGAAACGCTGCCCGTTTGTCATCGATGAGCTGATCGACCTGGCTCAGCGCAGTCGCCGCCGCCTGATGATCCGTCTGGTGAAAGGCGCTTACTGGGATAGCGAAATCAAACGCGCGCAGATGGAAGGTCTGGAAGGCTATCCGGTTTACACCCGCAAGGTCTACACCGATATCTCCTATCTGGCCTGCGCCCGTAAACTGCTCTCCGTGCCGAACCTGATCTATCCGCAGTTCGCCACGCACAATGCCCATACCCTGGCCGCCATCTATCAGCTGGCGGGCAACAACTACTATCCGGGACAGTATGAGTTCCAGTGTCTGCACGGCATGGGTGAACCCCTCTATGAGCAGGTGGTCGGCAAAGTGGCGGACGGGAAGCTGAATCGCCCCTGCCGCATCTATGCGCCGGTGGGGACGCATGAAACCCTGCTGGCTTATCTGGTGCGTCGTCTGCTGGAGAACGGAGCCAACACCTCCTTTGTTAACCGCATCGCGGATACCTCACTGCCGATTGACGAGCTGGTTGCCGATCCGGTGCTCGCCGTTGAAAAACTCGGGGCCAGCGAAGGCGCGATCGGCCTGCCGCATCCGAAGATCCCGCTGCCGCGTGACCTCTATGGCGAGAACCGCGTCAACTCTGCGGGTCTGGATATGGCCAACGAACACCGCCTCGCCTCACTCTCCAGCGCCCTGCTGAGCAGCGCCGCCCACCCTTACCTGGCCGAACCGATGATCGATGGCGAAGCGGGCACCGGTGAGCTGCACGACGTGCTGAACCCGGCCGTGCCTGGCGATCGCGTGGGTCAGGTGCGTGAAGCGACAGAGCAGGAAGTGTCTGTGGCGCTGGATGCCGCCGTGAACAGCGGGCCAATCTGGTTTGCCACCCCGCCGCAGGAGCGTGCCGCGATTCTGGAGCGCGCGGCGCAGATCATGGAAGGCCAGATGCAGAAGCTGATGGGCATTCTGGTGCGTGAAGCGGGCAAGACCTACAACAACGCCATCGCGGAAGTGCGCGAAGCGGTCGATTTCCTCTATTACTACGCTGGCATGGTGCGCGACGATTTCGACAATGAAACCCATCGCCCGCTGGGCCCGGTGGTCTGCATCAGTCCGTGGAACTTCCCGCTGGCGATCTTCACCGGTCAGATTGCGGCGGCACTGGCAGCAGGCAACAGCGTGCTGGCCAAACCTGCCGAGCAGACGCCGCTGATTGCCGCGCAGGCGGTGCAGATCCTGCTGGATGCGGGCGTACCACCAGGCGTGCTGCAGCTGCTGCCAGGCCAGGGTGAAACCGTTGGCGCACAGCTGACCGGCGACAACCGGGTGCGCGGTGTGATGTTTACCGGCTCCACTGCCGTGGCAACCCTGCTGCAGCGTAATCTCGCCGGTCGTCTTGACCAGCACGGCCGCCCAGTGCCGCTGGTTGCGGAAACCGGCGGAATGAATGCGATGATCGTTGACTCCTCCGCGCTGACCGAGCAGGTGGTGGTTGATATCGTTGCCTCGGCGTTCGACAGCGCCGGACAGCGCTGCTCCGCCCTGCGTCTGCTCTGCATCCAGGAGGATGTCGCCGACCATACGCTGAAAATGCTGCGCGGTGCGATGGCTGAGTGCCGCATGGGTAACCCGGAGCGCTTCTCCACCGATATCGGCCCGGTCATTGACGCCGAAGCCAAAGCCAATATTGACCGCCATATTCAGGCGATGCGTAACAAGGGCTTCACGGTCTATCAGGCGGTGCAGGATAATCCGCAGGACAGCAAAGAGTGGAACAGCGGCACCTTTGTCAAACCCACGCTGATTGAGCTGGATCAGGTCAGCGATCTGGATAAGGAGATTTTCGGACCGGTGCTGCACGTGGTGCGCTTTACCCGCAACACGCTGCCGCAGCTGGTTGAGCAGATTAACGCTTCCGGTTACGGCCTGACGCTGGGTGTCCATACCCGTATCGATGAGACCATTGCGCAGGTCACGGCGAGCGCCCGGGTCGGTAACCTCTACGTTAACCGCAACATGGTGGGCGCCGTTGTTGGCGTGCAGCCGTTTGGGGGTGAAGGCCTATCCGGTACCGGTCCGAAAGCGGGCGGTCCGCTCTATCTCTACCGCCTGCTGGCACATCGTCCGGATGGCGCGCTGCGTCTGACCTTCGATCGTCAGGATGCGGAGCGCCCGGCTGACAGCACACTGCGTCACGCTCTGCTGGCTCCGCATCAGGCACTCAGCAGCTGGGCCAAAGATAAACCGGCGCTGGCTGAACTCTGTGAGCGCTATGACCAGCTGGCTCAGGCCGGTGTGGTACGGCTGCTGCCCGGCCCGACGGGTGAGCGCAATACCTTCTCGCTGTTGCCACGCGATCAGGTGCTCTGCCTGGCTGACAACGAGCAGGATGCGTTGATTCAGCTGGCGGCCGTGACCAGCGTCGGCAGTAAAGCGCTGTGGCAGGATGATGAGCTGCATCGCACCCTGCGTGCCTCGCTGCCGGACGCGGTGAAAGCGCGCATTACGCTGGCGCGAGACCCGCTGACGGCGGAGTTTGATGCGGTAATCTATCACGGCGATGCCGATCAGCTGCGCGCCCTGTGCGAACAGATTGCCGCGCGTGACGGCGCGATTGTGTCGGTGCAGGGCTTCGCCCGCGGCGAGACGAATCTGCTGCTGGAGCGTCTGCTGATTGAGCGCTCACTGAGTGTGAATACCGCGGCTGCTGGCGGTAACGCCAGCCTGATGACTATCGGGTAAGGGGGTGGGTTGCCGGCGAGGTCGCTGCGCGGGCGGGCTATGAGCAGGTTTCGTTCAGCTGGTCGCTGGGCTGATGGGGTTTGCTGCGCGAGCGGGCTATGAGAAGGTTTCGTTCGCCGGGTAAACCGGGCAGTTTCAGCTTCGCCTCTGCAGGCGACCGACAAGGGGGCGCCAGTCGCCGCGCCCCCTTGACCCCGGGCTCCGGCCTGCCTCACCGCCGCTTCGCGGTCCCTTCGCTTCTTCCGGATTTCTCACGGACCGGCAGGACGCGCCATCCCTGGCGCGACCCTGCCTCTTCGCGACATCCCTGTCGCTCGTCCTGAAATCCCTCATCCGCTCAGCGGTTCAGACGGCCTCCCTCCCCGCTGTTATCTCTTCTTTTTTTATGTGGCTCTCTTATTGCGGTGAGAATTGCGGTGAGTTTCCATCACTGGCTTCGTCTTGAGGCCAGCAGACGACGCTCCATTCAGGAGAAACGAAGATATCAAAGGCGGGGGGTGGGAGAGGCATCCGGCGCGCTGAGGAGCAACCGGAGGCCAGGATGAGCCGACAGGACGTCGGCAAGAGGACGGCACGAGCCAGGGATGGTGAGTCCGGACGGTCCGTCAGCCGCAGGGCGTGACGAAGGCACCGCGCAACGCGGGGCGCGGAGGCTGCCGGACGCCGGGATTGTTAAGGGGCGGGCGTCCGCCCCTTGACGCGTCCGCCTGCACGGGCAGGCTGAAACTCCCTCACGCCTGGCGGGCGAAACCCTCTCAGAGCCAGCCCACCGCCAGGTAATAACTCCCACGCCCGACAGGCGAAACCCTCTCAGAGCCAGCCCACCGCCAGGTAATAACTACCACACCCGACAGACGAACCCCTCTCAGAGCCAGCCCGCCGCCAGGTAATCACTCCCCGCCGCCAGGCGCTCCCCTTTTACTGCGAAACTGCATTCCGCTGCCGCTTAAGCAGCGTCGGAAACAGAAACAGCGACTGCCCCACCCCGCGGTTGGTCAGCGACCAGATCGCCACGGAACAGAGCGAGCAGAGCGCCACGATCACCACCGGATAGAAGCAGGCCCAGAAAAATGAAAACCACGCCTGTTCAAACAGGTGATGCCGCTGCGCGAAGAGAATCGCAGACATACCAAAGAACTCGATAAAGATGCGGTGAATCACATAAATCTGCAGGGTATTGCGGCCCACCCAGTTGAGATAACGCATGCTGAAATGCTGATTCAGCCAGCGACAGGCCGCAATGCTGAACAACACCGCCAGCACACACAGGAACAGACTCTTATCCAGACCGAAGATCACATGGATACCCGCCACGGCGGCCAGTATCGCCCAGGGCATGACGTTCTCACGACGCCACTCACTCAGACGCAGCATGGTCTGGCTCCAGAACGCGCCCAACAGGAAGAACAGGAAATACTGGGCCAGGCTCTGTGGTCCCCAGAACGGGATCACTTTCTCGACCGCCAGATAATTAAGCAGGATAGCCACCGCCACCAGGGCCAGCTTATATTCACGGAAAATTTTAGCGCAGAGGAAATAGAGTCCTAAGCCATAGAGATACCAGGAGGTACTCATCGCCATAAAGGTCAGCTTGAGAAACTCAAACAGCGAACCGGCATACGCAGCATTCAGGTTCTGTGAAATACGCTGCCCGGTAATTTCCGTGGAGATACCAATAATGGACCACCACTGAATAAAGCCCCACAGAATATAGAGATAAAAAAGATTGGTAATACGACTGGTAAATACCTGTTTCCAGGGCCGGTTCAGAATACCGTTGGCGGCCAGCAGTCCCGAAACAAAGAAAAAGGCTGGCATCCGTAAGGGTGACAGAACCGTATTAAACTGTATCCATATTTCGGCCGGGACCCATCCGGCGGAGAGATATTTTATTGTCCCCTCAAAACCGGGTAACACGGTGTGGTACAGGACCACCAGCAATATGCAGGCCCCCTTCAGGGTGTCTACCCACAATATCTGGTCTGATTTCGTCTGGCTCATTAATTGACTCCTGCTGCGTAGGTCAGAATGCGGAAAAGGAAAGCGAGGAAATCTCTGTGGCTTTTATGATTATCCAGCGATTATTCGCCATTGATGCCGCATTGAATGTAGCGAAACTCCTAAAACCAATTATCTGGCCCTGACGTTACCGTTATTTACTTAGCAGAACGTTTCCTTACACTTATTGATTTTCCCTGCTCTGCGCCCGATATCATCCGAAGCGATGAATTAAAGGAAAATAATCTTTGATAATGCTGACGGGATAAATAAGAGAAAGCGGAAGAAATAAAAACCAGTCAGCCGTTGATGAAAAGAAAAGATTTGTCAGATGTGGCAAAAGGTTTAACTGCTTATCAGCGCATTATGGTACGGCGACCCGAAATAGCATGACAGCGCGCTATTCCGGATTAAACAGAGAGGAGTAAAAAGCAATGCGGCCTTCCGGAGAAGGCCACTGAATTACTGACTGAGGAACTTGTCGAGGAACTGGCGGGTACGCGGCTGCTGCGGGTTACTGAACAACGCTTTCGCGTCGCCCTGCTCCACAATGCGCCCCTGATCCATAAAGATGGCGCGATCTGCCACGTCGCGGGCAAAGCTCATCTCATGCGTGACGATCACCATGGTGCGTTTCTCTTCGGCCAGTGCGCGGATGGTGCTGAGCACCTCCCCCACCAGCTCCGGATCCAGCGCCGAGGTGGGTTCATCGAACAGGATCACCTCCGGTCGCATCGCCAGCGCACGCGCAATGGCCACACGCTGCTGCTGTCCACCCGACAGACGGCGCGGATAGCTTCCCTCCTTGCCGTGCAGGCCGACCTTCTCCAGCAGCGTGCGGGCGCGGGCGACGGCCTCCGCCTTCGCTTCACCTTTTACGATCACCGGTCCTTCAATAATGTTCTCCAGCACCGAACGGTGGGGAAACAGATTGAAGTTCTGGAAGACAAAACCGACCTGCTGACGCAGACGACGCACCTGCTCTTTCTGTTTGCTCTGCGCCAGCGCGGCATCCACCGTAATCTCGCCGACCCGGATAGTGCCGCTGTCCGGCACTTCCAGCAGGTTAATACTGCGCAGCAGCGTGGTTTTACCTGAGCCGCTGGGGCCGATAATCGCCACCACTTCACCGGCGGCCACATCAAGATCGATGTCGTGCAGCACCGTCTGGCCATTAAATGATTTCACCAGCTTTCTGACTTCGATGGCACTCATTTCGACTCCGAATCCTGACGGTTAACATGCTGTTCCAGACGACTCTGCAACGCAGACAACACCGTGGCCATCACCCAGTAGATCAGCGAAGCCGCCAGATACATGGTAAAGACTTCCAGTGTACGCGAGGTGATCAGCTGCGCCTGACGGAACAGCTCCGGCACCTGGATGGTCGCGGCCAGCGAGGTATCTTTTACCAGGCTGATAAAGCTGTTGCCCAGCGGTGGCAGTGCGGTGCGCGCCGCCTGCGGCAGGATAACCCGGCGCAGGGTTTGCCAGCGCGTCATGCCGATACTCGCCGCCGCTTCCCACTGTCCGCGCTCAATCGCAGCGATGGCACCACGCAGGGACTCCGAGGCGTAAGCCGCGGTGTTGAGCGAGAGACCAATCATCGCCGAAGGGATCGGGTCCAGTTCAATGCCAAACTGTGGCAGGCCGTAGTAGATCATAAACAGCTGGGCGATCAGCGGAGTGCCACGAAAAATCGAGACATAGATACGCGACAGCACGCGAAACGGCCAGAAGTGAGACAGCCGCATCAGTGCCAGCAGAAAGCCCAGCAGCAGGCCGAAGAACATGCCACCAATGCTGAGCTGCAGCGTGAACAACGCGCCCTTTAATAAAAAAGGTGCTGAATCCAGCACCAGTTGAAGGCTTTCCTGCATTATTTCGTCACGTCCGCGCCAAACCATTTCTGAGACAGCTTGCTCAGCGAGCCATCTTTCTGCATATCAGCAATGGCCTGGTCGATTGCCTTCAGCAGATCGTCGTTGCCTTTACGCACGGCAACGCCCGCTTCCTGACGGGAGAAAGCGTCACCCGCTACCGCCATGGTATCGCCGGTTTTCTTCACCAGATCCAGCGCCGCCAGACGGTCAACCAGGATGGCATTCAGACGACCTGAGCGCAGATCCTGATATTTGGTCGGGTCATCATCATAGGTACGCACGTCCACGCCCTTCACGTTCTCACGCAGCCACTGCTCGTAGTTAGTGCCGAGACCCACGCCAACCTTTTTACCCGCCAGATCAGCCGGTTTGCTGATGGTGCTGGCGTTGGCCTTCATGGTCAGCGCCTGAATACCGGAGATGGTGTAAGGCGTAGAGAAGTCATACTTCTTCTTACGCTCATCGGAAATGGTCACCTGGTTAATCACCACATCGATGCGCTTTGCGTCGAGGGAAGCCAGCATGCCATCCCACTTGGTCGGTTTCAGGCTCGCTTTAACGCCCATGTGCTGTGCCAGCTGCTGCGCAAATTCCACTTCAAAACCGGTCAGCTTGCCCTGCTCATCCTGGAAGCTGAACGGCGGATAGGTGCCTTCCAGACCCACCAGCAGCGTGCCGCGCTCTTTAATCTTGTTCAGCAGATTTTCCGCTGCAAAGGTTTTAACGTTGACGCCCGCAATCAGCGCCACGGCCATAACGCCCATCACCATCTGACGACCTGCACGAGAAAAGGACATATTTACCCCATTTTTGACAGTATTGTGTGTGTGTTTTTATAAGGGCAGCACGGCGAGTCGCTGCCAGTCCAGAATGATAACGCCCGGAGTATAAACTGTTTTATTCGCTTGTCTCAGATCGAAGGATGATAAGCAAATAACGCGGGCGCGCCGCCAGTATGAATAAACAGCAACGGGCCTTCGCGACGGAAGCGGTTCTGACTGATGCCATCAATCAGGCCGGCCATCGCCTTGCCGGTATAGACCGGGTCCAGCAAAATGCCTTCCAGCCTTGCCAGCAGTTTCACCGCCTCCATGCCCTCCTCATTGGGCTCACCATAGCGGGGCGCAAAATACTCATCCCACAGCGTGATCGGGGCCGTTGCCTGCACCTCCAGTGAGGCTGCCAGCGACTGACGCAGCCGCTCAACCAGCGGCAACTGCGCGTCGGTCTGACGTGAAACGGTGACGCCTACCAGCTCGGTTTCCGGCAGCAGCTGCTCCAGGCCGACCGCCAGCCCCGCATGGGTGCCCGCGCTGCCTGATGCCACCACGACGGCGGCAAAATCCACCACGCCTTCGCTCTGATGTGCAATCTCCTGGGCGCACTCCACATAGCCTAGCGCACCCAGCGCATTTGAGCCGCCGACCGGAACGATATAAGGACGGAATCCCTGCGCTTCCAGACGTGTAGCCTGTTCAGCCAGCTGTTCGGCGGGATTATGCAGCGTATCCACGGCGATCACCTCCGCATCCATCAGATCCAGCAGCAGGCGGTTGCCGTTGCTCAGGTAGTTTTCAGCGTGGGTACCAATCGGGTTTTCCAGCAGTGCCACGCACTTCAGGCCGAGGCGGGCTGCCACGGCCGCGGTCTGGCGCACATGGTTGGACTGGATCGCGCCCGCCGTCAGCAGCACATCCGCCCCTTCGCGCAGCGCATCGGCCGCCAGGAATTCGAGTTTACGCAGCTTGTTGCCGCCCATCGCCATTGGCGTGAAGTCATCACGTTTGATGAAAATATCGCGACCCAGATAGTCGGAGAGGCGTGGCAGGTGTTCTAACGGTGTCGGGGCGCCCAGCAGTTCAAGACGCGGGAATTGGTGTAACAGATGTAAAGACAATGCTGCCTCCGTTCGGGCATTCAAATTATCCTTACAGTGTTGCAGAAGATGCGCAAAGGATCACTCTGATTCAGGTGACCGTCGATGCGGTGAGGAAGCGGCGCCGTGCTCCCCCCTTCTCCGTTACCCGGCAGGCGGATAACAGAGTAACGTGCCGCAGGCACGTGGGGGAGCCCTCGGTGCAGACCAGGGTTACCCCTGCTGCCAGCCTAAGAATTGATCGTACTTGCGCAGCGCGATGCGGTAATTATTATTTCCGGCATCCGGCAGATCGCTTTCCAGACACTGATGCCAGCTCTCTCCCTTAAGCCTGTCGGCGGGGAAATTTTTGGCTTTGAGCATCTCATCCAGCCGACGCAGCCGCACCACATATTCGCGAATCGTGCTGGGGCTCATTTCTGTCTGTTCAAACAGGTACTGTTTAAACGCCATAATGTCGAAATAATTCGGATGAGTATTGCAAAAAATATCGCTGCAGAAGCGACAGAGCGCGGTCAGCTCTGGCTGAAGCTTCAGCCACAGTTGTTCATCAATCATCTGGTCCATCCGAGCGATGGCCTCTTTATTGATGATCTGACCACGAAAAACGAGCGCCATTCGATCTAATACCTTGCCACAATGCGAACAGTTGCTCTGGCTGTGTTTATAGTCTTTAAGATAACGACTTAACGGTCTGGCCTTGGTCTTGGCTCCCATTACTGAGTCCCCGGTTTCTTATATTTTTGAATCGCCAGGAACTGATACTGCTAGCGCGCTCCCGTAAGCCGGGCCCGCAGGCGTTTAATCGCCTGACTGTGCAGCTGACTGACGCGGGATTCACCCACATCAAGCACCGCGCCAATCTCTTTCAGGTTCAGTTCTTCCTGGTAGTACAGTGTCAGCACCATCTTTTCACGATCGGGTAACGCTTCGATCGCTTCAATGACGCGCTCACGCAGACTCCCTTCAAGCAACTGATGAAGCGGATTAGCCTCCTCATGGCCTTCCGTCACCAGCTCCGCACTGTCGCCGTGCTCTTCCCGATACTCGTCGTAGGAGAAAAGTTGACTGTTGTTGGTGTCCAGCAGGATCTGCCGGTACTCCTCCATGGAAACGTTCAGCTGCTGCGCCACTTCCTGCTCGGAGGCGGAACGCCCCAGCGACTGTTCTACCTTGTGCATCGCTCCGGCCACCTCACGCGCGTTGCGGCGCACGCTGCGCGGTGCCCAGTCCCGACTGCGAAGCTCGTCGAGCATTGCGCCACGAATACGCTGTACGGCGTAGGTGGTAAAGGCTGTTCCCTGTAGCGCGTCATAACGCTCTACGGCATTCAACAGCCCTATCCCCCCGGCCTGCAGCAAATCGTCAAGTTCAACGCTGGCCGGCAGGCGAACCTGCAGACGCAGCGCTTCATGGCGCACCAGCGGCACGTAGCGCTGCCAGAGCGAATGCTTGTCCATCACGCCTTCGGCGGTATAGAAATCGTTCACGTTGACTACCCTGCGTTAATGATGTTATCGGCATGATTATCCAATTCTGTAGCGTTTTCGATTGGAGGAATAGGCGGGGTAAAACGAGGCTATTTCACTTTTGTTACTTCAGAATGCAGATCCTTCTGCACTCTTCAGCGGGGATTATCGACGGGCGCGCAGCCGTTGCCGCGTGGCGGGTGGCACCGCAGCCCACAGGCTGCAAATCCGGCCATCCAGTTCCTGATACCAGGGCGAAATATGTTGTTGTGCATCCTCGCCGGGATGCACGGTGATCTGTCCCGACTCACCATCAATGCTAATCAATCGGTTAATAAACAACCGCTGCAAATCACTGCGTAAAAACAGGCCGTTATCGATGCTGTTGTCCGCCACCAGCCCGTCATCGCTCTCCTGGGTGTCGATATGGCAGGCTTCGACCCAGGGCCAGCTATGCCGTTCGGTCAGCTCTGTGCCGGTCATGACACAGGCACCGTAGCGGGCTTTTACACCGGCGATAAACTCCGCCTGGCTGGCCCGCTGCAGCACCCGCGCCTTGACGCGTCGTCCGACTTCCGTCCCCGGCATCACCGCCGCAGGCACCTTGTGCTCTGGCGTACTCAGCACCACGATAAACTGGATAGTCTGCGACTGCGGAAAACAGGGGTTCGCCTGCGGGTTAAAGAGCTGCCAGTAGGCCTCATCCTCATCCTGATGCATCATCACCAGTTTATAGCCGCGACTCTGCAGCAGATTCTGCGCCGTAGCAGATTGCGGATCGATCATGGCAAAAACCTGACTGCTGCCCATCACTTTCCACAGGTTGTCGCGCTTTTCGTTCTCGCTGCGGCGGAAATAGAGGAAAGAGAGATTCTGCTTCAGATAGTGCTCAAAGCGGCGCAGGTAATTCTTGCGCTCGTTATCACTGGAGATAAACAGCAGATCCTCCAGCGGGCTGTTGCTCTCTTCCTGGGCGAAGACCGCGCGTATCTTCAGGGTTCGCAACCCGGTTGAGGGACTCAGCAGTGCACGTGCCGTCAGCTCTTTTTCATCAGGGTATTGCTGGGCATAACGCCGGGCGATCTCTTCAAACGTCAGCCGCTCACCCGGCAGCAGGTCATAGTTGAAGCGCATAGACACTCCACAAAAGTTAACATCGAAAGTTATAGTGTTCTGTGAAGAGTTATCGGCAAGCGTGGCGGGAACTGTAACGGGCGGGGGAAGTTGTGGGGTAATAAAGTACCGGCAGAGGCGACTTCAGGCTCAGTGCATTCTCCGGCTTTCAGCCCGGCGCAGGAGAAAAAGATCAAAAAAAACCCTGCCGAAGCAGGGTTTTGAATTTTGACAGAAGCGATTAGCCCTGCAGCAGAGACAGAACCTGCTGTGGAACCTGGTTCGCTTTGCCCAGCACGGAGTTACCAGCCTGCTGAACGATCTGCGCTTTAGACATGTTTGACACTTCAGTCGCGTAGTCAGCATCCTGAATGCGAGACTGTGCTGCAGACAGGTTGGTGGTGGTGTTGTTCAGGTTAGTGACCGCTGAGTTCAGACGGTTCTGTACCGCACCCAGGCTTGAACGGAAGTTATCAACAGATGCGATAGCTTTGTCCAGCAGTGCCAGTGGGTTAGCAGTCGCTGAACCTTTGTGAGCGTTAGCGTTAGCTGCGTCAGCGATGTCGCCGATGTTGCTTGCAACACCAGTAGTACCACCTGCGCTACCATTGACAATTGCGCCTGCTGCGGTGTTGTAGTCTTTGCCCTGAACAGTCACATAACCCTGAGCTGCGCCAGTTGAATCTGCACCAACTTTAACGAACTGACCAGACATGGTACCAGCAGTCACGCCGTTAGCTGAGTCGGTGTAAGAGACGTCAGTGGTGTTCAGTGAAACGTTACCTGTCGCGTCATCAACAGAAACGGCGTAGTTGTCGTTGCCAGAAGAAACAACGTAAGTTGCAGTGGCTGCGCCAGCTGAAGTCTGTACGTTTCTCAGTGACAGTGAGCTTGCATCTACTTTCAGAGCAGTGGCAACAGCTGACAGGTTAACATCTTTCAGTGAACCGCTTGCGCCAACCTGAGTGATTGCATCGCTGGTTTTCAGTGCGTTTTTAGAGACGCCGAAACCTGACAGACCCAGAGTTGAAGAGTCGATTTTCTTCAGGTCGATGTCGATAGTCTGACCGTCGTTAGAACCAACCTGGATAGACATTTTGCCGTCTTTAGCCAGTACGTTCACGCCGTTGAACTGAGTCTGACCAGAAACGCGGTCAATCTCGTCCAGACGGGATTTGATTTCGTCCTGGATTGAAGAGAGGTCAGAATCAGAGTTAGTGCCGTTCTGAGCCTGTACGGTCAGTTCACGAACACGCTGTAAGTTGTTGTTGATTTCTGACAGCGCGCCTTCAGTAGTCTGCGCAGCAGAGATACCGTCGTTGGCGTTACGGGCAGCCTGAGTCAGACCTTTGATGTTAGAGGTGAAACGGTTGGCAATCGCCTGACCAGCAGCGTCATCTTTCGCGCTGTTGATACGTAAACCAGAAGACAGACGCTCCATTGAAGTAGACAGAGCTGACTGGTTCTTGTTGATGTTGTTCTGAGTGATCAGCGAGAGGCTGTTGGTGTTAATGACTTGGGCCATGATAAATTTTCCTGTTAATCAAGTCTTTCGGTTAAGGTGTGGGCTTCAACCCGCCGGCTTCAGCGCCGTCAAAGTTGTTATCGTCTGTCGTCAAACAACCTTTAGAATTTTTTTAGTACCAGGCGAAATTTTTTGCTTCTGCCTGTCACGTTTGAGGTTATCGCCACCCTTTCCGACTTCTTTAGGCCTGATTCATTAATTTTCTAGCCGCTGAATTACCCTTCTCTATAGTCCTTATTTAACTCATTACCCTAAGGCAAATACCTTTAAACTTTCCGCATTCAAGGCCGATAACCCAGCTATTCACTTTCCCTGTCGACCTTATAAAGGAAGAACCATGGCTAGTTTTAGCAATCTCGGTGTGGGTTCCGGCCTGCCACTCAGTACCATGCTTGATAACCTGCAGACCGCTGAAAAAGCGGCGCTCAAACCGATTTCAACACAGCAGTCTGCTTATACTGCCAAGCTCAGTGCCTACGCCACCATGAAGAGCGCATTGACGACCTTCCAGACTGCCAACACCAAGCTGAACAGTGCCGACCTGTTTACCGCGACCACCGCGACCAGCAGCTCAACGGCATTCAGCGCCACGACTTCTGGCAGCACCGTGGCGGGTAAATACTCTATCAGTGTAACCCAGCTGGCGCAGGCGCAGGTGCTGACATCAGCAGTGCAGAGCAGCAACACCGCCGCACTGGGCGACAGCTCCGCATCCAGCCGCAGCATTGCTATCACCTTAAAAGATGGCACCAGCAAAAGCGTGACGCTGAGCAGCGATCAGACTTCGCTGACCGGCATGCGTGACGCGATTAACGGCGCAGATGCCGGCGTCACCGCGACAATTATCAAGGTGTCAGATGGCAGTTTCCGCCTCTCCATGAGCGCCAACAAAACCGGCAGCGACAATGCGGTGACGAAGATTGCCGTGACCGGTGATGACACCCTGCAGGGGATCGTGGGCTATGATGCCTCCGCCAGCAGCAATGCGATGACGCAAAGCGTCCCGGCGCAGAATGCCCAGCTGACCGTTAACAACGTTGCAATTGAGAACAGCAGCAACCAGATCAGCGATGCGCTGGAAGGGATTACCCTGAATCTTACCGCGCAGACCACTGGCGCCCAGACGCTAACTATCGCCAAGGATACGTCCAAAGCCTCCAGTGCCATCAGCAGCTGGGTTGATGCCTACAATACGTTGCTGGATCAGTTTAATACCCTGACCAAATACACCCAAGTGGATACCAACACCGATTCGCAGGACTCCAGTAATGGCGCCCTGCTGGGTGACAGTACCCTGCGGACCATTGAGACTCAGCTGAAGAGCATGCTGACCAATGCGCAGAGCACATCTGCCTATAAATCTCTGGGGCAGATTGGCATTACCACCGATCCTCAAACCGGCTCTCTGGTCATTGATTCCACCAAGGTGAGTGCCGCACTGGATAAAGACGCTGCAGGCGTCAAAGAGATGATTGTGGGTGACGGTAAGACCACCGGCATTACCACCAAAATTGCGACTAGCGTTACCGGATGGCTCTCATCCACAGGAATCGTTCAGTCTGCTACAGATGGCGTGAGTAAGACGCTGAAAAACCTGACCGCCCTTTACAACACCACCAGCGACCGCATCGACGCGGATATCGCACGCTATAAAACGCAGTTTACTCAGCTGGATCTGGCTATCAGTAAACTTAACTCAACCAGTTCTTATCTGACGCAGCAGTTCGATACGTCAAGTTCTTCTGATAAATCATAGGAGTGACCATGTACACCGCTACAGGCACCAAAGCCTATGCAAAAATTGGCGTCGAAAGCGCCGTGATGAGCGCCAGCCAGCAGCAACTGGTCGTGATGCTGTTCGACGGCGCACTGAGCGCGCTGATCCGCGCCCGTCTGTTTATGCAGGATGGCAATATTGAAGGTAAAGGCACCTCAATTTCTAAAGCTATCAATATTATCGAAGCTGGTCTGAAAGAAGGGCTTGCTGAAAACAGTGGTGACGAACTGGCAGATAACCTGCTGGATCTTTACAACTACATGACGCGTCGCCTGCTGCAGGCCAACCTGCACAACGATGTTGAAGCGGTCGGGGAGGTCGAAGGCCTGCTGCGCAACATCGCGGACGCGTGGAAAGAAGTGGTTCAATCTAACCTGATTCAGGACGCCGTTTAATGACTACTGCACCGCATCTGATTGCCGTTTACCAACAGTTACTCGATCTCAGCCAGGGCATGCTGCGTCACGCAGCACAGGGCGAATGGGATGAATTGATCAGCAGGGAGATGGAGTATGTCAGCGCGGTGCAGAATTTAGCCCAGTCGACAGATAAGGCCTCGCCGTCGGCGCAGACGCAGGAGCAGCTGCGCCCGGTGTTGCGGCATATCCTGGATAACGAAAGTGAAGTGAAACGTCTGCTGCAGGCGCGGATGGATGAGCTGGCCGCGCTGGTGGGTCAGAGCAGCCGCCAGAAATCTGTCATGTCCGCCTATGGTAACCAGGGCGGTGTGGTGATGGTGCCCCGCGAAACCCTCTCCTGATCCCCTGCTCTGCCACGCCGCCAGATTTATTTTTCTGCGCGGCGTCTCTTTTCTGCCGCTTACTCCATACTTGATTTTCATCATCCCCCCTGGAGAGCGGTACATGCAAAACCCAACGTTATTACAGTTTTTCCATTGGTATTACCCGGATGGCAGCAAACTGTGGCCTGAAGTCGCCGATCGCGCGGCGTGGCTCAGCGAAACTGGCATTACGATGGCGTGGTTACCACCGTGTTACAAAGGGGGTTCGGGTGGTTATTCTGTCGGTTACGACAGCTATGATCTTTTTGACCTGGGGGAATTCGATCAGAAAGGCGGGGTTGCCACCAAATATGGCGACAAACAGCAGTTACTGGCCGCCACAGAGGCGCTGCGCAGCCATAACATCGGGGTGCTGCTCGATGTGGTGGTGAACCACAAAATGGGCGCGGACGAGAAAGAGGCGATCAGCGTTAACCGCGTCAATCCGGACAACCGCGATGAAATTGACGATGAGGTCGTCGAGTGTGAAGCCTGGACGAAATTCACCTTTCCGGCGCGCGCCGGGGAGTATTCGAAATTCATCTGGGATCACAAATGTTTCAGCGGCGTAGACCACATCGAAAATCCGGACGAAAACGGTGTGTTCAAAATCATCAACGATTACACCGCGGAAGGCTGGAACGACCAGGTGGATAACGAGCTGGGTAATTTCGATTATCTGATGGGAGCCAACATCGATTTCCGCAACAATGCGGTCAGAGAGGAGCTGAAATACTGGGCGCGCTGGGTGATGGAACAGGTTCCCTGCACCGGTTTCCGCCTGGATGCGGTAAAACATATCCCGGCGTGGTTCTACAAGGAGTGGATCGACCATATTCAGGAGGTGGCTGAAGAGCCGATGTTTATCGTCGCTGAATACTGGTCGTTTGAAACGGAGAAGCTGCAGGAGTATGTGCATCAGGTGGAAGGCAAAACCATGCTGTTTGATGCCCCGCTGCATATGAACTTCCATCAGGCGTCAACCGCAGGCAGTGCCTACGATATGAGCCAGATTTTTGCCAATTCTCTGGTGGTCGCTGACCCATGGCACGCCGTGACTATCGTGGCGAACCACGATACTCAGCCGCTGCAGTCACTGGAGGCGCCGGTTGAAGCCTGGTTCAAACCGCTGGCCTATGCCCTGATCCTGCTGCGTGAACAGGGCGTGCCAACCGTTTTCTATCCTGACCTGTTCGGCGCGACGTACGAAGATGAGGGGGGTGACGGTGAAACGCACAAGATTGAGATGCCGGTGATCCCGGAACTCGAAGGCCTGATCCGGGCGCGGCAGCAGTATGGCTGGGGTGTTCAGACCGACTACTTTGATCATCCCAACTGTGTCGCCTTCAGCCGCAGCGGCACGGAAACCCAGCCAGGTTGCGTGGTGATTATGTCAAACGGTGATGCGGGTGAGAAAAGCGTGCCCATGGGTGAAGGCTTTGCCGGTAAGGTGTGGCGCGACTATCTGGGTAACCGTGAAGAGACAATCACCGCCGATGAGCACGGCACCGCAGTATTTGCCTGCAACGGCGGCAGCGTCAGCGTCTGGGTAGTGGCGGACTGATTTTCTGCTGACCTCAGTATGAAGCCCCGGCAGTCAGAGCATCAGGATGGCTCTGCCCTGCCGGGGCTGTTTTACAGGTGGGGTTATGACTGGGCGTTGTGCTCGGTAATCGATGTACGCAGCAACTGGGGTTCGATATTCTGGATCACCGTGGCTTTAGGTTGCTTTGCCATCTCCTCCAGCGCCTGCTGACACTCAACCGTCGGACGGGCCACTTTTCGCAGCGTCAGGCCATCGTAGCTAAGCTCGCCATTGTCGACATCCAGCGGCATCACACGCAGCTGACGTGTCACATTAACGTAGTCGCCATTCAGTCGGGTCAGCTTGCCGGGCTTGGCGATCACCCGCTGCCACTGACGGCAATCCAGCGTGCTGCCATCCGCATTAATAATGATGCTGCCTGTCGCCTGGCCGCTGATCAGACCGCTCTGCGGTCCGACGGTTTGCCAGTTGCCCTGCAAATCGGCGGGTGCCGGGGTCTGCACCGCATTTTCATAATCGTTGATTTGCGCACAGCCACCCAGTGCCAGCGCCGCAATCAGCATCCACTTTTTCATGTTTAATCCCTAAAATCGCGTTAATGGCGGCTACGTTATAATTTTTTCCCCGCGCTGCGCAAGGTATCTGACGGTTCGGGCTGCTGCTTCACCCGGATTGCACCCTATTTCTCACCTTATCCGTTACCGGTCATTCCCGGAACGGCTGTCTGCGGACGGCCCCCGCCGCGACATTCCGGCGCGACGGTGCCTGACAACCGTAAGACAACCCGTTACACTGGCGCGCTGCAACAGACTTTCAGGAACAGAATGATGAAAACCCCAGAAGCCTACTACGCGCAGGCACGCGAGATGTTTTTTACCGCCCACCCGGACTTTCAGGCTGCCCTTGATGAACTGACTGAGAGCGATGCCCGCGCGGCCAATCTCTCACTGCGAGAGCTGCGCGAATGGCATGCTGAACGCATCTATGCGGCCTTCCTGCGTCAGAAGAATCTGGATGGCATGATTTTTTCTATCCAGCTCGCGGAGCCGGATAAAGCGGTGGCGGCTGAAGCTATCGAGGCTTATCTCAAATCGCATGCTGCGTCACTGGGGATGAGCTGGGAAGAGTTCTGCATTAAAAACGAACTCTGATTGAGGCGACCTCTGAAGACGCGTGCCGGTTAATCTTCTTCAGAGGTCAGTTTCACCCTGCCCGCGCGTTCAGAGGGTCCTGCCCTTCACCTCAACATAACTGGCCACGGCCAGCAGACGATTAATGTGGGTCAGCAGCAGATCAACATCGGACTGCATAAATTCGGCTGAAGAGCGGGAGGCGGTGACAATCGCATCCTGTACGGTTTCGGTAATGGTCAGGGAGTTATCCTGTTTTGCCTGTACCAGCAGCGCCGCAACCAGCAGCGACTGGGCTTCAATCTGAGCGGTCAGCTCTTTCGCATCCACATCCATTTTCGCCAGCTTAAGCAGAATATCGATTACCAGTTGTCGCATCGCGCAGGCCTCCTGAAGAGTAAGCCGCCATTATGTCGCGATGCGCGCGCATTTTTCCAGCTGAAGATGGCGGCCCGGACGGCATAAAAATTTGCGTCAAAACCGGCGCTCAACCTTGCTACTGTTTTTATTTACAGTATTATAGATCAGCGATTTTGCCCTGAATGGATTGCCATCATGTTTGTTGAATTGATTTATGACAAGCGCAACGTTGCCGGTTTACCGGGTGCTCGCGAGATGATTCTTGAGGAGCTGGAAAAGCGGGTGCATCGGGTCTTTCCTGACATTGAAGTTAAGGTTAAGCCGATGGAGCGTAATGCGATTGACACAGATTTGAGTAAGAACGATAAAGCGACGGTTGCGCGTATCGTGGAAGAGATGTTCGACGAAGCGGAAATGTGGCTGGTGGCCGATTAATCCCTGATCGGCCACCGCATCAGTCAGCGGGAGAGGAATCAGCTCTCCTGCTCACTGTGATTAATTTCAATCTCAATATCCTGAATGGCGGCATCCAGGTCGTCCAGCAGTTTACCCTGTTTGTTGAGCAACGCGTCGATTCGGTCAGCGTTGGTCTTATCTTTATATTCACCGGCATCAAAGGCTAACCAGTGGCTGGAGAGGGTTTCAGTGTTGGTCTGCGCATAGTGGCGCATCTCTTTCAGCTGCGACGCTACGTCACGCAGATAATCGTTTTTAGTCTTGGTTTCGGTTGAATCGCTCATGCTAATTTTCCTTCTGGTCAGTTTTCCAAAGTGATTAGGCTTTGCGGTTCATCAACCAGCCAATCAGCGGGCCTGCATTTAAGATAGAAAATGTCGCCCGGAGATTTAAACGTAGTCGATAATAGCGAAGCCGCCCTAGGAATAATCGGAAGTTACGGCTATTGCCCCGTTTCGGCCGAAGGTAAATCGCCCTCTTTTACCACCTCTTTGACTTTGTTGACCGTTTTATCTGCTGTGCGATCGGGCAGCGCATCAAGCTTATGCTGCAACGCCGCAACCTGATCCGTGAGCAGATCGACTTTGTCCTCACGGCGGGCGGCGATGACCCGGTAATCCGCCCGGATCTCCTCCACCCGCTTATTTGCGGTGTTGCTGACATAGAGAAAAATGATGGTCATCAGGATGCAGATCATCGAACAGCTCAGCAGAATTCCGCCGAGAATCACTTTTCGCCGGTATGTCAGAACGGTCAAAGGACTATTTATCGGTGTCATCGCTGCGATCCTCCAGAGTTGAGATAAGCCGATCAATTTCATTACGAAACTTATCGTTCTGATCGGTTTCGGTCATTGCCAGTAAAATACCCACTGCGTTTTTGATTAACCGGAGATCGGTTTCAAGCGTGGCAATACGCCGCAGATTTCTGTCGTGCCGTTCGCGTAACTCATCATTCTCCTCCCGTATCAGCGCATTGCTCTCTTTCAGCAACACCACCTGCTCTTTGTAACTGGTAATAATTTCGCCGCCTGCCCGATTACTGGTCACGATTGAGGCGATACCCGCCAACAACGGTTTCCAGAAAAGTGCTGCGGCGCCCCCACCCAGAACTAACGCACCCATACTGGTAATCAGACTACTTTCCATGCCACACCCCTTTTTCCGGTAAGGTCTCTGGAACTCACGGCATACTTAACAGCCACCTTTTTGCCCACGAATTTAAGATTGCTTAAATACCAGGTTTAAGTATACTTAAGTCACTCTTAACCAAAAAGTCAAGCAGATGAAAAACGAAACCCTGGGTGATCGCATCCGACTCCGACGCAAGTCACTGCAGTTAACGCAGAAACAGCTGGCGCAGCAGGTAAACGTGTCCCATGTAGCCGTTTCACAATGGGAAAAAGAAGAGACCCTGCCGCGTGGCGAAAACCTGCTTCGGCTCTCTGAAGCACTGGGCTGCGCACCGGCCTTTCTGATAGAGGGTGATGGTCCTGTTTTCAGCGAAAGCGCCTGGGCCGGGCTGCACCAGATTCCTTTGCTGGCGCAGCGCGATGTGGCGCAATGGCTGAGTGATGCCGGTTCTGTCCGGCAGGATCGTCTGATGCATAACGATATGGCGCTGTCTCAGCAGAGTTTTGCCTTTCGGGTAGAGGATCAGTCGATGGCACCGGCGATTCTGCGCGATGATGTGGTGATTATCGATCCCAGCCTGTCACCGCAGCCTGGCGACAGCGTGCTGGCGCTACAGCAACAGGTCGCCCTGCTGCGAACCTGGCGTCAGCGAGGCAGTGAAGAGGGTGTCACGCAGTTTGAACTCGCGCCGGTCAATATCAATTTCCCTGAGCTGCACTCCCGGCGCGATAACCTGAAGCTGATTGGTACACTGGTCGAACTGCGCCGCTTTCGACAGCCATAAAAAAACCCGCCGGGTGCGGGTTATCGGTTCTGCATTTAACCGTGGCGGCGATATATCGGGAAATCAGAGTGCGTCGGTGAGCCGATCGACAACCACATTGCCCTGCAGGTCGGTCTGCATAATCCGGTAGCTGACCGGCCATGAACGGCGGGTTGTGAGTTTATCGAACAGCGTGACGCCGCCCTTTTTAATCCCTTCGCGGTTAACAATAATCCACTCGGTGACCTCTTCCTGACCCCGATTTCGCAGGCTCAGCGACCGCTGCTCGATTAACTGGTCTTCCGCTTCAATCTTTAAATGATCTCGTAACATAATCTCTATCTCCTGGTAACGCAGCTCACTATATGCCTTTTGTTAATCAGTTCAATCGAATTTTTTAATCGAAGTTACTGACAGCCTGGTGCTGGAGTTGCCCGCAGTGAAGAGAGCTCCTTTCACGTCGATGTCTCTGACAGGGCCGGAGGCGAGATCTCAGCGCTGGTCTAGACTTACAGCACTGGGAACCAAAAGGAGCGAATGATGTTTAAGCACAAAACGAACGAAGAACGTAAGCATGAAGGTGAGGTGAGCAAGAGTCTGCCGGAAGCAGCGCCGCACGCGGGCAACGCTTATGAGGAAGATGATCACCCTGCGACGGATGCCCCAAAAGATCACGGGGAAGTGCCGCGAAAAAATGATGACAGCCAGGATGATAAAAAAGATCCTTTCAAAGCGCAGTAACTCCTGTGAGGCGCGTCCTCCGGACGCGCTGGTCTGTGACGCTCTCTGTCGCCCTCCTCATTGTAATCGATCGCTGAAGATTGACCGGTCTGATGCGCTGCCCGCTTTCTCCCCTTCTCTTTTACGACGCCTTAACAGCACACGAACATCGTGATGCAGCCGGATTATCATTGTGTAATACGCTATTATCTGTCCGGAATGACAGGGAGCCGTTTTCTTTGTCACGGCGCAGAGCGTCAGCAACGATGAGAGTGTCTGGAATGAAAAAAAGCGTTATTACCCTGAGCCTGATTCTGCTGAGCGGATGCGTGGACATGGGACGCGTCGGACTGCATCCTCAGGTAAAAATGGCGTATTTTGACGGGCATCCCTGGCAGCTTGAGTCCTGCCTGAGTGAGGCGGCACAGATTCAGCAGCTTTACCTGGCTCAGGATGATCCGCTGCCGGGAGGAACAAAAAGATTTAACCTTGAACAGGATGGCGAAACGGTCGCGTGGGTCGAGATTGACAGGTTTAGCCGCAATCAGACCAGTGCCACCTTCTACGCTGACCCGAAGGCGTCTGACGTTCAGGCCGCGATTTCAGATATGGTCTCAGCGTGCCGGACATCACGATAGTCTGATAGACTGGCCATGACCACGGCGTTTGCACGCAGGCAGTGAATCATGGCCTGCCCTGGTTCGATGCTGACCACCGGAAGCGGCGACACGCTGACAGAAGCGGCTATGGCAGCCCGGCTTACTCCGCCTGTACACAATCGTACGAACCGCGTATCCGAATCTGATTCTGGCTGGTTCGGACGATTTCAGCCCTGAGCTCTGCTTTCCCCGCGCGCGTTGTCTGCTCTAAATCAACCATGCCCGGCGCCCGGGCGTTTTTAACCCGCAGCTTTACCGTTGCGTTTTCGTAATCCCCCTTCTCCTTACTGAACGTCACTTTCTGCGTTTTCGCACGTTCGCCATTGACGGAGAACCAGTGATTCTTATCCGCTTTCAGATAGAACGGCCCGCACTGCGTCGCAGAGAAGGCGGGGGCTGACATGGCGAACAGACAGGCTATCAGGGTGACTCTTTTATTCATAATGCTGGCATCCTGCTGGAGCGAAGGGAAACAGAGCAGCGATACAGGGGAAACCGTGTTTCCTCCCTCGCCGCCCGGGATGTGAAGGAGTATAGCGAAGGATGGCCAGACCACGGAAATGTAAGATGAAAACTGATTACCGAAGATTAGCAGGCTTTGCATACCCCGTAAAAAGTGAACAACGGCTTATTCCATAAACAAAAAGGTTAAAGCGTTAAAAATAGTGCCTCACATTATTGTTGAGTCAGACTGGATATACATTTATGAAAGATCCCGTTTCATAGTTGACTCCTGCATTTTTTAACGAACATGCAGTACACACACCCTTGCAAGAATCACATCCAATTGATTTTATTGACAAAAATAAAATCCATTAGGGTACAGAACAGTAGCCTTTGGAAAATACTCTTTTAGTGGCAGCCTGCCAAAGTACTATAAGCGTCTGAGGCTGTTTTTCACAAGCGACATCAGTTGTTTGCTATCTCAAGGAGCCTTATTGGCTGGAAATATTTAAACTTAGCCTGTAAATTTGGTTAAGGCTCAAATTATACATAAATTCTTCTTGACTATATTAATTAAATAATTAATATCGTTCATTATGACAGTCAGGTTATTACATATAGTTTACGGGACATGACATGAATACCGGATATGAAGAATTTGAAAGCATCGGAGATAATTGTGAGTTCGCTTTTTTCTTAAGAGATTCAGACTGTGACGATGGTAGCATGTTTCGCTGGACTTTAATAAAAAATTACGACAGCTTTATCGGATTGCTCAATAAAGATTTTGAAAACATATTTGAATATAAAAATCTTGTCCCCTCATGGCAAGATATGGTGCTGGATAAATCCTGCGACATTTGTTTCCATACAAAAATGTATAGCGACAATGTTGATGGTGAGTGGCAGTGGAGATTCTCTGAAAAAGAAAACAGAGAAATTCATAAAAATGAACTTGAAAAGTTAGACTACCTTATTGATAAATTCAAAAAGGGCGTTTCTTCGGGAAAAAAAACATACGTTCTCAAAAACAATGCCAGCAACCTTGATGCGCAGGCACAAGAGATATCAAAGTACTTAAAAAAACTTGGAACATCCAGTCTCTTATATGTAAAAAAAGCAGATGAAAATAACACCCCTGGCAAGATTGTCAAATTAGACAACAATTTTTTCATTGGCTTCATCGATAGATTTGCAGATTATAGTCGGGCAAATGAATACTCGCGTTCCGGATGGGAACTGCTCCTGAAAAATTATAATGACATAAAGTAATGAGGCAGCGCTCAATGCGCTGCTAGCATTTTCATCCGGCAGAAATAAATACAGTTTTATGGTATCGGTTCAATAACGAATATTTATAAACGGCTTCGTTTTTATAGTAGGAGTTTGGATGGAAATTCACTTCCTTACCAAGTAATGAACCAAGAATTGCTACATGAAGTCTATCAGTATTAATAATATCGTATTCTTCCAAAAAATTAATCATGCAACGTGTGGAATTAGCTGCCAGAAATTCATTATCCCAATAGTCACCGTTCCATGTTAAAGATATGTCGTGATTATTTTCTCTATATTCATTTGTTAACGATTCGGAGTCGGTACGATAGCAGTTAGCTACACCTTTGAAAGGCTCGACGCATGAAAGATACGACGGCAAATCTAAATAAAATGCCATATCATCTGTAAGTAAGCAATTTTCCCCTGAATCATATCCAAGAGACTTTATATACTCAAAAGAGATACTCTCACGACAACAAACAATAAATTTATCTAAACCCTCCCTGAAGAAATCCTCATATCCTCTTATAGTTGAGGGCATAATAATTACTTTGGCGAAATTGTTTTTATTATCAGAAATAAATTCTTTACCTTCTGAGTACAAACCTTCGATTAAGTTGCCACCACCACCAAAAATTAAAACATCTTTGCCCGAATCATAATCGTTGGTTTTGCGATACTGTTCATAATTCAAGCCATTTTGCTTGAAAAAGTCATACGTCGCCGAAGCAATGACGCCATCACCCGCATTACCAGGGTTAGCCTTGTAGACAAGATTGTACTTAGAATGGTAAAATTTTAGTAAAGATTCAAAACCTAAATCGTTAGATGTCATTTTTTTTACCTAATAGTAACTTGCAAACGGGTGGATGCCTGAGCGTTTTAGCAGCTGAACTCTTTAAATTTTTAACTTCTGAATAGAAGCATATCTCGATTAGGAAAATTTACAATGAAGAAGATTCTTATTATGACGCCGGATATCGAAGGTCCGGTCAGAAATGGTGGCATCGGAACGGCGTTTACCGCTTTAGCTACCATGTTAGCCAAAAATGGTTTTGACATTGATGTATTATACACTAGCGGTGCTTACTCAGAATCTACTTCAAAATCATTCAAAGACTGGGCGGTTTACTATAGTAAACATGGCGTTAACTTATTAAGCACACAACTTAATAATGACATTAATATTGACGCCCCATACTTTAGAAAAAAAAGTTACTCAATATATCTATGGCTTAAAGAAAACAATATATATGACGTTATTATCTCTTGTGAATGGCAAGCCGATTTATACTATTCTTTGCTTATAAAAAAACAAGGGATAAACTTCACAAAAACAAAATTCATCATCAATACACATAGTTCTACGTTATGGTCTGATGAAGGTAATTACCAATTACCTTATGATCAGAATCACTTAGAACTTTATCACATGGAAAAGGCTGTTACTGAAATGGCTGATGAAGTTATTAGCCCTTCACAATATCTTTTCGATTGGATGCAAGCTAAAGGCTGGGACCTTACTGATAAAAAAAGCGTTATTTTAAACTGCGCTCCTTTTCAGGGCTTTGAAGACAATAGTAAAATATTTTACAGTGAAGATGTTAAGACATCAGATGAAAAAATTGAACTGGTATTTTTTGGTCGCCTAGAGACCAGAAAAGGTCTTGATATTTTCCTGCGAGCATTGAAAAACTTAAGCAGCGATGATAAAAAAAATCTAAGAGCTGTAACCTTTTTGGGCAAAAAGGTTAATCTGGGGTCAATAGATTCTGAAACCCACATTAGAAACAGCACTCGGCATTTGGAATTGCCGGTAAACATTATAAGCGATTACGATCGCACTAATGCAAATAACTATATTAAAAGAAAAAACACACTTGTCATCATTCCTTCTCTGGTGGAGAATTCCCCCTATACAGTATATGAATGCCTGATTAATAACGTTAATTTCCTTGCATCTTCAGTTGGTGGCATACCTGAATTAATACCACGTGAGAATCATACCGAAATATTGTTCCAACCTAACCCTGTAGATCTTTATGGTAAGATTCACTCACGATTGAAGAAAATTAATTGTGAGACACACCTGATCGCCGACCCTAAAGATATTGAGAACAGCTGGCTGCAATGTTTACGTGCCGAGTACAGTGATAGTAAAGTAACTCCGGATAAGGATAACTTACCTTTAGTTAGCGTGTGTATAACGCATCATGACAGACATCATTTATTACAGCAGGCTGTTGCTTCTATTAAGGCGCAAACTTATTCAAACATTGAAGTAGTAATAGTGGATGATGGAAGCGAAGATGAGGATTCTCATAAGTATCTTGATTTAATCGAGTCAGACTTCAACCTCAGAAACTGGAAGATCATTCGCAGTTCCAATAACTATTTAGGTGCTGCTCGAAACCTTGCTGCTAAGCATGCATCAGGTGATTTTTTGCTTTTCATGGATGATGATAACGTCGCTAAACCCCATGAAGTTGAAACCTTTATTGTTGCAGCTATTAATTCCGGTGCCGATATTCTGACGACTCCAAGCGATCTTGTCTTCAACGAAGAATATCCATCACCATTCAGAAAAATGACACATTGCTGGCTTCCTCTTGGCGCCGATTTGAATATTGCCAGCTTCAACAACTGCTTTGGTGATGCGAATGCATTGATTAAAAAAGAAGTATTTCAAAACGTTGGCGGTTTCACAGAAGACTATGGCTTAGGTCATGAAGATTGGGAGTTCTTCAGCAAAGCTGTTTTGAAAGGTCATTCATTGCAACTTGTTCCAGAACCTCTTTTCTGGTACCGCGTTGCAAATTCGGGAATGTTACTTAGCGGTAACAGATCCAGAAACAATTACCGAAGCTTCCGGCCTTTCATGGATGAAAACGTCAAGTACAATTTTGCTTTAGGGTTAATGCCAGCTTATATGGAAAAAATTGCCGAGCTGGAAAGAGAAATTCACAGGCTCCAAAACCTCAGTTCATCCCAATCTTTGCATAATAGGATAAATACTATTCAACATGATATTGAATGGCTGATTTCACAAGAACAGGATGGCTGGGCACATGACCGCTTCAACTCTCTAAATAATAAATTAGAAATGCTGATTTCACAGCAACAGGAGGGTTGGGCACATGATAGATTTAATGTGCTTAATGATAACATTTCCCGGATTCATCGTGAAATAACTATGGAAAAAGTCTCTCTGACCCGAAAAGTATTGAGAAAAATCAAATCTGCCTTTAATTAATCACAGGATCAGATATAATAAAAAGCCCGCATTTGTCGGGCTTTTTATTATTTGACTTTAAATTTCAGCTCATACCTTTTCTGCACAATCATAAAGTGCTAATTTCAACTAATCAGATAACCCCTCTAGCATAAAAACAACATATATCAATATTTATCGAAGTTGTCATTTCCGGGTGAATCATTGAGTTGCTATTCAAATTCACGCTGCAGGATTGCCCTCATAAAAGCCCTGCTCGATTCTCTATCATATTCGAAATGAATGTATGAAGTAATAATAGAAACAGGTATATCAGAAGACTGAAGTAGTCTGCTAAATTATTAAGCAGAATCATCTGACCGCACTAGTCAAGGTAGGTTAATTAGCGTACTGAACTGCCGCTTACTCACTGGAGGCGAATATTTACTCATCAAATCTGGTGCTAATGAGGAAGTGGCGGATTCCTGACTAAAGCTAATTAAGGCCTTACAGGCTAAAAGTTAATACCGCAACATAATATTGTGTCAGGCTGAAGCCAGATTTTATTGGCAATTTTTAGAAAAATCCTATCAGTTCGGTAAAAGAGCCGGCTAAGCCTGCTCTTTGCATCCATCCATGCCGATGGGTTCACTTACAGGAAGCTGACAAGAATGTATCCTCAGACCTTAATCGATTGTCATACCAGAGAGTAGATAGAGAATTAAGGAACAGAAGACATTCATTTTCAATTCCAGCATCAATGCAGCCAATAAATGCTCCGGATCCTGCTAATCTGAAGTTACTAAGGCAGACATGGACTGGCCCACTCAGACGCGCAGGACAGTGTCACCGCAGAGCCAGTCATTCACGTCATACCTTCGCGTGCCGGGTGCTTTCGGCAGGCTCTAAACCGAACGATGTTTCCTGACAAAGGAGTCCTTGAGTTGCGCAGAGGGTGTGTCGGGTTTTGGGCGCTAGTGTACAATACCGGCCAGCTATCGCTCATTAAAAGATTAATGAGCGATTCTGTTCTACATATGTGCTTCACCAAAGTGGCAGTATGAAAAACCTCAACAGCTTCAGACAGCTTCCTGCCTACACCTGCATATTCATAATCTCGCTGTACGCCGAGACCAGCTTGTTCCTGACCTGAATCCCCATCTGCATGGAGATAGAGGATTTCTGGAGATCGACCATCACATCATTCAGCGCCACGCCGGGTTTCCCCATCTCAAAATCCTGCGCCTGGGTGCGGGCGGTCGTCTGCGTTTCGCTGATCTTATCCAGTGCGGCCTTCATGGTTGCACCAAAGTCGATCTGATTTGTGGCTTCACTGCTGCGGTTGCTGGCCTGCAGTGAGGTGACCTGAAGCTGCTGGAGTACGCCGTCAATAGCCTGAATAGACATGAACGATACCTTATAAAAGAGGGTGGGATTTTTTCTGTGGGCAAAAGTTAACACGTTGTCAATGAGACAAAGGCGCTAAATGACAGCAAAAAACCTACCTTATCCACGCATCGAATTTTGCTTATCACCTAATAATGCCTGGCATTGAAGTGGAAATTTTATCTACGCAGGTCAGGGAGTCTGTTTTGCCATCTCAACTTACCCGGTCAATTACGTCAGGCAGGAATCGGTCATGAATGCGAGTACAGCCGCCACACCAGATCAAGAAAAGAAAGGCTTCGGTGACCTGCTCGCTCGCCTGCGCGCCAATCCGCGTATTCCTCTTATCGTCGCCGCCGCCGCCGTTATCGCGATCGTCATCGCGATGGTGCTGTGGGCAAAGCAGCCCAGCTACAGCGTGCTTTACAACAACCTCTCTGATGAAGATGGCGGGGCTATCGTCACGCAGCTGACGCAGATGAACATCCCCTATCGCTTCGCTGAAAACGGCGGCGCACTGATGGTGCCTGAGGCTAACGTGCACGAGCTGCGTCTGCGTCTGGCTCAGCAGGGTCTGCCGAAAGGCGGCTCGGTGGGGTTTGAACTGCTCGATAAAGAGAAGTTCGGCATCAGCCAGTTCAGCGAGCAGGTTAACTATCAGCGCGCGCTGGAAGGCGAACTGGCCCGCACGATCGAATCACTCGGCCCGGTCAAAAGCGCCCGTGTCCATCTGGCGATGCCAAAACCGACCCTGTTCGTGCGTGAGCAGAAAGCCCCGTCTGCCTCTGTCACCTTAACGCTGCAGCCTGGCCGTGCGCTCGATGAAGGCCAGATTCAGGCCATCGTCCATATGGTCTCCAGCAGCGTCGCCGGTTTACCGCCGGGCAACGTGACGGTCGTTGATCAGACTGGTCGCCTGCTGACCCGCTCCGACTCCGTAGGGCGCGATCTGAATGATGCACAGCTGAAATATGCCTCTGAAGTGGAAGCGCGTTATCAGCAACGTATTGAAGCGATCCTGAACCCTATCGTGGGCCAGGGCAACGTGCATGCGCAGGTCACCGCGCAGATTAATTTCGATACCAGCGAGCAGACTGACGAGAAATATCAGCCTAACGCGAATCCGTCGAATACGGCGATCCGTTCGCGTCAGACCAGCACCAGCGATCAGTCGGGCAGCCCCTATCCGGGTGGCGTGCCGGGCGCACTCTCTAACCAGCCTGCGCCAGCTAACTCAGCGCCGGTCACAACGCCAAATAACACTGCGGCCAATGGCCAGAACGCCAATGGTCAGAATGCTAACGGACAGAACAACGCCGGCCAGACCACCAGCACGGCCACAGCCAGCGCGACGCCGACCAACTCACGTCGTGACGACACCGTGAACTACGAGCTGGACCGCACCATTCGTCATACCAAACTCAACGTAGGTGACGTACAGCGGCTTTCCGTTGCGGTGGTGGTGAACTTCCGTACCGACGATAAAGGCAAAACGGTCGCGCTGAATGAAGCGCAGCTGAAGCAGATTGAAGATCTGACCCGTGAAGCGATGGGTTACTCCCAGACGCGTGGCGACAGCATCAACGTGGTGAACTCGCAGTTCAACTCAACTGAGCCGGTGAGCACCGACCTGCCCTTCTGGCAGCAGCAGTCCTTCTTTGATCAGCTGATGAGTGCGGGTAAATGGCTGTTGATTGCCCTGGTGGCCTTCATTCTCTACCGCAAGATGGTGCGTCCGCATCTGGTGCGTAAGCAGGCTGCCGAGAAAGCCGCCGCCGAAGCCGTTGCCGCCCGCGCCACGCAGCAGGAAGAAGAGGAAGCCTTTAGTGTGCAGCTCAGCAAAGATGAGCTGGAGCAGGAACGTAAGTCTAACAACCGCATGAGCGCAGAAGTGATGAGTCAACGCATCCGCGACATGTCAGAAAACGATCCGCGCGTTGTTGCGCTGGTGATTCGCGAATGGATGAGTAAAGAGCTATGAGTCTGACCGGAACTGAAAAAAGCGCCATCCTGATGATGACCATTGGCGAAGAGCGCGCCGCGGAAGTGTTTAAACATCTGAACCAGCGCGAAGTGCAGCACCTCAGCGCCGCGATGGCCAGCATGCGTCAGGTGTCACACAAGCAGCTGACCGAGATACTGCGTGAGTTCGAAACCGATGCCGAGCAGTTTGCGGCGCTGAGCCTGAACTCCAACGAATACCTGCGCTCGGTGCTGACCCGTGCGCTGGGCGAGGAGCGCGCCGCCAGTCTGCTGGAAGATATTCTCGAAACGCGGGAAACCACCAGCGGGATGGAAACGCTCAACTTTATGGAGCCGCAGGCCGCTGCCGACCTTATCCGCGACGAGCATCCTCAGATCATCGCCACCATCCTGGTTCACCTCAAACGGGGTCAGGCGGCCGATATTCTGGCGCTGTTCGACGAGCGTCTGCGCCACGATGTGATGCTGCGTATCGCGACCTTTGGTGGGGTGCAGCCTGCCGCGCTGGCCGAGCTGACCGAAGTACTGAACGGCCTGCTGGATGGCACCAACCTCAAGCGCGCGAAGATGGGCGGCGTGAGAACCGCAGCCGAGATCATCAACCTGATGAAAACCCAGCAGGAAGAGGCGGTTATCGAAGCCGTGCGCGACTTCGATGGCGAGCTGGCGCAGAAAATTATCGACGAGATGTTCCTGTTCGAAAACCTGGTGGAAGTGGACGACCGCAGCATCCAGCGCCTGTTGCAGGAAGTGGAGTCAGAGCAGCTGCTGGTGGCACTGAAAGGGGCCGAACAGCCGCTGCGCGAGAAGTTCCTCAAAAACATGTCAGCCCGTGCGGCCGACATTCTGCGCGACGATCTGGCCAACCGCGGTCCGGTGCGGATGTCTGCTGTAGAGAACGAACAGAAAGCAATCCTGCTGATTGTTCGCCGCCTTGCCGAATCTGGCGAGATGGTGATTGGTGGTGGCGAGGAAACCTATGTCTGATGCATTTTCTGCCCGCCCGTGGCAGCTGTGGCAGCCCACCGATCTGGGTCGTTTTGATGAGCCTGAACCGGAGTCACTGCCGGAGATCGCTGAATCTGACGACGGCGTTGATGAGCAGCAGCAGCAGCTTGAACGTCTGCAGCAGCAGATGCGCAAAGAGGCGCAGGGCCAGGGTTACAACGAAGGCTTTCAGCAGGGCGTCACCGAAGGTCAGAAAGCGGGCTACGACGCCGGTTTTCAGCAGGGTCTGGCCGATGCTCAGCAGCAGCAGGCTCCCCTGCAGGCGCGGATGTCCCAGCTGGTGACCGAGTTTCAGAACACGCTGGAGTCGCTGGATAGCGTCATCGCTGCCCGCCTGATGCAGCTGGCGCTGGAAGCCGCGCGCTCGGTGATTGGCCAGGCCACCACGGTGGATGGCACCGCCCTGCTGCGTCAGATTCAGGGTTTACTGCAACAGGAACCGATGTTCAGCGGCAAACCTCAGCTGCGCGTCCACCCTGACGATCTGCAGCGCATTGAACAGACCCTGGGTCCGACGCTGGATCTGCACGGCTGGCGGCTGATCGCTGACAGCACCCTGCACCCTGGCGGCTGCAAACTCAGCGCGGAAGATGGCGATCTGGATGCCAGCGTCGCGACACGCTGGCAGGAACTCTGCCGCCTCGCCGCACCGGGAGAAATCTGATGACCACCCGTCTGAACCGCTGGCTGGGCTCGCTGGACGCCTTTGAAAAACGCATTTCCCAGGTGCAGCCGGTACGCCGTTATGGCCGTCTGACCCGCGCCACCGGCCTGGTGCTGGAAGCCACAGGCTTACAGCTGCCGCTGGGCGCAACCTGCATCATCGAACGCAACGATGGCAAAAACATCAGCGAAATCGAAAGCGAAGTGGTGGGATTCAACGGTCAGAAGCTGCTGATGATGCCACTGGAAGAGGTGGACGGCATTTTACCCGGTGCGCGGGTCTATGCGCGCCAGAGCGGCGACAATCCGCAGGCGGGCAAACAGCTGATGCTGGGCCCCGAACTGCTGGGCCGCGTACTCGACGGCAGTGGCCGACCGCTGGATGGTCTGCCATCACCGGATACCGGCTATCGCGCCCCGCTGATCACGCCGCCTTTTAACCCGCTGCAGCGTACGCCGATTACCGACGTACTGGATACCGGCGTGCGTGCCATTAATGCCCTGCTGACGGTGGGTCGCGGGCAGCGTATGGGCCTGTTTGCCGGTTCAGGCGTGGGTAAAAGCGTGCTGCTTGGCATGATGGCGCGCTACACCAAAGCGGACGTGATCGTGGTTGGCCTGATTGGCGAACGTGGTCGCGAAGTTAAAGATTTTATCGAGAACATTCTCGGGGCTGAAGGTCGCGCCCGTTCTGTGGTCATCGCCGCCCCGGCAGACGTTTCACCGCTGCTGCGTATGCAGGGTGCCGCCTACGCGACCCGTATCGCGGAAGATTTTCGCGACCGCGGCAAGCATGTGCTGCTGATTATGGACTCCCTGACCCGCTACGCCATGGCGCAGCGTGAAATTGCCCTGGCGATCGGCGAACCACCGGCAACCAAAGGCTATCCGCCTTCCGTGTTCGCCAAACTGCCTGCGCTGGTTGAGCGTGCCGGTAACGGTATCGACGGCGGCGGTTCCATCACCGCGTTCTATACCGTTCTGACCGAAGGTGACGATCAGCAGGACCCGATTGCCGACTCCGCGCGTGCGATTCTCGACGGCCATATCGTGCTGTCGCGCCGGCTCGGTGAAGCCGGTCACTATCCGGCCATTGATATTGAAGCGTCGATCAGTCGTGCGATGACCTCGCTGATCGATGAGAACCACTATGCTCAGGTGCGCCAGTTCAAGCAGTTGCTCTCCAGCTTCCAGCGTAACCGCGATCTGGTCAGCGTAGGGGCCTATGCCGCCGGCAGCGACCCGATGCTGGATAAAGCCATCCGGCTCTATCCGCAGATGGAAGCTTTCCTGCAGCAGGGCATCTTTGAGCGCAGCGATTATGACGACGCCAGCCTGCATCTCCATGCGCTGTTTGGCGCCTCAACCTGATTAACGCGAGGTAATGGCTATGAAAACGGCAAATGCTATCGATACGCTGCGCGACTTAGCGGAGCAGGATCTCGAACGGGCCGCCATCTATCTGGGCGATATGCGCCGCGGCCAGCATGCCGCCAACGAGCAGCTGACGATGTTGCTCGACTATCAGGATGAATATCGCAACAAACTTAACGATGACATGTCGAGCGGCATTGCCAGCACCCGCTGGACTAACTATCACCAGTTTATTCAGACGCTGGAAAAAGCGATTGAGCAGCACCGTAATCAGCTTAATAACTGGAATCAGCGCCTGGAGCAGGCGCTGATCAACTGGCGTGACAAACAGCAGCGGCTGAACGCCTATCAGACCCTGATCACGCGGGCAGCGGAAAATGCATTACGACAGGAAAACCGTCTCGACCAGAAACGGATGGACGAATTTGCCCAACGGGCCGCATTGAGGAGAGGCGAATGATTACGCTGCCAAACATTGCCATGAAAGCGACGGCTAAAACCGACGCAGAACCATCAGTCGCAACCGACGCTGCGGCAGGATCAGATGCCCTGCCACAGGACTTTCTGACCGCGCTGGGAAACCAGCTGCTCGGCCTGGCAAAACAGCAGGGAAAAGCAGCGCAATCCGCTGACGCCAAAGCAGAAATGGCCGATGAGCGTCGACCGGCTTCACCGCTCAGTGCGCTGCTGGCAACACGGGATAATCCTGCTGCTCTGACCGCCCTGCTGAAACCGGAAAATATTAAAGCTGGGTCAAAATCAGCCGATGATAAAGAGAGCCTGGACGCGGCATCCTTAAGCGCCAGCGAGCTGCAGAATGTGCAGGCGCTGTTCGCCATGTTGCCGGGTGCGGCTACGGCGACAGCCAGCGCGCCACCGCCGGTCAGCAGTGAATCGGGTGAGGTGATCAGCCAGAGCGATGGCGGCCGTAAAGCGCTGACCGCGCTGACACAGATGCTGAACACGACACCGGAGAGCAGCTCATCGCAGAGCACTGCGCCGGGTAAAGATGAGAAGCATGAGATAAAAGGTGCGGCGCTGAACGCCCCAGCGGCGAGCAACGCGGCGAGCCAGAGCAGTAGCACCACGCAGAGCAGCAACAGCAGCCTGAACCTGGCCTCAGACAGCCATTTCCAGCAGGCGCTGAGTGCGATGATGAAGCAGGATGATCAGGCCGCGACGCACAGCAGCGCCAGCGATACTGGTCTGAACATCAGCGGCCCGATTACGAGCGCCAGCACCCTGCCCGCGCCGGTGACCGCGTCAGCGACCAGCAGCACCCCCTCAACGCCGATGCTGAATGCGCAGCTGGGCAGCGACGAGTGGCAGCAGGCGCTGAGTCAGCAGATTGTGATGTTCAGTCGCAACGGCCAGCAGAACGCGGAGTTGCGTTTACATCCGGAAGACCTCGGCGCTATCCAGATCAGCCTGAAACTGGATAACGACCAGGCACAGATTAGTCTGGTTTCCAGCCACAGCCACGTCAGATCGGCGCTGGAAGCCACGATACCGCAGCTGCGCAGCGCGCTGGCAGAGAGCGGTATCAACCTGGGCGAGAGTCAGGTGAGCAGTGACAGTTCCGCGCAGAGCCAGAGCTTCCAGAATCAACAGGAGGCGCGCCGCGACGGACAGCATGGCCGCTTCTCCCTCCCCCAGGACAGTGACACCGACATTACGCCGATTGCCGTCCCCGCCGCCCTCCAGGCTCGCGTCAGCGGTAACAGCGCCGTCGACACTTTTGCCTGACAGCGATAAACGCTGAAGGTAAGCGTAAAACCCGCGTCTATTCTGCCCATTGGTTTGACTTAAGACGCGGGATAATCTGTCCCGTGAGCCGAGAGGCTTGCCCATAATTCACAGGAAGTAACTGCAACCATGTCTGATAACGCGAAAGCTAAAGGCCGCAAACGTAAACTCTTAATACCGGTGTTGCTCATTGTGACGCTGGCCGCTTGCAGCGTGGCAGGCTATGCAGTCTGGCGAATGATGAACAAACACGAGGGCGATAAGCCTGAGGTGGCGAAAGTTGAACCGCCTCCCGCTCCGGTCTTTTTTGCACTTGATACATTTACGGTTAACCTGGTCAATCCCGACAACGATCCTGACCGCGTGCTGTACGTAGGCTTTACCCTGCGTCTGGCCGATGAGGATACCCGTCGTCGGATGAATGACTATCTGCCTGAGGTGCGCAGCCGTCTGCTGCTGCTGCTCTCGCGTCAGAGTGCTTCGGCCCTGGCGACAGAGCAGGGAAAACAGGCGCTTGTTGAACAAATCAAACAGGCGCTGACACCTCCGCTGGTGAAAGGTCAACCTCCGCAGGCTGTAAACGACGTGCTGTTTACCGCCTTCATTTTGAGGTGAATCAATGGGCGATAGCATTCTCTCCCAGGCTGAAATTGACGCCCTTTTAAACGGCGACAGTGGCAGCGCGGAAGAAGAAAAGAAACAAAGCGGGCCGGAAGGCGATATTCGTCCTTACGACCCGAACACCCAGCGCCGCGTGGTGCGCGAGCGTTTACAGGCGCTGGAGATCATTAACGAGCGTTTTGCCCGTAGTTTCCGTATGGCGCTGTTTAACCTGCTGCGCCGTAGCCCGGATGTCAGCGTCGGGGCGATCAAGATTCAGCCGTATCATGAGTTTGCCCGCAATCTGCCGGTGCCAACCAACCTGAACCTGATCCACCTGAAACCGCTGCGCGGCACCGCGCTGGTGGTGTTCTCACCCAGCCTGGTCTTTATCGCCGTTGATAACCTGTTTGGTGGCGACGGACGGTTCCCGACCAAGGTCGAGGGCCGTGAGTTCACCCATACCGAGCAACGGGTTATTCGCCGCATGCTGAAGCTGGCGCTGGATGGTTACAGCGACGCCTGGAAGGCGATTTATCCCCTGGACGTCGAATATGTACGTTCAGAGATGCAGGTAAAGTTCACCAACATTACCACCTCACCGAACGATATCGTGGTTAACACGCCGTTCCAGGTGGAGATTGGTAACCTGGTGGGTGAGTTTAATATCTGCATCCCGTTTTCAATGATTGAACCGCTGCGCGAGCTGCTGGTGAACCCACCGCTCGAAAACTCCCGCCAGGAAGATAACCACTGGCGTGACAACCTGGTCAAACAGGTGCAGCACTCTGAGCTGGAACTGATCGCTCACTTTGCCGAAACCTCGCTGCGTCTGTCACGGATCCTGCAGCTGAAACCCGGCGATGTGCTGCCGATTGAGAAGCCGGAACGCATTATCGCTCATGTCGATAGCGTCCCGGTTTTAACCAGCCAATATGGCACGATGAACGGTCAGTATGCGCTCCGTGTCGAACACCTGATTAACCCGATTTTGAATTCGCTGAACGAGGAACAGCCCCATGACTGACAGTAATAAACCGTCTGACGATATCTCTGCGGACGATCTGTGGGCTGAAGCGATGAATGAGCAGGTCGGCAGCAGCAGCGCGCCGCAAACCGATGACGTCTTTAAGTCATTCGACAGCCCGAATGTGGCAGGCTCACTGCAGGACATCGATCTGATTATGGATATCCCGGTGAAGCTCACCGTGGAACTGGGCCGCACCAAGATGACCATCAAAGAGCTGCTGCGTCTGACGCAGGGTTCCGTGGTGTCACTGGATGGCCTGGCGGGTGAACCGCTTGATATCCTGATTAATGGCTACCTGATCGCTCAGGGTGAAGTCGTGGTCGTGAACGACAAATATGGCGTTCGCATCACGGATATCATCACCCCGTCTGAACGTATGCGTCGTCTGAGTCGCTGAATATGACCAGCCAGAATCAAACGCTGCAACCGGCTGCACCTCAGGCCCAGGCGATCTCCACCGGCTCGATGCTGGCTCAGGTCAGCAGCGTATTAGCGTTAATTATTTTACTGATTCTGGCCTGCGCCTGGCTGGCACGCCGTGTCGGCTTCGCGCCGAAAAAGGTCAGCAGCCAGGAGCTGAAGCTCACAGCCAGCGTCTCCGTGGGCCAGCGTGAGCGGGTGGTGATTGTGGATACCGCCGATGCCCGTCTGGTGCTGGGCATCACCGCACAGCAGATTACTCACCTGCACACCCTGCCGCCGGGTGAACCGGCGTCAGTGACGCCGGTCAACAGTGCACCACAGGATTTTCGTCAGCTGTTACAGAACCTGGTTAAACGTCCCGGAAAAAACCCATGATGCGTCGACTGCTTCCTTTACTGCCACTCCTGTTACTGGCACCGGTTGCCCATGCCCAGCTGCCGGGCCTGGTGAGTCATTCGCTGCCTAATGGCGGTCAGAGCTGGTCGCTGCCGGTGCAGACGCTGGTCTTTATCACGGCGCTGACCTTTATTCCGGCGGTGCTGCTGATGATGACCAGCTTCACCCGTATCATCATTGTGTTTGGTCTGCTGCGTAACGCGCTGGGCACGCCCTCTGCCCCGCCGAATCAGGTGCTGCTTGGCCTGTCGCTGTTCCTGACCTTCTTTATCATGGCGCCGACCTTTGACCGGATTTATCAGGATGCCTATCTGCCCTTCAGCCAGGACAAGATCAGCATGGATGTGGCGATTGAGAAAGGCGCCCAGCCGCTGCGTGATTTTATGCTGCGCCAGACGCGTGAAGCGGACTTAGCCCTGTTTGCCCGGCTGGCAAACGTAGCACCGATTGCCGGTCCGGAAGCCGTGCCGATGCGCATTCTGCTGCCCGCTTACGTGACCAGCGAGCTGAAGACCGCGTTCCAGATTGGCTTTACCGTCTTTATCCCGTTTCTGATCATTGATCTGGTCGTCGCCAGCGTGCTGATGGCGCTGGGGATGATGATGGTGCCGCCCGCGACCATCTCACTGCCGTTTAAACTGATGCTGTTTGTTCTGGTCGATGGCTGGCAGCTGCTGGTCGGTTCACTGGCGCAAAGCTTCTACTCCTGATCTCCTTTTCTTCCCGGAGCAACACATGACACCCGAATCAGTAATGGTAATGGGACAGGAAGCGATGCGCGTCGCCCTGATGCTGGCCGCCCCGCTGCTGCTGGCTGCGCTGGTCAGCGGCCTGCTGATCAGCCTGATCCAGGCGGCGACCCAGGTCAACGAACAGACCTTATCCTTTATTCCTAAGATCCTGGCGGTGGCGACCACCGGGATTATTGCCGGCCCGTGGATGCTGAATCTGCTGCTGGACTATATCCGCACCGTCTTTACTAACCTGCCTTACATCATCGGCTGATGATTACTCTCGACAGCAGCCAGCTGGTTCAGTGGGTCAGCCAGTTCTTCTGGCCACTGGTGCGTATCATGGCGTTGTTCGCCACCGCACCGATCCTCAGTGAACGTTCCGTCAGTAAGCGTGTCAAAATCGGACTGGCGGTGATGATCACCTGGCTGCTGATGCCGCTGCTGCCTGCTGTTAATGTCACGCTCTTTTCGCCTGCCGGATTCTGGCTGCTGATCCAGCAGATGCTGATTGGCATCGCACTGGGCTTCACCATGCAGTTTGCCTTCGCAGCCGTGCGCTGCGCCGGGGAAGTGATTGGCCTGCAGATGGGTCTGTCGTTCGCCACCTTTTTCGACCCCGGCAGCCGTCTGAACATGCCGGTGCTGGCCCGCTTTCTCGACATGCTGGCGATGTTACTGTTCCTGACCTTTAACGGACACCTGTGGCTGATGTCATTACTGGCGGACAGTTTTCATACCCTGCCGATTGGCGGTCACCCGCTGAATGCCAATGCTTTTATGGCGCTGGTGAAATCGGGCGGATTAATTTTCCTTAATGGCATGATGTTAGCGCTGCCCTTAATCGTTTTGTTACTCATGCTAAATCTGGTACTGGGTTTGTTAAACCGCGTTTCACCACAGTTATCGATCTTCGCAATCGGCTTCCCGATTACCTTATCAGTCGGAATTTTAACCATCAGCCTGCTGATGCCCCTTCTCGCCCCGTTCTGTGAGCATTTGTTCGGTGAAGTATTTGATTTACTCGCCCTGTTCCTGACAGAACTATCCCGAACCTGAACATTAACTTTCTAACTATCTTTCCATCACCACACTTAAGTATCGCAAAACCATCCGTGCATTTTCCGAACCATGTTTTCCAGAATGCAACTAAGGATATTCTGATAAATGTGCTGAGAGTCTGAAAATAATTCTTATTAAACCGTGCTTCGCGTATTTTAGTTGGGTGGTTCACAGAAGCTCTCAGACTGTGAATGTGCAGGCAAATCGGTCAAACCATTGAAATTGCGAAGAAAAAAACTTTAACGAATTTTTCTTGTTAAAAAATGTTTTTTCCGGCATTGTCAACGCACGCTGAGACATCACACTTTCGTAAAACAAATGTTTTTGAGAATTGTCCTATCAGAAAACTCCGGGTTTTCAGGGATAGTGACAAGGCTCCCAAAAATTGAGTAATACTTAACCTCCGGCATTTCACTGGCACTCCCCGCCACAGTCGGAGAATGTGTGACGTCAGGGCAGCACAAATTTTTTGCAGAACGGGTCAGGGATGAAGACTTTTACGGGCGATTGCCTGTTACCACACTGCACGAGCAGAATAAAAAAGTACCTAAGAAATCTCTCTCGTATCGCAACGCGTATTCATCGTTGATTTAAACGGATAACAAATTGGTGAGGGTCGCTATTATGCCAACTATTATTATGGATTCCTGCAACTACACACGCCTGGGATTAACAGACTACATGTCTTTGAAAGGAGTTAAGAAGAAAAATATCTCTTCCGTCTCCGACATTGAGCAACTACAGCAGAAATGTGAGCAATTAAATCCTGGTGTCGTATTTATTAATGAAGATTGTTTCATTCATGAATCCGATTCCAGTGAGCGTATCCGCAGCATTATTACGCAGCATCCCGATACACTCTTCTTTATCTTTATGGCGATTAGCAATATCCATTTTGAGGAATACCTCTACGTTCGTAAGAACCTGATTATTACATCAAAATCGATGAAAACGTCGACCCTGGATTCCTTACTCAGTACCTATTTGCAGAAGAAACTCAACCAGTCTGCGCGCATCTCTTCGGGCATGGATGTTCACCCGCTGACGCTGAGCCAGACCGAGTCAAACATGCTGAAAATGTGGATGTCAGGTCATGACACCATTCAGATCTCAGATAAAATGCAAATTAAGGCCAAAACGGTATCGTCACACAAAGGTAATATTAAACGCAAAATCAAAACCCATAATAAACAGGTAATTTATCATGTGGTGCGTTTAACCGATAATGTGACCTCGGGTATTTACGTTAATATTCGCTGATCGTTAAACCAGAAAAACCGGCTCCGATGGGCCGGTTTTTTTTGCTCAGAATTGGGAGCCACGTCTCACTCTTACCGCTAAGTCTTTACTCTCCTTTGCCGATGTTAAGCCTTATAACAACAGCCCTGAGAGAGCAAGGATATGAACACTGCATTAGATAATGATGGACAAAAAAGCGCGGGCATCTGGCAGAATCTCCGCCTGGTACCGCTGTTTAGCCTCATCTTCGGCGGCATTCTGCTGCTGTTTGCACTCTGTATTGGCGTCGCCAGTTACTTTCTTACCTTAAGCAATCACTCCCTCGATGATGCCACCGACGAAATTCAGGTTCGTATGGGGCTCGCCAACAGTTCAAACCATCTGCGTACGGCACGTCTGACGATTATTCAGGCCGGTGCGGCTGCCCGCATTGGCGAAATGGATGAGTTTCGCGCGAACGTCGCGGCAGCCGAAAAACGTATCCAGCAGGCCAAAGAGGGCTTTGCGGTCTATGAAGCGCGTAAGGTGAAGTCGCCCTCTGATACCGAACTCGATGCCACGCTGCAGGCACGCTTCAATAACTACATTACTAAAGGCCTGCTGCCGATGATCAATGCCGGTAAGCAGGGCAGCTTTGAGGGGATCATTGCTCAGGAGACGGATGTCACCCGCAAGCTGGATGATGAATATAATCAGGTGCTGCTGAAGGCGATTAAAATCCGGACCGACCGGGCAAATGCCATTACCGCTGAAGCCGATGCGCAGTCACGCATCGGTTTTATTGCGATGGGCGTCGCGTTTGTGGCCGCACTGGTACTGGTTCTGCTGACCTTTGTCTTCCTGCGGCGGATTGTGATCAATCCTTTACGGCAGTCAGTGGAACGCATCGAACGCATCGCGCAGGGCGATCTGACCTCCGCTCCCCTGCCCTGTGGGCGCAGTGAAATCGGCACGCTGATCCATAACCTGCAACTGATGCAGCAGGCACTGGTCACCACGGTCGGAACGGTGCGAGAAGGCGCTGTCGCCATTTATCAGGGGTCCAGCGAAATCTCCGCCGGTAACACCGACCTCTCTTCCCGCACCGAGCAGCAGGCCGCCGCGCTGGAACAGACCGCGGCCAGCATGGAAGAGCTTACCGCCACCGTGAAGCAGAATGCGGAGAACGCGCATCACGCCAGTCAGCTGGCTGCCGATGCCTCCGGCAAGGCACGCAGCGGCGGCGAGCTGGTCAGCGGTGTGGTGAAAACCATGACCAATATTTCCGGCAGTTCGAAGAAGATTGCGGAGATCACTAACGTCATTAACAGCATTGCGTTTCAGACTAACATCCTGGCGCTGAACGCGGCCGTCGAGGCGGCGCGTGCCGGTGAGCAGGGGCGCGGCTTTGCGGTGGTCGCCAGCGAAGTGCGGAATCTGGCCCAGCGCAGTGCGCAGGCGGCAAAAGAGATTGAGTCCCTGATTGCCGAGTCGGTCGCACTGATTAACGACGGTTCACAGCAGGTGGGCGCAGCCGGGAATACGATGGGTGAGATTGTCGAGGCGGTGCGTCGGGTGACCGATATCATGTCAGAGATTGCGGCCGCCTCCGACGAGCAGAGCCGCGGGATTCAGCAGGTCAGCCAGGCGGTGACCGAGATGGATAACGTTACTCAGCAGAACGCCTCGCTGGTAGAAGAAGCGACAGCCGCCGCCGCGTCACTGGAGGATCAGGCGGGTAAACTGACCCAGGCCGTCGCCGCCTTCCGCCTGCAGGCTTCACCGGCGGCCACCGCGATGGCTTCCCGTCCGGCTGCACCGGTCAAAACGGTAGCCGTCGCGCCCCGCCAGGCGCTGGCTGGCAGCAACGAAAACTGGGAAACTATCTGAGTCATTAAGCGGGGTCGCGGGCGACAGCGCTCAGGGCCCTTCTATGCAAAAAGCCGCCTCCGGGATCGGAAAGGCGGCTTTTTTTATGCGCGTCAGGCTCAGGCGTCGTGGTAAGGCTCAACGAAGATCCCATCCGGCTGATGCGTCTCATTAAAAAACCAGATACCCAGTGGATAATCTTCGAGCGCAACCAGAAACATTGTGCCCTCGTTGAACGGCTCCATCGCCAGAATGGTGCCCACGCGACGCGGGCCGCCATCCGTTCTGACGCTGACGCGGTCATTTACGTTCATGTCGGTTCTCCTGATGATTTACTGCGTACAGTCTAACCGAAGAACCTGAGGGATGCAGCGCGTTAGCGGCGGGCAATGACCCATACGGCATGGATAATGCCGGGGATGTAACCACAGAGGGTCAGCAGGATATTCAGCCAGAACGCGCCGCCAAACCCGACCTGCATGAACACGCCCAGTGGGGGCAGCAGGATAGCGATAATAATTCTTAAGAGGTCCATAACCATTCCTTTAGGTATTGAAAAAATTCAGCTTTATTCTCAACTATAGCTGAATCTGCTCTGTTAACAGGAAAAGTCAGGTAAATCTGAGTAAGGATGCCCTTTTTCGATTCTTTAACAGTGCACGGCAGGATTTCTTACGCGCCTGACCGTTACACTCTCCCTGCTGCATCGCCCCCCCGGCAGCGCAGCATTCCTGCAATAACAAGGATTTTGCCCGCACTCTGCGGGCTTTTTTTGATCTGCGATTAGCCCTTCCTCGCCTTTCTCTGCCGCCTTCTATACTTACAGTTCTGTTTGCTCTCAGGAGTCTGAAAATGACAGAGGAAAAGCACGACAGCGCGGCGCAGCCAGCCGAACTCAGAGTAGATATGGAAGGATTACTGGCGGCGATTCAGGCCCGAACGTCGGGTGAGATACGGGACGCTATGGAAGCAGGACCGTCGCCACGACGCGAGATTGATGGTCAGGTTTTTCGTTCCGGCGCCGAACTGGGGGAGGCGTTTGAGATCGACATCAGTGACTGTCGCGCCTGTGAAGCTAACCGCTGAAATCGATTTCAAAAAAATACCCGGCATGGAAGCCGGGTAAAAATTCAATTCGTTACACCAGGGAATTCTTAACACCGTTGCAGAATACCTGATTGCCCGGACTGAACAAGTATCAGATATGCACGTTTCTGCAACCGCCTCACTCACGCTGACGCGATACAGGTTAAAAACACCGCGCTGCACAGTCACTTAGCCCTGCACAATTCCTGCATCCCCCACTTTCCTGCGGGCCTGTTTTTAAGAATAATCCTGGATTTCTGGCCGGTGTGGCAGGAAAAAAAGTGTGCGCCATATTCAACTATAATATTGAAAAATCGCTGCTTTAGCGGCGAACGTGATGAAAGGAGCCTGTTCATGCCCGATCTTCAGCACCCCTTAATGGTAATTACCGATTTGGATGGTTCACTGCTCGACCATCACAGCTATCGCTGGGATGCGGCCACGGAATGGCTGACCACACTCCGGGAGCATGCGGTGCCGCTGGTCATCTGCTCCAGCAAGACCGCAGCTGAAATTGTCCCGCTGCAGAAAAAGCTCGGCATCGCCGGTTCCCCCTTTATTGCGGAAAACGGTGCCGTGGTGCAGACCCTGGATCAGCAACGGATTCGTCTGCCTGATAGCGCCCTCAGCTATGAGGCGCTCTGTGAGCGTCTGGCTGGACTGAAAAGCCACTTCCGCTTCACCGGGTTTCACGACTTCTCCGATCCGGAGGTGGCCGCCATGACCGGTCTGAGTGAAGCGGATGCGGCCCTCTCCCGTCAGCGGGATGCGTCAGAAGTAGTGGTCTGGCGCGACAGCGATGAGGCCTTTGACCGGTTTCATGAGGCACTGCATGCAGAAGGGCTGGCGCTCACTCAGGGCGGCCGTTTCTGGCATGTGATGCCGGCAGGCAGTGGCAAAGGCGAAGCCCTGCGCTGGCTGCTGGCACACTCTCCCGGCGAGCCACGCGTCACTATCGGGCTGGGGGATGGGCCAAACGACGCCCCGATGCTGGATGCGGTGGATTATGCGGTCGTCATCAAAGGCTACAGTAAAACGCCGGTGACCCTCAGCCGCACCGATCAGCAGCAGGTTTATCACACCGCTCACCACGGCCCTGAAGGCTGGCGTGAAGGGCTCGACTATTTTTTGACTCAACCTCAATGAGCTGCCCATGGGCATGAAAAGGATGAAGCGATGAGTGACTTTTATCAGAATGGCGTAATCACCAACTTCCATAACCTCACCCACCGCAGCGTGGAGTCGCTGGAAAAAGAGATGGTTCGCTTTGCCCGCAAACGCAAAATGGGGCTGATCCTGCCGTCGCTGTTTTCCGAACTTGAAGGTCCGGCACTGACCAATATCGTCGATGAGCTGGCAAAAGTGCCCTACCTGGATGAAATTGTGATCGGGCTGGATCGGGCCGACCGCGACCAGTTCCTGTTTGCCCGCGACTTCTTCTCCCGGCTGCCGCAGCGCCACCGTATCCTGTGGAACGATGGCCCGCGCCTGAAGGCGATCGATGCGGAGCTGGATAAAGAGGGGCTCTCCCCCACCAATCCGGGTAAGGGGCGCAACGTCTGGTTCTGTACCGGCTACACGCTGGCCTCCGACCGCACCAGCTGTGTGGCCCTGCATGACTGCGATATCGTCACCTATGAGCGCGGCATGCTGGCGCGTCTGCTCTATCCGCTGGCGAACCCGGCGTTTCAGTATGAGTTCTGTAAGGGCTTCTATGCGCGCGTGGCCGACGGCAAGCTGAATGGCCGCGTGGGCCGCCTGCTGGTCGGGCCGCTGTTGCGCTCGCTGCAGAAAGTCTATGGCCACTCAGAGTATCTCGATTACCTGTCGAGCTTCCGCTATCCGCTCTCCGGCGAGTTTGCCATGCGCACCCATGTCCTCAACGGCATTAAAATTCCTGGCGACTGGGGACTGGAGATCGGCGTGCTGTCGGAGATTTACCGCAACTACACCACCCGCCAGTCGTGTCAGGTTGAGATCGCCGATAACTATGACCATAAACATCAGCCGCTGGCCGAAGATGATGGCACAGGCGGCCTGAAGCGAATGAGCAGCGACATTGTTCAGTCACTGCTGCGTAAGCTGGCCACTATGGGCGTTCCGCTCACCAGCGACTCATTCCGGGTGCTGAAAGCGACCTACTATCGCAATGCGCTGGATATGATGGAGACCTATAACCACGAAGCGGTCATGAATGGCCTGAAGTTCGATCAGCATGTGGAAGAGGCGGCGGTCGAGATGTTTACCCAGTCGATTCTGGAGGCGGGTCAGGCGTTTATCGAACGTCCCAACGACAAGCCCTTTATTCCGAGCTGGAGCCGCGTCCAGTCAGCGTTTCCTGACGTTCTGCAGCGTATCTATCAGGCGGTAGAGGAGGATAACGACGGCAACGTCTGAGCAGGAGCGGCACAGGGAGTGTGTCCGCGTTCACAAGGAGGAGGCGCAGAGCCTCAGTAAAGCTTCAGGATAGAAGAAGAGGCCTGCGAACTGGCAGGCCTTTCAGGGATAGAGCGCCGCAGCCTGACAGGCCCGTTCTTCGCGGCGCGCTGCCCGCCTGCGATTCAGCTCGCCAGCTGCTGCTCAGGATTCAGCGCGCAGAGTTCATCGCTGCGAAAGGCTTCCCGGCGCACCGCATAGCCGTCATACCAGCGACACTCGACCATGCCACTGGCGTAGCCGGTCACCACCATGGTGTGCCCTTCTTCCTTGTGCTGAACCTCTTCACTGATTGCGAAAACCATGCTGCGCTCCTTTTTATTAACCTGAGTGATTATTTTCTTTATAGCAGGCGAATGCGGTTCCTGCCTGTTAAGGCACGCATAAAAAGGGCAAATTCGGAATTAAGCAGATGGATATAGTGAAAATAAAAAAAGCGGATAAAAAATATTATCCGCTTTGATGAGGAACCGACGCTGACGTCAGATTTTACAGCCTTCGCAATCGGCTTCATCACCGAGATCGTCCGGCACTTCGCTGGCTTTTTTCTCTGCTTTCGCTTCCGCCTGCTCAAGCTGTGCGTCAATATCAAATTCAAACATATCGTCGTTCATCGTCATTCTCCTGACCGTAAATCGCAGTGCGCTTTATACCGATTTTCCACGCACTCTGGCAATAAGGTTGACCACTAACAGCACGATCGACCCAATGATAAAACCGAGCACCAGGTTCGCGCCATTGCTGAGCAGCGTCGCAATCCAGCCGCTGAAGCCAGCGCTGACCTCTTCAATCAGGTGATGCAGCGGCGTAATGCCATGCACCACAATGCCGCCGCCCACCAGGAACATGGCGATGGTGCCCACGACCGAAAGGATCTTCATCAGCCAGGGCGCCGCCGCCAGCAGCACGCTGCCGATGCCCTGCGCAACGCGCGATGATTTCTCCCGCAGCCAGAAGCCCAGATCATCAATTTTTACAATGGCCGCCACGATGCCGTAGACGCCAATGGTCACCAGAATGGCGATGCCCGCTAGGATAATCACCTGATTGAGCAGCGGTGATTCGGAAACGATGCCTAAGGTAATGGCAACGATTTCGGCCGACAGAATAAAATCGGTGCGCACTGCGCCTTTGATTTTCTTTTTCTCAAACTCTGCCGCGTTCTGCTTCGCCAGCGAATCAAGTCGCTGCTGGCGCGCCTCCGGCGATTTGCTCTGCTTGTCATGCTGCAGGCTGTGCATCACCTTCTCGACCCCTTCATAGCAGAGATAGGCCCCGCCCAGCATCAGCAGCGGCGTAATCAGCCAGGGCGCAAACGCAGAGATAACCAGCGCCAGCGGCACCAGAATCAGTTTGTTCAGAAACGATCCTTTCGCCACGCCCCACACCACCGGCAGCTCCCGGTTGGCTTTCACGCCGGTGACCTGCTGGGCATTCAGTGACAGATCGTCGCCCAGCACGCCGGCCGTTTTTTTCGCCGCCACTTTCCCCATGACGGAAATATCGTCCAGAAGTGTTGCAATATCATCAAGTAAAGTCAGTAAACTGGTTCCCGCCAAAATTGTATCCTTAGTCTGGTTCGTTATGTTGACAACATGGGCAGCGCTCAATTTCCGTTACGGTCATGTCGGCGATGCCCTCACATTCCCACTCCACCCGAATCGTCTCGCCTGCTGTTCCTTCAGCATGCAGGTATTTGCTGACCGGGCTTTCGGTCATGCCGGTGATCTCCTCCGTGGCAATCAGCCTGTCGCCGCTGTAGACCCGCGCAGTGGCGCGGGTATTCACCATCCGCTCGTCGCGAAGCTGGTAAAGGCGTTTTACCGTCAGTTTTATGCTGCTCATTTCAGGCTCCTTCCTGGCCACGGAGAAAAGGTCGATCTAATCAATTATGACTCTGATTAGCAATCAGCGTTGTAATGATGAATGCCCTGATGGTCGATTTCGGCACTCTCCGGCATGACCAGCAGCCACTCCTCCAGCCGCTCCAGCAGATCCTGATCCGCCAGCCGCAGTTTGCCGCGCAGCGCGCACTCCCAGATGATCAACACTTTCCAGCCACTCGCCTGCAGCTGCTGCACATAGCGCCGGTCACGTTCAACATTGCTGTTAATCTTGCCCGTCCAGAACTCTGTGCGGGTGGCCGGCAGTTTAAACAGGTAGCAGTGATGGCGATGCCAGAAGCAGCCATGAACAAAAATAATCGCCTGCTGGTCGTTGAGAACAAAATCGGGCCGTCCCGGCAGATTTTTATCCTGCACGCGAAAGCTGAATCCCCGGTCTTTCAGCAACAGCGCAATACGTTGCTCAATGGCCGTATCCTGAGCGCGAATGGCACGCATATTTTTGCTGCGTGTTTCGCTGGAGTGAACATCAGCCATAGCCTCTCCTTTTTTGCTGGTTCTTCAACTTTAGTCTGCGCCACGAAAAGCGAAAGCTGGCAACCGAACCTTCACAACGTGCGCCGCAAAAACAGACGATTCCGGCGCGCCGGCTCAGGGCAGATCGGGGCAATTTCCTCACTGCCTCAGGAGTGATAGCATAGGCGCCTCACTGTTAAGGAAAAACGCATGCATCCCGCCGCCCTCGCTGAACCACTTTCTGCTGCACATTCACTTCCTGAAGCGTCCGATCGCTTACAGCAGGTCCTGGCAATCTATTCGGTTCGTGATCTTACGGCCCGCCTGCAGCAGGCGGGCTTCTCCCGCTGGAGTCCTGCGCTCCTGAACCGGATCCGCCAGGGCAAATGCGCCGTGCCGCCGCTGAGTGAAGCCGAACAGCTTCTGCTGCAGGATCTGCTGCCGGCCCGGCCCGCCCATTATGATAATCCTGAATTTCGCTTTATCGATCTCTTTGCCGGGATTGGCGGCATTCGCAAAGGATTTGAGGCGATAGGCGGCAAGTGTGTCTTCACCAGTGAATGGAACAAAGAGGCGGTTCGCACTTACAAAGCTAACCACTACAGCGATCCGCTGGAGCATCACTTCAATACCGATATCCGTGAGGTCACACAGCCAGCGGGCCTGAGCGACGATGAGGCGATCTATCGCGCTATCGATGCTGCCATCCCGGATCATCAGGTGCTGCTGGCAGGCTTTCCCTGCCAGCCCTTCTCACTGGCGGGTGTCAGCAAAAAGAATGCGCTGGGCCGCGCACACGGGTTTGAATGCCAGGTGCAGGGGACGCTGTTTTTCGACGTGGCGCGCATCCTTGCCGCGAAGAAACCGCCCTTCTTCGTGCTGGAGAACGTGAAGAATCTCAAGAGCCACGATAAGGGCCGCACCTTCGCCATTATCATGGAGACGCTGGATGAACTGGGCTATGACGTCGCGGATGCCGGTGACACCAGCCCGGATGCCAAAGTGATCGATGCGCGTCATTTCCTGCCGCAGCATCGCGAAAGAATTGTGTTGGTCGGGATCCGCCGTGACCTGAAAAAACAGGATTTCACGCTGCGCGATATCCGCCGCTTCTTCCCGGCTCAGGTCCCTGCGCTGCAGAGCCTGCTGGAGAGCGACCCGGATGACAAATATATCCTCTCGCCGGTGCTCTGGCGCTATCTCTATCAGTATGCGAAAAAGCATAAGGCGAAAGGCAATGGCTTTGGCTTTGGCCTCAACGATCCGCGCAATCCGCACTGCTGCGTGCGCACCCTGTCGGCGCGCTACTATAAAGATGGCTCGGAGATCCTGATTGACCGCGGCTGGGACAGCGCACTGGGGGAAGCGGAGTTTCACGATGCCGCAAACATGGCGCGCAGACCGCGCCGTTTGTCACCACGCGAATGTGCGCGGCTGATGGGCTTTGATGTACCGGGCCACGAGCCGTTCCGCATCCCGGTCTCAGACACGCAGGCTTACAAGCAGTTTGGTAACTCGGTGGTGGTCCCGGTATTCGCCGCGGTGGCGCAGCTGCTGCTGCCCCATATCCGTCAGCTGAAACCCTGATTCCTGAAAAGAAAACCCACCTAATGATGCAGGCCCAGACAAAGCGAGTTCAACAGCAACGAATAAGCTCAACGCGCAGGGAACAGGATCAGAAGAGGAAAGCGTCCCGCGCCAGGGATGGCGCGGGTCGAGCGTGTCAGGGATGACGGTTTTTGCGTCTTTCCGATCTGACCCTGTTCTCTTCGCAGGCACAGTCTCACCACAAATCAGTCCAGCCTGATGCAAAAAAAACCCGTCTGGCGACGGGTTTCATGTTTATTTCTTCTTCTTGCTCTGCTTTTTCAGCAGCAACCGTATCTGTTTCAGTTCGCTGGCGCTTAATCCATCGGCCTGTGCATCAGAAGCGGCTGAGGCTTCCGCCGCCGCTTCGGTAATGTCCTGATTATCAATCGCCGGATGCGGATGCGTTTCCAGACTGGCCTGCAACCGCTGCACAATCTCCTGACTCATGGAAATCTGGTTTTCCAGCGCCAGCTGTTTAATCGTTTCTTTTAATTCAGGATCAATTTTAATCGTTAAATTAACAGTTTCGGTCATCAGGCAGCTCCTTTTTTGTTATTGCTCACACGCTACCGGATGACCGTTTCGATTAACATACTGTCATAAAAATTTAATATTCACTGCGCAGCGGCGTGAAATCCCGCAGTACGGCCTCGTCCATTCCCACCAGATTTCCCTGAAGCTCTGCATAGAGTTTCGCCATGTAGCGCACCAGGAAATCTGCGTTATGTTCAGCCAGCATCCGCCCCACTTCCGTGTGCATCGTTTCCGGCAGACGCAGCAGCTTCTTCTGGAAATGATCCAGCGTCCACAGCGCATCATTCAGTTCGCGATCTTTCGCCAGCGGGTCCTGGCTGTCGAACAGCGGGCGATTCAGTGCTCCGGCCGTATAGAAAACCCGTGCCAGTCCAATTGCACCGAGCGATTCCAGCCGGTCAGCATCCTGAACGATTTTGGCTTCCAGGGTCTGAGGCGGGATACCGGCGCTGAAACTGTGAGTCTTGACGGCGTGCATCACCGCATCAATCTTGTCTGCCGGGAAGTCGAGGAAATCCTGCTGCAGAATGCGCTGGGTTTCCGTAGCGGCATAAGTGGAGGCCAGATGACGTTCCGGATGATTCTTCGGCAGATTGACCACATCGTGAAAATAGCAGGCGGTGAGCACTACCAGCGGATCAGCGGGAGTACCGTTCAGGATACGCTGTGCGCTCATCCAGACACGGCGCAGATGGGCGATATCGTGCGCGCCGTCGTCATGGACCCAGTTCGCCTGAAACCAGCTTTCATAACGGGATTGCCAGAGTGTAAGTGACATAGTCTATCTCCCTGTGGTGATCGACAGCAGTTCTCTGTCGTGATCGGTGCGCGAACGTCAGGCCATCATAGCGACTGGCTAATGACATTTTTTTTACAGAGCGGTTGATAAGAGCGGGGCTGCCAGCAATTTCCGGCAGAAAAATGAGATCTGGATCATCTGTATAGCATCTCTGTCAGACAATAACCGCAATTTCATCGGTTTTCAGCCTTTCCTTAATAAATTGTGGCTAAGAAGATTAGTTTAACGGGGGTAATGTTTAATCTGAACAGGATAGCCTTGCCAGAGGGTACGGAAGAGGCTTTTGTCACGTCATTATTTGTAAAAGTGTGGCCGCTGACAGGGGAAAAAATCTGAAAAGGTTCCCATTTTTACCGTTATAACGTACTGTATCCCGGCTATTCGTCGTCTGGCGAAGGTTGCATGATAAGCTCTGGTGCACTTTTTGCATTTTGCGGAATACTGACTACCTCTGTGACAATTTTAAAGTGACTGTCAGGCGACAAATTATTAAGCAAAATGATTTAAAGCTTTTATGATAGTTATGAGATGTGAAGCAAATGGACGTATACAGCAGTAACCGGGTTTTACTAATAACAAGAGGTATTCCATGAAAGAACGGCCGATTCTTTTTTCCGAACAGCGTGTCCGTGCCCTGTTGGTTGGCCAGCAAACGCAAACCCGGCGCATTATGAAAACTCAGGCTTTTGGTCCGGGTCAGGATCATCATGAAGGCGTACACGCTTTTGATGTCAGTGCGAATCATCTGCACGGCTATAAACTGATGTCGATGAGCGACATCAGCTATCACTGTCCTTATGGTAAACCGGGTGATCTGCTGTGGGTACGCGAAACCTGGCGCGGTCCGATGGTGCCGGAGAGCGATCTGGCCGAATATGAGCGTGACCCGACGCCGTTCCGCCTGCCGGAATATTGTCAGTACCGCGCCGACAGCAATGAGCTGGGTCAGCACGCGATGAGTACCCCGGAAGCGGAAGAGTTTGGCTGGCAGACCGCCATCCATATGCCGCGCTGGGCCAGCCGCATCAATCTGGAGATCACCGGCGTTCGCGCTGAGAAGATTCAGGATATCAGCGAAGATGACATTATGGCGGAGGGCGTACAGACCGATTCGCACTTCCTCAATAACTTCTTCACCATGAACGTGAACTCAGAGTCGCCGAAAGAGGCCTATCGCAAAGCCTGGCAAAAACAGTATGGCGCGACCAGCTGGGAAGTGAATCCCTGGGTCTGGGTGATTGAGTTTCAGCGGGTGGGTCGCAACTAGCCCTTCAGCCCTGCGCTTTGCGGGCTGTATCACAGACAACGGCCGCGCTAACGGGTTGAATAGACAGCCCTCAGGCCTGCAGCCGGAACAAAGGTGCCAGCATTCGATGCTGGCATTTTTATATCTGGCGCGTCAGGATAGCGAAAGAGTCCGGTTCTGTGCAGGAGTTGCGATGTTTAAATGGCCCTGGAAAACGCAAAACGATACCCTTCTGGCTGCGCTGCCCTGGCAGCAGGGGCTGGCCCAGCCTATCTTCAGCCTGCTCAGTGAAGACGAAAAGCAGGCGCTTACAGCGCTGGCGCAACGCTTCCTGCAACAGAAGAAGCTGGTGCCGCTGGAAGGAACAGCGCTGGATGAACTGCGCAGCGTGCGCATCGCCCTGCTCTTCTCTCTGCCGGTGCTGAAACTGGGGCTGGAATGGCTGGACGGTTTTCATGATGTGCTGATCTATCCAGAGCCGTTTAAAGTTGACGATCAGTGGCAGGATGAGGATGGGCTGGTTCACAGTGCGCCTGCCGTTCACGCCGGTCAGAGCTGGACGCAGGGGCCGGTGGTGCTTAACTGGCTCGATATTCAGGACTCTTTCGATCTCTCTGGTTTCAATCTGGTGATCCATGAAGTCGCCCACAAACTTGATGCGCGCGGCAGTGGCTACACCAGCGGCGTACCGGTGATCCCGCTGCGCGACGTGGCGCAATGGGAAAAGGATTTACATGCTGCGATGGCGGAGATAGAGAGTGAGGTCGAGCTGGTCGGAGAACAGGCGGCGACTATCGATCCCTACGCCGCCAGCGATCCGGCAGAGTGCTTCGCCGTACTCTCCGAATACTTTTTTACCGCCCCGGTTCTGCTGGCTGAGCGCTTTCCGGCCATGTATCAGCATCTGCGTCAGTTCTATCAGCAGGATCCCCTGAGCCGAATCGCCACTGACAGCGTACAAATTGCTTAAATCGCGATCGCTTTGTGTTAATCCTAGCCAGTTGAATGATAATGTATTTTTTGCTGTTGACACCTCGGGGCGACCCCGTTAATATTCGCCTCATTCCAACGATTCCTCTGTAGTTCAGTCGGTAGAACGGCGGACTGTTAATCCGTATGTCACTGGTTCGAGTCCAGTCAGAGGAGCCAGATTAGAAAAAGCAGCTATCCCCGGATAGCTGCTTTTTTGCTTTTCAGATGCCCCACTCTTTGTTCATCTCAACAGCCCTGTTTTCTCGCAAAGCTGACTAAACCAGAACACCGTAAATGCTCTCTGCCCTGTCAGAAATCCTTTATCACTGTAAGCGGCAAATAAAAACCAGCAGGCCACGCTCTGTGAACTGCTGGCTGCTGATTATTCCGGAATAATTAACACCTGACCTGGCGCGATGTTATCCGGATTGCTGAGAATATTTTTGTTGGCCTCAAAGATTTTCATATAATGAGAGGCATCGCTGTAGAATGCTTTTGCAATGGCGCTGAGCGTGTCACCGGATTTTACCGTGTAGGTTCGCTTGCCTGCTGCGGTGATATCAGGCTTATTTTCAACATTCTTATTATCGGTATTTAACAACTCCTCACCTATATTTTTAATACTATCCAGAATGCTCATAATTCTTCTCCCGTTGTTTCCGATACGTTTAATTTAATTAAGAAAAAACCATTGCCAGATAAAAGGCAGGCGGCGTACGATACACCCGCTCTTAATTGACGAATTAAACCACAGTTAAACGCTGATAGGATTAATAAAAAATAAAGGATGCAGGAAATGGGTCTATTGTCATGGGTAGTATTTGGGTTGCTGGCCGGCATCATCGCCAGATGTATTATGCCGGGTAAGGAACATATGGGTATTTTCATGACCATGATACTCGGTATTGTGGGTGCGTTGACTGGCGGGTTAGTCAGCACCTTTCTGGGCTTTGGCAAGGTCAGCGGTTTCAATATATACAGCATTGCTATTGCGACAGCGGGATTAGTGATCGTGTTGTTCATCATTCATAAAATCAGAGCCTGCAGGCAGTCTTGATATATTTTAAATCGGGGATTAACGGAATGGTTTTACTGGACCAGGTGCTGGCCATGTGCGGCCTGAATAATCAGACCAGTCAGGAAGTGAAAGGTGTGCTGGAGTGGGTTGAGCAGCAAGGCGGTTTACACGCGATTGTGAACCATCTTCAGAGTGGTGAGTACAGTGAGGTAGTGAACTCCTGGCTCGGCGATGAGGAGAATGTTGCCCTGAGCCGTGACATGGTGCAGAAGATGATTAAGTCAGAAGCGATTGAGCAACTGGCTGCGCGGATGGGTATCAACACCAGCGATGCACTGAACTTGCTGGTGAAATATCTGCCTCAGCTGGTGGACAAGGCTTCAGCGGAAGGTGTCGTTAATAAAAAACTCGATGTGACCGGCGTGATTAGCCAGTTGATGCATTGAGGATGAGATAAAAGGAAGATAAAAGCCTGTTGCGAAAGTATGAGGCTTTTATCTTTTAAATGAGTCAGGATGAATTAAGACAATTACTGAAAAACCCTGCTAAAGGTTAATGAAAGGCATTCATTTACTTTTATAAAAAAATTTTTATCTTATCCTTCACTCTCTGCCAGACGAAATCTATAAATTATTTTACTACCCACCTGAATGAATGATACTGCTTTTTCCTACCTTTTGGTCAGGCACATAATAATATTTAGTTTAGGAACTAATTAAGGCTGACACGCATCATAATCAGTGATATGCATGCCCAAAACCGCCGCCAGCAGATCACGGTCGCATGATTACGCAGCAGGATGCCGGGCTAATAAAGGCCAGACGAACCCGCGGCCACAACTGACCATTTAAGGTCGCTCACTGGAAGCGCTGGGCTTTACGACCGGGCAGAAGATCGAAGCGATCACCGGGCCGGGACAGTTGATCATCCGGCTGACGAATGAAGGATAACCTTCTGGTCCACAAAGTAAAATCCCGGCAATAAGGCCGGGATTTCATTTATTGGAGCGTAATATTAGTTCAATAGCTGAATGTCATCTGGATAAACAGTCAAAACATCTAACGTCTCACCATTTTCATCAACAAATTCTACTTCATAACCTATTGTAGGTTCTGTATGTACCATGACAACAGCACCCTTACATCCTGCGGCTATTGCGTCAGATAAGGCTTTTGTGGACTTAACAACGTCATATTCTTTAATCATAATTTTAGCACCAGTTATTTCTTGGCCGGAATAGCTGTCACAAGTCTAACGACACCATCATTATTCTTAATCCAACCGAATTTCACATCTATTGTTCTTCCGTTAGCACCAGTGATAGATATTACCTGGTCATATTTAACACCGAGCTGCGTTTCTGCTGTTTTCACCGCTTTGCTTGGTTCAAAGACAATTTGTTTCGCGACATCGCTTGAATTCCCTTGGTTAAAACCGAGGGCTTTATCACACCATTCAGCTTTGCTTCCGCCAACAGGATGATCTTTTGCTAACAGATAATTAGTTAATTTACTATCAACACTAGTTTGCGTCTCAGATGCGTTTTTCACTCCATTTTTGACTGCACTTTCTCCAGTGTTAGGCTTATTTTTCCCAACTCCTGCCGCAATACCCGCTGCACTTGTTCCAACCGCCTGAACCAGAGAGTTTATGGCTAGCTGCTTCGCCTCCTCCGAATCATCGGACATCAACGAACATCAACGGATTATGAATCGCTGTATTTCTGTCCACCTCAAGCTGGAGCGTCGTTACCTGAAGGATGGAAAGCTCGTTCTGTTCTGCCGGACTCAGACCGCCATCAGCTCGGGCTTTTTCCAGCAACTCACTGGTACGGTTAGCATAATCAGCCTGCAACCTGCCAACATCTAAAGTCGCTGCCAAGCTCTGCACTCGCTGACGCCATATCTTTCAACGCTTCACGCCGCTCTTGATACATCTTCACCGAGCAGGTTTCGGCGCTCATGCCGCCGCAGTTGGCCTTCTTATAGCGCTCGTTTTCGGCTTCAACCTGCTTACCGGCCTTCTGCTCAAGCGTTTTACCTTCAGACTGCGCCTGCGCGATATCGGCGAGAGAGTTATTCTCAACTTACTTTCATTTTAATCTCGATAAAAACATAATACCAACACCTAAAACCAAACCAATAACCGCACCTCTTTGTATCGAATCGAATATACTTTCTCGCCATTCATAAATAAAGACTCCATTTTTTATCATAAAAAAAGATGCCACACCTAACCTAACAAAAAATAGAGTTAATGTGGTTATAAGAAAGAAAAAAAAGATCAGCCTTATGACTAGGATAATGTTTTTCATTATTTATTCTCCAACTGTTTTTGAAGTTCAGAGCCAGCGACCTCTGAAGTTCCGGAACCAATTACAGCGCCAGCCAAACCAACTGCTTTTTCTGAAATTAAAGGTAGATATTTATTCCCTATCTTTACTGCTCTGCCTCCTGCAGCACCCCCCCCGTACCAAAAGCAGCCCCAGCAACAATTTGAAGTTCCTCTTTTACTTGCAACTCAGCCCCTGCATAAGCACCAGTTATACCTGCTACTTCAGTGAGCCAGAACCCTTTGCCCTGTGTTAATTCACTGACGCCCGTAGCAATAAGCGCATCGGTGGCACTAAATGGGTCGTCACTCTGAAGCTGATTGAGGATATTTGCGGAACCCCCAATAACACCTGCCCCAATGATACTTCCTGCTGTTGCACCAGATGGCAACAGAACTAGTTCCACAACAGCAGTAGCACCAGAACCCCACGCCGTTAATAAACCGGTTGCCGGATTCTGTCCGGCAGGTAAATCTCCTGAGACCAGTTTATCAGAGGCATACTTAATTTCTTCTGGTGTTGCCGGATTCAGGACTTTGCCAGTTTCATCTACAAGATTGGTGTTATTTACCAGTGATCCCTGGGCTTGCTTATTATCCCAGAAACCACTACCAAATCCGTCTATGCCTGACACCGCATTATTCTCAACCGCATTCTTCCCAGCAATCGCGCCGCTCGTCGCCGCAGCACTGCTGTTGCCCGCCATGCCGCCCGCCAGTCCTGCCGCCCGCGCCATAGCTGGTCTGTTTTGAATCGTAACGATCGCTGTCCTGCTGGCTGGTCAGGGTTAAATCGCGGCCTGCGTTTGCGATGACCTGTGCGCCATCCAGTGTGGTGTCCCGCCCGCTGGTGAGGCTGAGTCTGCCGCCACTGTCCAGTGTGGTCTCAGTCCATCGCGTGCCGTTGCCGTTCTCTTTGCCTTTAATACCATAAACGCTGCCAAACATGCTGATGTCCGCACTACCCTGTCCGGCACCAATACTGATGCCCACACCACCACCGCTGCTGCTGCTGTTTTAACGCTATTCTTCTTAGATTTCCCTTTGCCGGGCAGTAAGCCCGGACACCCGATCCTGCTGCTCATAACCTATTGCTGAGGAGTTTATTAGGACTGACACGTATCAGTAGTCATAGACATCCACAACCGCCGACAGCCAATCACAGGCGCATTATTACAAAGTGGGATACCAGCTGAATGAGGGCCAGCCGGACCTGCTGCCACAGATCACCTTTAACCGCCGCTGGCTGGAAGTGCTGGGTTTTACGACCGGACAGAGGATTGAAGTGATTACCGGGCCAGGACAGTTGATCATCCGGCTGGCGACTTAAGGGTAAATGGCTGATAAAATTAAAATCACGGTTTGATAGCCGGGATTTTAATCAGTAAGCGATTACAGGATAATCACCCTGGCTTGTAGTAATTACATAAGATTCAAAGCCGTTGTTTTCAGGAACGATATACATATTTTTCTCGTTGCCAAAGAATAATTTTAAAATTTCACCATTTAGCAAAGAGCACAACTCAACCCTCTGATTAAGATATGAAAACAGGAGATTACTTGTTGATATATCCTCTCCATGCCCTATATGAAAAGCGTTTTTTTCCTCACATCTAAAGGGACACTGGATCAGTATGCGTGTTCCTGATGAGAACAGCAAAACCAATGACCCTACTCCAACGGTAACCCCAGTTAATATCGCTTCCTCAAATTCATTGAGCTCATTCTCAGTAATCATTTAACCTTACCTTTTTAGCGGTATCTTTGGCACTCAAGTTTTAGACATTTCCTTTATCTGAGCTTCTCCATACGCGTTAAAAATCCCCGGAGCCATCGGATTTATCGGTATGATTTTTAATGAATGATCCCCACGCTCCTCTTTCCGCTCATCTTTATCATTTCCGGTTTTGCCCCTCAAAGCATTACTCCCAACAGCATTTTTTCCGGTAGTCCCCCGCAACAACATATGTAGTGTTGTCACTCACTACGCTGCCAGCGTTGCCAGCGCACTGATCGTTTACCACTGCTCTTCTCTCAGGTCGTCACGCTTAACGCCCGCATACAGCTGCTGCGCGATGTACTCGCCCATCACCGCGCCCGATGCTCTGGACAGCGCTGCGTAGCCCGCCACATACAAGATTTCCGCGCCCAGCACTGCGTGCGCCATCAGTTCCGCTTCGGTATTCACCTTACCGTTCGCGTCCGTTGTCAGAGCCTCTATTTTTTCCGCAAGATAAGGTGCCGACGCGCCGCTAATCAACTGCGCCACGTTTCCTCCCGACAGGTTCTGTACCTTCGCCGTCACCGCGCTGGTGCTCAGCTGAAGTGCTGCACCCGATCCGGAACTATCTATCACGGGTGGCCAGCTGGCCACGCTCGAATTTCTACCGACACGCCGATCCGGCTGTTGCTGCGGGATAGCACTCTGTCGGTAACAACCGTGACCGATAAAACAGAGTGGAAAGAACTCTGCGAGCGCCAGGATTCAGGCGCGGGCCGGGTGCAGGAGCTCCCCGTTCTGCTTGCGGTACTGGTACAGGTGACGCTGATAGTGCTCCAGTATCGGTAAGGTGATGTCACGTCCATAGTACAACCTGCGCCCCGCCGCCCACAGGACGAACCAATACTGATGATGGGTTTGCGTCTTTAGCGTGGTCTCCGACCAGTTCCGCTCCCGACGCCACGAACCGCAGCAGCAGCGCATACAGGCTTTTCGGGTCGCTGGCCGGGCCGATGGGCTTTCTGTACACCTCATCCACCGTCAGCAGCGCATCGGCGTGAGGTTTACGGTTGCCCATGGGTCACCCTCGATTTCCCGACCGCAGGCAGCGGCGCGGATGACGATTTTTCTTTTCCCCTGATTACCACGTCCGGCGTCACCCCGACCGGTTCGGTATCCGGGATCACATTGTTGACTATTTATAAAACAAGCTATTTGACTTTATTATTTTATATACTTCATTTGTTATTTCATCTATATATTGATCACCATACAACCCTCGATCAACCATCATTCTAAAATCACCCATGATATGATTATATAAATTTGGAAGGCCATTACGCTGATTGCCCTCAAGTATTCTTAAAGACTTAAGGATTCCCTTATAACGCAAGTCATTACCTTCGTTTTCAACGGCATATGCGATGACCTTATTTAACAGATCTATAAGCCTTGATATATCCTGCATGTCATTCTCTGTTAACATCTAATCACCTTTTATTTGTCACTTGATCAGGAAACGACTTTCTAAATTTATCATAGGTATAAACTTTACCAGTCTTACCGTCACGCAACGACTTTATTCATTCTGATGGATAATTTCCTGGCATAAAAATTTGATCAGCCCCACCATCATATTTCGGTTTTTCACTACCTGGCTTCTGTTGATCATCCGGCTGGCTGAGGTGTAATCGGCAGATAAAAATATTCCGGCTCGATGGCCGTAATTATTCTAACTTAGGTTGTTTTTCTTTTCTTCATAATCTTGTAAGTATTTTTCAATAGGATACGCAGTTCCAAGTTCATGTATTTCACCTGTATCCTTATCAACTAGAAAAGGCGAATTACCTGCGAGTTGAGCAGAAAATTCTCCCGTTTCAAGATACTCTCGAGATTGAAAACAAAAAAACCATCCTTCAGAAAACGGCCTTGAAGAGTAATGATTACCGGAACATCTGTATCCTTTAGATATTCTGTCGCTTTTTTTACAGCCTCTATAAAATTAACCATTAATACGTCCTCAGTAATTGGAATGGTTTAAACTGGCTGAGATCAGCAGGCTTACCCGTTTGCCTATCAAGGAATCGGACTGTTCCGTTTTGGTTTACAACATTAAACACATGTCCAGGTTGACCCGGCTCATATGAACCAAAAACAATTCCTCGGGAACCTGAGCCTGCACTTTTCATTTGCTGTGTAATGCTTTCGGACGAAGAAATATACTTAAATTTCGTACCGTATTGGATTTCCAAAACGGCCAACGGGATACCGTTTTTATGATTTACAGGCAACGCCGATGCAGGATTTCCAGCCAAAGTAGCACCAGTGGAAACAGAACAGTTCACACAGTTATGTGTTCTGCCTGGTTCCGGGTATCCTGGATTAACATTTTTAATAGAGCCAGCATTCCCCCCCACTTGCTCCTGTACCCTTCATCCCATAAACCGCACTACCTATCGCCGCCGTGGTATGAACGCCAGCCATCGCGATATAGTCGAAGGGCTGAGCATCGAACCCTTTGACCCGGACGCCGCCGCTAGCTGGATTAAGCATTATCCCGGCGGCCTTAAATTCGCCGGGTAACCAACACCTCAACCCGGCCTGCGCCGGGGATTTTTGTTTTAACCGAGGGGTGTCGGGGCATCGACCTGACCGGGTGGTTTTGGGGACACGGCCCACGGGCAGTGGCCACAAAACATTTCCTGTCCGGGGATTGATGCTTTTCAGGCAACCCCGCCGATCAGGCTCAAGGACAGCAGAATGACGGCGGCACGGAGAATCTGACTGTTAATAACGACGATCCCTGCACGAGGGCCGGGATCTTGCTCAAGGCTGGTAATCTTCATATTCCCAGGCAAAGACGCGGGAGAGCTTCTGCGCTATCTCCATCCAGTCTTCACCTTCACACTGGTTGATATAATACTCATATGGCCGCTACCAACACGCACCCGCTCTCCAGTTGCCGAATTTATTATGTATATTTCAAAATTAGCCTGTATACCCGTTGGGTTTGAATGTGCTGGATCATTTGGTGTTGTATCAGGGTAACGATATCCTCCTAAACCATAAGCACTAATCAACCCTTTTCGATCAGCAACATCGTCAACCCAGAGCCGGTTATCGTCATCGTCGAGCGTGGGCGGCTGGTAATTGAGGCGGAAATTAGGATCTAACCGGTAAAAATATCGATCCCGACGCAATGGCCGGGGTCGTTATTACTCATTGAGAATCAATGATCTCATATCGGTCTATTACATATACGTCTTTCACATCGCACTCTGGGTAAATCCATTTATCCCAGTTATCCATTACCCATTCAACACTGAGGCCTCTAACCTCTGATAAACAACATTCAGCAGGTAATTTAACTAATATCAGACCAGGCTTATGACCGGATGACACGATTAACCCATAAGGTCTGTCAGCATTAGATAAATCAACAACCATAAAATCGACCAGGGCTTCATATGGCCACACAGCAGGAAGGCGAAAAATGTTCCCATGTCTTAACGCTATGTTTTTTATTTCAATTAATTTTACTGGCTCTTGCATATTATTTTACCTTTAAATCATGGCGGCCGGATTTATCCATACTATAACTTATTGGCATCATCCCCATATCGATTTCTCCCCGAAGCTTGCCCGTCTGAGCATTCACCTGTTCAAATCGACCATACGGTGTATCTACCGTATATAAGTGACCATCATTACCAGGATAACCATCCCTGTTATTTATCCCGGTCAGTTTATTATTTTTTACCATTCCATTCGATGGCGCTACCTGCTCCACCATTTGCTTAACTAGAGCAGCCCGTTCTCCAGACGGAAGATTATATAAACTCTCTTCAAAATGATTAACCTGCTGCCCGTTAGGTAATTTTTAAATATTACCACCTTGTTTTTTGAGCCATTCGCACCAGCTTTGGATATCCCTCCGGCAACTCCCGCTGCCGAAGCAATCGCCGCGTGGCCCATCACATTGATGATTTCCGCCGAGACCTCCGCCGAACCACCCATTGTCTGCGCACGGTGCAACGACAGGTTTATCTGTGAATCCAATCCCGTCAAAGCGCTACGGGCTGCAATCCACTCTTTTTGCTCCGCCTCGCTTAACGAGCCAACCCCTTGTGTACGTGCTTTTTCTGCCAGTGCCGATTCCTGCTGGCTGTACTCTGCACGCATGGACTTCAGCTCCTGCTCAACTGTGTAACAGTCTGCCGCACTGAAACAGGTTTCTACCCGCTGCCGCTGTTCATCCGATTCCGGCCCAAACTCTCGACGAACCTCCGCAACACAAGCTTTGTCGCCATTACATACAGCCAGTTTCTCTTAACGCTACTGACTGCGTTTGGCAGACAAAAGATGATTCTCCACAGCATTTTTCCCGGCAACCATACCGCTCGTCGCTGCAGCACTGCTGTTACCCGCCAGTCCTGCCGCCAGCGTGCCCAGCAGGCTCAGCTGCTCACGGTCTTGCTGTCCCAGTGCCGCTATCTTCTCCGGCGTGTCCGCGCCCCAGTATTTCTATGCAATGTACTCGCCCATCACCGCGCCCGATGCTCTGGACAACGCTACGTAGCCCGTCGCATACGAGATTTCCACCCCCAGCACCCCGTGCGCCATCAGGTCCGCTTCGGTATTCACCTTACCCTTCGCGTCCGTTGTCAGAGCATCTATTTTTTCCGCAAGATAAGGTGCCGACGCGCCGCTAATCAACTGCGCCACGTTTCCTCCCGACAGGCTCTGTACCTTCGCCGTCACCGCGCTGGTGCTCAGCTGAAGTGCTGCATCCAATCCGGAACTGTCTATCACGGGTGGCCAGTTGGCCACGCTCGAATTTCTACCGACATGCCGATCCGGCTGTTGCTGCGGGATAGCACGCTGTCGGTAACAACCGTGACCGATAAAACAGAGTGGAAAGAACTCTGCGAGCGCCAGGATTCAGGCACGGGCCGGGTGCAGGATACCGGCCTGATGAGGGCCAGTCGAACCCACTGGCACACCTCACCTTCAACAGCCGCTGGCTGGAGACGCTGGATTTTACGACCGGGCAGAAGATCGAATTGATCACCAGTCTGGGGCAGTTGATCATCCAGCTGGGGACTTAAGAGTAACTGACTGAAAAATCAGCCCCAGCCAACCGTCTGAGGTTTATTTTTCAGATTATATTTCATCTGGATCTTATTCCAAAACGGAAGATTTCTGTTGGAAATAAAGGTTGTAGTATAATTTCATCATTAAAAATAAATAACCTTGGTGATAAAGCTATAACGTCATAAATATTTTTAGCTATCAGACTCAATTTTGTCCTGAAAACCGGAATGCTGGCATCATCAACAAGAACGTATACTTCTGTGTTTTTCATGGTAGTTACATTTAATAAATCATCAATGCTTTCATAATCTGCATGTTCAATTTCTTCCCACGAAATAACTCCTTTTACAAAAAAGTAGCTATTAAGAATTTCAACAGCTTTTTTCTCATCCTGTCCTTCAAAAATTTCGAAATCGGCACTAAGTGCCTTTTGACACTCTTCAAATAAAGTCATATTCTCTATCTTCTTAGCTGTTTCAATACCTTTTCAAGTGCTGTCTCGTCAGCCAAAAGGATATGATGCTGGCGACAAGCCCTGTCATGATGGTAGCCCGAATCCTGAACAGCACTCCGACAATCAGCTTTCCAGGTTTGGGAGAAACTCAGCAAGTAAATTGTAATTTAAAAGTCCTTCAGGTTAAAACACATAACATTTAATTTATTACAACTAGTTGTACACTACTATCATCCGGAGTGTCTCTTATTTGTAATGCGATATTAGCTGCGGCTTTCATCAACTTAAGTGACCTGCAAATATGAAGATTATCAAGCTCGTATAAACCTCCAGCAACGAATGGAATTTTCGGAGCCAAACGATATCCTGATGGTATGGGGCCATTTATTTTTTGCCATGAATGAGCCAGTGTGTACCCAGTAATGACTTGATAATCAGATAATACCATCTCGCACCATTCATTTATGGTATTAGTCAATTTCTTGAACTCTGCAGTTTCAGGCTCGAAGAAATAAACACCATCACTCTTCAAACAAAATTGACCACCAAAAATATCCTCAGCAAAATATAGTGCACCAATCGCCATATCTCCATAAGAAGAAATCCAGAGATTTTTGTTATTCCAGTCTACTAAACCGATTTCCTCATGGGTTGTTTGATAGGGAAAAACGTGTAAAGCTGACTCAAACCCATAGCATCCGTTTTTTCTATCTAGCAGAGTATTGAGTTCACAGGATAATGGGGAGCTAAAAAACTTCGAGCAATCTTTAACCCCTTCCAGTGGTGAAAGAGGGTTGCTACAAATTGACAGCAGTTTTTCAACGGAATCATTCATTCTTTATTTTCTCCATCCATTTTAATGATTAAAGATGTAGTCTCTCCTGCTGCAAGCGCATCCTGAATATGCTTAGCAGAATCTGATTTATTTATAATAACCATACCCCCCGACTGCCTGTATATTCTCTCTTTCATCCACGAATTCACTTTTCACCAAATTCATTCTGCAACTCATCATCATCTTTACCCAGTGCATTATGCCCAACAATTTTTAGTTGCTAATAAAAACAATGAGCCATGTTACATACGCTATTCTCGATAACCAAAGAAAAATCGAGCCGAAGGATAGGTCTGCTTTTGTCAAAAAAACCTTAATAAAATAAAATGGTTTCTCATCATCAGTTAATCTTTGGTGAAAAAACTTCCCATACATTGCAAAGAGAAGAAATGAAATCCCGCCGCAAAGATTGGATATTAAAAATAGATTATTAGCCTCTCTTCGATATTCAGCTATTGCTGCAGCAATATATCCAAGAACAAGAAAAACCAATGCGTAGTTTGATAAAGCATTCCGTTTAAAAAAAATATAATTAAAATAAAGCAAGGAATCTTTACCTACCTTAGCCCCACCAAGATACCTATAAACAAAAATAAAAAAACAACCGCCCCATAAAATCAAAAAAAACAACAACATAAAAGATGATACATTTAAAACTAAATCATTTGAAATCATAGTGATATCTTTCCTTAGTGGAGTCACCGTTCAGATCTACTTTTTCGGCAAGAGAACCAGTTGCAGAACCTGTAAAACCAATGCCTGGCCCAATAGAAAAGGAAATACAAACACTATCTTTTCCGCCAGAGATTCCTACAGAACCGGGACCAAAACCTGCGCTAGTTGAATAATCACGACTTAAGTCTCCCAACAATTCTGGAAAACAGGGACCGAAGTCAATACCGATTGAAGCTCCAGCCTTAATACCAAATTCATTAGTGTATTAACCGGCACGTAGTCTGGCGACGAACCACCTTTTCCCTGTGCTTTCCCCCACTTACAGCCGCTTTTTCCTGTCACGTTTCAGCTGCGATAACTTTTTGCTCCGACGCGCCCTTTTCTGCCGCGCACGCTACCGCCCCGGCATGGCGCTGCGCCTGCACCCGGTCAACTTTTTCACCCCCGCCACAGCTGTCATTACCCGTTGACCACAGCAGCTCCCTCAGCGCACGGTCACGGACGCCCTGAAGCGTCGTCAGGTTGCACAGGCTGAGTATCTCTTCTACCTGCTCCAAGCTCAGGATGGTGCGCGGCAGATGCTTCTTCAGCCGGGGCAGCTCCGGGTCTGCCGCCGGATATGCCAGTATCAGACTCTGTCACGTCATCCAGCGGAACCAAACCTGAAGTGGCTGGAGCGCCGTCCGCTGTGTCCAGCTCGAGAACGGCTTCAACCTCTCCTTGCGGTACAGGTACAGATACCGCTGCCAGCTCTCCAGTACCGGCATTGTCATCTCCGACGCATAGTGGATGCTCGCTCTGCCGCCCAGCAGATAAACACCGCTAACCATCACCAACTATCTGAGAGTTGATCATGGCTGCGCAAGATACTAAGCCAGAAGTGAGTATTTCCAAGGCGTTACGGCGGCTTTAGATGGGATATACCAGCATCCCTCACGTAGACCGAAAAGACATAACTACCTATTACAGTCGCTGCCCCAGCCTTAACCTGAAGGTGAACTGGCTGGAAGAGGCGGGGTTTATGACCGGTGTGCCAGTGACAGTCACAGTTGAACACGGGCAACTGATAATAAGGCCGCTGGCTGAGTGACAGTTAAAAGATGCCGGCGTAAATCCTGGACCTCTCATTCCTTTTCGTAGACTAATACAAGTTTATTAACTTCATTTAGTAACTCTACATCGTCAAATTCATATTCTTCACGGTCATCATCAGGGTTATACATGTCAGCTGCACAAAAAGTACTGGATAATAACTCACTTAACTTATCCTCATCATTTCCAAGTAAATTACCATCTCTTTCCTGTTTCCATTTACACATGTAATTATCTGCAAATTCGCTTGCTACTATTTTTCCTGATATAAAACTTTTAATGTAATCTTTAAGTTCAAGACTCATCTTAACGTTCCATTTTTAATGAAGTTTTCATATTGCTTTGTTACTGGATCCTTTTCCATCCACTGACAAAATTTCCCGCATTATCAATCACTACAACATTGTTTGTCTGGGGATTATAAAACACTTTCGATTCAGGAACCAACAAATAAGTACCATGTTCATATGTTGATGTATTATCTAAATGAGATTTAATAGCTGTCTGATATTGAGCAATAGTTTCACTATTTTTCTTGGTTGTAACCACTCCAAAATCACCTGCATGCTTAAACTTTTTATCCAGTTGTTTTGAACTAAAGGCAACATTATCAGAAATATTACTAAATGTACCTTTCCCAGTATTCTTCGCCGCATTAGCCGCCACAGCTTCCACTTTCGCCGCCGTGGCTTCTACCGCTGTCTTTCCAACGCCTATAGCGCCAGCAGCACCTTTACCTCCCGGCGTAACAGCTTCAGCAACCTGTAAACCGGCATTATTCAGACAAATTGTTGGGGCGGTTTTACATCCCTCCAAAGCAGTTTTAGCAAGAGCGGCTATTTCTGGAGTAGCAGCAACAATCATTGCTCCTCCGCCTGCTGTACCTACGCCAGCAGAGACAATAAGATTCCCCTCTGCAACACCTTTGGCTATACCGGCCTTACATGCCGTATCACAGTCCGATGTTTTACCCAGCCAGAACCCAAGATCCGAGCCAGCCATTGCTCCCAGCGCATTATTCTCAATCGCATTCTTTCCAGCAACCGCCCCCTGAACCCCGCCCTCTATAGAACCGGACGTCACTCCTGCCGATAGTTGTGCTGCCAGCTGGCTGAGCGAGCTGACTACCTGCTTCTCATCCTGCGTCAGGTCGCTGGCCTGCTTGCCAGGATACATCGTGCTGAGGATAGCGCGGGCCATAAGCTTGCCACCTGCCGCACCAGCTGCCCCTGCAGATGTGTTGTTGCCCGCCAGCTGCGACATTCTGCGTCTGCTCCTGACTAAAGCACCGTGATGGTGCCATCCGCTACGGCGGAACGGGCATTATTTACAAAGGGTGTTTTTGCGAGTGTTAACGATATGAATGTAATCCAATGCGGTTGTGAAGGAATATCGACGCAGGATGTCTGATTTAAGTAACAGCGCTGAGGATTGAGCGGGAATTAAATGTGGTTTCGCTCAGGGTTACGGGCGGGAGTCATTGCCGCTTATAAAATGCAAAAAGGCCCGCTCAGTAAGCGGGCCTTTAACCGGGAAGAGAACAACCGCTATTTTTCATGGTAGCGATGCACCGCCGGGTAATATTCCAGCCCATAGAGCTGGCTCAGCGGCAGCAGCAGTTCGACGTTAATATCGCGCCCGGCGTCATCCGCCGCAGGGCCGCTCAGCAGCTGTTCAAACCAGGCTTTCAGTTTCTGTTTCATCTCAGACTCTCCGCATCAGTTGATGCCCTGAGTAAACCTGCTTATCCGCCGGATCTGAACCAAAAATTTCTGCACTGCTTATGCCGGAACTGGCATAACGCGCCCTGCCCGGCCAGCCAACAAGCGGACGGCGCCGCTTTACTGTGCGATGAGCGTAACCCAGTTAGCCCCTTTACCGGCGGGAGCTTCTGACACCCGTTTCAGCTCGCCGCTGGCGGGGTCGATGGCGTAGCTGCTTATCACTGCGCTTTTCTCTCCGCTGACGATCAGCCATTTTCCCTGTGCATCAATCGCGATACTGCGCGGCTGTTTTTCCACCGGCCAGCTGCCGATCAGCGTTAATTCACCAGACGCTTTATCGACCCGGTAGCCGCTGACGGTGCTGGATGTCCGCTCGGTCACATAGATAAAGTGCCCGTCCGGCGTGATTTGAATGTCTGCCGCCCAGATACGTGGCGTGGGATCGCTGTAGCCCGCCGGGCGCTGCTCGCCGTGCTGCAGGTTATAGCGCTTCGCCACCGCATTCGGCCAGCGTTTCAACGCCGTCAGGGAGCCATCCGCCGCCCGCCGGAACTGGGTGACGGTGCCGCTCATCTCCGCGAGGTTATAGACAAAGCGATTATCCGGTGAGATCACCGAATGCCGCGCCCCGCTGTTTTTCTCGCCCTGAACGAACCCTTTACCCAGCGGGGTGATGACGCCATCGTCACTGAAGGCATACTGCAGCACCCGATCGGTCCCCAGGTTGCCGACGTACAGGGCGTGATTGCTGACGTCGGTGATCACCGAATGGGCGTGCGGCCCGGTCTTCACCTCGACCGTGACCTGCTCCGTCACTCTGCCCTGGCTATCGATCCGGTTGCTGGTGACAATATCGCTGTCATAGGAGGCCGCCAGCAGAAAGTGACCGCGCCGGTCGGTGGTGATCCACGGAAAACTGGCCGCGACCGGTGTCACCGCCATTCTCTGCAGATCGCCATGGGGACGGGTCACGCGCCAGCTGACGATGGCGTAAGGCGGGCTGCGCAGTGCGCCATAGAGGTGCTGGCCATCCGGGCTGGCCGCCAGCGGCATAATCTTTCCCCCCGCGGGGGTCTCGCCGCGCCAGTGCAGGCTGCCAGTGGCCTCATTAAGCGCATAGCGGGAGACGGTGCCCGACTCCGCATTCGAAACATAAACAAAGGTCGTTGCCCATACTGACGGGCTACAGAGCAGCGGCAGAAGCGCCAGCGCCGTTTTAAAACGGTTCATAGAATCACCTTTCTGATTATCGGGTCCGGGCATCCGAATGACGATAGCCAGGTCGGGCGCGTCGCGCATTGTGCAACTGCCTGAACGGTAGCGTAAAAGTCTGGAGATGTGACGGCGGAAGTGTTTCAGACCGGAATGCGCCACGCCTTCCCCCCAGCGGAGAAGGCGTGAGCAGGCCGCTAGCCGATTTTAGCGAGCATCTGACGATAGCGATCGAGCCACTTGCCGCTGTTGAGTCGCCACCAGAAGAAGACGCCGCGCACCGTCCAGTCGAGGAACATCCCCAGCCAGACGCCGGTGACGCCCATGCCCAGTTCAATGCCGAGCAGATAGCCCGCGACCACGCGCGCACCCCACATACTGAACATCGACACGTACATGGTGTAGCGCGCATCGCGTGCGCCTTTGAGTCCGGCGGGCAACACCCAGGAGGCGGCCCAGAGCGGCATGAACAGGGCGTTGAGCCAGAGCAGGTGTTTCGTCACGTTTATCACTTCCGGATCGCTGGTGTAAAAGCGCGCCAGCAACCCGGCCAGCGGCACCGTCATCAGCGCTATCGCGCTCAGACAGATCGTCGCCAGCCAGAATACATGCCGCACCTGGCGCTCCGCCTGAAACACCTGATTTTTACCCAGCCGGGTGCCGGTAATAATGGTCGATGCGGACCCCAGCGCATTACCCGGCAGGTTGATCAGCGACGCCACCGAGAAGGCAATAAAGTTACCGGCAATCTCGCTGGTGCCCATCCCGGCGACAAAGACCTGGGTCAGCAGTTTACCGCCGTTGAACAGCACCGACTCGATGCTGGCAGGCACGCCAATACCTAAAACTTCCATCAGGATGCTGCTGTTCCAGCGCCGGAAATAGCTCGACAGGGTGATTTTCAGGGAGGCGTTAAAGCCGATCATCAGCACGTAAATCACGGCGATTGCCCCGATATAACGGGTAATGGTCAGCCCCAGTCCGGCACCGATAAACCCTAAACCGTCCCAGGAGAAGCAGCCGTAGATCAGCACACTACTGATGATGATGTTAAGGATATTCATGCCGCCGTTAATCAGCATCGGGATTTTGGTGTTGCCTGCGCCGCGCAGCGCCCCGCTGCCAATCAGGGTGATGGCGGCAGCCGGATAGCTCCAGGCGGAGGTCTGGAGGTAGCTCAGCGCCAGCGCTTTGACTTTGGGTTCGGCCGATCCCGCAATCGCATCAATAATCAGATGCCCCCAGAACTCGATGGCGAGCACCAGTACGAAGGCGAGTATCGTCATCATGGCCAGCGACTGACGCGTGGCGGCGCGGGCGCGCTTGCCGTTGCGTTTAGCCAGGCTGAACGCCACCACCACCGTGGTGCCGAGATCGATGGCGGCAAAGAACGAGATGATCACCATGTTGAAGCTGTCGGCCAGGCCCACGCCCGCCATCGCCTCTTTGCCCAGCCAGCTGACCAGGAAGGTGCTCAGTACGCCCATCAACAGCACACAGGCGTTCTCGAAAAAGATAGGCACTGCTAATGGCGATATTTCACGCCAGTAGAGCGTGCGATAAGCGCGACGTTTCGGGTACCACGCCGTGCGCCTGATCGCCTGCATCACTGCTACGCCGGGATTTTGCAAAGGATTACCAAATCAGAAGAGACTGGACAGGAGTTCTAATGATGATAGTGGGCAGAGAAATATGCAAAGTCTTTCCGGGACAAATTAATCATCGTTACAAACTTTTTCGGGCTGTCACGGCATTTTCTGCCCGGCTGCCCTGCCCGCTGTAGCAATCCTGTTTATTTCCCCGACGTTACGCACGCACAGCGCGAGCGAGCGGGTACCCATTCTGCCCTCTTTACGCCTTTATAATGCCAAAACCCCGGCCTGGATCGTGAAGATTTTCTTATGGGCTTTCAGCGCCGCTCACGGGCGCATCCGGCCACGCTGCTCAGATTATCCGCCGGGTTCGCGCAAAAAAAAGGCGATCACACATTCTTCACCAATCTCTGCAACAAACCCGCTAAGCTTGGGGCAAACTGCGGAAAAAAATGGAAGGAGAAACCATGCCGACATTACGGAAAAACCTGACCAGCCAGCAGGCGCTGGATGAACTTGAACGCCTTTACAGTGGCGCGGTCGATGCACTGCGTGCGGCGATTAAAACCTTTACCGAAAACGGCACGCTGCCCGACGCCGACGCCCGGGAGCAGGGACTGTTTGTTTACCCGGAGCTGCGCATCACCTGGCGCGGTGACGGCCCGCAACAGAATCGCACGCGCGCCTGGGGACGCTTTACGCATACCGGCAGTTACAGCACCACCATTACCCGCCCGGCGTTGCTGCGCCACTACATTGCGGAACAGCTGGCGATGCTGGAGAAGGAGTATGAGCTGGAGATTGACGTGGTGCCTTCCCGCCAGGAGATCCCCTATCCCTACGTGATTGACGGCTCCGATCTCTCACTGGATCGCACCATGAGCGCCGGTATCGCACGCCACTTCCCGACCACCGAGCTGTCGCAGATTGGGGATGAGACCACCGATGGGCTGTTCCACGCCGACGCTCAGTTTCCGCTCTCCCACTTCGACGCGCTGCGCACCGATTTCTCGCTGGCCCGTCTGCGCCACTACACCGGCACCAGCGTGGAACATTTCCAGCCGTTTGTGCTGTTCACCAACTACACCCGTTATGTTGATGAGTTTGTCCGCTGGGCGATCGAGCAGGTGCGCGACCCGGAGACACCCTACGACAGCCTGGCCTGCGCCGGGGACGTGGTGCTGACGGCCGACACGGCTGACAGCGAGGCGATGCTCTCCGATCTGGCGTGGAAGAAGCATCAGATGCCCGCCTGGCATCTCACCTCACCCAACCGTCGCGGCATTACGCTGATTAACATCGGCGTTGGCCCGTCGAATGCCAAGACCATCTGCGATCATCTGGCGGTCATGCGCCCGCACGCCTGGCTGATGATTGGTCACTGCGGCGGTCTGCGCGAAAGTCAGCGGATTGGCGACTATGTGCTGGCACACGCCTATCTGCGCGACGACCACGTGCTCGACAGCGTGCTGCCGCCTGACATCCCGGTGCCGAGTATCGCCGAGGTGCAGCGTGCGCTGTATGACGCCACCAAAGCGGTGAGCAACATGCCGGGAGAAGAGGTCAAACAGCGGCTGCGTACCGGCACCGTGGTGACTACGGATGACCGCAACTGGGAGCTGCGCTACTCTGCGTCGGCGCTGCGTTTTAACCTGAGCCGCGCGGTGGCGGTCGATATGGAGAGCGCCACCATTGCCGCACAGGGATACCGGTTCCGGGTGCCTTACGGCACGCTGCTGTGCGTCTCCGATAAGCCGCTGCACGGTGAAATCAAGCTGCCGGGTCAGGCCAACCGTTTCTATGAAGGCGCTATTTCGGAGCATCTGCAGATTGGTATCCACGCGGTAGAACTGCTGCGCGCCGAGGGTGACAAGCTGCATTCGCGGAAGCTGCGGACGTTTAATGAGCCGCCTTTCCGGTAAGAGTTGCTGCCGAGGGGTGTTCGCTGCGCGAACGGGGCTTGATTGCGCTTGCTGCGCGAGCGGAGTCTGAGAAGATTTCGTTCGGCTGGTCGCCTGGGCTGCTGGGTTCGCTGCGCGGGTTGAGTCTGAGCAGGTTTCGTTCGCCGGGTAAACCGGGCAGTTTCAGCTTCGCCTCTGCAGGCGACCGACAAGGGGGCGCCAGTCGCCGCGCCCCCTTGACCCCGGGCTCCGGCCTGCCTCACCGCCGCTTCGCGGTCCCTTCGCTTCTTCCGGATTTCTCACGGACCGGCAGGACGCGCCATCCCTGGCGCGACCCCGCCTCTTCGCGACATCCCTGTCGCTCGTCCTGAAATCCCTCATCCGCTCAGCGGCTCAGACGGCCTCCCTCCCCGCTGTTAACTTTTCTATCTATCTGGCTCTCATATCGCGATGCGTTTAGGAGACCGCTTTAGCCTTCAGGCCAGCAGACAATGCTTCACATCAGAAAATAGAGGATTTCAAAGGCGGGGGAGAGGCATCCGGCGCGCTGAGGAACAACCGGAGGCCAGGATGAGCCGACAGGACGTCGGCGAGAGGACGGCACGAGCCAGGGATGGCGAGTCCGGACGGTCCGTCGGCCGCAGGGCGTGACGAAGGTACCCCGCAACGCGGGGCGCGGAGGCTGCCGGACGCCGGGATTGTTAAGGGGCGGGCGTCCGCCCCTTGACGCGTCCGCCTGCACGGGCAGGCTGAAACTCCCTCACGCCTGGCGGGCGAAACCTTCTCGGAGCAGCCCGCCGCCAGGTAATAACTCTCCTATGCCCGACAGGCGAAACCCTCTCAGAGCCGGCCCACCGCCGGGTAATAACTCCCCACCGCCAGGTGAAACGTCCCCGGCCGCCAGGCCACCATCAGGCGCTCAGCCAGCCCAGCTTAATCACAAACAGAATCGACAGGATAATCAGCGCGGCATTGACCTCTCTGGCGCGACCGCTCAGCAGCTTCACCAGCGTCCAGGTGATAAATCCAAAGGCGATGCCGTTGGCGATGGAATAGGTCAGCGGCATGGTCAGCGCGGTAACCGTCACCGGGGCAGCAGTGGTGATATCTTTCCAGTCAATATCCGCCAGACTGGATGTCATCAGCACGGCCACAAACAGCAGCGCGGGCGCGGTGGCATAGACCGGCACGCTGGAGGCCAGCGGCGAGAAGAAGAGCGCCAGCAGGAACAGCACGGCGACCACGATCGCCGTCAGGCCGGTGCGGCCACCCGCACTCACGCCCGCCGCCGACTCCACATAGCTGGTGGTGGTTGAGGTGCCCAGCAGCGAACCAAACAGCGCAGCCGCACTGTCAGCAATCAGCGCACGGCCCATCTTCGGCACGTTACCCTGCTCATCCGCCAGACCGGCGCGTTTGGTGACGCCCAGCAGGGTGCCGGTGTTATCAAACACATCCACAAACAGGAAGGCAAAAATCACGCTGACCAGGCCGACGTTAAACGCGCCAGCAATATCCAGCTGCATAAAGGTCGGTGCGATCGACGGTGGTGCAGAGAAGACCCCGGCAAACGGCGACAGGCCGATGCCCATAGAGATAAAGGTCACCAGCAGAATACCGATCAGCACGGCACCGGTTACGCGACGCGCTTCCAGCACCACAATCACCACAAAGCCAAGCATCGCCAGCAGCGGACCCGGTTTTGTCAGATCGCCAATGCCCACCAGCGTCGCCGGGTTATCGACCACAATGCCTGCGCCTTCCAGCGCAATGATCGCCAGAAACAGGCCAATACCGGCACCAATCCCCGCGCGCAGCGGCAGCGGAATACTGGCAATAATCCACTCACGGATTTTAAACAGCGACATTGCAAAGAAAATCACTGCCGAGAGAAACACCGCACCCAGCGCAATCTGCCAGGTGTAGCCCATGTGCAGTACGACGGTGTAGGTGAAGAAGGCGTTCAGTCCCATGCCCGGTGCCAGTGCAATCGGGTAGTTAGCGATTAGCCCCATCAGCGCACAGCCAATCGCCGCCGCCAGACAGGTCGCGACAAATACCGCGCCCTTATCCATGCCGGTCGCGCCCAGAATGCTCGGGTTAACAAACAGAATATAGGCCATCGCCAGGAAGGTGGTGATCCCGGCGATAATCTCGGTACGAACCGTCGTGTTATGCGCTTTGAGTTTGAATAGTTTTTCTAACATCATCATCTCTCGATACAGGAGACCGCACCGGTGTGGGTCTCGCTTGCCAAAGGGGGTTGCATGCTGATTATTCTGTTTTCGGGACGCGGATACCGGCCGCTGCATACTGACCTGCCAGAATCGTCTGAAATCCCTGACTGACCCACTGCCCAAAGCAATTGCCATGCCACTTACCGACGCAATCGATTACCTGGCAGAGCCGGATGCGCCTCAGAGAATTCCGAACCAAAACGAGGCGCGATTATGGTGCAATGCACCGAGGATGCGCAATCGTTTTCCTGCCTCCCTGTGTCACCCCCGCAAAACTCTGCGCCAGCGCACGCTTCCGCACACTCACGGGCGAGGCGTGTCACGTTTCAGCACGCTGCCTCAGCGCACTTTTCTGGCCTGTGTAGACTCCTGAATTAACTCTTTCGTAACATTGAGGCCGCGCCATGAAGCCAGCGATTTTGGTGGTGGATGATGATCCTGCTGTCTGCGACGTCCTGCAGGATGCGTTAGGTGAACATCAGTTAAAGGTCTACTGTTGTCATCAGGGAAAAGAGGCGCTGCTGATGCTCAGCACGCACCCGGAGATCACGCTGGTGATGCTGGATATGATGCTGCCTGACACCAACGGACTGCTGGTGCTGCAGCAGTTGCAGCGTCAGCGCCCCGAGGTGCTGGTGATCATGCTGACCGGTATGGGTTCCGAAGCGGAGATGGTGGTCGGCCTGGAGATGGGTGCCGATGATTACATTGCCAAACCTTTTAATCCGCGCGTGGTGGTGGCGCGCACCCGGGCGGCCCTGCGGCGCGGCGCACGTCCTGTCCAGAGCGAACCGGAACCGGCGGGCTGGCGATTCGGCGGCTGGCAGCTGGACGACAGTCGCTGCCAGCTGTTCAATCCGCAGCGCGAGCTGGTGCCGCTGACCCAGGGCGAGTTCAGCCTGCTGCGGGCGCTGGTGCGTCACGCCCGCAAGGTGCTGACCCGCGATCAGCTGCTGGAGCTGACCCACAGCGAAAGTCTGGATGTGTTTGACCGCACCATCGACGTGCTGATCATGCGCCTGCGCCGCAAAATCGAAATCAACCCGCATCAGCCCGATCTGATCCGCACCATTCGCGGGCTGGGCTATGTCTTTTCGGCTGACGTAATGAAACCTGAAACCGCCCCGCGCACCAGCCAGATCGCCTGAGTCGCGCTGCGCCCCGGCAATGTCGCCGCCGTGGCGGCGGATGTGGGCGATGAAAGTCTGACGCAGTTTACGCGCGAGTACGCACGGCTGTCTGGTGAACCGCCTGCCCGCAGTATAAGAAAGATGAGGCAGCCCGATCCCGGAGACCATGCGAAGGGATGATCAGCGTCCGGGAGGGTCAGGTAAAGCCGCGGGCGTAGTCATTACAGAGCAGCCAGCGCGGCGCTTCATCCTCTTCAAGCGGATTGAAGCGGGCCAGTGGCGTCAGGAACACGTTGTCGTTTTCGTCATCATTGGGCATCGACACCTCGCCCACCAGCACGTCGCCAAAACCCGGTTCGCCCCAGAAGCTGTGCCAGAGGCCCGCCTCAAGGGTCACGCTTTCACCCGGTGAGAGCCGCAGCTGCGAACCCGCAGCGTGGGTCTGGCGCAGACCATCCAGCGACACCGTGACCGGCGAGTCAGCCAGCGCCGCGCCGTCGCGGTTATGCAGTTCGACAATGAGATTCCCGCCGCCGCGATTGATGATGTCTTCCATCTTGCGTGGATGATAGTGCATCGGCGTCAGCTGCCCGTCGCGCACGTGCAGGATCTTCTCCGCATAGGGTTTGTGCCACGGCTGTCCGCCGGGCGAACCGTTGCGCAGCGTAAACAGCGTCAGCCCGGTCTGCTGAAAGTCATCCGCGCCAAAACTGGTGAGATCCCAGCCCAGCCGCAGTGCCAGGATCTCCGCCATCGCGTCAGGTGACTGCGCCCGCCACTGACGTAATCCGAAATCGGCCCACGGCGGCAGATGCACATCCTGCTGGCGGAAAAATTCGCGCGTCTGCTGCAGGTAGTGATTGACCTCTGAACGTTGCATGGTGGCCTCCTGAGGGTGCTGACAAAGTCTGCCCCGTTAGCTGCTGGACAGAGCCTGCGCAGGAAACACGGTCAGATCAGAAAGTCGTTTAAACCATCCCTGGCCACTCGGCCCGCGCCGTCCCTGGCGCGGGACGCTTTCCTCCTCTGCCCGTGTTCCCTGCGCAATAAAGTCATGCGTTGCTGGCAGATTCAGTCTGAAGCGGCACCCGGAGGGTGCCGCCCTGCGCCTTATTTCACCGTCCAGCCCTGATAGCTGCCGATGTTGTCACGATCGATCAGCTTCACCGGGATCAGCACCGGCTTTTCGGGTGCCGGTTTGCCCTGCAGAATGTCGTAGCCAATCTCCACCGCCTTCGCCGCCATCACCTGCGGGTCCTGCGCCGGGGTCGCGACAAACAGGGAATTTTTGCGCTTCAGCGCCTCTTCACCATCCGGCGATCCATCGACGCCGACGATAAAGAACTCGCTGCGCTGCGCCTGTTTCGCGGCTAAATCCGCGCCGATGGCGGTGGGATCGTTAATGGCAAACACCGCATCGATTTTGGGGTTAGCGGAGAGCAGACCGGTCATCACCTCCAGTCCCCCTTCTCGACTGCCTTTGGCGTTCTGGTTGTAAGAGAGCAGCTTGATGTCGGGATGGGTTTTCAGTTCGTTCATGCAGCCTTCAACACGGTTCTGCACCGCAGACACCGGCGGGCCGTTGATGATCACCACGTTGCCTTTCTCTTTCAGGCGGTCAGAGATATATTTGCAGGCCATCGCGCCCGCCTGGGTGTTATCGGAGGTAATGGTCGCATTCGCCCCATCGGCCGCCACGTCGACCGCCACCACCACGATACCGGCATCACGCGCCCGCTTCACCGCCGGGGCAATGCCTTTCGAGTCGGCGGCATTCAGGATAATCATGTCCACTTTTGCCGCAATAAAGTTATCGATCTGCCCCACCTGCTGGCCGAGATCGTAGCCGCTGGAGACCAGCGTCACGTTGACCTTGTCCCCTGCCAGCTCACGCGCCTTCATCTCCGCCCCTTTGGTGATCTGCACGAAGAAGGGGTTAGCCAGATCGCCGACCGTGACGCCGATGGATTTGAGTTCTTTTGCCTGAGCCAGCCCGGCGCTGAACAGCGTTGCCGCCAGCAGCCCGGTTACAATCGGATTAAAACGCATAGACCTTCTCCTGCTGTTATCAGAGTGCCAACCGCTTAATGGCGTTTTTACAGAGACGGCGGCGACATCGCGCCTCCGCCTTTCAGCCTTAACTCACATGATGACGGGTACGGTATTTGTCGATCAGGACGGCGATAATGATCACCGCGCCCTTGATCACCAGCTGCCAGAAGTAGGAGACGCCCATCAGCGTCATACCGTTGTTGAGCGTGGCGATAATCAGCGCGCCAATCAGGGTGCCGGTAATGGTGCCGATGCCCCCGACGAAGCTCGTGCCGCCCAGGATCACCGCGGCAATCGCATCCAGCTCATAGCCGACGCCGAGGTTGCCGTTGGCGCTGTAGAGACGGGAGGCGCTCATCAGACCGCCCAGCCCCGAGAGCAGGCCGCTCATGCCGTAGACAAACAGCAGTACCCCGCCCACCTTGATGCCGGTGAGTCGTGCCGCCTGAATGTTACCGCCGACCGCATAGATATGGACGCCCAGCGTGGTGCGCCGCAGGATAAACCAGCAGAGGGCGATCACCGCGAAGGCAATCACAATCAGCCACGGCACCGGGCCGAGGTAGCCGTTGCCAATCCACTCAAAATTGATGTCGGAGTTGATGACCGTGGTGCCATCCGCCAGCAGGTAGGCCGCACCGCGCAGGGCGGTATAGGTGCCGAGGGTGACGATAAAGGGCGGCAGTCCGGCCCAGGCGACCAGCACGCCGTTGAACAGCCCCATCACCAGACCCGCGCCCAGCGCCATCGGAATGGTCATGGAGGCGAGCATCGGGTCGAGCGAAGCCACCAGCGCCACCACCGCCGTGGTGCCGAGCATCGACCCCACCGACAGGTCGATGCCGCCGGTGAGAATGACAAAGGTCATCCCCGCTGCCAGGACGATATTGATCGACGCCTGACGGGTAATGTTCAGCAGGTTCGCTTCGGTAAAGAAGTTGGGGGTAACGAAGCCAAAAACCGCCACGATGAGGATCAGAATCGGCAGGATCCCCACCGTCTGCAGCAGATCGCCCATCAGGGCGCGTTTCAGCGTGGGCGCGGGGGTGCGGGCCAGTTGTGTCATGGTGATCTCCTCAGATTCCGCCTGCTGCTGCGCTGTGCGCACCGGTTGCCAGCGTCATAATATTTTCCTGACTGATGTGGCTGCCCTCCAGCTCACCGACGATGGTGCCTTCGTGCATCACGTAAACGCGGTCGCTCATCCCGACCACTTCCGGCAGTTCGCTGGAGATCATCAGAATCGCCACGCCCTGCCGCGCCATCTCCTGCATCATGCGGTAGATCTCGCTTTTGGCCCCGACGTCGACGCCGCGCGTCGGTTCATCCAGGATCAGGATGCGCGGGCCAATCGCCACCCAGCGTGAGATCAGCAGCTTCTGCTGATTCCCCCCGGAGAGGCCGCCCGCCCGGACCTGCGCATGCGGCACGCGGATATTCAGGGAGGCGATCGCCTCGCTGGCGATGGTCTGCCCTTTGCGGCGGTTGAGCATGCCGTAACTGGCATCCCGCTCCAGCGTCGCCATCACGATGTTCTCCTGTGCCGCCATCTCCAGAAACAGCCCCTGCTCTTTGCGGTTCTCGGTGAGGAAACCGATGCCACGCGCAATCGCATCGCGCGGTGAGAGGATGGTGACCTTCTCACCGTCGATCCAGATCTCGCCCTCCTTCGGCTTGTGAACGCCGAAGATCAGCTGCGCCAGCTCGCTGCGGCCTGCACCGACCAGCCCCGCCAGCGCCACGATCTCACCGGCGCGCACCGCCAGGCTGCTGGGGTGCACTTTGCCGCCGTCGGTCAGGTGATTCACCGCCAGCCGGATATCACCCAGCGGAATCGACCGGTCTTTATTAAAGAGATCGCTGAGCGGTCGTCCGACCATCATCCGCACCAGTTCACTGGCGTTGAGTTGATCGTGCGTCAGGCTGCCGACATACTCGCCGTCGCGCAGCACGCTGACGCGATCCGACAGTTCATACACCTCCGCCATGCGGTGGCTGATGTAGATAATCGCCATCCCCTCGCTGCGCAGCCGTTTGATCAGCGCGAAGAGCTGTTCAGTTTCGCGGTTCGAGAGCGCGGCGGTCGGCTCATCCATCACGAGGATGCGGCTGTTACGCTGTAGCGCCCGGGCGATCTCCACCTGCTGCTGCTCGGCAATGCTGAGGCGGCTGACCACATCCCAGGCACTGAACTGCGCGCCGAGCCGGTCAATCACCCGCTGCGCCTCCTCCGCCATCTGCCGCCGCTTCACCAGCCCGCCGGGGGCGATTTCGCTGCCGAGAAAAATGTTTTCCGCCACCGTCAGGTTAGGCGCCAGGTTAATCTCCTGGTAAATCAGGGTGATCCCGGCGGCCAGTGCCGCTTTCGGCCCTTTCAGCGCCCGCGGTTCGCCTTCGATCAGAATCTCTCCGCCGCTGGCGCTGTAGGCCCCGGCCAGAATCTTCATCAGGGTACTTTTGCCCGCGCCGTTCTCCCCCATCAGCGCATGGACCTCACCGGGCCAGACCGTGAGATCCACCCCTTTCAGGGCATAAAAGTTGCCGAAGCGTCGGGTAATGCCGCGCATTTCCAGTATCGGTGTGGCTGTCATCGCCTCGCTCCTGCGGACTGTGGATAGCCGTCAGTTAAGCAACGCCAGATAAACGGAAAATGTCAGCGGCCATTCATATTTGTCATATTCACCCGGCTGCCCGCTCCTATACTCGGCCCATCGTTGCCGTGATAAAGAGGGGGTGGGATGCAGCGCACCTATCCGTGGCAGGCTGGCGCGCGGGGCCGCCTGCTGATGTTCAATCTGCTGGTGGTCGCCGTGACGCTGATGGTCAGCGTGGTGGCGATCGTCGGTTTTCGCCATGCTGGTACGATTCAGGAGCAGGCACAGGCGCAGACGCTGGCGGACATGAACGGCAGTCTGGCGCTGGCGCGTGACACCGCCAATGTGGCGACGGCAGCCGTGCGGCTGTCGCAGGTGGTCGGCGCGCTGGAGTATCAGAGCGAATCACAGCGGCTTCAGCAGAATCAGCAGGCGCTGCAGCAGTCGCTGAGCCTGCTCGCCAGCGCCCCGCTGGCCGCGCGTCAGCCGGAGCGCATCGCCCGTATCCGCGCCCGCAGCCTGGAGCTGGAGCAGACGATTAACCGCCTGCTGCTCACCGGTCATCAGCGCCACCTGCAGCGCAATAACATGCTGAGTGACCTGTGGCAGTCGCAGATTCTGCTCGGCCACATCAGTCAGCGGCTGCAGCGGGAACCGCAGCGCGCGCCGGATAACGCACTGCGCGAGCAGACTGAGCGGCTGCTCAGCATCGCCATCCGCACGCCCTCACCGATTGCGGTGATTGAGCAACTGCAGCAGGTGATGACGCAGTGGCGCAGCGTGCCGCTGACAGGCGTCACCGGCGAGAATATTGCGCGACTGCTGGCGACCCAGCAGCGCCTGCTGCCGCTGGCGGAGGCGCTGGAACAGAGCGATCTGGCGATCGCCTACGCCACCTACCGGATTAAGGCGCTGGTGGCGATGCTGAATGAGGATATCAGTGCCTCAGTGCAGCAGGTGGCGTTGCAGAGCGAAGCGCGAACCCTGGCGACCCACCGCGAGCTGGACTCCATCATCGGCTTTATCGCCCTTTTCGTGCTGCTGGCGCTGGCGATCACCGGCTATGCCGGGATCTACATCTACCGCAACTTGGGGTCGAGCCTGACGGCGATTGCCGCCGCCATGACGCGGCTGGCGCAGGGTGAGCAGAACGTCAGCGTGCCGGGGTTGCAGCGCCGCGACGAACTGGGCGAACTGGCGCGGGCCTTCAACGTCTTTGCCCGCAATACCGCCTCGCTGGCGCACACCTCACGCCTGCTGAAAGAGAAGAGCAGCCAGCTGGAGTCCACCTTTCTGGCGATGCGCGACGGCTTTGCCCTGTTTGACCATCAGGGTCAGCTGGTGGTGTGGAACGCGCAGTATGCCGAACTGCTCGGCATCGCGCCGCGGGAGCTCCATCGCGGCGTCCACTATCAGCAGCTGCTGGCTCCGCTGGCGGGAGATCTGCACGATCCCGGCGAACCGCAGGAGATCCGGCTGGCCGATGGCCGGACGCTGGAGCTGCGCTTCAGCCCGATCCCCCGGCGCGGCATGGTGAACACCGTCCTTGACCGCACCTCGCGCAAAACGCTGGAGGAGGCCCTGCAGCACAGCCAGAAGATGAAGGCGGTGGGCCAGCTGACCGGCGGCCTGGCGCACGACTTCAACAATCTGCTGGCGGTAATTATCGGCAGCCTGGCGCTGACCGAAGGGCAGCTGATGCCCGGCCCGCTCGCCAGCCGGATTGAGCGGGCGCGCCAGGCTGCCGACCGCGCCGCCCAGCTGACCCAGCGGCTGCTGGCCTTTTCTCGTAAGCAGGCGCTGTTTCCGCGCGCGGTGTCGGTGGTGACGCTGGTGGACAACCTGCAGGGATTATTACAGCACTCGCTGCTGCCCGGACAGCAGCTGATTATCGATGCGCAGCGTCCCGGCTGGCCCGCATGGATCGATGCCGGTCAGCTGGAGAATGCGCTGATGAACCTGGTGGTCAACGCCCGCGATGCGATGCAGCAGCAAAGCGGCGAAATCCGGCTGCGCATCTGGAATCAGCGGCGGATCGAGGGGAGTGAAAAACGTGACCGGGTCACAATTGAGGTGACTGACACGGGCTGCGGCATGTCGGCGGAGGTGCGTGAACAGGTTTTCGAGCCCTTTTTTACCACTAAGGCCACCGGCAGCGGCAGCGGGCTGGGCCTGTCAATGGTCTACGGTTTTGTCCGGCAGTCGGGCGGTCAGATCGAGCTGGAAACCGCGCCGGGCCAGGGCACTACGGTGCGCCTTCTGCTGCCGCGCGCGCAGGAGGCGGTCGCCGCAGCGGTCGCGCCGCCTCCCCCGCCAGCGCTGCCAGCGGTGGCCAGCAACCGGCTGGTGCTGGTGCTGGATGATGAACCGGCGGTGCGGCAGACCCTGTGCGAACATCTGCACCAGCTGGGCTATCTGACGCTGGAGTGTGGCGACGGCGAAGCGGCGCTGGCGCTGCTGCGCCAGACACCCGATATCGACCTGCTGATCAGCGACCTGATGCTGCCCGGCGAGATCAACGGCGCGGAGGTGGTGCGTCAGGCACAGCAGAACTGGCCGCATCTCGCCACGCTGTTAATCAGCGGTCAGGATCTGCGCCACCAGCCGGTCACGCTGCCGCTGTGTGAGCGGCTGGGCAAGCCCTGGCAGCAGGCGCAGCTGGTGCAGGCGTTACAGCGCGCCTGGCAGCGCAGCGAACGGCTTAATCGCGCGCAGCAGGCTGCCACAGCGGCACCGGCTTCCCGGTGATATAGCGTTTGCGCAGGCGACTGGAGATCATATCCATGATCATCACCACCCCGACCAGTATCAGCGTCAGGAACATCACCACATCCCAGTTCCAGAGCCGCATATTCTCGGCGTAGACCAGGCCTACCCCGCCCGCGCCGACAAAGCCGAGCACCGCCGCAGAGCGGGTGTTGGACTCGATCTGATAGAGGCTCAGCGCCAGAAACTGCGGAAAGGACTGGGTGAAAATGCCGAAACGGTGTTTCTGCAGGCTGTTAGCGCCCACCGCCCCCAGCCCGCGGCCCGGTGAACGTTCGACCGCCTCATGCCCTTCGGCGTAGAGTTTGCCGAGCAGGCCGACATCCTGCAGGATAATCGCCAGCACCCCGGCCAGCGGCCCCATGCCCACCGCACGAACGAAAATCAGCCCCCAGATCGCCATGTCGATGCCGCGCAGCAGGTCGAACAGTCGCCGCATCAGAAACGCCAGCGGCTTCGCGGCGCGATCGTGCATCACGTTGCGCGCCGCCAGGAACGACAGCGGCAGCGCAATCAGCGAGGCGGTCAGCGTACCGGCAAACACGATCCCCAGGGTGATCCCGACCTGCGACAGATAGTAGCTGAAGGGCCAGTTCATAAAGTCATGCCAGACAAACATCCGCAGAAAGTAGCGCCCCAGCTGCTGGCAGCCCGCCAGCAGGCGCGATCCCTCCAGCCCGAACACCGAAAAGAAATAGAGGTAGTAGAGCAGGAGTGCCAGCGTCATCAGTGCCAGACGACGCAGATAGCGCGGCTGCGCGGCAAACAGCTCGCGATGCTGCTGCTTCAGCTGCGCGATAGCGGGAACGGAACGGATCATGCGCGCTCTCCTGTGACACGACGACGCAGCTGACCGGACAACGTATCCAGCAGCGACACCACAATCAGAATCAGCAGCAGGGTGATGCTGACCTGGTCGTAGCGGTCGAGTTTGATGTTGGTCATCAGCTCCTGGCCGATGCCGCCCGCCCCCACCAGCCCGAGGATGGTGGAGGAGCGAAAGTTAATCTCCAGCCGCATAAAGCTGTAGGAGAGAAAGGCGGGTTTCACCTGCGGCCAGAAGGCAAAGCGCATCCGCTGCAGTTTACTGGCTCCGCAGGCGGCCAGGCCGCGCACCGGCTTATCCGACGCGGACTCAATCGCCTCATAAAAGAGCTTGGTCAGGCTGCCCACCGTGTGCAGCGCCAGCGCCAGGAAGCCGGGTATCGCCCCGATACCAAACGCCATGACAAACATCACCGCCCACGCCAGTTCCGGCATGGTGCGCAGAAAGGCGACAAAGGCGCGAATCGCCATCCGCACGCTGACCGGCGTCTGCGTATTGTCGGCGGCGAAAAAGGCGAGCACCGCCGCCAGCCCCACCGCCAGCAGCGTCGCCGCCAGTGCCAGCTGCAGGGTTTCCCAGATCAGCGGCAGCTGGATCGGCAGACGGTAGCCCCAGTAGGCCAGCGAGCCTTCTGTTTTGCCGTCGGCAAACAGCAGCGGCAGATGCAGCACCGGCAGGATCTCATGCAGGTAGTCAAAGAAGTGCGGCAGCGACTGCCAGACGGTGAGCAGATTAAATTCTGCCACCCTGCCCGCCGCCAGATAGAGCGTGACCAGCAGCAGTGACCAGATAAGCGTGTCACGTTTTTGCTGACGACGGATGCGCTGGTAATAGTGTTCGAAGTCGGTCAAGGGGGATCTCCGGCGTGAAAGCAGCGGGACGCTGGCCGCGTCCCGCTCTCCCCGCAAGGCGGGAAAGTCAGGAAGGTTCGTCAGCCGCGGCTGCCTTTCATCAGGTCGCGCTTCATATCGATAATGCTCTGATAGTCGGCAACGGTGGCCGGGCCGATATGCTGCTTACCGCCCACCGCTTTCATAAAGCAGTCGTGATCGTCTTTATCCAGCTTTTTAATCGCCGCCACCACTTTTGCTTTGAAGTCAGCAGGCAGTTTGTTGCTGACCAGTACCGGACCGTTGGGGATCAGCGGCGACTGCCAGATGATGCGGATCTGCTTCATCAGGTCGGGGTGATCCATGCGGATGAGGCGACCAAACGCGCCCGAGGTGTAGCCGCTGTTATAGTCCCCCACCAGCGAGGTCCAGGTGACCGCGCCGTCAAACTGGTTGTTCAGCACGCCCAGAATGTCCTGCTCATGGCCGCCGGAGAAGGTGACGCTGGAGAAGGTGTTGTTATATTTGTCATCCACCGAGCCGCCGAACATCTTCTTAAACGCCTGATTTGGCATCAGGAAGCCGGAGGTCGAGTCCGGATCGGCCATGCCGAACGATTTCCCCTTCAGGTCTTCCAGCTTTTTGTAGGGGCTGTCCGCTTTGACAATCACCACTGAGTGGTAGCCACGTGAGTTGTCTTTGTCATCCACCACGATGCCGACCACCTCCACCGCTTTCGGGTCCTGCAGGTAGACCGAGGCGAAAGAGGCGGGTGACATGCTCAGCACCATATCGATTTTGCCGCCCAGCAGTCCCTGAATCACGCCCGAATAGTCAGAGGCGTTGCGCATCTGAGTATCCACACCCAGCTCTTTATCAAAGAAGGTCTTCACGCACTGATTATCACCAATCTGCTGGGTGGCGTTCTGACCGCCCAGAATCCCCAGATTCAGCTGTTTTGGCGCATCCGCTGCGCTGACACCCGACGCCATAACGCCGATCAGTAGTGCTAAAGAAGTCAGTTTCATTCGGAGTTGTTCTCTTGCTGTGGAAGTTAATGGATCTGGTTAAGTTCATCGCCGTACAGCTGTTGCAGCAGGCTGTCAGTCAGTCGGGAAGGATGGCCGTCAAACAGCACCACGCCGCGCTGGATGCCAATCACCCGGGTGCAGTAGCGTTTCACCAGCTCAATGGAGTGCAGGTTGACCATCACGCTGATGCCCTGCTCGCTGACCTGACGCAGCACATCCATGATGCGCGTCGTGTTTTTCGGATCGAGTGACGCCACCGGCTCATCGGCCAGAAGAATTCTGGGGTTCTGCATCAGCGCCCGGCAGATCGCCACCCGCTGCATCTGTCCGCCGGAGAGATTCTCTGCCCGCTGCAGCGCCTGCGGCAGCATGTTCATCCACTGCAGCAGTTCGATAGCGTGCGCCCGGTCGTGGTCGGAGAAGATTTTAAAAAAGGATTTCAGCGTGCTGGTCTGGCTCAGGCGGCCCAGCAGCACATTGGTCAGCACGTCGAGGCGCGGTACCAGGCAGAAATCCTGAAAGATCATGCCGCACTGACTGCGCCATTCCCGCATCTGGCGGCTGTTGAGGGTGACCACGTTACGCTCGGCTTCCCCTTTATGCAGGCTGATAATCGCCCCCGCCGTCGCGCTGATGGTGCCGTTAAGCATATGCAGCAGCGTCGATTTCCCGGCGCCGGAGCGGCCGATCACCGCCACCAGCTCACCGGCATGGAGATCGAAACTGACCCGATCCAGCACCGGCGTATCACCGTAGGTTTTGCTCAATCCCTGCACCGACAACACTTTTTGTCCGCTGAAACTGACCGGGGGCCGATCGTGGTCGACCACCGTTTTCAGAAGTGCCTGTGCCATGCTGTTCTCCGTCATCTCTGATTGCGTTCTGCCGGTTATTAAGGCGTGGCACGATGAAAGCGGGATGACAGTCAGATGATCAAACTGTGACAGGCCAGTGCGCGCCGCACAGCAGCGTCTGGCCGTCACGCGCAGCCTGCACCCCCTCCGGCAGCGGATTTTCCGCCAGCCAGTTATCCATCTCATGACTGAGATGGGTCAGCCAGCTCTGGCGCGGCCGCAGCAGCGCCACAATGGCCAGGGCCTGGGTGACATCGTTGTGGTTGCGCGGTCTGGCAGACGGCGGGTCGTTGCAGTCGATCACCAGCTGATCCAGCGGCTGACCACGCAGAAAGTCGGCGGTGTCGGGGGGCAGCCCGCAGGTGTCACACAGCCAGGCGAGCCGGTGACCGTGCCAGTCGAACAGATAGCCGTGCGTCAGCTTTGAGTGCTGAAGCGGCAGCGGCGTCACCTGTAACTCGCCAAAGGCGTGTGCCACAAACGGGGTTAAGGCGGGACGAAAGTCGAGCAGGCCGGGGTGTTTATAGAGATCGTCACAGCCGCGCGGGTCGGGCGGCCCCCAGACCGGAATCGGTGCCCCCCGCCCCCAGCGCAGCGCAAACAGTCCCTGCACATGGTCCATGTGGTAGTGGGTGAGCAGAATACGCGTCAGCGATCCGGGCGGAAAGCGCGACGCCAGCAGTGGCAGGCCGGCATCCAGCAGGATGCGCTCGCGCCCGGTCTCAATCAGCGCACAGCAGGGCGCACGGGCGTAATCGCTATGGCGCTGCGCCCGCTGGCAGGCACGGCAGTCGCAGCCCGGCAGCGGCGCGGCAGTCACCCCACCGGTGCCGAGAAAAGTGAGTTTCATTGCGCCGCCTCCACTATCTGACGCAGCTGCCGGACGGTCTCTGCCAGTGCGCCATCGTTGTTAAGGATCAGGCAGCCATCGGGCTGCGGCTGGGCGGCCCGCGCCAGTCGCCGGGCGATTGCCGCCTCATCTTCCCGTCCGCGCTGGCGCAGGCGCGCCGCCAGCACCGCTGGCGTGACCTGCAGGCAGACCGGCAGCAGCTGCGGACCAAAGCGGGACTGCGCCTGCGCCAGATGCAGCCGCGACCCGTTGACCACCACGTTCTGTCCGCGCAGCAGCCACTGCTCCGTCTCACAGCCAATGCCATAGCTGAAACCGTGCGCCTGCCAGCTCACCGCGAACAGCCCCAGCGCCGCGCGGCGGGCGAACTCCGCCTCGGTCAGCGCCACGTGGTTTTCACCGCCCGCATCCGCTGCGCGGGTGATATAGCGATGGGCGATCAGCAGGCGCGGCGGAGGTGCCGCCCGCAGCGCATCCAGCAGGCTATCCTTGCCTGAGCCAGAGGGACCGGTGAGCCAGATCAGCCGCGCCATCAGTAGACCTGCCGGCCTTTGCTCCAGACGTGGCGCACATGCGGGTAGCCGTGTGCGGTGTGCGCCAGCACCAGATCGGCGCGACACCCTTCGGCGATCACCCCGCGATCCTCAAGCCCCAGCGCGCGGGCCGGATTGCAGGTGACCAGCGCGATTGCCTGCGCCGTGCCGAGGCTGTTGCGCTCATCCTCAGCCAGCCGGAACGCCGCATCCAGCAGGCTGGCCGGGTAGTAATCGGAGGAGAGAATGTTCAGCAGGCCGTGAGACGCCAGCTCCCAGGCGGCGACATTGCCGGAGTGCGAGCCGCCGCGCACGATGTTGGGCGCCCCCATCAGCACCTGCATGTTGCGATAGCGCGAGGCGCGTGCCGCCTCCAGGGTGGTGGGAAATTCGGCGATGCGGCTGCCCGCCGCATGGGACTCCTCCACATGCGCGGCGGTGGCATCATCGTGGCTGGCAATGGCGATGCCATGTTCCCGGCAGAGTCCGGCGATCGCCTGACGATTGGGCTGCGACCAGGCCGCCGCCAGCGTGAGCTGCTCGTGCTCAAACTGATCCATCTCCGCGTCATTCAGCTGGTATTTGCCCTGGTAATATTCGCGATATTTTGTCAGCGACGCATACTGCCGCTGCCCCGGCGAATGATCCATCAGCGAGACCAGCGCCAGTTCCGGCGTGCCCATCAGCGCCTCAAACAGCGGCGCGGTGGTCGGGTGCGGCAGTTCACAGCGCAGATGCAGCAGATGCTCGGCGCGGTTCAGCCCTTTGCGGTTGCTGTCGCGGATGGCGTCGATCATCCTGCTGAGATTCTCCAGACGGTGACCGCCGTCGCGCACATCGCCGACGCCAATGGCGTCCAGCACCGTGGTAATGCCGCTGGAGACCATCAGCGCATCGTGGCTGCTCATCGCCGAATGCGCAGGCCAGTCCACTTTGGGTCGCGGGGTGAAAAACTTGTCGAGGTTATCGGTGTGCAGTTCCACCAGCCCCGGCAGCAGCCAGGCCCCCTCGCCGTCCAGCGCGCCCGGCTGCTGGCTGCGGGTTTCGCTGAAGCTGCTGATACGCTCATCGCGGAACTCCAGCGACCCGCTGATGACCTCATTTTCCAGCACCAGTCTGACATTGTTGATGATCATGCCTGCGCTCCTGTCTCAATGGGGTGCATCAGATGCAGCCGATCGGCCACCTGCTCGCGCACCGCCCGATCGTGAAAAATGCCAACGATGGCGGCACCCCGGGCGCGCGCCTCTTCAATCAGACTCACCACCGCCGCGCTGTTGACGCTGTCGAGGGAGGCGGTGGGTTCATCCAGCAGCAGCACCGGATAGTCAGCGATAAAGCCGCGCGCAATGTTCACCCGCTGCTGCTCTCCGCCGGAGAAGGTGGACGGTGCCAGCGACCAGAGGCGCTGCGGCACGTTGAGCCGGCTCAGCAGGTCGGCGGCGCGCGCTTCGCAGAACCGGCGGTCGACGCCGCGCTCCAGCAGTGGCTGCATCACAATCTCCAGCGTCGGCACGCGCGGGATAACCCGCAGAAACTGACTCACCCAGCCCAGCGTGTCGCGGCGCAGCGCGATAATCTGCCGCGCCGGGGCCTGCGCCATATCGACCCATTCCCCCTGATGTGCGACCCGGATATAGCCGCTGTCGGGCTGATAGTTACCGTAAAGCGTGCGCAGCAGGGTCGATTTGCCGCTGCCCGAGTGACCGTGCAGTACCACGCATTCGCCCTCGCCCACCGTCAGGCTGGCGTTGTGCAGCACCGGCAGCGCCGCGCCGTTCTGGTTGTGCAGCACAAAGGTTTTACACAGGTTTCCGACCTGCAGACGCGGATTGATAGTCGTCATTTAATTGAGCACCGAAGAGACCAGCAGTTGTGTGTAAGGATGATGAGGATCGTCAAGCACCCGGTCGGTCAGACCGCTCTCCACCACCCGCCCCTGTTTCATCACCAGCAGGCGATGTGCCAGCAGGCGCGCCACGCCGAGATCGTGGGTGACGATCACCACCGCCAGGTTCAGCTCCCGCACCAGGGTGCGCAGCAGATCCAGCAGGCGTGCCTGCACCGAGACGTCCAGTCCGCCGGTCGGCTCATCCATAAACAGCAGCTGTGGCTGCGTCACCAGGTTGCGGGCGATCTGCAGACGCTGCTGCATGCCGCCGGAAAAGGTGGTGGGCAGATCGTCGATGCGGCCGGGGTCAATCTCCACCGCCTGCAGCCAGCGGCTCGCCGTTGCGCGGATGTCGCCATAGTGCCGCGCGCCGGTCGCCATCAGCCGTTCGCCGATGTTGCCGCCCGCGCTGACCTGCGGACGCAGGCCGTCCATCGGATGCTGATGCACCACGCCCCACTCGGTGCGCAGCAGGTGACGGCGCTCGCTTTCACTCATCTGCCAGAGGTTGCGCCCCTGATAGAGAAGCGTGCCCTGCTGCGGTGCGAGGCGTGCCGAGAGGCTGTGCAGGAGTGTGGTTTTACCGGAGCCGGACTCGCCGACGATGCCCAGCACCTCGCCGGGATAGAGATCAAAGCTGACCTGCTCAAACCCTTTGCCCGGCGCATAAAGATGGGTGAGCTGGCTGACCGCAAGCAGCGGCTGTTCACTGTGCATGTTGCTGTTCCTGCTGCTGGTGGCAAAAGTCGGTGTCGGAGCAGACAAACATCCGCGTGCCCTGATCGTCCATCACCACCTCATCGAGATAGCTGTAGCGCGAGCCGCACAACGCGCAGGGTTCATCCCACTGCTGCACGGTAAACGGGTGATCGTCGAAATCGAGGCTTTCGACGCGGGTGTAAGGCGGCAGCGCGTAGATGCGCTTTTCACGCCCGGCACCAAACAGCTGCAGCGCGGGCATCATGTCCATTTTCGGGTTGTCGAATTTGGGGATGGGTGACGGGTCCATCACGTAGCGGCCATTGACCCTGACCGGGTAAGCATAAGTCGTGGCGATATGGCCATAGCGGGCGATATCTTCATAGAGTTTCACCTGCATGATGCCGTACTCCTCCAGCGCATGCAGGAGGCGGGTTTCGGTTTCGCGCGGTTCGATAAAACGCAGCGGCTCCGGGATCGGCACCTGGAAAATCAGGATCTGATCCTCCTCCAGCGGCGTTTCCGGGATGCGGTGACGCGTCTGGATCAGCGTGGCATCGCTGGTGCGTTCGGTGGTGGCCGCACCGCTGACCCGCTGAAAGAAGTGGCGGATCGACACCGCATTGGTGGTGTCATCAGCCCCCTGGTCGATCACCTTAAGCACATCCTGATCGCCAATCACACTGGCGGTGATCTGGATGCCGCCGGTGCCCCAGCCGTAAGGCATCGGCATCTCGCGCCCGGCAAACGGCACCTGATAGCCGGGGATCGCCACCGCTTTCAGGATAGCGCGACGAATAGTGCGTTTTGTCTGCTCATCGAGATAACCGTTGTTGTAACCCGTGAGTTCAGCCATGGTTGCGCTCCTGATAGTCATCCTGCAGCTGTTTGAGCAGCGCCAGCTCCGCCTGGAAATCGACGTAGTGCGGCAGCTTGAGATGGGAGACGAAGCCTGCCGCTTCCACGTTGTCGGCGTGCGACAGCACAAACTCCTCATCCTGCGCCGGGCTGGTGACGCGCTCCTGCTGTTCGCGGCTTTGCAGCGCCCGGTCCACCAGCGCCATCGCAATCGCCTTGCGTTCCGCCCGGCCAAACACCAGCCCGTAACCCCGGGTAAAGTGCGGCGCGGTATCTTCGCGGTGGGCCACGCCGTTGACCATCTCACACTCGGTCAGCAGCACTTCCCCAATATCCAGTTCAAAGCCCAGCTCTTCGGGACAGATGCTGACGCTGACATAGCCGGTGCGGATCTCCCCGGCAAACGGGTGGGTGCGCCCATAGCCCCGCTGCGTCGAGTAGCCGAGCGCCAGCAGAAAGCCTTCGTCGCCGCGCACCAGCTGTTGCAGCCGTGCCGCGCGCGAGGCGGGAAACGCCATCGGTTCGCGGGTGATATCGGTCGGCTCACTGCCGTCATCCTCCTCCGCAGCCGCCAGCCCTTCGCGGCTCATCATGCTGAACATGTGCGGGCAGCTTTCCGCGACCGGCCGATCATCCCGCGGCGCGGCAGGCGTTTCGCCATTAGCCAGCAGCGTGAAGTCGAGCAGACGGTGGCTGTAGTCACAGGTAGGGCCAAGCACCTGGCCGCCCGGCAGATCTTTATAGACCGCCGAAATGCGGCGTTCGATACGCATCGTCCCGGTCGCCAGCGGGCGACTCTCCGCCAGCCGTGGCAGCGTGGTGCGATAGGCGCGCAGCAGAAAAATTGCCTCGACCAGATCGCCGCTGGCCTGCTTAATCGCCAGCGCCGCCAGTTCCGGATCGTAAATCCCCCCTTCGGTCATCACCCGATCCACCGCCAGACCCAGCTGCTGCGCCAGCTGATCGCAGCCGAGTTCAGCCACGGCCCGATCGCCACGGCGCAGATCGGCCTGCAGCTGGTGGGCATGCGTAATCGCTTTTTCACCCCCTTTTACCGCGACATACATCAGCACACCTCCACAACGGTGGTACGCGGCACGGCCATGATCGCTTCGCCGCAGGTGAAGATGAGATCCACGCCCTGCGGAAACGGATGCGGCCGGGTGCGCAGATAGTCCAGCACGCTCTCCGGCAGCTGCGGCGCAATGGCGCGGGTTTCGCGCAGGCCGGGGCCGGAGAGTCGCAGCGTCAGACCGCCATTCAGCGAGGGCACTTCGATAATCAGCGTGGTGCTTTTTTCCGGTGACAGGTTATCCCCCGCCGCAAACGCCGTCGGGTCGGGCTGCGCCGCCGCATGGCTCAGGGCAAAAGGCGCATCCTGCCGGGTGGTGATCGGCGCGCCGGTATGGAAGCGCAGATTGTTGCGCAGCTGTTCGTTGTCGATTTTCGCATCCAGCCAGACCGGACTCTCCTGATCGACCAGCGTCAGCAGCAGCGCCGTGGCCGCCGGCGAGAGCGCACCCCAGCCCTGCTGCAGCGGCAGCGAGACCATCACGCCCGGCTCACTCATCGCCTTCAGGATGCGGCGAAAGGCGCGCTGCGCGTCCGCAACAGGGTGGTTAAAACTTGCCAGTAAAGTCATCAGTTATCTCCGCGAACCAGCGTAAAGAAATCCACTTTGCTGCTGGCGATTTCGCGCGCGCGCAGCTGTCGCTGCTCTTCACGCCACGCCGCCAGCGGGGTAATAATCTTCTCTTCCAGCAGCGGCCGGGTTTCCGGCTGCTGCAACAGTGCATCCAGCAGGGCGCAGCGCTCGGCGTGCGCCTTGTCGCGTCCTAACAGGTAGCTGTATCCCAGGGTGCCGTCGCTCAGCTGCACCACGGCGCGGGTCACCGTGGCATCCCCCATCACAAAGCGTTTCCCGGTGGCCCCCATTCGCGCCTGCAGCCGCGTCATGCCGATTTCGGCCGGGCGGATCAGGGTAAACTCGGGGTGAAGATTCAGCGCCTGCCAGTGCGCTTCAAGCCGCGCGGCGTTGCTGTGTGCCAGCACCGACAGCCAGCGCTGGCGATCCGTTTGCTGTTCCATCAGTGCTCCAGAGTCAGTTCGATCATGTCACCGCGGGTCAGGCTGACGGAGTATTCTGCCAGCGCACCATCTGCGGTTTTGTTCAGGGTCCGCACACAGAGCAGCGGCGCATGGAGTGCGATATCGAGCTGACGGCACTCCTTCGCCTGCGCCCGGCGGGTGCTGATGCGGGTCTGGGTGCGCACCAGCTGTTTGCCGGTGTGCTCCACCAGAAAGTCGTGCAGCGAGCCACTGTTAAAGCGCTGAAGCTGCGGCCACCAGCTGAGGTCGGCGAGGAAGTGGTTAATCAGGCAGAGCGGCACGCCGTTGGCGCGGCGCAGGGTGCGCAGATGAATGACGTTGTCGCCCTCTTTCACGCCCAGCGCACTGGCCACGTCACTGCTGGCCGGACGCAGCACCGCCAGCAGCCGTTCGCTGGTCGGGTGACTTCCCTGCTCCAGCAGGTTCTGACTGAATCGCGCCTGGGCATGCAGCGGATAGTCATACGGGCGCATCAGCACCAGGATGCCCACGCCGTGCCGGCGTTGCAGCAGCCCTTTCTGCACCAGCTCATCGACGGCCCGGCGCAGCGTGTGGCGATTCACTTCGTAGTGGTCGGCCAGCTGTTGTTCGGAAGGCAGATAGTCGCCGCAGCGGTAACGCTCTTTCAGCGCCTGCTCCAGCTGCGCGGCAACCGCCTGGTAGACAGTGGTCGGATGTCTGGATAACTCCATCACGATGAAATCCTCACGGGTTACGGAGTGGGAACGCAGTGAAAAAATCACTGCGGGATGGCGTTACCTTGACGGCTTCAGATGACAGCAGCGTGACGGCGGGGTGAAGGTGCGGTGAACGTGGGAATGGCGTGTCAGACGCTGCGGGTCAGTCCCCCATCAATCCGGATATTCTGGCCGGTGATGTAGGCGGCACCTTCGGACAGCAGAAAGGCGATCGTGGCGGCCACCTCTTCAGCCTTGCCGTAGCGTTTCATCGGCACGCTCTGGCGGCGTTCGTCGGTGGCGGGCAGCGAGTCAATCCAGCCGGGCAGCACGTTGTTCATCCGGACGTTGTCCGCGGCATAGCGATCGGCAAAGAGTCTGGTGAAGCTGGCGAGACCGGCGCGAAACACGGCGGAGGTCGGGAACATCTCTGTCGGCTCAAAGGTCCACGCCGAAGAGATATTGACGATGGCCCCGCCACCCTGAGCTGCCATGATCGGTGCCACCAGACGCGCCATGCGCACGGCGCTGAGGAAATAGACCTCCATGCCTGTCTGCCACGCGTCATCCGTCAGATCGGGAATGTCGGCTCGTGGGCCATGACCCGCCGAGTTGACCAGGCCGTCAATCCGTCCCCAGCGCTGCATGACCTGCTCTACCAGCTGCTGCACATCCGCCTGTGACTGATTGGAACCCGTCACACCGATCCCCCCCAGCTGCCGCGCCAGCGCCTCGCCCTTACCGGAAGAGGATAAGATTGCGACGCGGTATCCCTCATCCGCCAGCCTGCGCGCGGCGGCTGCGCCCATGCCCGATCCACCAGCCGTAATGATGGCGACTTTTTCTGCGGTCATCTTTTGCTCCTTTTGCTGTGAAAAACGCATCTTCGCAGGAAAGCGGTGTATTATCGCGCGATAAATAAACCTCTGAGCATGTAGAAAAACTACAGGATAACTATGCCACTCTCACGTCGCGGTCTGCCCTCACTGAATGCCCTGCGGGCGTTTGAAGCCGCTGGCCGGAAGCTGAGTTTCCGGGCGGCGGCGGCGGAGCTGGGCGTCACGCAGGGGGCCGTTGCGCAGCAGATTCGCGCACTGGAAGATCATCTGGGCATCCGCCTGTTCAACCGGCTTGCGCGCGGGCTTTCGCTGACGCCGCAGGGGGCAGCCTGGCTTGCAGACGTGACGCGCGCGTTTGATATGCTGGTCGAATCAACGGACCGATTGCTGGCGCGCCCGGATGTGGTGACGATCAGCGTGACGCCGACCGTCGCCGCCAGACTGCTGATCCCCCGGCTGGGCCAGCTTCAGGCAGATCTTCCTGACATTGAGTTGCGCACCGTCGCCACCGAGGCCCTGTCCGATTTTTCCCGTGACCAGGTAGATATCGCGGTGCGGCTGTCACGAACCGCCCTGCCCGCGACTCTGGAGAGCGCGCTGCTGTTTCGTCAGCATCTGATCGCCGTTGCCAGCCCACATCTTCTGGAGGGGCTCAGCCTGCCGCTGACCGCCCGTCAGATTGCGTCGCTTCCGCTATTGCATGACGCGCATGACGGCTGGCCACGCTTCCTGCAGCAGGAGGGAAAGCTGCCCGGCGCCCGCTTTAACCAGACCACCCTTGCACTGGATGCCGCGATGGCCGGACAGGGCGTGGCGCTGACGAGCCGGGCTTTTGTGCAGGCCGATATCAAAGCGGGTCGGCTGGTCGTGGTGGCTGACGCGGGCGATAGCGCAGGTGACTATTATCTGGTGCGCAAACGCATGGATCTGCCTGGCAGGGCTGCGCAGGCGGTGTGGGAATGGTGCCTGGATCATCTCGGCGAATGTCCCTGAACCGCGCATCGCCACTTAAACGCGTTAACCTTCTGATTATCCGTTGATCACAGATAATCACTGACTGAACAGATGAAATCTGCTTCCCTCTTCTGTCCGTTAAGCGTCAAGTTTTCTTATGAACACCCGATATTATTATCAGGCTTCTTTCACACAACATGGAGAGAGTAATGATTAGCTCAATCGATAACGGGTTTAAAGAGAGTGACGTTTTCAGCAAGCAGGAGAGTATGCCCAAAACTATTCCGCTTGCCCGGGAGACGGTAAACAGGCTGATTGCAGATGCCCCTTCTTCGACCACACAGCTCAGCAAGGAGGCAATAGATAAAAACCTGAAAGAAGTGATTCAGATACGCAACAGCACTATCGAAAAAAACAGCAGCACGATGAACGGCATTACCAACGATATCGACACCTGGTTTTCCGCTTTACAGTCCCACTCCTCTCTTTCTAAAACCGATATGTCCGGACTGATTTCCGATGCCCTGCACTCCTATACCGGCTCCGGTAACTCCACAACCCTTTCAATGGATCTGGCCGTCACCCAGGGCATGTTAAATAAACTGGTTGAGCGATTTGTTCCTGCGGATCAGCAGGCTGAGAGTTACCGTGAAGTGGAAAAGTTTGTGTCAGATAAGGCCTCTGCGCAGGATGCTGTCCTGCAGGATCTGACCCAGCGCTCACTGGATATCGCCCGCCAGTACGGCGACACGGCAGGCGTCACGCAGTTTGAGCAACAGCTGGATAGCATCAGTCACGGTGAGCATGCGACGCAGAAAGAACGGGATGCCATGCTCAGCATCACTGACACCACAGCGAGCAGCGCCGGCTGGTTATCCGCCTTCACGCAGCTGGTGCACAACAGCGGTGATAATGACTTTTTCAAACGCATCAGCTATGACCATATTTCACAGCTGGCAACCCGCATCGAGCAGTTCAATAACAAGGCAAACCATTTTGACGCGGGCTTCTCGCTGACGCAGTAACGTGGCCTGAGCCGGGTAATGAGGGGTAAGCCTGACAGGCTTACCTTTTCCCGTTGCCGCTGGTTTTCAGCCGACACATGCTGTATCTTTGCGAACTATCGTACTAGTTCACAGGTACAGAAATGATGTTCGCCACACTTGAAGAGGTCAGAAAAGAGATTGATCGGATCGATGTTCAGCTGGTGAGCATGATTGCTCAGCGTGCTGAATGTGTGAAAGCTGCGGCAACGTTCAAAGCCGATCACGCCGCAGTACGCGCGCCAGACCGGGTGCAGCAGGTCATTGATAAAGTCTGCCGACTCGCGGCGGAGAAAGGACTTCCTGAGGTCATTATTGCGAAGGTGTACAGGAGCATGATTGAGGCGTTCATAGAGTATGAACTTGCGCACCATGCGCAGATCGGCGACAACCCACCTGACCCGGTGAATTAACCTCTTTGTGCGTTCGTGTCATTACCGGGACAGAGGCTGTCTGATGGGGCGAACATGGCGACAGCTATCAGCAGCTTGATCATTTAATGAAAGGCGCAGAATGAGGCCGGCGAACCGGCCTCAGGCATGATCAGATGGCGCAATAAACGCGCGCTTCACGTGGCGTGTAGATACCAAACGTCACCACGCTCAGTAAGCCATTAACAAACGTCTGCTGCACTTCAACCCGACTGACTTTTTCCTGGCCGCCGCACACCTGCGCCGCATCAATGCTCTTACGCTGACCGATACCTGAAACAAAGAACGGCTGGCTGGTGGTTTTCGTCGCCGCGCCAACCTGATTCTGTTTCATTACGAAAGTCTGCTGCGCACAGCCGGTTAAACTCAGAGCCAACAGCGCCGCAACACAAAGCTTGTTCATAAATATCCTTATCGTTTGAAATGTACAAATAAATGCTGAGTGAAATCATCACTCAGCCAGCCATCAGGTTATCGACAGCGAAAGCAGAAACATTAGAAATATTTTTGAATGCGGACTGTGCTTGTCGCTCGCCGCAGTGACATGCTCCCTGTAAATGAATACAAGCCTATGCAAGCAAATTATCTAAGTGTAATAACAGCCACAAATGTGCTCTTTTCGCTTATAACGGACACTGGCTTGTTCATAAGTCCCTTCGTGCCAGAAGCGGGCGTCCACGCAGCAATCCTGTCATTCCCATGGTTACGTAATGAAACAGATGACTGATAGTGTTTTTATTACGTAAGGTAAATGCTGATTCCGCAGCTAAATAAAGGAAGTAAGCATGGGTAGATTTCAGGGTAAACGTATACTGATCACGGGCGGCACCAGTGGCATCGGGCTGGCAGGCGCTCAGCGTATTGTTACTGAAGGTGGCCACGTAGCCATTACAGGGCTTAATGAAGAAAGGCTTGAACGTGCACGCGGCTTACTTCCTGCGACATCGCTTATTCTGAAAAGTGATGCTGCAAGCGAAGCTGACATAAACGGACTGGGGGAAGCTATCAGAGGCTGGGGTTCACTTGATGGATTATGGCTAAATGCTGGCTTTGCAGAGGTAGGCTCTCCGGAATCTGTCACTACAGACTCTTTCAATCATATGATGAATGCTAATGTGCGCGGTCCGATGCTACAGCTGGCCGCGCTTTCCAAATCGCTTAATTCCGGCGCATCCGTTCTGGTAACGTCATCCTCATCGGCATATGAAGGTGCGGCAATGACGAGCCTGTATGCAGCGACGAAAGGTGCCGTTATTGCCATGGTCAAAAGTTGGGCATCTGCGCTGGCTGAACGCGGTATTCGCGCCAACACGTTGGTGCCGGGTCCGATTGAAACTAACTTCAGGCATTTTATGCCAGAGACGTCGCGTCAGCAGTTCGAAGAGTTTGTGTTAAGCCAGGTTCCTTTGGGCCGCGCAGGAACAGCAGAAGAGGCCGCTGCAGTTGCGCTTTTCCTGCTATCCGATGACGCATCCTACGTTACTGGCAGCCAGTATGCTGTAGATGGCGGGCTGATTCATTACTGATTGTTAGCGGGTTTCAGGAAATTAGTTGAAATCAACCGAATAATGTCCGCTTTTTGCCCATAGAGGACATTGGCCTGCACAATGTCCGCTTTGTGCCAAAAGCGGACATTGAGATATGCTAATTATGATTCGCAGGTCAACTGAAAGATACAACTTGTACATCTACAAACAGCATAAAATATTAATAGAAAAACTGAGTAAGTAATCGAACCTTTACGCATTTATTAATGCCGCTAAGCTTTAATTATTATGAAAATAACTTTGAAATTAATTTACGCCATAAAGAACTCTTCTTTACAGTGTCAGCCGATAAACTAGCCCAGGATGGATTTCTCAAATCACTCGGTAATAAATATTTGCGATCGTCATCATCGACAACGAAAGCATCGAGCTTGCTCGCTATCTGCAACATTTTACAATATAGAGCCTCACAGGGCTGCTTAGTGTAAATCCGCCCATCACACCATTCAAGCCAGGGTTCATCATGTGGCTGATGGACATTCCATGTAGCAAAGAAATCACCATTCTTTTTATCTATTGATAATTCTTCATCACTATCAACAAGTTGAAGCCATTCTTCACTCTTAATTGGCTCATTTGCACTATCAAACCAATTTTCTGTTCTTACGATATGAAGTTCCCAGCCCATGAACACCTCCATTTTTTATGAATATTACCGTTATTAGAAATGTTTAAGCTAAAGCCTAAGATTTATGTTGTGAGTATGCACCAAACAATACGAGGTCAGCCAACTTTAATGATCAGATATACTTGTAGTCAAAAAAGATTACTCGGACAGAGCGACAGTGACCTTCCCCGCTTTGATTTAGTCATTACGAATCTAGTCATTCAACATCAGTTGTGAGAGTTACGGCTAACGTCCGCAGATCGCTCACAGCGGACACTAGCCTGCCGAATTCCGCGTTGTACCAGAAGCGGACGTGAGTATTTGTGTTCAGGATTGCGCCGAGGCGCCCTGACGGAGCGCGGCAAGTAGTCTTATGATAAATAACGCTGTCTGGCTCGCAGAAGAGCTCTGGCTGTCAAGCGCCAGCCTGCCCGTTAACTTCTCTATGAAGGAATGGTAGCATTGCCCGGTTCAATGGCTTTCCTTATAAATTACATGGAGCGTTTAATGCAGTTAATGAGAATGAGCTACGACGATCTGACTAAGGGCGGTGGCGAGGCAAAGCTGCACGTTTACGGCGTAGGTACCTTTCCGGTCTTTTCCGGCCAAAAGCCCTATACCAATGACCCAAACTGCACCTACAGGCCTAAAAGTGCCATTCCGGTCGGGCGCTACTGGATTGTTCCGCGTCCTGAAGGCAGTATCGCTAACCGGATCAGAGGATGGGCCGTCGACACCTGGAACAGCTCAAATCATTCAGAGTGGTTTGCGCTCTTTAATTCGGAAACGATGAGTGATTCCATCTTCATCAATGGCGTTGCCCGCGGCGGTTTCCGCCTGCATCCTCTTCGTCCAGACGGCTCCGGAGAAAGTGAAGGGTGTATCACCTTCGTACGGCGTACTGATTTCTATACGGTAAGACAGGCGCTGCTCCGGAGAAAAAAAATTCGCGTGCCGAGTTCGAGAAACAGCCTGATGGCATACGGCTATGTTGACGTTCAGGGAGAAAGTAACTTTGCAAACTGCAAAATTCGCTAGAAAAGCAGCGGTTTTTTTCGTCTGCTTTATTGTAGCCTTTATGGTTTCGCGTTACGGGATGCCACTCTATCCGCTGACGGCGTGGCTCGTTGAGCATTCTCACCAAATTTTCAGCAGTTATCAGGATGACGTATACGAAGCTGGTACGGATCCGGTTACGTTCTTTTCCCTTTTGATCGTTATCGCGTTTTACGCTTTAGCCATATATTGGTTAGTTAAAATGGCAATTAAAAAAGTAAAACGTGGATAGGCTGGTTGCAGTAAAAAACGGCGGTTTTATACTGCCCTGCACTTTTGTCTGAAAAAGCAATACCAAAAAGGGTTCGCGAGCGGGTTGTTATATTTATTATGGCAGAACGTCCCTGCTGCTATCATTTGACGTCCGCTTTTCGCTCACAACAGCCCCTCACTGATTAATTGTGCCAAATCAACAAAACCTGTCAGCTAAAGTCTGAGCTGATGCACCTCCATACGAGTGTCAACACGGCCAATATGCGACACTTACTGATAAATAGCCTGTGGAAGCGAAAGCATTTTGACTGTTCAGGCGTGATGCGACTGCCCTGAGTAAATGCTGGAACCCGGTCTGCAGTGATACAATGCAACGTTATCTGTTGCGGCCCCCATTAAGCTCTTAACTGACAAGTATTACGTCATTCACGAGCTTTTTATCTCTGCACTTAAGCTGCATCGACGCGGAATTGCTGTGCCCGCTGCGCGAGGCGATCAGAGAGTTCACGCAATTGCGTAGCAGAATTGACCTGATGGGCGTTGAGTGCTTCGTTTTGCTGCAGCTGGTTACTCATCTCCACCACTTCTTGCGCAATTTTACTGACGCGATGACTTTGCGCGATGCTATTTTGCTGTAACTCATCCAACTGTGTTACTACCCCCGAAACCGCGCCGCTGATTTTCGTGAACAGCACTTCCAGCGCCTTAACTTTGTCAAAACCATTATTCACATGCTGCTGAGTGTGCTGAATTAAATCATCAATCTGACGTGTTGATTCACCACTCTTTTGCGACAGCAGTCCCATCTCTTTGGCGACAACGGAGAAACTGCGGCCGTATGTTCCGGCGTGAGCGGATTCAATGGCGGCATTTAACGACAGTAATCGGGTTTGCATTGACAGACTATCCAGCATGGCGACAATCCCGGCGATATCGCCCGAGGCAGCAACGATCTGTTGCATTTTGAGTTCCATATTGTCGACTTCCGCGACGCAATTGCGCATCAGAGCATCAGCTGACTGCGCCTCCTGTGTGGCCTGCTGCGAGAGCTGTGCACCAATTTCGACTTCTTCAGACACGCGGTATAAACGCTGTGACAGATAGTGGAAGCTGGCATTCTGCGCCTGATGTTGCTGCATGAACTGTTCGTTATGCTGCTGCATATCTTCTGCACCGGCCGCCACGCTGACCGCAACATTATTAATGTCACTGACAATCTGCTGCAGACCGAAGCGCATCGATTCGATCGACTGAAACAGCTGGCGCGTCTCTAAACACTGGCGACCCGGCGTGTCATGGTTCGGTACCAGGTCGCCTGTTGCAATCTGTTCCAGCTGTCGGTTGGCTCTTCGAAGCGGCAATAGCACGCCGCGCATCAGCAGGCTGGAGGCCAGCACCAGTAGCGCCATCAAAATGGCACTGACGATCAGCGACATATTGCGGCTCTGCTTCAGTGTACTGAGGGTAAGTTGATTCACGCTGCTCAACTGATGGTTGGCCTGTTCAAGCTCGCTGAACCAGGCATCGTTAAACTGCTGCTGGAATGCCTGCATCGGCACAATAAAAAAGGCATTAATGTCATTGGCCGCTAACCCTTTCAACTGCTCTTGCAAACCCTCCGCTAACATCGCGAAGTCCTGAGCCAGGGGGCTGTCCGCTTTAGCATGGTAGGCGGTGAACAGCGACTGGGCTTTTGTTAACGAATCCCTGGAAGCGGCCGCCAGACTTTTCCAGCTATCGACCGAGCCGCTTTGCTGATCCTGCATTAAATAGATACCGGCGCGGTGGCTGTTATCACTGGCGGTGAGCAACTCGATACGTGCTTTATCCAGCAGGGCCAACCTTTCCCGGAGTTGATTGCCTTGCTCAAGTGAAATTTGCGTCTGATTAACGTGATTACTGAGCAGCAGTACGCCTGCGAACTGCAGTAAACAAAACAGCACGATAAACAGCAAAAACTGGCCGCGAAGGCTGGTGAGCCAAAGCGGCATACGCCAGGTAAGATGCGTGCGTAAACGTAGCGGTAACGAGATTACAGAAAGGAGTGACATCTAACGATCCCAAAAAAATAAAAAAGAGTATTGGGAGTGGGCATGACAATTTGGTGACAGCGGACGCGATTCAGCGCAAAACAGCATAATGCGCGGCCTTAAAAAAAATTATGGCCCTGTGACGCTAGTTTTTTTGGCTAAGATGTTGTTCGATGCGCGGCAAAAGTAGCTGCTCCACAGCAGTAAAAACCGGAACCACCATGACGTTTCCAAACTGCCTGTAAGTCTGAGTATCCGAGACCGCAATACGGAAATGGGCTTTGTTCCGGAGCCTCAAATCCCATCAGTCCGCTGGCTGAACATTCGGCCAGCGCGGCGGCTTCCCTTGAGGAACAAGCTTTCCTTCTGCGTCAGGCCGTTGCGATCTTTAAAGCCGGCAGGTCTGACGAAAAACTTACTGAAGTTGTAACGCCTGTAAAAGCTGTAAAAAAGACGAGCGTGATGACCACAAAAAGCTCATAGCGGCCGTTGCGGCGCAACGGTCTGTCCAAGACAGAAGCGGATGTTTCCAACAGTGCATTTGCTAATCCGCGTAGAACAGATCTTACCGCGTAGTAATGCAAACATGCCGGGATGATCAGGGACGTCTTTTCAGGATACGGACAGGGAAAGGTGCCGGAAACGGCCGTCAGGCAGCAAACAGGCGCTGAGAAGTCTCCGACGGGGTGGCCAAGGGATGTTATGTCTGATACGGCATAGCATCCCTATCGCCATGATTTTAACGTGCGCTTTTCGTTCATAGCGGATCTTATCTATGTCAGTCCGCTTGGTGCCAGAAGCGGACCTTCCAATGCCTTCTGCCTTGTGACCGCAATCGCCTCTTTGCGTACCTACTTCACACGTCCAGGCGATTAATCAGTACAGATCCGAGTTTACCATTTTCGAAGCTGTGGGATTTAACAATAAGGAAATGCTGCCATTGCTTCAAAAGGCACTAGGAACATTCTCATCCTTAGCATTATGATGAAAACGTGAGTGATTCTGATGAAAGCCTATTTTCAGTGACCTTAGGTCATCCCCCAGCAAAAATGTTAAGCACAAGGAGAGCATGTGGCACTTAAACTTCAGCAGGAAATGCCCGCAGACAGCGACCTGTTCAAAGGTGGCAGCCACCAAAATGTGGCAGACAGGATGGCAGAGGTAATTAAAGAACAGGAAATTAATATTTTGGGTCTGGAGGGTGAACTTGGATCCGGAAAATCGACCATCATTCATTTTTTAAAAAAATCCCTGTCTCCCGAATACACATTTATAGACTTTGATGCAGAGATTTATCATTACGGTAATACGAAAAAAGCACTCATCGAAGTCATTCACGATGGCCTGAGCGAAAGTAAAGGGGCTAATAAGGACAACCTTGATAAACTCAAAAACACAGCACTGGGGAACATAGTAAAATATGATAAAAGAGTAAGTAGTAGACTAAGTTGGTGGACCGTCAGCTTCATTCTTTTATGCTTGCTTTCAGTGCAGATGGTCAGGTATCTTATTTTGGATATCAATGCTAATGTCAAAATTCCGGGCACAATTTCAGGATTGGTAATTTATCTGGAAATATTTTTGGCGCTTTCACCGGGCATGCTTTTATTATGGCTTTTAGTTATCCCCAAGCTTAATCTAAAGAGTTGGTGGGCTGTAAGCTTCGGTCTTTTATGCCTTTTTTCTATCCAAGTGGTCAGCTATCTTATTCTAGATATCAATTCTAATGCCAAAAATTCGGGAGCGATATCAGGTTTGGTAATAGCCATTGAGATAATTGCGGCGCTGACCTCTTTCGTGCTTTTATTATGGATTTTGTTGAGCCAAAAACTTAATGCAAAACCCCGGGGTAATTTAGAGGACGTCACGACTGTGGGTGATCTCTTCAAGCAAAACAGTACGGATAGTATTACTGAAAAGTGGCTAATAAGCCGGGAAATAGGGACTATTGAATTAACGAACGCGCTCGCAGGTTTTACCAGTAGCTCATCTGTTTCTACTGACGCAAAGTTTATTCTCATTATTGACAACCTCGACCGCATTAACGCTGACAAGGTTAAAGAGCTCTGGAGTGATATGGAGCTTATTGCGGGAACAACGCACCGACAGTTCCGCATTATTGTGCCTTATTCCGCTCGTCATGTTGCAAAATCTCTTCTGCTAGAGGGCCATACCGGCCGGGAGTTTATCTCCAAACGCATCCCCGTTACCTTTACAGTTCCACCTCTGATCACTGCCGGATGGCAGGACACGTTCCGCGAAATGTGGAAAGAAACCGTGAATGAGCGGATTGATATCTCCTGCGCGGAGACCATGCAGATACTGGAACGCTGGCGTACTGTTGAGTATCCCCGGATGACGCCGAGGCTCCTAAAAAAACTGGTAAATGACGTCCACATACTTCTGATGACAGTGCCTGCAGAAGCTCCGGAGGAATATGTTCTACTTGCACTTTATGTAGTTTTCGTACGCTACAACGAATCTGACGTAATGGCGCTACTGAGATCCGACGAAAATGACCCTATCAACATGCAGCCCAATGAGTATGAAGATAAGTTGCAGGCAACAAAAGCTCAGTTAAATCGTCTCTTTATGAATGATACGAATCGATGGAGTGAATATCTGATGAGCATTCATTTCCAGGCATCGGTAGAGCTTGCGCGTACTGAGCTGTTTGATCTGCCGCTTACCGAAGCGGTTAACAAACAGGATGCTATAGCACTTGAGAAACTGACAGGTATGTACGGATTCTCTCATGCTTGGCAGCGCTGTGCTGGGCGCTTTACTATGTATGACTGGATGGAAACTGCCATAAAACTTTCCGACGATACATTAATCAGAATCAAAGAAGAGCTAACCGGTGCCGTTGCTAGGCTCAATGCGATATATGCATTATCTGAGCGGGAAAATTTTCGTGAGTCTTTCACCCAAAGTCTCAAATTGCTAGAAGAAAAAGGTTATCTCGGTACTGAAGATTTCATGGTCCGGCAGAAAAATCATGTCGTCACAGAACTGAATAAACTGCAGAAAACGCCGGAAAATGATGAGGTTTATATCAGGGAGCTTCTTAGAGAAGCAGACCTCTATTCTGCAATATTTAAAGAAAACCTTCTGGCACTTATAGATAGTGATTTAAGTGGTAAACTTTATTCCATGTACCTGCTGAATGAAAAAGAAAATTTGCCCAACCTCTATGTCAGTACTCTTAAACTTTCAGAAGAGGAGCAGGAAAACATGCTTCGCCACATACTGGAGACTGAGTCTCACGGAATTTTTAACCCTGACGTCATCCGCTTTTTCGATCTGTCAAGCAGGGCAGTAGAACATATAATTGAAAATGAAAGGGATAACTTACCTGTAAATATAGTTAGCAAGCTTGGACTGTTCCGCAACTCCGGAGATAACGAGGATATAGAAGATCTTCGCTATGTTATTTTCAACCCTGAGTGGTATGACAGTCAAATAACACCCAGTTTGAAAAAACAGACTCTCATTAAGGAAAATTATCCTGAAGAATATGCTGCTCACCTCGTCGCAAACTTGGTAGTCACTAAGAACTATTCAGAAATAGAAAGTTACGCTGAAGATTTTGAGCATAATGAAAGTTACATTAAATACCTTTCTTATTATCTCCGTTATGTTAATAGTTTTAGTATTGTACTGGATGCTTTGAAAGATGCTCAGTCATCAGCATATGTAAAAGAAGCTATTAGGATTTTATTTATTGAGAATCACTTGGGTTATATCAACACGGTTGATTACGTTAACACCTATTACCCGATACTCAAGTCTGAATTAAGTGATGTGGATTGCATGAGTCCAATTGTTTCTCGCGAGATTGGCTTGCTCAAAGGCATAAATGAAAAAAATATAGCAAAGATAAGCGAGGACTTTCTGGAGGATATTTTCTCTAAGAATCAATTTAAAAAATTCAAAGAGCGACTCCACATAATCAGCCAGGACATTATTTCAAGTAAGGAGCAGCTTTATGGTGCCTTTAAAGCGATAGAAAGCAACAGAAGTCTCATTCTGCGCAGGATGGCATCAGCAGGAAAGTACGTACATATGACCGTAAGTATCAGCTTCTTCGCGGACTGGTATCGGAATATTGATCTTACACAGCTTAAAACCCACAACAACGTAAGGTTAATATGGTCATGTCTTATAGAAGAGCAGCGGTCTGAAATACTTAAAGAGCTCCACGATGTTCTTATGGAAGTGGACACGCTTAAAGAAAAGAGGATAAAAATAATTCAAGATTTTCATGATGTTATCAACTTTTCCGAACCGGAAGGCAGAGCTTCACGACGCGCAATTGCGGCGCTGTTTGGTCTTGCTTCCGGCGATGAAAAATTACGTTCGTGGCTTAATGCGCAGCAGTTTACTTTCAGCGCTTGGCCAAAGGCTGAAGCTGATACAGTAAGTCAGGTAATTAACGAAAATCAGATGAATTTTCCGGATATTATCAGCCGTTCTTCTTTCATCAGAAACCGCCTTCCCGTACTGGCGCCGGAGCAGGATGATATAAATGCGGGAGAAAATAAGAATGGGGTTTGAAACTAACTTTCGCATCCGGGGCATTTCGGCAGGCCCCTGAAGAAGATGCTGCAGAACTGAAGAGGCGGTCATCAATGTGAAAATTGAGCTGCACAGGGAAGGGCTGTGGAATGGCAGGATTTATATGTCTGTAACCTGATGCACCGGACTTACGACGCCAATCTACACTGACCTTACTTTCAATGTCATCTGGCCCCTGAATGGCGCTCTAGCGGCATTCAGGGGATGATTGCGCATTACTCGCCTTTTTATACGCTTCGAGAAAAGAAAAATCAGCAGTCTAAATGTCCGTTTTTCGCTCATAGCGGACATAAGCCTGCCGAATTCCGTGTTGTGCCAGAAGTGAGCATTCTTACGTCAGCGTTTAACACTAACATCGCACTGATTAGTATCCTTCCGGCGTAGAGTTATACCGCATCCTCATAACCTGTTCAGAGGGCTATATGTTTTAAACCCTGCATCCAGAACCGGCTGAGTTCTGCTGCGGAATTAGTGGATGCGGGTAACAGTGGCTCAGGCTGCTCAGAGAAAATTTTCTGCGCGAATTGTCTTCCAGCCATCTGCGCTGCTGAGGTTTTGCTATGTCGCAGCTGGTAAAAGTTTTGCAGCGCAATGTTCAGATCATCTGTCTCTTTCATTAAACAGGTAAGACTCCATGCATCTTCAAGCGCCTGACATGCTCCCTGCCCGGATGTAGGCAGGGAAGCATGAGCCGCGTCCCCGATGAGTAAGACATTGTCTTTATGCCAGAAAGGAAGTGGGTCAATGTCATGCACAAAAATTCCCCGCACAGATGCACTGTCACATGATCCCAGAACATTCCGCACAGGAGCGGGCCAGTCTCGAAAACGCTGATACAGCTCCTCGTGCCAATCTGCCCGAGGACGTCTATTGTCAACAGGAGCGTTCCACGCCCCTGCCCAATAGCACCACCCCTCCTTCACCGGGACGATTCCAAAACGCTCACCCTGACCGCGAAAGTCATCAATAGCGTTGTTCCGGATGTGCTCTTGTTGTCTTCCCACACCGATTACGTTCACAAAGCCATGATAACGAGGCGTGACTTTATCCACATACAGAGCCTGCCGTACGACCGAATCCATACGCCCGTCAGCTCCGACGACTAAATCAAACGCCTGGCTCAACTTCTTCACGTCCGCTGCACCGATTGCACAATTGAATGTGATCCCTCCACCCAGACTCTCTAACGTACTGGCCAGTAAGCCCATCAGTTCACGCCGCAATATTGTCACACTCGGAAAACCGCATATTGAATTCACTGCTAAAATATCGAACTGCGTTTGAAGGTCACCCTTCCGATCAAACTGGCGCATCATGCACGGTGTCCCCCCTGCGTGCTGCACCTTTTCGCCCAGCCCCATCTTCTGCAAGACGAACATGGCATTGGGCCATAAAGTCACGCCAGCTCCCATGCATGAGACGTTGCGGCCACGCTCAAATAGCCTGACTTGATGGCCTTGTCTGGTCGCGAGTATTCCAAATGCTATTCCAGCCACGCCGGCACCGACGATGGCAATTTTTTTAGGCCTGATCATCATTATTTTCCTTATACGAAACGTAATAAAAAATTGTAATGACCCCCTTATTATTGATAAATACAGAGTTATAACTTTGTTAATCTCATTTTTTGGGATAATCGATGCTTGAGAAATGTGAATTGCAGTGGCTGATCAGCTTTCGGGCTGTTTATGAAAAACTGAGTTTTAAGTTCGCGTCAGAGCAGCTTCAGTTGCCATCTTCTAACGTCAGCAGACATGTCGCTTTACTTGAACAACAACTCAATGTGCGGCTACTGGAGCGTACGACGCGCAGGATAATGCCAACCGCAGCCGGCAGAATGCTATATCAATCTATTACGCCGCTCACGCACGCTTTGGATCATGCTCTGCAAGAAGTCGCACTGTTTGGTGATTCGCTTTCAGGTCACCTTAAGATCATTACGCCAGACCTTCCATTCATGGCCGATATCCTCGCCGACTTCTGCATCAGACATCCCCAAATACAGCTCAGTTGTGACACTCAACTGGATCCAACAGAGGGCTTGCTGGATGGATTCGATCTGATATTACGCTTTGGACGTGGACCACTAGAGGATTCCTGCTGGGTGGCGAGGGAAATTTTTCGCTGGCCGAGCTGCGTGGTCGCAGCACCAGCACTTCTGGAACGTTATCCTTTACCACAATCTGTTGATGAACTGACTAAACTCCCCTGCATTACCAGTATGTCAGTGCTTCAGGGAATGCCATGGAGATTTAAACCAAACCAAAGCGTCCAGGTGCAGTCTGGTTATAAGGTGAACAGCGGACAGATGGCTAAAGCCGCGGCACTGAAAGGACTGGGTTTCGCCATTTTGCCTGTCCATGCATGTGAATCAGAAATCAATAGTGGCTCCTTTGTTAAAATTAACTGTAACAGCGAACCCGAAGATTTGGTGCTATACGCGCTCTATTCCGGCAGAAAATACTTACAGGTAAAAGTGAAAACGTTTCTGGAGCATCTCCAAAATGCGATTGCTCAATTAGCTATATGCAGTAAGGAAGGAACATGATTGATTAAGCAATCCAGTGCATCGTACTAAGTGAAAAAAGCTGACGAAATTTTTTGCAGGTAACGCTTTTTTCATATAGCTGTCCCAGGCTGACTTACGCCTTTTGTTAAAAATATCCCGCTCTGAATGTGCCATCTTAACTTCCGCTCCTCGCTCATAGCGGACTTTGGCCTGTACAACGACCGCTTTGTGCCAAAAGCAAACATGTGCACCATAAATCTTAAAAAATGCCTGATGCAGGGCCTCAGGCATCTGATCGTATTTATATTTCAGATTGAGTCTGGAATCAGACATCTGCAAATTTAGCTCATGGACTAAAATTTAACGTCAATTTATCAGCGGGATGTTATAAATCAGGACTTATCGATTTTATCTTAAGGTAAAAAACCACTATTGACGTAAAGGAAGGATATTCAAAACTTGTTTTCAGCATTTGAATATCCCGCCATCTGATTTATTCGTTAAGCGACATATCGAATTAGCCGGTTTTAAATGAATCAACTACACGATTCAGATTCACGGTTTCACTCTCAACAAGCATTACTGCTGATGAGGTCTCTTCAGCCAGTGCAGAGTTTTTTTGGGTAACAGTGTCAAGTTCAGAAATAGCAATGTTGATTTGCTCAAGCCCCTTGCTTTGTTCATCCGTAGCGGTTCTGATGTTATGCATTACATCATGTATCTCCAGTATCGCATCATAAACGCCTGAAATTGAATCCTGAGCGACATCAGATAGCTTTGCACCTTCTTCAATTTCCGTTACTGAATCACTAATAAGATCGCTGATTTCCTTCGCTGACGAAGAGCTTTTTTGCGCAAGATTCCTGACCTCTCCGGCTACGACAGCGAATCCTTTTCCGTGCTCGCCCGCCCTGGCTGCCTCAACGGCCGCATTCAGTGCCAGGATATTGGTCTGAAAAGCGATGCTTTCAATAATGCCGGTAATATCGTTAATTTTTGACGATTTTTCCTGCATGGTTTTCAACCTGTCTGACAGTGACAGGACTACGGATTTACCCTGTTCAGACTTTGTTCTGGTGTCGTTAATCAGTTCAGATACATCAGCAGAGTTTTGCGCGTTATTTTTAACCGCCACAGTCATTTCCTCCATACTGGATGCTGTCTGAACAATAGACGCTGCCTGCTGTTCCGTGCGGGCTGAAAGTTCATTGTTGCCGGAACTCACCTCACTGATACCCTTGACAATATTCAGTGACCCCTCTTTTATCTCGGAAATTACCCTGATAAGGCCTGACTGCATCTCACTGAGTTTAAAGAATAATCCCCCTATTTCAGTTTTGCGAGGAAATTCTGTTTTAACCTCACTGGTAAGGTCGCCTGACTGAATACGTTCCAGTTGCGCATAAACCTGTGACAGGGGTTGGATAAGCACGTTTTTAAACACCCTGATAAGTCCGAACATAAATATGAGATTGAAAATTATCATTCCATAGAAAAACACAGTCACCTTAGAGTAAGTCTCGCTGCTTTTTTCGGAAATATGGACGCTGATATCTGCCACCCTGCTTCGCCATGCATCATAATCGCTTTGCATTTTATCCTTATAGGGGCCGGCATTAATCGAGAACATAAGGTTTGCATCCTTCTTATAGCCATTATTTAACGACTGCTGCAAAACGGATGAATATGCCTCAAAGCTTTTCTGGAGAGACTTTTGTATATCTTCTGGCACTCCCCTGATATCAGCCAGTTGCTGATAGCTGGAAAAATCTTTTCTTGACTGACTAAGGATCTTTTCACCATGGGCAATAAAATAATTTACTTTTTCACTGCCCGGACCATCTTTGATCAACCACAGAGCAATCCGGTTGGTGTCTGCTCTCACCTCGTTTAACTGTGTCCAGATGTCGCTCAAAAGCCGTACTTTTTTACTCACAACGTCAGCGTTTCTGAAATTATCTCTGTCAGACTTTAAATAGTTGAGAAATACTAATCCTACACAAAGCTGAATAACGATGATGAATATGCCACTGGTGAGAAGTACTTTTGAAAGTTTAAATTTTCTGATGACCGACATTTTAATCTCCCTCTAAAAGATAAAATTCCTATCGGCAGCGTTACCGGTAACATTAGCTTTTTCTGATGAGATGAATGCACTATTAATTTGAGAAAATGCTGATAAAACAAACGAATTGCTTTATTGTTATCTTTAAATTAAATTTGTTGCATCCTTATTAAAAATAAATGCAAGGGTATTTGCCGTGAAGGCAGCATAATATTTTGAAGATTTGTTTTTTTACAGTAATTAAGACTTTTAATAATAAAAAAACATTAAAATGTAACGAAGATATGTATTTGAATATCCATCTGTAAGCAGGCGTTTACTCTGGAGAATTTCTGGGAAATTGATAAGAATATATCCGCCTGCCTTCGTTCGAAGGACTCTGGAAAGTCTGCTTCTCGCTTATAGCGGACATTACCCTGCTTACAGTGCCTGGTATGTGGCTACGCTCTGTAACATCCGGACGAATATCCGATATGCGCATCCGCTTAGTGTGAATTTTCTGCACCAGGCACTCAGGTTACGGCACCCGAAGCAACCAGAAGCACAAATGAGCCTGTTACGGCTCATTTGTGTTCATTCAGGAGTGACCCTTCCCTGGCGCGCTCAAAACCACTTAATCCGCCACGCCTGAAACTTGCTCAGCCCCCCTCTCTCCCTTCTCACGCCCCCTATCCGTCAGCGACGCCCTTACCTGCGGCAAACTTTCCGGGTAGTTCTGCTGAATAAACTCGATCATCTTTTCCCGCAGGTAGCAGCGTAAGCTCAGCGCGGTCATCAGCATCCTGATGGTCATGGTTTTCTCGGTGGTATCGGTCACCTGAAGCACCTGAGTTTCCCCATCCCAGAGTCGGATTTCGCTCAGCACCTTTTTAAGTGCGTCCGCAGGGGCTTAAGCGGCATTGAGTAGTCAACATAGAGAAAGACTGAACCCAGAATCTGAGTGTTGTTGCGCGTCCAGTTCTGGGAAGGATTTTGGGTAAAGTCGGTAATCGGCAGCACAGATCCCAGATCCGTACCACCACATAGCTCAGGGTAATCTCCTCAATCGAAAAAATTGACCGGGTTAGTAACCGCTTCATCAATGTCAGCCTGATAGCCACTGAATCTGATAAGCATGATCGACAAGCCACGCCGTCTATTCTCTCACTGAACGTCAATATAGCCGTAAACGATATGATATCCGCTCATTTATTGCTGAAGGAGGGATTGGGCTGTCGGGACAGGGATTAAGCATTGCAGGATATATACAGCTGTTATCATCTGGGCCGGTCTTACCGCGTCATTTATCACTGGCGTTACTCATAAGGTTACCTCAAGATCTTCGCGTTCGCCTGAACTGCCGGTTGCCTGCAGAGGGGTTTCATTGGTGACGGAACATCTCATTGAGGTAATACCTAACATCCTGCGCAAAAAATTTAAACCAGCGCAGCTTATAAGTAATAAACCCTATGCGAATGAATCCTTCATTTTTTAAACTTAAATTGGCACAGGAAGTAGTGAGGCTGCATCCTGAAATGACTAAGTTCTTAGCCACAACTTCATAATATCGCGGATATTTTTCTTTTCCACCATTGATTTCTGACTTAGAAAGCGCGAAATCATGACTTTCTCCCGACTCTGCGTTAGAAAACGTCATAAAAAAGAAGCAAAAAGACGCTACCAACGCTTTCATTAAAGTCTTTTTTATATTACGAATATTCAATCCTTATTTCCCCTCAGCCTCACCTTATGCATATCCATAGAGATACACAAAGAGATATATTTACATAATACTTCTGAAGAAAGCATCGCTTACTTTTCTATTTTACAACTATTATGATGAATGACTTTATCAAATTTTTCTAAAACCGAAATTTACCTAAAGGCAAAATATTGTCACCCGCAGATAAATAAAGCAACTCAAGCTAAGCGAACGTTGTTCCCTCTTGCTGGTATGATGATCTTTCCACACCAGTCCTGGCTAGCATCACTAAACTGGATATTCTAAAGCTTTACATGCTTGTAAAACAGGGCCATATAACCGGGTATTGATAAAATCAAATGGGCTTCCCTGCCTGTCTCAATACCAGACAATAGAAAAACTTAGCTTAACATCGACACCAGACCTTGATTGAATTAGCCCAGTCTTTTTTGTTTAATTTCGTTAATAATCACCTGCTGAATAGGTAGCGTTTTTCTTCCTAGCAGGATAGAGAGATCATTACTGTCACTAAATAACTCGCCCTCTTGCGATAGCTTATCTGCTTCAATCATTTCAGGTATGTTAACTGATAAAAGCACTTGCTTAAGATCATGATAGGATAAATTGAGATAGTCGATTTTTTTCCGATCAACTCGCTAACCTGATCAGCTAACTCAGACATGGTGTAAGCATCGCTACCCGCAAGCTCATATACTTTTCCAATGTGCCCATCCTGAGATAACACCACAGCAGCAGCTTCAGCATATTCCTCTCTGGAAGCAGAGGAAAAGCGTCCTTTTCCTGATGAGCCTAACAGTACACCATGCTGGACAGCTTTATTAAGATTGTCGGTATGGTTCTCTATATACCACCCATTACGCAGGATGGTGTACGCCATTCCACTTTTTTTAATATAACTCTCTGTCTCTCTGTGACTTTTTGCCAAAGAGAACGACGAAGTATCAGCACGTAACTGGCTGGTATAAGCAATTAAACTCACGCCAGCCTGGCGCGCAGCATCAATGACGCTTTTATGTTGTCTGAACCTTTCACTGGGAATCACAGCCGAAATCAGTAACAGTTTTTTAATGCCAAATAACGCAACTGATACTGTTTCAGGTTTATCATAGTCGGCTTGTTTAATCTGTACCCCCAACTTTATAAGATCTCCTGCGTCTTGAGGGTTCCGGGCAAGGCCAACAATTTTTTCAGCAGGATAAAAGGAAAGAAGCTTCATAATGACTTGCTTACCCAATTTACCGTTTGCACCTGTCACTGCAATCATATTTAACCCTTTAAATTTAACATCAACGTATAAGAGAAAAGTGATCTGACCTAAGAGGGTTTAGTTTCACTGGAATCAGATTCGATGATATACAGAATGCAGAACAGGTCAATCAGGCACTTTTTATCTACTAAGTAGCAAACAGGAAACCGGGTTTATGACAACATCAAATAGAATTGCATCTTGTCCTAATAGGATTGTTTTAGACCAGACATCCGATAAATGGTCCGTGCTGGTAATATTGACCGTGAGCGAAAAGCCAATAAGATTCAATGAGATAAAACGCAGAATCGGTGGAATCACTCAAAAGGCTTTGACACAATGTTTACGCAAACTTGAACGAAATGGGATTGTGGAAAGATGCGTAGTGGCCACTTCACCTATTGCCGTCGAATACCGCATAACACCCTTAGGTCACTCGCTAGACAAAATTTTTCACACTTTACTTGAATGGACAAATGAAAATCTCGGAGCAGTAATAGCGGCACAGCAAGAATATGATAGTCAGTTACCCCAGCCTGTAAGTTAAATTGCCTGAAATTAATAGCCTCATTATTTATTAATGAAATGTTAAAAAATTGATACCAGGTGACGGTAAGGAGTTTTTCAGGCTTTGACATTTCTTTCAATACTTTAATGGCACAGGTATAAATAATATAACGCCAGACAGGCATAAATGAGGTGATTTGTGTTATCTGGCGTTAACACATTTAACATTCACAGCGATTATTTCCGCAAACAGGCGGCTCAGTTAGCCTATGTTATCTCGCTCGGAGCATTGAATGCCATTGACGATTCTCGTCTGCTCCTCGCACATAGCAGACACTACCCTGCTTACAGTCCTGGTCTGTGGCTACGCTCTGTAACATCCGGACGAATGTCCGGTATGCGCATCCGCTTAGTGTGAATTTTCTGCACCGGGCACTCAGGTCACGGCCCCCGAAGCAACCAGAAGCACAAATGAGCCTGTTACGGCTCATTTGTGTCATTCAGGGGTGACGGTCACCCTCCCTGGAGCGCTCAAAACCACTCAGTCCGCCATACCTGAAACCTGCTCAGCCACTCCTCTCTCTCCCTTCTCACGCCCGCTATCCGTCAGCGATGCCCTTACTTGCGGCAGGCTTTCCGGGTAGTTCTGCTGAATAAACTCGATCATCTTTTCCCGCACGTAGCAGCGTAAATCAAAGGCGATTGGCGAGTTCTGCGCGGTCATCAGCATCCTGATGGTCATGGTTTTCTCGGTGGTATCGGTCACCTGAAGCACCTGAGTTTCCCCATCCCAGAGTCGGGTTTCGCTCAGCACCTTTTCAAAGTGCGTCCGCAGAGGCTCAAGCGGCATTGAGTAGTCCACATAGAGAAAGACTGAACCGAGAATCTGAGCGTTGTTGCGCGTCCAGTTCTGGAACGGATTCTCGGTAAAGTAGGTGATCGGCAGCACCAGGCGGCGCAGATCCCAGATCCGCACGACCACATAGGTCAGGTTAATCTCCTCAATCCAGCCCCACTCTTTCTCTACCACCACCGCATCATCAATTTTAATCGGCTGGGTAAAGGCGATCTGGATACCGGCGAACAGATTGACCAGCGACTTCTGTAGCGCAAAACCTATGATAATCCCCGCCACACCGGCCCCTGCCAGGATGGTAGTGCCAAATTTACGCACGCTCGGGAAACTCAGCAGAATCAGCGACAGGCAGAATAACACCAGAATGACAATAACCACTTTTTTGACGTAGATAATCTGTGTGCGGATCTTACGCGCGCGCAGGTTATTAGAAATATTAATGTCGTAGCGGATATAAAGCATATCCTGCGCCACATTGGTCAGTCGTATTAACACTGAGCAAAACGACATAATAATAAAGACATTGATGATATTGGTAATTAAATCCAGCGAGTCAGGATGGAAGTTAATGTAATTAAGACCCACATTGATCATTAATAGCGGGATAAAAAAGAACATCGACCCACTGAGGTGCTTCTCCAGCGATTTGAACAGCTTCCGGTCGCGACTCTGCCAGTAGCGGATAAACGCGAGCAGGATAAGACGACCCAGAAAACCCAGTACAAATGAAAGCGAGACGAGTAATACAACAGGTACCCACGACGGGAAACCAGATAACTCACCGAATAACAATGGCATTATTTTCCCTTTTAGTAAGCTGACAACACCGGATTGTCAGATAAATGACACATGCAGTAACCGTTGTCTTCACGGTCATCCGTCTGTAATACAATCAATGGGTTCAAGTATGAACCATACCTGCAAAGTTGACAGGAAAAGCCTCGCCAGCCCGCGCCCCTGATGCGCCTCTTTTGCCTTTCAGCCAGGACGGACAGTGACAGAAGTTGCCTGCGGCCCTGGCCGATATCATTAACCCGCCTGATATAACCGTTTCGCTTTTCTGACCCTTTTCGTTCCCCTGCGACAACAAAAATTGCTGCCGGACTCACTATAACCCCCGCTGAATGTAGACGACAGAGTCTTGTCTGCTAATTTTAAACTGTGCCCCGCCGTCGCTGAGAAAAACAACAATATGATTAATAGCATTAAACTTTCTGCTGATTTCCGCCGCAGCTTTCTGCGTGAAGTGCTGGTACCACTGGTCGCCATCCTGCTGCTCACCTTTGCGGGTGCCGGCACGGCGCTGTTTATCGGCACCTCGCTCACTAACGCCGAAGCCCGGCAGCAACAGCAGCGGATGATTGAAGCCTCGTTTTCGCAGAGCCTGAATGAACATCTGCGCCAGCTGCATAGCCTGTCGCGCTGGGCGCCGCTTGAGCAGCACCTCGCAGCGAGCAACAGCGACCGCTGGCTGGATGAGAACATCGGTGAATGGCTCTACGAAATGTTCGGACATCAGCTGATTATGGTGCTGGATCAGCAGAACCAGATCGTCAAAGTCTGGCGCGAGGGCCAGCCGGTCGCTGCGCCGGATAGCGATCCGCTGGCGGGTGAGGTGTTGCAGAGTACGCTGGTCACCGATCCGGCGCGCCCGGACAGGGCCGACTATGCACGGGTCACGAACCGTGCCGCCGCCCTGGCCGTCGGCAATATTCAGCAGGAGAGCCGCACCCTGCCCCGTTTCCGGCTGGTGAGCCTGAAATTTCTGGATGATGGCTATCTGGCGAGCCTGGCGCAACGCAATCAGCTTCAGGACCTGCACTTCACGGACGGCACGGCGCAGTCAGGCAGCGCGGCACGCTATCTGCTGGTGGCGCAGGCGGGCGATCCGGTGGGGTATCTGGAGTGGATTCCCTCCCGTCCCGGTGCGCAGATGCTGCGGACCATTGGCCCCTCAACCGGACTGGCGGTGCTGGCGATCTCCCTGCTGTGTCTCTATATGGTGTGGCGGCTCTGGCATTCGCTGGTCAGCCTGTCGCAGTCGATGCTGCGGCTCGGCGCCTCAGAGGCCCAGGCGCAGCATCTGGCGTTTCATGATGTGCTGACCGGTCTGCCCAATCGCGCGCTGGTTGAAGAGCGCATGACGCAGGCACTGGCGCTGGCGACGCGCCACGATCAGCGGGTGGCCCTGCTGCTGATCGATCTCGACCGCTTCAAAACCATCAACGACACCTATGGTCATCACGCCGGTGATGAGCTGATCATCGCCGTGGCGCAGCGCCTGAGCCGGATAGTGCGCGCCAGCGATACCGTGGGACGCATCGGGGGGGATGAATTTATTGTGGTGATGCCTGATGTCGAAAACCTGGGCCAGGCGCAGAGTCTGGCCCAGCGCATCGTCGACGAGCTGGCCCTGCCAGTGACGCTGTTTGGCAGCGAGGTGTGGAGCGGTGCCAGTATCGGGCTCTCCCTCGCGCCCAGAGACGGTATCGATCGGCTGGAGCTGATGCGCAAAGCGGATATCGCGCTGTATGAAGCCAAAAGCGGCGGGCGTGGCAAATATCGGCAGTTTGAACGGGCGATGGATGAGTCGGTGCGCACCCGCCAGGCGATTGCGGCGGATCTGCGCTCGGCGCTGCAGAGCCGTCAGGGGCTGGAGGTATGGTATCAGCCGCTGATGGACATCGGCGGTCAGCAGATGGTCGGAATTGAGGCGCTGCTGCGCTGGCACCACCCGACACGCGGCCTGATCGCACCCGGTGAGTTTATTGCGATTGCCGAAGAGACCGGCCTGATTATGCCATTGGGTGAGTGGGTGCTCGCTGAAGCCTGTGCCACGCAGCAGCGTTTCCCGACGCTGCTGGTGGCGGTCAACGTCTCGCCCGTGCAGTTCCGATCGGCGGGCTTTGTCGAGCGGATTATGGCGATTGTCAGCCAGCACGGCGGCGACCCGAGGCGCCTGGAGCTGGAGATCACTGAAGGCGTGCTGATTGAGGATGAACGGGAGGCGCGCGCGATTATCGTGGCGCTGCGTGAAGCGGGTTTCCGCATTGCGCTGGATGATTTCGGCACCGGCTACTCCAGCCTTAACTATCTGAGTACTTTCCCGGTCGATAAAATCAAAATCGATCGCTCTTTCACCCAGTCGCTGGGCGTGGCGGAAAATTCCGTGGCGATTGTGGAGTCGGTGGTGAAACTGGGGCATGCCATGGGCCTGATGGTGACGGCGGAAGGTGTCGAGACGCCGGGACAGATGTCGGCGCTGGCGGATGCAGGCTGTAATCAGTTGCAGGGTTATCTCTTCAGTCAGGCGGTGCCCGCCGATCAGCTTGTGGCGCTGATGACCTCCGTCGCGCCAGAGACGACGCCGCTGGCGTAACGGCCGGGAGGATAGCCTGAGCGCGCCGGTGCGCCCGGGCTATCCGTATCAGCAGCAGACCGCTATGCGCCCAGGCTGTCCAGCAGCGCCGCAGACGAGGCGACCGCGCCGAAAATGCCGCCCTGCATATGGATCATGCTCAGCGCCGCCTCGTGGTGACGCCGTTCAGTTGCCGCGCAGCAGTCGGAGAGCACCAGACACTCAAAGCCGCGATCGTTGGCTTCGCGCAGCGTGGTGTGAACGCAGACATCCGTCGTGATGCCGGTCAGGATCAGATTGCGGATGCCGCGACTGCGCAGAATCAGCTCCAGATCGGTGGCGTAAAACGAGCCTTTGCCCGGCTTATCCACCACCACTTCGTCCGGCAGCGGCGCCAGCTCCGGGATAATCTCCCAGCCCGGTTCACCCCGCACCAGAATGCGGCCACACGGCCCCACATCGCCAATCCCGGCATTCATCCGCCGCGACCGCCAGCGCTTATTGGCTGGCAGATCACTGAGATCGGGCCGGTGCCCTTCGCGGGTATGAATAACCGGAAACTGCCGTGCACGCATCGCGGCGAGCACCTGCTGCAGCGGGGCGATGGGCGCACGGGTCAGGCTGACGTCATAGCCCATGCTATCGACATAGCCACCCACGCCGCAGAAGTCGGTCTGCATATCAATGACGATCAGGGCAGTGTCAGCCGGGGTAAAACGGCCATCGAACGGCCAGGCGTAGGGGGTGGAATTAACGCTGTAGTCGGGCATGACTGTTCTCCATTTCCGGGCGCGGCATGCGCAGTTTGCTAATCAGGCTGTAACTGAGGGCGGCCGTGACCAGGCCAATGACGGCTTCACCGAACTGCGGAAAGGCCACATGGGCGATCACCGCACAGAGGCTGCCAATCGCCCAGGCGGCGAACGCGGTACCGCGGAAACGCTGTGCCGGACGCTGTTCGCTGATGCGCGCCATAAAGATCAAATCCACGATCATCACTGCGCCAAACGGCGGTACCACGATGCCCAGCAGGCTCAGCCACTCCAGGAAGTAAGACCAGACCCCCGCCAGTGCCAGCACGCCGCCGATGCCACCCAGAATCAGCGTCCAGAGCCGCATTTTGCTGCTGAAGAGATGACTGAATCCTACCGCGCCGTTGTAAAGACAGTGTGTGCAGACCGATCCGAGGTTAATAAACACAAACAGACAGGCGACCACCGAGAGAAACGCGCTGTGGCCCATCAGCATCGGCAGGAAGTTTCCGCCGTTGGTCAGCGGGTCAACCGCCGCGCCTACCGCCACAATCACCACGCCGAAGAGGTAGGAGATCACGTTGGCAACCGGGAAAGCGGAAAAAGCCGCGATCACCGCCGAGCGGCCATTCTTCGACCAGCGGGTAAAGTCCGCGGTCATGGTGCCGGAGTCGGCGAAACCGGCGACCACCATCGTGACCGCGGTGCCCATACTCATGGCACCCGCCGCGCTGGCGCTGCCCTGCCACTGCGTGACGACGGCGAAATCATGATCCCGCCCTATCAGCCACAGCGCCACGATGCCGAGCACCACGAACAGCGGCGCAGCGATCATCCCCAGCACCGACAGCGCCCGCACGCCCAGAAAGGTGATGCCGGTGTAGAGCAGCATGGCAAAGGCCGTCACCGCCAGCGCGTTCCAGCCAAAGGTCTGATTAATCACCGTGCCGGTGAGACCGGTCTGAAAGGCATACCAGCCGATCACCACCGTCGAGAGAAAACCGGAGACCAGGATATAACCTTTGCTGCCAAAGGTGCGCCGGGCCTGCAGGGCGAAATTCATGCCGCTGTTGCCGGCGAACCAGCTCAGCGCGCCGACATAGGCAAACAGCACCAGATTCCCCAGCAGAATGGCGATCAGTGCAGGCCAGAAGCCCAGATGCCAGGTGATGATGCCGCCAAATAACGCATTGGTGAGGATCATCGGAAAACCGAACCAGACTGCCGAGACCGAGCGGGTGGAGTGACGATGCGACACTGGCACCGGCTGGTGTTCAAACTCCTGCTCCAGCGCAGGTGAAGACGATGTTTTCATTGTGTGATTCCCGGTTGAAGATGATTCCACGGCTGAATGCGCTCGAAAGCGGCACTGGCAGCCAGCACTAAGGCATCATCAAGATGCCGTCCGACAATCTGGAGACCCACGGGCAGGCCGCGGGCGGTAAAACCGGCGGGCACCGACGCCGCGGGCTGACCGGTGAAGTTGAACGGGTAGCAGAATGAAAGCCAGTGATCGCTGCGGACCATCCGCCCCGCAATGATTTCCGGCCCCTGGCTTCCCAGCGGAAACGGCGGCACTGCCAGCGTCGGAGTGAGCAGCAGGTCGTAATGCTGCATAAAGCGCCACAGGCTGTTGCTGACCGCTTTGCGGACCGCGATGGCGTCAGTGAAGTTTTCCGCCCGCCACTCGCGCTGCAGCATGGCGATCAGATGGGGTGACATGGCGCTGCCCTGCTCCGCCATCATCTGACGCATGCCGGTAAGATCGCTCTCCATCGCCACCAGCGCACCGAAAGCGGCGGCCGGATCGCTGAAGCCAGGATCGGCCAGCTCCAGTTCCGCGCCGGTTTCAGCGGCAAAGCGCTGCACGGCCGCACTGACCACCGCCCGCACTTCCGGGTCCACCGCGACATAACCCAGGTCTGCGCTGAACGCGATGCGCAGTTTGCTGGCTGGCTGGCGGAGCGTGCCCAGCCAGTCAACGTCGCTGCAGGGGATGGAGTGACGATCCCGCATATCCGGGCCCGCCATCAGTGACATCATCAGGGCGGCATCGCGCACGCTGCGCGTCATCGGGCCGATGTGCTCCAGCGACTCCCAGCTCGACACGCCGGGATAGCGTTCATCGCGGCAGCCGGGCCAGAGCGGCACCCGCCCCATCGACGCCTTGAAACCAAAGATGCCGCAGTGCGCTGCCGGAATGCGAACCGATCCGCCCCCATCACTGCCCAGCGCAATCGGACAGAGCCGTGCCGCAACGGCCGCACCGGAGCCGGCACTGGAGCCGCCGGGCGTCATCTCAGTATTCCAGGGATTACGCGGCGACGGAAACAGCGGATTGTGCCCGACCGCGCTGTAGCCAAACTCCGGTGCGGTGGTTTTACCCAGCAGAATGGCATCGGCGGCCAGCAGGCGTTCTACCGTGATGTCATCCTCTTCCGGCACGAAATCCCGGTAAGCCGCCGAACCGGAGGTGGTTCTGACACTGGCCGTGCAGATCAAATCCTTCACCGCCAGCGGCACCCCCGCCAGCGCACCCAGCGTCTCTCCGCGAGCGCGGCGGGCATCCAGCGCACTGGCCTGCGCCATCGCCAGTTCGGGTGTGGGGGTACAAAAGGCCTGTATTGCCGGTTCCCGTTCCGCCATTCGCTCCAGTGCGGCCCCGGTCAGCTCGCAGGCTGACACCTCCCCGCTGCGGATAAGTGCGGCCATCGTGGTGGCATCTTCGTCTAATAAGGAGTCAAACATGGATTACCTCGCCAGAATTGTACCCGTCAGGTAGTGCATGAACCGTGCCAGCTGGCACCAGGCCGGGCGCTCTGAAGCAGGGATGCCAGATGGAATACGGCCTGGGATACAAGATCGAATTCTTATGGTGGCGGGCGGGCGCGCCTGTTTATTTTTTCAGCACAATGATGGCGCAGGGCTGCGCGATAAGGGGGCGTGACTGGTGAATGGTTTTGCGGGCTGGCTTACAAAACGGTGTTGTTAATCCGCAACGGCGGCTGAAATGCTGGAATGAATAACCTTATTTTTACCATGGATGTTTGACGGTGCTGCGCAGGAACTGAAAATCGGGTTTCAGGGATTTATAAGTTACGACAGGGATGAGAAGTGCGCATTGAAGAAGATATTTATGAAGTTTGTTTTGACGTCTTTGATGGTATGGAATGCCTGGGTGATTTCCGCCATATCAGCTTTGCAGGATTAGGCAGTGCTGTCGTTATCAAACGCGTATTCCTGGCATTAATGGCACACCATGAAAGCTTCTTTGTGGGCGGTTTTGTTTTCCAGGCTGCATCAGGAGAGATCGTTGACCGCAATCGTCCGACAGCCCTTGAGGAGATCTACGACGCTTTGCCTGGCTTAAAAAATGAACTGCGCTACAATCGCCGGACCGGGTTGCCGAAGAAAGCGCCGCAACCTTTAATCCCGGACTATTTCCAGGCTTATAAAACAGTGACTACAGGGAGAGCTTGCTATGTCGTTTTACGATAAACACAATGGCATCACAGATGCGGCTGATGCCGAGAACAGGGAGTTAAGGGCACTTTTGATTGCTGAGTGGCTGGACAGGCCCGATCTACCCGCCATTAAGGCCCAGTTAGCTCAGGCGAGAAAACGCTCCTCATCTGCCCTGTTGCGCCGTAAGCTAAAAGAACTGAACGCGCGCGAAAGGCAGGAAGCTAACATCCCCGATTAGCGCTTAAAGGCCCATATACGGGCCTTTCCTGTTTTTAACCGCTTCTGGTTAAACCGCGGCGGCTTCATGCCACCTGCAACTCACTGCGATTCCGGAAAATCGGTCTCCACCGATGTCTGTTTCCACGCCTCAATCTCCGCCAGCCGCTCTTTGAGTTTGCTGGTCACGGCGTCATGGCCCCAGGCTCCCATCACCAGATGCCGGGGCGGATGATCATGTTCAGTAATCGCGATCATCGCTGCGGCGGCGCGCGCCGGATCGCCCTTCTGCGTGCCGCTGTAGTCGGCGGTGGCTTTCATTCGCGCGGCGGCGGTCTCTGCATAGTCCGGCAGCGTGCTTGGCGTCTGATGCAGCGAGCGTCCGGCCCAGTCGGTGCGGAACGGGCCTGGCTCGACGCAGGTGACATGAATGCCCAGCGGCCCGGCCTCCTGGGCCAGCGCATCGGACCAGCCCTCCACCGCATGTTTGCTGGCGGCGTAATAGCCTGAGCTGGCAAAGCCGATCAATCCGGCCACCGAGGTAATGTTGATAACGTGCCCCCTGCGCGCCTGGCGCATCGCGGGCAGCACGGCGCGCGTCAGGGCAAACAGACCGAAGACGTTAGCGTCAAACTGGGCGCGGATTTCGCTCTCCACCCCCTCTTCAATCGAACTCTGATAGCCGTAACCGGCGTTGTTCACCAGCACGTCAATCGTTCCGAACGCACCGATGGCCGCCTGCACCGCCTGATCGATGCTCGCCTGCTGCGTGACATCCAGCGCGACCGCCAGCGCATTATCATGACCTTCCACCAGATCGGCCACGGCCGACAGGTTCCGGGCCGTCACCACCACGTTAAAACCTCGCGCGATAGTCTGCTGCGCCAGTTCCCGACCAAAACCGGTCGAACATCCTGATATAAACCAGACTGGGCCTGATTGAGCCGCCATAGTAGGACTCCTGTTGCGTTTGATGAAGCGATAAGACCCGGATACGAACGTATCCGGGGAGAGACAGATAAGGCTAGCGAGGCGCCGTCGCCTGGCTTAGCCCTTCGTGCTTTTATGGAACAGCTGGCTGGCGGTGTCGCTGATGATCTGCGCTGCGCCGCGATCGCCCTTCGCCATGGAGGCCATAAAGGCTTTTGCCTGTTTAAAGGTGATATGCGGCGGTAACGGCGCCACTTCCGGATCGGTTTTCACCTCCAGCAGCACCGGGCGATCGGCGCTGAGCGCCTGCTGCCAGGCCCCTGCGAGGTCGTCAGGGTTATCCACGAAAATCCCGACCATGCCCAGCGAGCGGGCAAATTCCGCGTATTTCACGTCCGGCACCTGCTGCGAGGCGTCAAAGCGGGGGTTGCCCTCCATCACGCGCTGCTCCCAGGTCACCTGGTTGAGATCTTCGTTGTTAAACACGCAGACGATCAGGCGCGGATCGGCCCACTGCTGCCAGTATTTCTGGATGGTGATCAGTTCAGCCATGTTGTTCATCTGCATGGCGCCGTCACCCACCAGCGCCACCACCGGTTTATCCGGGTGCGCAAATTTCGCTGCAATGGCGTAAGGCACCGCCGCGCCCATGCAGGCCAGCCCGCCGGAGAGCGAGGCCCGCTGCCCCTGTTTGACGCGATAGTCGCGGGCAAACCAGTTGGCACAGGAACCGGAGTCAGAGGTGACAATGGCGTTGTCCGGCAGCTGCGGGGACATCTCCCACACCACCCGCTGCGGATTGACCGGGTTCGCCGGTGCCATCGCGCGCTCCTCCATCAGTGTCCACCAGTCACGCACCTGAACCGCAATCCCTTCCTGCCAGCTGCGATCCTCTTTGTGCTCCAGCAGCGGCAGCAGCGCGCGCAGGGTTTCTGCCGCATCGCCGTGCAGATTCACTTCGCTGGGGTAGCGCAGGCCGAGCATGGCGGGATCGATATCGATCTGCACCGCTCGCGCCTTGCCCTCTTCCGGCAGAAATTCGGTCCAGGGGAAGCCGCTGCCGATCATCAGCAGGGTGTCGCAGTTCTGCATTAAATCGGATGAGGGTTTGGTGCCGAGCAGGCCAATCGAGCCGGTTACAAAGGGCGCATCGTCCGGCAGCACATCTTTGCCCAGCAGCGCTTTTGCCACACCGGCCCCCAGCACATTGGCGACCTGCACCACCTCGACAGCGGCATTGCGTGCGCCTGCCCCGATCAGAATCGCCACTTTTTTACCGGCGTTGAGCACCTCAGCGGCGCGTTGCAGATCCTCCTCATAGGGGATCACTTTCGGCCGCTGATAGCCACTGCCGGAGTGGGTGAAGCCGTGCAGGTGCTGCGGCGGCTGCCAGGCTTCATCCTGAATGTCTTTCGGCAGGATCACCACCGCCACGCCATTCTGCGCTTTGGCAATCCGCACGCCACGATCAAGCAGGTGACGCACCTGCGCCGGGGTGGCGGCTTCCTGAACGAAGTTCGCCACATCCGAGAAGATGCGGTCCAGGTTCATCTCCTGCTGATAACTGGCCCCGCGCGCGGTCGCTTCCGCCTGTCCGGCAATCGCCAGCACCGGCGCATGGTCCATTTTTGCGTCATAGAGCCCGGTCAGCAGATGGGTCGCACCCGGCCCGCCGGTTGAGAGGCAGACACCCAGCTCACCGGTGAATTTCGCGTGACCGGCCGCCATAAAAGCGGCCATCTCTTCGTGACGCACCTGAATAAATTCGATGCCGTTCCCTTTGGCGTTCGCGCGCTGAATGGCCCCCAGCACGCCATTAATCCCGTCCCCCGGATAGCCGTAAATGCGGCTCACACCCCACTCTTTCAGGCGCTGGACAAAAAAATCACTGGTTTTCATGCTCATCGTCGCGGTTCCCCTTGTAGTCCATGCAGACTTAAAGCGTAGTCGACGATGCGCCATCGCCGTTAATTGTTCGCCATAGCCGGGTAGCGCTGACGCAAATCACTGAATATCTGCGCCATGTCCGCCGTTTCGCCTGCCTCTGCGACCGCCCGGAAAACCTGGGTTTTCAGGAAGTGACGCCAGCTGACCGGCGCGGCGGCAAGAAAGGTGGTCAGTGACTGATAGCGCTGCGGTGTCCAGAGTTTTTCAAAGCGCTGACGCGCCTCGCCATGCTCAAAATGGTGCGTGACCCGCTGCGGCATGGCAGCACGCAGTTGCTCAGTCGCGACCCGATCCACGCGGTTATTCACCACCACCACGCCATACTGCGCCCTGGCGGCGTCGAGGCTGAGGTAGCCGCAGCGCACATCCTGCAGGACCGCCTCCGCATCGCGCTGTGACGGCAGCCCGTAGCCCCCGGCACCCGGCCCGCGGACTTCGACCACGTCCCCCGGCTGGCAGTGGATCACATCGGTGTTGCCGTGCCGGATGACCTCGCCGTTGCGCCGGGTCTGGAAGTGTGAGAGCGCCCCGCTCTGTCCGCCCACCACCCCCGCAGAGGCGAAGACCGAGCGGTTGCGGTTGCGCGCGGTAATCGTGGTGTTGGGCGAGAAGATCTCGAACGCCATCTCTGTCGCCAGGCCGCCGCGATAGTGACCCGCCCCTGCGCTGTCCTGCGCCAGGCCGTAGCGGTGAAAACGGATGGGGACTTCCGCCTCGTTAATCTCAATCGGGGTGTTTTTCAGGAAGGCGGAAAGACCGCCGGAGCCGTCAGGGCCATCGTGACGCGGGGTGCCGCCTGCACCGCCGCCCACCGGGCCCAGCGAGGCCACCACGCTGCGATTGTGCGTCTGGGTGCGGATATTCATGATCGAGTTGCCGCCGGGCGAGTTGGCGGGCAGACGGTCGGGCATCGCCAGTGAGAAGACGCCGACGGTGGCAATCTGCGACAGCGCACAGGTCAGCGAGCGCATGCCTACCGCAGCGGGCGCCTCGCAGTTCATGACCGTGCCCGGCGGCAGAATGGCGCGGGTGGGCCGCAGCGTGCCCGCGTTAAGCAACAGGGAGCGATCCAGCGTGGAGAGCACATAGGTGACGCCGACCAGCGCCAGCGGATGTCGCTCCCGTCCGCCGGTGGGCATGTTCAGCGACGAGGCCAGCTGCGGGTCGCTGCCGGTGTAATCCAGCTCCAACCGATCGCCCTGCACCCGCAGCGTGACGGCGATACGGCAGGGATAGCCCCCCTCGCCATCCTCATCGGCGTAGTCGGCATAAAAGTATTCACCGTCGGGAATAGTCGCGATGATCGTGCGCGCCTGCGCCTCGGCGTAATCCAGAATACCTTCAATGCCCTGCAGGAAATCGTCGATGCCAAAGCGGGCAATAATGTCGTGAATTTTCCGCTCGCCCACGTTGACCGAGGCCAGCTGTGCCTTGAAGTCACCCCAGTTCTGGTCCGGCACCCGCACGTTGAGCCGCATGATGCTGGCGACCTCTTCGTTGAGCTGACCCTGTCGCATGATCTTCAGCGGCGGGATGCGAATCCCCTCCTGCACAATGTCGGTCAGCGAACGCGACAGCGAGGCGGGCACGGCCCCGCCGACATCGGTATTGTGAATATGTCCCACCACGAAACAGACAATCTCGCCCTGGTGGAACACCGGTTTCCAGATGTGGATGTCGGGGGAGTGGGTCGCGACGTTTCCGGCGTAGGCGTCGTTGGTGATGCAGATGTCCCCCTCGGCATACTCCTCTATCAGCGCCAGCACCGGCGCATAGTCGATGCCGCTGTACCAGGGCGCACCAAAACTGCGGGGTGAGGCAAACGCCAGCCCGCTGCGGCTGACAATCTGGCAGGAGAAATCTTCCGTCTCCTTAACGAAGGTGGAGTGCGCAGTGCGCATCAGCGTAAAGGCCATCGCATCGGCGGCGGCAGCGCAGTAGTTCGCCAGGATCTGTAAGTTACGTCCGTCAATCGCCATGTTATGCCTCGTTCGCCGTAATCAGCAGGTTGCCAAAAGTGTCGACCGTGACGCCCATGCCGGGCGGCACACAGGTGGTGCAGTCATCCTGAGCAATGATGGCCGGGCCGCTGAGCTGATGGCCAGCGCGCAGCCCGGACCGCAGCACCAGATCAACCTGATGCCAGGCCCCGTCAATCCACGCTTCCGTCTGCTTCAGCACCGGCACCGGTTCCGTCGCCGGGGCCAGCGGGGCAATAACCGGTTTCGGCGTCGGTGAGGTGATCACCAGCCGCAGGTTAATCAGCTGCACCGGGGCCTGCGGATCACAGTGACCAAACAGCTGCTGATGCTGGCGATCGAAAGCGTCATGCAGCGCCGTAAAATCGGCCTGCGTCAGCCAGCCTGGCTCCAGCGCCACGTCGATCTCAAACGACTGTCCCTGATAGCGCATATCGGCGCTGAACTGCAGGCTGTAAGGCATCGCGCTGCCGTGCTCCTCAGTCAGCCAGTCGTAGGCGCGCTGCTGCAATGCCTGCGCTTCAGTGGCCAGGGTGTCGGCCAGGGCAGGAGTCAGATCGCTGTAGAGGGTGCGGATAAAGTCATTACGGATGTCAGCCACCAGCCCGCCCAGCGCCGACAGCACCCCGGGCGTCGGCGGCACAATCACCCCTTTCAGGTTGAGTTCACGGGCCAGGAAACAGCCCATCATCGGCCCGGCACCGCCAAAGGCGAGGAACCAGAATTCACGCGGATCGAGGCCGAACCGTGACAGCAGGCCGCTGGTGTCGCTGTACATACCGGAGATGGCCAGCTCAATGGCGTTTTGCGCGGTCTCCTGCACCGTCAGGCCGAGGGCATCGGCCAGCGGCTGCCAGGCGGCACAGGCAGCCGCGACATCGACGGCGACAGCGTTGTAGCCCAGCGCGCCGTGCCCCATCATGCCGCAGGCGGCAAAGGCGTCGGTGGCGGTCGGCTGCGTGCCGCCGCGGCCGAAGCAGACCGGGCCAGGCAGCGATCCGGCACTGTCCGGGCCCATCTGCAGCACGCCCTGCCCGTCAATCCACGCCAGCGAGCCACCGCCCTGACCCACCGAGGTAACGGCTACGGAGGGAATGTAGATCGGGAAATCACCGATGATTTCACCGTTGCCCTGCGCCACGTTGCCGTCGATGATCACCGCCACGTCTGCACTGGTGCCGCCGATATCGAGGCTGAGAATGTTGCCGAACCCACAGGCGCTGGCGAGATAGCTGGCCCCGATGACCCCGGATGCGGTGCCGGAGAGAACCATCTGCACACATTCACGTTTCGCCTGGTCGACGCCCATGACGCCACCGTTCGATTTGGTGATGCGCGGCGGCGGCTGCACGCCGAGCCGCTGCAGCGCCTGCTCAAAGGATTCAAGGTAGTGGATCACCATCGGCTGCACGTAGGCGTTGATGGTCGCGGTAATGGTGCGTTCATATTCGCGGATAATTGGCCAGATGTCGGCAGAACAGGAGGTCAGCAGCTCGGGTGCCTCCTCATTGATAATCGCTTTCACGGCCGCTTCATTGTGCCGGTTGCGATAGCTGTGCAGCAGGGAGACCACGATGCCCTGGCAGCCCGCAGCGCGTGCCTGCGCGATAGCGTCGAGTACGCTCTGGCGGTCCACCGGCTGGAGTACCCTGCCCTGCGCGTCCATGCGTTCACGGATGGCAAAAACCCGGTCGCGCGAGATCAGCGGTGCAGGACGCCGCGAAAAGAGGTCATGAATATGGGGAATTTTCAGCCGGGCCAGCTCCAGCACATCGCAGAAGCCCTCGGTGGCGAACAGCGCCAGCCGCACGCCACGCCGCTGGATCACCGCGTTGATGCCGACCGTGGTGCCGTGGGTAAAGTAGCCAATCTCCGCGGGGTCGATCCCCTGACGCTGCTGAAACTGCGCCAGCCCGGTGGTGATTTCACTGCCGGGCTGATCCGGGCGCGACAGGACTTTCAGGGTATGAATCTGGTTCGTTTGCTGATCGAGCACGGCAAAATCGGTAAAGGATCCGCCAATATCCACGCCAACGCGGTATCGCATCTCGGTTTAACTCCTGAGTCAGGGAGGGGGAAATTCCATCAGCGTCCCGGGGTGTTGCACCACACGCCAGCCGAGACGCTGGTAGACCTGATGCGCATCCTGGGTCGACAGCATCCAGCGATGCACCGTTTGCAGCTCCGGATGATCACGGACGCAGGTCGCCAGCCAGCTGCCCAGTCCGTGTCCACGCCAGTTTTCGTCAATGATGACGTCGCACAGCCAGCCAAAGCGGGTGTAATCGGTGATAAGACGGGCGAAGCCAATCTGCGCCTGCTGGTGATAGAGGCCAAACGGCAGCGAACCGGCGATCGCCCGCAGGGTTTTCTCGCGCGGCTGGCCCTGTGCCCAGTAGGACTTCTCCGCCAGCTGGTGGTGTATCCACGCCAGGTCGAGCCGCTGACGGTCGGTGGAGACGGTGAACGCATCGCGCTGCCACTGCTGGTCAGCAATCAGTAATGAGCTCATAACAACTCCTGATAACGGTTAAAAACAGTCTAAGGGGGTTCGCTGATCGGGTGAGGCTGAAGCGCGCCCTGAAACCGGATGCAGCGACTGAATTTTGCGCCGGGAAGAAATTTTATGCTGAGGGGAGTCAGGCCGATGCATGATGCAGAGTGAACGGGCGGGTAAGGGAAAAATCCGGGTAAAGCGTGCAGGTCTGCACAGCTCCCGGAGCGCGGTCTGCGCCGGGTGCGGTGAATGCCGGTAGTGACCCTCTGCCGTGAAAAGCGCAGAGGATCGGCCTCCGGCTCTGGTCACTACGCCCCGAGTTCGACAGAATTCTGCTTGTCGATAAGTGAACGCAACGGCACGCTGCTTTTCATGATGGGCGATTTGATCACGATATAACTGAAATATTTGTCGATGCCGATCTGCGCATCCAGCATTTTCTCAATCACTTCCTGGTAATGTTCAATGCTGCGGGTAATAAAGCGCAGCAGATAGTCGTAGCCGCCGGTGATCAGATGGCACTCCATCAGCTCATCGACACTGCGCATCGCCGTTTCAAACTTCATAAAATCTTCGCGGCGATGACCCGACAGCGTGACTTCGGTAAAGACCGTCACAGAATCGGTAATGCGGGTGAGATTGATGTGGGCTTCATAACCGGTAATAAAACCAGCCTGTTCCAGACGTTTGACCCGTTGCAGACAGGGGCTGGGGGAAAGGCCTACTGCGTCGGCGAGGTTAACGTTGCTGATACGGCCATCTTTCTGGAGTTGCACCAGAATGTTGATGTCGATGCGGTCGAGTTTCATTAAGCCGTTCATAGCACCCCTCATTGTCAGAGCCTGGCCCATCAGGCGTCAGTATTGCAGGCTGGCAATAACCTGGCCTGACGGGCCAGGCGCTTAAGCAAATGTTCAGAACCTCCGGAAGATATATCACGCTTTACGGTAAATGCGCCAGCGCTTCGCAGTGGTTATACCAGCAGGAGGTTTTTAAATTACTTCAATAAAATCAATGAGGAATCGCAGTCTAGCCCAGACGGCCTGTGGCACGCGCCAGCGCAATATCGAAGATATGCAGCGCCTCTTCCAGCTGGGAGTCGGTCGTCACCAGCGGAGCCAGGAAACGGATAGTATTACGGTGCAGACCACACTTGATCAGCAGCAGTCCTTCCTGACAGGCGCTGTCGAGGATCTTCTGCGTCAGGGCCGCATCCGGGCGGCCGGTTTCGAAATCGAGGATTTCCACCGCCTGCATAAATCCCACGCCGCGCACATCACCGATGCAGGCATATTTATCCGCCAGCTGCCGCAGCCGGGCATTGAGCTGTTCACCGAGCTGGCAGGAACGCTGTAGCAGGTTCTCCTGCTCAAACAGATCCAGCACCGCCAGCGCCGCCGCACACCCCAGCGCATTGCCGCCGTAGGTGCCGCCCAGTCCGCCCGGCGCTGGCGCGTCCATGATCTCCGCCCGTCCCACCACACCGGAAATCGGCAGGCCGCCGCCCAGGCTTTTCGCCAGCGTGATCAAATCCGGTTTAATGCCCAGCTGCTGGAACGCGAACATGGTGCCGGTTCGCCCGAAGCCGGACTGCACTTCATCACAAATCAGCAGAATGCCGTGCTGGCTGGTAATGCGGCGCAGCGCCTGCATAAAGGCCGGGCCTGCAGGCAGGAAGCCCCCGTCGCCCTGCACCGGCTCGATAATGATCGCTGCCACCCGCTCAGGCAGGATCTGCACTGCGAACAGCTGCTCCAGCGCCTTGAGGCAATCCGCCTCCGTAATGCCATGCAGCGGATTGGGGAAAGGCAGCCGGTAAATCTCGCCAGGGAACGGACCAAAGTTCTGTTTATAAGGGGCGGACATGCCGGTCAGGGTGACACCCAGCAGCGTGCGGCCATGAAATGCACCGTCAAAGGCGATGATGCCGGGGCGCTGCGTGTGGGCGCGGGCAATCTTCACCGCGTTTTCTACCGCTTCGGCGCCGCTGGTGAAAAAGACGCTCTTGTAGGCTTCGTCTCCGCCTACCAGCCGGTTCAGCCGCTCCGCTAACGCGATGTAGCCCGGATAAGCCACCACCTGAAAACAGGCGTGCGAGACCAGACCGAGCTGGCGGGTCACGGCGTTGACCACCGCCGGGTGATTGTGCCCGACATTGAGCACGCCGATGCCGCCGACAAAGTCGAGATAGCGATTGCCCTCCACGTCCCATACTTCACTGCCTCTGGCGCGCTCGATCACCAGCGGATGCGCGGTGACGACGCCACGCGGCACGTTCTGCTCACGTGCATCCAGTAACAGGTTGTTATCGGAGTATGTTTGCTGCTCTGCCATGACATTCTGCATTTTAAACCCTCATCCACGTAACGTTCGGTTGGCTCAAGTATCGCAACCTGTTGGTTTCCGACGCTGCCGTAATTCCGCAGGCAGCGGCATTTCCTGTCAAAATCCCGCTGCTTTCAGCAGGGAAATTTCTCTGCCAGCGCCTGACGAATCAGGGTGACAAACACGTTAACGCCATGCGGGATCAGCGCATCGTTAAAGTCGTAGGCGGCGTGATGTAACGGCCTGCAGGGCGCAGACCCCAGCCAGAGATACGCACCGGGCCGCGCCTGCAGCATAAAGGCGAAATCTTCTGAGGTGAGCGCGGGCTGCGGCGCGGTTTCAGCGGCGATGCCCGCCTGTTTCAGCGCCTGCAGGCAGAACTGCGCCTCATCCGGGCTGTTCAGGGTCGCCGGGTAGTAGCGCAGATAGCGTACCTCGGCATGCAGGCCATGCGCGGCGGTGACATGTTCCGCCATCTGACGCAGCCGCGCTTCAATCGTCGCCTGTGCCGTCGGGCTGAAGGTGCGCACCGTACCGGTGATGTTCGCCTCCGCCGGAATCATGTTGTGGGAAAAGCCGCCCTCCATCCGGGTCACGGTGAGCAGCGCCGTTTCACAGGGGTCGAGCGCGCGTGAGACCAGGGTATTCAGCTGAACCACCAGCTCGCTGGTCGCCAGCAGGGTATCGCGGGTCAGGTGGGGCTGCGCGGCATGGCCTCCCCCGCCCAGCACCCGGATATCGAAGCGGTCTGCCGCCGCCATGATCGGGCCGGGCCGGGTCTGCACCTGACCCAGCGGCAGTTCCGGCCAGTTGTGAATGGCGTAGACCGCCTCACAGGGAAAGCGGCTGAACAGCCCGTCGTCGATCATCGCCTTCGCGCCCGCCAGCCCCTCTTCGGCGGGCTGGAAGATGAAGCAGACGGTGCCGTCAAAACTGACGTCACGCGCCAGTTTTTCTGCCGCCCCCAGCAGCATCACGGTGTGACCGTCGTGCCCGCAGGCGTGACTGACCTGCGTCACGCTGCTCTGCCAGGCGGTGCCGCTCTGATCCTGCATCGGCAGGGCATCCATATCGGCGCGCAGGCCAATCATCCGCTCGCTGTTACCCTTTTTCAGAATGCCGACCACGCCGGTCTGGCCGATGCCACGATGCACCTCAATTCCCAGCTGTTGCAGAAAGTTCGCCACCCTGTCGCTGGTGCGGTGCTCCTGAAAACCGAGTTCCGGGTGCGCATGCAGTTCGCGGCGCAGTGCCACTAAATGTTCCATCTCAATATCCTCGTGAGCGGTCGACCAGACCGTGCAGCGGCTCACCACGCTGATAACGGCGCAGGTTCTCCAGCAGCGCCGCAATGGCGCTCTCATTCTGTGTCTGGCTGGCAATGTGCGGCGTCAGCCACACGGCGGGATGGTGCCAGAAGGGGTGGCCCGGCGGTAACGGCTCCGGGTCGGTGACATCAATCACGGCGGCGCGGAGCTGGCCGCTCGCCAGCGCCTGCAGCAGATCGTCATGATTAAGCTGCTGACCGCGCCCGGCCTGCACCAGTGCCGCACCCTGCGGCATCTGCGTAAACAGGGTGTGATTAAGCAGCCCCTGGGTGGTGTCGGTCAGCGGCAGCAGGCAGACCAGAATCTCGCTGTGCGCCAGAAAGTCCGCCAGCTCTCCGGCACCGTGCCAGCAACGCACGCCGGGCACGTGGCGCGGTGTGCGGCTCCAGCCAGCGCAGTCAAACCCCAGTGCGACCAGCTGCTGCAGCGCAGCCTGACCGAGTTCGCCCAGCCCCATTACGCCCACCCGCCGCTGAGCCGCAGGCTTCACCTGATGCGGCTGCCACTGCTGCTGGCGTTGCTGATGAAGATAGCGTGGCATGTCACGATGCAGCCCGAGCACCGCGAAGGTGACATATTCCACCATGCCCTGCGTCAGGCCCGGCTCAATCATTCGTATGACCGGCAGATCGGGCGGCAGCGCGCTGAAGTCAAACTGATCGGCGCCGGCGCCGACAGAAAACAGCAGTTTCAGCCGGGGAAACAGCGCCGGAATATCGGCGGGGGGCTGCCAGGCTACCAGCGCCTCAACCTCTGCCGGATCGCCGGTCTCCGGCCAGATATGCAGCTGAATGTCGGGGGCATGCTCCGCCAGCCAGCGCTGCCAGATCCGTCCCCGCTCCGGTTCCGATTTATAGACGATATGCATCAGGCCATCGCCTGGGTCATTAAGCCAAAGGCCTGCATCCCCTGCGGCGTCCAGGGAGTGCCCCGGACCATCGTGGTCGGCGCATCCACCTGATCCAGCCCGAGGGTGTTGAGCCAGCTGGCCAGCGGCAGGCTGGCGTCGGTATCAATGCGCAGAAACTGGCCCTGCAGTGGCTGCATCAGGGTTGCCACCAGCGCCTGTGCCACCGGCAGCTCCGCGGCGATCACCGGCCCAATCGCCCAGCCGTGCCCAAACCGGCGCAGGCTGGCGAACCCCTGAATCTGCTGCTGATCGTCCTGTAACAGCAGGGTCTCACAGTCGCCCAGCAGATGGTTGAACAGCGCCGGACGATGCATGCCGTGCGCCTGCTCATCCAGCTTCACCAGCGCGGCGTGATCCGCTGGTGTCGCCGGTCGCAGATGCAGCCCGGCCGGGATCACCACGTCGGGCAGTGACGCCAGTGCGCGGGTCTGGTGCTGGCGGATCTCGCCGCAGCTGACAAAGCCGAGCTTTTCATACAGCCCTTTGCCCATTTCGGTGGCGTGCAGCCGCACGTTGCCGTCGGGGACTTTTTCCAGCTGCGCCAGCATCAGCTGTTTGCCGAGGCCCCGCCCCTGCTGCTGATTATCCACAATCACCAGTCCCAGCGTGGCGGCGTGTTCGCCCCAGCGCCAGAGCACGGCGCTGCCAATCACTCTGCCCTGCTCTTCAATCACCGTGCCTTCGCCCAGCTGCAGCGCCAGCTGCCAGTCTTCGCGTCGGTGGGGCCACTTCAGCGCCTGTGTCATGCGGTAGCACTGTTCAATATCATCTGGCGTCATTGCACGTAGTGTCAGGCTCATTGCGTTCTCCTTACATCATGCCTGGGGTGTCTAATCCGCTGCCGTCAACCAGACGGCTGTAGCGATAAGGGGCAGGGTCGACAATCGGGGTGGCCCCGGTTGCCAGATCGGCCGCCAGGCGTCCGGCACCCGGCCCGATGCCAAAACCGTGCGCGCTGTAGCCCGCCGAGAGCACCAGCCCCGGCAGTTTCGCCACGGTGGAGATCACCGGAATGGCGTCCGGCGTGCTGTCGATCATGCCGCCCCACGCCTGGGCCAGCCTGAGATTCGCCAGCGCCGGATATTCGCGGCGCATCGCGGCCAGCCCCTCTTCCACGATTCGGCTGTCTGCCGCCGGATCGAGAATGCGCACCCGCTCAAATGGCGACGGGCGATCAAAGGCCCAGCGCCCCATCGCTTCGGGGCCTTTGAAAAAGGGCGAAAGGCCAAGGTTGAGGGTAAGATTCTTGCGGCGGCTTTTAAATGTCGGATAGAACTGGCGGGCATAACGCAGCCCCTGCGCACCCGGCTCCAGCCGTCCGCGCCCCGATACCGAGACGGTATAACTGCCGTCCATCTGCGGGCGGCAGGCGAAGCCCGGCGTATAGAGCGGCATCGCAATCGCCTGCTCTATCGGCTGCGTGCGGAAGGCCGTGCCGATGACATTGCCCAGCGGCAGATCGATGCCGTGACGACGGCAGAACATGGATGTCCAGGCCCCGGCGGCACAGATCACCCGGCTGGTTTTGATCAGCCCGCGTTCGGTCCAGACGCCGCTGACCTGACCCGCGGCGATATCCAGCCCGCGAACCGCACACTGCTGAAACAGCAGCGCACCTTTTTTCATCGCGCCCGCCACCAGGCCCGGCGCCGCCAGGCGGGGTTCCGCATGGCCGTCCGTTGGCGCAGAGAGGCCGCCCCGCCAGGCGGTGGTACTGCCGGGCGTCATCGCTTTTGCCTGCTCAGCGGTAAGAATCGAGCTGTTGACGCCATACCCCTTAGCCATCTGGATCCACGCATCCCAGGCGGCGATGTCTGACTCTTCCCGCGTGGCGTAAACCAGCCCGCTGCGACGGAATCCCAGCTCTTCGCCGGTTTCCGCGTTCAGCTCCCCCCAGCGTTGCAGGGCATAGATGATCAGCGGCAGCTCCCGCTCATCGCGGTTCTGCTGACGACACCAGCCCCAGTTGCGGCTCGACTGCTCGGCCCCCACCAGGCCTTTTTCGATCAGCACAACCTTAACGCCCTGCTTCGCCAGTTCCCAGGTGGCGGCGGCCCCGGCAATACCGGCGCCAATCACCACCACATCGGCGGCGTCGGGAAAGTCCGTACTGTCCTGTACATAACGAATCGGTGCAGGCATAACAAAACGACCTCTGTTGTAAATGAAAAGGAGCACGCCATGACGCCAGCGGCCACCTACTCTGCTTTCAAAATCTCTTCATGCTCATCCAGCCAGCCCTGACGCAGCTCCGGCACAGCGCGTTTCAGCCGCTCAAAATAGAGCTCGCTGGTGGGCTTGTCGTAGTCGCTGCGGGCCAGCTGGGTCACGATGCGCCCGCTTTTCATCACCACAATCTCGTCGCACACGGCGCGCACCGCATGCATGTCGTGGCTGATGAAGATTACGGAGAGGCCCAGCTCCCGGCGCAGTTCACTGATCAGGTCGAGCACGGCGGCCGCCACCACGGTGTCCAGCGCCGAGGTGACCTCATCACACAGAATCAGATCGGGCTCAGCCGCCAGCGCGCGCGCCAGATTAACGCGCTGCTTCTGGCCGCCCGACAGCGCCCAGGGACGCCGTCCCAGCACGCTGCGCGGCAGCTGCACCAGATCCAGCAGCTGATTGAGCCGCTGCTGACGGGCCGCACCGCTCAGACCATGAAACAGCGTCAGCGGACGCGACAGAATGCGCTCAACGCTGTGAGCCGGATTCAGGGCGGTATCCGCCATCTGAAACACATACTGAATGCGTCGCAGCTCGTTGTCAGGGCGTTTCTGCATATCGCCCGCGATATAGTGACCGTTAAACAGGATGTGACCGTGACTCGGGGCGTTGAGCCCGGCGATGGCGTGCGCCAGCGTGGTTTTGCCCGAGCCGGACTCCCCGACAATGCCAATCGCCTGCCCTTTCCATAGCCTGAGGTTGACGTCTTCCAGGATGCGCACCTTCGGGTGGCCTTCCCTGTCGCGCGGGCCATAACCGGCGCAGAGATCGCGCACTTCCAGCAGCGGCTGAATATCGGCCGTCGCGGGACACCAGCTGCTGGGCCGCTCTTTCTGGCGCGCCGCATCCATCAGCAGGCGGGTATACTCCGCCTGTGGCGCGCCAATCAGGTGTGCGGTCGTGCCATATTCCGCCATTTTGCCGCGCAGCAGCACCAGAATCCGATCGGCCATCTGCGCCACGACCGCCAGATCGTGACTGACGTAAATGGCGGTGACGCCGCGCTGCACCACCACCCGGCGAAAGGCTTTCAGCACCTCGACCTGGGTAGTCACATCCAGTGCGGTGGTGGGTTCATCCAGAATCACCACGTCCGGGTCGCCAATCAGCGCCATCGCCGTCATCAGACGCTGCAGCTGACCGCCTGACACCTGATGCGGATAGCGGTCACCGATGCTCTCCGGATTGGGCAGCGCCAGCTCACGGAACAGGCCAATCGCTTTTTCCCGCGCCGCTTTGCGGGTCAGGGTGCCGTGAATGACCACCGGCTCAATCACCTGATCGAGGATTTTCATGCCCGGATTAAACGACGCGGCGGCGCTCTGAGCGATATAAGCCACTTTATTACCGCGAAAGGCGCGCAGCTGGCCTGGCGTCAGGCTGCTGACGTCGGTGCCGGCGACGTGAATATTGCCCCCGGCAATCCGGCAGCCGCTGCGGGCGTAGCCCATCAGGGCCATCGCGATGGTGGTTTTACCCGAGCCGGACTCGCCAATCAGCGCCAGCACCTCGCCCTTCTGCACGGTAAAATGAATGTCGGAAACCAGGTCAATCTCTTCGCCGCGATCGGTCTGCGCGGTGACGCGCAGTTTATCGACCGAAATCACCGGCATGGCCGTATGGGGTGTCACGTTCATGCTCCCTCCTTCGCCAGCGTCAGCGGACGCATCGCCTGCAGGCTGTCGATAAACAGGTTGGCGCCAATGGTCAGGCTGGCAATGGCCAGCGCGGGCATCAGCACCGCCGGTGAGCCGTCAAACAGCCCCTGCATGTTTTCACGCACCAGCGTGCCCCAGTCGGCATAGGGTGGCTGCACGCCCAGGCCGAGAAAGCTCAGGCCGCTGAGCAGCAGCACGATGTAAACAAATCGCAGGCCAAAGTCGGTCAGCATCGGGTGCACCATGTTAGGCAATATGTCGTGAATGGCGATATGCCAGCGGCTTTCGCCCCGCAGCCGTGAGGCGCGGACGTAGTCCATGCTGCGCAGCGAGCTGGCCATGGCAAAGGCGATACGGAATGCGCCCGGCCAGTAGGTAAAGACCGCCGTCAGGATCAGCATTGGCAGCGACGAGCCAAAGACGGCGACGATCATCAGCGACAGCACTTTTCCCGGCAGCACCAGCAGTGCATCGTTGATACGGCCCAGTAACTCCTCCAGCCAGCGTCCCGTTACCGCCGCCAGCAGCGCCAGCAGCGTGCCGACCAGGCTGGCCAGCAGCGCCGCGCTCAGCGCCAGACCGATTGAGAACTTCGCGCCATAGAGAATGCGGCTCAGCATGTCGCGGCCGAGATAGTCGGTGCCGAGCAGGTTGTCCGCCGTCAGCCCGCCCATCAGCGGCCCGCCGCCAATATCATCGATGCTGTGCGGGGCCAGCGCGGTGCCGAACAGCGCCATCAGCAGCCAGAACAGGGAGATCAGCAGTCCCATCCGGCCAGACCAGGAGAGTGACTGTAAGAAACGCCAGGGCAGCAGAAGAGTATTCATGCGCTTCTCCATTTCGGGTTAAAGGCGATAGTCAGGATGTCGGCCAGCAGCAGCAGCACCAGATAGCAGGCGGCGAACAGCATGACACAGAGCTGCACCACCGGCAGATCGCGGTTGCTGACGGCATCCACCAGCTGACTGGCCAGACCGGGATAGCTGAAGATGGTTTCGATAATGATCACCCCGCCAAACAGATAGGAGAGGCTGAGTGAAATCGCGTTGGCAATCGGGCCGACCGCGTTAGGCAGGGCGTGACGCAGCACGGCTCTGAGCGGTGATACCCCTTTCAGCCGCGCCATCTCCAGATAGGGGCTGTCGAGCTGATTGATGATCGCCGCCCGCGTCATCCGGGCCATCTGCGCCACCAGCACACAGCAGAGCGTCAGCACCGGCAGCGCATAGGCTTTGAGGTAACTCAGCAGGTCGCTGTCCGGGCTGCCGAACGACATCGCCGACACCCAGTGCAGCCTGACGGCAAAAATCAGCACCGCAACCGTCGCCACCAGAAACTCCGGGACGGCGACCGTCGCCATAGTGCCGATAACCAGCGCCCGATCGAGCCGTGACCCGCGATTCATCGCCGCGATGATGCCGATGATCAGCGCCAGCGGCACGCAGATCAGTGTGGTAATGCCCGCCAGTTCAAACGTCGCCGGAATGCGCTGGGCCACCAGCTGTGCGACCGGCAGATGGCTGGCAAACGAGGTGCCGAAATCGCCCTGCAGCATGCCTGTCAGCCAGTGGACGTAACGCATCAGCAAAGGCTGATCCAGCCCCAGCTGCTGCCGTAACGCCGCCACCGTCTCCGGCGTGGCGTTCTGCCCGAGGATCATCTGCGCCGCGTCACCCGGCAGCAGGCTGGTGATGAAAAACACCACCGCCGAGACGATAAGCAACGTCAGGATGCCGGCACCGGTTCGCCGGGCAATCAGGAACAGCATATATCGGTTCATCGGCGTTCTCCTTACTCAGGTTCCGGATCAGGCGGTCAGCCAGGCAAACTCATGGAAGCGATACCCCATCATCATGCCCGACGGCCAGGCTTCCACTCCTTTGACCTTTTTGCTGTAGCCATCGGTGGAGCTGATAAAGGTCGGGATGAGGGTGCCGCAGTGGTCATAGATCAGCGTCTGCATATCGCCATACATCTGCTTGCGTTTCGCCTGATCGCGTTCCCCCCGTGCCGCCACGACCAGCTGGTCAAACTGCGGATTCTTCCAGCCCGACTCGTTACTCGGCGCGGTAGAGAGATAAAACTGTGAGAAGAGCATGTCGAGCGTCGGACGCGGGTTTATCGAGCCATATCCCACGGGATCTTTAGTCCAGTGCGACGACCAGTAGCCGTCATACGGCACGCGTCGCACTTTGATGTTGAGCCCGGCTCCGCGCGCAATCTGCTGGATCATCTGACCGCCTTCGGTTGCCCCTTCAATGTTGGGCGTGGTCACAATCTCCACCGTTGACCCGGCCATCCCGGCTTTTTTGATGTGGAATTTCGCCTTTTCCACATCCAGCGGGCGCGGTTTCAGGTCGGCGTTGTAGAGCGGATGCCACGGTGGCACCGGAGTGTCGTTACTGACGTCGCCGTAGCCCTGCAGGACCGTTTTCACCAGCATTTCGCGCGGCTGCAGATATTTCATCGCCAGCACAAAATCTTCGTTGCTTCCCGGCTTCACGTCGGTGCGGATAATCAGGTTGGTGTACATCCCCGATTTGCTCTCCAGCACGCCGAAGTCGCTGCTGGCTTTGATGCGCTTGCAGTCGGCGGCGGTCATGGCCGCGACGATCTGCAGATCGCCCGACATCAGCGCATTGACGCGCGCGGCGCCGTCGGTGACGCCTATCAGCTCCACCTCATCCAGGTGCGGCAGGCCCGGCTTGTAATAGTTGGGATTTTTCGTGCCGATGGCGCGCACGCCGGGCATAAAGGCTTTGCAGATGAACGGCCCGGTGCCGATCCCTTTGCTGAAATCTTTGGTGCCATCCTGCACGATTAAAAACGGCGGCGTGGCCAGCATGTAAGGGACATCGAAGTTGGCGCTGTTCAGCTCCAGCAGCACCTCATTGTCACTGACCGCGGTGAAGGTTTTGAACTGGTCGGCCAGCTTGAAAGCGATGGAGGCGATAGCCGGATCTTTGTGGCGGCTGAGTGAGTAGATGACATCTTTGGCGGTCAGCGGTTTGCCGTCATGGAAGGTCACGCCCTTACGCAGCTTAATATGCCAGCTGACGCCATCGCCCGACTCCACCGATTCCGCCAGGGCTGGTTGCACCATCAGATTTTTATCCAGCTCGGTCAGGCCGCTGTAAAACATAAACTGGCGGGTATAGTCGGCGCTGTTGTTACTTTTGGCCGGGTCGAGCGTGTCGGTGGCCGACGCATTCGACATCGCCGCGCGCAGTTTACCGCCCTTCACGGGCTTATCGTCCGCCTGTGCTGCCCCGGAAAAACCGATCAGGCCGCTGCTCATCACCGCACCCGCGGAGAGGATTTTCATCAGGCTGCGGCGTGACAGTGTGCCTTCAGTGATCATGCGCGTCAGTGCCGGATTTACCGCATCAGCGTCGTTATTATCAAATTTACTCATCTCTGTACCCTCAATAGTCAGGCGAACCGGGGATCATTTTCTTACGGTGCTGGCAACCTGGCAGCCAGCCTCCGACGGGGGTTATGAAAGGCGATCCTTTGCTTTGTAATAGAGTCCTGCGAGCGGTAAAAACCATGGCTTACCGTGATAACCGGGCAGCGCGGGCCATGTCTCACGCTGCCAGGGATTGTCCGTCGCTTTTTCAGCCAGCAGGTCGGCCATGACCCGCCCCATCCAGACCGACATCTGGGTGCCGTGACCGCTGTAGCCCAGCGAGTAGAAAACGCCATCCTGTTCACCGGCGTGAGGCAGACGGTCGGCCGTCATATCGACCATACCGCCCCAGCAGTAGTCCACCTGCGCCTGGCCGAGCTGGGGCAGCATCTGCGTCATCGCCCGGCGCAGGATCTCGCCACTGCGGGAGTCCGAGGTGGGATTGCTGACCGCAAACCGGGCGCGCCCGCCAAACACCAGACGGCGATCGGCGGTGGTGCGGAAGTAGTTGCCGATATTCAGGGAGGTGACGTAGGTCCGGTCCTGCGGCAGCACCTGTTGCAGCAGCGCCGGGTCCAGCGCTTCCGTCACCACAATAAAGCTGCCGACCGGCACGATGCGGCGCTGAAACCAGGGAAAGGGACCGACGTTGGAGCAGCCGGTCGCCATCAGCACTTTATCCGCCAGCAGCGAGCCCTGCGCGGTGTGGACCCGGTGCTGATATCCCTTCAGCCGCTCTAATTTCGTCACGGCGTGATGGGGGAAAATTTTTGCGCCGCTACGGGCGGCCGCTTCGGCCAGACCGACTCCAAACTTGCCCATGTGCATCTGACCGCCACGCTGCTGCAGCAGGCCACCGTGAAAGTCATCGCTGGCGATCTCGTCACGCACCGCCGTTTTGTCGAGCAGGGCGATCTCCGGGTCAACGGTGCGGCGCATCAGTTCATAAGCCTCCCGCAATCCGGCCATGTGTGACGCTTTGCTGGCGAGCTTGAGCTTGCCGCACAGCCGGAAGTCGCAGTCGATCGCTTCGTCCCGGATCAGCTGCCGGACATAGCTCACGGCATCGTCAAACGCCCGGTAGAAGCGGCTGGCCTGCTCCAGGCCCTGACTGGCTACCAGCGCGGCGAAGTTCTGCGCCACACCGGTGTTGCAGTGGCCACCATTGCGCGCCGACGCCTGGCTCATGACCTCGCCACTCTCCAGCAGCACAACGCTGATCCCGCTGCGCGCCAGGCTGAGCGCCGCCGAGACGCCGGTGAAGCCGCCGCCGATCACCACCACGTCAGCCTGGGCCGGCAGCGGTTCGCGGGCGGCACCGGTAAAGGCGGGAGCCGTGGCCTGCCAGAACGATTCCAGTTTCATGGGGGTTCCTCAGAGTCCGACGACGCCAGGCAGGCCGCCGATGTCGTTGATTTCGGTGTACCCGTAGTAGGGGTTTGCCGGCTCATGGCCGCGATTGACCCAGACTTTGTTTTTGATGCCGAGATCGTGTGCGGTCATCAGGTCATAGCGGAAACTGGAGGAGACGTGCAGGATCTCCTCCGGGCCGCAGCCGAGCTTATCCAGCATGTACTCGAAGCCCTTCATCTGCGGTTTGTAGGCACCCGCCTCTTCCGCCGTAATGGTCATGTGAATGGGCGCGCCCAGACGCGGAATATGATGCGGGATCAGATCTTTCATTGAGTTGGTGAGCAGCACGAGCGGAAACGCTTCGGCGACTTTCGCCAGACCGGCCGGCACGTCGGGATGCGGGCCCCAGCTCGCGCAGTCGGTGTAGATAAAGTCGCTGTCGGCTTTCTCCCAGCGAACGCCCCATTTTTTGCAGGTGCGCTGAATCGCATTGCTGACCACGTCGTAGTAGGGTTTCCATGCGCCCAGCACTTCATCCAGGCGGTAGGCTGAAAAGTCCCGGGTAAAGGCGTCCATGTCGGCCGGGTCGACGCGGTCGCTGAAACAGCGCTGCGCGGCGCCGGCCATATCGAAGCGAATCAGCGTGCCGTAACAGTCGAACGTGATAAATTTCGGTTTAAACAGAGCCATGTCACACCCTCATAGTCGTCAGTTGTGCTTAGAAATCGATAAGAACGCTCTTCTGGCGCTGGCAGGCCTGAAATGCCTGACGCCCTAAATCTTTACCAATGCCGGAGCCGAGAAAGCCGCCGGTGGGGATGATGAAGTCGCCGGAGCGGCCGTAGCGGTTGATCCAGACGGTGCCGGCGTCAATGGCGCGCATGGCGCGCAGCGCACGCGGCAGGCTCAGCGTGTGCACCCCGGCACAGAGGCCGTAGATCGCATGTGCCGCCATCGCCAGTCCCTGCTCTTCATCATCAAAGGTCTGCACCGTCAGCACCGGGCCAAAGATCTCCTGCTGCACCGCCGGGTTATCCTGGGTGACGTGGCTGAGCAGCGTAGGCTGCCAGAACCAGCCCTCGTCGGTGTCGGCAAAACGCGCGCCGCCGACAATCACCTCGGCACCCTGCGCTTTCGCCGCCTCAATGACCGAGCTGACTTTGTTGCCCTGGCGCGCATCAATCAGCGGCGCGTAGCGGCTGCTCTCCTGCCAGGTGACGCCCGGTTTCACTTCCCGGCAGAGCTGCGCCAGCCGCTCAACCAGCGGATCGGCGATGTTGCGCTGCACAATCAGGCGGGTGCCTGCCACACAGGCCTGACCGCCGTTAGCGGTGAAGCCGCGCAGAATGCGCTGGGCCAGCACCTCAGTGTCGCCTGCATCATCAAAGACCAGCTGCGGACTTTTGCCGCCCAGCTCCAGCGTGACCGGTTTCATGCCGAACTGTGCCGCGTCGCTCATGATGCGTGCACCGGTCTGCGTCGAGCCGGTAAACGAGACTTTGCGCACCAGCGGGTGTTTCACCAGCGCACTGCCGGTGACCGCCCCACTGCCCTGCACGATGTTCAGCACCCCGGCCGGTAAGCCCGCCTGAATCGCCAGTTCGGCCATGCGCACGGTGGAGAACGGCGTCAGTTCAGACGGCTTGAGCACCACCGCATTGCCCGCCGCCAGCGCCGGACCGCATTTCCACGACGCCATCGACAACGGGAAATTCCACGGGGTAATCGCGCCAATCACGCCATAGGGTTCAGCGATCAGCATGCCGAGGCTGCTGTCGCGGGTGGGAAAGAGATCGCCGCTGTATTTGTCAGCGCATTCGGCATAGAAGCGAATCGCTTCGGCCGTGAAAGGGATTTCGTGCTGCACCACGTCGCTGATGGGTCGGGTCGATCCCAGCGCTTCCAGCTGGGCCAGCAGGGGATCCTGCTCAATCAGATCTGCCCAGCGGCGCAGAACCCGGCCACGTTCCCGTGGCGCGCAGCCTGACCAGCCGCTGGTTTTCAGCGCCTGATGCGCCACGGTCACGGCGTGATCGACATCTTCTGGCGTGGCGTCCCGTAGCTGCGCATAGACCCGGCCGTCTGAGGGGCGTTTAACCTCAGACAGGGCGCCCTGGCCTTGCACGTGCTGGCCGCCAATATAATGGCCAGCCGGAAGAGAAACGTTTTCAGGGTCGAAACTTAACATGGAATAATTCCTTATTTGTTACACCCATCAGTTGCTGGTTAATTCGTTTTTTCAGCCGCCGATTTCTGCGCGGGTAATAAGCTAATGCAGAAAGTATGCCAGCCGGGCAAAAAATAAAAATGCGTTTAAAACAGCGCAAAAAAATTTTCTGCCGTATTGCCGGATGATTTTTTGCGGAATTGCCGAACAATTAAACAGATGATTTACTTCACAAAAATCCTGCGCCCTGCTGGTGCAGCCTGCACGGAAATTGCACCAAAGCGGATATTCCGGGCAAGGCGGGTGATTAACTGAAGCCTGCCCCGCCGGTTTACTGACGCGCTTCACATCCCGGATCATTTCTTATGTTTTAAACCCGATACGTTGACGCCGAAAAAAATTATCCGGAATCGCCGCCAAAAAAAAACGCCAGCCGGATGACCCGACTGGCGTTTAATTACTCTTTATTCACAGACTGCCGATATGAAACGTTTTTTGTTCCAGATATTCGTCAATGCCGTAACGTGATCCTTCCCGGCCAATGCCGGAGAGTTTCACCCCGCCAAAGGGAGCCACTTCCAGGGAGATCGCACCGGTATTGAAGCCGACCATCCCGAACTCCAGCGCTTCCGCGACCCGCCACGCCCGCCGGATGTTTTCGGTAAAGAAGTAGGCCCCCAGACCATAGGGCGTGTTATTCGCCATGGCGATCGCCTCCTCTTCACTGTCAAAAATAAACAGCGGCGCGACCGGGCCAAAGGTCTCCTCATGAGCGATGCGCATCGAGTCTGTCACCTCCCCCAGAACCGTAGGCTGTACAAAAGTACCGTTGCCCTGGCTGATGCCGCCGGTCAGCAGGGTTGCGCCCTGGCTCAGCGCATCATCAATATGACCATTCACTTTTTCCACCGCGCGCTCATTGATCAGCGGGCCGATGGTGCTGTCAGGCGCAAAACCATCGCCGACTTTCAGGGTGGCGACCGCCTCCAGCAGTCGTGCGGTAAAGCGCGCATAGATGCTGCGCTGCACCAGAATACGGTTGGCGCAGACGCAGGTCTGTCCGGCGTTGCGAAATTTGCTGAGCATGACCCCGGCCACCGCAACCTCGATATCGGCATCCTCAAAGACAATCAGCGGTGCGTTTCCGCCCAGCTCCAGACTCAGACGTTTGATGCTGTCGGCGCTCTGCTGCATCAGTAACTGCCCGATCCGGGTAGAGCCGGTAAAGGAGATTTTGCGCACCGTGCGGCTCCCGGTCAGGGCCGCGCCAATCTCCGTGGGCAGGCCGGTTAATACCTGTAATACCCCGGACGGAAAACCGGCGCGCTCTGCCAGCACGGCCAGCGCCAGCGCGGAGAGCGGCGTCAGTTCTGAAGGTTTGACGATGATTGGACAGCCAGCCGCCAGCGCAGGCGCTACCTTGCGGGTGATCATCGCAATCGGGAAATTCCACGGCGTAATCGCGGCGGCCACGCCGACCGGCTGTTTCAGCACCAGAATGCGGCGGTCCTCGCTGGGCGCGGGAATGGTATCGCCATAAATGCGGCGCGCCTCTTCGGCGAACCATTTCACAAAGCTGGCGCCGTACAGCACTTCCCCTCTGGCTTCTGCCAGCGGTTTACCCTGTTCGGCGGTCATGATGATTGCCAGGTCATCGGCATTCTCAATAATCAGCTGATGCCACTTCTCCAGCAGCGCGGCACGGCTGGCATTGGGTGTCCTGCCCCAGCTGATGCGTACCGTTTCCGCATAAGCAATGGCCTGCTCCGTTTCGGCGTATCCCAGCGCCGGGATCGTCGCCAGCGTTTCACCCGTGGCGGGATTGGTAACCGGCAGCGTGGCCCCCTGCTGCGCATCCTGCCAGCATCCGGCAAACAGCGCCTGCTGGCGCAGCAGATCGCTGTCGTTGAGTTGAAGTTGCGACATAACATCCCCCTGTAGTGAGCTGCTTCCACTTTATCGCGCCCGGTGAGTGCAGGATGTTGTTTCAGGGTGAGAGAGAGGCTGGCGAAGAGGTTTTAAGCAGGCTTTCGAAATTTTATGCCGTGGGGGAAACCCGGCGCATCCGGCCGGATGCGCGGAGTGATTAAATCTGGAAGTCGATAACCGGCTCGTCGTCGCTGCTGTACGAGAGCGCCTGACGCTTGATCTCCTCCAGTGACAGGTTGGCGTTGCAGAGTTCCAGAAACTGCCAGACATAGTTGCGTTGCAGCTGACCGCGCTTCAGGCCGAGCCAGACGGTACTGGCATCGAACAGATGGGTGGCATCAATGCGCACCAGCTCTTCACTCTCTTCGGTTTCACACGCCTGGTCGGCCAGAATCCCGACGCCTAATCCGAGCTTAACGTAGGTTTTCACCACGTCGGAGTCCTGCGCGCTGAGTACGATGTCCGGTTTCAGACCGGCGCTCTGGAAGGCGCGATCCACCCGGGAACGGCCGGTAATGCCCTGCCGGTAGGTAATAAGGGGATGGCGGCTGAGGGTGCTCAGCGAAACGGGCTGGTTCTGTACCAGCTCATGCCCTTTCGGCACCAGTAAGGCGTGGTGCCAGCTGAACCAGGGAAAGGCCGCCAGGCTGCTGTTGTTGACCAGCATCTCACTGGCGATGCCGACATCCGCCTCCCCCGCCAGCAGCATCGATACAATCTCCTGCGGGGAGCCCTGATTGAGTTCCAGCCGGACATTCGGATAGAGCTGGCGAAACGCTTTGATGATCTTCGGCAGGCTGTAGCGCGCCTGAGTATGGGTGGTGGCGATCGTAAGGATACCGCTGGTTTCATTGGTAAACACATCGGCCAGGCGGCGGACTTTGCCCGCCTCATCCAGGATGCGTTCGGCAATGGTCAGCAGCGCTTTACCCGGCTCGGTCATCCCCAGCAGACGTTTACCGCGGCGGATAAAGATCTCCACGCCAAGTTCATCTTCCAGATCCCGGATGTGCCGACTCACACCCGACTGGGAGGTAAAGAGCGTGTTAGCGACTTCCGTTAAATTAAATTCACAGCGGGCCGCCTCGCGGATGATTTTAAGCTGCTGGAAATTCACGGTATTTACCTCCCTTTACATAATCTGATTCTGTGATGGTAAGAACTATTATTGATAACGGGAAATACTAAAAAATTTGGCTTTATGACTTTAGGGAATAAAGGGGTGGGGTTGTTTGTTGCGTGAATGGGCGCTGGGGAAGGTCGCTGCGCGGGTTGAGTCTGAGCAGGTTTCGTTCGCCCAACAGGTTGGGCAGTTTCAGCTTCGCCTCTGCAGGCGACCGACAAGGGGGCGCCAGTCGCCGCGCCCCCTTGACCCCGGGCTCCGGCCTGCCTCACCGCCGCTTCGCGGTCCCTTCGCTTCTTCCGGATTTCTCACGGACCGGCAGGACGCGCCATCCCTGGCGCGACCCCGCCTCTTCGCGACATCCCTGTCGCTCGTCCTGAAATCCCTCATCCGCTCAGCGGCTCAGACGGCCTCCCTCCCCGCTGTTAACCTTTCTATTTATCTGGCTCTCTTATCGCGGTGAGAATTGCGTAGGCGTTTTTCGCTTTCAGGCCAGCAGATAGCTCTGCATCCCGGAAAACATAAGATTTCAAAGGCGGGGTGTGGGAGAGGCATCCGGCGCGCTGAGGAGCAACCGGAGGCCAGGATGAGCCGACAGGACGTCGGCGAAAGGACGGCACGAGCCAGGGATGGCGAGTCCGGACGGTCCGTCGGCCGCAGGGCGTGACGAAGGCACCCCGCAACGCGGGGCGCGGAGGCTGCCGGACGCCGGGATTGTTAAGGGGCGGGCGTCCGCCCCTTGACGCGTCCGCCTGCACGGGCAGGCTGAAACTCCCTCACGCCTGGCGGGCGAAACCTTCTCAGAGCCAGCCCACCGCCAGGTGAAAACGCCCCGCGCCTGGCAGGCCCCCCCACCATTAACTCACTAACATCAGCTCCCGCTCCTCGTTCAGCGGCGTGTTCAGCAGCGACAGCAGGATATTTTTCACCGCCTGTGCGGAAGGCGACAGCGGCAACCGCGCGGAGATGTTCAGCGACAGCGGCAGACTGAGTGAGGGACTGTTGATGCGCGCCATCCAGGCATCCGTCGACCCCACCAGCGAACGGGCGGCGGATTCCGGTAATACAGTTACGCCCATGCCGCTGGAAATGGCGGCGGTCAGGGTAGAAATCGATTCAATCTCACCGATAATGCGGGCGCTCAGGCGACGCAGGGAGAACGCCTCATCAACCCGCTTACGCACCGCACTGTAGTCGCGCGGCAGGAACAGGCTCATCTGCGCCACATCCGCCAGATCGACACTGGCACCCGGGCAGTCGGTGGCGCCCACCAGATAGAGATCCTCTTTCATCAGCGGCATGCTGTTGATCCCGGCGGTGGGCGCGCGGTCGTAGAGCACCGCCATATCCAGCTGACCGGACATCACTTTCTCATTCAGTACGCTGCCGCTGTTTTCGTGCAGGTAGACCAGGACTTCAGGAAACTGATCGCGAACGGTCTGCAGCAGCGGCATCGTCAGCGAAGAGGCCGCAGTGCCTGGTGCCAGACCAATTGAAACCTGACCACTGAGGATCTGACCGGCATTGATGACCGCCGTCTGGGCCTGCTCACACTGGCGCAGAATGGTGCGCGCATGACCGTAGAGAATCTTACCGGCCTCTGTCGGCGTGACGCCCCGCTTGGTGCGGATCAGTAACTGCTGATCCAGTTCATTCTCCAGCGTGGCGACCTGCTGACTGAGTGCAGGCTGGGCGATATGCAGCACTTCCGCTGCCTGCGTCAGACTGCCGATATCGACGATTTTCACAAAGTATTTCAGTCGTCTTAAATTCATCTTGCCTCCGTCACTAGCCCTGAATAGCGAATAGGATCTGCGTCCTTCGCCTGATGAGAGGGATTTTGCAAGATGCAGGCCAGGTTTAAATCTCGCTCCCTGACCAGGCTCGGGATTTTTCCTAACGGCCCGGAAAATAAGCGTTTCTGATTACCTCTTAGGGGTTAATAAGGATCGGGAATGGCTGAGCCGGGAAGCCAGACCGCCCGGACGCACTGTGACAGTGCATTTGCTGCGAGGCGGGTGTGCAGAAAAGTGATGACGGGTTGTACAGTTTTAGTGCAGTGAAAGGGCATGACATCGGCTGAAGGCCTGTCTGGCCTGCATCGCGGCTTAACCGGCCTGAAAACGATGTAACCGCTATCAGCGGGATTTCTTATCATGAAGCGCCGTGATGAATAAACAGCAGGTGCTGCCCTCTCCCTGTCGCTGAAGAGGGCAACGGTTGCCGGTCAGCGTTTTTTGCGGTTGCGATGCATATCGATAGAGACGGCTGCCACGATAATGATCCCTTTAATAATGTCCTGAATGTAGGCATCGACACCCACGAAGGTGAATCCGCTTTTAATCAGGCCGAGGATCACCGCACCAATCAATGTACCCGTGATACGCCCGACGCCGCCCATCAGACTGCTGCCACCGATAACGGCTGCGGCAATAGCATCCAGCTCGTAGGACATCCCCATGCTTGACTGACCGCTGCTGACGCGCGCCGCCAGAACCACACCAGCCAGACCCGACAGGGCACCCGCAATGGTGTAGACAATGATCAGATACTTATTAACGTTGATCCCGGAGACTTTCGCCGAGGTCATGTTGCCGCCGATGGCATACACATATTTGCCGTAGCGGGTATGTTTCAGAGCGATATGGAACAGCAGCGCGACCGCCAGGAAAATCACGACCGGCATGGCGCCCTGGCCTATGGCGGTAAAGCCGTCAGAGAGGAAGCTGATCGGATTGCCCTGAGTGTAGTACTGCGCCAGGCCGCGGGCCGACACCATCATACCCAGCGTGGCGATAAAGGGCGGAATACCGGTGCGGGTAATCAGCACCCCGTTGACCAGCCCTGCCAGCAGCCCGACCCCGATACCGGCAGCAACCGGGATGACCGCGGGCATATTGACCAGTGACGGGAACATCGGTGAGAGACTGTCGGAGGTCTGCGCCAGACTTGCAGCCACCACCGCCGCCAGGGCGATCACGGAACCGGAGGAGAGATCGATGCCGGTCGTAATGATGACCTGGGTCACGCCGACGGCAATAATCCCGATAATCGCCACCTGCAGCACAATCAGGATCAGGCGATTGGTGTTGAGCAGGAAAGACTGGTCACGCACATACCAGCCGAACATTTCAAAAATCAGTGCAATCCCCACCATCACCACAAAAATGCCGGTATCTTTCGGCAGCTTATGACGCAGACTGGCAAAAAAAGAGGGTTGCTGCGGGGCTGCCGGGGTGGCAGTAACTTTCATATTGCTCATAGTGGTTTCGCGCCTCATTCGGATGCCAACGACAGAATGGTTTCCTGATCGGCTTCTTCTTTATCGAGGATGCCGGTTATACGCCCGCCGTGCATGACCATCACCCGGTCGCTCATGCCAAGGATTTCCGGCAGTTCAGAGGAGACCATGATGATCGCCACGCCACGGTTGGCGAGTTCACTGATTAAGCGGTAAATCTCCGCTTTTGCGCCGACGTCAATGCCACGGGTCGGCTCGTCCAGAATCAGAATCTTCGGCTGAGCCAGCAGCCAGCGGGCAATCAGGACTTTCTGCTGATTTCCGCCGCTGAGGTTATTGATGATCTGATCCATGGTCGGGGTTTTGATATTGAGACGGCGGATTTGGTCCATGCAGTCCTGCGCCATCTTCACATGGCTGACAAAGCCGCTTTTACCGCTGTACTCCGGCATATTGACGATGCTCATGTTCTCCATCACCGAAAGCACCAGAAAGAGTCCGGATTTCTTACGGTCTTCGGTCAGGAACGCCATGCCCTTTTCGATCGCGGTGGACGGCGAGTCGATCGTCACCGGTACGCCATCAATTAAGATCTCGCCGCTGTCAAAGCTCTCCATGCCAAACAGACTCTCCATCACCTCGCTGCGACCGGCGCCCACCAGCCCGGCGACGCCGAGGATCTCCCCGCGCCGCACGCTGAAGCTGACATCGGTGAAACGATCTTTGCAGGTGAGGTTTCGCACCGTCAGCACCTCTTCGCCAATGGCGCTGTTAAATTTCGGAAACAGCTGGGTCAGTTCACGCCCGACCATCTGGGTGATCAGCGACTGGCGGGTATACTTCTCCGTTTGGTCGCTGGCGATCCAGCTGCCATCGCGGAAAATGCTGACCTCATCGGTGATGGTGAAGATTTCATCCATCTTGTGACTGATGTAGATGATCGCTTTGCCCTGCTCGCGCAGGTCGCGAATGATGGTGAAGAGATGCGCCACTTCGGTTTCCGTGAGCGCGGAGGTGGGCTCGTCCATAATGACGACGTCCGAGTCCCAGGAGACCGCTCTGGCAATCTCGACCATCTGCTGTGAGGCGATGCTCAGTTCGCCCACCATCCGATCGGCTTTCAGGCGGATATTCAGGCGGTTGAGCAGCTCCTGTGTCACCTGATTGAGCCGGGCGTGATCGACAAAACCAAATTTCATCGGCTCGCGGCCCAGCCAGATATTCTCAGCGACGGTCATGTAGGGCACCAGGTTAAGCTCCTGGTGAATCATCGAAATGCCGGAACGCAACGCGTCCATGGTGTCGTGAAACTGCACCGGCTCCCCTTTAATTTTGATGGTGCCCTTATCGGGACGATAGATCCCGATAAGGCACTTCATTAAAGTGGATTTGCCCGCGCCATTTTCGCCCATCAAGGCATGTACCGTTCCCGGACGCACCCGCAACGAGACGTTGTCGAGGGCTTTGACGCCGGGGAAGAACTTGCTGATGCCTTCGGCTTCAAGCGCAAACGCGTTCATACATCACCTCCGTCAGGCTGAGTCGGGAACGATTATTTCAGGTTACGCTGGGTAAACTGTTCCATGTTCTCTTTGGTAATCAGCTGGTAAGGAATATTGATAATTTTCTGGACCTGTTCGCCTTTCACCAGTTTGATCGCCGTCTGCACCGAGCCTTCGCCCTGCCCCTTCGCATCCTGGAAGACGGTGGCGACCATCTTGCCCTGCTTCAGCATCTGCAGTGCATCCGGTGTACCATCGACGCCAGCAATCAGGATTTTGTTCGGGTTTTTACCCAGTGCCTGCAGCGCACCGATCGCCATTTCATCGTTGTTCGACGCGATAGCATTGATTTCATCACCGGCCGTCATCCAGTTACTGACCACATCCACCGCGTCGTTACGGGTAAATTTGGCGGTCTGCTTCTGAACAATTTTGATGCCAGGATATTTAGCGGCCACCTCTTCCACACCTTTGGTACGGTCGCGGGTCGATTCATTCGCCAGGTCACCCATCAGAATGGCGACGTTGCCTTTACCGTTCATTGCTTTAGCCAGCGCTTCCATCTGTAACCGCCCGGCCAGTTCTGAATCGGAACCCACATAGGCCATTTTGCCGGTGAGTTCAGCTCCTGGACGGCGGTTAACAAAGATCAGCGGGATGCCCGCTTTTGACGCCTGATCCATAATCGGTTTTACCGCATTGGTGTCGACCGGGTTGACGATCAGGGCATCGACACCCTGACCGATAAAGTTCTGCACCTGCTGCAGCTGCTGTGAAACGTCGCCTTTTGCATCCTCAACCTGCCCTTTAACGCCATCTTTCTGCATCTCTTTCTGCATGGCCGTGCGCAGAATGGTGAGGAAGTTGTCATCAAACAGCGCCATTGAGACGCCGACCGAAATATCTTTTGCCATAACCGCGGCAGGTAACATGCAGGCTAACAGTGAGGCGACAATCGTTTTTTTGATGTTCATAGGGACCCTTCTTATTTGTTAACTTGCTCAGGGGCTGTGACCGCGAATGAAAAATATCTTTTACATTCACCCAGCCTGTCTGGCGTCTGTTTCGGGAATTTTGAGGTTAGACTTCGGCTTCTGGCTATTTTTGTGATCGACCACTCCTTTTCACAATCACTTGATCTGCAAACAGTTACTTCCGACCTGCCGTTTCAGTTTCCGGAGAAAGTGGCGACCGTAACGCTAAGCAGTTTATTTATTCCATAAAATCTCGTTTTGAAATTTTTATCATAAAAGCACTGAAACGGCTGTTTTGACATCGGCAAACAACAAAACTTTGACATGCCTCTAACATCTGCAGAGAAATGCCCGCAAAGTGAGATCCTGTTGGCAGTTTGAAAAGCCAGCAGATTCGGGAAAAATTCACCAATCCGCTGCTTTTACGAGCATCCGAACGCATTTCGTTAAACAGGGCTTTGACAAGCGGGATCGGCGCCGCTAATATTCGCCCCGTTCAAGCGATTCCTCTGTAGTTCAGTCGGTAGAACGGCGGACTGTTAATCCGTATGTCACTGGTTCGAGTCCAGTCAGAGGAGCCAGAATTAGAAAAGTCCGCTCAGGGAAACCTGAGCGGGCTTTTTGCTTTCTCTCTCCGGGCAATACGGGAGGTCCTCCAGGGCGGGAGGATTACACCTCAAACCCGTAGTGTGAGCCGTCCGGCAGTTCCACAACCAGGCGCAGTTTACCGCCTGCCGCATCAACATAGCGTTTCAGGGTTGAGAGCTTCAGGTCACGGCCTGGTTTCTCCATTCCGGCAACGGTAGGTTGTCTGATGCCCAGCGCTTCCGCCATTTCAACCTGCGTTTTCTGCACTTTTTCGCGCAGTTCAGCAAGGTGTATGTTAAGAAGGATATCCGTTGCCTTCCCCTCAGCGTCAGCAACGACGTCCGGTTTTTCATCCGCAATAAGCTGTTCCAGCGTTCTGCCCATCACGTTACTCCCTATATTTAAAGGTGTTCAGCCAGTGTGTGAATTCCCGATCGGCAATCGGAAGCATCTCCCGATAAAAGCGTTTGTCGCTGCCGGCCTTATTTCCGGCACAGAGCACGACCGCAATACGATTCGGGTCAAAAGCAAAAAATGCCCTGATGGGATCGCCCCGGCTCTGAATACGCAGCTCCTTCATATTGATATAGGCTGAACCTCTGAGCGTATCTGCATAAGGTCTTGCCAGGCCCGGCCCTTTCTCCCGCAATACCATTAATGCAGCCAGCACACAGGCACGGTCGGTGTCATTAAGTAAGCTAAACCAGCGATCAAACCTGTCGGTCGTTTTAACCATCCACACAAGATATCCTTATCAATATAGTTCAGGGGCTATATAGGTGTAAAGCGATAATTGAGTGTGATGAAGAATCAGCCGGAATGCATGCGTCCCTGGCGCGAACAGCGAGAGGTATTCCGCCTTATCAATGAAGAACGCATAATAATTTCACTGTTTTGCGACCCACGCCGGATCAGATAAGGGTGCGGCTCAGGGGGATGGCTACACTAAATGAAAAAGCCCGATCGGGCTGACTGAGCGGGCTTATAAATCAGGAAGGTTTGAAACTGGATGGTAAGCGGTTGCAGAATATGCGCCTTCTTACTGACGCTATGCTCTCTCTTAGTCCGGCTTCTGCAAAATGAAGCCGGTAGGGTTCACTTCAGCGCTTTTTTCGCCAGAACAGAAAAGTTGCCAGCGCGGTCAGTACACCGATCAATGGCATCGTCGCCGCACCGGCAAGGAAGTTATGCTGATCGATATCCTGGTTTCTGCGCATATCTGCCAGCCGTGTCAGTGCCTGCTGCTCATCCGGGGCGCGGACCTCCTCAAACTGTTTTTTATACCCCTGCTCCGTCAGCGCGACGGCACGGGTGACGTCTGATCGATTCACTGCAACCGTGTGTCTGCCCCTGGTGTAAAAGTTATAGTCTGACATTCATGTAAGCTCGCGTGCGTAAAGGTGAGTTTAAAAAATATCGTATATGAGCAAATACGGGTAAGGCTTTTAGACAGAGAGGCGGCAGAAACAACAGGCCGCCTGCGGTGATGAATCCTCTTCCTTAGAGCCCCGCCAGTCCCAGATTCTCCCGCAGTGTGGCAAACTCATACTCCTCGCGAAACAGCCCGCGACGACGCAGTTCAGGGATAACCAGCGCCACAAACAGATCCAGCTGCTCTGGCATGATGGCGGGCATGATATTGAAACCGTCTGCGCCGCCCTGCTCCAGCCACAGCTGAAAATCGTCGGCGATATCTTCAGCCGTACCGACAATCACGCGGTGCCCGCGCGAACCGGCAGCAATGGCGGCCAGCTCACGCAGCGTCAGGTTCTCGCGTTTCGCCATATCGGTCATGAGTTTGACGCGGCTCTGATTCCCCTCGCCCAGCGGCACCTCCGGCACTGGCCCGTCCAGCGGATAGTGACTGAGATCCATGCTGAACCGCAGTGAGAGCTGACGCAGCCCATTCTCAATATCCACCAGCGCATTCAGCTCTTTCCACAGCGCTCTGGCTTCCTCGCGCGTGCGGCCAATAATGGGCATTACGCCAGGCATAATAACCACCTGATCTGCGTGACGACCGGCAGCCACCACCTGCGCCTTCTGTGACCGATAAAAGGATTGCGCCTCTTCCAGGGTAGCTGAGGCGGTAAAAATCACTTCTGCGGTCTCTGCCGCCAGCTTCTGACCATCCGCAGAAGAACCCGCTTCAATAATGACCGGACGTCCCTGCGGCGAACGGGTAATGTTTAACGGGCCCTGCACCTGAAAATGCTCACCCTGGTGATTAATTGACCTGATTTTCTCATCGACAAAATAGCTTCCGGTCGTTTTGTCAGGCTGAACGGCGTCCGCTTCCCACCCTTCCCAGAGTTTGTAAGCCACCTCAAGAAATTCCCGCGCCCGGGCGTAGCGCGAAGCATGATCGGGCATATCGCTGCGGCTGAAGTTACGGGCAACGTCAGTGGAGAACGAGGTCACCACGTTCCACGCGGCACGCCCCCGGCTGATGTGATCCAGCGATGAGAAGCTGCGTGCCAGCGTAAAGGGATCGCTGAAAGTGGTGGATGCGGTCGCCGCCAGACCAATACGTTTCGTGTTAACCGCCAGCGCTGCCAGCATCGTCAGCGGTTCAAGACGGGCCATCGTCGACGGCAGACGATACATGCTGGTCGCCAGCGCATCACCCACAAAGAAGAGATCGAACTTACCCGCTTCGGCTTTTTGAGCAAGCGTGATCAGCCAGTCAATGTCGGTGGGATCGCCGAGCTGTTCTGTCAGCCGCCAGCCGCTGACGTGCTGACCCACCGGCTGAACAAACAGACCGAGCCGCAGGCGACGCACAGACGCTACATCATTCATAAACGGTTCCTGGTTTTTAGGGTGAAAAGGCGCGCCGCAGCACGCACTTAAAAAAGGGTATCGGTTGCCCGGAGCGCCTGTTCCAGCGCACAAGCAGAAACGTTAAACGGCAGGCGCTCTGCAGAAGCAACGGGAAACGTTACCTGTTGGGCAAGTGTGCGCAGAGCAGTCTGACGATCGCCTGCTAAGGCTGGCAGACGCAAGGGCATATCGTAGTGGCGTAGCAGAGCCAGCAGCTCCGCATCCGCTTCGCCTTCATTTTCCATCAGTGACTGCACCAGCAGGCTGAAACCCACCTTTTCGCCATGCAGCCAGTGATGCAGCTCAGGCTGGTGCGTCAGGCGGTTATGGATGGCATGTGCGAAACCCGGCGTCGGCAGGTCATCGCGCACGCTGTTCGACAGCCCGGCGAGCACAATAGTGGCATCAATGACCTTCACCAGCTCCGGTGCCACCCGCTGCTGCTGGCAATGCGCAAGCGCGGCATCGCCCTGCTGCAGAAAAATGTCCAGAGCCTGCCGCGCACTCATCATCTTCAGATCCAGCGCAAGGTCATTCGGGTTATGCTGCTGGTAGGGGCGAAACTCATAATATTTTGCCAGTGCATCGACAATCCCCGCCTTCAGGTAGCGTGTATCGCTACGGGCAATTACCTCACTGTCCACCAGTACCCGCTCGGGCATTTTCCCCAGGGGCTGGCTGCGCAGATGCCCGCCCGCTTCGTTATAAAGGATCGCTACCGGTGACCAGGCGGCGCAGGTTGCTGCCTGGGTCGCAAAATTAAACAGCGTTAGCGTTGGTAGCTGGCTGGCCGCGGCTTTCGCTGCATCCAGTACCCGCCCCCCCCCAATCGCGAGTAAAAGTTCTGCTCCCTGCTGTTCGATAGCTTGCTTTACGCTGGCGATGGCCTGTTCAGTACATTCGCCGGGTAAATAGTTCAGCTGGAAGCGAATTCCTTCCGCTTCCAGACTCTGACTTAATTCCGGATTAACGGCCTGCCAGGCATGGGGTGAAGTCAGAATATGAATCTGCGTGGCGAAAGGTTTAATTAACTGACCGACGCGGTTGCGCAGGCCCGCCTCATGCAAATAAGCACGCGGAGAAATAATGGCTAACACAGCGGCATCCTGAGTCAAAGATATAAGAATAAACGTATTATTTACAGCGAGTTAATCAGAAAATTTTATTCATATTTTCTTTTTTAAATAGTACGGTAAATAACAATTTAATCAATCAAAAACCGGTGAATTCATATTCACAAATCTGCATGAGATTAGTTATTTTTCACATATAGAGACCCGGCATTTTACTGTTACTCTCTCATTCTGGCTGAATTAATTAGCCGTCCACTGGGCGGTTTTCCGGTAAAGATTATGCAACTCAATTTTCGTCAGGTCAGAGAGGATGAAGTGGACGTGTATCTGGCGCTGATGCATGCCGCGTACGCGCCCGTAAAAGCTATGGGTATTAACTTTGATGCCGCCACTGCCGACCGCAGCATGGCACAGCAGCATCTCCGGTCTCACGGCGTCTATGCGCTCTATGCCAGCCAGGAGATGGTTGCTTCTGTCACCGTTCGCTATCCCTGGGGGCCGCTGCCGGGTCCCTTTGGGCTGCCGCATATCGGCTGGTTTGGCGCCCACCCCGACCATTCCGGTCACCACTATGGCCGCCAGATTCAGGACTGGCTTGAGCGGGAGATTCTGACAGGTCAGCTGCGCGCGCCTGCGGTCTCCCTCGGTACCGCCGTCCAGCATCCCTGGCTGAAAGAGATGTACCTGAAGCGAGGCTTTCAGCCGATCCATACCCGCGATCTTGGCAAAGGCCACCTCACCCTCTATATGAAAAAAATTCTGGACCCGGCGGCACATGATATCTGGCTTCGCCGCCAGACAGCCGCATAAGGAAAGCCGTTATGAGTCGTGATATCTCTGCAACCCTGGGCGAACAGCTGATCGCTCTTCGCCATGAACTGCACCGTTTTCCGGAGTTGTCGAATCAGGAGTTTGAAACCACAGCCCGTCTGCGTAAACAACTTGAGCAACATCAGATACGTATTGTTAACCTGCCGCTGAAAACCGGGCTGGTCGCAGAGATTGGTCAATCGCCAGGACCGTTAATCGTGCTGCGGGCCGATATCGATGCGCTGCCGATCGAAGAGCAATCAGGCGTCAGCTATCAATCCGAACGTCCCGGCGTAATGCACGCCTGCGGTCACGATTTTCACAGCGCGGCGGCGCTGGGCGCGGCGATCCTGTTAAAACAGCAGGAATCCGCGCTGCCGGGCCGGGTACGGATTCTTTTTCAGCCTGCAGAGGAGACTGGTCAGGGCGCACCTGAAGTGATTGCCAGCGGCGCACTGCACAATGCCGTCGCAATTTTTGGTCTTCACAACGATCCCTCACTGCCGGCGGGCGCAGTCGGCACCCGACCCGGACCGCTGACCGCTGCGGTGGATCGTTTTGACATCGCCATTACCGGGACGGGCAGCCATGCCGCTAAACCCGACCAGGGTAACGATCCGATTGTTATCGCTGCACAGATCATCTCAGCCGCGCAGACCCTGATCAGCCGCAATGCCCCCTCTGCCGATAACGCTGTGGTCTCCATTACCCAGATACACAGCGGCAGTACCTGGAATGTCATTCCGGAGAGTGCCTGGCTGGAGGGCACGGTGCGTACATTCTCACAACAGACGCGTGAGCAGCTTGAGCAGCGCTTCAGGCGTATTGTAGCGGGTATCGCTTCGGCCTTTGATGCTCAGGTCCGCTTTAACTGGCATGCCGGGCCACCCTCAGTGGTGAATGATGCCCACTGGGCGGCATTTGCATTACGGCAGGCGGAGGAAAGCGGACTCAGCGCACGCGTGGTGGAAGCCAGTCCGATCGGCGAAGACTTTGCCTTTTATCAGCAGCAACTGCCGGGCGCCTTCATCATGGTGGGCACCGGTGAACCTTATGCACTGCATCATCCCGCTTTTCGCGTCAATGATGCGGTATTGCTGCCGACAGCACATTATCTCGCCGACCTGGCAGTGGCAGCACTGATCTCCCCGGAGCGATCACAATGAATCTGAGTGCGGCACTGGCGGACCAACTGCTTGACAGCCAGCCTGATGCGACTGCGCGCAGGCACGCACGTGAAGGCGTGCAGGATTTTCTGGCGGTAAGCTGGCCGGTATTACAGGGTGACGTGCCGGATAGCGGCCTGCCAGCCCTGCGCGCCCTGTATCATGACGGAAGCGTGCGCTCGCAGGCGCTGCTGCTGGGCTATGCCGGGCATGCGCTGGACTACGATGATTTTCATGTCGATTTTCGCGGTCATCCCAGCGTAGTGATCCTGCCAGCCCTTTTCGCCTGGCAGCACGACCAGCCGACAAGCCTGAACGCGTTTCTGGATGCTTATGTCAGCGGCGTGGAGATGGCGGGCCGTCTCGGACTGGCTGTCAGCCAGCAGCACTATGCGCTGGGCTACCACAATACAGCGACACTGGGCACCGTGGCCGCGGCAGCGGCACTGGCTCGTTTGCTGGCGCTGGATAGCGTTGCCACCATGACTCTGCTGGGCATTGCCACGACGCAGGCGAGTGGCTTGCGTGCGCAGTTTGGCTCCGCGGTTAAACCGCTGCACGCTGGCTTCGCGGCAGAGCGCGCAGTGGTAGCGGCTCAGCTGACGCTGGCCGGCATCGATGGCCGTAAAGAGGGAGTGCTGGAGGCCTTTCTGACCGCCACCAGTGCCGGTCAGGCACAACCGGAGAAACTGCTGGAGAACTGGGGTATGCCCTGGCGGATTAGCTCGCCCGGCCTGGAATTTAAACCTTTTCCGACCTGCGCGGGAACGCACAGCGCGGCAGAGGCCGCACGGATACTGCGTCAGCAGTGGCTGGAAGCCGGAAACCCGCTCGATAGCCTGCTGAATCAGATTGAAGCGATCACCGTTGCCTTTCCCCCGGGAGGTGATATCGCCGCGTCGATTCAGCATCCCCTTAACGGCCTTGAAGCGCGGTTCAGCCTGGAATATGTGATTGCCGCTATGCTGATCTATGGCGATCTGCGTCTGTCAGATTTTGCCGAAGGCGCGCTCAATCATCAGATTATGCCACTGGCCGCCCGGGTTCGCCGCGCCCCGGATAACAATGCGCCGCCCGATGCGATCAATCCTGCTCTGCGCTTTCATGACGTCACACTAACACTCAGGGATGGCACCCGGCTTCATCAGCGCCGCACGCGCCAGCAGTCACTGGCGGAGGGCGTCGATGTTAACCGTAAACTGCAACGGGCATTAAAAAGGCGCTCGCCTGACCTGCTGGCCGCCAGTGAACTGCGTTCAACGGCAGATCTGCAGCAACTGGCTCAGGCACTGACTCGCTGAACCGACCCATGTGGTGGGATGAAAGCCTGCACCGGTGTCACCTCTCCGGCATATTTACGCACCTGAACCACCGTAATCTGCCCGCTGCACCCCTGCGTGAGTGATGATGTCCCGACATCCAGGGTGAGGACATTAGGATTACCATGACGACAAAGCGGACGGGCCGCCGTGGGATCGATCGGATCGTACCAGGCGCCGGTTGGCAGCTGAACTACGCCGGTCAGGAGGCCATCCGTGAGGCGTGCGCTGGCCAGCACATGGCCCCGTTCGTTGTAGAGTTCAATGATGTCATCCTCCGCGATGCCCAGCGCGGCGGCATCCTGGCGATTCAGGCTGCAGACCTCCCGCCCGCCCCGTTTGGCCCCCTGACTGTAATCGCCAAAGTCGAGCTGGCTGTGCAGGCGTGTCGCAGGCTGATTGGCTATCAGCCAGAAGGGATAGTCGGTACTGGGTTTTTGCTGCGGTTCGCGCCACACCGGATGGCCAGGGCAGTTTTCATAACCAAAGCTGGCAATCTTCGCCGAAAAAATCTCAATCTTACCGCTGGGTGTTGGCAACGGCGCGCCGTCGGGATTGGCGCGAAACGCATTGATCATTCGTCCCCCGTCTTTGAGCTGAGGTAACGTCAGCATGCCCTGCTGCCAGAACTCACTGAATTCAGGGGTCTGCACCGGGTGAGCAGCCAGTTTCTCCCGGAGCTGTTGATAAAGATGCTGCAGCCAGCCACGCGCATCCCGTCCTTCGCTGAACGCCTCTTCCCTGCCGAGTTGCCGGGCCAGCTCACGAAAAATTGTGTAATCATCGCGCGCTTCACCATAAGGCTCAGCAACCGGATGCATGGCGATTAAATGGCGATCGGTGGGGGCGCCGCCAATATCCTCGCGCTCCAGCGTCATGGTAGCGGGCAGAACGATATCCGCGTGACGCGCACTGGCGGTCCAGGCACTTTCATGCACGATCAGCGTATCCAGCTGGCAAAATGCCTGACGCAGCCGGGCCAGATCCTGATGATGATGAAAAGGATTGCCACCCGCCCAATAAGCCAGACGGATATGTGGATAGGTCAGCCGCTGGCCATTGTAATCAAACGATGCGCCGGGATTGAGCAGCATATCGGCGATACGGGCCACCGGAATAAAGAGGTCGATGCCATTTTTTCCCTGTGGCAGGGCCGGGAAACTGACCAGGTTATGGTGTTTGCCATAGTGACCCAACGCCCCCAGTGCATAGGTAAAGCCACCACCAGGCAGCCCAGGCTGCCCCAGCGCCGCTGCCAGCACCAGACCCAGCCAGACCGGCTGTTCGCCATGCTCGGCGCGTTGCAAGGCATGGGCCACCGTCACCAGAACGCGCTTACCTGCTAGCTGTCGCGCGAACTGCGCTATCCGGTCACTGCTGATGCCACAGATGCTGGCTGCCCACTGCGCGTCACGCACCACGCCATCCTCTCTGCCGCAGAGGTAAGCCACCATCTGCGGCCAGCCGACACAGTAGCGAGCCAGGAAAGCCTCATCGGTTAATCCCCCGGCGATCAGCACCGACAGCACACCGAGCATAAATGCGGCATCCGTGCCAGGCCGTAGTGCCAGCCACTCGCCCTGCGCCTCCTCAGGCAGATCGCTTTGCAATGGGCTGACTGAGATAAACCGTGTGCCGCGCCGGGCCGCCTGCTGCATAAACCCACGCTCGGTATGTTCACTCAGACCGCCGCTGGCCACCTGCGCATTTTTCAGCGCCAGCCCGCCAAATGCCACCACCACCTCGCTGTGATGCGCAATTTCCTCCCAGCTTACGCCACGTCGCGCGATTTCATTCATGTCGCCGACAATGTGGGGTAACAGTACCGAGGCCGCTCCGGAACTGTAGCTATTCACCGAGCGCACATAGCCGCCCAGTGTTGTGTTCAGAAAACGATGCACCTGACTTTGCGCATGATGAAAGCGCCCTGCACTTGACCAGCCGTAGGAGCCGCCAAAAATCCCTGCAGGCCCATACGCATTTCCGACCCGTTTAAGTTCCTGTGCTACACGTTGCGTCGCCTCTTCCCAGCTGACCGTCACATACTCGTCTGCCCCACGGCGCCGATCCGGGCCGGGTCCGTTTTCCAGCCAGCCGCGTCGAATCATCGGCCGGGCCACCCGTGCCGGGTGGTTCAGCGCACGATGAAAGTTTTGCAACAGAGGACTCGGATCGGGATCGCTCCGGAACGGCTCAATCAGCAGATGCTCGCCACTGCGCTTTGCCTGAAAAGCCCCCCAGTGGGCGCTGTGCATAACCGATTTCTGCGTCATCCTGATTTCTGCCTTTGTAAAAGAAACGGTGCTCAGAGCACCGTTGCAATAAAGTTTCTGACACGTCCATTGTCCGGATCGTCGAGTACCTGCTGCGTCGGGCCAGCCGCCACAATTTTGCCGCCCTCCATAAAGACAATATTGTCTGCAACCTCCCGGGCAAAGCCGATTTCATGCGTGACCACGACCATGGTGATCCCGGAATGCGCCAGCTGCTTAATCACCTGCAGGACCTCTCCCACCAGTTCAGGATCAAGCGCGGATGTCGGTTCATCAAACAACATCACGCCCGGATCCATCGCCAGCGCACGGGCAATCGCCACACGCTGCTGCTGACCGCCAGAGAGATTCTGCGGCCACTCCGCTTCGCGCCCCGCCAACCCTACCTGCTTCAGCAGCGCCAGTGCTTTACTGGTCGCCTGCTGGCGGGACTGCTTTTTCACCCGCATCGGTGCATCAATGATGTTCTGCAATACGGTGCGATGCGGGAAGAGATTGAACTGCTGGAACACCATGCCAATCCCGGCACGCTGGCGCGCAATCGCACGGCTGCTGAGTTCATGCAGCGCCTGGTCTTTCTGTCGGTAACCCACCATCTCGCCATCAATGCGGATAGTGCCGCCATCCAGTTTTTCAAGATGATTAATGCAGCGCAGCAGGGTGGATTTACCGGAGCCGGAAGGTCCCAGAATCACCGTGACCGATCCGGCAGGAATATCCAGATTTACATCGTCGAGGATGGTCACACCGGAGAAACGCTTGGTGACCCTGCGCAGGGCGATTGCTTCAGCCATTGCTTACGCTCCTTTGCGTTTTCGGCAGTGAAAAGCGCGGCATAGCCAGCCACGCACGGCGCTTTTCACGCCGCGTGACGCTACGCCCAAAGTAACGCTCCACATAGTACTGGCCCACCGACAGCACCGAAGTCATCAGCAGATACCACAGCGTCGCGACCAGCAGGAGCGGAATCACTTCATAGGTGCGCTGATAGATAATCTGCGCTGAAAACAGCACATCCTGCAGAGAGATAACGGACACCACTGCGGTGGTTTTCAGCTGGCCGATGATTTCGTTGCCCGCGGGAGGCAGAATGGCACGCATCGCCTGCGGTAACACGGTGTGACGAAAAATCTGTGCCGGGCGATAGCCCAGCGCGCGCGCAGCTTCAATCTGGCCATTGCCTACGCTCTGGATACCGGCACGCACAATTTCTGCGGCATAAGCGGATTGATGCATCACCAGGGCGATGACCGCCGCACTGAAGGGGCTGACCAGCGCGTTAGACTGCGCGCTCCAGATCTCTCCCAGCCCCGGAATGGCGAGTGCGATTCGGGGGTAGAGTGCGGCAATGTTGTACCAGAGAAACAGCTGCACCAGCATCGGAACGCCGCGGAAAAACCAGGTGTAAGCCCAGCTCACTGCGACCAGCACCGGATTGGATGAGAGGCGCATCAGCGCCAGCAGCGTGCCAAATGCAAATCCCAGCACCACCGAAATTGCGGTAAGCTGCAGTGTCATCAGCACCCCCTGCAGAATAGAGGGAGCCGTAAAGTTTTCTGCTATCACGCCCCACTCAAAACGGGGATTGTTCACCATAGAATGCGCCATCGCCGCCAGGCATAACAGCACGACCAGCGCACTCAGCCAGCGTCCGTAGTAGCGTTTACCGACGATTTTCAGTTCGTTGGTATGGTCCTGAATTTCACTCATTTAAAAATCTCTTCGTTGCGACGGGCTTCGGTCACGGCACCAAAACCGATGCCCCACTTATCGAGGATTTTCCGGTAGCTGCCATCTTTAATTAAGGAGTTCAGTGCGGCCTGCACGGCGGGTTCCAGCGGCGAAGCTTTTGGAAACGCGACAGAGACCGGGGCATCGCTGACGGTGATTTCTCCGCTCATGGTCAGCGGTTTGATGACGTTAACCTGCCACAGCAGTCCTTCATAAGGCCCCAGGAACATCGGAACACGCCCGCTGACTACGGCCTGCACGCCCGCCGGGCGATCCGGGAAAATCGCTACTTTGATCGGCTGTTTACCGGCCGCCTCGCAGGCCTTGCTGGCTTCCTCCAGCCGCGTGACCTGCGTGGTGCCGGATCCCGCCCCCACCTCTTTCCCGCAGACATCGCTGAGCGATTTGAAAGGCGTAATGCCGGCATCTTTTCGCGCAATAATGCCGAGCAGGCTGGCGTTGTAATAACCGACAAAATCGATCTGTTTCAGACGGGTCGGCGTGGCGTTGATGTTTGACAGTGCCACGTCGTATCGTCCGGTTTTCAGACCGGGAATAATATTGTCAAACCCACCAGTGTCACGCCACTGCACGGCAATGCCCAGACGCTCCCCTACCGCATTCATGATGTCAATTTCGCGACCGGCGAGGGTTTTGTTGTCTTCTTTGTAAAATGTTGTCGGCGGTGTATTGGGGTTAGTGCCTGCGATGATGTAGCCACGTTTAAGGAAATCATCAGGTATCAGGCTTTTCAACGCCGGATCGGCGCTGACATGCAGACTGATTTCGGTCGGAACCGAAGGTTCGGCAGCAAAGCTGGTGTGTGCACCGATCGCGAACGCGAAAAGGGTTATGCCTTTTGTAATTTTCACTGGAACCTTTCTCCTGATAATTAAAATGTTCCCCCAGAGGGAAAAATCATCGTGATTTATTGTCAGTCCTGAAGAGCGGATTAACTCTGCTCTTCAGCACTATTATCATCCTCTTAACCTTCTGTTCTCATTCTCAGTGAAGACAGACAGCGATCACAAATGCTTAAAACGGCAATATTTTGCTGAAATCCGGCAATGCAGAGAGTCGGGTGGGTGTGCAGAAAGTGACAGGCAAGGAATAATGGTCAACCGTGAATACCGTAGTGAGTCAGACAGTCAAAAGAGTGAGCATGAATAGCATTGCATTGATCACTGCAGTGCAACAGATTCACCTCTGCTGGTGACTGATACTTTTTAAGGTTTAAATAAATTGATCTTAATCAATAAAGTCTTCTTCAGTTAACGTAAAGAAATTTTGCTCAAACAATTCCGTTTTTAATAATGAAATCAATATTTTTTACAAGCAACCCCAAATTAGCAGGCTTATTATTCCCTTTAAAAACAATGGAACTCTAATTAAGAAGATAAACTGAAATATATAATTTTTATTAAAGCTTCACCCCACCCTGACGATAAGAAGAAGATGCAGAGATTATTTAATCGCCTCTCTCCCGCTTCAGAAACCTCATTAAAGGTGAAACTTATGGGCCTTGCTCAACACATCTCCGGTATTAAAATTGGGAAAAAACTGGGTGCCGGTTTTATCATCGTCATCGCCGCCTCTCTGGCTATTACCTGGCTCGCTTTCGATTGCTTCAGCCGTATCAAAGATAACTCGGCACGACGCACCATCACTGTTCAGATGGTAAACACCTTAAGTAATGCGCGCCTTAACCGCACACTCTACCAGTACACTAAAGATCCGGAATTTGCCGCCCGTAACGTACAGGCGCTGAAGGAGTTGGATACGCTGTATCAACGCCTCAGTGGCTTTCAGTGGGACGAACTCGGTCAGCAGAAAGTCGCGCTGATGGGGCAGTTGCTTAACGATTATCAGAAGCAGCGACAGAAATTTGTCACCGCCGCACAGACCACTTCTCACGCCTTTGATGCCATTAAACCGGACGCCCTGATTGCCCTTGCGCATCAGTCGGAGTCGCTGGATCTGGCACTGACCCCTGATGCCGGATTACCGGTCATGCGTCTGGCCGCCGCGCTGTTTGATGCCGCAAACATTGAACAGGCGTTCCTGGAAAAACCGTCTGAGGCCAGCAGAGCGTCGGTTGTTGAGGAGTTCACGGCGATCACCACGCTGAGTGAGCAGCTGGACAGCTTTGCACAGCCTGCAATTAACGAGGTGTCCCGCACGGTTCTCAGCACCCTGGCGCAGCAGCGCGAGGCGTTAACGCGCTATGTCGATGCTGCAGAGAAAGAGAAAAGTGAGTCGGCGGGTCTGACCACCAGCGCTGAGCGTCTTAATGCGGCGGTTTCCGATACATTCGCTTTCCAGTCACAGCTCTCTGCGGAATTTATTAAACAGGCAGAGTGGCGCATTGCCTTTGCCGCACTGATTTGTGTGGTACTGAGTCTGCTGATCGCCTGGCGGATCACCCGCAGCATTACCCAGCCTCTGAAAGAGACGCTGAGCGCCGCGCAGCGTATTGCCGGGGGAGATTTAACCACCTCGCTGACCACAACACGTGGCGATGAATTCGGTCAGCTGATGCTGGCGGTCGATGCCATGAACAGCAGCCTGCAGAACATCATCACCAACGTGCGTGACGGCGTCAGCAGCGTGGCACGTGCCTCAGCGGAAATCGCAGCAGGCAATACCGATCTCTCCTCCCGTACAGAACAGCAGTCTGCGGCCGTGGTCCAGACCGCAGCCAGTATGGAAGAGCTGTCGTCGACGGTTAAACAGAATGCGGAAAATGCGCATCATGCGAGTCAGCTGGCGACAGAGGCGTCAGTGAATGCCGGTCGTGGTGGCGAGATCATCCGTGATGTGACGGTGACAATGAACAACATCAGCCAGAGTTCGGGCAAAATTGGTGAAATCATTCACGTCATCAACAGCATCTCCTTCCAGACCAATATCCTGGCGCTCAACGCCGCGGTCGAAGCCGCACGTGCCGGTGAACAGGGACGCGGGTTTGCGGTGGTCGCGGGTGAAGTGAGAAATCTGGCACAGCGCAGCGCGCTGGCGGCCAAAGAGATTGAGACGCTGATCCGTGAGTCACTGGACCGGGTCAGTGAAGGGTCCGGATTTGTAGAACGCGCAGGGTCCACCATGGATGATATCGTCCGCTCCGTCAGTCAGGTGAAAGATATCATGGGCGAAATCGCTGCGGCCTCGGACGAGCAGAACCGGGGGATCTCCCAGATCGCCGTGGCGATGGCCGAGATGGACACGACGACCCAGCAGAACGCCGCACTGGTTGAAGAGTCCTCGGCCGCAGCGAGTTCACTGGAAGCACAGGCAGAGGAGCTGGAAAAAACGGTGGCGGTCTTCCGCCTCTCTGGTGCTCAGCACGCCGTCAGCCGCCCCGCGCCGGCTTCAGCGCCTCGCCTTGTTCCGGCCGTGCCGCTTAAGGCTTCTGCAGAGAGCAGCTGGGAAAGTTTTTAACAGGGTATCGTCTGGCCAGTCCTGATCAACAGGGCTGGCTGCGCGATGATCGTTCAGGCTGAGGGGAGATCAAAAGGGTCTGGCGAGAGGAGTGTCGTCCATGACAGTTTCTCCGGCCGGTATACGCTTTCGCGCAACCTGTGAGGTTATTCGCTTCGTCGTTTTCCGGCCGGAGCCGGACTACGTCCACTGGTGTCAGTTCAGTTACAGCTAGTTCAGTTCGTCGTTCAGGCCTGTAAGTGTCTGCAGATACGGCACCTGTTGCTGGGCAATCGCCGGAGACGTAAAACTGCTCAGCCAGCTTCTGGCCTCGGAGATTTGCGTCAGCCGGTCGGGGTTGCTCTCGGATTTCGCCATGTATCCCAGTTGAGTAAAGAGTGATGCGATACTGATTTCTTTCTCACCCAGGGCAAGGCTCAGTGCCGCTTCGCCAATAATTACGTGGCCTTTCTCGTCGTTTTGAATTAACACAGAAAATCCTCCATTGGTACGAATTGAAAACAACCTCACCAGAGACTGTAGTCGTAAAAGGGAGAACTGCCCGAATTTATCACTAAAAATCGCGCAAGTTGCTGAACAAAATACTAAATGTTTTTTTGGCATCCCTTCAGTTTGTCTCTGCCCTGCCAGGCCGGGAGTCGTCACTCAACACGCAATCGGTTATGATCCTCTGCCCTTCATCGTCCGGTTTCACTATGTCTGCCATTATCGATACGTTTATTGCTCCGCCCTGCCATGACGAGATCACCCTTCTGTTTCAGGATGATCATCTGCTGGTGGTGAATAAACCCAGCGGGCTGCTCAGCCTTTCCGGTAAGAATCCGCAAAACCTCGATTCAGTGCATCACCGGCTGGTCAGACTGTTTCCGGGCTGTACGCTGGTGCACCGGCTCGATTTTGGCACCTCGGGACTGATGGTCGTCGCGCTGAATAAAGCGATCAACGCGGCGCTCAGTCAGCAGTTCAGCCAGCGCAGCGTGAGCAAAACGTATCAGGCGCTGCTGTGCGGCCATCTGGCTGAGGATGAAGGTGTGATTGATGCCGCCATCGCGAAAGATCCGGCGCAGTTTCCCCGCATGACAATCTGCCCGCTGCAGGGCAAGCCTGCGCGATCGCGCTTCCGGGTTATCGCGCGCAGCCACTGGCAGGGACGAGAAGGGATGGAAGTGGCGGTTACACGGGTTGAGCTGATGCCGGAAACGGGGCGTACCCATCAGCTGCGCATTCACTGTCAGCAGCTGGGGCACCCGATTCTGGGCTGTGATCTCTATGGCGGGCAGGTGCTGCCGGGCGCTGAGCAGGCGGAGAGGCTGATGCTGCACGCCAGTGGATTAGCGTTTACACATCCGGTCAGCGGTGAGCCTCTACACGTCTCAGCCGCCAGCCCCTTCTGACTGCCTCAGTCCGCGGTTACCACATCAAGTCGTCCGGTACTTTGAAATCGGCATAGGGATCATCTTCGTCCTGCACGTCTTCGCTCAATGCGCTGTTCAGGACGATAGCACTGGCATCACGCTGGGCAATTTTATCCGCCACGCTGGCCGGGATAATGGCGTACTGGCTTTCGCCATTTTTGTCAGCAGTCAGGCGGGCAATGGCGAGACGGCCATTAATCAGCTGGGTCTGCGTCAGCTTATCCACCACGATTTTTTTAATCAGGTTGTTGTCGGTAAAGTTAAAGCTGATGTCGCCTTTTGCCACCTCGATTTTATTCATTTCAATCAGCTGTTTGACCTGTGCTTTGTACTCTTTCGACAGGACGACCAGTTTCTGCTGCTCGTTAAGTTGCTTATCGCGCTCAAGCTGCGCTTTTTTGTTGTCTTCGACCGCCGCTCTGGCTTCACGCGCCTGAACCCGGGATTTCTTCGCTGTGCGCTGAACCTTATCCATTTTTTTGCTGGATACCAGACCTGCTTTCAGCATCTGCTCTTGTAAGGTGAGTTTTGTCATTGTCGTCTCTGAATCTGTTAAATATTGTCCGGGATTATACCTGTAATCTTTCGGGCTGTGCCAGGCTGACGCCGCGATTGCGGGCTACGCCTCAACACTGTGCTACCATTCCCCGGTCAGAATCACCTTATTGAGCACCATGTCCGAAATTACGAAACGCAAAAATGACCCGGAAGGGCTGAAAAAACGCATCATCGCAGGCGCACTGAAAACCTTCGCAGAGTTTGGTATGCAGGGTGCCAGACTGGAGCAGATCGCCGAACACGCTCAGACCACTAAACGCATGGTGGTCTATCACTTCGGCAGCAAGGAGCAGCTCTACATCGAAGTGCTGGAGCAGGTCTATCAGCAGATACGCGCGCATGAAACCGATCTGAACCTGGCCGCAATGACGCCGGAGCTGGCCATGACCCGCCTGGTGGAAGCGAGCTTCGATTACCACGTTGCCCATCCCGACTTTATGCGGCTGGTCTGCAGTGAGAACCTGCTGCGCGGTCGCTACATCACGCAGTCACCGCAGATTAAAGCGCTTAACCGCAGCGCGCTGGATCTGCTGGATGACATCCTGGCCCGCGGTCAGCAGGAGGGCGTGTTTATCGCCGATGTGCAGACCATCGACGTTCATCGTCTGATCAGCAGTATCTGTGTTCATCACGTCTCAAACCGCTACACCTTCAATGCCCTCTTCAGTCCGGATAACAGCGAAGAAGAGAGTATCCGGCGCAATCGTCAGCTCGCTGTCACCGCCACACTGCGCTATATCCGCAAATAATTGCTCACCGCTCTGGCTCCGCTTACTCATGGTCTACGCTTAGTAAACATTCGTCATTAAATTGCCATAAAAGGAACGCTGTTGTGAGCAGAGACGCACGCCTCTATCCGCTTCGCCAGACTCATGTTGAACCCGATGATGATGCGCTCTGGAACTGGGCGCAGAACGCTAAAATCGGCAGCCGTCATCAGGTTCAGCGCCCTGCCAGCGAAGCGGAATTACAGACGCTTATCCGGGAGTCACGCGGCCAGATTCGGGTCATCGGCAGCAAGCTCTCCCCCGGACGGATGCTGCACGTCAGTGAAGATGATTTACTGCTCGACCTCAGCGCGCTCAGCGGTCAGCTCGCCAGCGATGAGGATAGCGTGACCTTTGGGGGTGCCACCCCGCTGGAACAGGTTTATCGCACCCTGACCCGCATGAACCGCATGCTGGCGTCGTCGCCGGGTGTGATTGCCATTCAGACCCTGGCAGGGGCGATGGCCACCGGCACGCACGGCCAGGGATTGCAGCAGAGTTCGATTGCCGATGAAGCACTGGCCATCCGCATGGTGCTGGCCGACGGCAGCGTGCGCGAGTTTGTCCGGGGCGACGCGGATTTCCCGGCAGCTCAGGTCTCTCTGGGGGCGCTGGGTATTGTCACCGCCGTGACGCTGCGCACCGGGCCATACCGCATCTTCACCTGCCATAAGAACGCGGTCTCTGCCGATACGCTGGAAGAGGATCTGCTGCGCTGGAACAACGACTACCCTCTCAGCAAAGCCTGGTGGTTCGTTGACGACAATCTGATGCATGTCTGGAACGCCCATGAAGCCAGCGAGGAGGAGTGCCAGCGCTATGAGCAGCAGGGGCGCAAAGTGGTGGAACATGAGGGCGAAGCGGATGACAGTCTGAACGAGACGATCGATCAGACCCTGGCGCATATGCACCGCGATACTCAGATTCAGGGGAAAGGCGGCAAGCAGTTTCGCACCGTGACCCGTTTTCGCGACTTCACGGATGTTACCGGTGACATCTATCAGCTCTTCTGCCGGGGCATTGCGGTGCCACAGATCAACGTGGAGATCGGCGTCCCGCTGGCAAAAACGCCAGCCATTATCCGCCGGATAAAGCAGTGGTACGCAGAGAACCGGCCGCATATGCACTACCCGATTATCCTCCGCTGCACCGGCGCCTCCTCGGCCTGGCTCAGTCCGGCCGCCGATCAGCCCACCTGCTTTTTCGGCTTTGTCGTCTATTACGCCGACGATGGTTCGCTGTCGCAGGAGGGACTGCATTTCCTGACGGAGGTGGAGAAACTGCTGGCCGAAGAGGGAGGACGCCCACACTGGGGCAAATATTACGATGAAGAACGCTACAACTGGCGTGAGATCTATCCGCAATGGGACGCCTTCCGCGCCCTGCGCAGCCAGCTCGATCCACAGGGACGACTGGGTAACGACTACATCACGCCACTTTTTGACTGAGGAAAGCCATGTTTGCCTGGGTAACGCTGTTAACACAACCCGATTATCTGGTGGGCGTACAAGCGCTGCACCGTTCGCTGCAACAGAGCCACAGCCAGTGGCCACTGGTGGTGATGACGACTCCCGCCATTTCTGAGGCGGACTGTCAGCGTCTGCAGGATGCAGGCTGCGTGATTGAGCCGGTTGAGCCACTCTATCCGCGTGAAGATCTGGATCAGCACTACGCCTCGGCGCAGTTCGGCGAGGTCTGGACCAAGCTGCGCGCCTGGCAACTGACGGACTATGAGCGCGTCGTTTTTCTGGATGCGGACATGCTGGTGCTGCAGAACATGGATGAGCTGTTTACCCTGGATCTGGGTGATAATCTGCTGGCGGCCTGCCACGCCTGCCGCTGCAATCCCAACCAGATCGCCTCCTATCCGCCGGAATGGCAGCCGGAGCAGTGCCACTACACCTGGCAGGCACGCGGTGAGACAGCACCACAGAGCGTGGATCTGTACCTCAACGGCGGTTTTCTGGTGCTGAAGCCCGATAATGCGGTGTTTGAGGCGATGGAAAAACGTATCGCCGCCATTGATGACCTGAGCGCCTATCCTTTCTCGGAGCAGGACCTGCTGAATGAAATCTTTGCCGACCGCTGGAAGCCGCTCTCTTATATCTACAATGCGCTGAAAACGCTGCCGTTTCAGCACCGCGGGCTCTGGCAGGACGATGAGGTGAAAAACCTGCACTACATATTGGCCAAGCCGTGGAAGCGCGATCTTAACCAGCCTGAGAGCCAGCGCGATCGCTTCTATGCGCTGGATAAGCTGTGGTGGGAGAAAAGCGGCCTGATCTGATTTTAAAGGGCGGGAAGCTCTCTTCCCGCCCTGTCCCCTTCTTATCTGACACCCTTCCTGATCTGCCGTTACACTTCCACCCAGCGTCGCTGCTCAGCAGAGTGCGCTATCGCTTCCAGCACCTTCTGCACCTGTAACCCCTCGACAAAATCGGGCCACATGCGGTCGTCCGCCGCGATACCGTTAATCAGATCGCGGACCTCTACCGTTTTCTGGTCGTTAAAGCCGATGCCATGTCCGGCTGAAACACAGAAGTTCGCATAGTCAGGATGGGCGGGTCCTGTCAGGATCGTTTTAAATCCCTGTCGCCCGGCGGGCTCGTCATGCAGATAAAGCTCAAGTTCAGCCATGCGCTCCTGGGTGTAACGCAGCGTGCCTTTGGTTCCGGTCACAACATAGGTCAGGCCCATTTTCGCGCCGCAGGCGATACGCGAGGTTTCAATGACGCCGTGCGCGCCATTGCGGAAGCGAAGCAGCGCACTGGCCTGATCTTCGTTTTCCACCGGTAACTGACGTCCGGGCGCTTTCGGGTCGGGTCGTGCGGTGATGACCGTCATCATGTCACCGCTGACTTCGGCAATATCACCGACCAGATAGTGCGCCATGTTGACGATATGCGCCGCCAGATCGCCCAGCGCACCCAGCCCTGCCAGCGCTTTCTGACAGTGCCAGTCGAGCGGTGTCTCCGGTCTGGCAAGATAATCCTCGTTATGCGTGCCGTAAAAATGGACCACCTCGCCAATTTCTCCGCGGGCAATGATCTCTTTCGCCAGCTGGCTGGTCGGGTTCTTCATATAGTTAAAGCCGACCAGCGTTTTCACCCCCGCCGCCTGCGCAGCGCTTACCATCTCCTGCGCATCCGCCACGCTTAAGGACAGCGGTTTTTCTGAGTAGACATGCTTGCCGTGGCGTATCGCCGCCAGCGCCATCTCTTTGTGCAGAAAATTGGGCGCGCAGATATCCACCACATCAATGGCGGGATCGCTGACCAGCTCGCGCCAGTCTCCCGTAGAACGCGCAAAGCCAAAGGTGGCTGCCTGACGGGCCGCCAGCTCTGGATTTACCTCGGCCAGCATCTCCCGCACGATCTCACCTTTCAGCGCAAACACGGTCGGGGCCTGAGCATAAGCAATCGCGTGGCAGCGCCCGATATAACCACTGCCGATCATGCCGATTCGGACTTGTTTCATTTCAGCTCCGGATATTCATTTCAGGGTTGAAATGAAATCTACGTTTCGTTTTATCTGCTGACAAAGGCGTAATGAAAACTTTGTGACGGCAGTAAAAAACTATCCGGGCAAACCACGCCTCGTGCCGCCTGGCAAGGGAGGCAGAACGGTAAAACACCTCATAAATACCTCAGTCTGCCGCACGGGCTGTTACACCCCTGTTCAGCGTCTGACGGACTTCTTCTGGTGTATTAAACGCCGCACTGGCGACTATTTCAGCAGTCGCGCAGATTTATGAAAAAGAGCTTTGACATGGCTCAGCGTGGCCGTTACTATGCGCCCCGTTCAAACGATTCCTCTGTAGTTCAGTCGGTAGAACGGCGGACTGTTAATCCGTATGTCACTGGTTCGAGTCCAGTCAGAGGAGCCAGATTTAAGAAGCCTGCTTACGAGCAGGCTTTTTGCTTTTCAGCATTCAGAGATCATCAGCACCGGGTTGCCCCGACACCATGCAACAACCTGCCTGGATGCGCAGCGGCGCGGTGGCGGCAATCAGCCAGATGCTGCGCCAGAGTGGCGTTGAGATAACGCATCACAAACTTTGCTTTTCCTTTGCCAGCAGGGAGCGAGGTGAGACGCCAAAGGCTTTGCGGAAGGCGTGGCTGAAATGAGAGAAATCAGAGAAGCCGAAATCCAGTGCCGCCTGTGACACACTTTTTACCTTTCCACGTTCGATAGCCTCGCGGCTTGCCCGCAGTCTCTCCTGCCAAATCACTGCCATCGGCGTTTTTTTATGGCGGGCGAAAGCGCGCGTGACGGTACGAACGGAAACGTGGTGTGCCCGTGCCAGACTTTCGATGTTCAAATCAGGCTCGACAAGTTGCCGCCTGATGTAATTCATCATGCGGGCATAGAGATCGCGCTCAGCACTGACGTTGTCAGGATCCTGCAATTCCAGACTCAACACCAGTAGATCCAGCAGCGTCTGGGAGAAACGACCAGAAATTTCCGGGTTGTCCAGATAGCTGGGCATTACCGTCGCCTGACGCAGCATTTCACGCAGCGGGATCACGCCGGGGCGGCGGTCATCCAGCACCACAGCAGTGAGGTTTTCAATCCCCGGCAAACGACCACTCAGCAGATGTCGTGGGACCCGCACCAGATGGTTATCGTGTCCACCCAGACTGAAACGGAAAGTCTGTGCGGCGTCGTAGAGCACCAGACTATCCGCCACCAGCGCCGCCTTGCGTCCACCCTGCTCAAGCTGGCCGTATCCTCCCTGCATATAGCCCAGCCACAGATCATCATCGGGGCCTTGTCTCAGATATCGGGCGGTGCGATCCCAGCGGTGCAAAGGTGCGGACAACGAACAGATATCCACCATGCCCACGCCACGCACCGCAAGCCGGGCGTCAAAGTCGACCCCTGCCATGGGCACGCTGGCTGCCGGAATGCAGTGACGTAACACGACGTCGTTCCAGTATTCGAAGCGGCGTGACTCGGCAACGCCAACGGTCGAATAGTGGGTGCTGCCCGCAGACTGCATGAAGCTATTCATACTTGCTCACCTCGCGACGTGAATCCCGCATAAACAACAGAAACATGTTCAGAGGCAGCAACTATCGTGCCAGCAGGACGATTCCCCCTCCCTCTCCCACGCATTTCTTCACTAACTCACTCAAAACAGGCCTTAAAGCCTGTCGTCTCAACTCGCCTGCCATCCTGTAGCTGGTGGCGTCGGGAAGCGGAAGCCTGACTCCAGGCATGTGCATTTGCACTAAGACGGAGCACCATGTCAGGGGCCTTTTCAGGCTGCGCGCCCGTTGTCCCTGCCAGTCAAGGCCTTCTGATTTAGATTGATTATCAGCCAGTTATGGCAAAGTCGATACTGGTCTGGCATCCGCACAAATTTCCCACAACCCATATTCAACAAGTTTTTGTAAGAGTCTTTTCTGTGAATGATATTAGATCCCTTTGTCTGACACCTTTCACTTAAGCATTCTGATTTTCCAAATCTCCTGGTCTCTATCTTTTGATCAATCCCGAAGATCTACGTCTCTGGAAGCTCAGAACTCACACATCTCACGCATGTTGGGGCCGTATGACATCCACGAAGAAAGCCAGCGGCAAATTGCGGTATCGCGGCTTTCCAGCCTGACGCATTAAATCAGCATGGACGACTGAACTTTTTCACGTACCGTAACATTGATCTGAGTCGCATCCTGATAATAAAGAGAATTACTCCCAAGCTTATCCATAAATAACATAAGGACATTTTGTTATTTGTTATAGCGTTTGATTGTTAGACACCGGATCAGGGTGAGATTAATTTTCAGTTTTTGTAAATGCACATTGCCATTATATTGTTGAGGGATCTCTTTTGGTCAGTTTAATAAACAAACAAAATATTCAGTTCAGACTTAAAATAGCACTCTTCAGCAGCCTGACAGCCTTCAGCGCGATGACGTTTGCCGAAGACGCCCTTAAAGAAGGCATTACCCCGGCCACCGATTCCAGCCAGATTCCGGCAGCGGCGAAACTGCGCAAAGATACGGTGGTGGCAGGCATTTCTGAACCTCAGGGGATTTTTAACCCTTACTTTTTTGTCAACGGCTGGGATGAAAATGTCACCAACGTTATTTTTTCACGCCTGATTGACTGGGACAGCCACGGCAATCTGGTGCCGGGTCTGGCAAAAAGCTGGACGGTAAGCCCGGATAACAAAGTCTATACCATCAAGCTGCGTCCTGATTTGACGTTCAGCGACGGTTCCCCACTCACTGCCAAAGACGTCGCCTTTACCCTTACCGTCCTGTACGATCCGAAATATGATGGCGACACCGACATCACCCTCGCGAATATAGCCGGGGGCGCGGAATATAAAGCAGGAAAAGCCGACAGTGTCAGTGGCCTGAAAGTCATTGATCCTCTCACGCTACAGATCACCACCACCCAACCTGGCGCAACCACACTGGCAAAAATTGGCGGGCCGGTGCTGTCGGAAGCTTATTACGGCAAAGGCTATCAGCGCGGCAATCTTGACTATCTGCGTACCCTGCATGGCAAACCGCTGGGCAATGGTCCCTATGTCTATGATAAATATATCCCCGGGCAGGAAATTCGCTTTCATGCCAATAGCCACTTTTATCGTGGCACACCGCCGACGCCTCGTTTTATTTATCGCGTCACAAACCCATCAACCAATTTCCAGTTGTTCCAGACCGGTGAAACGGATTACGACGCCTTTACGTCACGACCGGATGATATTGAACAGCTGAAACTGCTCGGCTTTGCCAATATCAACCTCTACGGGTCCAGTGATTACAGCAAGGTCGAGTTCAATGTTCGTCGCCCGGCGTTGCAGGATGTGAAGGTGCGTCAGGCACTGATTTATGGGCTGGATCGTCAGAAGCTGATCGATGTGGTGTACCAGGGGTATGGCAAGGTTGCCGTGGAACCTATCGCACCCATCTCCTGGGCGTATAACCCGGATGGCGTGAATCCCTACAAATACGATCCGGCACAGGCGAAAAAGTTGCTTGATGAGGCGGGCTGGAAACCCGGAGCCGATGGTATTCGTGTGAAGGACGGAAAACGTCTTGAACTGACCTTACTGGCGAGCAAAAAGGTGCTGAACGACGCGCTCATCCCGATCGCTAAAGAGAACTGGAAACAGATTGGTGTGCTGCTGAAACCCCAGGTGGTGGACTTCAACGCCCTGATGGCCCAGCGCAAGGCGGGCAATTACGACCTGGCATCCTTTAGTACCAGCACGCTCAACGATCCGCATGACGGGGTATGGGATTACTACAGCATCGAGGCGAAGGAGTCCGGCTATAACAATCCGCAGGTGGATAAACTGATTAATGAAGGCAACGCGGTGCTGGATGTGGCCCAGCGCAAGCCGATTTACCATCAGCTGTACAAAGTGCTGGCAGATGACCCACCGGTAATTCTGCTCGGCTATCGCCAGATCCTCTCCGCCAGTAGCGCCCGCGTGACCGGCTTTAAACCGGATATTTATAACGGCCTCACCGGCAGTCTGCCGGACGTCAGAATCGTTAAATAACCTTGCCAGCTGTTCAGCCGTCAGGACTGCCTGACGGCTGATATGAGAATACCATGCGAAATTTTATCCTGAGGCGGCTGCTGAACACCCTGCCCATGCTGCTGTTTGCTTCCTTTATCATCTTTATGTTATTTGCAAAGACACCCGGTGACTTTATCGATGGCAACGTGACGCTGACTGCAGCGCGCGCGGCCGAACTGAAAGCGATTTATGGCCTTGACCAGCCCCTGTTCACCCGCTATCTGCACTGGCTTGGCCAGCTGTTAAGGGGTGATTTAGGGTTTTCTCTGCAATACCAGATCCCTGTGACTCAACTGCTCAATCAGTATGTCTGGAATTCATTTCTGCTCGCCAGTGTCGCCCTGGTGTTTTACTGGGGGATCGGCCTGGCCGCCGGTATCGCGTCTGCACTCAGACCCAACGCGTGGTTTGATCATCTGGTCAGCGTGCTGGTGTTTGCCGCGATGTCTTTTCCGACCTTTTTTCTCTGCCTGCTGTTAATCAAATGGTTCGCGGTAGATCTGCACTGGTTGCCGGTCGGCGGCATGACCAATACCGGAAGTGATGACAGCGGCTGGGCCTATATTGTCCAGGTGGCGGCCCACCTGATGTTGCCGGTGCTGGCACTGGTGATGCTGCAGGCGGGCAGCCTGACGCGTTATTTTCGTGCCAGCATGCTCGACGTCATCAAAATGGATTTTATTCGTACTGCCCGGGCAAAAGGTTTGCGCGAACGTACAGTGATCATGAAACATGCATTACGCAATGCGCTGCTCCCCATCATTACCCTGCTTGGTTTTGAGCTGCCGGGCCTGTTCTCAGGTGCCATTATCACCGAAAAGGTCTTCAACTGGCCGGGTGCGGGGCATATTCACATCGATTCGCTCGCTGCCCGAGACTATCCGGTGCTGATGGGCTTTACGCTTTTTCTGGCAGTGTTAACTATCCTTGGCAATCTGCTCGCCGACGTGCTTTACGCGTGGGCTGACCCACGTATTCGGGTGAAGTCATGATGGTCCGTTCACTTTTTTCCACGCAACGCCGCCTGCGCAACGCGGTGATCCCGGCGCTGGCGCAGGCCACACCCTCACCCTGGCGCCAGGCCTGGCGGGTATTACGGCGCAACCCTCTGGCGATGGTGTGCCTGGTTTTACTGATTATCATGGCGTTCTGGTGCGTGCTGGGGCCGATCTGGTCGCCGTGGCAGGATGACACCACAGATGCGCTGATGATCAACAAACCGCCAGGGGCGCAGCACTGGCTGGGAACTGATTTTCTCGGGCGGGATGTCTACACCCGTCTGCTCCTTGCCGGGCGCATTTCACTGACCATTGGCCTGCTGACGATGTTGCTGTCGGTGACGCTGGGTTATCTGCTTGGTGCCGTGTCGGGCTACGCGGGTGGCCTGACCGACAAGCTGATCATGCGTCTGGCCGATCTGGTCATGACCATTCCCAGCCTGCCGCTGCTGATTGTCGCTGGCGCCATGCTGTCAGAGCTCGATTTCTCCGCGGATGCGCGCATCTATATGGTGGTTATCATGCTGAGTCTGCTGGAGTGGCCCAAACTGGCGCGGCTGGTGCGCGGACAAATCCTTTCGCTGCGCGAGCGTGATTTTATGCTGGCAACGCATGTGCTGGGCCTGTCCTCACGTCGCCGTTTGTTTGGTCACCTGCTGCCGAATACCATCCCGATTCTGGTGGTCATGGCGACAATGGCGGTGGCAAACGCCATTCTGAGCGAGTCTGCGCTGAGCTACCTTGGTCTTGGCGTCGTCCCGCCAACCCCCTCATGGGGCAACATGATGGATGCCGCTAATAGCCTGATCGACTTCCAGCGTCGCCCGTGGCTGTGGATGCCACCGGGCATCGCCATCTTTGTCACCGTGGTTGCCATTAACGTACTGGGGGATGGTTTGCGTGATGCGCTCGATCCCCGCATGAAACGGAGCCTGAAATGAGCCAGCCGCTAATTACCTTTGAGCAGTTATCCGTCTCCTTTGCCTCGGAACATGGCCGTGTGCAGGCCGTGCAGGAGGTCTCTTTTACCCTCTATGCAGGACAGACACTGGGTATCGTGGGCGAATCCGGCTGCGGCAAAAGTGTTACCGCCATGTCGTTGATGGGACTGTTGCCGCCGCAGACTGCGCGCATTGATGGCGGAGCCATCCGCTTCCAGGGGCAGGATCTGCTCACACTCAATCCTGCCAGGATGGCCGACCTGCGCGGCAACCAGCTGGCAATGATTTTTCAGGAACCGATGAGTGCCCTGAATCCGGTGCTGACTATTGGCGAGCAGCTGTGCGAGCCGTTGATTCGCCATCGGGGGGAATCGCCTGAAGCCGCCTGGCAGCAAGCGATCGCGCTGATTAGCCAGGTCGGACTGGCGCGCGCCGGAAGTCTGATGACCAGCTATCCGCACCAGCTTTCCGGCGGCATGCTGCAACGCATTATGATTGCGATGGCACTCAGCTGCCAGCCGAAATTGCTGATCGCTGATGAGCCAACTACCGCGCTGGATGTCACCGTTCAGGCCCAGATTCTGCGTCTGCTGCGCGATCAGGCCCGTGCCAGCCAGATGGCACTGATGCTGATCACCCACGATCTGGGCGTCATTGCCCGTATGGCTGAGCAGGTAGCAGTGATGTACGCCGGTCGGATTGTTGAATATGGCCCCACCGCAGAGGTATTGCGTGATCCGCTGCATCCTTATACCCGGGGGCTGATCGCGTCCCGACCGGTTCCCGGCGAGCGGCGACGTCGGCTCTACTCCATCCCCGGTCAGGTGCCGGACCTTGCCGCGCTGCCCGCATTCTGCGCTTTTTTTGATCGCTGCGAACGCGCCAGCGAAATTTGCCAGACAGGCATACCGCCGCTGGTGGGGCAAACGCGGCAGGCCGCCTGTTTTCATCGTGAAAAAGTGGAATCTTTCGCATGAGTGATGAGTACATGATTGAAGTGGATGCACTGAAAAAGTACTTCCCGATACGTGATGGCCTGTTTGGTCAGGAAACCGGACAGCTGCGCGCCGTTGACGGTGTCAGCTTTCACATCCGCCCGGGCACCATCTTCGGTCTGGTCGGCGAATCCGGCAGCGGCAAAACCACCGTAGGTCGGACATTGCTGGGGTTATATGATAAAACCGCTGGTACGATTAAGTACCACGGACAGGACCTGTCGACGCTGACGGCGCGGCAAATGCAGGCGCTGCGCCCCAAAATCCAGCTGGTGTTTCAGGACCCCTACAGCTCACTCAATCCACGTAAGCGTATCGGCGATGCCATTGGTGAGGCGCTACTGGCACACAAACTCTGCACCAGAGCGGAGTTATATGACAGAGTGATCGCGGTGATGAAGATTTGCGGACTGGCTCCGCAACATTACCCGCGTTTCCCACACGAGTTCTCGGGGGGGCAACGCCAGCGCATTGGCATTGCCCGGGCACTGATTCTCAACCCGGACTTTATTATCGCCGACGAGCCAATTTCAGCGCTGGATGTCTCCATTCAGGCTCAGATTATCAACCTGTTTTCCGATCTGCGTGATAACCACGGCGTTACTTTCCTGTTTATTTCACATGACCTCGGTGTAGTGGAACATCTTTGCGATGACGTAGCGGTGATGTATCTCGGGCAACTGGTGGAGACCGCCAGCCGCGATGCCCTGTTCAGTCAGCCGCTGCATCCTTACACGCAGGCGCTACTGGCCGCCGTACCAACGCTCGACCCGCAAAATGAACCCCCCGAGGTGATTAAGGGGGAGATTCCGGATCCGTCACGGCCTCCCTCCGGCTGCCGCTTCTCGTCACGTTGCCCGCGGGCGGAAGCACAGTGCCGCGAGGCAGTGCCTGAGTTACGAGAAGTGTTACCCGGGCACCAGGTGGCGTGTCATTTAATTTAACAACATCAGACGCGGGATTCAGGAGCCTCTGGCTGTTACCACCCTGTTTTTCTGGCGAATGCCGGTAAGGTATAAAGCACATCCCAGCAGGGCGAACAGAATCAGTAAATAGAAGATGGCGGATGGCGGGATAAGATGACTATTGAGCAGGTAGCCGAACAGAATCGCGTTAGCTCCGCCCCCTAGCATTGCAATATTTTGCACACCGAAATAGGCCCCTTTCATATCGTCTCTGGCAATAGAGTCGATAAAAAGAAACTCCGACGGCACAAGCACCACCTCGCCTAATGAAAAAAGTACGGTACCGACAATCCAGAACAGGGTCAGCTCAGAGACGTGATAGAAATATAAACCCATCACCAGTAATCCGGTTCCGATCATCACGCTAAATACCATATTTTTTCGGGTAATCTTTTTGCCAATAACGTACTGCAACAGAATGACCGTTGCTGCGTTGATACTGACAATCAGCGTAATTAACCTCAGCGCTTCTGCCTCGCTGACCACATAGCCCAGATACTGCGATAAATACGTCGCAAAACGGGCATAGACCAGTGCACTGAACAGCCCCCCCAGGGTAAAAAGCTGCAACCGATAATCGCTGATTAACACGCTGACTGTCTCCCTGAGGCTGGTTTTCGGCCCGTTAACGGGAGAGGTGATGTGCAGATGCGCATCGTAACGTCGGTAATAGAAGCTGAGTATGCAGAGCGAAATAAAACTCAATCCTGCGGACAGCCACATCGGCGCATGTACGGCATAGTGACTGGCAAGAATACCGAGAACCGGCGCACTGCAAAAAGCGATATTGATCAGGGTATAGGTAACCGAAAAGGCGGCGCCCCGTTGGTTCTCAGGCAGTAAGCCTGACAGAAGCGATTTCACTGCGAGGTGCATGGTCGTGAAGGCGACCTCAATCATGACCAGTAAAATAAAAACCTGAATGAAATGTTGGGCCCGCGTTAATAAGCCATAGACAATAACCGAGATGAGCGTCGCCAGAAAAAGCGACCGCTGAGGAGTGAACCGATCAACCAGCATGCCGCACCAGACACCCGCCACCGTGGCGATCACCAGACTGCCTCCCAGTGCATAGCCTGTCATCAGCGGATTAAACTGCAGCGTCTGTGAGAGATAAATAGGGAAAAACGTGAAGGTGAGTGCTCTGCTGAAATGTAATATGAAATCCAGAATAAAAAGCGGCCATAAAAAGGCAGTCCTGATCATAGTGGCATTGCTCCTTCAGATAATAAGGTAAGACTTTCCAGCGCGGCAACACGGTCAACGGGATGTCCCAGCGTTTCAAGTGTGAGCGCTAATGCATTCACCAGGCGAAAAACATTTTCTGCACGACACTGTTCACCCATCTGACCAATACGTAACAGCGGTGAACCAAATGACGCTGAGATCTCAATCTTATGCTCTACAAGAAGATGTTCAATCAGATCTGGAGAGGCTATCCCGGCAGGAAGAAAAAATCCGACTACCGCATTTAATCTGGTCACTTCCGGAGCTGCCAGAGCCAAGCCCAGCTGAAGCAAAGCGTGTTGCAGGCCTCGTGAACTGTTGCGATGACGAATGATGCGAACAGAAAGAGTTTCGGCGTTTGACAGGCGCAATGCTTCATGCAGGGCAAAGAGCCCATTAACCGGAGCAGTATAGTGATAGCGATGATGATGCCAGAACTCTGCCGCCAGCAGCGCATCGTAACACCAATGCCGGGGCGTAAAAGTACGCTGAACAACCTGTCCCCATGCCTCCGCTGAAAAGGCGATCAATGAGACCCCTGGAATTGATGAAAGCCCTTTTTGTCCCCCGCAAAAGAGAACATCAAGCTGCCACTCATCCATCAAAACCTCCGTAGTACCAAGCGTACAGACGGCATCCACCACCACCAGCGCACCATGCTGCTTACAAAGCGCAGCTATCGCAGCAAGTTCAGGATTAATTGTGGTAGAGGAGGTTTCACCATGAACCAGGGTAACAACATGAAAAAACTGCTGCTTCAGCAACTCACGAAGCCTCTCCAACGGGAAAGCGTCTCTGCCATCAAATTCGAATAAGGTGACGGTCGCCTGATGACGGCGTGCCATTTCGTACATGCGCAATCCAAAATGTCCGGAGCTAATAGCCAGAACTTTCGACTGCGAATGTATAAGGTTGCCTATGGCCATCTCCGCTGCCGCCGATCCCGGGCCAGAAAGCCCAAAGATCCATGGGGTTGTTGTCTGGAAGGCGTAGCGCGTCATCAGGAATGCCAATGATCGCGTTAATTTTAAACGTCCTGCGTAGTTCAACCAACTCCTCTGGCTTAATACCCTGGCCTGCGGTGTAAGATTGGATGGGCATCAAGGCCAGCTCTTGAGAGGAGGTGAGCATCCCACCGTACATATGGCCGCCATACAACGTATTGATCACTCTGTCACCCGCCACCAGGCCCACATCGTAAAGCGTCTGAACGCCCTGCTGGATCATATTTTGCCAGTCATCATGGGAATACGGGATAAAACGTGCTTTACCGCCGCTGGCCCCTGAAACCAGTACTTCTCCAGAGGCTAATGCATGACTTCCCATATCATGGCAATTCGGAGGCGAGCCTGCTTCCAGTGCCTGTTTAGTGAGGATTGGGAGCTGACTCACCCCATTAAACATCTATTAAAAGAGAAAACCACAACAGGATAATTTAAAATCAGAGTTGTTATAAATATTTTAAATGCATCATCATTTCTGCCTTTAGCAAAGGCATGTGAATTAATGACTGGCGAGTTTCTTAAGGCACGTAAAAAAACGTGTCTGCATCATGATTCAGCACGCCATTAATCCGTATTTATTCTATGCTGACAATAGCTTTTCCGGTATTACCACCTTTCAGCATGGAAAGAAAAGCGTCGACACTATTTTCAAATCCAAAGGTGACCGTCTCTTCCGGGATCACTTTTCCGCTTTGGATATGCGGGATAATTGCCGCTTCCAGCTCCTGCTGCAGGTTTTTATAATCCCGAACCAGAAAGCCCTTAAGTGTCAGACTTTTGCCTACCACATCAAATAAATTCCGTGGTGCAGCAGGAGGGCTCAAAGCACTGTATTGAGACACCGCACCGATAAGTGCGATCCGACCCTGTTCGTTAAGTGCAGCAATGGCGGCTTCAAGTTGTTCTCCGCCTACGTTATCCAGGAAAACATTAATGCCTTCAGGGATGACTTCATGCAACTGGCTACTGATATTGCCGGGCTGATAAACAAATGCATCGGTATACCCCAAACGCTCTGTCAGAATCTTAGCCTTCTCAATGCTCCGTGTGCTGCCTATGACACGCTTTGCCCCCAGTAACCGGGCAAACTGTGCCGCCGCAGAACCTACCCCCCCTGCTGCCGCTGAGATATAGATGGATTCCCCAGCCTGTAGCTGGACTATTCGGGTTAGCGCCACCCAGGCGGTAAGCCCTGTTCCCCCCAAAACACTCAGCCAGGCCCGTAAAGGCACGCCCTCAATGGGTTGGATTACTCTGACCTCATCAGGTTTTACCTGAGCATAGGTGCGCCAGCCCTCTCGATGAAAAACCCAGTCACCCGGCACAAGACGCGGGGTAGCAGACTGGACCACCTGCCCGATCGTTCTGCCTTCCAGCGGCGTATTCAGTTCCCAGTCTCCATCCATGCACTCTCTCATATAAGGGTCGACTGAAAAATGCACATTTTTGACCCAGGCAGCCCCCTCCTCCAGCGGTTCCAGAGGTTGCTCAACAAAGCGAAAATGCTCAGCTAACGGCTCGCCATTCGGGCGAGAAACCTGATAGACAAAGGTGTTCGTTGCTTCATACCGATCCTTACTCATAACCGCACATCCATCAGCTTTGTTAATAATAATGTCACCCTACTCCCTTAAATCTCCTTTTCCAAAATACCGATTAAGCAATAACATTTATGTTTTTTGTTCAACTCTGTTTCATCGCTGGCAGGCTGGTGAAAGATAATGTCCGACAGAAGCTTTGGAATTGCTGTCTCGCAGCTGTTTTCAGACACAAAAAAACCCGCTGACATCAGCGGGTTCAGATTTCACAACATCAACAGCAATCAGAGTTCAAAGCGATCCAGATTCATCACTTTGGTCCAGGCGGCCACAAAGTCTTTGACGAATTTTTCACGGGCGTCGCTGCTGGCGTAAACTTCCGCCGAGGCGCGTAACACCGCGTTGGAGCCGAACACCAGATCGGCGCGGGTCGCGGTGTAGCGGGTTTCACCGCTGACGCGATCGCGTCCGATAAAGGACTCGTTGCTCGCATCGGCAGCCTTCCACTCGGTGCGCATATCCAGCAGATTGACAAAGAAGTCCGTGTTCAGCGAACCCACTCTGTCCGTGAAAATACCGTGCTGGCTGCCATCGAAATTAGCGCCCAGAGCACGCATCCCGCCCACCAGTACCGTTAACTCCGGCACGGTCAGGGTCAGCTGCTGCGCCTTGTCGATCAGCAGGTTTTCGGTGGTGGTTTTGCCGAAGCCGGTGCCGTAGTTACGGAAACCATCGGCACGCGGTTTCAGCAGGTTGAACGACTCAATGTCGGTCTGATCCTGACGCGCATCGACACGTCCTGGCGTAAAGGGCACATCAACGGTCACGCCTGCCGCTTTCGCCGCCTGCTCAACCCCGACCACACCGGCCAGCACAATCACATCCGCCAGCGAAGCCTTGTTCACTTCACGCTGAACCGCTTCCAGCGTCGGCAGCACGCGCGCCGCAACGGCGTTAACGTCCCACTCGCGCTGCGGCAGCAGTGCCAGTCGGGCACCGTTGGCACCACCCCGTTTGTCGCCACCGCGGAAGGTTGACGCCGAGGCCCAGGCAACGGAAACCAGCTCGCTGACGCTGAGGCCGGATGCGGCAATCTTCTCTTTCAGCTGCGCGATATCCGCGACGGTCGGATGATAAACCGGTGCAGGCAGCGGATCCTGCCAGATCAGATCTTCCTGTGGTACTTCAGGTCCGATGTAGCGCGCTTTCGGCCCCATATCACGATGCGTCAGCTTAAACCATGCACGGGCAAACGCTTCGTTGAACGCCTGCGGGTCGTTGAGGAAGCGACGCGAAATTTTTTCAAATTCCGGATCAAAACGCAGCGTCAGGTCGGTCACCAGCATGGTCGGCTTGTGTTTTTTCGCCGTGTCAAAGGCATCCGGGATAATTTCCGGCGCATTGACCGCTTCAAACTGGATAGCGCCTGCCGGGCTGCGCGTCTGCACCCACTCATATTTGAACAGGTTCTCGAAGAAATAGTTACTCCACTGGGTAGGCGTCTGCGACCAGATCACTTCCAGGCCAGAGGTAATCGCATCGGCACCTACGCCGCTGCCGTGGCTGTTAACCCAGCCCAGACCCTGCGCTTCAATCGGAGCGGTTTCCGGATCGACACCGACATGGCTGGCCGGAGCGGCACCGTGGGTTTTACCCAGCGTATGGCCACCCGCAATCAGTGCCACGATCTCTTCGTCGTTCATGCCCATGTTGCCAAAGGTGGCACGAATGGCCGGGGCGGCAGAGGCGGGATCGCCACTGTGTTCCGGGCCTTCCGGGTTCACGTAGATCAGACCCATCTCGGTCGCGCCAAGCGGTGACTGCGCCAGCGATTCCGGATGACGGTGTTCCAGCCAGGTCGCTTCTTCGCCCCAGTTCACATCCATATCCGGTTCCCAGACATCTTCACGTCCGGCACCAAAGCCAAAGGTGCGGAAGCCGGAATTTTCCAGCGCGACGTTACCCGCCAGGATGTAGAGGTCGGCCCAGGAGATCTTCTGACCATACTTCTGTTTTACCGGCCACAGCAGGCGACGGGCTTTATCCAGGCTGACGTTGTCCGGCCAGGAGTTTAACGGAGCGAAACGTTGCTGACCACGACCTGAACCACCACGTCCGTCCACGGAGCGATAGGTTCCGGCGCTGTGCCAGGCCATACGAATAAAGAGACCGATATAGCTGCCCCAGTCAGCGGGCCACCAGGCCTGTGACTCCGTGAGCAACCCTTTGATGTCCGCTTTCAGCGCTGAGTAGTCTAATTTTGCAAATTCTTTGCGGTAATCGAAGGATTCATCAAGGGGGTTTGAACGGGATGAGTGCTGATTCAGCAGGTCAACGCGCAGCTGATTAGGCCACCAGTCACGGTTCGTTGTTCCGCCGCCCGGCGCCTGATTTGGCTGCGCTGACTTCCCTGCATGAAAGGGGCATTTGCCCGCTGGTGCTTCACGGTCAGCTTCACGGTCGGCTTCGACGATTGGCTTTGCATCTTTTGCATCTTCATCAATGGAATTGCTCATGGTCACACCTCTTTTTGTATTTTCATCGCTACTCTATAGAGGATTTTCAGGCAGGCACACCTGTCTTATCCTATATGATTGATAGCTTATCCCTTTGAATAAGGTCTTATTTAACAGCTCCCAACGATGGCAAACGGCTGTTATCCGCGTCACCTTCAGCGAAACGACACCGTTCTTCATCAGACTATTCTGACAAGCCGCGTTTAACAACCGGCTGGTGAAAGAGTTGCTGACCGGTGACGCAATCCGGTGAATAAAGCGTGCGTGATCTGTTGCCAGAACAGCCTGGAAAAGGCGTGGGGATACTGAGAAAAAAGAACAGGCAGAGCGGAAGAGAAAAGAGGTGGGGCTGACGAGGGGATCGGATCAGGGATAAAACCGCAGCGCCCTCCGCAGGAGAGCGCTGCCAGTCATTAACGCCAGCCCAGCTCCGGGGCGACGTACTTCAGAATCGCTTCAATCACATGGGCGTTATAAGCCACACCCAGCTGATTTGGCACGGTAAGCAGCAGCGTATCGGCTTCAGCAATCGCCTCATCCTGCGCCAGTTGCTTAATCAATACCTCTGGCTCAGCGGCATAGCTGCGGCCAAAGATGGCGCGGGTTTTCTCATCGAGAAAACCGACAGAGTCACGGTCGTTGCCGCTGCGGCCAAAGTAAGCGCGGTCCATGTCGTTGACCAGCGCAAAGATGCTGCGGCTGACAGAGACACGTGGGGTATGCTGATGCCCCGCCGCTTTCCAGGCTTCACGATAGGCGCGGATCTGCTTCGCCTGCTGAATGTGGAACGGCTCGCCCGTTTCATCATCTTTCAGCGTCGAACTCTGCAGGTTCATGCCCATTTTCGCCGCCCACTCCGCCGTTGCGTTGGAGCCGGAGCCCCACCAGATACGGTCGCGTAACCCTTCAGACAGCGGCTCCGGGCGCAGCAGACCTGGCGGGTTCGGGAACATTGGCTGAGGGTTCGGCTTAGCAAAGCCTTCTCCGCGCAGCACCTCCAGAAACTCCTCGGTGTGACGACGGCCCATATCGGCATCGCTTTCCCCTGGTTTAGGTTCAAAACCAAAGTAGCGCCAGCCATCAATCACCTGCTCCGGTGAGCCGCGGCTCAGACCGAGCTGCAGACGACCGTTGGAGATCAGATCGGCCGCGCTGGCATCTTCCACCATATAGAGCGGGTTTTCGTAACGCATGTCGATTACGCCAGTGCCGATCTCAATCCGGCTGGTGCGTGCCGCGACCGCCGCCAGCAGCGGAAACGGTGAGCTGAGCTGACGAGCAAAGTGGTGGACACGGAAGTAAGCGCCATCGGCACCCAGCTCTTCCGCGGCAACCGCTAAGTCGATCGACTGCAGTAATACATCCTGCGCCGTGCGGGTGGCTGACTGTGAAGAGGGGGTCCAGTGACCAAAAGATAAGAAGCCGATATTTTTCATCTGTCATTCTCCTGACGGGATAAACGCCCGTGGATGTAAGGCAATTTCTGATAGGCAAAGGTTACGCCCTCCGCGCCACAACTGATAGTCAATATCTTTCAGCGCTATATTCAGGAATTTCGACATAGCCAGGCTGATTATCTGCTTTGCTTATTTATCCCCTGGTGCAGCCCGATCTTCGCGCGGGGGGACTACCCTATCCTGACCGGGAGAAACCTGATGACTAACCGGCTCGCGCTGCCCATGTACGCGATTCACCCGCCTGCCACCCGGGCGCTGATGCAGGCCATTAAGACGCTGCTGGCGCGGCGCGGCATAGAAACGCAGCCGGTCTGGCCTGACGACCTGCAGGCACACTGGCAGGATGCGCATCTGCTGCTGAGTCAGACCTGTGGCTATCCACTGGTCACCCGGCTTACCGCGGTCCAGCCTGTCGGCACCTTTCACTATCGGGCGCCCGGCTGCAGCGGTCGCGACTACCGCAGCTGGCTGGTGGCGCGGGATAAACAGGCGACGCTGACCGATTTCAACGGTCAGCGGGCGGTGGCGAACAGCCTGGACTCTCACTCCGGCTATAACGCACTGCGGTTTGTCGCGGCGCGTCAGGGCGTCACCTTTTCTCAGCTCATCCTGAGCGGGGGGCATCGCCGGTCGCTGGCTGCGTTGCAGCAAGGCGATGCCGATATTGCTGCGATCGACTGCGTCAGCTGGGCGCTGCTGGCGCGTTATGAACCGGAAGCACTGGATGGCCTGCATATTATCGGTGAAACACCCCTGGCACCCGGACTGCCGCTGATCACGGCAGCGTCAACCTCCTCCACCCGGCTGGCACATCTCCGGCTGGCGCTGCATCAACTGGTGCAGGAGACGGCCTGGCGTGGCGTCTGCGACGACAATCTGATCGGCGGATTCAGCCCGGCAGAGCGGGACGATTATCAGATTGTGCTGGACTGGGAGCATGACGCGGCTGCGCAGGGCCTCCCCCGGCTTTAACGTTTTATACCCTTCCGGCCCGCCGCTCCGTCAGCGGAAGCCCTGCTCTGCCCTTTGGTGACGACCCGCATCGATCCTTTCCTGCTGACGTCAGCACTGGTAAGCCCGCTCACACCGCTTTAAGGTAGAGGTTTTCAGCAACGGGAGATGCAGATGCGCATTCTGATGGCAGGAGCCGGCGCGACCGGCGGATATTTTGGTGCCCGACTGGCTCAGGCGGGTCAGGACGTCACGTTTCTGGTGCGCGAACGCCGTTTTCAGCAGCTGCAGACGAATGGGCTGGTGTTAAAGACGCCGCAGGGAACGGAAAAGCTGGAGCCGCAGCTGATTCAGGCCGGCTCGCTGAGCGGCCACTATGACCTGATCATGATTACCGTAAAGAGTTTTGCGCTTGAACAGCTCATGGAGGATATCGCGCCTGCGGTCGGCCCTGACACGCTGATCATGCCGATTCTCAATGGGATGCGACACATCGCGACACTGCAGCAGCGTTTCGGTGACGATAAGGTGATAGGCGGCCTGTGCAAAATCAACGCCACGCTGGGTGAGAGCGGTGAAGTGATCCAGATGACACCGCTGCATCAGCTTTACTACGGTGCGCTGGATGGTAATAACGATGCGCGCCTGCAGCGGGTTGACGCCGCCCTGCGCACCGGTCAGGTCGATAACCGCTTCAGCGATAACATTATGGATGAGCTGTGGGAGAAGTGGCTGCTGCTGAGTACGCTCGGAGCGGTCTGCTGCCTGGCGCGTGGCGATACACAGCAAATCCTGACCACCCGCGGCGGCGAAGCGCTGCTGCAGGGGATCTTCAGCGAGATTCTGGCGGTGATTTCCGCCGAAGGGTATCAGCCGCGTCCGGCCGTCACCGCCCGCATTTTTGAACTGCTGAATAACCCGGAGACCCCGATGACCTCCTCGATGTATCGTGACCTGACTCAGGGATTTGATATCGAAGCCGATCAGGTGATCGGTGACCTGCTGCTGCGGGCAAAACGAAAAGGTCTGATGACTCCGCTGCTTAACGCGGTCGATGTGAATCTGCAGGTCTATCTGCAGCAGCGCTAAGTCGGATAGCGGTAATCCGTTCTGACCGGGGCCGCATGGGTCCCGGCTGGCAAAAGAGTGAATGTGTAATGAGCAGCAGCAGAGTGGCAGGAAATTTTGTTACACTCGGCGCTTCATCTTTTGGAGAGTGCAATGACTTCCCGCTCCGTGACCCTTGATGATGTCGCGCAACTGGCCGGCGTCTCATACCAAACCGTTTCACGTGTTTTAAACCGTTCTGAACAGGTGTCAGCCCGCACGCGGGAAAAGGTTGAGGCGGCGATGCAGCAGCTCAATTATGTGCCTAATCGCGTGGCACAGCAGCTGGCAGGCAAGGCGACGCGCACGCTGGGTCTGGCCACCAGCGATCTGGCGCTGATGGCACCGGCTCAGATCGCCTCGGCGATCCAGCAACGGGCCGCCGCCGCGGGGTATCATCTGGTGATTGCGATGGAGAGCGGTCATGATGCGGCCGCTACCGTGAATGAACTGCTGGCGCAGCGGGTCGACGGACTGCTAATCAACCTGCCGCTGGCGGCGGATGAGGCGCAGCAGATTCAGCTGTTGTGTGGCAGTAAGCCGGTGCTGTTTCTGGATGTCGAACCGCGTGCCGCGGTGGCGCAGTGTCAGTATCCGAACGCCTCCGGCGCGCGTGCCGCGGTTGAACATCTGGTGGCGCTGGGTCATCGCCGGATTGGCCTGCTCAACGGGCCGCTGCGGTCGGTCTCGGCGCGTCAGCGTGAAGCGGCCTGGCTTCAGGCGCTGGCTGACCATCAGCTTACCCCGCACTGCTCTCTGCGCGGCGACTGGAGCGCGCAGTCGGGCTATCAGGCGCTGATGTCGCAGCTGCCGGACGCCCTGCCCCAGGCACTGCTGGTGGCGAACGATCAGATGGCGCTGGGTGCCATGCGGGCGTTGCATCAGTATGGCGTGGCGATTCCGGGCGAGATCTCAGTGATTGGTTATGATGACACTGCGGAAAGTGCCTGGTATCAGCCGCCGCTGACCACGGTGCGCCAGGATTTGCATTATCTGGGCGCGCAGAGCGTTGAGCGGATGCTGGCCCGTCTGCGCGGCGAAGAGGTTTCTGACGCTGCGCTGGAAACCACGCTGGTTATCCGGGAAACCACCGCCCCGCCAGCCGATAACCCGCTTGATTTAGTCGCGCTGTCCCAGCAGCTCCAGGCGATCGCCCGTCGGCTGGCCGGCCAGTAGCACCAGGCTTTCCCGGCCGCCATAAAAAAAACCCGCGCCACCGGGGTGGATGCGGGTCATCTTCAGTAACCGGAGCCGCTGCGCTCCGTTATCGGCTATCAGGCTTTCGGATGTTCACCCACGCCCATGGCTTTGATCTTTTTCGACAGCTCGCGACGCTCTTTCGAGAGGTCGGCGTTTTTGATGATGTACTCATCCACGCGATCTTCATAATCCACGCGCATGCTGGCGATGATCTCCTGAATAGCCTCAACGCTCATGCCCGGCTTGATGTATTCGCTCAGGTTGTCGAGCAGCAGAACGCGCTTCTGGTTGTCACGAATTTTCTTCTCGTTGTCGACAATTTCACGCTGCAGTTTGTTTTTGCGGCGGAACATACGCACGAACTCCAGTACGTCCTGAAATGACTGCTTGGCATTTTCCATGATGGCACCTTTCTTTAAGCCTGCTGACGCAGGGAGAGAGTCAAAACGATCAGCTTAGCGGCTAGCCCGCCAGGTAAGCAATTTTCACAGCTAAATTCAGACTGGCTCTTATCTTAGCGCAAAGAAACCCCGTTTCACATTAAGTCATTGTCTGAGGTGATTATTTGCGCAGCGCCATCCGCATCAGATCGGTCATCCGCTCCAGCTGTTTCGCCAGTTCCAGCGTCAGCCAGACGTAGCCGTAGATCGGCGTCTCCTCCAGCGCGTCGCTGCCCGCCTCCGCAATCAGACGCCGCAGTTCATCACTGATTTCAGTCAGTTCGTGACTGTTGGCGACCACCTCTTCCGTTTCCCCCTCGATTGCCATGACGGACAGCGCCCGCAGGGTGTTCTCGGTCATCTGCTGGGTGCGGCGTAAGGCGGGTGCGTTGAGCATAATCAGGTGGCTTTCACGCGACGCCCACCAGGCATTAATCTGCATCTCAATGGTGTAAACCATATTACGGTTAATGGTCTGAATGGCTTCAAGCACCGACTTCGGGATGCGCGTCTCTTTGCTGGACGGCTCCAGCAGCGCCCGCATTTTGATGACGCTGCTCAGCAGCTTGCCCAGCGGCTTGTTAAGGCGCGGCTTTTCGACCAGATTGGGTGAGAAACCGGCGTGGTAGATTTTTGCCATCTCCGCCAGCGTGTCAGAGAGCTGGATGCGCCAGTGGGTATAGGCGCGCTGCGCCCAGATGGCGGTGAACAGCAGCGCCATCAGCGACCCCAAAATCACATCCCCGCCGCGCCACAGCGCCATCGTGAAGTCACCGGTCGGTGCCCCGACGACGACGCTGAGCGTAATCCCGATCAGCAACGCCATATAGGGGTGCTTGCCCAGCGTCAGGAAACCACTGATGAACATGATCATGCCGCACCAGGCCAGCATCATCGGCATGGAGATCAGCTCCAGCTTCAGCGCAATCAGACCGGAAATCGAGCCGGCTACGGTGCCGCTGATGCGCTGCAGGGCGCGTGGAAAGACGTTTCCCCACGTAGAGATGGGCCCCATCACCACCACCAGCGTAATCAGGGGCCAGGTGCCTTCAGGGATATGAGTGGCCCGGACAAAGATAAAGCAGAGCAAAAAGGCGATGGCAATGCGCACGCCATGGACGGCGCGATAGTGACGGTAAAACCAGAATTCCAGTTTTGAAATGGGTTTATCAGAACGCAAAGTGACTTTCCGGTTGCGGGATTATGTTGTCGCTATCTTAACCCCGAACGGGGTTCAGGCTTAGCCTGCGCCCGCTATTTCCAGACCATTTTGACGTTATCTTACAAATATCAACATCCGGCTCACATTGCCGCCCGTAAATTAAAAACAATTTATTACTGCTCGTTAACTTTGACGGACGCCGGATCAGACGGGAAGCTGCTCCCCTGTAAAAACGGGCAACTCAGAGGCTGCCCGTTTCAGTGGTGACCCATTGACCGATCAGAACTTCTGTTTGAGATAGTCGGTCAGGCGGGTGATGACACCGGCGGGTTCAACCGCACTCAGCGCCACCAGCGGATAGTGGGCGATCTCCTGATCTTTATCCATCACCTGAATTTCACCGATCACCTCATTGGCTTTCAGCGGCGCTTCCAGATCTTTGCGGTCGATGACATATTTCGCTTTCACGTTCTGGACTTCACTGCGCGGCAGCGACAGATAGATATCCTCTGCAGTGCCGACCTCGACCTGATGCGGATTGCCGTACCAGACGTTTTCGCTGCCAATCTTCTTACCGGCGTGGAACAGCTGAACGGTATCGAAGGTGTTCTGGCCCCAGACCAGCAGTTTACGTGCCTGCTCTTCACGCCCTTTCGCGCTTTTCCCGCCCATTACGACAGCAATCAGGCGATGCTTACCCACCACGTTGGAGGCGATGATGTTAAACCCGGCCGTTTCGGTGTGGCCGGTTTTCAGCCCGTCGACATGCAGGTTATTGTCCCACAGCAGACCATTACGGTTGTTCTGGGTGATGCCATTCCAGGTCAGGGTCTTCTCACTGTACATCGCGTAGAAGTCAGGCTCACCGTCAATAATCGCGCGGGAGAGTTTCGCCATATCCAGTGCGCTGGAGTACTGACCCGGCGCATCCAGACCGTGCACCGTTTCAAAATGGGTATTCTGCAGGCCGAGTTTCTCAACATAGTGATTCATCATGCCGACGAAATTTGCTTCGCTGCCTGCGACATAATCGGCCAGGGCCACGCAGGCGTCATTCCCGGAATCAATGATGACCCCGCGGCTTAAATCCCGGACGCTCAGCTTATCGCCGGGCTTCAGGAACATCAGCGAGGAGCCTTTGAACACCGGATTTCCCGCCGCCCACGCATCTTTTCCCACCGTAACCATGTCGTCACGGCTGATTTTCTTCTGGTCAATGGCGCGGTCGACCACATAGCCGGTCATCAGTTTGGTCAGGCTGGCGGGATTGCGGCGCTCATCGGGATTACCGGCAGTCAGAACCTGCCCGGTCATGGCATCCATCAGCACCCAGGAAGCGGCATCAATCGCCGGCGGCGTCACAGGAAACGGGATCGCATCGGCCTGTGCCAGCGAGGCCCAAAAAACAGTAGCGGTAACGGTGAACAGCAGACGCCTTTTCAACACTTCATCCTTAATTACACGGGAGAGAAAATTTCTAAAACGAAACGGAAACAGCCGCACGTTTTACGGCAAAAGCGTTGTGAAGGTTTGAATAAATTGAAAAAAAGTATGAACCGGCGTGCCTCTGCGTTATTCGGGACAGCCCTTAACTTCTGACGCGTGACAATAGGGTTTGCCATAGAGACAGGCCCGGAACCGCTAAAGTGGTTCGGTCACGCTGAATCATCAAGGCGTGTAACAGACAACGATCTTCACTCACCCTGCTGCGTGCAGAGGCGCAGAGAGCGGATAGAAATACGGGAGTATCTCACTTCAAATCTTATGCTTACCTCTGATTCCCTTAATTGCGCAGAACATAGGTGCAGTTATTTTAAAAGTATTGACAGCCCGTATCAGATCACTTTTCTGTTTACAATATAACCTGAAGACCTTATTTATAGTGTGGGTAATTACTTTGCTATAGGCAGGTGGCAGCCAGAGATTTATCCGGTGAGTAATTAACTCTCACTTTTTGCTAAGGGATTGAGCATGGCACTACATGGAAAAATGATTCTCAATGGCGCTGATTACGCGCCATTTAATCTGTACGGCGTTGGGGTTTTTATGGCGCACTCCGGGCTGGGCGTCTATCGAAACAATGCGAATTGCGCAGCTATTCCAGACGTTGGCCCCACGCCTCCCGGTAAATACTGGATTGTTGATCGCAGAGAAGGTAACTGGTTCTCTCAAAAAAAAGCAGAAATCCATGATGGACTGAATAAGCTGGTGGGTCGTCGAGAGTTCGGCAGAACTGATTGGTTTGCTCTCTGGCGCGATGACTGGGCGATAGATGATTATACATGGATAGAGGGGGTTAAGCGGGGAAATTTCCGGCTCCATCCAGGAACCGTGTCTAAGGGCTGCATTACCATTGCACACAATTCAGATTTTGCAATGATCAGAAATGCTCTGATGAATACTTCTCTTATTTCTGTTCCCTGTAAACGGTCACTTATGGCACGCGGCTGGGTGGAGGTGGTGGCCGGTGGCTATAAAAAAATTTGCCCGTAATTTTGTCAGATTAGCTTATTTTGTAGTGCTGTTTTATTGCACTGGCCATGGTTTGCCTTCGCCAGAATGTTACATTGACTATGAAATGGCCAGGAAATTAGCATTAATTATCAATGATAATGAAAATGCTGATTCTATATATGATGCCTATTCATATATAGACTTATTTATAATACTGACTATCAGCACTCTTTTTTATATCGTAACAATGAAGTTAATCAGAAGATTAAGGAGCACTTAGAATGCCAATTCCTCCCTATATGTGGCTTAAGGACGACGACGGCGCAGATATTAAAGGTTCCGTTGACGTGCAAGATCGTGATGGTAGTATCGAAATTATCGGGCTCAGCCACGGTATAAATCTGGCTGCAGACAGCGCAAACGGTAAAATAACGGGTACGCGGCAGCATTCACCCATGATGATTGAAAAAGAGGTTGATAGCTCTACGCCCTATCTCTACATTCCTCTTTTATGATTACGAAACAGTGACCACATCAAACTGATTTTGAATGATAATTTTTCGGTCAAATAAAACCTGGTACACATATTGTTACGCATTCAAATGTGTTTGATCGGTAGACCAACCTGCCCCATTTTTAGAAGATGGGATGTAATGGCTCACAACAGCCAAAATCCTGGCCATAACGTTTACAGGCTGCCATATAACACGACAATTAATTCTTTACTGATTAGGCTTTCCCCTTTAAGTTGTATGGACATAGGGAGAAAATTAACCAAAAGGAATGGGCCATGCACTATAGTAAAGAAATTATTTCTTATTTACAGTTAAATAACATCCTCGCGTCAAAACTTGATCACGCATTGATCGGCGTTAGATACGCGGTTGCCAACCAATTTGATATGATAGGAGCAGGTGCGCAGCGCGCATTATACTATACATCTTGTCTTACAAAAGAATATCAGGATGTTTGCCAACAGCAAAAAAACGAGGACATAAGGTTCATTAAAAGTGTAAATAAGATTTTAAGCCATAGCGACACTATCATTGAAATGCTTGAAATCTATTTTGAATCGATATTTAGACTTAGGAATAACAGTCGGATAGATCACATTAAAAAATCACTAACGGCAGTAAATATACATATAGCAGCCAGTAATTTAACTCAGCACGGGTTTGCTTTAGCGGTAACGGCTTTTGTCGCTGCTGGCATGAAACTGAGTATTGATATGAGTATATTGATGGGAAATAGGGCTGCCACTGCTGTTGCTATTCCTGGAATGTATGGGATAGTTCAGAAAGCAGCTGATTGCGCAAATCGCCTCAATTATGTATTGCCTGAATATTACGCTGCTTTATATGCCAATGAACTGGAAATGATGTATTTTTTGATCGATCCTTTATTTGAAACATCAGGGGCACTCAGAAGTCCACACCCGTCTGATGATGAAATCTCTAATATAATTAATAATATGATCCGGTAATTAATTTATGAAATATTACATATTTAGGTTTATCAGAAGAATCTTTAAATCAATGAATGCGGTTTATGGGCCGCCTCTTCTTGTTCTTGTATTTGCAATGATCTATGTAAAAACACTTCCAGACGGGCCGTACTGGCCTATACCTATATTCGTATTGTTAGTAATAATATTCTTTCCAAAAATTTTCAAATAATGACATTTTTCCTCAAATTAACTTTCAAAGAAATAATATGTCTACTCCAGCACATTTATGGTTACGTTTTCAGGCTGCTGCATAACGCAAGCAACGAGTTGTTTACTAATTGGCCTTTTCCGTTTAATTTATATGGACACAGAGCATAACTTAACCAAAAGGAAATGGGCATGCATTACAACAGAGAAATTATTAATTATTTACAGTCAAATAACATCCTCGCGTCAAAACTTGATCACGCATTTATCGGCGTTAGAAACGCGGTTGCCAACCAATTCCATTTGATAGGATCAGGTGCGCAGCGCGCATTATATTATTCGTCGTGTTTCACGCAAGATTACCAGGACGTTTGCCGACAACAGAAAACAGAAGATTTAAGATTAAAGCGAGGCGTAGAGCATCTTTTCGAACATGGCAACTTAGCATATGACATGCTGAAATTATATTTTGAAGAAATATTCCGTCATAAAACAAATGATCAATTGGAATATATTAAAAAAGGCTTGATGGCGGTTAACGTTCATATCGCCGCCAGCCATCTGACAAGTGCAGGAATGGCATTAGCTGCAGCTACTACTGTTGCTGTTGGATTGAATTTAAGCCTAAATATGAGCGCGTTAATTGGTGGGAAAACTGCCGGCCTCACTGGAATTGCGGGTATTTATGGAGTAGTCCAAAAAGCTGCAGATAGCGCACGCCGCCTGCATTATACTGCACCTGATTATTATGCCGCGCTATATACCCAAGAACTGGAAATGATGTTTTTCCTGATCGAGCCTTTATTTGATAGAGCGCAGGTTTTTAATAAAGGAACATCAGATAAGGATATAATCAACATCGTCAGAAAGATGATCGGGTGATTATAAAAATGAAAAATATAATTAAATTACTTATAAAGAGAATTTTCAAAACCTCACTCACATATTATGGCCCAGCCGCATTAACAATAATTTTTTCATTCACATTTCTACATTTTTTCCCCGACGGCCCATTATGGCCCATACCAGTATTTATCGCATTGATAATAATCTTCGTTAAATGGTAAATTATAAATCAATATTTAGAAGGAACTAAAATGACCCCAGCGCATTTATGGCTTGAAGATGAAAAAGGTTCACCAACCGCAGGTAGTTGCCCAATGCCATTAAGGTCAGGCTCAATCGAGTTAAAATCATTCTCACACGGCGTAACTATCCCTGTAGAGCCCAACTGGGGAAAATTAACAGGTACGCGTGTGCACAGTCCCATCACAATAGTCAAAGAATTTGATCAAACAACTCCGCTGCTCTACAGGGCAGTCTGTGAAGGCCGGACAATGAAGAAAGGCACTATCAGAATGTATCGCATTCTGGAATCCGGGATCGAAGCCGAATATTTCAATATCATTCTTGAAAATGTCAAATTTACGACAGTCGCACCCTACCTTTCCCCCAATGGGTTGAGCAGCACGCATCCTGAAACGCTGGAATTGCGCTATGAGGCAATCACATGGAAATACATTGACGGCAATATTATTTACCGCGATACATGGAATCAGCTAGCCACATATTAAAATAAAAAAAGCCCGGTGAATGCCGGGCTGGTATCGGACAAAGGAAACCAAATAATCACGCGATAAAACTATCATTGACAATATTATTAATGGTTTTATAAACAATTCCCCGGTCTGCTATCCCATCAGCAACGGTATTTTCAGCAACTTCCAGCGTCATGGCCGCGCGTTCGCGCTGCGCCTGCACCCAGCGACGTATATCCATCACAACACGATAAATACGTCGCGGCGGGTGCCATAGGCTGCACGGCCCAGGATACGACCACTGCGCCTCCCGTCACCAGGTGCGCAACTCCCTGTTATGGGCCAGATACGTCAGCAGTTGGCGTATCTGGCTGTACAAAGCTGGTCACGCCTGTACTGCCCGGACGTGATTTTAGGCGTTGGGAACCAGCCTGAACTCAACCGCTGTGGTTTACCATTCCACCTGTAGCGATACTGAAACAGGATCACGCCCTTTGGCGATATGTGTCCCCAGCCCATCAGGATCTGAAATTTCAGCCGGGCCGGATTATGGTTTACCATGTAGGGAGCGTAATTAAGGGTCACTCAGCGCCTTAATAATTTCTGGTACAGAGCAAAATGTGCTTCTGGTACGCATCCGGAACACGATGTTGCCGGTATAACAGCGAACAGCAACGAAAGGCAAATGTGAACAAAGCCAGGCAATGAAATGATGAAAATTTTTTTAAATCAGCAAGTTAATGAAAAATGACGAACGGTAACGCACATTGAAAAACGACCCCGGACAACCTACCTTCCTCTTTCACGATTACGAGACCTTCGGCACCAGCCCGTCTCGCGACCGCCCTGCTCAGTTTGCCGGGCTGCGCACTGACAGTGACTTTAATCCGGTGGGTGAACCCGAAGTCTTCTACTGCCGTCTGCCTGATGACTATCTGCCGCAGCCCGAAGCGGTGATGATTACCGGTATCACGCCTCAGGTGGCGATGACGCGCGGCGTGAATGAAGCGGAGTTTGCTGAACGTATCCATTCCCTGTTTACCACGGAACAAACCTGTGTGGTGGGCTACAACAACGTGCGCTTCGACGATGAAGTCACGCGCAATATTTTCTATCGCAACTTCTACGATCCCTATGGCTGGAGCTGGCAGAATGGCAATTCCCGCTGGGACCTGCTCGACGTGATGCGTGCCTGCTATGCGCTGCGGCCGGATGGCATCAACTGGCCGGAGAATGAGGAAGGCTTTCCCAGTTTCCGGCTGGAGCATCTGACCAAAGCCAACGGTGTGGCGCATGAAAATGCGCATGATGCGATGTCGGATGTGTACGCCACGCTGGCGATGGCGAAGCTGGTGAAAGAGAAGCAGCCAAAGCTGTTTGAGTTTTTGTTCACCCATCGTAACAAGAACAAGCTGATGACGCTGATCGACATCCCGCAGATGAAGCCGCTGGTGCATGTCTCAGGTATGTTCGGTGCCGCGCGCGGGAATACCAGCTGGATTGTGCCGCTGGCCTGGCATCCCGATAACCGGAATGCGCTGATCGTGGTGGATCTGGCGGGTGATATGTCACCGCTGCTGGAACTGGATGCCGCTGCACTGCGTGAGCGTCTCTATACGCCGAAAAACGATCTCGGCGATCTGCCTGCCGTGCCGGTTAAACTGGTGCATATCAATAAGTGTCCGGTACTGGCCCCGGCCAGCACGCTGCGCCCGGAAGATGCTGCCCGGCTGGGCATCGATCGTCAGCACTGTCTGGCGAATCTGGCCCTGCTGCGCCAGCAGCCCGACGTGCGGGAGAAACTGGTGACGCTGTTTGCCGAAGCCGAGCCGTTTACGCCATCAGACGACGTAGACACGCAACTCTATGATGGCTTCTTCAGTGATGCGGATCGCGCGGGGATGAACATCATCCGCCAGACCGCCCCGGCGAATCTGCCTGCGCTGGACCTGACCTTCGAGAGTGCGCGGGTGGCGAAACTGCTGTTCCGCTACCGGGCGCGTAACTTCCCCGGCACGCTGGATGATGCCGAGCAGCAGCGCTGGCTGCAGCATCGGCGTGAAGTGCTTAACAGCGATCGGGTGCAGGCGTTTATGCAGGAGCTGGAGTCGCTCGCCAGTCTGCATGAAGCCGATGCGGAAAAACTCGGACAGCTGAAAGCGCTCTATCTCTACGCGCAGGATCTGGTCTCCTGAATCCTGAATGCCGCCCGGCATCCTCTGCCGGGTCTGGCACCGGGCTGTGTCGTGGATTACAGCAGCGTCCACGCCAGCCAGGTCAGGGCGAAACCGCTCAGCCCCATTAAGGTGGTCAGTACCGTCCAGGTGCGCAGGCCGTCAGCCACTGACAGCCCGAGATAGCGCGTCACCACCCAGAAACCTGCGTCATTGACATGTGACAGTCCCAGCCCGCCAAAGCAGGCCGCCAGCGTCACCAGTACCCGCTGCATGTCCGATACGCCGGTCACCGCCTGCGTCAGCAATCCGCTGGTTGTCAGGATCGCCACGGTGGCGGAGCCCTGTGACGCACGCAGCGCCAGCGACAGGATGAACGCAGCAGGCACCAGCGGCAGATGCAGCGTCTCAAGCGTGACCGCCAGCGCTTTGCCGACGCCCGACTCCACCAGCACTTTGCCGAAAGCGCCACCGGCACCCGCCACCAGTATCACACTGGCGGACGTGGGGATCGCCCGGCCGGTCAGGTCTTCCAGCTTATCTTTGCTCCAGCCACGGCGTACCCCCAGCAGCCAGGCCGCCAGCCCCAGGGCAATCAGCAGAGCAATGGGTGGGGTACCGATTACGGTCATCACGCTCCGCAGCAGATTGCCCTCATCCATCAGGGTGTGGAACAGCGTGCCCAGCACAATCAGGACAATCGGCACCACAATCAGCCCGCTGATGGTCAGCGCGCCAGGCGGTGCGGGCTCATTCTTCTTTTCCTGTCCCTCGGGTTTTGCCATCTGCAGCTGTTCGAGCACGTCCACTGACAGATGATAGTGGCGACGGTTCATCACCTTCGCCACGTAGTAGCCGATGATCCCGACCGGAATCGAAATGGCGATACCCAGCATCATCAGCCAGCCCATGTCGGTGTGCAGGATCCCCGCGGCGGCGGCGGCACCGGGATGGGTCGGCAGCGCCACGTGCACCGTCAGCATCACGCCCGCCATCGGCAGGCCAAACTTCAGGGGTGAGACCCGCGCCACTTTGGTAAATCCATAGATCAGCGGGATAACAATGATGAAGCCCACTTCAAAAAAGACCGGGATTCCGAGGATAAAAGCCGCCATGGTCAGGGCCGCCACGGTCCGTTTTAACCCCAGCGTCTTACTGAAACGCTGCGCCAGCGACTCGGCGCCCCCAGAGGCTTCGATGATCGCGCCGAGCATGGCACCGAGAACGATAATAATGGTGATGTGACCGAGCAGCCCGCCCATACCGGTAACAATCGTCTCCATGATTTTTTCGGCCGGGATGCCTGTGGCGATCGCCACCAGCAGACTGACAATTAACAGGGCGACAAACGGATGGACTCTAGCTTTGATCACCAGCAGCAACAGGATCACAATGCTGGCGGTCGCTATGGCTAACAGCAGTGCGGTGGACATAGTAAGCCTCAGAAATGTTTATATTTTTTAGGTTATCGGGGTACAGGGAGAGCAGGTGCAGGGCCGGAAAAAGGGCAAGCCGCTCCCTGCCGGTGCCGGAACACCGGTTTTTTACAGCGCGTTAAATCAGGCTTTTATCTTCCAGGGCGCAAACCAGCCCAGCCCCTCGGTAGTGCGACCGCGCGGGATATACTCGCAGCCCACCCAGCCGCTATAGCCGACTTCATCCAGCAGCGAGAAGAGGTACGGATAATGGATTTCACCCTCATCCGGCTCATGACGGTCCGGTGCTGAGGCGATCTGCACGTGGGCATAGCGCCCGGCATAGTGACGAATCAGATGCGTGAGATTGCCATCCACACGTTGTGCGTGGAAAAGGTCGAGCTGAGTAAAGACGTTAGGGCGATCGATCTGTTCTGCCATCTCCAGCGTCTGATACTGGCTGGCGTAGAGATACCCCGGTTTGGTGGTCGGATTCAGGGCTTCAATCAGCAGGTTGATGCCGTGGGGCGCGAAGCGCTCCGCGGCATAACGCATGTTGTGAATGAAGGTGTCGGCATAGTGCTGACGGTCAGCACCCGGCGGCACGGTGGCCGCCATGACATGCACCTGCGGGCAGTTCAGCGCCAGCGCATAGCTCAGGGCGCGATCGATGTCTGCTCTGGCATCCGCTTCCCGGCCAGGAATGGCGGTGACGCCCCACTCACCCGCTGCGACGTTGCCGGGGGCGGTATTAAAGAGCACGAGCTGTAGCTGATGCTCATCCAGCCACGTTTTGATCTGGCTGGCGGGATAGTCATAGGGAAACATAAACTCTACGGCGCGGAAGCCCGCGTCAGCCGCCGCCGCGAAGCGCTCCGCGAACGGCAATTCCGTAAACAGGGTGGTCAGGTTAGCAGCAAACTTTGGCATTATCGGCTCCTTAATTCCGCCACTTCGGCAGCATTGAGATAACGAATGGGCCGGTCACCCAGCGTAAAGATTAACCGGGCCGTCTCTTCCAGTTCTTCCGTGTTATCGGCGGCTTCCTGCAGTGATTTTCCCACCACCACCGGGCCATGATTCGCCAGCAAAAAGGCGCGATAGCGGGGGGCCAGCCGTGCCAGATCCTCCGCCAGTCGCCCATCGCCGGGCTTATAATAGGGCACGACCGGCACATCCCCGACACGCATCACCACATAGGGGGTGAACGGCCGGATACAGTTGTCCGTGTCCAGCCCCTGCAGACAGGAGAGCGCCGTCAGGTAGTGGCTGTGCAGGTGCACCACCGCCCGGCAGTCGGGATTATTCAGGTAGAGCGCGCGGTGGAAAGCGATCTCTTTGGAGGGTTTGTCGCCAGAGAGCCACTCCCCCTCCGGCGTCACTTTTGCCAGCCGATCAGCCTGTAACTCGCCGAGGCACGAGCCGGTCGGCGTCGCCAGCAGATTACCGTCTTCAAGTAGCAGGGAGAGGTTGCCCGCCGAACCGGTGGCATAGCCGCGCTGAAAAAATGAGGCCCCCAGCCGCACCATCTCATCACGCGCCTGCTGCTCAGTTAAAGAGAAAGATTTAGTCATAGGTAAACTCCGTTTGCGCGCGGCGGAAAAAGTTTTCGTCGCCAAAATTCCCCGACTTCAGTGCCAGAGAGAGCGGCTGGTGGATATCACGCACCCAGGGCACGCCCGGCGAAATTGTCGGGCCGATGTGAAAGGCGGTCACGCCCAGCGTCTGGGCTACCACACCGGAGGTTTCTCCCCCGGCCACAATAAAGCACTGCCAGCCGCGCCGTTTCAGCTCCCGCGTCACGGCGGCAAACAGCTGCTCAACGGCCTCACTGCTGCGCTGCGCACCATAGCGCTGCTGGATCGCCTGCAGCTGCTGTGCGTCGGTGGTGGCATAAAGCAGCGGAGCCAGAGAGTGCTGGCTGTTGGCTTCTGTCCAGTCACAGAGCTGGCGGGCATACTCATCCACACCCTGCAGGCAGGGTTCGACCTGTACTTCGCAGGCCGGTGCCTGCTGGCGATAGAGGCTGACCTGCCGGCAGGTCATCTGCGAACAGGAGCCGGACAGCACCACGGCGCGCCCACCCTGCGGACGCCCTGCCTGCTCTGCCTGAGCATCCGCCCCGGCTCTCGCCCACTGCCGCGCCAGACCGATAGCCAGCCCGGAACCGCCGGTCACCAGCCGCAGATCGCTGAGGGCCGCGCCCAGCGTCAGCAGATGCTGGTGATGCAGCGTGTCGATCACCACGTAGCTGACGCCCTGCTTTGCCAGCTGATGCATCGCCTGCCGGACGGAGTCGGCACCCTGGTCGACCTGCGTGGCCGCGATCAGTCCGGCTTTGCCCGTCGCCTGTGACGTCATCAGACGCAGCAGGTTGCTCTCGCGCATGGGCGTAACCGGATGATGGCGCATCCCCGACTCCGACAGCAGCTGGTCACCAACAAACAGATGGCCCTGATAGACCGTGCGGCCATTGACCGGCAGAGCCGGACAGATAACGGTCTGCGTCTCACCCAGCGCCTTCATCAGGGCATCGGTCACCGGACCAATATTGCCCTGGGCGGTGCTGTCGAAGGTGGAGCAATATTTAAAGTAGAAGCGCTGGCAGCCCTGCTGCTGCAACCATGCCAGCGCAGCCAGCGATTGAGCAACCGCCTGCTCTGCCGGACAGGAGCGACTCTTCAGGCTGATAACCATTGCCTGGGCATCGGTGGCGATTTCACCGGCGGGAATGCCGTTGAACTGAATGGTGCTCAGCCCGTTCTGCACCAGAAAGCTGGCAATGTCGGTGGCACCAGTAAAATCATCTGCGATTACACCAAGACGCATCATCCCTCCTCCTTCGCCTGCGGCAGCGTTATGCCGCTGAAGATCTTGATCACGGCGCTGTCATCCTCACGACCATAACCGGCGTTGCTGGCTTCGGTGAACATAGTAAGCGCGGTGGAAGCCAGCGGCAGCGGAAAATGCAGTGCTTTGGCGGTGTCGGCCACCAGGTTAAGATCTTTCACAAAGATATCGACAGCCGATTTCGGGCTGTAGTCACCGTCTACCACATGCTTCATACGGTTCTCGAACATCCATGAATTACCCGCAGCATGGGTGACCACCTCATACATGGTTTCCAGTGGAATGCCTGCCCGTGCCGCCAGCGCCATCGCTTCTGCTCCCACCGCGATGTGAACGCCTGCCAGCAGCTGATGGATGATTTTGACGGTGGAGCCCGCCCCGATCTCACTGCCCACGCGATAGACTTTGGCCGCGACCGCATCCAGTAACGGTTGCAGCTGGCTAAACGCCGCCTCACTGCCGGACGCCATGACCGTCATCTCACCGCTGGCGGCTTTGGCAGCCCCGCCGGAGACCGGTGCATCGAGCATCAGCAGCTGATATTGCGCCAGCTGCTGCTCAATCTGCTGCGCGTCGCTGGCTGACAGCGTGGATGAGACCATCACCACGGTCCCCGGACGCAGCTTTGCCGCCAGGCCATTTTCACCAAACAGAACCGCGTTCACCTGCTGTGCATTGACCACCAGCAGCAAAACAGCATCGAGCTGGTCAGCAAAGGCAGATGCCGAGGGCTGCGCATCGCGCGCACCTGCCCGGCGCAACGTCTCAAGTGCGGCCGGATTTAAATCGACGCCCCAGGTGTTGAGACCGGCGCGCAGGCAGGATTGTGCAGCCCCCATGCCCATGGATCCTAACCCGATAACACAGATGTTCTTTGCTGGCACGTTACGCCCCCTGTTAAATTAAGTGATTATTTGTTTGTTACTGTTAATCGTGCCAGCATCCGGCGACTGAAAATGTGTCACGTCTCACAAAAAACATCATAGCTTCGTCAGAGAACAATTTTTAACACGGTCGGGCTTCCGTGTTCTGTCTGGGAATCTGAACATACTCTCAGCCCTGACCCTGTGATTATCTGTTCTGATAAACCGTGAAATACTCTACAATGTGAAAAAATGGTAAATAGCAGGAGCAGGTATGATTCCGGTTGAACGTCATCAACAGATTCTTGCACTGGTGGCCGATCGTGGCGTGGTGAGCATTGCCGAGCTGACGGAGCGGCTGGGGGTCTCACACATGACGATACGTCGTGATGTGCAGAAACTGGAGGAACAGGGTGCGGTGCTGTCAGTCTCCGGCGGCGTACGCACTGCCGATCGGCTGGCGGCTGAGCCTTCACATCTCACCAAAAGTACCCTCTTTAACGATGAGAAATATGCGATTGGCCGCGCCGCCGCCCGGCATATTCCCCGCAATAGCTGCATCTATCTGGATGCCGGCACCACCATGCTGGCCCTGGCGAGAGAGGTAGTGGATCGTGATGATTTACTGGTGGTGACCAACGATTTCATGGTCGCGAATCTGTTGATGGAGGGCAGTCAGTGCAGAGTGATCCACACCGGCGGAACGGTCTGCCGGGAAAACCGCTCCTGCGTCGGCGAATCGGCAGCAAGAAGCCTGCGTCATCTGGCGATTGATATCGCGTTTATCTCCGCCTCCTGCTGGGGGCCGCGAGGCCTGTTTACGCCCGATGAAGATAAGGTCACCGTGAAGCAGGCGGTCAGCGAGGTGAGCAGTAAGCGCGTGCTGCTCAGTGACAGTTCGAAGTACAGCCGGATAGCGACATTTCTGGCGTTGCCGCTGGAGAGGTTTGATCAGATCATTACCGACAAAAAGTTGAGTGAAGCGGCGCTGGAACAGTTAAAGGCGGGGAGCTGGGAGCTGGTACTGGCAGGTTAGGTTATTGCCGCCTTCCCGGAAGAGCCGGAAAGGCGGCAACGTCGTCGCGATTAAATCTCTTCGCTGAACTGCGGCACCGGATTACGGAAGCTGCGGGTCACGAAGGCCAGGTAGATAATCCCGATGGCGGCCCAGATCAGGCCCAGCACCATAGAACTCTCTTCCAGGTTCACCCATAGCGCACCGACCGTCAGCGCACCGAGCAGCGGCAGCAGCAGATACTGAACGTGATCTTTCAGCGTGCGGTTACGCTTCTCACGGATCCAGAACTGCGCGATCACCGACAGGTTCACAAAGGTAAACGCCACCAGCGCACCGAAGTTGATCAGCGCCGTCGCCGTGACCAGGTCGAAGTTAATCGCCATCAGCGCAATCGCGCCCACCAGCAGCACGTTGAGCGACGGGGTACGCCATTTTGGATGGATGTAACCGAAGAAACGCTCCGGGAACACGCCATCACGACCCATGACATACATCAGGCGCGAAACGCCCGCATGCGCCGCCATACCGGATGCCAGCACCGTGACCACCGAGAAGATCAGGATGCCGACCTGCAGCGCTTTACCGGCGACGAACAGCATGATTTCAGGCTGTGACGAGTCCGGGTCCTGGAAACGGCTGATGTCCGGGAAGTAGAGCTGCAGGAAATAGGATGCCGCGATAAAGATCACACCACCGATCAGCGCCGTCAGGAAAATCGCGCGCGGGATGGTGCGTTCTGCATCTTTGGTCTCTTCCGACAGCGAACTGATACCGTCAAAGCCGAGGAACGAGAAGCAGAGGATCGTCGCACCGGTAATCATCGGCACCACGTGCGCATTCTCAGACCAGAACGGTCTGCTGCTCACCAGAGTGCCCGAACCCACGCCGCTTGCCACACCGTAGATCACCATGCCGGTGATACCGAGCATGACAACAACCTGCAGCACCACAATGACGCTGTTGAAGTTGGCGACAGTTTTGATGCCCTTGAGGTTAGAGAGCGTCATGAAACCGACCAGCAGTACCACAAAAATCCACGACGGGATGCCGGGCACCAGCGACTCAAAGTAGTTTTTTGCCAGCAGGATGTTGATCATCGGCATGAACAGGTAGTCCAGCAGAGATGACCAGCCAACCATAAAACCGACGTGCGGACTGATTGCCTTCTGAGCGTAGGTATAAGCGGAGCCCGCAGAGGGGAAGCGGCGTACCAGCTTACCGTAGCTCACGGCAGTGAACAGAATCGCAATCAGCGCGAAAGCATAAGCAGTGGCAACGTGACCATCGGTCAGACCAGAAACAATACCAAAGGTATCGAACAGGGTCATAGGCTGCATGTAGGCTAAGCCCATCATGACGACCGGAAGTAACGTTAGCGTTTTTTTGAGTTGCGCACGCTGCGGTGCGGCGGAGGTATTAAGCGACATGCTTCAGTCCCCCATGTGCGACAACCTGGCTGGGCTGGGTCACAGGGCAACTGCGCATTAAGCGACAGGGAGTAGGGTTAGCGGTTAACGCGGCGCCGTAATCATCACGAAAACGCGTGCCAGCATTGACTGGCAGTGTGGTAAACATCCCCATCTTTGTAATCCTCAATCTCACGCGTGTGCGTGTTTTCAGTGTTTATCTATCCGGGTGCGTGCCCGGCCTCGGTTAAGTCAGCAAAAATGCTCTGTTAAAACTGAATGCAAAAAAATAACCGGCGCTTAAAGCGTCGGTTATCGTCTGATTTTGCAGGCCGCGTATTCTGCCCAACCACGGGCAGAAATTCAAGCCGTCGGGGCATCATAAGCAAAAAAAGCAATTCAGATTAGCGATTAACGCCCCGGTCAGGCATTTTTCAGCATCCAGTCAATTTCCGTGGCGGTGATCAGCCGTTCAAACTGCATCAGCTCATGGTGTTTGCAGCTGTGCCAGACGCTGGCAAAGCGTTCGCCGAGTAACTTCTGCAGCGGATAGCTGCTGTCAAATTCATACAGGGCATCGCTCTGCCGGATCGGCAGGGCCAGGCCTTCCGCATGATGCCCATTGCCGGTCACCGGCTGCGGCAGCGGCAGTTGCGTATCCAGTCCGTGCAGCATACCGGCAAGAATAGCAGAAACCACCAGATAGGGGTTGGCATCCGCCCCGGCCACCCGATACTCAATGCGATGGTTGTCGATATCCCCACACGGCACACGCAGCGCGACGGTGCGATTGTTATGGCCCCATGAGGCCTGTAACGGCACATACGCATCCGGCACAAAGCGGCGATAGGCATTCACGTTGGGCGCCAGCAGTGCCATCGACGCGGGCATCAGGTCGATCATGCCAGCCAGCGCCCGCTTCATCAGCGGCGAATCACTGCCGTCGTCACAGGCGAAGGCGTTATGATCGGCGGCATCCAGCATGCTGATGTGCACATGCATCCCGCTGCCCGCATACTCTTCATAGGGCTTAGCCATAAAGGTGGCGGTCATACCGTGGTTCTCCGCCACCTGCCGGATCAGCCGCTTAAGCTGCACCGCATGGTCGCAGGCGCGCAGCACGTCGCGGGTATGATGCAGGTTGATTTCAAACTGTCCGGGCGAGGCTTCCGCCAGTGCGCCATCGGCCGGTATCCCCTGCTGACGCGCCAGATCGTCAATATCACGCAGCACATCCGCAAAGTGGTCGAGATTATCGACCGAATAAACCTGGCTCTGCATGTTGCGTTCATCACTGCCCGGCGCACAGGGCGGCTGGATGAACCCTTCAGCATCGCGCTTTTTGTCAACCAGATAGAACTCCAGCTCTACCGCTACCACCGGAAAGAGGCCTCGGTTGCGCAGCTGTTGCCACAACCGGTTGAGGACATTTCGGGGTTCAACGTCAAAGGGAGTGCCATCTTGGTTGCACATGGTTAACAGCAGCTGCGCAATGTGTTGAGGATCGGAGGCGGAGGGAACTAAGGTGCCGCTGACCGGCAGGCAGAGATTGTCGGGTTCGCCCAGTGACTGGCCAAGTCCCGCTTCTTCCACCGTATTGCCGAGGATATCCATGGCGAATACCGAGGCGGGGAAATAACACCCTTTTTCCAGTTTGGGCAGCGCGGAGACCGGAATACGCTTGCCGCGAAACACACCATTTAAATCATTTAACAGGATGTCGACATACTGCGTTTCAGGATGGCGCTCCAGCCAGGTTTTCACCTCAAGCTGGAACGCGCTGGTTCGTTTCTCTTCACTGTGAAGCGTGAAGTCTTCCACTTCTACCAGGTTAGTCATGATCTCACCCGCCCCTGTAAGGTTTGCGTAATGCTCAAAATAACGGCCACACCACTAACATAGCGCCAACATAAAAAGTGTGCAAATGTAACAAATCTGTTTGAAGAACAAACAGCAGATTGCTAGATTGAAAAAATATTGAACAATTAACCGCCAGACGTGCCCTTTCGGTAGATATTTCGAACAGCGAAGCGAGGACGTGAGATGGGCATTATTTTTGACAAGCCGTTGATTGGCGTAGTGATGTGCCAGAAGGATACCGGCGGTCATCCGACTCAGACGGTGCATAACAAATATTGCGATGCACTCGTTCAGGCAGGAGGCGTACCGCTCGCCCTGCCCCACAGTCTGATTAACGCCCCTCATCTATTAGAAAATGCTATGGCTGTGCTGGATGGTCTGCTGCTGACCGGCAGTCCCAGCAATATCGAACCCTGGCACTATGGCGAGGCCGGTGAGGAGCCGCACGCCGATCCGGGTCGTGACCGCCTCGCCTTTCAGCTGATCACCTGGGCCACCAGCCACAAAATGCCGATGTTTGGCATCTGCCGGGGACTGCAGGAGCTGGTGGTGGCGAATGGCGGCAGCCTGTGGCGGGATCTCAGCGCCCGGCCTGACGTTCAGCGTCATCATGAAGATGAGACGCGCCCCCTGGCTGAGCAGTATGCGCCGGTGCATCAGGTGACCGTCGAACCGGACGGCGTACTGGCGACGCTGTTTGCCGACAGCACCCTGGAGGTCAATTCTCTGCATCATCAGGGCATCCGCGAGCCGGGACCGCAGCTGCGCATCGAAGCACGCGCAGCCGATGGTCTGGTCGAAGCCGTGAGCCTGCGTCATCACCCTTTCGCCCTGGCGGTGCAGTGGCATCCCGAATGGCAACCGGAAACGACGCCGGGATCGCAGGCGCTGTTCAGCGGATTTATACAGGCTGCCATTCGTTATCACAGGGGAAAAGACGATGAATGATGCCACGCTGGCACCGGGACGGCGGCTGGCGGAGATCCGGCAGACGCTGGGGCTGTCGCAGCGCCGGGTGGCTGAGCTGGCCGGATTGACCCACAGCGCCATCAGCACCATCGAACAGGATAAGGTCAGCCCGGCGGTCAGCACCCTGCAGAAACTGCTGAAGGTCTATGGCCTCTCCCTGTCGGAGTTCTTCTCCGATCCCAGGCCGGATGCAGAGCCGAAAATTATCGTCCGGCCCGGCGAACTGCTGGAGATTGGCAGTCAGGGGGTCTCGCTGAAACTGATCGACAACGGTAAAGCCCAGCGTTCGCTGGGGATGCTGCTGGAAACTTACCAGCCCGGTGCCAGTACCGGTGAGAAGCTGCGTCATCCTGGTGAAGAGACCGGTACGCTGCTGGAGGGTGAAATTATCCTGATGATCAACGGGCAGCGCTTTCATCTCTCTGCCGGAGAGAGTTATGTGATTGATACCGGCTTACCGCACAGCTTCACCAACAGTGCCGATATCCCCTGTCGCATCGTCAGTGCCCACACGCCCGCTAACTTTTAGGCGCATTCAGGAGGTTGTTATGAATTATGTGGAGAGTTATTACGCGGCAACCGCCAATGCCCATGAACCCTGGCCGACGCTGCAGGAGAGCATCCAGTGTGACGTCTGCATTATTGGCGGCGGCTTTACCGGCCTCTCTGCGGCGCTGCATCTGACCGAAGTTGGCTATGACGTGGTCGTGCTGGAAGCCGCACGCATCGGCTTTGGTGCCAGCGGACGTAACGGCGGCCAGGTGGTCAACTCCTACAGCCGCGACGTGGATGTGATTGAGCAGCGCTACGGCAAAGAGAGCGCCCGCATGCTGGGCAGCATGATGTTTGAAGGCGCAGCGATCATCCGCGATCGCATTGATCGTTACGCGATTGACTGCGATTACCGGCCCGGCGGCATCTTTGCCGCCCTGAACGCACGCCAGATGGCACATCTGCAGAAACAGAAAACCCTGTGGCAGCAGTATGGCAATCACGATCTGGAGCTGCTCGATGAACGGGGGATCCGCCGCGAAGTGGCGACCGAACGTTATGTCGGCGGGCTGCTGGACCGGCGCGGCGGCCATCTGCACCCCCTGAACCTGGCGCTGGGCGAAGCGGAAGCGATACGGCGACATGGCGGACGCATCTACGAACAGTCTGCGGCCCTGAAGGTGGTTTATGGCTCACCGAATCGGGTAAAAACCGCCCACGGTGAGGTCAGCGCCACCTTTGTCATCTTCGCCGGTAACGCCTATCTCTCGCCGCAGCTTGAGCCGCGACTGAGCAGGAAAAGCATGCCGTGCGGTTCACAGATTGTGGTTACCGAGCCGCTCTCACCCGATCAGGCGTTGTCGCTGCTGCCGAACAACTACTGCGTGGAAGATTGTAACTACCTGCTGGATTATTTTCGTCTGACGGCGGATAACCGGCTGCTCTATGGCGGTGGCGTGGTCTATGGGGCACGGGAACCGGCAGATATTGAAGCGTTGATCCGTCCCAAACTGCGCCGCACCTTCCCTCAATTGCAGAACGTCAGGCTAGACTTTAGCTGGAGCGGCAATTTCCTGCTGACGCTCTCGCGCATGCCGCAGTTTGGCCGGCTGGAGAACAATGTCTATTTCATGCAGGGTGACAGCGGTCATGGCGTGACCTGCACCCATCTCTCCGGCAAGCTGATCAGTGAAGTTTTACGCGGCGATGCTGAGCGTTTTGACGCCTTTGCCCGCCTGCCGCATCTGCCCTTCCCCGGCGGCAGACGCTTTAAGGTGCCGCTGACGGCGATGGGCGCGGTGTGGTATGCGCTGCGGGACAGATTGGGGGTGTGAGGTAAGTGACGGTCACCGCTGCCTGCCCGACTGAACTACCGGATTTCAGACGGGCACGGTTTTTCCCCTAAATCCTGCTAATAGTATGTTGTAACTACAAAGCAGTCAGAACAGGAGAAGATGCAGCGGGAGCAGCCGGCTCCCGCAAAACGGTGTTCAGCGCCCTACTCCAGCGGCATCTTCACCGGATCGTCATAGCGATACTCAAACCCCAGCTCGCTGCAGATACGCGACCCGTCAATCAGCTTACCGGTTTCTTTCACTGCCTCGGGCGCGAACTGAGGCGGCTGCAGCCCAAGCTGGCGCGTCACCGCCGGGTAAAAGGTGTCGCGTGAGGGGTGCTTCAGCGCACAGAGGTTATAGGTGCGGCCTCCTTTCGGCGACTGCAGCAGCAGCGTAATCGCCTCAACCACATCGTCGAGGTGCACCAGATTGACGCCCTGCGAACCATTAGCCACATCCTGTTTCCCCGCCAGGAAGCGTCCCGGATGGCGTTTTGGCCCGACCAGCCCCGCCAGACGAACCACATCGACGCTGGTGCCAGGCAGATCGTGCAGCCAGTTTTCCAGTTTCACCAGCGTCTTTCCGGCGACGGTTTCGGCGTTCAGCGGGCTGTTTTCCCGCTTAGGCCCGGAGCTGCTGCCATACACAGAGGTGGAGCTGGTAAAGATAATGCGTGGCACCCTGTAAACCAGCGCGGTGTCGACCACATTCTGCACCGCCTGCAGATAGGCCTCGCCCCCTTCTGCTGTGCGGCTGGCGGGCAGCGTAACGATCAGCGCATCAACATTGAACAGCGGTTCGATATCGGCGGCATCACACACCAGCTCAGGCGTCAGCTCCAGCTGAAAGGCCTCAATGCCGCAGCGGCGGGCCGCCTCAACACCGTCCGGGGTAGTTTTACTGCCTGTCACCTGCCAGCCCCGCGCCGTTAACGCCGTGGCCAGCGGCATGCCCAACCAGCCCAGTCCCACAATCGCGACCTTCTTCATATTGACTCCTGACGTAAAACATCCACCCTGACTTCACCGTAGTTTGCCCCCGGATTGCAAACCAGGACAACCTGTTTCAGTGCTTTCCGAACCGGGTCTATAAAAAAGTGTTGCCAACGGCACGCATCTTCGCTAGGTTAAACCCCACAAATGAATACTCATTCATCGACGAGATTATTATGACACGCGTTCAGTTTAACCATCACCACCACCATCATCCTGACTAGTCTTTCAGGCGATTGGTGCTGGAAGACTTTCAAGATCTTCCAGTGGTGCGAACGCAAGAGAACCCCCGGAAGATCGTCTTCCGGGGGTTTTTTTATGGGCTGACGTAATCACACATTCAGGACAGGATTAAGAGGACAGGAACCATGTTAGATAACACCCGTTTACGCATAGCTATGCAGAAATCTGGCCGTTTAAGTGATGATTCACGCGAACTGCTGGCGCGCTGCGGCGTTAAAATCAACCTTCAGCAACAGCGCCTGATTGCGTTTGCGGAGAACATGCCCATCGACATCCTGCGCGTGCGCGATGACGATATTCCTGGCCTGGTCATGGATGGCGTGGTCGATTTAGGCATCATCGGTGAGAACGTGCTGGAAGAGGAGTTACTCTCACGCCGGGCGCAGGGTGAAGACCCGCGTTATTTTACCCTGCGCCGCCTCGACTTCGGCGGCTGCCGCCTGTCGCTGGCGATGGGAACCGATGACGAGTACACCGGTCCGCAGTGCCTCGACAACGCCCGTATCGCCACCTCCTATCCGCACCTGTTAAAGCAGTACCTCGATAAAAAAGGCGTCAGCTTCAAAACCTGTATGCTGAACGGTTCCGTTGAAGTTGCGACCCGCGCCGGTCTGGCTGACGCCATCTGCGACCTGGTCTCCACCGGGGCCACGCTGGAGGCCAATGGCCTGCGTGAAGTGGAAGTGATCTATCGTTCAAAAGCCGTCCTGATTCAGCGCGATGGCGAGATGCCTGCCGCCAAGCAGGAGCTGATTGACAAGATGATGACCCGTATTCAGGGCGTGATCAAAGCGCGCGAATCGAAGTACATCATGCTGCACGCGCCGAGTGAGCGCCTGGAAGAGGTGATCAGCCTGCTGCCTGGCGCAGAGCGCCCGACCGTTCTGCCGCTGGCGGGTGATGTCAGCCGCGTGGCGATGCACATGGTCAGCAGCGAAACCCTGTTCTGGGAAACGATGGAAAAACTGAAGTCACTGGGTGCCAGTTCAATTCTGGTGCTGCCAATTGAGAAGATGATGGAGTAAGCCATGGCCTTTTCTACCCCGATTGAATGGCAGCAGTGCACCCCGGAACAGCAGCAGGCGCTGCTGTTACGTCCTGCGATTGCCGCCTCTGACAACGTCACACAGACGGTGCGCGACGTCCTGGAGCAGGTGAAGTCCGGTGGTGATGAAGCGCTGCGCCAGTTCAGCGCCCGGTTCGACAAGGCGCAGGTTGACCATCTGCGCGTGACCCCGCAGCAAATCGCAGAAGCCAGCGTCCGTCTGAGTGACGCGCTGAAGCAGGCGATGGCTGTGGCGGTGAAGAATATCGAAACCTTCCACAATGCCCAGATCCTGCCGCCCGTGGATGTGGAAACACAGCCCGGCGTGCGCTGCCAGCAGATTACCCGTCCGGTAAAATCGGTCGGGCTCTATATCCCCGGCGGTTCCGCCCCGCTCTTCTCAACCGTGCTGATGCTGGCAACCCCGGCACGCATCGCCGGATGCGGGCGCGTGGTGCTCTGTTCACCTCCGCCGATTGCCGATGAGATCCTTTATGCCGCGCAGCTGTGTGGTGTTGAAGAGGTCTTTCAGGTGGGCGGCGCGCAGGCTATTGCCGCCATGGCTTTCGGCACGGAAACGGTGCCGCGCGTGGACAAAATTTTTGGTCCGGGCAACGCGTGGGTCACCGAGGCAAAACGTCAGGTGAGTCAGCGCCTGGATGGCGCGGCAATCGATATGCCGGCAGGCCCCTCTGAAGTGCTGGTGATCGCCGATGAGGGGGCGACGCCCGCGTTTGTCGCCTCTGATCTGCTTTCACAGGCGGAGCACGGCCCCGACTCACAGGTGATTCTGCTGACGCCTTCCCTGAAGCTGGCTGAGGCAGTTGCGGACGCGGTTGAACAGCAGCTGGCACAGCTTCCGCGTGCAGCCACCGCCCGTCAGGCGCTGGAGAGCAGTCGCCTGATCGTGGCGCGTGACCTTGAAGAGTGCGTGGCGATTTCTAACCTCTACGGCCCGGAGCACCTGATTCTGCAGACCCGTCAGCCGCGCGAACTGGTGGACACCATCACCAGCGCCGGTTCCGTCTTTCTGGGCGACTGGTCGCCGGAGTCGGCGGGGGATTACGCGTCAGGCACTAACCACGTCCTGCCAACTTACGGTTACACCGCGACCTGTTCCAGCCTGGGACTGGCCGATTTTCAGAAACGCATGACGGTGCAGGAGCTGACGCCGCAGGGTTTCCTGAACCTGGCCGCGACGATTGAAACCCTGGCCGCCGCTGAGCAGCTGGATGCCCACAGGAATGCCGTCACCCTGCGCGTTGCCGCACTGAAGGAGCAAGCATGAGTCAGGATATTGAGCAGCTGGCGCGCGCCAATGTGCGCGCTCTGACCCCCTATATGTCGGCGCGTCGTCTGGGTGGTAACGGCGATGTCTGGCTTAACGCCAACGAGTTTCCGCTGCCGGTGCCGTTTGAGCTGTCGCAGCAGACGCTGAACCGCTATCCCGAGTGTCAGCCGAAAATCGTGATTGAGCGCTACGCCGCCTACGCAGGCTTAACCCCCGAGCAGGTGCTGGTGAGCCGCGGCGCGGATGAAGCCATTGAACTGATCATGCGCGCCTTCTGTGAGCCGGGTCATGATGCGATTCTGTTCTGTCCACCGACCTATGGCATGTACAGCGTCAGCGCCGAAACCATCGGCATCGAATACCGCACCGTTCCCGCGCTGGACGGCTGGCAGCTGAACCTGCCCGCGATTGCAGAGCAGCTGGAAGGCGTGAAAGTCGTTTATCTCTGCAGCCCCAACAACCCGACCGGCAACCTAATCAATCAGGAGGATATCCGTCAGCTGCTGGCGATGACCGCCGGAAAAGCGCTGGTCGTGGCCGATGAGGCTTATATTGAGTTCTGCCCGCAGGCGACCCTGACCGGATGGCTCAAGGATTATCCGCATCTGGTGATCCTGCGTACGCTCTCGAAAGCCTTTGCGCTGGCAGGCCTGCGTTGTGGCTTTGCGCTGGCGAATAAGCCGGTGATCGACCTGCTGATGAAGGTCATTGCCCCCTACCCGCTGGCGACGCCCGTGGCCGACGTTGCGGGTCAGGCACTCAGCGAGCAGGGTATCGCCCTGATGCGTGAGCATGTGGCGCAACTGAATGCCAGTCGCGGCTGGCTGCTGGAGGCACTGGCTCAGCTCAGCTGCGTGGAGCAGGTTTTCCCCAGTGAAACCAACTATGTGCTGGCGCGCTTTACCGATTCGCCTAAAGTCTTCAAAACCTTATGGGATCAGGGCATTATCCTGCGTGATCAAAACAAAAACCCAGGCCTGTCGGGATGCCTGCGCATCTCCATCGGCACGCGTGAAGAGTGCGAACGAGTGATCGCCGCGCTGCAAGCCTTTTCTGTGGAGCAAGCATGAGCCAGAAGACCCTTTTTATTGACCGCGATGGCACCCTCATCTCTGAGCCGCCTGAAGATTATCAGGTTGACCGACTGGATAAGCTGGCGTTTGAGCCAGACGTTATTCCGGCGCTGCTGGCGCTGCAGGCCGCCGGTTATCGGCTGGTGATGATCACCAATCAGGATGGTCTGGGCACCGCCAGTTTCCCGCAGGCGGACTTCGATGGCCCGCACAATCTGATGATGCAGGTACTGACCTCACAGGGTATCGCGTTTGATGATGTGCTGATCTGCCCGCATATGCCTGACGACCACTGCGACTGCCGCAAGCCGAAAACCAGAATGGTGGAAGCCTGGCTGGCGGAGGGCGCGCTCGATACCGCCAACAGCTACGTCATCGGCGATCGCCTGACTGACGTTCAGCTGGCGGAGAATATGGGCATTCAGGCTATCCGCTACGGCGCAGATGGCCAGAGCTGGCAGACCATCCAGCAACGCCTGACCCAGCGCGACCGCCATGCGCTGGTGCAGCGCAACACCAAAGAGACGCAGGTTCGGGTTGAACTGTGGCTGGACCGCGAAGGCGGCAGTAAGATCAATACCGGCGTGGGCTTCTTCGACCACATGCTGGACCAGATTGCGGTGCACGGCGGTTTCCGCATGCACATTGAAGTGAAAGGTGATCTCTACATTGACGATCACCACACGGTGGAAGATACCGGTCTGGCCCTGGGGGAAGCGCTGCTTAAAGCACTGGGCGACAAACGCGGTATTGGCCGTTTTGGCTTCGTGCTGCCGATGGACGAATGCCTGGCGCGCTGTGCGCTCGATATCTCCGGCCGTCCGCACATCGAGTTCAAAGCCGAGTTCAACTACCAGCGTGTGGGTGACCTCAGCACCGAGATGGTCGAGCACTTCTTCAGCTCGCTCTCTTACGCCATGATGAGCACCCTGCATCTCAAAACCAAAGGCAAGAACGACCATCACCGTGTCGAGAGCCTGTTCAAAGCCTTTGGTCGTACGCTGCGCCAGGCGATTCGCGTAGAGGGTAATACCCTGCCGAGTTCGAAAGGAGTGCTGTGATGAACGTGGTGATCATGGATACCGGGTGCGCCAACCTCTCCTCAGTGAAATGGGCGATTGAACGTCTGGGCTACCGCCCGGAAGTCAGCCGCGATCCTGATGTGGTCCTGCGCGCCGACAAACTGTTTCTGCCGGGCGTTGGCACCGCGAAGGCGGCGATGACGCAGCTGGAAGAGCGTGACCTGATCGATCTGGTGAAAGCCTGTACCCAGCCGGTGCTGGGGATCTGTCTGGGGATGCAGCTGCTGGGACGCGGCAGCGATGAAAACGGCGGTGTGCCGACGCTGGGCATTATTGATGAACCGGTTTCGTTGATGGACACGCAGGGTCTGCCGCTGCCGCACATGGGCTGGAACCAGATTACCGCGCAGGCGGGCAATCACCTGTTCCGCGGCATCGACGATGGCAGCTATTTCTACTTTGTTCACAGCTACGCCATGCCGGTCAACGCCAGCACCATCGCACAGTGTCACTACGGCGAAGCCTTCACCGCAGCGGTGCAGAAGGATAACTTCTTCGGCGTCCAGTTCCACCCGGAGCGTTCGGGCAAAGCGGGCGCACAGTTGCTGAAAAATTTCCTGGAGATGTAATGATTATCCCCGCGTTAGATTTAATTGACGGCAAAGTCGTTCGTCTGCATCAGGGCGATTATGGGCAGCAGCGCGATTACGGCAGTGACCCGCTGCCGCGTCTGCAGGATTACGTTCGTCAGGGCGCAACCGTTCTGCATCTGGTGGATTTGACCGGCGCGAAAGATCCGGCGAAGCGTCAGATCTCCCTGCTGAAAACCCTGCTGGAAGGGGTGGATGTGACGGTGCAGGTCGGTGGAGGCATCCGCAGCCGTGACGATGTGCACGCCCTGCTGGAAGCCGGTGCCAGTCGTGTGGTGGTGGGTTCCACCGCCATCAAACAGCCGGAAGAGGTCAAACGGTGGTTTGCCGAGTTTGGCGCTGAGGCGATCGTGCTGGCGCTGGATGTGCGTATCGACGCCAGTAACCGTAAAGAAGTGGCCATCAGCGGCTGGCAGGAAGCGGCCGGCGTGATGCTGGAAGAGGTGATTACCGATTTCCAGCAGGTGGGACTGAAGCACGTGCTCTGCACGGATATCTCCCGTGATGGCACCCTCACTGGCTCCAACGTCGCCCTCTATCAGGAAGTGACCGCACGCTTCCCGTCCATCGCCTTCCAGTCTTCTGGCGGCATTGGCGAACTTAATGATATCGCCGCCCTGCGCGGCAGCGGTGTTCAGGGCGTCATTGTCGGTCGTGCGCTGCTGGAAGATAAATTCACTGTTTCGGAGGCGATCTCATGCTGGCAAAACGGATAATTCCCTGCCTCGATGTGCGTGACGGCCAGGTGGTCAAAGGCGTACAGTTTCGTAACCACGAGATCATCGGTGACATCGTGCCGCTGGCCCAGCGCTATGCTGCCGAAGGGGCCGACGAACTGGTGTTCTATGACATCACCGCCTCCTCCGATGGCCGGGTCGTAGACAAGAGCTGGGTGTCGCGGGTAGCGGAAGTCATCGATATTCCGTTCTGCGTGGCGGGCGGTATCAAAACCCCGGAAGACGCGGCGCGTATCCTGGAATTTGGTGCGGATAAGATTTCGATCAACTCACCGGCGCTGGCTGACCCGACGCTGATCACCCGCCTCGCGGATCGTTTCGGCGTGCAGTGTATTGTGGTCGGGATCGACACCTGGTTCGATGAGAGCAGCGGCAAATATCAGGTTAATCAGTACACCGGTGACGAAGCGCGCACCCGCGTGACCCAGTGGGAAACGCTGGAGTGGGTGCAGGAAGTGCAGAAGCTGGGCGCGGGTGAAATCGTGCTGAATATGATGAATCAGGATGGCGTGCGTAATGGCTATGACCTGGTGCAGCTGAAGAAAATGCGGGATGTCTGCAAGGTGCCGCTGATCGCCTCTGGCGGCGCAGGTACGATGCAGCACTTCCTGGAAGCCTTTACCGAAGCCAATGTTGATGGGGCGCTGGCCGCCTCGGTATTCCATAAGCAGATTATTAATATCGGTGAGCTGAAGAGCTTCCTGATCGACAACGGAGTGGAGATTCGCGCGTGCTAACCGAACAACAACAGGCTCAGCTCGACTGGGACAAAACAGAGGGCATGATGCCGGTCATCGTGCAGCACAATGTCTCAGGCGAAGTCCTGATGCATGGCTACATGAATCCGGCGGCACTGGAAAAAACGCTGGCTGAAGGCAACGTCACCTTTTTCTCCCGTACCAAAAACCGTTTATGGACCAAAGGTGAAACCTCCGGCAACTTTCTGCAGGTAGTGAGCATTACGCCAGACTGCGACAACGACACGCTGCTGATCCTGGCCAATCCGATTGGCCCGACCTGCCATCTGGGCACCAGCAGCTGCTTCTCCCCCGCGGCACCGGAGTGGACCTTCCTTTATCAGCTGGAGCAACTGCTCGCTTCCCGTAAGACAGCCGATCCGGAGAGCTCTTACACCGCCCGCCTCTACGCCAGCGGCACCAAGCGTATCGCGCAGAAAGTGGGTGAAGAAGGGGTGGAAACCGCGCTGGCGGCAACCGTCAATGACCGGCATGAGCTCACCAATGAAGCCTCAGACCTGGTCTATCATCTGATGGTGCTGTTGCAGGATCAGGATCTCGACTTCAGCACGGTGATCAATAACCTGCGCGACCGCCATCAGTAAATGTGCAATAACCTGCTCAGAATACCGTTTTTATGCGGATTCTGAGCAGGATTCTTCTCACATCCTGCACCGCTCCCCCTTCGTGAACACCGCCCATCTACCCGGGAGAAGACCATGACCACCCATGAAAAGTTAATCGCCCTTCTCGACCAGCATCAGGCGCGCTATCGCCTGATGGAGCATGAGGCGACCGGTAAATGTGAAGCCGTCGCGGCAATACGCGGCACCGAAATCGGTCAGGGCGCGAAAGCGCTGGTCTGTCATGTCAAAGGCAACGGCGTTAAACAGCATGTGCTGGCCGTGTTACCCGCCGATCGGCAGGCCGATCTGAATAAGGTTGCCGACGCGGTGGGCGGACGACGCGCGTCACTGGCCAGTCCGGCAGAAACCGACCAACTGACCGGCTGCGTATTCGGGGCGATACCGCCGTTCAGCTTTCATCCCGACCTCCGACTGATTGTGGACCCCGCGCTGTTTGAACGTTATCCGGAGATCGCATTTAACGCCGGTCTGCTGGAGCGCTCAGTGATCCTGAACACCGAAGACTACCGGGCGCTGTGCAAGGCTGACGTGATAGAGATAACGCAATAATTGCCATCCCGGCAGCCCGGCGATACTCTGCATAATCACTCATCACGACAGAATAAGAGCAAAATCATGAACATTTTCACTCAACGCCTGCGTCAGACGCTGGCTCTCACCCTTCTGGCAGGCTGTGCATTTGGCGCGCAGGCAAAAATTGAACAGGTGCGTTTCGCGGTTGACCCGACCTATCCGCCGTTTGAATCGAAAACGCCCCAGGGCAAGCTGGTCGGCTTTGACATTGATCTGGGCAACGCACTCTGTAAACAGATGCAGGCGAAATGCGTCTGGGTCGAAAGCCAGTTTGACGGCATGATCCCCGCGCTGAAAGCACGTAAGTTTGATGCCATCCTGTCAGATATGGGCATCACGGAAGAGCGCCTGAAGCAGATTGACTTCACCGTCCCGCTCTACGACACCCATACGCAACTGATTGCCCGAAAAGGCGCAGGCATACTGCCCACCGTTGAATCGCTGAAAGGGAAAACGGTCGGCGTGCAACAGGGAACGGTTCAGGAGCGCTATGCCCTGGCAAAATGGCAGCCTCATGGTGTGACCGTCGTCCCTTATGGCGATCAGGCCCAGGTAGAAAGCGATCTGGTTTCAGGCCGGCTGGACGCGGTCTTTACCGATGCGGCACAGGCCGCTATCGGATTCCTCAAACAGCCACAGGGCAAAGCGTTTGAGCTGGCCGGTCCGATTATTCAGGCTCCGATCATCGGCCCCGGCACGGCGATTGGCCTGCGCAAAGGTGATACTGAGCTGAAAACCGCGCTGGATAACGCCTTTGCCGACATCAAAAAGAACGGCACCTTTGATGAGATTCAGAAGCGCTACTTCGCCACGGATATCTCTATTCAGCAGTAGTGTCGCGGGCCCCATTTTCGTCCTCACCGCGATCCGGCACTATACTCTAACCTTTTCGGGACGGCGCGCTGTCGTCCTTTGCCGATTAAAGGACATTAACACGGTATGCATCAACAACATCATCCACTGTTAAGCGCCTCTTTAGGCACCCAGCGTGAAATCATCAGCTTTCACTTTGCTCAGGATCATGAGCGTCAGGTCTATATCCAGGCGGCATTGCACGGCGATGAACTGCCGGGGATGGCGGTGGCGTGGTTCCTGAAACAGCGGCTGCAGGCGCTGGAATCCGCCGGGCAACTCAAAGCCGCCTTTACGCTGGTGCCGGTTGCCAATCCTCTGGCACTGGGCCAGCACTGGCACGGCACTCACCTCGGACGTTTTCATACCCTCTCCGGTCAGGATTTTAATCGCCGTTTCCCCTCACTGGGCACCACCCTGGCGGCCGGGCTGGCTGAGAGCCTGACCCAGAGTGAATCGCAGAACAGAAGCCTGATCCGCGAGGCGATCGATCGCCACTACCGCGATACCGTCCCTAAGACCGAACTGGATGCACAGCGCTACACGCTGATGCGAATGGCCAGCCAGGCCGATCTGATGATTGACCTGCACTGCGACTGGGAAGCCGTACCGCATCTCTACACCACCCCGCATGCGTGGCCGGATATTGAGCCGCTGGCACGCTGGCTGGGCAGTGAAGTGCAGTTGCTGGCGCAAATCTCCGGCGGCGAACCCTTTGATGAAGCCTGCTGCGAACCCTGGCTGACGCTGGCGGAGCGGTTTGGCAAAGCGTATCCGATGCCACGCGGGCTGCTGCCGGTGACGCTGGAGTTGAGAGGCGTTCGTGATGTCTCGCCTGAGCAGGCGGAAAAGGATGCGGATGCCATTATTTCAGCGTTGCAGGAGGGGGGCTATATCGGCTACAGCGAACCTTCGATTTCGGTGGAAGTGGCCGCACCCGTTATTGGCGGTGATGAGCTGGTCCCGGCGAGCGCAGGCGGGGATGATGTGGTGGCCATCAATGACGGCCCCATCGGTTTAACCGTACCCGATGCGGCTGAAGCGCCGGGAGAGACTGGCGTGATCAAAGAACGCCATAGTGAGGGTTCTGCGGCCTCCTCCCCTGCCCTGAAAAACCCGCCGACACCTCTGGCTGGCTGTGAATATATTCACTCGCCGGTGTCAGGATTAATCCTCCATCGTAAACCGCTGGGCGCAGAGATTCGTCCGGGAGAGGTGGTGGCTGAGATTGTCGATCCACTGACGGACCACATCACCCCGCTGGTGGCGGAGCATGGCGGTATTCTCTATGCACGGCACTGGGTGAGGTTTGCCACGGCAGGTATGCTGGTGGTGAGGCTGGCGGGAGAGAAAGAGATTCGCAGCGGAGATTTACTGGTGGGATAAAAAAAGGGCTTCCCGAGGGAAGCCCTTTTTAGTGATTAATCTAACCACTCGGTGTGGAACACACCGTCTTTATCAATGCGCTTGTAAGTATGGGCACCGAAGTAGTCACGCTGCGCCTGAATCAGGTTAGCAGGCAGGACTTCTGAACGATAGCTGTCGTAGTAAGCAATCGCTGCCGAGAAGGTCGGCGTCGGGATACCGTTCTGGATGGCGTAAGAAACGACATCACGCAGCGCCTGCTGATACTGATCCGCGATATCTTTGAAGTAAGGCGCCAGCAGCAGGTTAGCAATGCCCGCGTCTGCTTCATAAGCATCAGTGATCTTCTGCAGGAACTGGGCACGGATGATGCAGCCAGCACGGAAAATCTTCGCGATTTCGCCGTAGTGCAGATCCCAGTTGTTCTCTTCTGATGCCGCACGCAGCTGTGAGAAGCCCTGCGCATAAGAGACGATTTTACCCAGGTAAAGAGCACGACGAACTTTCTCGATAAACTCAGCTTTGTCGCCGGTGAAGGCCTGCGCCTGTGGTCCGCTCAGGACTTTAGACGCCGCGACACGCTGGGTTTTCAGCGAAGAAAGATAACGCGCGAAGACAGATTCGGTGATCAGGGACAGAGGTTCGCCCAGATCCAGCGAGCTCTGGCTGGTCCACTTACCGGTGCCTTTGTTCGCTGCTTCATCCAGAATCACATCAACCAGGTATTTACCGTCTTCATCTTTCTTGGTGAAGATATCTTTGGTGATGTCGATCAGGTAGCTGCTCAGCTCGCCGTTGTTCCAGTCGGTGAAGGTTTCAGCCAGCTCTTCATTGCTAAGACCCAGCGCACCTTTCAGCAGTGCGTAAGCTTCAGCAATCAGCTGCATGTCGCCATATTCGATGCCGTTGTGAACCATCTTCACATAGTGACCCGCGCCATTAGGACCGATGTAAGCCACACAGGCTTCGCCATCTTCCGCACGTGCTGCAATCTTATCCAGGATTGGCGCAACCAGCTCATACGCTTCTTTCTGGCCACCAGGCATGATAGATGGGCCTTTCAGTGCGCCCTCTTCCCCACCGGAAACACCGGTACCGATGAAGTTGAAGCCCTGGTCAGACAGCTCTTTGTTACGACGGATAGTATCTTTGTAGAAGGTGTTACCACCATCAATCAGAATGTCGCCTTTATCCAGGTGTGGAGTCAGAGAGGCAATAGTCTTATCGGTCGCTTCACCCGCCTGAACCATCAGCAGGATACGACGAGGTTTTTCCAGCGATTCGACAAACTCTTCAACGGTGTAAAAAGGAGCAAGTTTCTTGCCCGGGTTCTCAGCGATGACTTCATCAGTCTTTTCGCGTGAACGGTTGAAGATTGAAACAGTGTAACCGCGGCTCTCAATGTTAAGAGCCAGGTTGCGGCCCATCACTGCCATACCTACAACGCCGATTTGTTGCTTGGACATTACATACTCCTGTCTGATTTTGAGACTAATAATCATTCAAAAATGCACATTTTCATAATACATGATGCAAATCAAAAATTACATCGGCTTGTAAAATCAAGCACTAACAGACAAAAAACAGAACGTATTCTTGTCCGAATTCCAAAGTGGGACTTATATTCTATTGCGAAGCTGTTCTAATTCTTCTTCACAGACCCTGACACGTTCAATGTAACGTTTAAGTTCAGAGGCGATGCTTTCCTTTTCTTTCTTAAGGTTTTCGTAAAGGTCTATTGCTGCGTAAGTATCAAGGATAGATTGCTTAGCTTTGCGCTGTTCATATTCAAGCCGGCCGTGCAGGTCCAGTATGATAGGTAACAATACGTCTGACGGATTTAAAGGGGGGGTTGTATCCCCATACTCAGCATCAAAACTGATTAATGCTTTATCTATAGCATCATCAAATTTAGACATTACATTGGGGTCAATCCAGTAATCGGTTAACAGGAAGGCAAGCAATTTTTGCTGGTCAAAATTCATTTTTTCCGGATTATCAGAGAAAGCTTTTTCCAGATCACTTTTATCATCGATTATGTTTGAGCACTGCTGCCATTCACATTTACCTGCACAAAAAACGGAGGCTCCATCAATTAAAGCTTCAATTCCAACGCCTGAGTTTATGGTAATAACTGACCTGGATTCCCTGATTAAGTGATGAATATTGCTATTGGTTCTGATCACCCAAGGATTACTTTGCGTCAGCAATGTAATCGTCTCTTCGACAGCAAAAGACTGGCAAAAAGGATGTCGTTTAACGAATAAATAGATTTGTTTTTTTCGGGCAACATCGGCCGCATCCAGTAGTAACTGCACGCCATCATAACTGCTGTGAACAGCTACAGGATCATTTTGAACCTGCATCGGATAGAAAACAAAACCTTTCACATTTTCAGGCAACGCTTCATCAGACTGAGGATATTTTGACTCGTTTTTTTCAATAAACTTTAACTTCCATTCATTTAAAATCCTTTCAACTTCATTTCCATCAAACTTATTGATACTTTCTTTATATTTATCAAAATTTAGCGAAATATCGGACCAACCGGAGTAACCGCTAAAATCCATTGAAAACAACGGAGTAACTGCCGCTTCTTTCATCCTTACAACGTTCTGTTCGTTGCCCCAGGAGTGATAAGAAAATGTTAACGTTCCCTTTTCTGGCTTTCTGGGGGCCTCATCAGCACCAAATGGCACCTCTCTGAAATAAAGAGGAATTTTTCTTTCCGTAAGAGCCAGGATCAGGTTGGTAATAAAAAATCTATGCTTGTGTCCATCGACCGGGTTTTTCATCCAGGAGACAGGAACTTCTACAATGATTTTTGATGGCATTGCTCTCTCTCCTTTGTCACTCAAGTTCATTGTATACCCCCAGTGTTTTCTTTATCACATACGTTGAACAAAAACGCGACATTACCCAAGCCCGAGCATTGATTCCAAAATTAACTCTAAGTTGTTTATTCGTAATTAACATTTCAAGTTTATATACGAGATCATCAATGTCCTTATCGACGATAAAACCTGTATTATTGTTAACAATAATACTGCTACACCCCCCCATATCGTAAGCGATTGAGGGACGCCCAACAGCCGCAGCTTCTATCAAAATCCTTGGCACGCCCTCGGCATAAACTGATGGTAAAGCAACGATGTTTGCCCTTTCAATAAGCGTTTTAACATCATCGCGCTGACCAAGCCAGATAATATCCTTGTCATCAGACCATTTCTTGATAACATTACCAGGAATAGCATCAGGGTCTTTCTTGACAGTAATACCTGCAACAACAAGGTTAAAATGTATGCCTTTTCGCAGGAGAACTTTTCTGGCTTCAACCAAATCAGAAAGACCTTTACTCCAGATAAGGCGACTGGCAAACAATACGGTTGGAGGTGAATTATCGGGTTCGTTAAGATATTCAAACTTCTCAGTATCGATTCCGGCACCATCGATAACAATTGTTTTACCAGAATCGATTCCAGTAATTGATATTATTTTATCGCGGTCCAGTTGGTGTTCAAAGATAAAGAAGACATCCTTTTTTTTACTAACCCAACGGTAAAAAGTTGAAACATTATATTTTAGTATTCTATATTTTTTTGCATTCGAGGAGAATACACGACCCAACCCAACAAAGCTTAACACCAATTTCTTCCTGAATACTTTTGCATAAAAACCACCAACAAGACATGGTTTAATAGTTATGCAGTGCAAGATATCAGGATCGATTTTTTTGAGGATTCGAAGCGACCGCAATAAATCTTTGATAATGATAATGGGATTGAGAGATTGCTCTGACATCCTGGAGTCATGGGGCTTGATACCTGACGACTCGAAATCACTGAAAATCTTTGGATTCTCGAAATTGCAGATTACATGAACTTCATATCCATCTTCTTTTGCGGCCAGCGCCCGTTCTTTCCAATGTAAATTGAAATACCAATCAGAATTAATATAAAAACAAAGCTTTTTCATTAACGCCTGCCATTTTTAAGACCTTTCGTCGCAAAGAGCAAACCATCAATCACACCTCTGGATAGAGACGTAAGGTAACTAACCTTACTTTCTGACTTAACAGCCATCAAATAATATTTCGTTATCCGCATCAAGATAGAAACAACGCTAAATGGTTTTTTGTCAGGAAAGATATAACGCGATGATATTAAATTGCGTGCTAAATAGTAAATTTTCCATGGCATCATAGCAGAACTGGATTCAACAACATCGTGATGAAAAACCAGATCGGGATTATATAATAACTTACAACCTTCGATATGTAATTTCCATGAATAGAATACATCATCGAAATAGATAAAAAGTGATTTATTAATGAACTTATATGTCTCTTTAAGCGTATCAAACGCTACGAAAACACCTACAAATGAAAATGCCTGAATCTCTGTAGAGACGAATTCAACAGCTTCGAATTCAGAATTTTTACCAGAATAATGTAGTAAATCACTAACAGTATTAGGTATTTTCTTCCACGGAATATTCATTTTACAACGCGCACCACGCGTATCCAGAACGCAGGTTGCAATTGCCTGAGCGTTTTGCCTGTCACTCGCAACGAATTTTTCCAGTAAAGTTGAATCCGGATAGGCGTCGTCATCGAAAAACAGCACCCAATCCGGGGTGCTGTTCAATGCTATCCATTCAGAGCCTCTGTAAAAGCCACCAGCCCCGCCATCATTGACTTCACTTGAAATTATTTTTAGCCGTGGGTCGTTCAGACTGTTTAACCAGTCAGAGGTTGCATCTGTTGATGCATTATCCACTATAACTATTTCATGAAAGGACAAAGGTTCTACCGCAGCCCAACACTTTTTAAGTTTTTCGAGACGATTGTAGGTGACGATTAACGCGGCAATTTTCATCTGGGATTGACCGAGAAAACGGGCATCTTATGATCCTTGTCCAGCGCCTCGCGGTATTTTTCAACTACGTCCAGAGCTTCTTTTATCGTTACATCCATATCCAGATACCGATAAGTGCCCAGGCGCCCTATGAAAGTAATATTCTCTTCTTTTTCAGCTTCATCGAGATATTTATTCAGCAGTTGCATTTCGCCCATCTGCCGGATTGGATAGTAGGGAATGTCCTTTTCAGTGCAGGATCTGCTATATTCTTCGTAGCATACAGATTGCTCATGATGTTCCCATGGCGCAAAGTATTTGTGCTCAGTGATTCGCGTATAGGGAACATCGACTTCCCCGTAGTTCATCACCGCGCAGCCCTGGTAATCACCTTCAGCTTCAAAACGCTTAAAGTCTAACGTTCGGTAACCTAAACGGCCTGACTTGAAATCGAAATACCCGTCTAACGGACCACTATAAAATATATGGTCATAATTCTCTTTTTCATCACGATCAAAAAGGGTATTTAATTCAACAGTGATATTTTCATGGTTGAGAATCGATTCAACGATAGGGGTATATCCCTCTTTCGGCATCCCCTGGAACTTATGATTGAAATAGTTATCATCATAGTTGAATCTTACAGGCAATCTTTTCAATATAGAAGCTGGCAACTCTTTAGGTTCCATTCCCCATTGTTTAATGGTATAGCCTTTAAAAAAAGCTTCATATAACTCTTTACCTACAAAGCGTAATGCCTGTTCCTCGAAGGTTTGAGGATCAGTAATGTTTTTATCACCTTTTGATTCAATGAGCTCTTTGGCTTGCGTCGGGTTGCAGGTTTTACCAAAAAACTGATTAATCGTATGGAGGTTGATAGGAAGAGAGTAAACGCTACCATTCACGGTTGCCTTAACACGGTTAATGTAAGGCATCATTTCACAGTGAGCGTTAATATAGTCCCAGACCTTTTCATTATCAGTATGGAAAATATGAGGACCATAAGTATGAACCATTACACCCGTATTAGCATCTCTTTCGCTATAACAGTTACCGGCTATGTGGTTACGTGCATCAATAATGCGTACTTTATGTCCATCTTCTGCCAGTTCACGACCAATCACCGCACCTGAGAAGCCAGCACCAACAATTAAAATGTTCTTTTTCATAATTAACCTAAAACCACACGACGGATTTTGTAATAGTTACGAGCGATCATTTGCCTGCGCTTACTTCCAACCGGAGCAAATCTGTTGAAATAAGGCATAATCTTTCTTTTAACTTTGGTCTGAAACAGAACCTGCTGATTAACTGTTGCAGACTGAGTTGTAAAACCGCTTTTATTCAATCGATCATAGACTTCTTTTTGCCATGGTGTCCCATTGATATAAGACATGAAATTATCGAAGAAATCTACATGAGGCGCATCCCACGGTTTGTTTTCCCCGGCGAAATGAATCATCTTAGGCTGCGTTCGTGATTTCAAAAAACCCATGTAGGTTTCGAATTTCAAATTCGGGAAAAAGTCATCGGTATTTCCATTACCATGATACACATTCCATTCACCGGGAAGATAATGAACACGGTCATAAAATACCTTATTCATAATATCCTGATCGAGGAACCAGTATCTCCGCGCCTTCATCGCTGTCATCAGACTGGCAAACGTATTTTCTTTTCTCATTTGTGAAATATTAAAAAGAATAATTCCAGCCTGGAAATAGTTTTGGGTTTCTTTCATCCCTAGTATCTGCTCCAGATACTGGCCAGCAGTCAGGTTGGCAGGTTCGTCAATGTGTGCAATGGCACCGAACTTAACGAAGCCCTCCATGACAATATCGCGGACTGCAGCAATTAAGTTGTCTCCAACTTCAGTATGAACCAGTTCGGCGACGTCACTTTCTACGATGGTATCAGCATCTATAAAAAGCACTTTTTCAAATTCGCTGAATATAGAAGGTATAAACAGTCTGGCATAAGTAGCAGCACTGAAGTGAGCCCGTGTATAGACGCTTTTCATTTCGCTGAAAGCATTTACATCAAAGAATCGTAGTGAAAAGTTGTTACGACCTTTCAAAAGAGAGATAAAACGAGATTTGTTTCTTTGCGAAACACCGTTTTCCAGGATTACAATATCGTAATTATCACTTTCACTACTGTTCTTTATAATTGAATTGATTAGCGCCCCGCCGCTCAGTGAATAATTATCATCGAAACAGATTACCACAGGGATATTATTGTGACTAAAAGCAGGTTCAAGCTTTCCGTTAAAAGTTTCGGTTTTTACAAAGGTTCTCTGGAGCTCTTTCTTTTTCAGGCCAGACACTTTTTCTTTGTGAATCAGAAAAATGTTGAAAAGACGTTCGGAAATATGTCCAATGACGCGCTTTTCCTGACCGTTGTAATTTCTCATCGAGAAATTATTTTCGAGATCGTTGAATATGCTAAACAGCCATTCCGAGTATTCGGCAAAAAGCTCAGATTTCATAACAAACATATTAGTATAGTAGCCATCATGGTCACTATTAAAAACCTTAACTGCCGCAGCATATTCAGGGTACAGGTATAACAAACTGTCTATCGCTGACTGATAGTCCTCGATATGCAGATGCTGTGAAATTTTATAATGCTCATAGTTATTTTTACTTCCTGCCTGTCTGACACTCCATTTCTTAGGCAATAAGATATCATTATCAGCAATAGCATTAATTATCGACTCTTCGTTCAGACCGAATTTTACTTCGTATTCTTCAGATATAATTTCGTCATTAACTACGCCCCACACGTCTTCAGGATAATCCTGTTTATCCGAAAAATTCAGGTGGCGTCTATAGTGCATAAAACCAACATATTCAGAAGATAGATCATTCTTCCAAACCCAGTATTGAGCAGTCAACTCACAATAAAATGGATTTTTGATTGAAATATTTTCGCCCGAATCGTCGCCATCACAGCAAATATCATTATAGCTATTAGCCTTGCCAACATGTATGGGTTTGATTACGGAAGATGAGAGAAATGCGCTTGGTTTATGATGACTTGTATAAAGTTTAACTTTATCTTTGCGAATACTCATTCGATGTTTCCTTACATTGAAGATTGATATTGTTTTAAAACATTCTCTGCGCTGCCGCTGGCTTTTAATCGGTGATTTTCAATCCAAATGACACGATCACAAATCTTCTCAATATCGCTAAGGTTATGACTTACAAATAAGATCGTCACGCCTTTAGATTTGAAATCATTTATAGTTTCTATACATTTTTTTTGAAATGCATAGTCCCCAACAGCTAGCACCTCATCAATAATAAGGATATCAGGATCTACTTGCGTGATGACAGAAAAGCCTAATTTGGCAAGCATCCCGCTTGAATAAACACGTATTGGCTCATCAATAAACTCGCCCAATTCAGAAAACTCTATTATTTTATCAATTCGTTCATTCAATTGTTTACGTCGCAACCCTAGTAAAGTTGCATTGAGTCGAATATTTTCCCGCCCGGTTAGCTCTGGATGGAAACCTCCGCCCAATTCCAGCATTGAGGCAACCCTACCATTGGTTCTAACAGTCCCGGTAGTAGGTTTAATTACACCAGCTACCAGCCCGAGCGAAGTACTCTTACCAGCTCCATTGCGGCCAATAAGTGCTACGGACTCCCCTTTCTCAACAGTAAAAGTTATATCTTCTATTGCCAGATAACTCCTGCCAGAAAGGAGCGTTAATGCACGCTTAGGATTAAAAATCAGCTCTTTGATTCCAGAACCAATATGATGATACAAAGGATAGCGCTTTGTTACAGATGTAAATTCTATTGCCAGTTCCATTATAAGATCTCTGCAAACCGAAATTTTAATTTATTGAATACCCAGGAACCAACAACGATAGTGACTATTCCCATACCATATAAAGAAAGTATTTTTTCATAGTCAACATTACCGTTCATAAACAGTTCTCTCCAACTCAATACCATATCCGCTAAAGGGTTATATTCCACAAGCCATTGGTAATTAGCCGGAATCATGTCTCCTGCATAAAGTATGGGAGTACAGTAGAAAAGCAGCATAATTCCGAGTGTTACAAATCTTTCTAAGTCCCTAAAAAAAAGATTCAGTGTTGAAAGAAATAGCGCTATTCCATATGAAAACAACAATTGCGCAACACCTATTAATGGAATGCCATATATCCAGTTCCAATGCGGAGTCATATCATATATAAATAAGAAAACAATGATAACGGGGATCGTACATAAAAAGTGCAGACATTCCATCATAACATTACTAAAAGGAATAACCGATCGAGGGAATACCGTTTTTTTGATTATTTGAGCATTTGCAATGAATGAGAAGAGGGAGTTAGAGGTGGTACTTGCAAACCATTGCCATGGGAATAATCCGGTAATAATGAAAATCGTGTAGTTTGGAATCTGAACACGCATGATAAGCTTGAAGATGAAGTAATAAATCATCGCAAAAAGCAAAGGATTTGCTATTGACCATAAATAACCTAAGAAACTACTTTTGTAACGAACCTTAAGCTCTTTCTCAGTGATAACTGTTACCAAATCAATGAGATAACCTAAACTATACTTCATAAATTACGCTCTGTTTTCAACTTTAAAAATGTTTAATTTATGTTCACCAGATGCACAAACCACGCTACCGCCCCTGGCTTGACAGCTACCACAAGACTATTTAACAGGCCAGATTTTAGAATTGTTTCTCAATATTACAGAGGAGCTTATTAGATTTTGTTAATCTACCCTTTTATGAAAAAAAGTCTGATATTAAACCTGCGATATTATCATCTTCCTGAGACAGTTCAAAGCCTGCAGGTTTACATGTTTCATAACGTAAAAAAGCCTGTCCATAGACAGGCTTTTTCAACTATTTCAACATTTTATTTAAACCCATCCGGGTTTTTACTCTGCCAGTTCCACGTATCGTGCATCATCTCATCGATGCCACGTGTTACGCGCCAGTCGAGCTCACGGTTCGCCAGGGACGCATCCGCCCAGAAGGCAGGCAGGTCGCCGTCACGACGCGGTTTGATTTCAAACGGAATCGCTTTGCCGGAGGCCTGCTCAAACGCCTTGATCATCTCCAGAACCGAGAAGCCTTTGCCGCCGCCGAGGTTAAAGGCGGTGTAGCCCTCAACTTTGCTCAGATGGTCCAGCGCCTTCAGGTGTCCTTCAGCCAGGTCGACCACATGGATGTAGTCACGCAGGCAGGTGCCGTCTGGCGTATCGTAGTCACCGCCAAACACACCCAGCTTCTCCAGACGACCAATCGCGACCTGTGCGATGTAAGGCAGCAGGTTATTCGGGATGCCGGTCGGGTCTTCGCCGATTTCGCCTGACTCATGCGCGCCAACCGGGTTGAAGTAGCGCAGCGCAATCGCCTTAAACTTCGGCTCTGCCTTAGCAAAGTCGCGCATGACGAACTCGATCATCAGCTTAGAAGTGCCGTAAGGACTGGTGGTGCCGCCAATCGGGGTCGTTTCCACATAGGGAACCGGTGCATCCGCGCCGTAAACGGTGGCCGATGAACTGAAGATGAAGTTCCACACGCCCGCGTTACGCATCTCTTCCAGCAGCACTACCGTACCCGCGACGTTGTTCTCGTAGTACTCCAGGGGCATACGCGTCGACTCACCGACCGCTTTCAGCGCGGCGAAGTGAATGACGGCGGAAATGCTGTTTGAGGCAAACAGGTCGCGCAGGCAGGCGCGGTCACGGATGTCGCCTTCGACGAAGGTCGCTTTCTTCCCCGCCAGCTTTTCAACGCGGTAGATCGCTTCGCGTGAGGCATTGCAGAGGTTATCCAGCACCACTACATCATCACCGCGCTGCAGCAGCGCCAGTACGGTATGGGAACCGATATAGCCAGCCCCGCCCGTTACCAAAATAGCCATGTGCACTCCTTGTAAGCTGCCGCGCAGTGCGCGGCAAAATAATTACTGTTGTTTTGCCAGGATGTTCTGAATCGCTTCGCGGAAATCGCGGCCCTGGGCGTTGTTACGCAGTCCGTAAGAGACGAACGCCTGCATGTAACCCAGTTTACGACCGCAGTCGAAGCTGTGGCCGGTCAGCAGTGAAACATCAACAGGTTTGTTTTTGCTCAGGCTGGCGATCGCATCGGTCAGCTGGATACGGCCCCAGGCGCCAGGTTCAGTGCGCTCCAGTTCAGCCCAGATGTCAGCAGAAAGCACATAGCGTCCTACCGCAGCCAGGTCAGAGCCCTGCTCAGCCGGATGCTCTGGCTTCTCAACAAAGTCAGTGATACGGCTGATATCGCCTGGGTTGTTGATCGGCTCTTCAGTGGTGATCACCGAGTACTCAGAGAGGTCGGAGGCAGGCATATGCTGTGCCAGAACCTGACTGTGGCCGGTCTCTTCAAAACGGGCAACCATCGCGGCGAGATTATAACGCAGGTGGTCAGCAGTGGAATCATCCAGCAGCACGTCCGGCAGCACCACGACAAACGGATTATCACCGATCATCGGACGGGCGCAGAGAATCGAGTGGCCCAGACCCAGCGGCTGTGCCTGACGCACGTTCATAATAGTTACGCCTGGCGGGCAGATGGACTGCACTTCGCTCAGCAGCTGACGCTTCACACGCGCTTCCAGCAGCGCTTCCAGCTCATAAGTGGTATCGAAGTGGTTCTCGACCGCATTTTTCGATGCATGCGTGACCAGCACGATCTCTTTAATACCTGCGGCAACACATTCGTCAACGATGTACTGGATCATCGGTTTGTCGACGACAGGCAGCATCTCTTTCGGAATGGCTTTAGTCGCAGGGAGCATATGCATACCGAGGCCCGCAACCGGGATTACTGCTTTAAGCTTGGTCATATTTATTCCGTTTAATAAAATGAAGATGTGGGTCGATTATGCAGGATCGGCCAGAAGTGCAAGTATAATCTTTATCTGAAAATCTAACAGTAACTCTCTGTCATAACATGGAAATTCGGCATTTTGCCCATTGCCAGCCGCCCCATAAACTGAACAAAGACAATCAGTAAACGAACCGGAGCCTGGCGATTGTCGCCCCGCTTTTTCCAACGGCTGAGACCAGCTATAAATGAAAAACGGGCTGCCCTGAGACTGCCCGTTGATAAAAGTGTTTCGCGATCAGAGCCAGCCTTCAAACCACTCCGGCATGATGAAGAGATTGAAGTGGTTCACCAGCACCATCAGGCCGACAAAGACCACCGACACCGCCACCCACTGCCGGGCATAGGGCATAAAGCGAATGCCAATCACCGGCTTGATAAAGAACGGGTGGGCCAGAGCCGAGATCAGGATCTGCGAGATGGAGAGTGTCAGCGCCACATAGAGCACGTTAGGCCAGATAAAGGTGGTCGCCAGCACGCCCAGCACCACGATACTCGCCACAATGTTCCAGTAGAACTCGACGTTGGTGCGTCCGTTAGCCTGCGAAATGGCACCGGTCAGTCCCCCCATCGGCCGCAGCATACCGAACAGCAGCATCAGCGGGATCAGATGATAAACCTGCTCGTGTGACGCGCCATAGAGTATACGGACGATCACCGGCGAGAAGATGCCAATGACCAAGTACATCGCGCTGCTGAACAGCATGATCCCCAGCGTGCCCTTGAGGAACAGCTTTTTCAGCTGCTCGGCATCGTGCTGCTTCTCAGCAAAGCGCGGCAGCGCCAGACGGTTGATGACCGGCGTCACCAGTTTCAGCGGTTGCAGCACCAGCTCTTTCGCCAGCGAGTAGACACCCAGCATCTCTGCGCCCATCACCTTACCGACCACCAGCGCATCCGCCTGGGTGCGCAGCTGGTTAATGGTCTGGGAGCCAAGCTGGTAGCTGCCGTAGCGAATCGCCCCGAAGAAGGTCGCTTTGTCGAACTCCCACGTCGGGCGCCATGACTTCTCCCCCAGTGCAATCATGCAGAGGATACGGGTAAAGGCGTTGATAAACAGGCCGAGAATCGCTGCCGCTACGGTCAGTGAAGTGAACTCCAGCATTGCCACCACACAGAGGAAGGCAAACAGCTTGGTGCCCATCTCAATCTTCGCCAGCGACACCATCCGCTTGGTCTTGATGTAGTGCGCCTGATACTGCGACAGGTGTCCCAGCACGAGGAAGTTGAGACTGGTCAGCATGATCAGCCCCGTCAGCTCCGGCAGGTGATAGAACCAGGCCACCGGGAAAGCGATCAGCAGCATGATCAGGCCGGTGCAGAGACTGAGTGATACGTTAACCCAGTAGATGGTGCTCTGCTCACGGCGGGTGATGTTCTGGCGATGCACCAGATAACTGCTCATCCCCATATCCTGCAGGACACCCGCCACCGCCAGAATGGCGTTGATGATGGCCAGCAGTCCCAGCTCGTGGGTTTCCAGTTTGCGGGCGAGAAAGCTCAGCTGTGCAACCTGCAGCACCGCAGAAAAGCAGGTGCTGCCAAACAGCCAAATCGCCTGTGACTTAAATCCACTCACGCCAGTCGCTCCAGAATCTGTGCCAGTTCGCCATAGGCGATATGCTGATTGAACTCCGTCTCAACTTTATGCCGCGCAGCAGCGACCACCGGGGCCACATCCACTTCGCCCTCAGAGAGCTTAAGCAGCGTCTCTGCCAGCGCCTCGGGATCGTCCTCTTCCACCAGCCAGCCGGAGACGTTGTTCTCAATCAGTTCGGGAATACCGCTGTGGAAGGTGGAGACCACCGGCAGGCCGACCGCCATCGCCTCCATCAGCGCAACCGGAATCCCTTCCATGTCGCCATCGGCGGCAGTTTTGGAGGGCAGCAGGAAGATGTCCGCTTCGCTCAGCGCGCGACGGATCTCCTCCTGCGGTTTGAAGCCCGGCATACTGACGCAATCTTCCATCCCCTCGCGGGCGATGAAATCACGCATCATCTCATCCTGATCGCCATTGCCGATGATGGTGTACTGGAACTGACCGCCCCGCTGCTTCAGGATGGCGCTGGCTTTCACCGCCACATCCAGTCCTTTCTTCTCGGTCAGACGCGCCACCGAGACGATACGCAGCGGCTTGTGAAATGCCTGCCGCGGCTGGAAGTTAAACTTCTCTGGCTCAATCCCCATGCGTGTCACATGAATTTTTTCCGGCGGGCAGCCCATCTCAATCAGCTTGTTTTCCCACAGGTGGCTGATTGGCAGCATCAGTTCGCTCTGGCGGAACAGGTTGACGTAGTCGAGCTTGTGCTCTTCCAGAATGTGACGACGGGAAATATCGGCGCCGTGGAACACGGTCGCCTGCTTGCCCTTCATTACGCCCAGCTCACGCAGCTTATTCGCCAGCGCACCGGCATAGCCGAAATGCACCAGGAAAACATCCGCGGTGAACGTCTGCTTCGCATTAGCCACGATCGACGGCAGCAGCAGCTTGCTGGACTGCGCGCCATATCGACGCATGTTCAGCGAACGCAGCAGCGACGGTTTGGTCACGTTCGGCAGCACCAGCCTGATGCGCTGGTTGAGCTTATCGACAATCGAGATCTTCTCTTCCGGCAGCAGATAATGCGTCTTCGCCGCCAGACCATACTCATCAAACGCGGCGTGCCGGTTCACTAAATCGCCGGGAAAGACTGAAATAATCTCCACCTCGTAACCGGCATCAATAAAATGGGTTACCTGATTCAGAACGAATGTCTCAGAGGCAACCGGGAAACGCATGGTGAAAAAAGTCAGTTTCATCACATTACCCTAATACTTTGAGAATCTCTTCAGTGATCCGGTTGCCAATTTCCCTTTCATTCGCAACGGCCGTATTGACCTTCAGCTTAATGTTGTCGTAGTCGGCAAGCACACTCTTCACCTTGTCGATCAGCGAGCCATCCATCAGGCTTTTCACATCGGTTGCCATCTGCGGCAGACCCAGCTGGTTCATCACACCCATCGACTTGTGCTCATAGTTGATCGCCACGGCCGGGGTGCCAAAGTTCATGGAGATAATCGCCGAGTGCAGGCGGGTACCAATGGTCAGATGGCAGTGGCTCAGCAGGATGCCCAGCTCCAGGTCATTAAACTCATCCATGATGACATGGTAATGCTCAGGCTGCTCCACGTGATCGCGCAGGGTCAGCGCCACCATGCGGTCATCTTTGGCATAGCTGTCGATGCCGGTACAGGTGGAGAACGCCACGACCTGGTAGCCTTCTGCGATCATCGCATTGATCACCCGACCAAAGGCTGCTTCATACTCTTTCTGTGTGACGCCCAGACGTTTATCAAACGGCGCCAGTTCGCGCACGGTGATGGCGATGGTTTTACGGCTGCTGATAATCCCCTGCCAGTGAAGCAGGTTATGGCTCGGATTTTCCACTTCCCGCGCGCGCACCAGGAATGCGGTGTCGACGCCGGCCGCGACTTTCGAGCTGGTCACGCCATCACGTTTCATCAGATCGAGGCTGACCGACTCACGCAGAACCAGGCTGTTAACGCGGTCAAAAACAAAGTTCGCCAGCGCATTGACGCGCGGGTTCTGGAACGGACCCACCGAGTGACCAATCAGGTAAATAGGCTTTTTCGCCATCAGCGCACAGAGCGCGTGGTCAAACTGGGTGACGCCATAGAGATCGACGAAGAATGACCCGCCAACCTGAATAATGGCGTCATATTTCGCCAGGCTTTCGGTAAAGGCTTTGAGGTGCGGTGGCACGGCAAACGACTTAAATACGCCGCCCTTGCCCAGGTGCGCCATCATGATGTCGGGCATCAGACGGTTCGCGACTTTACGCTTAAACGAACCGACCAGACCTTTGCCTGACTTGCTGTTGTGCAGAAACAGCGCATCCTGCTGAATATCCTGCTGGAGCAGATAACCGGAGCTGGTTGGATAACGGCTAATCACATCAATGTCTAAATCACTGCGTGCAGACTTCATAGAATCAATCAGTCCACGAAGAATCGCGCCATCCCCACGATTCCCACACGTATGGTTACCCACCAATAAAATTTTCATAACAACTCCGAATAAATTTTTTTAATTCTGTAAGCCGCCCGGATCCGTCATGGGCAAAATGAGCTCTGTTCAAAATAATGCTTACGGGATAACGCACCCAAAGGTACCGCTCCTGTTAAAACCGGCCGCCTCCGTTGTGGCGGCCGTCATGCAAGGGTTATGACTTAATGGCAAAGTAAGGCAGGGCAACCTGTTTCCCGTTGATGACCACGGAAACAAAGCCTTCCGGCTTACTGGTATCGACCTGGTCAGCGGAGAGCGGACGCGACGCCATCAGCAGGTCGCCCTGCTCGTTGGCTCCGACACCCGCTTTGCCGTTGTGCAGACTGAAGCGCTGCGGCGCGCGTTTGGTCTTATCGCCCGCCGGCGGATTGCCTGGCTCCATCCGCGCGTTAACGCGCGCGCAGCGACCGGTAACAAAGCGATCCTTGCCGGTGGTTTTCACCAGCACGGCGGCCGACGGCGTCCAGCCCGCCAGTTTGACGAAGAGGCGAACGTCGGTGTCATGTTCAGCGACATAGCGCACATCGAGGACCGGGCTGCTGCCTTCGGCTGACCAGCTCGCTTCAGAGAGGTCTTTCTTGCGCTGCACGTGGATCACGGCGCGGCCACCGGTGGTTTTGTCGCTGATCAGGTTCATCAGGGGCTTGTCGCCGCTGCCGTTGCTGAACTGCGCCTGACCAAAGATTTCGATCTCCCAGGAGTCGCCCACCGTGGGTGAGTAGAGGCTGCCGAGATCAAACCAGGTCTCCTGGTTGGTGTTGTTCTCCAGACGCCAGCGCGAGGTGATGTAGTTGTATTTCAGGCTGCCATCCAGCGCGACGCCGTAAGATTCAACGCGGGTCGACCCCATCTCCCAGATGCTGAGCAGACGATCGCCCTGCATCGAGTTATCGATCCAGCTGCCCGACTGCAGGCTGGTCTGGCGCATATTCAGACGGGTGTTGTGGGCGATCAGCGGGTTCTTACAATCCTCCAGGCTCAGCGCATCAACGATCCACTGACCGTTGGAGAGATCGCCCGGGTTGTCACAGTGCTCAATCCAGCCATTGTGGATAATCGACTGACCGCAGCGCGGCAGGTTGAGGACTTTGCCCCCACGGCAGTACTGCGCGTTGAAGTTCGACAGCTCGATAGCGGTGCTGTGGTCCCATTTGCCCTGCTTCTGTCCTGACCAGCCCGATTTGATGACGTCGCCGCTGCAGCGGGAGGCGTACCACTGGTCGATTTTACAATCGAGGGTATCCTGCAGGCTGATCGCGGTACCGCCGACGGCGTTAAAGCGCAGGCAGGCACCCCGGAAATATTGTCCGCCCGGACAGATGTTATGGAAAAAGCCCTGCTGGTTCGGACTCTTATCGCTGTTGCCGTTGAAGATCAGGTTGGAAAGCTCGACCCGGCGGGCATTCATCTGGAAGACGAACTCTGACTTACCATCGGAAACGAGGGTGGTCGCCGGGAAGTAACCAAAGTTGACCATCGCACCGGACATGCGGAAGAAGTTGAGATACTTGTCGCCCAGGTTGCAGGCGGAGACCATAAAGGTTCCGGCCGGGAACTGAACGCAGATCTGCTGGTTCGCCTGCTGCGACCACTGGAACATCGCCATAATGGCGGGTGCCGTATCGGTTTTCCCATCGGCGATCGCACCGAAATCAAACAGCGTCAGGCGGTTGAAATCGTCTACTACACGACGCCAGTGAAAGCCTTCACCGGCAAAGTTGACGCCGCCATCATTCTGCGCGGGCTGGAAGCTGCCGACGAACTCGCCGCCGCCCACTTCCCGTCCCTCGTGCCAGCTTTTGAGTTTGATCTTGGCCCCTTCAAACAGCGGACGGGTCTTGCGTAACTCCGCCACGGACGGGATCTCGCCAATCAGCTGATAACCCGCCGGCTGAGACAGGCGCTGACTGAAATCAGCGGCGCCCGGGCGACTGACATCCGCGATGTTAAACAGGGTCTGCCCGTTATTATCTTCTACCGTCATCGAATGCGAAGGATCGGCAATCAGCGCAGCATTATCCTGAATAAACTGCGCAAAGTTGCCCTTGTTCAGCGCGATAGGCTGAGCAATCTCGGAGACCTTACCGCTGGCGTCACGCAGGAAGACCGGAATCTGGTTGCCAGGCTTGCTGGCATCCACACCGGCTTTACCAATCCAGAGCTTACCCTCAAAGCTCTGCCAGAACTGCGGTGGCATCGCGTAGACATTTTCCGGCGTCAGGATCGGCACGTCTCCTTTCGGCACGGCGGTGGCATCAACCGGTTTCAGGGCAATGCCGTTACTTTTAGCAGCGTAGCTGGAAAAGGTGCTCACGGAGAGAGCCCCCACCAGAGCGGAGGCGGCGGTCTGTAACACTTCTCTTCTTTTCATGCATCAATTCCCGTAGTCAATAAGGCCATTGGCCATGGCGGTGTCCCTGAGGCACGTCGCAAGTGAGCGTTTCCAGCTCCGGTTAAACCAATGACAGCCAGCTTTTTTTGATCTGATTACCGTCGAATTTCAGCGCAGTCTGTTTCGTTTTTTCGCTCATGGCATAGAGCAGCGCATCATCTGTCGCCAGCTGCTCCATTCGCGCCAGAAACGTGGCTTTGTCATTCATGGGCACCAGGAAACCATCTTCGCCGTGGTTGATGATCTCCTGAGGCCCGGTCGGGCAGTCGTAGGCAACGACCGGCAGTGACCAGGATTTGGCTTCGAGCAGCACCAGCGGTAATCCTTCATAGCGGGAGGTCATCAGCGCCATGTCGCTGTCGCGATAGTAGTCATTGATGTTGCTGACCTTGCCGACAAACTTCACGCTGTCCGTGATCCCCAGCACTGCCGCCTGATCGTGCAGCTGCTGACGCAGTTCACCATCACCGGCAATCACCAGCGTCCAGTCCGGGTGTTTTCTGGCAAAGTCACGCCAGATATCCAGCATCAGGTCAAACCCCTTCTGGTTATCCAGACGTCCGACGGCCAGCGCCTGACGGGAGCGGGTCTGGCGCTGATAGCCTTTGTAAACCACCGGATTGGGGATTTGCATGCTGGGAATGCGCCAGCGGCTGAACACCTGATGATCTTTGTCGGTCAGAACAATCACGCGGTCGTAGTAGCGCAGCAGCAGGAACTTGAGGAACTTAATCGGTTTGCTGAAGGAGTTAATGGCGATGTGTTCGCAGGCGTAGGCTTTGCCACGCTTCTTCTTCATCAGCAGCAGATTCCAGAAGGCGAACATTACGCTGAGGCGGCCCATGCTGATCAGGAAGACGGTGTCGAAACCCTCTTCATGGATTCGGGCAACCGCGCTTTTGATGGGGTTACTCTGCCCTTCAAAGCTGACAATCTCTTTGACATGCTCAAACGGGTAGAAGGTTTTTCCGCTGCCTTCCAGCGAGTAGATGGTGACGTCATGCGTTTCGCCAAGACATTCTGACATGAAGTTACAGATGTTCTCGGTGCCCGCATAGGAGTAAGCATCTTTGATCACCAGGACAATTTTTTTCATGAAACGCTATCCACCTCAAATTTTAAAGACAATCCTGCCGACGGGCTTAACGATGCTTAAGGGTAAACAGCACACCATTCACCATATACCAGGCGTAATAGTAATAGATTTTTAAAGGATTGTTTTTATAGATAATTCTTAATAATTCGAGGTGCCACTGGGCCGCTTTATTCTTATTACGTGAAAGGGAATCCCCTAACTCGTAATAGTTGACCAGAATCGTCTGAATTACGCGTGCCTGCTTGTAGCGGGTGAACAATTCATAGAGAAACAGGAAATCTTCGTGCCCTTTGCGCTGGAAGAAGAGTCCCTGAGGCGGGCGGCGGAAACAGACGGAAGAGAAGCAGACGCGATACTGCTTTTTCACGAAATTTTCCTGCTGCAGATAAGGTTTGCCGTAGGTGATGTCGTGCTCAGCTTTGCGTGTTTTGTAGTGATACTCGGTAATGACAAAATCATCACCGGCCTCAATGGCGGCCACCTGCTGAGTCAGCTTATCCGCATGCCATTCATCATCACTGTCGAGGAAGGCGATAATCTCTTCCGTGGCCGCACGCAGCCCGACGTTGCGGGTCTCTGCTGCGCCCATGTTGACCGCGTTGTCCAGAATGGTGATGCGCGGGTCCTGGCAGTGCTCACGCACAAACGCCAGCGAGTCGTCAGTGGATTTATCGTTGACCAGATAGAGGTGCCAGTCGGTATAGTGCTGGTTGATCACCGATTGCACGGCGCGTAATACCGTCTGACGGGCATTATACATAGGCATCACAATGCCAACGGTTCCAACAGAAGTCTTCATCTTCAACCCTGAATTAAATGAAAAGAGAGTGGCTCCTGATATCAGGAGCAGAGCGGGACGCGCCGCGCGTCAGGAGATCGCTTTCTCACCACCGAAACGTGCTCTGACCTTGTCTTTGACCCGGTTCATGAAATAGGCACGGTTATCTTTGTTAGTGAGGAAGAAGTAGCGGGCAAAGCTCAGGCTCGCCATCAGCGACTTGCCATCCATCTTGTAGCGCAGCGGCAGCTTAAAGGCTTTGTAGGTGTGGATATCACGCGGGGTCAGATGCGGCTTCATGGTATCAAGCCAGAACATCGAATATTTCACCGATTCGCCTTTGTGCTTGGAGCCAAATTTGGTGACCAGATGATAGTTCGCCAGCGGCGCGGCAATCATCACGAAGTCATAGCCCATGCGGTCGGCACGAATGCAGAAATCATAATCCTGATGGCGGATATAGCGGGTATCGAACTGAATTTTTGCCGCGTCTTCCCGCTTCAGCACGATGGTGCTGGTCTGGATAAAGCCGTAGCAGCCGAACAGATACTCGGCGACGGTTTCGTTTTTGCCGGGTGGCTGCATCGGCATCACTTTCAGGAACGATCCATCCTGATAGATATTGACCTGACTGAAGATGACAAATTTCTGTCTGCCCTGCCCCTCCAGCTGCGCGATTTTCTCGCTCACCTGCTGCAGTTTGTCAGCGGCCCACTCATCATCGGCGTCCAGGAAGCTGACATAGTCGCCGGTGGCCAGCTCAATGCCTTTGTTGCGCGCACCGGCACCGTTAAGTTTCACCTCAGAGAGCACCAGATTGATATCCAGCTCCTGATAGCGTTCGCTGCGAACAACGTCCGCCAGCGCGGCGGCATCCGCCGACTTATCATCAACGATGATGACCTCAAAATTGCGATACGTTTGAGCTTTAACGCAATCCAGCGTCGTGACAATCGATTCTGACGCGTTATAAGCCGGAATTACGATAGAGAAACGAATGTCCTTCATGGCCAGCACCTCATCAAAATAATTCAAAAATAAACAGTTCAGTCGACAACCGTCGAAGAAAAACCGGGGATCTGACAGGCGGCTGCCTCTCTGGAGAGTCCAGCCGCCCGGTAATCAGTGAATCAACCAAAACTCCCGCGCCACTTCATAGCCGGTCACCGCCTGCTTGGTTGAAATGGTGTTGTAGTAGAGGTAATAGAGCAGGAAGAACACCAGCATGCCAAACAGCGCGGGTTTCCATGACCGTCTGGCCTGATAAATCAGCGAGGTCAGGATGATCGGTTCAACCTGCTGCAGATAGTTAGACAGACGCGAACCGGATGGGAAGTTGTACAGGAAGATCCTGATCGCGCCGCCGATGGCAAAACTTAAAATCAGCAGATAGTTAAGACGATACTGGGCGTAATTTTCGCGCTTCAGTTCATCGGTCAGCATGAAATAGAAAAACACAAACACCAGCATAATGTTTTTCAGGTTCGACACCGCCAGGATACTGCCACCCATCGCATAAGAGGGGTCATTGTTATAGCCCGACGCCCTCTCACCCAGCGATCCCAGATGTCCGGCAATCAGGGCAATAAAGCTGGAACCGCCCACGACGGAGAGCGGCAGGCTGGCCACGATGATGATCACCGGCCACCAGCGCCAGTCACGAATAAACAGGAACGGCACCAGCGTCACGACCATGATCCCGGTGTTGTGACTGGTGAATGACAGCACGAAGAAGGCAAACGCCCACCAGTAGCGCTTGAGATAGATCGACCACAGGACGCCAAGGAACAGCGCCGAGCTCAGGCCAAAGCGAATCTGGTTGATGTCTTTGTTGATAAAGATGTGCGCCGAATAGAGCATCAGCGCCAGCACCGGATAGGGTGACATCTTCCGGAAAAAGTAAGTGTTAATGAAAACGGCAATCGCACAGAAGACAAACAGAAAGATGCTGGCGTTGTGCGAAAACAGGCTGGTCAGCCAGGCGATCGCAAAAATCAGCGGTTCATAACGGAAAAATGCGACGGTTTTAAAGAAGCCGTTAATCTCGATACGTCTGACAAAGTCTTCAAAGAAACTCCGATACTGGAAATCATCCATGCCGGTGCCGAGACCGCGAATCCCCCCGAAAACAATCAACAGTATGGCGGCCACACAGAGCAGCCAGGTCAGAATATGATTTGTGCGTTCGTCTTTTTTTAGCGCGATTTCAAACAGCGCAAGCAGCAGTAAAAAGCCTGATACATACCAATAGGGAGCCATGGTGTGATTCCTTAATTCCACAAGTTCTCATGCCAGCAATCATCCTGCTTCGCCTTCCCGGCCGGCTTTTCCGCGAGCCAGAGAGCACGATCACAAATGACGTGCGGGCGATGCCCTGCTGGAGATGAAGTCTGTTGAGTGACGCTCGCCATGCGATTTATCGTTTTATCGCTTTTCCGGGTCCGGACAGAATAACCTGTGTCAATTGATGCGTGTCGTCATTCAAAGGGACGATAAAAAGGGGCGGTCAGACCGCCCCCTGTTGCTTACTCAATGATCAGCTTTTGTTGGTCTTGCCGTAGTCGTAGGCGTAGTAGTCGTACCCATAGCCATACGCGTTGGCCGCTTTACGCACCACGGCGTTGAGGATCACACCTTTAATCTCAATACCGTTCTGGGCAAAGCGTTTGAAGCTGACGTCCACTTCTTTCGTGGTGTTGGCTTCGAAACGCGCCACCATCAGCGAGGTGCCTGCCAGCTTACCGATAATTGACGCATCGGTAACAGCCAGGATAGGTGGCGTATCGATTAATACCAGGTCGTAGTTCTTGCTCGCCCAGTCCAGCAGCTCACCCATGCGACGATGCATCAGCAGCTCAGACGGGTTCGGCGGCACCTGACCACGAGGCAGGAAGTCGAAACCGTATACACCCTGCTGAATCAGCGCCGGGCTGAACTCCGTTTTACCGGACAGGACGTTGGACAGGCCTGATTTGTTATCCGCGCCCAGCAGCTCGTGGGTGTAGCCACGACGCATGTCGCCATCGATGAACAGGACACGCTGGCCCGCTTTCGCGACCAGGGTCGCCAGGTTGGCACAGATAAAGGTTTTACCAATACCCGGGCTGGCGCCGGTGATCATCAGGATGTTGTTTTTCGCTTCCATCATGGCGAAGTGCAGGCTGGTACGCAGACTACGAATCGCTTCGATAGAGAGGTCGGTCGGGTTACCCAGCGCCAGCAGCGTTTCGTGCGGGTCGGTTTTCACCTTGCTGCCGCGACGCGCCAGGGCTTCGGTATCCTTTTTACGCTGCCAGTCTGACAGAGGCACGCTGGCATAGACATTCATGCCCAGCTCTTCCAGCTGATCCGGGTTCTCGATGCCGTGATGCAGCAGCGCTTTCAGCAGAACCAGACCGACCGACACGAACAGACCCAGAATCAGGCTTGCGGCGATGATCAGCATCTTCTTCGGTGCGACCGGCGCGTTTGCTGTCTGCGCGCTATCGATGATGCGGACATCACCCACGGTGCTCGCTTTACTGATGCCCAGCTCCTGCTGACGGTTCAGCAGCTGCATGTAGATCTCCTGACCAGACTGAACGTCACGGGTCAGACGCAGGATTTCCTGCTGAGTCTGAGGCATGCCAGAGATTTTCTTGTTCAGCTGAGCCTGCTCATTCTCCAGCGTTTTACGTTTTTCCAGCAGCGCACGGTAGGTCGGGTGATCTTTGGTGAACAGCTGAGAGACTTCCGCTTCACGGAAGGTCAGTTCGTTCAGCTGGCTCTGCACGCTGACAGAGGAGTCCAGGGCAGATTTCGCTTCCAGTGACAGGTCAACCGATTCGTTCTGACGACGGAAGGCGTTCAGTTTGTTTTCTGCATCATCCAGCTTGCTGCGAACGGCAGGCAGCTGAGTGCGCAGGAACTCCAGACTTTTCTCGGCCTGCTCAGACTTGCGCTCAACGTTCTGCAGCAGATAGTTGTTCACGATCTGATTCAGGACTTTACTGATCTGCTCCGGATCTTCACCCAGGTACTCCAGACCCAGCACGCCGGTATCTTTACCTTTGTCAGCCACGGTCAGGTTGGAGAGAACAGAACGGATCGCCTGCAGGTCGTTCAGCTTGGTGACGGTGAAGCTGGTGCCTTCGTCAGCATGGATCTCGCTGACCAGCATGGTGACGTCGCCGTGCGACTCCAGCTGACCGACTTTACCTTTAAACAGCTCATCACCATCTTTAGAAACGGTGTAGCTCTGCGGGCCGGTCACTTCCAGTTCCACGTTACGCTTGTCGATGGTGCGTGGGATTTCCAGGCGGGAAATCGCGATGCTGGCAGGTTTATTCCCCATCAGGCGCGACAGACCCTTACCGATAACCGGGAAGTAGTTCTGCTCAACCACGGTATCCAGACCCAGATCGTCAACCGTTTTGCCGATGACCATACGGGATTCGAGGATCTCGATTTCCGTATCAGACGCCGGTGTCGGTGGCAGAATGCTGTCAATTTCGTTCAGAACGGTGCTGGCGTTCTTCTGCTCAACCTGAACCAGCGCATCTGCGCTGTAAATCGGTGTCGCAAACAGTGTGTAGAGTGTTCCCGCCAGCATGAAAAAAGCGGTAACGGCAACAATGATCCAGCGATGATCAATTAGCTGTCCCACAAGATGCGCCAGATCCCATCCATTCGACTCCTCTCCCGGCGCGGTTCTGACCTTATTTTTTATATTCATGGATAATCCCAACTATCGGCTTAATACGTTGACCCACTTCTGGGTAGCGTTTTCCAGTAACCCGTAAATCTCTTCAAAGGCCTCACGGCTTTTTCGATACGGATCCGCAATTTCTTTCTGATTGAGCCAGTGCCCAAGCAGCATGGTTTTGCCACGCGCAGCGGGGTCGATGCGATTCACCTGTTCAATCTGTCGCTTTTCCATCACCAGAATCAGATCGGCCTGACGGCACATCTCGGCCGTCAGCTGCTGTGCCTGGTGACCGTCCAGCGACAGACCCTGAGCAGCGGCGACGTCAGAGGCTGTCTGGTCGGCCGGGTGGCCTACCAGCGCCCCCAGGCCAGCAGAGCGAACATCCAAATCGGGCAGCGCGCGTTTAAACAGGCGCTCTCCGGTGGGAGAGCGGCAGATATTGCCGACGCAAACGACTAACACGGACGTAATCATGGTCAGACCTTAGTTCGACCAGTTGCGGATACGCAGCGCGCTCTCGCTCACATCGTTGATACCCGCAATGGTTGGCAGTAATTGCGAGATCACACGGTTCCAGCGCGTCAGCGGTGTGGAGGTGACATAAACGATGTCGTAAGGCTGAAGCTGGAAATCGGTGCCCATCACCATGGATGCCGCATCTTTGGTGTTCAACTGATAGATGTTGGCAATCTTGCTGCGATCGGTACCGTGCAGTGGACGGATAACGAAGACACCGGTGGCGTCAGAGGTGGTCTGATCCATCCCGGCCGCATTGCCCAGCGCTTCCGCCAGCGTCATGCCGCTGCGGTCCATTTTCAGGGTCGCCTGCTGCTTCACTTCGCCCATGACGAAGATTTTCAGATCGTCATTACGTGGAACGTAGAGGATATCGCCCGGATAGAGGAGATGGTTCTGGCTCAGGTCGCCATTCTGCATCAGCGCCTGCAGAGAGACTCGCTGCTCACGACCGTTGTGCGTCAGCACGACGTTACGCCAGTCTGCATCGGCAGCCAGGCCGCCCGCGGCGTTAATCGCATCCAGAATCGTCAGCGGCACGTTGGTAATCGGCTGCTGGCCTGAGGTGGTGACAGAACCGGTCACGTAGGCTTTCTGTGATTTGAACGAGGCGATGCTGACATCAACCTGAGGACTTTCGATGTACTGTGCCAGGCGGCGGGCGACTTCGTTACGAACGTCGCCGACGGTACGGCCCGCGACACGCACACGACCGATGTAAGGATAGAAGATGGTGCCGTCTGAGTGTACCCAGTTGCCGGTGTCGCTGGCGCTACGATACTGACCGGCTGGGGTGGTCAGCTCCGGGTGATCCCAGACCGTGATGGTCAGGACATCGCCCACACCGATACGGTATTCGTAGTTCTGAATTTCGTTCTGGAGAGTCGGGTTCGCCTGGGCCACCAGTGGCTTAGGACGCATCTTCTCAACCAGTGAAGGGGTTAACGGAAAGACGTTGACGTATTTGTCGATGTCAAAGTTGCTATCCTGCTGCTCAATGACATCTTTTCCCGACGTAGAAAGGCGCTGACCTGGTTCGATCGTACACCCGCTGAGGAATGTGGCGGATACCAGCAAGGGTATCAATTTCATTTTGATTGTAATCATTTAGATCTTCGCTATCAGTTATTTATTGATAGAGGCGAAACCGCCGCTGTGTAAGCGTCCAACAAAAAAAGTAAATCCTGCCTGACTTAAGCTCTGAACCTGTCGTTCATTATCCTTGCTCCACTTGTTATACGTTGTCGCCATCTGTCAGGGCGAATCTGCGTGCCGTGCATCATAGTAGACCAATAATGCACGACGATATCCCTGACGATGGCGCCAACAACGACACGCCTGACAACGGCACAACACCTCTGAGTGCGCGTTAACGCACTCCTTTCGACTCATACTTAATACGCACCGTCACGTTTCAGGACGACACCCACTGTTTTGAACAGAATGGCGATGTCATTCCACAGTGACCAGTTTTTTACGTACCACGAGTCGAAATAGACGCGGGTTTCATAGTCAACATCATTACGACCGCTGACCTGCCACAATCCCGTCATGCCTGGCTTAGCCATCAGGTAATAATCAACATCACCAGCATAACGGCAGAGTTCATCTTCAATGACCGGACGAGGACCGACCAGGCTCATATCACCGCGCACCACATTCCAGAGCTGAGGTAACTCATCCAGACTGGTTTTACGAATGAAGTGGCCCACTTTAGTAATACGTGGATCATTTTTAAGTTTGAAATCTTTATCCCATTCCGCACGTGCGATCGGGTCAGTACGAAGGACCTCTTCCAGCACTTCTTTGGAATTAATCACCATCGAACGGAACTTCAGGCATTTAAATTTACGGCCATTCATTCCTACACGTTCGTGACCATAAATCGGCGGTCCACCATCACGGCCGACCAGGAAGCCGAGCACCAGCAGCGCAGGCATCAGCATCAGAATAATCGACAGCGCACCGACAATATCGAATGTCCGCTTCAGGAAGCGAGATGTGCGTTTCGCCAGGTTGTTCTGAACACGCAGAATCATCACTTCATGGCTGAAGATGTAGGCCATGTCGGTCCCGTAGAGCGGCACACCGCGCAGGGTCGGGATAACGGAGACGGAACGGCAGTTGTGCATCGCCAGCGATTTCAGCCACATATCGCGGTACTGACTCTGCTCAAACTCCACCGCCACGATGAACTGGGTTTCACTGCTGGCCAGATGCCAGAGTTCCTGCTCGTCGCGCAGCACCGGCACGCCATTCATGATCTCCTGCGGGCAGGTTCCATCAACGTCATAGAAGGCCACCACGTCAAAGCCCATCACCTCTTCGCTTTGCAGCGCCTGCCAGGCTTCGTGGGCATTTTTGCTGCTGCCAATAATAATGGTCTGTTTTTTCCACAAGCCATTTTTATTAAGCAGACGTTTTGCCAGGGCGCGACAGGTTGGAATGAAAATCAGCGCCAGTACCCAGGTCAGCAGCCAGACAAAACGCGACATCTGCCACTGCGACAGCGCGGTAATCGACAGGTCAATAACAGAAAATATAAGAATGGTACGAAAAACTTCTTTTAATTCGAACCAGAAAGGTTTGCGGTAAGTGTAGTGACGAAGTCTTACCCAGAACCAGCCGATGCAAATAATTGACAGACAAATGTGCGTGGCAATTTGTAGATTCATTTCTTTTTCAGAAATATCTGCCAGCGGCGAATCTGACTGAACATTAATTAGCATCATCGCTATAAATAAAGCTGCGTTGAAACAAATTAAATCTGAACAGGCCAGCGTTAATTTGGTAATAAGACTTTTAAACGTAAATTGTGTATCGCGCATATTTAACTCTTTATTTTATTTCCTTTAACCCGCAACGGCTATCGCCTGTTTAATCGCTGAACGATGAAGCCTCTTCAGACTGAGCCGTTTCTAAGGGGAGCTCCTGCGGCGTTTACGCCCATGATCTTAACCATAAATCCAATAATATTGTGATGAATACCAACAGATTACTCTGACTTTAATCACCGCCAGCGCTGCTCATTTTATCAACGAAAAACACGATTCAGGCACGCTACCGCCCTTGGCTGTCGCTGCCAATATCGCTGTCATCATTCATATTGCTCCCCATAATGCGTCAGCGTTACCGGAACGCATCATACAGACGTTCGCGCTCAAATTACGCAATCCGGACATTGCGATTAATGTCGAATCGGCACGCAAATTACGACTCTGGGGAAGAGTTTGCTAACTTGTTGCTATACTAGTTATTACTGGCTTGTTTACAAGCAGGTCCCACCATCCCTGGACTATTTTAGGAAAAAGACTACCAGCGATTAGTATTGAAGCCAGACAGGCAGTGCAATCCTTTCGTAATAATTCGGATTAATGCCATACTCCCGCTGCGATAAATCGCATAAGCCCCGCAGGTGAATATCGTTTTCACGGTGCAGAATGAGTAAGAATTATCTCCCCTCCCCTCTGCAGAGTTAATCAAACCGTCACACCGTTATGCTCATCTTTTGCACGATAAATCCGGGCTATCCGGCTGTAACGCCCCTGCCCTGCCATTTGTACCGGGCTTCGCACTCCACTATCATCAGAGAAAACGCAATTTAAAATATTCAGGTGAACACGAGATGCTGGACGTAATGGCGGATCCCTCGCTCTGGGCAGGATTAGTAACGCTAATCGTTCTGGAACTGGTTTTAGGTATCGACAATCTGATCTTCATCGCCATTCTGGTTGAAAAGCTTCCCGGGCCGCTTCGTGACCGGGCACGCGTGATCGGACTGCTGCTGGCGCTGCTGTGCCGGTTGCTGCTGCTGGCTTCGCTCTCCTGGCTGGTTACGCTGAAGGAACCCTGGGTTACGCTGGCGGGCCATCCCTTCAGTGCGCGCGATTTGCTGCTGCTGTCAGGCGGGATTTTCCTGCTATTTAAGGCCACAACAGAGTTGAATGCGCGGCTGGAAGGCCATGATGAAGAGAGCGGTCAACAAAAAGGCGGCGCTAAATTCTGGCCGGTGGTGGCGCAGATTGTGGTGCTGGACGCCATCTTTTCACTGGATGCCGTGATTACAGCCGTCGGGATGGTCAACGACCTGCCGGTCATGATGATTGCGGTCACCATTGCCATTCTGCTGATGCTGCTGGCCAGTAAGCCCTTAACCCGCTTTGTGAACAGCCATCCGACGATTGTCATCCTCTGCTTAAGCTTTTTACTGATGATTGGCTTCAGTCTGGTGGCGGAGGGCTTTGGCTTTGTGATCCCGAAAGGGTATCTCTACGCCGCGATTGGCTTCTCGGTAATTATTGAGGCGCTGAACCAGCTGGCTCACTTCAACCGCAGGCGGGTTCTCTCGGCGGGGCGCCCGCTGCGTCAACGAACGGCGGAGGCGGTGCTGCGACTGCTGCGTGGCGCGGCGGAACCGGCGGAGCTGGACGCAAAGACCTCGTCACTGATTGCAGACAGCGATGACAGCATGCTGTTTAACCGGCAGGAACGGGTGATGATTGCCCGGGTGCTGGGCCTGGGTCAGCGCCACGTCAACAGCATCATGACCTCGCGCCATGACGTCGAACATATCGATCTCAGTGACGACCCGGCAGAGATCATGTCACGCCTCGACCGCAATCAGCACACGCGAATCCTGATTACCGACCACTCCAGCGAACCGCTGGGTGTGGTTCACGTCATCGATCTGCTGCATCAGTCACTGCACAACGTGTCGCTCGACCTGCGCGCCCTGATCCGCCAGCCGCTGGTGTTTCCTGAACGCCTGACGCTGCTGCAGGCGCTGGAGCAGTTTCGCCAGGCGCACACGCACTTCGCCTTTGTGGTGGATGAGTTTGGTTCGGTGGAGGGCGTTGTCACCCTGAGTGATGTGATGGAAACCATCGCCGGCAATCTGCCGAACGAAGCCGGTGAAATCGACGCCCGTTACGATATTCAGATTCTGGCTGAAGGCCACTGGGTGGCTAACGGCCACATGCCACTGGAAGATCTGGCGCTCTATGTGAAGCTGCCGCTGGATGAACAGCGCGACTATCATACGCTGGCAGGATTACTGATGGATAAGCTGCAACACATCCCGCAGGCCGGCGATGCGCTGCAGCTGGGCGACTATCAGCTGAAAATCCTGCAGGTTGAAAACCACCGGGTTCAGAAGGTGGAGATCCTCTTCCAGCCCGCCGCTGATGATGAGGTGTAAGGCACTGCGCCCGTTACGGGCGCAGGATTTTCTTCAGGTTCTGTTTGTTCTCGTCATCTTTCTGACGATCGATCCACTGATTGAGCCGGGATTTCGCTTCACTCTGTAACCGGTCACGCAGCACGGCATCCACCGGCAGTGAATATTGCAGACTGTCCCAGTCGCCATACATACGCAGCGGAATCGGCTGAGCAGACAGCGTCTTCACCAGCGCGTCGTCACCCTGCCAGCCACTAATTTTCAGACCCAGCGTGACATCCAGCTGACGCTGCGCCAGATCCACCCTGCCCGCGCCCTGTAAGCCGAGATCCTGACCATTGCCTTCGATATCGCTGAAGCTGAGCACACCTTTATTCAGGGCGACCTGCGCACTGATCGACTCAATGCCTTCATCGGCCTTCTCTGTATTGCTGACTTTATCGCTCACCCGCGCCACGGCGCGCTGCACCATCTGCTGAAGGTTAATCTGAGCCAGCTTCAGGTTACTGGCGCTGATCGTCGCCCTGCCCTGCCAGCGACGTTTGGCCGCCTCGACATTCAGCGTGTCGCCGGCCAGTTCGCCATCAAGACTCAGATTGCCCTGCAGACTCTCCGGCAGCGCAAATGCCTTCAGCAGCGGCTGAATGGCAATCAGCCGGAGCTGGGGCTTCAGGGCCACCTGCGTCTCCGGCTGACGGATATCAATGCTGCCGGGGATCGAGAAGCTGCCATTGCCCAATTTGCCGCGCAGGGTGTTCAGGGTCATCAGCCCCTGCTGGTTGCTGGCATCGACGGTGAGGCCGGTGAGCGACAGTCCGCGCCAGACCGCACTGTCCGCCTGTAATTTCAGGGCCAGATCCATCTCGTTCAGCGGGGAATCGGCATTGCGGGTTTCACGCGGCGCAGCAATCACCGGCGACCGTGCGACGGTCGCGCGCTGCACGCCGGGCGTCTCGGCAACGGGGGCACCGTTCAGCAGATTATCGAGGTTCAGCGTGGTCGCTTTCAGATCCAGCGCCAGCCGTTGCGGCGGCGCAATATGGCCCTCACCCTGACCGGTCAGCGTGGTGTCATTAGCCGTGAGTTGCAGGTTGCTGAAGGCAAACTGCTGGCGGTCGCCATTCCATTCGCCCTGCAGGGTCAGCGAACCTTTAATGCCCTGAGGCGGGATATCGGCACCGGAAAGGGTGTAATCAAACTGCTGGAGCTGGCCGGTGAGACGATGAGGATACTGGGCGGCATCCAGCTGACCTTTGAGGGTGACAGTGGCGTTGCGCTGGTTGCGCATCAGCGTGGTGCTCAGCGCCAGCGTCGCCTGCTTGTTCGCGTCCTGCTCCATGTTCATGTTGAGGTCGCGAAAATTGTATTCGTCGCCGCCTGGCTGCTGCCAGATCAGCAGGCTGTCTGCCACCTGCAGTTTAGCGATGTCAAACGACCAGCCGCCGGAGGGAGCAACCGGATCGGCATCACGGGGTCCCTGGGGGGCATTTTTGCTCAGCCGGGCAGCGCTGTCTGGCGTGACGCGCACCACCGCATTTTTCAGCAACACCTGGCTGACGCTCAGCTGATGGGATAACAGCGGCCAGAGATCCACATCCAGCCGCATATTGTCGGCCGAGACCAGCGGCTGGCTGGCACCCGGCGCGGTCAGACTCATCCGGCCGGAGAGAATGCTCAGCTGCGGCCAGACGTGCCAGCGCAGATCGCTGCTGACCTGAAGCTGATAACCACTGCGTTGTTCGACCTGCTGCACCATATAGGCACGGAAGTCGTTGGGATTGACCAGCAGTACCAGCGCGCTCATTCCCGTTACGACCACCACTAACAGGATGGCCAGCGTGGTTATCACTCTTTTCATCAAATCCTCAGATCAGTCTTTGTCGATACGACTGGCGTCAGCGCCCTGCTGACCCCGATATTTGGCATCTTCACGACGGTTATAAGGGCGTGCAGCCGGGCCAGAAAGCGGCTCGAAACTCAGCGCGCCGATAAGCATACCGGGACGCAGCGCCAGCGGCAGTTTACCGGAATTGTAGAACTCCAGCACGATCCGGCCCTGCCAGCCGGGATCGATGCGGTGCGCCGTGACATGCACCATCAGTCCGAGCCGGGCCAGCGAAGAGCGACCATCCAGCCAGCCCACCAGATCGTCCGGCAGCGTCACCGACTCCAGCGTTACCGCCAGGGCCAGCTCACCCGGATGCAGGAAAAAGGCTTCGCCATCCGCCAGCACGATCTCATCGCTCATCACGCGATCCAGTGCCGCGCTCACTTCCTGTTTCGGGCCGCTCAGATCGATAAAGGCTGCGGTATGACCGCTGAAGGTACGGAACTGATTGCCCAGGCGCACATCGACCGTGGCGCCGTTGATGCGCTCGACCGGCGGACGCGGCTCAATCGCCAGCTTGCCGCTGTCCAGCCAGGCTTCGATATCGCGATCGCATAATCTCATTGCGGTAACTCCATGACATGAGTGTAGCAAACCGGCAGGCGTGCCTGCCGCCGGTCTGCCTCACGTCCTCAGGGACGTGAACTATTCAAAAAACTGGTTGATTTTCGCCTTGAGGATATCGATGGCGATACGGTTCTTCCCGCCGCGTGGCACGATGATATCCGCGTACTGCTTAGACGGTTCGATAAACTGCAGGAACATCGGACGCACGGTCTTCTGATACTGGCTCATTACCGAATCCATGGAGCGGCCACGCTCATTGACGTCACGTTTCATACGGCGCATCAGACAGATGTCGAGCGGCGTGTCCACGAAGATGGAGAAGTTGAGCTCCTGGCGCAGGCGCGCGTCGGTCAGCAGCAGGATCCCCTCAAGGATAATCACCTTCTTCGCCTTGAGGATCTGCGTTTCCTGGGTGCGGGTGTGCTCAACATAGCTATATACCGGCAGCTCAATATCCTGCCCGGCTTTGACGGCCTGCAGATGCTGCAGCAGTAAATCATGATCCATCGCGCTCGGATGGTCATAATTGGTTTTAACCCTCTCTTCCATGGTGAGGTGACTTTGATCTTTGTAATACGCATCTTCCGGGATAACCCCGATATGCTCGCCACCAACCTGATCACGGATTTCACGATAGAGCGTGCTGGCAATTAAACTTTTACCGGATGCGGAAGCGCCGGCAATGCCTACAATCACGCACTGATGGGACTTGTCAGTCATACTTTTTTAAGACCTGATAACTGGAGCCTGCCACTGGTCACACATTACGCGGGCAGCTGACGGGCCGAAATGGAGAGGGTGTGTTCGCGCTAAGTATAGGGATTTCGGCCTTTTGATGCCAGAGAAATGGCGTCTGCGACTTTTCAGACTTTCTCCTTTGGACGCCACTCATTTCACCGATAAACTAGTGTCACCCCCTACTCAGAAAAAAATGGCCTGCGCAGCGGGCCGTTCAGATAACCCGTGTCGCGAACGTGACGACCGAATGATGCATCAGGAGTTGTATGCACTGGAAGACTTTGACCTATTTTGGCGACAGCATGCTGTTGATTCCGACAGCGGTGATTATTGCGCTGATTCTGCCGTGGAAGAGTGATAACCGTCTTACGGTGTTTTACTGGATTGTGGCATTTGGCCTGGCCGGTCTGACCGTCAGCCTCTCTAAAATTCTGTTTCTGGGCTTTGGCATCGGCAGCGCCCGCTTCAACTTTACCGGCTTCAGCGGTCACAGCGCCATGTCTGCCACCCTGTGGCCAGTGATGCTGTGGCTAATCTCCGGGCGCTGGCCTGCGCTGCTGCGCGTGGCGGCGATTGGCGTTGGCTATCTGATCCCGCTGATGGTCGGTTTCTCCCGTCTCGTTATCCACGCACACTCGAAAAGTGAGGTGGCGACCGGTCTGCTGCTGGGCTTCACGCTGAGCACCGCGTTTCTGATCTCCCAGCGACGCACCGCGCTAAAGGGCTTCAGCTGGCCGCAAATCGGGGCCGCGCTGCTCGTGCCGTTTGTCCTGATGAGTCACGGTCGCGTTGCCACTACCCAGCAGTTTCTGGAGCGCTTCTCCGCCAGCCTGGCGGGTCTGGAAAAACCCTACACCCGGGCCGATCTTTTTCGCCAGTAATCAACAGGCTGCCCATCGATATTTCCCTGCCCGTCAATTCGCTGAATAACGGGCAAACTCGATTTCCTCCCTTTTTTCTTTGCCGAATGTGCTAGCATGCAGTCAGAGAATGACCGGTGCCTGATTCGCCATTGCGGAGCCCTGCACCCTGCCGGAAGTCTGCATGACGATTGAGATCTTTGCCCCGCAAAATAGCACACCTGGCCGCTGGCTCTCGGCCCTGCTCCTGGGCTGTGCGGTATTTGTCCTGACGCTGTTCTGTCTTGAACTGATCGTGGTGAGCGTGAAAATTTCACCGCTCTGGTTCCCGACCACCTTCATGACCATTGTGGTGTTTCGCTGCCCGTTACGTCAGCTGCCGCTGCTGCTGACGGCCTGCGTGCTTGGCACCGCAGCCGCTAATGCCATCGTCATCGGCCCTGCCCTCTCTAACATTAAATTCGCCCTGCTCAACCTGGTGCAGGCAGGCGTGGGCGGGATGCTGCTGCGCGCCCTGCTCGATCGGCGTGCGCCGCTGAATTCGCTGCACGACTGGGCACGGCTGGTGCTGTCGGTGGGCATTGTGACCCCGCTGCTCGGCGGGCTGATGGCGCTGTGGATGCTCAGGGTCAGCGGGCATGCGTCGTTTCCCTTCTTCTATACCTGGGTGATCTCTGAAATCATCGGCATGCTGGTGTTAGGCCCGATGTTACTGCTGATGCCATGGCCGCTGCGTCGCGCGCACTTCAGCGATCTGCGTCCGGCGGAGTGCGTGCTGACGCTGCTTATCACTTTAGGCGCCAGCTACCTGGCACTGCGTTTTATGCCGTGGCCCTTTACCTTTATCGTGGTGATCCTCTTCTGGTGCGCCGTTCGCCTGCCCAAGCTGCAGGCGTTTGTGCTGTTCTTCCTCAATGCCAGCTTTATCGCATTATTGCTGGCCTGTAACCTGGTCAGCGTGGTGAATAACAACACCGCGCTGGGCCCGGTTTCCAGCTGGTTACCCTTCCTGCTGGTCCTGATCCCCAGCCATATTATGTCGCTGGTGATGGATGCGTTCCGGCGCGAAAAGCTGCATATCACCGACAGTGAAACCCGTTTCCGTCATGCGATGGAGTACTCCGCGATCGGTATGGCGCTGGTCGCGCCGGAGGGTAACTGGCTGCAGGTGAACCGTTCGCTTTGCCAGATCCTGGGCTACCCGGCGGAGGAGCTGAAGCGGCTGACGTTTCAGCAGATTACCCATCCCGACGATCTGGCCCTCGACCTGCAGCATGTAAACCAGCTGCTGGAAGGTGAGATTGATACCTACACCTTTGAAAAACGCTATTTCCGCAAGGATGGCGAGATCGTCTGGGCGCGGCTGACGGTGTCGCTGGTGCGTGACGGCGACACGGCACCGCTCTATTTTATTGCGCAGATCATCGACATCTCCGAGCTGAAAAAGAGCGAGCAGGTAAACCGGCGCCTGATGGAGCGCATCACGCTGGCGAATGAGGCGGGCGGCATCGGCGTCTGGGAGTGGAACCTGCTGACCGGCGAGATGCTGTGGGACAAGCGCATGTACGCCCTGTTTGGTCTGGCTCCGCACGAGTCGCCCAGTTATGACCTCTGGCTCCATCTGCTGCATACCGCCGATCGCGAATATGCCGCATTGACGGTGCAGCAGGCGATAGAGCTGCGCAGTGCGTTCCATATGGAGTATCGCATCGTGGACGCGCAGGGTCAGCGCTGGATCCGCACGCAGGCGAACCGGCAGCTGAGTAAAGAGGGCCGTATCGAGCGTATGCTCGGCATCTGTCAGGACATTACGCCGCTGCGCGATCTTAATGAAGCGCTGTTTCAGGAGAAAGAGCGCATGGCGATCACCCTGGACTCGATCGGCGAGGCGGTGATCAGTACCGATGAAGCGATGCGCGTAGCCTTTATGAATCCGGTGGCAGAGAAGATGAGCGGCTGGTCTCAGGAGCAGGCCGCCGGCAAGCCGCTGAGCGAGCTGCTGCACATCACCCAGGGACAGACCGGCCCTGAGGTGGAGAATCTGCTACTGTGCCAGTTACCGCCGGAAAAAATCACCCCCGACCTGGATGAAGATCTGGTGCTGCACACCCCGGATGGCGGCCATATCGATATTCACTACAGCATTACGCCACTGCGCTCCGAGGCGGGTCTTGAACAGGGCGCGGTGATGGTTATTCAGGATGTGAGCGAGTCGCGAAAACTGATGAAGCGCCTGAGCTACAGCGCGCTGCATGACACCCTGACACGTCTGCCTAACCGGGCCAGTTTTGAGCTGCAGCTTAAGCGACTGCTGTTTGACGCGGCTGAACATCATCATCAGCACGTGCTGGTGTTCATCGACCTGGATAAGTTTAAAGCGGTCAATGACAGCGCCGGCCATGCTGCGGGCGATGCGTTACTGCGGGAACTTTCAGAGCTGATGCAGCACCATCTGCGCAGCAGTGATTTCCTGGCCCGACTGGGCGGCGATGAGTTTGCCCTGCTGATGGCCGACTGTCAGGTCGACCAGGCGCGTGACGTGGTGCAGCGGATTGTGGCCGCCGTAAACGACTATCGTTTCCAGTGGCAGGAACGCCGCTATCAGGTGGGGGCGAGCGCGGGCGTCACACAGATTTCCGCCGACAACTGCGTCAGCGGTGATGTGCTGTCGCAGGCAGACATCGCCTGCTACAACGCCAAACGCAGCGGGCGCGGACGGCTGGTCGTCTTTGAACAGCACCGCCTGCCGCTGCCGGGCAACCCTCAGGGAGTAGATGCTGCGATGATTGATGCGCTGCAAATTGAGCTGCCCGCCTGGGCTGTCGCCCCACCCAAAACGCCTCAGTCAGCCTTTATCTGGCTGCTGGAGGTCCAGCTATTGACTGCGGAGGGGATACTGGTGGATGAAACCCTGCTGCGTCATAACCTGCCGGATGAAACGCTGCGTCGCCGGCTCGATAGCAATATCATCGAGGCCTTTTTCCGCCAGGACGTCGGGACGCTGAATAAAAAAGGGATCCCGGTGATCCTGCCGCTGAGTGAAGAGCTGCTCGGTGACGCCGCTTTTGTGCAGCAACTCTGTCAGCGCTTTGTCGCCGCAGGTCTCGCCAGCAGCCGCTGTGGTTTTGCTTTTCCGGCCGCCAGCGTACTGAGTAAAAGCGATCGGTTCTATACCGCGCTGCTGCAGCTGCGTGAGTGTGGCTGTCGCATCGCGCTACACCATTTTGGCCGCAATCTGGACGCCTTTAATCTGCTGAGTGACGAAGTGGTCGATTACCTGGTGCTGGCACCGGAACTGGTTGCGAACGCCCACACCAGCCTGATGGATGAGATGCTGCTGACCATCATTCAGGGCCAGGCAACGCAGCGCCATATTTCGGTGCTGGCGGGTCCGGTTTCCGTTCCGGCGGTGCTTAGCACGCTGGCTGATCTTGACGTCGATGGCGTCTGGGGCAGCGCGGTAACCGAGCGTCAGCCGCTCCGTTCCCTGGCGGAAGATCGCCTCTTTGCTATCCGCTGATTCCCGCGCTGGCCGCTTGCCACCCTGCTGAAGCTGCGCTAAAGTCGCCCCCTTTTTTCCGGCATGGGGGCGAAAATGTTCATAGGATTCGATTACGGCACGGCTAACTGCTCCATTGCAGTGAGCGAAAATGGCTCGCCGCGTTTGTTAACGCTGGAAAATGGTCAGCGTCTGCTGCCGTCAATGATCTGTGCACCGACCCGCGAGTCGGTCAGCGAATGGCTCTATCGCCATCATCAGGTGGCAACCCCTGACAGTGAAACCACCGCGCTGCTGCAGCGCGCGCTGCGTTACAACCGCGAAGAGGATATTGAGGTTCAGCCCGGCAGCGTGCAATTTGGTCTGACCGCCCTGCAGCACTACATGGTCGATCCCGAAGATGTCTGGTTCGTTAAATCCCCCAAATCCTTTCTGGGTGCCAGTGGCCTGAAGCCACAGCAGATCGCCCTGTTTGAAGATCTGGTCTGCGCCATGATGCTGCACATCCGCCAGCAGGGTGAAAGCCAGCTCGGGCAGACCCTCGATCAGGCGGTGATCGGTCGCCCTGTCAACTTCCAGGGGCTGGGCAGCGATGAGTCGAACCAGCAGGCAGAGGGTATCCTGCTGCGTGCCGCCCACCGCGCCGGATTCCGTGACGTTGAGTTTCAGTTTGAACCCGTCGCCGCCGGACTCGATTTCGAAGCGACCCTGCAGCAGGAGACGCGGGTACTGGTGGTGGATATCGGCGGCGGCACCACCGACTGCTCGATGTTGCTGATGGGCCCACAATGGCGCAACAGAGCCGACCGTCGTGAAAGCCTGCTGGGCCACAGTGGCTGTCGCGTCGGGGGTAACGATCTGGATATCATGCTGGCCTTTAAGACGCTGATGCCGCTGCTGGGTCTGGGCGGCAACACTCAGAAGGGCACCGCCCTGCCCGCGCTGCCGTGGTGGAACGCGATTGCCATCAATGATGTGCCGGCGCAGAGCGACTTTTACAGCGCCGCCTGTGGGAAATGGCTGCGGGATTTAGTGCGTGACGCAGAACAGGGTGACATCGTGGCGCGTCTGCTGAAAGTGTGGCAGCAGAAGCTGAGTTACCGTTTAGTGCGCGCGGCGGAAGAGAGCAAGATTGCGCTGTCAGACGCCCCGGTGCATACCGCCTCACTCGACTTCGTGGCCGCCGCGCTGCAGACAGACGTGAGCGTGGGTCAGCTGCAGGAGGCGATCAGTCAGCCGCTGGAGAAAATTCTTGAGCAGGTGCAGCTCGCCTTAGCCACCAGCCAGATTAAGCCTGATGTCATTTACCTGACCGGCGGCAGTGCGCGTTCGCCTCTGCTGCGCGCGGCGCTGCAGCAGACGCTGCCCGACACGCCGATTGCCGGTGGCGATGATTTCGCCTCGGTCACGGCCGGTCTGGCCCGCTGGGCAGAAGTGTTGTTCCGCTAGGCTGGCACTGTAATACTAAAAACGGCACCTGAGGGTGCCGTTTTTTTTGCGGGTAACGCTGCCCCCACTGGCTCATTACCACAGATCCATTGCTCTGCCCGCGCCGTTCAGGGAAAAGCCTGAACCGGACGCTCTCTTACGGCAGGAACCCTCATTTCTGTTTTCAGCGATCTGCCACACGGACACGCTATTGCAACGTCGTTTAGCCTGTCACAGGAAGCGTTTATCTGTAAGGTCGCTTCGTTTTACCTGTTAAGCCACTATTGCTGGAGCTGTGTGTTCACAGCGAACGCTCCCTCTCCTTCACAGTGGTCCGGCGATCCCGTGTCAGAGAACATCAGACCGCTATAAATAGATAACGTATGGAGAGACTCAGGATGAGTAATCGGTCAGACATTATTGAAGGCGCTCAGGCACCTTATGCAAACAGGGGGCTGGTTTATACCGAAGTGCTGGGCTGGGTCGATCTAGGCCACGCGCAGGGTACAGATATTCGGGAGCTGTTGAGGTTAATCACGCAGGGTGAGTCCTCAGGAAAGCACTATTATGAGGTCAGATATTCGCAGGGCATGAGCGGAATCCGGGGCCAGTTTCGATCAGGAAAGATGACCACCTGGCAGATCCGACATGGCCGGCCTGGCTGGGAGCAAAAAAGTATCGCGCTGGCGATGATGATGAGCATAGCTCGAAAATTCGAGGATTTTCAGAGCGCGTTTCCCTATCACCTTGTTACTGACAGCGGTTTTAGTGGCGAAGACCTGGTCTCAGACCTGCTGGGTTTTTATCGTGTCGTGTCGATCCAAAACCCCTTTGAAATGCTACGTCCGGTGAGTAAAAATGAAGCGCTGAAACGCTGGGATTACTACGGTAACATCGGTCGCTGGAAAAATGAGACCTTCAGGCCCTTGTTGTTCCCGGACCCGGAGAAATTTCCTCATTCATCTCCCCGGAGGGGAGTGCTTCCCGCCTTCATGCGCACGGTGATTCCCTATCACGATTTTTTGTCTGGAAACGTCATTTTGCCCCGGCACGATAAAACATTCATGATTTTAGGCTCAGTTGAAAGCAGGATGGGATTATGAGAAGAGGCAGCGCCGTTCTGATGAGCGTCCTTGTCATGGGGATGGTTGTGGTGGCGATGGGATGGCCCTATGTAAGGATGGCTTTTGCCAGTAGCGCTCATTATTCCCAGCAGGATAAGCGCCAGTACAACTATTACACGCCCGATTTACTGAAAGAGATGCCTCGCCTTTCTGACAATTACGAATTCAGCTACAGCAATATCAGTGGTCCACAGGCTTTTGTTTATGGTCTTCAGTTTAAGGGTACAACCGATACCAGCAGAATCCGTGACTATCTGCTCTCCAGAGGATATGAAAAACAAAAGCAGTGCCAGACCAAAGCTGAATGCTGGCGATCCTCACAAAATCAGGACGTTGTTTCATTTTACAGTCTGGCTGAGTTAAACCTGGTGAGTGTTGAACTCTATCGACGCGGACATAATGAGTAAAACGTCAGAAGATAAAAACTGACGCCTGTAGCAAGGTATGGCGGACCGGGAATGGCCCGCCATAAATCTGTCCGCTATAGGGATTTTGCGTATGGCCTGTGCTCACCGCCTCAGATCGCTATCCCCGTCCAAATCGCCCTTCCGGATAAGGCCTGAGCAGTGGATCAGAAGGCAATATTGGCGCTGATACCGCCGATAAAGGCATCTTTGACTTCACTCACCGCACCCGGTGCTACGACATACTGCAGGTTAGGCCGCAGTGACATCCAGTTCGTCACTTTGGCGTTGTAGTAAACCTCATAGTTGTACTCTGACCCTTCCTGAATCGGCAGATAGGTCGGGCTGTCAAAGCGGCTCTCACCATTAGCCTGATTCTGCTGACGCAGTGAGCGGGTATAGTCGCTGTTCACATGAATGCGTGATGCGCCTACGCCAATCTCATCCTGCGGACGGGCATCAAACGGACCGGTCCAGGTCAAGGCGACAGACTGGTAGTTGTCGGTTTTCGAGGTCTTGTGATCGTTCATCACAGCCTGCACCCGCACGCCCAGACCACGATTCACATCGCCATCCTGCGCGGTCAGCTGCTGTTGTAACAGCAGATAGCCGCCATAGGCGTGAGCCTGATCCTGATAGCCGCCGTTGCGCCAGCTGCCATAAACATCCCCATCCACTGACGAGTAGTAGTAGCCGATGCGGTAGTTACCCGGTAATTTCTCCGGCCCGAACGTCGGTTTCCAGCCCAGTTCGACCGGCACCAGATTGCCTTCAGAGTTGCTGGTATCCAGCCGGAAGCCATCGCCGCGATCGTAGTTGGCGCGGTTCTGGTTGTAGAAACCCACCTGGAAGAACAGCTCAGGCGTCATATTGATTTTTACCCGACCGCCCCACTGCGAGACCGGCCAGTTGAACCAGCGGTCGCCACGCCAGTTACCCGCCTGGCCGCTGCCCAGCGCCAGGTTCTGGAACAGGTTGCCGTCGAAGTTATCGAAGTCCTCGCCCACGGTGACCCGCCCGGCTTTCAGATCAACCACATCGTTGAACAGCCCTTTGCGCAACCAGAACTGCGTCAGCCGCCAGGTCTGACCGCGACCGTACACCTCCTGAACCGATGAGAGCATACCGGTGCGTTTATCCGCCACCTGCTCAGAGAGATTCTGTCCGTCGCGGTTAGTGACGGTCATCTGAAACTCTGCATCCTGCCAGTTCAGCAGTTTTTCCAGGTCGAAGTTGGTGCCAAACGTCCACTGATCGCTGTAGCGCATGGTGGTGTTGGTATCTGCGCCGCCACCCAGATTGGCGGCACTTTCCATGGTGTAGTTAACGTCAAACTTAATCCCTTCGTCCTGCAGCTGCGTTCGGTAACCGTCCCAGTCACCAAACATCCATTCGGAATCCGGGCTCAGAGCGTCAGCCGCCATAGCGGGCGCGGAGAGAATAGCCAGGATCAGGGTGCCGGTTGCCACACGGCGCAGCGGAAAAGCGTGCTCTGCTTGTCTGTTTTTCATGGTGCGTTTTCTTATGTGAGTGACAGGAAGTGACGCGCAGAGGATAGTGCTGGATAAGCTTCAGTTTTTGTAAATACGTGCGCATAATTTCCTGAAACATCAGTTTATTAACGCATTTGTGATCGGGATCGCTGAATGGTTATTCTGCGGGCAGAATGCGCATTTTTTGACAGGCGTAATCGATAAAGGGGCGCTAGCGCCCCCTGAATCAGCGGCTGGCCTCGTCCAGCTGTGCAATCTGCTCTGGGGTCAGGGTCAGCTGTGTCGCCCCCACCAGGTCGTCAATCTGCTGAAGCGAGGTGGCGCTGACGATCGGCGCGGTAATCCCGGGACGGGCAATCTGCCAGGCGAGTGCGACCTGCGTCGGCGTCACCTGATGCGCCTCGCTGATAGCATCCAGCGCGTCGAGAATCCGCAATCCGCGCGGATTGAGGTATTTCTCTACCACGCCCTGCCCCCGTGCGCTTTTTCCGGCATCAGCCGCATCACGGTATTTGCCACTGAGAAAACCGCTCGCCAGCGAGTAGTAGTTGATGACGCCCAGACCCTGTGCCATGACCACCGGCTCAAGCTCCGATTCATAGGGCTGACGGTCATAGAGGTTATATTCAGGTTGTAAGGTCTCATAGCGCGCCAGCCCCTGGCTCTCACTTACCTGCAGTGCCTCCTCAAGCCGCGCCGCACTGTAGTTAGAGGCTCCGATGGCGCGCACTTTCCCTTCCCGGATCAGGCTGTCGAAGGCACTCAGGGTCTCGGCCAGCGGCGTATCCTGGTCGTCGCGATGCGCCTGATAAAGATCGATATAGTCAGTCTGTAACCGGCGCAGTGAATCTTCGACCGCCTGGCGAATATATTGCGGCTTCAGCCCGGTTTTCTCGGGTGACAGCTCCATGCCGACCTTGGTCGCCAGTACGATCTGGTCACGTTTACCGTTTTTTTTCAGCCACTCACCAATAATGGTTTCCGATTCTCCCCCTTTGTTGCCCGGTGCCCAGCGGGAATAGACGTCGGCGGTGTCGATAAACCAGAGTCCTTTCTCCACCAGCGCATCCAGCAGCGAAAAGGATGTCGGCTGATCTACCGTCCAGCCAAATACATTGCCGCCAAACGTCAGTAACGGCACCGCGATACCACTGTCACCTAACTGCCGGGTTTGATTCTGACTCATCCTCTGCTCCTTATTTGCCTGATAAAGGGTCTTTATCTCAGCATAGCAAAGGGATTTTCATGGCTTAATGACGATTGTGCTGCGATTAATGAAAGAACAGGCATAATTACGCCGTCCTGACAGATATCCTTAATTCCTTCAATTTCTGCCTGTCAGAGGCGACTACACTCTGTCGTTTGCAGGCTCCCCCTTTGATGCCTGCGCCTGGGACTACGTCACTGCTGGAGAGCATCAACAATCATGAGCACCCGACATCCTGTTATGAAAAAAACCCTGATCGTGCTGGCCCTGATCGCCGTGGCCGCTGGCGGCTATTACGTCTGGCAGCGCCCCGCTGAGCCGCAGAGCAGCCAGAGTAGCTCGCCAGCCCCACGCGGTAAGGGTGGCGATGACGGCGCACGCCGTTCGCTGGCACCGGTTCAGGCCGCTACAGCGACCCGCCAGAGCGTGCCGCAATATCTGAGCGGTCTCGGCACCGTCACCGCCGCCAATACCGCCACGGTGCGCAGCCGGGTGAATGGCGATCTGCTGGCGATCCATTTTACCGAAGGTCAGCAGGTCAAAGCGGGCGAGTTGCTGGCGGAAGTCGATCCGCGGCCTTATCAGGTAGCCCTCACCCAGGCGCAGGGCCAGCTGGCGAAAGATCAGGCGACGCTGGCTAACGCCCGCCGGGACCTGGCACGCTATGAAAAGCTGGCGAAAACGTCGCTGGTGTCGCAACAGGATCTGGATACCCAGCGCTCGCTGGTCAGCGAAACGCTCGGTACGCTGAAAGCCGATGAGGGCAGTGTCGCCAGTGCGCAGCTTAACCTCACTTACAGTCGGATCACCGCACCCATTGCCGGCCGGGTGGGTCTGAAACAGGTGGATGTCGGCAACTACGTGACCAGCGGCGACACCAACGGCATTGTGATCATCACCCAGACGCAGCCGATCGATGTGGTCTTTACCCTGGCAGAAAACAGCATCACGCCGATTCTGAAAGCGCAGAAAAGCGGTGAGCCACTGCTGGTGGAAGCCTGGGATCGCAGTAACCAGAATCTGATTGCCAGCGGTAAGCTGCTGAGCCTGGACAATCAGATTGATGTCACCACCGGCACCATCAAAATCAAAGCGCGTTTTGACAATCAGGATGACACGCTCTTCCCCAACCAGTTCGTCAATGTGCGCCTCAAGGTCAACACCCTGCAGGATGCGATTGTGATCCCGCCTGCCGCGCTGCAGATGGGCAACGAGGGCCACTTTGTCTGGGTGGTCAACAGCGACAACAAGGTCAGTAAGAAAAGCGTGATGGCCGGGCTGCAGGACAGCCAGAAGGTGGTGGTCAGCGCCGGTCTGGAAGCGGGTGAGCGTGTCGTCACCGATGGTCTGGATCGCCTGACTGAAGGTGCGAAAGTCGAGGTCGTGACCGCCCAGAGCAGTGCACCGGGCAGCAGCCGGGCCACCCTGCCGTCAAAAGGAGAGCGTGAGTAATGCAGGTCATGCCTCCCGATCACAGTGGCGGGCCGTCACGGCAGTTTATTCTGCGTCCGGTTGCCACCACGCTGTTGATGATTGCGATTTTACTGGCCGGGGTGCTGGGTTATCGCTTCCTGCCGGTGTCGGCCCTGCCAGAAGTAGACTATCCGACCATCCAGGTGGTCACCCTCTATCCGGGCGCCAGCCCGGATGTGGTCACCTCTTCCATTACCGCCCCGCTGGAGCGCCAGTTTGGCCAGATGTCCGGCCTGAAACAGATGGCGTCGCAAAGCGCAGGGGGCGCCTCGGTTGTGACCCTGCAGTTCCAGCTGTCGCTGCCGCTGGATGTGGCGGAGCAGGAGGTGCAGGCCGCCATTAACTCCGCCACCAACCTGCTGCCCAACGATCTGCCTAATCCACCGGTCTACAGCAAAGTGAACCCGGCCGATCCGCCGATTATGACGCTGGCGGTCACCACCAGCAGCATGCCGCTGACGCAGGTTCAGGACATGGTGGAAACGCGGGTGGCGCAGAAGATTTCTCAGGTCAGCGGCGTCGGCCTCGTCACCCTGTCGGGCGGTCAGCGTCCGGCCGTGCGGGTAAAAATGAATGCCCAAGCGCTGGCGGCGCTGGGTCTGACCAGCGAAAGCGTGCGCACCGCAATCAGCAATGCCAACGTCAACTCCGCCAAAGGGAGCCTGGATGGCCCGACCCGCTCAGTCACCCTGTCAGCCAATGACCAGATGAAATCTGCTGAGGATTACCGCCAGCTGATTATCAGCTATAAAAATGGCGCACCGGTGCGGCTTGGCGACGTGGCGACCATCGAACAGGGCGCGGAAAACAGCTGGCTGGGTGCGTGGGCCAACCGCGATGCGGCGATTGTGCTCAACGTTCAGCGTCAGCCCGGAGCCAATATCATCGCCACCGCCGACAGCATTCGCGCCATGCTGCCAGCGCTGACGGCGACGCTGCCAAAATCGGTGGAGGTGAAACTGCTCACCGACCGCACCACCAATATCCGCGCGTCGGTCAGTGACACACAGCATGAGCTGATGCTGGCGATGGCGCTGGTGGTGATGATTATCTACCTCTTTCTGCGCAATGTGCCGGCCACCCTGATCCCGGCAGTCGCCGTGCCGCTGTCGCTGATCGGCACCTTTGCCGCGATGTATTTCCTCGGTTTTTCGATCAACAACCTCACGCTGATGGCGCTGACCATCGCCACCGGCTTTGTGGTCGACGATGCCATCGTGGTGATTGAGAACATCTCACGCTATATCGAGAAAGGAGAAAAGCCGCTCACCGCTGCGCTGAAAGGGGCTGGCGAGATCGGCTTCACCATCATCTCCCTCACCTTCTCGCTGATTGCGGTGCTTATCCCGCTGCTGTTTATGGGGGATGTGATTGGCCGCCTGTTCCGCGAATTTGCCGTGACGCTGGCGGTGGCGATTCTGATTTCTGCCGTGGTCTCGCTGACGCTGACGCCGATGATGTGCGCCAGAATGCTGAGCGCAGAGTCGCTGCGTAAACAGAACCGTTTCTCCCGGGCCAGTGAAGCGATGTTTGACCGCATCGTGGCCGTTTACGGTCGCGGCCTGAGCCGGGTGCTGAATCATCCCTGGCTGACGCTGTCGGTGGCGCTGGGCACGCTGGTTCTGACCCTGGTGCTCTGGATGGTCATTCCCAAAGGCTTCTTCCCGCAGCAGGACAACAGCATTATTCAGGGTACGCTGCAGGCTCCCCAGTCCGTTTCCTACGCCAGCATGGCGCAGCGCACCCGCGACGTCGCCTCGGTCATCATGAAAGATCCGGCGGTGCAGAGCCTGACCTCCTTTGTCGGCGTGGATGGCACCAACGCCTCGCTGAACAGCGCGCGGCTGCAGATCAACCTGAAACCGCTGGATGAGCGCGACGACCGCATTCCTGAAATCGAGCAGCGCCTGCAACAGCAGGTCAGTCAGCTGCCGGGCGTCCAGCTGTGGCTGCAGGCGGTGCAGGATCTCACTATCGATACGCAGGCGAGCCGCACCCCCTATCAGTTCACGCTGCAGTCGGGTTCCCTGTCGTCGCTCAGCACCTGGGTGCCCGCCCTGCTGAACCGGCTCAGAACCCTGCCGCAGCTGCACGATGTCAGCAGCGACTGGCAGGATCAGGGGCTGGAAGCCTACGTCAATGTCGATCGTGACAGCGCCAGCCGCCTCGGCATCAGCATGGCGGATGTCGATAATGCGCTCTATAACGCCTTCGGCCAGCGGCTGATCTCCACCATCTACACCCAGGCCAATCAGTATCGCGTGGTGCTGGAGCAGGACAATCACGCCACGCCGGGCCTGCAGAGCCTGGACGCGATTCGCCTGAACAGCACCGACGGCGGCAGCGTGCCGCTGAGCGCCATCGCCCGCATCGAACAGCGCCATGCGCCCCTCAGCATCAGCCATCTCGACCAGTTTCCTTCGGCGACCTTCTCCTTCAACGTCGCTGACGGCTACTCGCTGGAAGATGCGGTGAAAGCGGTGTCACAGGCTGAAGCGGAGCTGGGGATGCCGGCGGAGATGATGACCCAGTTCCAGGGCAGCACCCTGGCGTTCGAAGCGGCGCTGAGCAGCACCGTCTGGCTGATTGTGGCGGCGATTGTCGCGATGTATATCGTACTGGGCGTGCTCTATGAGAGCTTTATCCACCCCATCACCATCCTCTCCACCTTGCCCACGGCCGGTGTCGGCGCGCTGCTGGCACTGATGCTCAGCGGTAACGAGCTGGATATTGTGGCGATCATCGGCATCATCCTGCTGATCGGTATTGTGAAAAAGAATGCCATCATGATGATCGACTTTGCGCTGGCGGCCGAACGTGAACAGGGGATGAAACCCTATGACGCCATCTATCAGGCCTCACTGCTGCGCTTCCGTCCGATTCTGATGACCACGCTGGCGGCCCTGCTGGGTGCGCTGCCGCTGATGCTCAGCACCGGCGTCGGCGCGGAACTGCGTCATCCGCTGGGGATTGCGATGGTCGGCGGCCTGATTCTGAGTCAGGTGCTGACCCTGTTTACTACGCCGGTGATCTACCTGCTGTTTGATCGCCTGGCGCACGCCACCCGCCGCCGCTTCGGCCGCACGGAGGCCGCAGAGTGAAGTTCTTTGCCCTGTTTATTCACCGGCCCGTCGCCACCACCCTGCTGACGCTGGCCATCGCGCTGGCCGGAATTCTGGGGTTCCGGCTGCTGCCGGTTGCCCCGCTGCCGCAGGTCGATTTTCCGGTGATCGTCATCTCCGGCTCGCTGCCGGGGGCCTCACCCGAGATCATGGCGTCGTCGGTCGCCACGCCGCTGGAGCGGTCGCTGGGACGTATCGCGGGCGTCAGTGAAATGACCTCGATGAGCTCGCTGGGCAGTACCCGCATCATTCTGGTGTTCGATTTCGATCGCGACATCAACGGTGCCGCGCGCGACGTGCAGGCTGCGCTCAACGCGGCGCAAAGCCTGCTGCCGACCGGCATGCCCTCACGTCCGACTTACCGCAAAGTGAACCCCTCTGATGCGCCGATTATGATCATGACGCTGACCTCGGATACCTACAATCCGGGCCAGCTCTACGATTATGCCTCGACGCAGCTGGCGCAGAAGCTGTCACAGATTCAGGGGGTCGGCGACGTTACCGTGGGGGGCAGTTCGCTGCCCGCCGTGCGCGTGGCGCTGAATCCGCAGGCGCTGTTTAATCAGGGGGTCTCGCTGGATGCGGTGCGCACCGCCATTTCCGACGCCAACCAGCGCCGCCCGCAGGGCGCAGTGGATGATTCACAGCAGCGCTGGCAGTTGCGCACCAATGACGCGCTGCAGACCGCCCGCGAGTATCAGCCGCTAATCGTGCATTATAAAAACGGCGCGGCGGTGAAGCTGTCTGATGTGGCGACCGTGGAAGATTCGGTTCAGGACGTACGCAACGCCGGGATGTCACGCGGTAAACCGGCCGTGCTGTTACTGATCCGCAAAACCCCTGACGCGAACGTCATTGAGACGGTTGACCGCATCCGTGCCGAGATGCCGCTGCTGCATGAGGTGATCCCGGCCGCCATCGACCTGCAGATTGCCCAGGATCGCTCCCCTACCATCCGCGCTTCGCTGCATGAAGTGGAGCAGTCGCTGTTAATCGCCGTCGGGCTGGTGATTCTGGTGGTGTTCGTGTTCCTGCGCTCCGGACGCGCCACGCTGATCCCCGCCATCGCCGTGCCGGTCTCGCTGATTGGCACCTTCGCGGCCATGTACCTGTGCGGCTTCAGCCTCAACAACCTGTCGCTGATGGCGCTGACCATAGCCACCGGCTTTGTGGTGGACGATGCGATCGTGGTGCTGGAGAACATCGCCCGCCATGTAGAAGCGGGTATGAAACCGCTGGCCGCCGCGCTGAAGGGCGTGCGCGAAGTGGGCTTTACCGTGCTGTCAATGAGCCTGTCGCTGATTGCGGTTTTCCTGCCGCTGCTGATGATCGGCGGGCTGATTGGCCGGTTCTTCTCTGAATTTGCCATTACCCTGTCGGTGGCGATCGCCATCTCGCTGGTTATTTCGATCACCCTGACGCCGATGATGTGCGCGTATCTGCTGAAGCCTCACGCGCCACGCAGCCAGCCGCGCCGGCGCGGTGCAGGTCGGCTGCTGATGGCGATCCAGCAGGGCTATGGCCGATCGCTTAGCGTGGTGCTGAACCATGCGCGCTGGGTGCTGCTGCTCTTTTTCGCCACGATTGCCCTGACCGGCTGGCTGTTTGTCTCAATCCCGAAAACCTTTATGCCGGAACAGGATACCGGTCGACTCGCCGGGTTTATCTCCGCCGACCAGAGCATCTCGTTTCAGGCGATGCGCAGTAAGCTGCAGGATTTCATGGAGATCGTCGGAGCCGACCCGGCGGTGGACAGCGTGGTGGGCTTTACCGGCGGCATGCGCACCAACAGCGGCTCCATGTTTATCTCCCTGAAACCGCTCTCTGAGCGGAAAGAGAACGCCCAGGCGATTATCGCCCGGCTGCGCGACAAGCTGGCGAAAGAGCCGGGTGCCAGCCTCTATCTGAATGCGGTGCAGGATCTGCGCGTCGGCGGCCGGGAGTCGAACGCCGGATACCAGTATTCGCTGCTGTCGGACGATCTCAATGCGCTGCGCACCTGGGAGCCAAAAATCCGTCAGGCGTTCTCTGCCCTGCCGCAGCTGGCGGATGTGAACTCCGATCAGCAGGATAAAGGCAGCGAGATGGCGCTGACCTACGATCGAGAAAGCATGGCCCGTCTGGGCATCGATGTCTCCGAAGCCAATGCGCTGTTAAATAACGCCTTTGGCCAGCGGCAGATCTCCACCATCTACCAGCCGCTTAACCAGTACAAAGTGGTGATGGAGGTGGATCCGCGCTATACCCAGGATATCAGCGCCCTGTCACAGATGTTTGTGATAAACAGCGAAGGCAAAGCGATTCCGCTGTCGTGGTTCGCCCACTGGCAGCCCGCCAATGCCCCGCTGTCGGTGAACCATGAAGGGCTGTCGGCCGCCTCGACCATTTCGTTCAATCTGCCGGAAGGGGTTTCGCTGTCACAGGCCTCTGACGCGATTGAGCGCACCATGACCGCGCTGGGCGTGCCTTCCAGCGTACGCGGCAGCTTTGCCGGCACGGCACAGGTGTTTCAGCAGTCGCAAAGCAGCCAGCTGTGGCTGATGCTGGCGGCGATTGCCGCGGTCTATATCGTGCTGGGGATCCTCTATGAGAGCTATGTGCATCCGCTGACGATCCTTTCCACACTGCCTTCGGCGGGCGTGGGCGCGCTGCTGGCGCTGGAACTGTTTGATACGCCCTTCAGCCTGATTGCCCTGATTGGTATTCTGCTGCTGATCGGTATCGTGAAAAAGAACGCCATCATGATGGTCGATTTTGCGCTGGAAGCTGAGCGCAACGGCCAGCTCAGCGCACGGGATGCCATTTTCCAGGCGTGTCTGCTGCGCTTCCGGCCGATCATGATGACCACACTGGCGGCGCTGTTTGGCGCGCTGCCGCTGGTGTTATCCAGTGGCGACGGGGCGGAACTGCGTCAGCCGCTGGGGATTACCATTGCAGGGGGTCTGGTGATGAGTCAGTTACTGACGCTTTACACCACGCCAGTGATCTACCTGATGATGGATAAGCTGCGGCGCAGAAAGCGGTCGCGGTCAGCCGCACCGCAGACGTAACGCCTGAGGCTGCGGCAGGGCACCGGGCAAACCATCTGAATCGGGGGAAGGGATGAGTACGCAAAGCACGAACGTCCGCTGGCAGTTGTGGATTGTCGCCATCGGCTTTTTTATGCAGACGCTGGACACCACCATCGTGAATACGGCTATTCCGGCGATGGCGCACGATCTGGGCGTCAGCCCGCTGCACATGCATGCGGTGATCGTCTATTACGTCCTCACCGTGGCGGTGATGCTGCCGGTCAGCGGCTGGCTGGCGGATCGCTTTGGCGTGCGCAACATCTTCTTCAGCGCGATCCTGCTGTTCAGTCTGGGATCGCTGCTGTGTGCCCTCTCCGGCACGCTGGATCAGCTGGTGCTGGCGCGGGTGGTTCAGGGGATTGGTGGTGCCATGATGGTGCCGGTGGGGCGACTGACGGTGATGAAAATCGTTCCGCGTGAGCAGTATATGGCCGCCATGACCTTTGTCACCCTGCCCGGCCAGATTGGCCCGCTGCTGGGCCCGGCGCTGGGCGGGGTGCTGGTCGAATATGCCAGCTGGCACTGGATCTTCCTGATCAATATCCCGGTCGGCATCGCCGGCGCGATTGCCACCCTGATGCTGATGCCCAACTACAGCATGCAGACCCGCCGCTTCGATTTTGCCGGTTTTTTTCTGCTGGCCGCCGGTATGGCGACCCTGACGCTGGCGCTGGACGGTCAGCGCAGCAGCGGCGGCTCCGCCCTGCTGCTGGGTGCGATGATCCTCGCGGGCCTGTTCTCGCTGCTGTTCTACCTGATGCACGCACGCGGCAATGATAACGCGCTGTTCAGCCTGAAGCTGTTTGATAACCGCCTCTACGCTATCGGCCTGCTGGGCAGTTTTACCGGCCGTATCGGCAGCGGCATGCTGCCCTTTATGACGCCCATCTTCCTGCAGCTCGGCATGGGCTACAGCCCGTTCCACGCCGGTCTGATGATGATCCCGATGGTTCTGGGCAACATGGGGATGAAGCGTATTGTGGTGCGCATCGTTAATCGCTATGGCTATCGCAACGTGCTGGTGATGTCGACCGTGGCGCTGGCGCTGGTGGTGCTGCTGTTTCCGCTGGTGGCGATCCTGGGCTGGGTCTGGCTGCTGCCGCTGGTGCTGTTTCTGCAGGGCATGGTCAACGCCATTCGCTTCTCCTCGATGAACACGCTGACGCTGAAAGAGCTGCCGGACACGCTGGCGTCGAGCGGAAACAGCCTGCTGTCGATGATTATGCAGCTGTCGATGAGTATTGGCGTCACCGTCGCCGGGCTGCTGCTGGGCGCCTTTGCTCAGGAGGGCGCAGCCAACAGCGCAGCAGAACATCAGATGTTTATTTACACCTACCTGTGCATGTCACTGATTATTATCCTGCCCGCGCTGATCTTCTGGCGCGTTCCGCCGCAGGTGAGCAGCAACGTCGATTTGCGACGCCGGAGAAAACAATGAGAGTTAACCTGCGCCTGGGTATCGGGGCCAAACTGTTTATGGCGATTTTCGCCACCTGCATGCTGGTACTGATTACCATGCACTGGGGAGTCCGCCTCAGCTTTGAGCATGGCTTCGTCGACTATATCAAGCGCGGCAATCAGCAGCGCCTGAGCCTGCTCGGCGATGCGCTGGCCGATCAGTATGAGCAGCACGGCAACTGGGATTTTCTGCGCCACAACGACCGCCTGGTGTTCACCATGCTGCGTTCGCTGGAGCAGAATCCGGGCAACAGTCAGCTGCCGCCGCATGGCTGGCGCACCCAGTTCTGGATCCTCGACCAGCAGTACAGGGTGCTGGTCGGGCCGCCCACGCCGGTGCCGCCCGAGGGCACGCGACGCAACATCACCACCAGCAACGGTAAGGTGGTCGGCTGGGTTATCGGCTCACCGCCGGAGCGGCTGACGCGCAGCACCGACATTAACTTCGATCAGCAGCAGCGCCGCACCAGCTGGATTATCGTTGGCCTCTCGACGCTGCTGGCGGCGCTGGCCACCTGGCTGATGGCGCGCGGGCTGCTGGCCCCGGTCAAACGGCTGGTCGACGGCACCCATCATCTGGCCGCGGGCAACTTTGCCACCCGCGTCGAAGTCAGCAGCCGGGACGAACTGGGCCAGCTGGCCGGTGACTTTAACCTTCTCGCCAGCTCGCTGGAGAAAAACGAAAGCATGCGCCGCGCCTTTATGGCGGATATCTCCCATGAGTTACGCACGCCGCTGGCCATTCTGCGCGGTGAACTGGAAGCGATGCAGGATGGCGTGCGCAAACTGACGCCGGAAGCGATCGCTTCGCTGCAGAGTGAAGTGGTGGTGCTGACCAAGCTGGTGGATGACCTGCATCAGCTGTCGCTGTCGGATGAGGGCGCCCTGGCCTACCGCAAACAGGCGACCGACCTGGTACAACTGCTGGAAGTCACGGCGGGCAGCTTTGCCGAACGCTACCGCGCGCATGGCCTGACGTTAAAGCTGAACCTGCCCGATGATGCTCCCTTCTTCGGCGATCCCGATCGCCTGATGCAGCTCTTCACTAACCTGCTGGAGAACAGCCTGCGCTACACCGACAGCGGTGGCCGGGTTGAGGTGACGCTGAAGTATCAGGCTCCGCACTGGCGGGTAGAGTTTGATGACAGCGCGCCGGGCGTGGATCGGGAACATCAGGCGCAGATTTTTGAACGTTTCTTCCGCACCGAAGGCTCCCGTAATCGGGCCAGCGGCGGATCGGGACTCGGTCTCGCCATCTGTAAGAACATTGCCGACGCGCACGGCGGCGATATCTCTGCGTCGCACTCTGATTTAGGTGGACTGAAAATCGCGCTACACTTGCGCTATGTTCCCCTTGCGTAGACGCTTATGAGCCTGGAAAACCACGACCCGCTGATTCTGGTGGTCGAAGATGAGCCCAAACTGGCGCAGCTGATGATCGACTATCTGCACGCCTCCAATTACCGCACCCATCACATCGCCGACGGCAACGGCGTGCTGGATTATGTGCGCCAGACCCCACCCGATCTGATGCTGCTGGACCTGATGCTGCCCGGCACCGACGGTTTAACGCTGTGCCGGGAAATCCGCCGTCATTCGGAACTGCCGATTATTATGGTCACCGCCCGCACCGAGGAGATCGATCGGCTGCTGGGGCTGGAGCTGGGTGCCGATGACTATATCTGCAAACCCTTCAGCCCGCGGGAAGTTGTCGCGCGGGTTAAGACCATTCTGCGCCGGGTAAAACGTTCGGCGGAAGAGCCGCAGAGCAGTTCGCTGCTCAGAGTCGATGAGAGCCGCTTCTCGGCCAGCTGGCGTGATAAGCCGCTCGATTTAACCCCGGCCGAGTTTCGTCTGCTGAAAACCCTGTCGCTGGAACCGGGCAAGGTCTTTTCGCGCGAGCAACTGCTCAACCATCTCTATGATGATTACCGCGTGGTAACCGATCGCACCATCGACAGCCATATCAAGAATCTGCGGCGCAAGCTGGAGAATCTCGACAGCGAGCAACCCTTTATCCGTGCCGTCTACGGCATGGGCTATCGCTGGGAAGCGGATGCCTGTCATTTGATCTAGTTTGATCCCGATCAATTTACTTCCCTTTTCTCACTGCCTACAATTCCGCACCTTTTGCAGGGCTTCACGGCCCTGCCTCTGCCGCCTCTGGCGGCATACTGACCTGACATCAGTGAGAACCCCATGAAACCTGAACTGCTCTCCCCCGCCGGGACGCTGAAAAACATGCGTTACGCCTTCGCCTATGGTGCCGATGCCGTCTATGCCGGTCAGCCGCGCTACAGCCTGCGGGTGCGTAATAATGAATTTACCCACGAAAATCTCGCGCTGGGCATCAACGAAGCGCACGCGCTGGGCAAAAAATTCTACGTGGTGGTCAACATCGCGCCGCACAACGCCAAGCTGAAAACCTTTATTCGTGACTTAACGCCGGTGGTGGCGATGCAGCCTGATGCGCTGATTATGTCCGATCCGGGTCTGATTATGCTGGTGCGGGAGGCCTTCCCGGCGATGCCGATCCACCTCTCGGTGCAGGCCAATGCGGTCAACTGGGCCACGGTGAAGTTCTGGCAGCAGATGGGGCTGAGCCGGGTGATCCTGTCGCGCGAGCTGTCGCTGGAGGAGATCGCCGAAATCCGTCAGCAGGTGCCGGAGATGGAGCTGGAAGTCTTTGTTCATGGTGCGCTCTGTATGGCCTATTCCGGTCGCTGCCTGCTCTCCGGCTATATGAACAAACGCGATCCGAACCAGGGCACCTGCACCAACGCCTGCCGCTGGGAATACAAAGTGGCGGAAGGCCAGCAGGATGAGGTGGGCAACATTGTCGGCATCCACCAGCCGGTGACGGTGCAGGAGGTGACGCCAGCGCTGGGCATCGGTCAGCCGACCGACAAGGTGTTCCTGCTGGAAGAGAAGATGAAACCCGGCGAAGTGATGAGCGCGTTCGAAGATGAGCATGGCACCTATATCATGAACTCGCGGGATCTGCGTGCGGTGGCACATGTGGAGCGGCTCAGCGAGATGGGCGTCCATTCGCTGAAGATTGAGGGGCGCACCAAGTCCTACTACTACTGCGCGCGCACCGCCCAGGTGTATCGCCGCGCGATTGACGATGCCGCCGCGGGAAAACCCTTTGATGCGTCACTGCTGCTCACCCTGGAGGGTCTGGCACATCGCGGCTATACCGAAGGCTTTCTGCGTCGTCACACTCACGACAGCTACCAGAACTATGAGCAGGGCTTTTCCGTCTCCGATCGTCAGCAGTTTGTGGGCGAGTTTACCGGCGAACGCCGGGGCGAATGGGCCGAAGTGGCGGTAAAAAATAAGTTCATGCTGCACGACAGCGTGGAGATCATGACGCCCGACGGCAACCTGCAGTGCCAGCTCGATGCGCTGCAGGACAGCCGTGGCGAACCCGCCGACGTGGCCCCCGGCGACGGTCATCGCGTCTGGCTGCGGGTGCCTGAGGCGGTGGATCTGCGCTTTGCGCTGCTGCTGCGTAACTTCTATCACGGCGAAGATACCCGGGCCCCTCATAATCGTTTACCAACGGAAACAAATTGATGAAATCAGAACAGGATCACAGACCCCTGCGCCGGGCTGCTTTATAGTCCCGCCTGCTGCTAACGAGTAACAACAAACGGCAGATTTACCAGGAACCACCTCATTTACCCGCCCGGCTCCCCCGTGCGGGTTTTCTTTTTTCATGCTTTCGCCAATAATCTGGTGCTGGAAGCTGTGTTATACCTTCCCCCTCCTACTCTGTAGATCATCAAGGAACGCACAATGGACAATAAACCGCTTACGCTGCTCATCCTGAATGGGAAAGGCGCCGGTAATGACGATCTGCGCGATGCTATCACGACCCTGCGGGAAGAAGGCTTTGAGATTGCGGTGCGCGTCACCTTTGAGAAAGGCGACGGCGATCGCTATGTCAAAGAGGCGATCCAGCTGCAGGCTGCTACCGTCGTTGCCGGTGGCGGCGATGGCACCATCAACGAAGTTGCGACGGCGCTGGCGGCTTCGGAAGCGGAACATCGCCCGGTGCTGGGCATTCTGCCGCTGGGCACCGCCAACGACTTTGCCACCAGCGTCGGTATCCCGGAAGAGATGGAGCCGGCACTGCGGCTGGCGATTCAGGGCAAAGCGAGTGCCATCGATCTGGCCCGGGTCAACCAGAGTCACTACTTCATTAATATGGCGACTGGCGGCTTCGGCACCCGGATCACCACAGAAACCCCGGAAAAGCTGAAATCGGCGCTGGGGGGTGTCTCCTACTTTATTCACGGCCTGATGCGCATGGACACGCTGAAACCCGACACCTGTGAGATCAGCGGTCCCGATTTTGCCTGGCAGGGTGATGCGCTGGTGATCGGCATCGGAAACGGGCGTCAGGCAGGCGGCGGACAGCGACTGTGTCCCTCTGCCCTGATTGACGACGGGCGGCTTGATGTCAGCATCGTCACCGCGCAGGAGCTGCTGCCGACCCTGTTCCATTCTCTTACCGGCGATGATGACAATCCCGGCATCGTCACCACGCAGCTGGAATCACTGACGATCCGATCGCCTCATGAGATGACCTTTAACCTGGATGGTGAACCGCTCTCCGGACGCGAATTTGTGATTGAGGTTATGGCAGGCGCGCTGAGCTGCCGTCTGCCTCCGCAGTGTGCCTTACTCTCCTGATGCTGAGGGGGCTGCGCCCCCTTTTTTTGTTTCTGCCGCCCCTCCTGATGTTACCTTTATTAACATACACCCCTGTTTTCTAACGCTTTTTCTGGCGATAAAATCAGCATGTGACTGGCTTCACAACTCTGCCCTTTTAACTTGTATGGTAGTATTAATGCGCGTACGTTTTCATCATCGAAGGCTGACTCAAGGCAAACAGGATGAAGATTGTAAAGGCAGAAGTATTTGTAACCTGCGCAGGCAGAAACTTTGTCACCGTCAAAATCACCACCGATCAGGGTCTGACCGGCATTGGTGATGCAACCCTCAATGGCCGGGAACTGCCGGTCGCCTCCTACCTGAAAGATCATGTCTGCCCGCAGCTGATCGGCCGCGATGCGCATCAGATCGAAGACATCTGGCAATACTTCTACAAAGGGGCCTACTGGCGTCGTGGCCCGGTCACCATGTCTGCGATCTCGGCGGTCGATATGGCGCTGTGGGATATCAAAGGCAAAGCGGCCAACATGCCGGTTTATCAGCTGCTGGGTGGCGCCTCCCGCACCGGCGTGATGGTCTATTGCCACACCACCGGTCACTCCATCGATGAAGTGATGGATGATTACGCGAAGCACAAAGAGCTGGGCTTTAAGGCGATTCGCGCCCAGTGCGGCGTGCCGGGCATGAAGACCACCTACGGCATGGCGAAAGGGAAAGGACTGGCCTATGAACCGGCGACCAAAGGTAACTGGCCGGAAGAGCAGCTCTGGTCAACGGAAAAATACCTCGATTTCACCCCGAAACTGTTCGCCGCGATCCGCGATAAGTTCGGTTTCGATGAGCATCTGCTGCATGACATGCATCATCGTCTGACGCCGATTGAAGCGGCGCGCTTTGGCAAAAGCGTGGAAGATTATCGTCTGTTCTGGATGGAAGATCCGACGCCGGCTGAGAATCAGGAATGCTTCCGCCTGATTCGCCAGCACACCGTCACACCGATTGCGGTGGGCGAAGTGTTCAACAGCATCTGGGATTGTAAGCAGCTGATTGAAGAGCAACTGATCGACTATATACGCACGACCATTACCCACGCGGGCGGCATTACCGGCATGCGGCGTATCGCTGATTTTGCGTCGCTCTATCAGGTGCGCACCGGCTCACACGGGCCCTCTGACCTCTCCCCGATCTGCATGGCCGCGGCGCTGCACTTCGACCTCTGGGTGCCCAATTTCGGCGTGCAGGAGTATATGGGCTTCTCTGAGCAGATGATGGAGCTGTTTGACGCCAGCTGGACCTTTGACCAGGGCTATATGCATCCTGGCGACAAGCCGGGCCTCGGCATCGACTTCAACGAAAAACTGGCGGCGAAATATCCCTATGAACCCGCCTATCTGCCGGTCGCCCGTCTTGAAGATGGCACCCTCTGGAACTGGTAAGGAGACCGTTATGAAAAGCGTTGTGATTGAAGAACCGGGCAGGCTGGTCGTCGCTGAACGTCCCCTGCCGCAGCCTGCGCCAGGGGAAGTCCGGGTGAAGGTGGCCTATGCCAGCATCTGCGGCTCAGATGTGCATATCTGGCACGGCCATAATCCCTTTGCGAAATATCCACGGGTGATTGGTCATGAATTTTTCGGCGTGATCGATGCGGTCGGTGACGGTGTTGATACTGCCCGTCTGGGGGAACGCGTTGCCGTCGATCCGGTGGTGAGCTGCGGCAGCTGCTATCCCTGCTCGGTGGGCCGCCCCAACGTCTGCACCACGCTGCAGGTGACGGGCGTGCATCGTGACGGCGGCTTCAGTGAGTATGCGCTGACGCCGGCAAACAATGCCTGGCGCCTGCCGGACACCATTCCCGACCAGCTCGCCAGTCTGGTCGAGCCGTTTACCATCGCGGCCAATATCACGGCCTTTCTCAGGCCGCAGCCGGACGACGTGGCGCTGATCTATGGTGCTGGCCCGATGGGGCTGACCGCGATTCAGGTGCTGAAAGGCGTCTATGAGGTGAAAAAGGTAATGGTGGTGGATCGGCTGCCGGAACGTCTGGCGCTGGCTGAACAGAGTGGTGCCGACCAGCTGTTCGACAACAGCGCGATCCCGCTGGCAGCGCAGCTGGAGGGCGTGCAGCCCACGCTGATTATTGATGCGGCCTGCCATCCCGCCATTCTGGCGGAAGCCGTCGCCCTCGCCTCACCGGCGGCGCGTATCGGCCTGCTCGGCTTCTCCGGTGAACCCTGCAGCCTGACCCAGCAGAGCCTGACCAGTAAAGAGCTGTCGCTGTTTACCTCACGTCTGAACAGCAACCGCTTTCCGCAGGTGATCGACTGGATAGAAAAAGGGTTAATCCAGCCAGAAAAACTGGTCACACACACTTTCCCCCTGCAGGAGATTGAGCGCGCGATGACCCTGTTCGAAAAAGATCCGCGCACCTGCTGCAAAGTGATCCTGCAGATGGGGTAATGCGTTGCTGAACACCAGGTGTCCTGAGCCAGCGTTCGCGCTGGCACACTTAAAAAGAGAAAACAGATCACGGAGTTTTTATGTTCAAGAATCTGCGCTGGACCCTCGTTTTACTGCTGTTTCTGGTTTACATGATCAATTACCTCGATCGTGTCGCGCTCTCCCTGACGGTTCCGCTGGTTGAAAAAGATCTGGCGATCAATGCAGAGCAGTTCGGCATGATTTTCGGCAGCTTTTTCTTTGGCTATGCCCTGTTCAACTTTGTCGGCGGCCTCGCCACCGACCGCTTTGGCCCTAAGATCGTGCTGGCCGTAGCGGTGGCCGCGTGGTCCATCTTCTGCGGTATGACCGCGCTGGCCACCGGCTTCTGGTCGCTGCTGATCCTGCGCGTGCTGTTCGGCATGGCAGAAGGCCCCATCTGCTCCTCGGCTAACAAAGCGATTAACGGCTGGTTCCCGAAAAAACAGGCCGCAACGGCCATGGGCTTACTGAGTGCCGGGTCGCCGCTGGGCGGTGCCGTCGCCGGTCCGATTATTGGCTATCTGGCCCTGGCTTACGGCTGGCGCCCGGCGTTTGTGATTGTCTGCTGCATCGGGCTGGTCTGGATGACATTCTGGCTCTTCTTCGCGGCGGACAATCCGGCGAAGAGCAAGCGCGTCACTGAAGAAGAGCGGCTGCTGATCGAACGCCTCAAGGCGACCAGTCCGAACGATGAGGTTGACCTGTCAGAAACGGCTCATCCGTTTGGTTACTACCTGCGCCAGCCGATTATCCTGGTCACGGCGTTTGCCTTCTTCTGCTACAACTACATCCTGTTCTTCTTCCTGAGCTGGTTCCCGGCCTATCTGGTGCAGGCACACGGCCTGGATATTAAATCGATGAGTATCACCACCATGATCCCGTGGATCGTCGGTTTCGTCGGCCTGGCGCTGGGCGGCTGGATCTCCGATAAAATCTTTAACATCACCGGCAAGCTGTTGTTGTCACGCAAAATTGTGCTGGTGGTCTCACTGCTGGCCGCAGCAATTTGCGTGGCGCTGGCGGGTACGATAAAAGAGGTCGTGCCTGCCGTGATTATGATGTCGGTATCGATTTTCTTTCTCTACATCACCGGCGCGATCTACTGGGCCATCATTCAGGATGTGGTACATAAGAGTCGCATCGGCAGCATCAGCGGCTTCATCCATCTGACAGGCAGCCTCTCCGGCATCATCGGGCCGATTGTCACCGGCTTTATTGTTCAGCACACCGGCAAATTCGACAGCGCCTTCGTGCTGGCCGGTTGTGTCGCCGCGCTGGGCGCCTTCCTGGTCTTGTTTGTGATTCGCAGTCCGAAAACCCAGGACAAACCGGTTTCGGTCTGAGTGTTGTTCCGCTAACAGAACGCTGACTGGGGCGCTGAGCGCCCCGCTTTTCAAAAGGACGGATTATGTTACAGATTGATCGCCTGCCTGCTGAGGTTAAACGCCCCTCCTACGACCGCAGCAAACTGAAGACCCGCATGGTACACATCGGTTTTGGTGCCTTTCACCGCGCACATCAGGCGATGTGCAGCGACAGGCTGGCCGAAGAACAGGGCAGCGACTGGGGCTACTGTGAGGTCAATCTCATGAACAGCACCGGACTGATTACGGCGCTGCGCCAGCAGGACCTGCTCTACACCCTCACTGAGCTGGCGGATGGGTCTCAGCAGACCCGGGTGATCGGCGTCATCACCAGCGCCCTGAAGGGCGACAAAGACGGTATTGAAGCCGTGATCAACGCCATGAGCCAGCCGGATATCGCCATCGTCTCCATGACCGTGACCGAAAAGGGTTACTGCCATCTGCCCGCCAGCGGCAATTTAAACAGCGATCATCCTGATATCGTCCATGACCTGCAGCATCCGCAAGCCCCCCGCACGGTGCCCGGTGTCATTCTGGCGGCGATCCGCCGTCGCCGCGAGCTGGGATTACCGCCCTTCACCGTGATGTCCTGCGACAACATGCCGGAGAATGGGCATGTGACCCGCAATGTAGTGACCCAGCTGGCGGAGCGTCAGGATCCTGCGCTGGCAGAGTACATTCAGCAGCACATCACCTTCCCCTCCACCATGGTGGACCGCATCGTTCCGGCCATGACTGACACCGCACTGGCCGCGCTGCACAAGCGTCTGGGATGTGAAGATCCGGTCGCGATTGAAGCAGAACCCTTCTTTCAGTGGGTGATAGAAGATAACTTCGTTAATGGTCGCCCGGCGTGGGAGAAAGCGGGAGCCGAGTTGGTCAGTGATGTACTGCCCTATGAAGAGATGAAACTGCGCATGCTGAATGGCAGCCACTCTTTTCTGGCCTACCTCGGCTTTCTGGCGGGGTATGAGTACATCAGCGACTGTGTAGCCGATCCCCATTTCCGCGCCGCCGCCCGTTCACTGATGATTGATGAACAGGCCCCGACGCTGCGCACCCAGGGCGTGGATCTCAATGCCTATGCCGATTCGCTGATCGCCCGCTATGAAAACCGTGCGATTAAACATCGCACAGGGCAGATCGCCACCGACGGTACACAAAAACTGCCGCAGCGCCTGCTCGACAGTCTGCGCTGGCACCTGCAGCGTGGCAGCCGCTGCGACCTGCTGCTGCTTGGCGTCGCGGGCTGGATGCGCTATGTGGGCGGCGTTGATGAACAGGGCCAGCCGATTGAGATCCGTGACCCGATGCAGAAAAAACTGGCGGAGTGCGTTGCCGCCAGCGAAGAGGGTGAAGCGCGCGTGCGGGCGCTGCTCGCCCTCCGCGAAGTGTTTGGCGATGATTTGCTGCAGAACGACGACGTGGTCGCCCGACTGACGGCCTGGTATCAGCAACTGACCAGCCAGGGCGCGCGTGCCACAGTGCATCAGTGCCTAAATCGCGGCTGAAGGCGGGACAATAAAGCGCTGGCGCAGACGCAGCGTGCTGATTAGACTGACACTTTGCCAACGCGCTGGCCTCTGCCAGCCGTAATAGGGATATTGCTGCATGTCGAGCGCCTATACCATAACCACCAGCGAACCGGTCAATCAGCAGATTTACCGTTATCTGCGCAAAGATATTGTCACCTGCGCGATTCAGCCAGGTTCGCTGCTCTCTGAAAAAGAGGTCTCCGCACGCTTCAGCGTTTCACGTCAGCCGGTGCGCGAAGCGTTTATCAAGCTGGCGGAAGCCGGACTGGTACAGGTATTGCCGCAGCGCGGCACGTTCGTGCGTAAAATCTCCGCTAAGCGGGTCGCGGATGGCCGCTTTATCCGTGAGGCGGTGGAAGTGTCGGTGGTTCGTCGTGCCGCGCTGGAGATTGATGATTCGGCACTGATGACGCTGGAGCACAATCTGCAACTGCAGCGGATGGCGGCGGAGCGGCATGACAGCCAGGCGTTCCTCACGCTTGACGATGAGTTTCATCGTCTGATCGCGGAAAGCATTGACTGCAAGCTGGCCTGGGAAACGGTCGAGAATATCAAAGCGACGATGGATCGGGTGCGCTTCCTGACGCTGAGTGAAGTCTCACCGCCGGAAAAGGTCATTGAGCAGCATGAAGAGATTTATGCCGCGCTGAAACAGCACGATGCCGATGCCGCCGAAGCGGCCATGCGTCATCACCTGCAGGAGATGATCTTCTCCATCACCCCGATTGCTGAGCGCAACAGCGCCTGGTTTGAAGCCCCCTGAACCCCTCCCGCGGGGTGCCCGCCTCGCCTGATTATCCGGGCGAGAGGGGCAGTCTCTCTTACCACCATTGATGAAAATGGTGAACCGGCCCGATGCCCTTCCCGACCTCCAGCGAATCCGCCTGCATCAGCGCCTGCTGCAGCCAGTTTTTCGCTTCCTCAATCGTCGTCTCCCATCCGTCATGACGCGGACGCAATGCGGCCAGTGCCGCCGATAGCGTGCAGCCAGTGCCATGCGTATGACGGGTCTTCACGCGCGTTGTGCTGAACCGCTGCTCTGCCGATGGCGTAATCAGCCAGTCGGGACTCTCCGCCGCTGTAAGATGCCCTCCTTTCATCAGCACAGCCTGACAGCCCAGCGCCAGCAACGCCCGCCCCTGTTCGCGCATCTCCGTCTCATCGGTGGCAATGGCGCAACCCAGCAGGGCCGCCGCCTCTGGCAGGTTTGGAGTGATCAGCGAAACCTGCGGCAGCAACCGCTCACGAACGCTGGCAACGGCGTCCGGTGAGAGCAGCGCATCACCACTTTTCGCCACCATCACGGTATCCAGCACCACAAAAGGGATCGCCGCCTGCTTCAGCCGCGCCGCCACCTGCTCCACGATAGCCGTTTCTGACAGCATGCCGATTTTCGCGCTGTCGATACGCACGTCATTCAGCACAGAATCGAGCTGAGCAGCGACAAAGTCCGGTTCGATGCGATAAACAGACTGCACGCCCTGCGTATTCTGTGCCACCAGCGCGGTGATGACGCTGGTGCCATACGCGCCCAGCGCCGAGAAGGTTTTCAGATCGGCCTGAATGCCTGCGCCGCCGCTGGGATCGGTGCCGGCAATGGTCAGCGCATTAATGCGTTTCATAATCGCCCTCCAGGGTCCAGAGAGCATCCAGAAACGCCGTGGCAAAACTGCCCGGCCCATTCGCATGCCCCGCTGCCTTTTCACCGGCTGTAGCCATCACCTGACAGGCCGCGGCAATATTCAGCAGGCCATCGCCGGGCAGTGCGCTGAACCCGGCCACCACCGCCGAAAGCGCACAGCCGGTTCCCACAACCCGTGTCAGCATGGGAGAGCCGCCACGAATAGCAAAAGTGCGCTGACCATCGGTTGCGTAGTCCACTTCACCGGTAACGATGACCCGCGTGTTCCACTCTTTCGCCAGCTGCCGCGCCGCGTCGAGCGCCGCATCTGCCGGGTGCAGCGTATCCACGCCGCGTCCGCCACTGGCCTGCTGCGCCAGCGCCAGAATCTCTGACGCATTGCCGCGTATCACCGCCGGTTGCTGACTTAATAATTGCTGGCAGAAGTCGCTGCGCAGCGTCAGGGCACCGACAGCGACCGGATCGAGCGTCCAGGGCGTGCCCGCCTCCCGCGCAGCGTTAACCGCTGCCTGCATCGCCCGCTGACGCTCGCGCGTCAGCGTCCCGACGTTAATCAGCAGGGCATCCGCAAAGCCGCTGAACTGTGCCGCTTCGTCAGCATCGATCACCATCGCGGGTGACGCATTGAGTGCCAGCAGGACGTTGGCGGTAAAGTTCTGCACCACGTCATTCGTCATGCAGTGCACCAGCGGTGACTGACGGCGAAAGGTGTGCAGAAGGGGCGCGAACTGTGCGGCAGAAAGGTGTTGAGATGGCTGTATCATCGTAGCTCCCAACCGGCGGACAAGAAGGCGAATGCGGTCAGGCATCAGACTTCCCTACGCTGGCATTATCCAGATCAGGTAATACGGGTATTTCTCAGCCTTCACAAAGAAGGGCACCCCGAGTCATGAAGAGTGAATCTTTATACTTTTTGCAAGATTAGGGGAAGTTACTCGCAGACGCAAGCGCGCCCTTCCGGTTACCACTTCTTCGCACGGTACCCCAGCGTTACCCCACCACCGAAAAGAAAAAAGAGCCGTTAAGCTCCTTTGTGATATACCCCACGCCCACCGGAATTCATTTTTGTGTTCTGCTTATACCTGCGCTGAAGTGAAGAAAAGGGAGGCGGTTTATCCCCCTATTCGTACAACCATCTTCCAGCTTTAGCTGACTGGATAAACATTTTAATGGTGAAGTCTGGTACATCAACAGGCTCAGGCTTTTTAAACGGGTTCCATGAGAAATTCACCTCGGGGTAGTAGGCTTCGAGATGGAAATCCGACATATCAACGTTAAACTCTTTCGAATACTCTTCCACCAACTCTTCAACATCATCCAGATCAAGCTGCACATCAAAATGAATATTCGATTCTGGCGTGTAAGTATCGTATTTCTTTTTTCTGAACAGGTAAGTACCACTACGGATAGTGAACATTTCGATCACACGTTTCTCGATATCATCTACCATAACTTATCATCACCTCGGGCAATGGTGTTGTATTCAGTGATCGAGTAGTAGATGATCTGCGACATATCAGCTACAAGGATCACCTCACCTGATAGAGGAATTGTTCGCCCTACCCACGTTCCAATCTTCCTCACCATCCTTCGCTTTACAGTCCATGGAGTATAACCGCCAATCCACGTAGGCATCTCCAAACCAAACGGGAACATTCTGTTTCCAAATACCCGCCGTACACCTTTCGATAGCCTGGAGGTGCCAGGGATTGCCGTTCCTGGTTTAGTCCGTGTAGTCTGGTCATTCATACCAGCATAGAGCGCATAGACAGCAGCGATATCCTTGATACCGAACTGATCAGCAGTATTGAAAACAAATACCATAAAAAAGAGTTCGGTGGCGGTAAGGTTTGAACGCCCCGCATAAAAGTATGTTCCATTCACTTCCTCAACAGTGTCCATGTCTCAATCCTTATGACCCTGCATGTATTGCAATCACAACGGCTGATTTATATACCGCTGAATGAATCGTTACTGCGCCTTTTTTAAGGTGTGCAGAAGTGATTTTACCTCATGAACAAACCCTTTATGTACCGTAAGTGCATTACGTACGGACAATAAGAGAGTCAATCTCATAATAAGCAGGCTGAACACAGATGCCTACGCTGGCATTATCCAGAGCAGGTAATACGGGTATTTCTCAGCCTTCACAAAGAAGGGCACCCCGAGTCGAATTACGGTTTGCAGCATAGGCAAGGCGTTCTCTGAAAGCAGGCAACAGCCGCCAGCGGAATGACCGGAACGGAACCTTCCGCATGATCCCGATCAACGTTCCATGGTGCAAAAAAAGGCTTAATGCTGCGGGCCTCAGGAATACCTCTTAAGAGGTACTCCTGCTGTCGCGTCTGATGGATACTGGCCATCGCTCAGACTCTGACCATTTCATAATAATTAACCTGCGCGAAACACCGTTGTAAAAAAACACTTTATTTCATGGAGTTATCGACTCCTGAAGCGGAACTTCATACTACTCAGGATGTATGATGCGATTGTCAGCGCTTATTCCTCACCGCCATCGATGGCAGGATGTTCAAATCGAACGTCAGGGTGCCATCGCCCCTAATGGCCGACATTACCTTTCCACCTATATTTCAGCCCGTTGTGCGGGCTGCGGCGAAACTATCCATCGTGTTTATTACCGGGACATCAGTGACCAGCAGGCGCGTCGCTGGTTAGGCTGACAGCCCGCCCGACGGCCTGTTCCAAAGCAGGGATGAGTTAACAGTTAGTTAGCGATTTGTTAGTCTGGTAACTATCCATGGTTTACCCAGACGCCTCTTATGCCACTGCTGTTTGAAAGCCTGAGCCATCAGATTTACCTGTCAGCCCCGCTATTTATCCTGATCCTGCTCGGATATGGGCTGACACGCTTCGGGAAATGGCCTGCCAGCATCAGCGAAGGCATGAACCGCTTTGTGTTTAACGTTGCGCTGCCCTGCATGCTGTTTCGGGTGATGAGTACCTTCTCGCAAAGCCCGCCGGTGGATGCGCGCCTGCTGCTGGCCTTCTTTGGCAGTTGTCTGCTGGTGTTTATCGTGGGACGCCTGCTGGCGACGCGGCTGTTTCAGCTTGACGGCGTGGCCGCCTCGGTCTTTGCGCTGGGGGGTATCTTCTCCAACAACGTGATGCTGGGGATCCCGGTGGCTACCGTCCTGCTCGGGCCAGAAGCGCTGCCACCAGTGGCGCTGGTGCTGGTGTTTAACAGCCTCATCCTCTGGACCCTGCTGACCGTTTCGGTCGAGTGGGCAAAACAGGGCAGCTTTTCCCTGACCGGTCTCTGGCGCACCCTGATCGGCGTGCTGAAGAATCCGCTCATCGTCGGCATTCTCAGCGGCACGGCCTGGAGCTTTCTGCAGCACCCCTTGCCGCAGATCGCCGCTGAACCGCTGCGGATGCTGGCCTCGCTGGCGGCCCCCCTGTCGCTGGTCACGCTGGGCATGAGCCTGGCACATTATCGGGTGCGGGAGGGTTTAAAAGAGAGTTATACGATCTGCCTGCTGAAGCTGATTCTGCAACCGATGACGGTATGGGCTATCGCGTGGCTGACCGGTCTACCCCCGCTGGAGAGTAAAGTGGTGGTGCTGCTGGGGTCGATGGCGGTCGGGGTTAACGTCTATCTGATGTCGCAGAAATTCAATGTCATTACCGGCCCGGCGGCGGCCAGTATGCTTTTCTCTACGGTGTTTGCGGCCGTGACGACGCCGGTATGGATGATGCTGATGACGCTGGCGGGCTATTAACAGGCGCATAAAAAAAGCCCCTCAGCACGGGGGCTGAAGGGCTTATTGCCAGGCTGATGAAACTTACTCAGCCGTTTTGGTACGGATCAGATAGTCAAAGGCACTCAGTGACGCTTTCGCACCTTCGCCGCTGGCAATGATGATCTGCTTGTACGGCACGGTGGTGCAGTCGCCTGCTGCGAAGACGCCTTTCAGGCTGGTTTCGCATTTCGCATCAATGATGATTTCGCCCATTTTGTTGCGCTCAACCGCGCCTTCCAGCCATGGGGTGTTCGGCAACAGACCGATCTGGACAAAGATACCGGAGAGCGGCAGCTCATGGGTGGTCTGCGTCGTACGGTCAATGTAGTGCAGGCCGGTCACTTTGCTGCCGTCGCCTTTCACTTCCGTGGTCTGCGCGTTCAGGATCACATCAACGTTCTTCAGGCTGCGCAGTTTATCCTGCAGCACGCGGTCAGCACGCATCTCACCAGCAAACTCCAGCAGCGTCACGTGTTCCACGATACCGGCCAGATCAATTGCCGCTTCCACGCCAGAGTTACCGCCGCCGATGACCGCGGTGCGCTTGCCTTTAAACAGCGGGCCATCACAGTGCGGGCAGTAGGTAACACCTTTGGTGCGATACTCTTCTTCACCCGGCACGCCCATGTTACGCCAGCGTGCGCCGGTCGCCAGGATGATGCTGCGTGATTTCAGTACGGCGCCAGAGGCGGTTTCGATGGCGTGCAGTCCGCCCTCTTTCGCCGCCGGGATCAGTTTAATGGCGCTCTGGCTGTCGATGACATCCACATTGTAATCATCAACGTGTGCACGCAGTGAACCTGCCAGTTTTGCACCTTCGGTTTTAGGTACAGAGATATAGTTTTCGATATCGACCGTATCCAGCACCTGCCCACCGAAACGCTCGCCCATCAGGCCGGTACGGATACCTTTACGCGCGGAGTAGATGGCTGCTGCTGCGCCCGCCGGGCCGCTGCCGATAATCAGAACTTCATACGCGTCACGCTTGTTCAGCTCTTCCGCTGCGCGTTTGTCCGCGTTGGTATCCACTTTGCTGACGATTTCCGCCAGGCTCATGCGACCCTGACCAAACTCTTTACCGTTAAGGTAAACCGCTGGCACGCCCATCACGTTGCGTTCCTGAATCTCATTCTGGAACAGGCCACCGTCGATTGCGGTGTGGCTGATGCGCGGGTTAATCACCGCCATCAGGTTCAGCGCCTGCACCACATCAGGACAGTTGTGGCAGGAGAGTGAATAGTAGGTCTCGAAATGGAGATCGCTGTCCAGCTCAGCAACCTGATCCAGCAGGCTCTGTGCTTCTTTAGACGGATGCCCACCGGTCTGTAACAGTGCCAGCACCAGTGAGGTAAATTCGTGACCCAGAGGTGAACCGGCAAAACGCGGGCCGCTGTTCGAACCTGGGTTAGTGATCAGAAACGAGGGCTTACGAACCTGACGATCGTTCTCTTCGCGGAAGCTGACTTTGTCAGACAAACCGGCGATATCAACCAACAGTTCACGGATCTCGGTTGATTTTGCCCCCTCATCCAGGGTGGCGATCAACTCAACAGGTTTGGTTAATTTCTCAAGGTAAGCCTTGAGCTGCGTTTTCAAATTTGTGTCGAGCATAGTGATATCCTGGTCAAAAAATCGGGTGCCGTGGCACCCGATTGGAGAATGGTCGAAAGGCCGAAGCGGGATTAGATTTTGCCAACCAGGTCCAGAGATGGAGCCAGCGTTGCATCACCTTCTTTCCATTTCGCCGGGCAGACTTCACCTGGGTGAGAAGCAACGTACTGAGCCGCTTTCACTTTGCGCAGCAGGTCAGAGGCGTCACGGCCAATGCCTTCAGCGGTGATTTCGATAGCCTGGATAATACCTTCCGGGTCAACGATGAAAGTACCACGGTCAGCCAGACCTTCTGCTTCACGCATGATTTCGAAGTTGCGGGTCAGCGCGCCAGTCGGGTCGCCGATCATCGCATACTGGATCTTCGCGATGGTGTCAGAAGAACCGTGCCAGGCTTTGTGGGTAAAGTGGGTGTCGGTAGAAACAGAGTAGATATCTACGCCCAGTTTCTGGAACTCTTCGTAGTGATCAGCCACGTCACCCAGCTCGGTCGGGCAGACGAAGGTGAAGTCAGCAGGATAGAAGAAGAACACACTCCATTTACCTTCAACGTCTTTCTCGGTTACGTCGATGAATTCGCCGTTTTTGAATGCTGCGTTTTTGAACGGCTTGATTTTGGTATTGATAATAGACATCTGTGGCCTCCGTTAAAATATGTGATGCAGGTTACATAATTTTCGGGCCAACATCTAATATGCAGACGTTATCAATCTGATTAACGAAAGCTATCAAACGCTGAGAGCCTGATGCTCTCTGGCCCGCCGGGCAGTGTACAGCGATTTTCATGACATTAAACCCGCTTTGTCTTTCCCCCTTTCTTCCCGAATCGCTGCTAGTTTTGTAAGACCGGATAAAAAGGGAGCAGAGCTGTGGAGATACGTCCGTTTACTGAAGCCGATCGTCCTTTCCTGCGAACGCTGTTTCTGGCGGCGCGACGGCATAACTGGCGCTGGCTGGATGGCAGCGAGTGGCAGCTGGAAGATTTTGATGGGGTGATTTTGGGGGAGACGGTGCTGGTCGCCGAGGCTGAGGGGCAGCGCGTCGGATTTGCCGGACTGCTGGAGAACGACAACTTTCTGCACAGTCTCTATGTCGATCCCGACTGGCAGGGGCGCGGCGTGGGCAGTGCCCTGCTGGAGAACGTCCAGGCGCGCTTCACCTCAACCGGGGCGCTGAAGTGTCTGCAGATGAACAAAGCAGCCCAGGCGTTTTACCTGAAACATGGCTGGAAGATGATTTCGGAAGGCGAAGGGGAGCATGGCGGCTACGTGCTGATGCACTACCCGCTGGCCTCGGCCTATGCCAGCGGGTCGGGTCGGGCTTAGAGTGCGCGGAAGGCGATCTCGCCAGGGATCACCTCACCCTGCCAGTAGAGCTGGGCGGCGACGCGTCCGGCCAGCTGGCGATAGAGCGCGGTAAAATCGCTGTCTGGCCGGCGGATCACCGTCGGTTCGCCTTCATCGAGATCTTCGCGCAGGTCGATGTGCAGCGGCAGCTGGGCCAGCAGCTGCGTCTGGTAAGTCTCAACCAGTTTCTGCGCCCCGCCGGTGCCGAAAATCGGCTCGTGATAGCCGCACTGACTGCAGATATGCAGGCTCATATTTTCCACCACGCCCAGCACCGGAACATTGACCTTCTCAAACATCACCAGCCCTTTGCGGGCATCAATCAGGGCAATATCCTGCGGCGTGGTGACCACCAGCGCCCCGGTGACCGGCACATTCTGCGCCAGCGTGAGCTGAATGTCGCCGGTACCCGGAGGCATATCCAGCACCAGATAATCCAGTTCCGGCCACAGCGTCTCGTTCAGCAGCTGCATCAGCGCTTTACTGGCCATCGGGCCGCGCCACACCATCGCGTTATCATCGGTGACCAGATAGCCAATCGAGTTCGTCGCCAGCCCGTGCGCCATAATCGGGGCCATATGGGTGCCATCCGGCGAAGTCGGCCGCTGGTCCTGCGTGCCGAGCATGTTCGGCACTGACGGGCCATAGATGTCGGCGTCGAGGATCCCGACGCGCGCGCCTTCGGCAGCCAGCGCCAGCGCCATATTTACGGCAGTGCTCGATTTGCCGACGCCCCCTTTGCCGGAGCTGACCGCGATGATATTTTTTACACCGTTCACGCCCGGCTGATTTTTCACCCGCTTCAGGGTGGCAATATCATGACTGAGCCGCCAGTCGATCGCACGCGCGCCGGTCTGGCGCAGCAGTTCGGCGCTGACCTGCTCTTTCAGGGCGTCGAACCCGCTGGCCCAGGCAAAAGGCATCATCACTTCAATGTGCAGCGTACCGTCAAGCTGCGCCACATGATGCAGCGCCTTCAGCGCGGTCAGGTTCTGGTGCAGGGTCGGATGCTCAAAGCGTTTCAGTACGCCAGCCACGATGGCGCGCAGCCCTTCTGGCGTATGCGGTTCCCGGGATTGTGCTGTCATCCCTCACTCCTTATTTCTGCTCTGCTTACGCTGTTTTCAGCGAGGTAACCTCAATGATATCAGAAGCACATGGATTCGCGGCGACTGGCGGGATGAATCCCTTGTGTTTACGCAGGAGAAGCCTTCAGTTACCATCTAAGCCCGTTTTTTCAATCAACAGAAAGCTACGCAAACTATGACTCAAGTCGCTAAAAAAATTCTGGTAACGTGCGCCCTGCCCTACGCGAACGGATCAATCCATCTCGGCCACATGCTCGAGCATATCCAGGCAGACATTTGGGTGCGTTATCAGCGAATGCGTGGCAATCAGGTTTATTTCATCTGCGCCGACGATGCGCACGGTACCCCTATCATGCTGAAAGCGCAGCAGCTGGGGATTGCACCGGAGCAGATGATTGCAGAAATGAAACAGGAGCATGAAACGGACTTTGCCGGTTTCAATATCAGCTATGACAACTATCACTCAACGCATGGCGACGAAAACCGTGAGCTGGCCGGGCTGATCTACGGCCGCCTGAAAGAGAACGGTTTCATCAAGAACCGCACGATTTCGCAGCTGTATGACCCGGAAAAAGGGATGTTCCTGCCGGATCGCTTTGTGAAAGGCACCTGTCCGAAATGTAAGTCACCTGACCAGTATGGCGACAACTGCGAAGTCTGCAGCGCGACCTACAGCCCGACAGAGCTGATCGATCCGAAATCCGTGGTGTCCGGTGCGACGCCGGTGCTGCGTGATTCCGAACACTTCTTCTTTGATCTGCCCTCCTTCAGCGAGATGCTGCGTGCCTGGACCCGTTCTGGCGCACTGCAGGATCAGGTTGCGAACAAAATGCAGGAGTGGTTTGAGTCGGGCCTGCAGCAGTGGGATATCTCCCGCGACGCGCCTTACTTCGGCTTTGAAATTCCGGGTGCGCCGGGCAAATATTTCTACGTCTGGCTGGATGCGCCTATCGGCTATATGGGCTCGTTCAAAAACCTGTGCGATAAGCGCGGCGACATCGACTTCGACGAGTTCTGGCGTAAAGACTCCACCACCGAGCTGTACCACTTCATCGGTAAAGATATCGTCTATTTCCACAGCCTGTTCTGGCCCGCGATGCTGGAAGGCAGCAACTTCCGCAAGCCAAACAACCTGTTTGTGCACGGCTATGTCACCGTCAACGGTGCAAAAATGTCGAAGTCGCGTGGCACCTTTATTAAGGCCAGCACCTGGCTGCAGCATCTGGATGCCGACAGCCTGCGCTATTACTATGCGGCGAAACTCTCTTCACGCATCGACGATATCGACCTGAACATGGAAGATTTTGTTCAGCGCGTGAACGCCGACATCGTCAATAAAGTGGTTAACCTGGCGTCACGTAACGCGGGCTTTATCACCAAACGCTTTGACGGCAAACTGGCGGCTGAGCTGGCCGATCCGGCCCTTTATCAGACCTTCGTGGATGCCTCAGAGAAGATTGGTGAAGCCTGGGCCAGCCGTGAGTTCAGCCGTGCGATTCGTGAGATCATGGCGCTGGCCGACCTGGCTAACCGCTATGTCGATGAGCAGGCACCGTGGGTGGTGGCAAAGCAGGAAGGCCGCGATGCCGACCTGCAGGCTATCTGCTCAATGGGGATTAACCTGTTCCGCATCCTGATGACCTGGCTGAAACCGGTGCTGCCTTCCCTGAGCGCACGCGCCGAAGATTTCCTTAAGTGCGAGCTGAGCTGGGATGCTATCGCCCAGCCGCTGCTGGATCACCAGGTCGCGCCGTTTAAAGCGCTCTACAGCCGCATTGAAATGGCGAAGGTTGAGGGACTGATTGCGGCCTCAAAAGAGGATGCCGCTGCCGCAGCTGCACCGGCCGCAAGCGGCCCGCTGGCAGAGTCACCTGTCGGTGAGCCCATCACCATCGACGATTTTGCCAAAGTGGATATGCGCGTGGCGCTGATTGAGCAGGCGGAACTGGTTGAGGGCTCAGACAAGCTGCTGCGTCTGCAACTTGACCTGGGCGGGGAAAAGCGTCAGATCTTCTCCGGCATCCGCGCCGCTTATCCTGATCCGTCAGTGCTGGTCGGTAAAATGACCATCATCGTCGCCAACCTCGCACCACGTAAGATGCGCTTCGGCATCTCTGAAGGCATGGTGCTGTCAGCAGGACCGGGCGGCAAAGATCTCTTCGTGCTCTCCGTGGATAGCGGTGCGGTACCGGGTATGCCGGTTAAGTAACCCGCGGCTGACGGAATCCGTTCCGGACTGAAACCCTTTGCGCCTCTGCGGGTGCGAAGGTTTTTTTTATATCGGTCAAGCACGCTCTCTTCCTGCACAGGTGAACGCGGCCTCCTCTCCTGCCGCTTTCCGGCGCATAAATGTGATCGCTAGCACGCTAAGCGGTTAATGCGTATGATGAAGCTCAGTAAAAACAGGAGCCTGCCATGCTCACCGTGCTGTCTATCTGCGGGCGCTATCTGCGCGCCTTTATCATCATTTATCTCTGCCTGTATGCCGGAATCGGCATCGCCTCGCTGCTGCCCATTACCCTGCCCGGCAGCATTATCGGCATGTTAATTCTGTTTGCCCTGCTCGCGTCGCAAATCCTGCCGGTAACCTGGGTGAAACCGGGCTGTCATCTGCTGATTCGCTATATGGCCCTGCTGTTTGTGCCGATCAGCGTCGGGGTGATGAACTACACCGATGTGCTGACCGCGCAGTTTGGCCCTATCGTGATCTCCTGTGTCGTCAGCACCCTGCTGGTGCTCTCGATTGTCGGCGTGAGCGCCCACAAGCTGCACAGCCGGAAGCCGGCCGGGGAGTCGGGCGATGAGTGACATCTGGTGGTCACTGCCGCTGACGCTGGCGGCCTTTTTCCTGGCGCGCAAACTGGCAATACGGCTGAAGCTCCCGCTGCTCAATCCGCTGCTGGTCGCGATGGCGATAATTATTCCGATACTGCTGCTGTTGCAGCTGCCCTACTCGCGCTATTTCGCTGGCAGCCAGATTCTCAATCAGCTGCTGCAACCGGCGGTGGTGGCCCTGGCACTGCCGCTCTATGAACAGATCCATCAGATCCGCGCCCGCTGGAAATCCATTATCGGCGTCTGCTTTATCGGCAGCCTGACCGCCATGACCTCGGGCACGGCCATTGCGCTCTGGCTGGGGGCAACGCCCGAAATTGCGGCCACTATCGTGCCGAAATCGGTGACCACACCGATTGCCATGGCCGTCTCCGGTTCATTGCACGGTATTCCGGCCATCAGCGCCATCTGTGTGCTGATCGCCGGGGTGCTGGGTGCGGTCTTCGGTCATATGGTGCTGAACCTGCTCGGTGTGAAGTCTAAAGCCGCACGCGGTCTGGCGATTGGCAATGCGTCACATGCACTCGGCACGGCGCGTGCAGCCGAACTCGATTTTCAGGAGGGCGCCTTCAGTTCGCTGGCGCTGGTGATCTGCGGCATCATCACCTCACTGCTGGCCCCCTTTGTTTTTCCGCTGCTGCTGCACTGGTTTGGCTAAAACTTTGCGAGAGATCTCGCAAAGTTGAAACATGCAACACAGGTTACATTGTCAGAGCGACCTGGATCACATATAAACCGGTGACCGGCACGTCGCCCTGCTGAATTTAATGAGGCTCTCATGCAATCCCGTTTCCTCTCCGCTTTTGAGGCATTGCCATCAACGCTGCAAACGGCGCTGGCTCCCCTGCTGGACGATCCTGACTTTGAGGCGCGACTGAGCGCCAGCCAGGTCGCTGCACTGCAGCAACAGACGCAGATGGATGCCGATACGCTGGCGCTGGCGCTGCTGCCACTGGCAGCGGCCTGCGCTGTCGCCACCGTCTCCCACTTCAACGTCGGCGCGATTGCCCGTGGCGTCAGCGGTGCCTGGTACTTCGGGGCGAACATGGAGTTTGTCGGCGCCCCCCTGCAGCAGACGGTTCACGCCGAGCAGAGCGCGATTACCCACGCCTGGCTGTGTGGCGAGCCGCAGCTGGAGAGCATCACCGTCAACTACACGCCGTGCGGTCACTGCCGCCAGTTTATGAACGAGCTGAACAGTGGCAACGCTATTCGTATCAGCCTGCCGCAGCGCGCGGTGAGTACCCTGGCTGACTATCTGCCGGATGCATTTGGCCCGCGCGACCTCGACATCAGCACTTTCCTGATGGACCACGTTGACCACGGCTACGTCGCTGCGGGTGACGAACTGGTGCAGGCGGCCGTTGCCGCCGCCAATGCCAGTCACGCCCCCTACAGCCAGTCGCACGCCGGGGTTGCCCTGCTGACCGTGAGCGGTTCGATTGTCACCGGCCGCTATGCGGAAAACGCCGCGTTTAATCCCAGCTTCCCGCCCCTTCAGGCGGCGCTGGTGCGGCTGAACATGCAGGGCGGCGATGTCCGTCAGATAAAAAGAGCGGTATTAGCGGAAGCAGAAAATGCCACGCTGAGCCAGTTTGCCGCCACGCAAGCCACGCTGCAGACATTTGGCTGCAGTGAGCTGCTGCATGTGACGCTGAACAAAGCATAACCGGCTGTCAGAAAGGCCACAGTTTTGTGAGCTTTTATGAACAAACGCTGTACTTCTGCGGGAAATTTCATAGGATCTGGCGCCAGAATTCACGTCATGACAAATTACTCTGAATAATTCAGGTTGCAGGATGGCAGCACGGTCGTGAATTTTCCCGCAGCGGTGACCCTGCCGCTACAGGCCTGCAGTCTGAGCTATAACGGGTAAGAAAACTGGCGCTACCTTTCCGGCGTGACGCCAGACAACACTGCAACCGGAGCATCACCGCATGGAACTCGACTACGAAAGTAAACGCCCGCTTTATATCCCATATGCTGGCCCGATTTTGCTTGAATTTCCCCTGCTGAACAAAGGCAGCGCCTTTACCCTCGAAGAACGTAACGAATTTAACCTCAATGGTCTGCTGCCTGAAGCGGTGGAGTCGATTGAAGAGCAGGCAAAGCGTGCCTGGCGTCAGTTCCAGGACTTTAAAAACAATAACGATAAGCACGTCTACCTGCGAAACATCCAGGACACGAACGAAACGCTGTTCTACCGCCTGCTGGATAACCATCTCGAAGAGATGATGCCCATCATCTACACCCCGACCGTCGGCGCAGCCTGCGAACACTTCTCTGAAATCTACCGTCGTGCGCGTGGCGTTTTCATCTCCTACCCGAACCGCGATCGCATCGAAGATATGCTGCAGAACGCCACCAAACAGAATGTGAAGGTGATTGTGGTGACCGATGGCGAGCGTATCCTGGGTCTGGGCGACCAGGGCATCGGTGGAATGGGGATTCCGATTGGTAAGCTTTCACTCTATACCGCCTGCGGCGGCATCAGCCCGGCTTACACTCTGCCGGTCGTGCTGGATGTCGGCACCAATAACCAGCAGCTGCTGAACGACCCGCTCTATATGGGCTGGCGTCATCCGCGCATCACCGGCGAAGAGTATGACGCCTTCGTCAATGAGTTCATTCAGGCCGTTAAGCGCCGCTGGCCGAAGGTGCTGTTGCAATTCGAAGATTTCGCCCAGAAGAACGCAATGCCGCTGCTGAACCGCTATCGCGAAGAGGTCTGCTGCTTTAACGATGATATTCAGGGCACTGCCGCCGTCACCGTCGGCACGCTGATCGCCGCCAGCCGCGCAGCCGGCAGCCGTCTGTGCGAGCAGAAAGTGGTCTTCCTGGGAGCCGGTTCCGCGGGTTGTGGTATCGCTGAGCAGATCATCGCGCAGATGAAATCTGAAGGTCTGAGCGACGACGAAGCCCGTAGCCGGGTGATGATGGTGGATCGCTTTGGCCTGCTCACTGACAAACTGCCTAACCTGCTCGATTTCCAGAGCAAGCTGGTGCAGAAGAGCGAAAACCTGCAGAACTGGGATGTCGCCAGTGACGCAATCTCGCTGCTGGACGTAGTGCGCAATGCCCAGCCCGATATCCTGATTGGTGTTTCCGGTCAGCCGGGGCTGTTCACCGAAGAGATCATCCGTGAGATGCACAAGCACTGTAAGCGCCCTATCGTGATGCCACTGTCGAACCCGACATCACGCGTGGAAGCGACGCCAGCCGATATCATCGCCTGGACTGACGGCGCAGCACTGGTCGCCACCGGCAGCCCGTTCTCGCCAGTAAGCTGGAACGGTAAAACCTACCCGATCGCGCAGTGCAACAACTCCTACATCTTCCCGGGTATTGGTCTGGGTGTGATTGCCTCAGGCGCCAGCCGCGTCACCGACAGCATGCTGATGACCGCCAGCCGCGCACTGGCTGACTGCTCTCCGCTGGTCAACGAAGGCGAAGGCCCGGTACTGCCCGAGATCAAAGATATTCAGGGCGTGTCGAAGATTATTGCGATGGAAGTGGGCAAAGCCGCTCAGCTGGCGGGCGTTGCCGTGGTGACCTCAGAAGATGTGTTGTCACAGGCTATTGCCAACAACTTCTGGCTGCCGCAGTACCGTCACTATCGCCGTACCTCGATTTAATCTTCAGCCTGCCGGACCTGATGGGGTCCGGCAGTGTTCAAAAAGCGCACAGCCAGCCGGCAGTAACTTGCTTCGCTGCGACGCCTCAAGTAGCCTTGTGCCATCTCAACATTCTGATACCGAGTCTCCAGGCGCATGCTGAAACGCGTTTTCATTGGTCTGCTTTTCATCATCTTAGTGATGGTGGCAACTGCGCTCGGCCTCGATCGCTGGATCAGCTGGAAAACGGCGCCTTTCATCTACGAAAACGTCTCTTCTCTGCCGCATCGTCAGGTGGGCGTGGTACTGGGAACGGCAAAATATTACCGCACCGGCGTGATCAATCAGTATTACCTCTATCGGATGCAGGGTGCGCTGAACGCCTACAACAGCGGTAAAGTCAATTATCTGCTGCTGAGCGGGGATAATGCGCTGCAGAGTTACAACGAGCCGATGACAATGCGCCGTGATTTAATCAAAGCGGGCGTCGATCCGGCCGATATCGTGCTCGACTACGCCGGATTCCGCACGCTGGATTCGATCGTACGTACCCGTAAAGTCTTTGATACCAACGACTTCATTATCATCACGCAGCGCTTTCATTGTGAGCGCGCACTCTTCATCGCCCTGCAGCTGGGCATTCAGGCGCAGTGTTATGCCGTGCCCTCGCCGAAGAACATGCTTAGCGTGCGCTTCCGTGAAGTGGGGGCCCGGCTGGGTGCGCTGGTGGACCTCTTCCTGCTCAAGCGAGAACCCCGTTTCCTTGGCCCGCTGGTGCCGATTCCCGCCGTGCGAACCGTTCCGGATGATGCGCAGAGTTATCCTGCTGTAACGCCGGAACAGCTGCTGGAGCTGGAACAGAAGTTACGGAAGTAGCTGACGTTCAGCGGTTGAATGAAACTCTGTTATATGCGCTGAGCTGCAGTCTGGCAGCAAGGTACAAGACTCAGGGAGCATACGCCTTTCGCAAAGACGCAAAAGATGCCATCCCTGGCAGGCTCAGCGCGGGCCATCCATGGCCCGCTATGCTTTGCTACAGGCATACGCTCCCATCGTTTTAAGTGGGTGAGTCGTCTGTTTGAATTCCCTGAGGCTTAGGCGAATCTAACAGCAATAAATAAGCCTGAAGCGCAGGGAACAGGGTCAGAAGAGGAAAGCGTCCCGCGCCAGGGACGGCGCGGGCCGAGCGTGTCATGGATGACGGCCTTTGCGACTTTCCGATCTGACCCTGTTCCCTTCGCAGATTCGATCTCACAGCAACGACCCCATAAAAAAAGCGACCCGAAGGTCGCTTTTTTCGCAGCAGAGAACGTTACTTCTTACGCGAATACTTCAGTGAATCCAGCGCCACGGCGAAGATGATGATGCCGCCTTTAATAATGTACTGCCAGTAAGGGTTAACGCCGATATAGGTCAGACCGTAGTTGATAACGGTGAAGATCAACACACCGGTTACCACACCCGCCACGCTACCCACACCACCGGCGAACGAGACGCCGCCGACCACACAGGCTGCAATCGCATCCAGCTCATACATAAAGCCAAGGTTGTTAGTCGCCGAACCGATACGACCCGCTTCCAGCATCCCGCCAAAGGCGTAGAACACACCAGACAGCGCATAAATCAGGATCAGGTTCAGCGGCACGTTCACACCTGACACTTTCGCCGCTTCCGGGTTACCACCGATAGCGAAAATGTTTTTGCCGAAACGGGTTTTGTTCCACAGCACCCAGACGAACACAATCGCAATCACCGCGTAGAAGGTGATGAACGACAGTTTAAAATCACCAAACCGCAAAAAGCCCTGAGCGAATTTCGAGAAGCCTGCATCAAAACCGGCAATCGGTGACGCACCCACATAGTCGTAATAGAGTGAGTTAATACCGTAAACGATAATCATGGTGCCCAGCGTGGTGATAAAAGGCGTCACCTTCAGATAGGCAATGATCACACCGTTCACCAGACCAATCACTCCCCCGATCACACACACGGTCAGGATAACCAGCGGAATTGGCACCGTATCCAGCGTCGGGAACACTTTGTTCGCGTTGTCCATCGACTGCAGCAGCGTCGCTGCCACAACCGCCGCCAGCCCAACCTGACGTCCGGCTGACAGGTCAGTCCCCTGGGTCACAATCAGGCCCGCCACGCCCAGTGCAATAATAATGCGCACTGAAGACTGGGTCAGGATATTACTCAGGTTCATTAAACTTAAAAATGTCGGGTCCTGGAAAATAATAATAGCCAGCAATACCAGCAGCACGACATAAATGCCGCCCTCTTTTAACCAGGTTAGCGCATTCTTTTTTGTAGTCGCTTTCATGTTAACAGCCCTTGCTTCATTAAAGGTGTAATGACGCTAAACGCAATATTTCGTTCTGCGTGGTCGTTTTGGTATCAACTATGCCTGCTACCAGACCATTACTCATTACCAGAATACGATCGGTAATGCCTAACAGCTCCGGCATTTCGGATGAGATAATAATGATGCCCTTCTCTCTTTTCGCCAGCTCAGCAATCAGCTGGTAAATTTCGAATTTTGCACCAACATCAATACCGCGTGTTGGTTCATCAAGCATCAGGATTTCAGGCTGGGTCAATAACCAGCGGCCAATAATCACCTTTTGCTGATTACCGCCCGAAAGCGAACCAATCTGCGTATGGTGGCCCGGCGTTTTTACCCGCATGGAATCGATCACCCACTGGGTGTCACTTTTCATGCGTTTATTATCCAGCAGCCCCATACTGCTTTTATATTTTTTAATATTCGAGATAAGGGAGTTAAATCCGATATCCAGATAAGCATAAATACCGGTTGAGCGACGCTCTTCCGTCACCAGTGCGAAACCGTGATTAATCGCTTCATTCGCACTGTGGTTATTAATCGGTTTACCATGAAGTTTGATGGTGCCGCCCGATTTTTCGCGAATGCCAAACAGCGTTTCGACGATATCGGTACGTTTGGCGCCCACCAGCCCGGCGATGCCGAGGATCTCCCCTTTACGCAGATCAAATGAGATGTCACGAATCGAAGGCTGACGCAGAGAGGTCAGATTCCGCACCTCAAGAATGGTTTCCCCCGGCACGTTAGTACGGTCAGGGAAACGCTGGTTCAGTGAACGGCCGACCATCATCGCGATGATCTTATCCATATCCAGCCCTTCCAGCGGCTGAGTCGCAATCCACTGTCCGTCACGCAGAATCGTAATCTCATCACACAGCTGGAAAATCTCTTCCATTTTATGAGAGATATAGACGATGCCGCAGCCACGATCTTTCAGTTTACGAATAATCGTGAACAGGTGATTAACCTCTTTCTCCGTTAACGAGGAGGTCGGCTCATCCATAATCACAATTTTTGCGTCATAAGAGAACGCTTTGGCAATTTCAATCATCTGCATCTGCGACACAGACAAATTCGCCACTTTGTCGCGCGGATCGATATCGATATCCAGCTCGTCAAAAATGGCTTTGGTATCCTGATACATCTTATCCTGATCGACAAAGAAGCCTTTGCGCGGATAACGCCCCAGCCACATGTTGTCCATCACGGTGCGCTGCAGGACCAGGTTTAATTCCTGATGCACCATCGACACGCCATTTTCCAGCGCCTCTTTGGAGCTTTTATAGTCGATCTCTTTACCCTGAAACAGGATACTGCCGGAATCTTTTTTATAAATACCAAACAGGCATTTTAATAAGGTGGATTTACCGGCACCGTTCTCGCCCATTAACGCATGAACAGAGTGAGGCCGCACTTTTAAATTCACATTATCTAACGCTTTAACGCCGGGAAATGATTTTGAGACATCCTTCATTTCCAGCAGATATTCTCGCTGCGCGGTCGTATTATCACTGGCCATATTTTACCTGGCTAAAAAACGGTGGTGACATAAAAAAGGCGCGACAGGGGTCGCGCCCGGAATCGAACTTACTTCTGGAACTGAGCCAGATTCTCTTTATCAACCGGAACGTAAGGTACGCGGACGATCTTATCCACCATCTTGAAGTTCGTACCTTCGGTCGCGGCTTTGCCGTTAGCCAGGTTGTTGGCTATATCCAGCGTGGCTTTCGCCTGGTTTTCCGCATCGTTCAGCACGGTACCGGCCAGCGCACCCGATTTCACCAGCGCCATCGCTTCCGGCAGGGCATCGACGCCGAAGACCGGGATAGAGGTCATGTTGTGCGCTTTCAGCGCTTCAACGGCACCCATCGCCATCGCATCGTTATTGGCAATCACCACTTCGATTTTCTTCGCGTTCGGGCCTGACAGCCACGCATCCATCTTATCTTTAGCCTGTGCGGTATCCCACATCGCCGTATCCATCGCTAACTGCTGGGTTTTCAGACCATCTTTGTTCAGCGTATCGATCACATATTTGGTACGGGCTTCCGCATCAGGATGGCCTGGCTCACCTTTCAGCAGCACAAACTGAATGGTGCCATCTTTGTTCAGATCCCAGGCCGGGGTCGCTTTCCAGTGTTTCTCAATCAGCTGACCCTGAATGATGCCGGACTCTTTAGAGTCGGTCCCGACATAGTAGGCTTTGTCATAACCGGCCAGTACTTTCGCGTTAGGCTCTTTGTTGAAGAAGACCACCGGCACGTCATTCGCGCGCGCTTTGTCGACCACCACGGCCGCGGCAGCCGGGTCAACCAGGTTAATGGCCAGCGCTTTCACGCCTTTTGCCATCAGTACGTCAACCTGGTCGTTCTGTTTGGACTGGTCGTTCTGCGAGTCATTCATCAGCAGCTGAATGCCGCCAAGGGTTTTCGCTTCTTTCTCAATGTCTTTGCGCACCATTGACATGAAGTTGTCATCATATTTGTAAATGGTCACGCCGATACGGGTGTCAGCTGCGTGAGCGGTTGCACCAAACATCATGCTGGCAACCAGTGCGGTAAGCGTGAAAACCTTCTTATTCATGGTATCTCCGGTTTTATTATGCAGGGTCTTTTTAGCGCTGCCGCGCGACGTGGCGCGAAAGCAATCGGTAAAACAGATCGGCGGGGCAGTCTGCGCAATTTGCCGCTTACCGCTGACGCCGTCTAAAACCTGACTTCCCTGTGCCTGAACACGTCCGTGAAGAGGGGATGAACCCGTTAACCGGCTACTGAGACCACAACTGATGCCGTTACACTGGCGTTACATAATGTTTCAGTCCGGTAAGACGCTGCCATCATAGTGAGAGCAATGTTAATTAACTGTGAATGTAATCACAGATTGAAAGCGGTTACATGGCTGAATCGCCTGAATTAGTGACGGACTCCACATTTTGCCGCTGCGCGACTGAATGACGCCGCACCAGCGTCGGCATAAAGATGTGCGTGGCGGTGTCATCCAGCAGGCCTGCCGCCCCCTGCAGCGCCAGCTCTGTCGCAATTTTTGCCATAGAAACAATAGGATAACGCACAGTGGTAAGCTGGGGATCGGTGTAACGCGAGATAGGGATGTCATCAAAGCCAATGACAGAAAAATGCTGTGGCACCTGAATGCCGTTGTCTTTCAACGCCGTGAGTGCGCCCGCTGCCATGCCGTCGTTGTAAGCAAACACCGCGCTGAGATTGAGATTGCGCCCCAGCAGCTCCACCATCGCCGCTTCGCCGCCCTGCATGTCGGGCTCTGCGCTGGCAATCCAGCTCTCATGCGGCCGGATGCCCTGCTCTGCCATCGCCTGCATCCACCCTTCGCGGCGCTGGGCGACATCTTCGATAGGATGACTGGAACAGAGATAGCCGATGCGGCTATGCCCCTGTTGTATCAGGGTCCGGGAGGCCATCAGCGCACCGGCGACGTTATCCAGACTGACGCTGCGCTGCTCAAATCCCGGTATGACGCGGTTGATGACAACCATGCCCGGCACATGCTGCATAAAGTCTGCCAGCTCCGCGTCTGAAAGCGTTTTCGCGTGCACCACCAGGGCGCTGCAACGCTGGCGGATCAGCACTTCAATGGCATGACGCTCTTTCTCTTCCTGATGCCAGGAGTTGCTGATGAGGACATGCTTATGGACGCGCTGCGCCACGGTATCCACCGCTTTAACCAGTGCGCCAAAAAAGGGATCGGAAACATCCATCACCACCACCCCGATGGTGTCGCTGACCTGAGTCGCCAGCGCCTGCGCGTTGGCATTAGGACGATACCCCAGCGCCTCAACCGCCTGTAACACAGCGTCGCGGGTATCAGAGGTGACGGCGCTGCTCTGATTGAGGACGCGCGATACGGTCGCCACTGAGACGCCAGCCTGACGGGCAACATCACGAATTGTTATCATGCAGCAGTTCCAGAAAGGAAAAAGAGGGCATCACGCCGGGTTGAACACCGGCGCTATTTTGTCAGGGGCGGACGATATGCAGCGTGAATTGCGTCACATCAATGAAAGCGGTTACATACAATTCTGTAACCTTTGTGATGGCGGTCATTATCTGGCGTGGTCGGACAGGCGTGGTTTTCCGGCTGAGAGCTGGGTAAGCCGCCGCCACAGCCACTCCAGCGGGCCCTGAGCGAAGAAATGTAACCAGATGAGTGAAAAGAGGATATTGATAAGCCAGACCGCAGGCACCATCAGCACCAGCTCCAGCCGGGTAAAGTGCATATAGAAGCCAAAGCGGTAGAACAGCGTGGTGCAGATCAGCGACTGCATCAGGTAGTTGGTCAGCGCCATGCGCCCGACACACTGAATGGCATAACTGAACCGCCAGCGTGAAATCTGCGGCCACCAGGCCAGACAGAGCGCCGCATAGCCCAGGCTGATCAGCGGGCTGGCGAGGTCGCGCGGGGTCTGCAGATAAAAGCCGCTCCAGCGGAACTCCCAGTGTAACAGCCACTGCGCAGCGACACCGGCCACTGCTATCGAGAATCCTGCCGTCAGCAGCACGACGGCGGCCTGACGGTAGTGCCGCAGGGGAAACTGGCCCGTCAGCCAGCCACAGCGCAGCAGCGCGCCACCGATCATCATCAGGCCCGCCAGCTGCCAGCCATACTGCGCCGCCAGCGCCATCAGCCCCGATGAGAGGTGATCAAGCCGGTTCTGAATCGCTTCCCAGCCGCCGGCCAGTTTCCAGTAGCGCTCATATTGCAGATCGGCCGCGCCGGGCAGCCAGGAGCGGGTCGGCTCAGGATCGGAGATCGACCCGAATACCAGCAGCACACCGCAACCCACCAGGTAAAGCAGAATACCGGTATTCATCAGGCTGCGGGTGGAAGGAACATCGCGTACGACCCGCCACACCACCAGCCCGATGATGCCGTAATCGAGCAGGATGTCCCCCTCCCAGAGAAACACCCCGTGCAGAAAACCGATCAGCACCAGCAGTGACAGCCGGGCAGTCAGCCAGCGACTGCCGCGCGGCAGTTGCATCTGCAGACCGGCACCAAACAGCAGCGCAAACAGCGTCAGGAATTTGAGCTGGGCAAAGGTATCGGAGAGGGCCCATGTCCAGGCGTCAGCGAGGGTGACACTCCCCTGCCAGGCCGGATTCAGGTAGGCCGCAGAGGGCAGACCAAAGCCGACGATATTGAGCAGCAGAATGCCGAGAATGGCACAGCCTCGAATAAAATCCAGCGCGTGATAGCGTTGCATGCGGCACCCTGCCCCATTGAGGCGGGCAGCATTATGCGCCCGCCGTTAACTCAACTATGACGTACCGCGCGCAAAAATTCCTGGCGGGTATTCTGACTGGACTTGAACAGGCCGCCCAGTGAGGTGGTGGTGGTCGCGCTGGTGGCATCCTTCACGCCGCGCGCTTTCACGCAGTAATGCACCGCATCAATGGAAACGGCCACGTTGTTGGTGCCGAGCAGGGTCTGCAGGGCAACCAGTACCTGCTGTGTCAGACGCTCCTGCACCTGCGGGCGCTGTGCAAAGAACTGCACGATGCGGTTGATTTTCGACAGGCCAATCACCTTATCTTTGGGAATATAGGCGACGGTCGCTTTACCATCGATAATCACAAAGTGGTGTTCACAGGTGCTGGTCAGGGTGATGTCACGCACGGTCACCATCTCATCCACCTTCATCTTGTTTTCAATGACGGTGATTTTCGGGAAGTTGGCGTAATCGAGACCGGAAAAGACCTCATCCACATACATCTTCGCGATGCGATGCGGGGTTTCCATCAGGCTGTCATCTTCAAGATCCAGATTCAGCAGCTGCATGATTTCGGTCATGTGCCCGGCAATCAGGCTCTTGCGCGTGTTGTCATCAATGTCGCGTGTCGGTGCGCGTAATGGCGTTTCCAGGCCACGCGCCAGCAGCGCTTCATGAACCAGGGCAGCTTCCTGACTTAGGGTGCTCATCGTACTCTTCTCCGGCTGGGTGTTGCGCCCGTCGGCTGTTGCGGCGGGCCCTGTAATCAGGCGCGTATTGTGAAACTTTCTTTGCGGGGAATCCAGCAATCAATCAGATTGGTGAAGAAAGCGTTTATCGGCTCCGCCGCCAGACCAGCAGGCCCGCCCAGATGAGGCTCGCGCCGGCCACCCACAGGGCGGGTTCCAGCCGGTGTAAAAAGGCGGTGGAGAGAAACGAGAGCAGCGGGCCCACCAGTTGTCCCACGGCATAGCCGGTGGTCAGCAGGCCAGCCATATAGCGCAGATGATTGGGGGCCAGCTCACGCGCGCAGAGCAGCGACAGCTGCACCACGCTGAGGAAGCCGCCGCCGACCAGCAAGGCGCCCACCAGCAGGCCGCTGAAGCCCGGCAGCAGCGCCGCCGCAAAGACCCCCAGCGCCTGCGCCCAGAGCACCAGCGCCAGACGGACGTGGCTGCGCCCCCGGTGGCGCGTGAGGATGCCCAGCAGGATCCCCACCATCGCTGCGCCACCAAAAATCGGCCAGACAAACTGGGCGAATGCGCCATCCGGAAAACGCGCGGCAGCCATCTGCGACAGGAAGGTCGCAGGCAGGATATAGCCAAAGCCCGCCAGACTGTAGCTCAGCACCAGTCGTTTAAGGTTGCGGTCCAGCACCAGCGGCTCCGGGGCCTGATCGGGGCGATGCAGCTCGCCACGCCGGGGCAGATTACGGGCAATCAGCGCCACCAGCAGCAGCGCCAGTGCGCCATAGGCGGCCCAGGCCAGCCCCGCAGAGACCTGCAGCGTGTGCAGCGCCACCCCCAGCAGGCCGCTGACAAAGATGCCGCAGCCTGGCCCGGCAAACACGGCCGCCGACAGCCCCGCCCGGCCATGACGATGCAGCTGTTCATTACTCCAGGCGGCCACCAGCACCATCGCCCAGCCACTGGCCCAGCCGATCAGGAAACGAATGGCCCCGTGCAGCCACGGCCCGCTGGCCCAGGCCGAGAGCAGCGTCAGGATCACCGCGCCCCATATGCCCGCCGTCAGGCGCAGCTCCACCCGCTTGTGCGCCCGCATGGCATCGAACGAGCCACAGAGATAGCCAAGATAGTTGAGTGCGGCCACCAGGCTGGCGCTGGTGAGGGTCAGCTGGTGCGCCTGAATCATCAGTGGCACCTGCGGCGTAAAGGCAAACCGGCCAATACCCATCGCGACAAACAAAGTTAAAAACGCGCTGAGCGCGACGCGTAACGCCATGGCTGAACTCCTGTGGTTTCGGGCTAGGATCTTTTCTGACTTGCTAACAGCTTGCAGGATGTTTACACTCACGAAAAGTGAATAATCATGACCAACTTGTTTACAGGAAGAGAAGATATGGATTTAGTACAACTACGTATGTTCTGTTCCGTCGCCGAAACGGGTTCCCTGGCACGCGCCGCCGAACAGCTGCATCGCGTCCCCTCTAATCTCACCACGCGGCTGCGTCAGCTGGAAGAAGAATTGGGTGTGGACCTCTTTATTCGTGAGAAGCAGCGCATTCGCCTGTCACCGATGGGCCATAACTTCCTCAATTATGCGCAGCGCATTCTGGCCCTGAGTGAAGAAGCGATGAGCATGACCCGCACCGGTGAACCGGCGGGTAACTTTGCGCTTGGCTCGATGGAGAGCACCGCCGCCACCCGCTTGCCCGGTTTACTGGCCGCCTATCACCAGCGCTTTCCCGGTGTTGCCCTCTCGCTGATTACCGGCACCTCGGGCGAAATTATTGATCGGGTGCGTGAAGGCACCCTGGCGGCTGCGCTGGTGGATGGCCCGGTGGCGCATGATGACCTGAACGGCTGCATCGCGTTTCGTGAGGAGATGGTGCTGATTACCGGGCTGGATCATGCCCCTATCACCACCGCCCGCGACGTGCAGGACGATACCCTGTTTGCTTTCCGCAACAGCTGCTCCTACCGCGTTAAGCTGGAGAGCTGGTATCGCGACAGCCAGACCGCGCCGGACAATGTGATGGAGATTCAGTCCTATCACGCCATGCTGGCCTGCGTGGCGGGCGGTGCGGGCGTCGCCATGATCCCGGCCTCGGTGCTGAAACAGATGCCGGACCGTTCACGGGTGCAGGCGCACACCCTCCCCCCTGCTTATCGCAATACGGCCACCTGGCTGATGTGGCGACGGGACGCCTTTACTCCCAACGTGGAGGCGCTGAAGTACCTGATTATCGAAAAATTTGACGATCGGCCGCTCAATGATGAGCTGATCTACCCCTTACAGGCGGCGGAATAAGCGTTCCGCGCTATGTTTAAGAGCCTGGCTCTGATTACTCACGACCACCTGGCGCCACCGTGCGTCACAATCTGACTGGAAGAGGGATTGCATGAAAATGATCAAAACCCGTGCCGCCGTTGCCTGGGCTGCTGGCGAACCGCTGAAAATTGAAGAAGTGGATTTGATGCCACCGCAGAAAGGCGAAGTCCTGGTGCGCATCGTCGCGACCGGCGTCTGCCATACCGACGCCTACACCCTCTCCGGCACCGATCCGGAAGGCGTCTTCCCGGCGATCCTGGGCCATGAAGGCGGCGGCATCGTGGAAGCCGTAGGCGAAGGCGTGACCAGCGTGGAAGTGGGTGACCATGTCATCCCGCTTTACACTCCGGAGTGCGGCAAGTGTAAGTACTGTCTGTCGGGTAAAACTAACCTCTGTCAGGCGATCCGTGCAACCCAGGGTAAAGGTCTGATGCCGGATGGCACCACCCGCTTCTTTAAAGATGGCAAACCGATTTTCCACTATATGGGCACCTCGACCTTCTCGGAGTACACCGTCGTTCCGGAGATCTCACTGGCTAAAATCAGTAAAGAAGCGCCGCTGGAAGAAGTGTGCCTGCTGGGTTGTGGCGTCACCACTGGCATGGGCGCGGTCATGAACACCGCCAAAGTGAAAGAAGGCGACACCGTGGCGATTTTCGGCCTCGGCGGCATTGGCCTGTCGGCCGTTATCGGTGCCAAAATGGCGAAAGCCGGCCGCATCATCGCCATCGACATCAATACCAGTAAATTCGACCTGGCGCGCAAGCTGGGTGCCACTGACCTGATCAACCCGAAAGATTACGATAAGCCGATTCAGGAGGTGATTGTTGAGCTGACTGACGGCGGCGTGGATTTCTCCTTTGAATGTATCGGCAACGTCAACGTCATGCGTTCTGCGCTGGAGTGCTGCCACAAAGGCTGGGGCGAGTCCGTGATTATCGGTGTAGCCGGTGCCGGTGAAGAGATCTCTACCCGTCCGTTCCAGCTGGTGACCGGGCGCGTCTGGCGCGGCTCCGCCTTCGGTGGCGTGAAAGGCCGCTCACAGCTGCCGGGTATCGTGCAGGATTACCTCGACGGTAAATTTGCCCTGAACGACTTCATCACCCACACCATGCCGCTGGAAGAGATCAACGACGCCTTTGATTTAATGCACGAAGGAAAATCGATCCGCTCGGTTGTGCATTTCAACAGGTAATCAGGAGGCGTTATGGCATCCACTCTGGAGCTACTGGAAGAACACCGTATTTTTGGTGGCTGGCAACAGCGCTGGCGTCATGCGTCGGCCGTGCTGAACTGCCCGATGACCTTCAGCATCTATCTGCCTGAACCGCAGGGCGATGCGCCGCCACCGGTGGTCTGGTTTCTGGCCGGACTGACCTGCAACGACGAGAATTTCACCACCAAAGCGGGCGCGCAGCGGGTGGCGGCGGAACTGGGTCTGGTGCTGATTATGCCGGACACCAGCCCGCGCGGCGATCAGGTGGCCAACGATGAGGGCTACGATCTGGGTCAGGGAGCGGGATTTTATCTCAATGCCACCCAGCAGCCCTGGGCCGCGCATTTCCGCATGTTCGACTACCTGAGCAGCGAGTTACCTGCGGTGATTGCGGATAACTTTAAGGTCAGCGACCGTCAGTCGATCATGGGTCACTCTATGGGCGGACACGGCGCGCTGATGCTGGCGCTGCGTCTGGGCAACCGCTTTGCTTCGGCGTCGGCTTTCGCACCGATTGTAAACCCGATGCAGGTGCCGTGGGGTCAGAAAGCGTTTCAGGCCTATCTGGGCGATGACCCGGCGGCCTGGCGGGAATATGACAGCTGTCAGCTGATGGCGGAGGTGGCGCATCGTCTGCCGATCCTGATCGACCAGGGCGACAGCGATCAGTTCCTGGCCGACCAGCTGCAACCGGAGCGGCTGGAAAGCGTGGCCAGTGAGGTGGGATTCCCGCTGACGCTGCGCATTCAGCCGGGCTATGACCATAGCTACTTCTTTATCGCCAGTTTTGTGGAAGATCACCTGCGCTTCCACGCGCAGCATCTTCTGGCGTAAAAAATCAGGGCCGCAACTGCGGCCCTGAACTTTTTTGCACGATGCCGGGCCGGTGACGGCCTGCTGTTGTGTCAGACCAGCGCCGGACCGGTCAGGCCATCAATCATCACCTGCGGAATGCCGCGCGAGCAGTGCTCGATTCGTCCATCGACGCCATAGACTTTCGCCAGGGTCGCGGGCGTAATCACCTTATCCGGCTGCCCCTGCGCCACCAGTGCCCCCTGTTTCAGCATCAGCGCATGCTGCGCATGACGCAGCGCAATATTGATATCATGCACCACCACCACCGTGACGATGTTGCGAAGGGCGGTTTCGCGCCGCACCAGATCCATCACATGAAACTGGTAGTTGAGATCCAGCGCGCTCAGCGGTTCATCCAGCAGCAGCAGCTCAGGGCGACGGATCAGCGACTGTGCCAGCCCGACTAACTGCTTCTGTCCGCCGGAGAGCTGATCGAGATAGCGCATCGCCAGATGGGCAATGCCCAACTGCTCCAGCAGGTGCATGATTTCGGCTTCGCTGCTGGCGCTGTGGAGGCCGCCGGAGGCGCGCTGTGCCACAATGATCGACTCCAGCACATGCAGATGCACGCCCGCAGGCAGGGACTGCGGCAGATAGACCACGTTCTTCGCCCGGCGGGCAAACGGCTGGGTCATGAGATCCTCGCCGTTGAGCCACATTTCGCCCTGCCCTTTGTTCAGTCCGGCCAGGGCCCGCAGCAGTGTCGATTTGCCGCAGCCGTTGGGCCCCAGCAGCACGGTGATCTCCCCACGCGGCAGCGGCGCCACGTTGAGATTCTCAATCACCTTATGTTTTGGGTAACCGGCACTGAAGCCGCGTAACGTCAGGCCCTGTTCCATCACACTGTCCCCCGGTAACGCAGAATAATACTCAGGAAGAACGGCACGCCAATCAGTGAGGTCACGATGCCGACCGGGATGATCACGCCCGGAAGCAGGTTTTTCGACGCGACCGAGGCCAGCGACAGCACCAGCGCACCGACCAGTGCGCTGGCTGGCAGATAGAAGCGGTGATCTTCGCCAAACATCATGCGGGCAATATGGGGAGCGACCAGGCCGATAAAGCCAATCGGGCCGACAAAGGCCACGGCCAGCGCCGAGAGAATACTGATGCGCAGCAGCGTCGCCAGACGCAGACGACGCACGTCAATGCCAAAGCTGACCGCCCGATCCTCACCCAGCCGCAGCGCCGTCAGCTTCCAGCTGCTCATCATGGAGAACGGCACCAGGATCGCCAGCGCCACGGTCAGGACGCCCAGCTTCTCCCAGGAGGCGCGCGCCAGGCTGCCCATGGTCCAGAAAACCAGCCCCTGCAGGGTATCTTCGCTGGCGATGAACTGCATCATGGAGACCAGCGCGTTGAAGGTAAAGACCAGTGCAATGCCGAAGAGCACCACGCCCGCCGAGGAGACCTGGGTCCAGCGGGTGATGCCGTCCAGCATCAGGGCGGCAAACAGCGCAAAGACGAAGGCGTTGGCGGAGATCAACCACTGGTCAGGAATGCCGGGGATGCCGATGCCGAGGATGATGGCCAGCGCGGCACCAAATGCCGCCGCCGAGGAGACACCGAGAGTAAAGGGGCTGGCCAGCGGGTTATTCAGAATGGTCTGCATTTCTGCGCCCGCGAGGCCGAGCGACAGGCCTACCACAATCGCCATCAGGGCATAGGGCAGACGGATGTCCCAGACGATGACGCGGGTTCCGGCGTCGACGCTGTCGGGACTGAGCAGCGTATTCCACAGCGTCTCCAGCGAGAGTCCGGCCGGACCCAGCGTGAAGTCGAGGACCAGCGAGGCAATAATGGCCAGCAGCAGCACGCCGATCCAGATGACGCGGCGACGCAGCACCAGGTGGTAGCTATGCATGCTGTGCTGACGCGTCTCTTCTCCCGCCAGCAGCGAAGTTTCGGTAGTCATGTTTTAACCCTGTGTGGCTATCCTGTCAGAAAACGCAGCCACAATAGTGCAGGTGATAATAATTATCAATTCGTGATGGGAAGCGAGGCGTGAAAAAAGGGTAAAAAACGGTGTTGCAGGCGGGAGAATGGCTCAGGGAGCCTGTGCCTTTCGCAAAGACGCAAAACCCGCCATCCCTGGCGGGCTCAGCGCGGACCATCCCTGGCCCGCTATGCTTTGCTACAGGCACAGGCTCCCATCGCTTCACGATTCCTGCGGCCTGCCAGAACTGCGGCAGGCACCGTGCGCAGGAGTCAGCGCACAGAACTAATCTTTATGAACCGGGAACTCCATCTCGCTGTACTTCACGAAACGGCTGCCGCGCGTCAGCTTGTAGCCGAACCAGATGATCAGGAACAGCGGAAGGCCGATGTAGGTGGCCGCTACGCTGTACCAGTCGATGGTGTCGTTGAGAAACGCCTGATAGTTCTGACCCAGCGTGATGATCAGGCAGAGCACAAAGGCGAAAATCGGACCCAGCGGGAAAAAGCCGGAGCGGTAAGGCAGCGCGTTCAGGTCATGTCCCTGAGCGACATAGCCGCGACGGAAGCGGTAGTGACTGATCGCGATACCGAGCCAGGCGATAAAACCGGTCATGCCTGAGGTATTCAGCAGCCAGAGGTAAACCTCCTGATTGCCAAATTTCGAGGTCAGGAAGCAGAGTCCCGCCACCACCGTCGTTGCCCAGAGTGCATTACGCGGCACGCCGCCTTTAGAGAGTCTGGCGAAAATCCGCGGCGCTTTGCCTTCACAGGCCAGGTTGTAAAGCATACGGGTTGAGGCGTACATGCCGGAGTTACCCGCTGACAGCACGGCCGTCAGGATCACCGCATTCATCACCGCCGCCGCTGACAGCAGACCGGCATTCTGGAACACCAGGGTGAACGGGCTGACGCTGATATCGTTGATGTCATTGTGCAGCAGCTTGGGATCGGTGTACGGCAGGATCAGGCTGATAATCAGAATCGCGAAGACGTAAAACAGCAGGATACGCCAGAAGATCTGCCGCACCGCACGCGGGATATTTTTTGCCGGATCTTCAGATTCGCCCGCCGCGATACCGATCAGCTCGGTGCCCTGGAAGGAGAATCCCACAATCATCGCCACACCGATCATCGCCGCAAAACCGCCCGCAAACGGCGCTTCGCCCACCTGCCAGTTATGCCAGCCCGCGTGTTCTGCACCGCGCATAATGCCGGTGATCATCAGCACGCCAACCACGATAAAAATCACCACGGTGGCCACTTTGATCAGCGAGAACCAGTATTCCGCTTCACCAAAGCCTTTGACGGAGATGTAGTTGAGCAGGAACATCAGGCCCAGGAACAGCGCGCTCCAGATCCAGCCTGGCGTGTCGGGGAACCAGTAATTCATCACCAGCTGTGACGCCACCAGATCAACCGCGATGGTCACCGCCCAGTTGTACCAGTAGTTCCAGCCGAGTGCGAAACCAAAGCCCTCTTCGACATATTTTGCGCCGTAGGTAGCAAACGACCCGGACACGGGCATAAATGCCGCCAGTTCACCCAAGCTGGTCATCAGGAAATAGACCATCAGACCGATGAGCATATAGGAGAGAAGTGCTCCGCCGGGTCCGGCCTGAGCAATAGTGGCACCCGATGCGACAAACAGGCCGGTTCCGATGGAGCCGCCGATGGCGATCATGGTGAGATGACGTGCTTTTAGTGCACGCTGTAACGCAGGTTGTTGTGTTGTTTTTGAGTCATTATGCATGTGTAAACGCTACGAAGGGTAAAAATGAGGCGAGATTGTAGCAGCCAGCTCGCCTCTGTATAGCGGAGCCACGCTGTTATTAGTTAAGTTCATGATCGCGCCCGAATTATTAGCGGTCACTCACGGCAGTAGGATAAAAAGCGCGTCAGCGCTTTGGAAATATGCTTCTGCCGGTGATGGATGCGATACAGCGTCCGGGTCAGGCGCGGCAGCGGAATCGTCAGTTCAATCAGCGTTCCCGCCTCCAGCAGATCGGCGATCACCCGGCGCGACAGGCAGCTGATCCCCATGCCGTGGCGCACCGCATGTTTAATCGCTTCAGAGTTGCCGAGCTCCATCCCCAGCTGAAAGCTCGGCAGGTGAGACAGCAGCAGATAATCGACGATTTCACGGGTGCCGGAGCCGCGTTCGCGCAGGATCCAGGGGGCGTCCGCCAGCGTTTTCAGGGTGACCGGCTGCTGCAGAACAGGCGCATCCGGCGCGGCAAACACCACCAGCTCATCCTCCAGCCAGGGTTCACTGACTAGTTCTGTCATATGGCACGGCCCCTCAATCAGGCCGACATCGACGCGGAAGTCGGAGACCGCCTGAATCGCATCCTGACTGTTGCCTACGCTCAGCTCCAGCGGCAGGCCGGGAAAATCGCGTCGCCAGGCCGCCATCATGCCCGGCAGCAGATAGTTACCGATGGTGCTGCTGGCGAAGATGCGGATGGCCCCGTTGTCCTCTTTGAACAGCTGCTCAATCTCCCCCGCCTGCTCCAGCAGACCCACAGCGCGGGGATAAAGCAGGCGGCCATGTTCGTTCAGCACCAGTCGTTTACCGACCCGATCAAAGAGCTGAACTCCAAGCTGACTCTCCAGATCGGCCAGCGCCGCGCTGACCGCCGACTGCGACAGCGCCAGCAGCTGCGACGCCTGGGTCGTCGAGCCACTCTTGAGCACTTCGGTAAAGACTTCGATTTGCCGCAGCGTAATGTGCATCGTCGATCCTCTAGTCTGTTAATGTCTGACGAGATAGATGATCAGCGCCAGCCAGATCAGCCCCACTACCACCAGCCAGCCTGCGATTTTTTTGCCGCGGGAACGCCGGGATGCGGCCCTTTCGCTGCTGCTGATGCGCACCTCACGCGGCAGCAGGCGCAGCAGCAGCATAACACCGGTCGGGATGATGACCGCGTCATCCAGCAGTCCCACAAACGGTATCACATCCGGGATGAAATCGATCGGGCTGACGCCATAGGCGACCAGGCCCAGCATGCCCAGCTTGTTCCACCAGGGCGTGCGCGGGTCGCGAAAGGCGAACCAGAGTACCAGCACATCCCTCTTGATCAGCGTTGCCCAGCGGCGCAGACGCAAAACGCTCATAATGTCGGCCTTATCGTTTATTCCGGTTGATTATAAATATATTATCAATTTCACTTTTAAGCCAGTGCGCGCCATGATCGACACTCACTGAAGAGGAGTGACCCTTATGGCCGAACTGAGCATCGTTAAAACGCACTATCCCGTTGTGCGCCTGTTTCCCGGTCTGCTGCTGACCGCCGCGCTCGCCGCAGCGGCGAGCTGGCTGGGGCAACAGCCGTTGATCGCGGGGCTGGGACTGGGTTCACTGACGCTGGCGATCATGCTGGGCATCGTGGTCGGGAATAGCGTCTGTTCCCTTCTCTCATCACACTGCGACAGCGGCGTCGCGCTGGCGAAGCAGAAGCTGCTGCGGCTCGGGATCATCCTGTTTGGCTTTCGTATTACTTTACAGCAGATTGCCGATGTCGGCGTCAGCGGCATCCTGATCGATGCGCTGACCCTGAGCAGCACCTTCTTTATCACCTGTCTGCTGGGTATCCGGTTACTGAAGCTGGATCGCGAAACCGTCTGGCTGATTGGCGCAGGCAGCAGTATCTGCGGTGCGGCAGCGGTGCTGGCGACCGAGCCGGTGGTCAAAGCCGCGCCGTCGAAAGTCGCGGTGGCCATCGCGACCGTGGTGCTGTTCGGCACGCTGGCGATCTTCATCTATCCCCTGCTCTGGCCGCTGGCGCATCATCTGTTTCCGGCTCTGAGCGCTGCACAGTTTGGCGTTTTCACCGGGTCCACGATTCATGAAGTGGCGCAGGTGGTGGCAGCCGGACACAGTATCAGCCCGGAAGCCGAAAACAGCGCGGTTATTGCCAAGATGCTGCGGGTGATGATGCTGGCCCCATTCCTGCTCTGCCTGGGGACGATGCTGCGCGGTGGGCGTCAGGGCGGCGCCCGTCAGCCGGTGACCTTTCCCTGGTTTGCCTTACTGTTTATTGCGGTCGCGCTGTTTAACTCGCTGCAGCTGCTGCCTGCTGCGCTGGTGGCCTCACTGAATCAGCTGGCTGGCCTGCTGCTGGCGATGGCGATGGCCGCGCTGGGCTTAACCACCCGTTTCAGCGCGCTGCGTGAAGCGGGTGTTAAACCCCTGCTGCTGGGTGCGCTGGTCTTTGGCTGGTTAATCGCAGGCGGTGGCACGATCAATCTGCTGGTGCAACATTTCATGGGCTAACCGCATCGGGTATCATGCCGTTTCATCCGTGCATAGCCCCAGGAGAAAGGCATGAAATATATTGGCGCACACGTCAGTGCGGCAGGGGGAGTGGATCAGGCCGTGATCCGCGCCCATGAATTAGAAGCCACCGCCTTCGCCCTCTTTACAAAAAATCAGCGTCAGTGGAAGGCCGCCCCGCTGACCACTGAGGTCATTGATGCTTTTCGCGCCGCCTGCGAGACTTATCACTTCACATCACAGCAGATCCTGCCGCACGACAGTTTTCTGATTAACCTGGGCCATCCGGTTGAGGAGGCGCTGGAGAAGTCCCGCGCGGCCTTCATTGATGAACTGCGGCGTGCTGACCAGCTGGGGCTGACGCTGCTGAACTTCCACCCCGGCAGCCATCTGCATCAGATCGATGAGGAGAGCTGCCTGAAGCGCATCGCCGAGTCGATCAATGTCGCGCTCGACCAGACGCAGAACGTTACCGCCGTCATCGAAAATACGGCCGGTCAGGGCAGTAATCTGGGCTTCCGCTTCGAGCATCTCGCCACCATTATTGAGCATGTCGAAGACAAATCGCGTGTCGGGGTCTGCATTGATACCTGCCATGCGTTTGCCGGCGGGTATGATCTGCGTACCGAGGCAGACTGCGAAGCGACCTTTGCCAGCTTTGAGCGCATCGTCGGTTTTCAGTATCTGCGTGGCATGCACCTGAACGACGCCAAGAGCGCCTTCGACAGCCGCGTTGACCGCCATCACAGTCTGGGAGAAGGAAACATCGGCAGGACGGTGTTCAGCTGGCTGATGAAAGATCCCCGCTTCGATGGCATCCCGCTGATTCTGGAAACCATCAATCCCGATATCTGGAAAGATGAGATTGCGTGGCTGAAAGCCGAACAGCAGGCATAGAAAAAGGAGCCTGAAGGCTCCCTGAGCAGGTACCTTAACAAAGCAAACAGGGAGCCATCTGGCTCCCTGTTTATTTCACTTCCGCATATCAGGCTTTCGCCAGCTGCTCTTCCGGACGTTTCAGTACCGCGTAGCTCAGACCCGCAATCGCGGTGCCGATGACGATCGCCATCAGATAACCGAGTACCGGGGTAATCGCGCCAGGGATCAGCAGAACGAACAGCCCACCGTGCGGCGCCATCAGTTTCGCGCCAATCGCCATGGAGATGGCACCGGTCACCGCGCCACCCACGATGCAGCAAGGCAGAACACGCATCGGGTCGCGGGCCGCAAACGGAATCGCACCTTCAGAGATAAAGCAGAGACCCAGAACCAGCGCCGCTTTGCCCCCTTCCTGCTGACCTTTGTTGAACTTACGACGTGCAACCAGCGTGGCCACACCCATCGCCAGCGGTGGCACCATGCCGGCGGCCATGATGGCGGCCATCGGTGCATACGTCTGCGAGCTCAGTAAGCCAACGCCAAACGCGTAAGCCACCTTGTTCACCGGACCACCCATGTCAGTACACATCATGCCGCCCAGAATCGCGCCCAGCAGAACCGCGTTGGCGGTGCCCATGTTCGCCAGCCAGTGGGTCAGACCGTTCATGATGCCCGCAACCGGTTTGCCTACCACGTAGATCATCAGCAGGCCGGTAATCAGACTGGCAAACAGCGGAATAATCAGTATCGGTTTCAGCGCTTCCATACTCTGCGGCAGTTTAACTTTGCCGCTGATCAGCTTCGCCGCATAACCGGCAATGAAGCCCGCGATAATGCCGCCTAAGAAACCGGCGTTGATGCTGGTGGCGATCATACCGCCAATCAGACCCGGGGTCAGACCCGGACGGTCAGCGATGGAGAAGGCGATAAAGCCCGCCAGTACCGGCACCATCAGGGCAAAGGCGCTGCCACCACCGATTTGCATCAGGGCAGCCGCCAGCGTGCCCGGCTCTTTAAATGCGGTGATACCAAAGGCAAATGAGAGTGCGATGCTCAGACCGCCTGCGACCACCATCGGCAGCATATAGGAGACGCCGGTCAGCAGATGACGATACGCCCCTGCGCCGCCCTGCTTTTTCTCCTCTTCTGCGCTGGCGTTGCTCTGTCCGCTGGCAGCCGCTTTATAAGGCTTCGCTTCGGCTACCGCTTTATCCAGTTCCTGGGCGGTTTTCTTCAGCGCCAGTCCGGTTGAGGTGCGGTACATCGGCTTACCGGCAAATTTCGCCAGATCGACTTCGATATCGGCGGCCACGATCACCAGATCGGCTGCCGCTACTTCTTCCGGGGTAATCGCGTTACCGGCCCCGACTGAACCGCGGGTTTCAACTTTCACCCACCAGCCGCGACGGGTTGCTTCGGCCTGAATCGCCTCAGCCGCCATAAAGGTGTGCGCCACGCCGGTCGGACAGGCGGTAACGGCAACCACACGTTTCTGCGCGCCAGCCTGAGCCGGAGCCGCAGCAGATGCGCCCGCCGGTGTCGCCACCGCAGCCTGCGACTGCCAGGTCTTGGCTTCTGCTTTCGCGCGGTTCAGAAAGGTTTCCGGCTCACGGACGGCCAGCTGGACATCGCCCTGCCAGAGCGCTTTGCCGTTCAGCGCCGCGTCGTCCGGCACGTTTTTACCCAGCACAATCACCAGTTCAGCATCGGCAGGGTTTTCAGTCAGGGTCAGGCCCGCAGCAGCTGCCGCAGCAGCCAGGCGCTGTTGCGCCATGTAAGCGGAAGCCAGTCCCAGTGTAGGGTCTTTTATCAGCAGCGTTTTCATTATCGCTCTCCTGCTGTCAGTTAACGGGTTGTAAGTCGACACGCGCCATCATGGCGGCCAACTGAGTTCGATCGGATACACCAACATTACTCTGGCTGACGGCCATCGCCGCCACGGCAGTGGCAAGACGCAGCGTATGCTCGCTGGACTCGCGCATCAGCAGACCATAAATCAGGCCGCCCACCATTGAGTCGCCGGCACCCACGGTGCTGACCACATCGCAGACCGGGGGTTTGGCAATCCATTCGCCGGAGGCGTTGACCCACAGCGCCCCTTCTGCGCCCAGTGAAATCACCACATGGGCGATGCCCTGCTCGCGCAGTTCGTGCGCGGCACCAATCACATCCTGCAGCGTCGGCAGTTTGCGACCGGCCCAGATTTCCAGCTCACGGCGGTTAGGCTTCACCAGCCACGGGGCGGCTTTCAGTCCTGCCACCAGCGCCTCACGGCTGCTGTCAAAGATGATGCACGGGCAGTGGGTGCGCAGTTCGGTCATCCAGCGGGTAAAGGCGTCGTGATCGACTCCTTCCGGCAGGCTGCCGCTGACGCAGACCATATCGAACTGGCCCAGCCAGGTCAGGGAGTCGGTGGTGAAGCGATCCCAGTCCTGACCCGTCACCTGAAAACCGGAGAAATTCAGATCGGTCACATCGCCGGTCTGTTCGGTGAGTTTCACGTTGATGCGGGTGCGGCCTGGCACCACCTGAAAACGGTTAGCAATACCCAGCTCGCTGAACAGCTGCTGGAAGCCATCCTGATTCTCTTTGCCCAGGAAGCCGCCGACGGTCACGTCAATGCCCAGATCTTTCAGGACTTTGGCGACGTTAATGCCCTTGCCCGCCGCATGCAGTCCGGTGGTTTTCACCAGATTGACTTCGCCGCGTTCAATTTCAGGGGTATAGCCCACCAGGTCATACGCCGGATTCAGCGTAATGGTGGCGACACGTCTGCTCATGCTGCCCCCTCGCCCAGACCACTGCTGATCGCCTCTTCAATGGCGTTCAGCGCCTGCTGAGCATCATCGCCGCTGGCGGTAAAGCGCAGGCGATGCCCTTTCTTCACGCCCAGCGCCACCACTTTCATCAGGCTGCGACCATTGGCAGGTTTACCGCTGCCGTCGAGGTTGGTCACGGTGATCTCGCTGTTGAACTGCTTGATGACGCTGACCAGCGCCGTGCCCGGACGGGCATGCAGGCCATGTTCGTTGCGGATGGTGAATTCAGCGGTCAGCACGTCAGCCTGCTCATCGACTTCGCTGGTCAGCAGCGCATAAACGCCTGCGGCATCCGCTTTCAGCAGACGATCGGCTTTCCCCTGCTGCAGTAAGGCGCTCAGGTAGCCCAGCACCTCCAGTGGACGTTCATCGGTTGCCGACACGCTGATCAGCATCGCAGCCGATTCGCCCTGATGGTCGAAGGGATGGGCAGCACGGCTGATCGCCACGCCACTGCGCAGGTTGCCCAGGCTGCTGTCGCTGAGCCAGATGCCCTGCCCCAGGTTCAGCGGGGAGGCTGAAACCACATCCGCCACATAGCTGGCATCCACAACGCCAGCGGATTGCAGACGACCGGCGTTCATCGCCTGTAGGGTGATCAGGTCGCTGGCCGCGACGTTAAGGGTAATTAATGCGGTGTCGAAGCTGAATTCGGCGGCTTGTTTCTCGCCCATCAGCAACGCACGAAGATCTTCAGCAGAGGCGGTTTTCAGCTGTTCGGCAACGGAGTCATCGCTCAGAACGTGGGTCAACTGACGCAGCAGCGCCAGATGCTCATCAGACTTCGCGGCAATGCCGATGGCGACATAGGCGGTCTGATCGTCACCCCAGGCAATGCCCTGCGGGAACTGAAACACCTGAACGCCGGTTTTCAGCACCAGATCGCGGGTGTCTGTGGTGCCATGAGGGATAGCGATGCCGTTACCGAGAAAGGTGGAGGTTTGCTGTTCGCGCGCCAGCATGCCGTTGACATACCCTTCAGTCACATTGCCCGCCGCGGTTAACGCGGCAGCGACCTGACGAATGGCCTCTTCTTTATTCTGGGCGCTGGCTCCGGTATGGATAGCCTGCAATTCGAGCTGGAACATAATTCTCCTCGCTTGCTGAGATTGAATCGTTTCAGCCGGTGGGGAGATTTTTGCGTCGCACTGTCAGGGACAGGTTGCCGGACCACCGCTGAAACGTTTCAGGGATTGTGGTACAGCGCGATTCTGCAGGCAAGAAAATGCGCAAACGGCGTAGCAGATTTTTGATGTTACGCACATTTCATGACGGTTGTGAGGCAGAAAGGTCGATCCGGCTGAAGCTATTGCTGTAAGGCAACCACGCCATCAGAAAAACGTCAGCTGCGTCAGCGCCTCAGGGGGCCGTATCCGCTTCCAGCTGCAGCAACCAGGTCATCGCCTGCTCGCGCGAGTCGCCGCACATGCTCGCTTGCGGCTGCAGCCCGGAACAGACGGCGGGACGCAGGGGCGAACCAAAGAGTTTGCAGCGCAGCAGCGCATCAAGCTGAATGCAGGGGGTATTGGCGGGCTTGCCGTCGGGCATACCGGGGATGGGGGATGAGATAGAGGGTGCCGTGCAACAGGCACCGCACTGGCTACGGCATTGCATGCTGAGCTCCGGCAAAGAAAGTCGCGGCGACAATAGCAGTCCGGCGCGACAATTACCATGAATGCGGCGGCCTGACGCAAAATTTCGCACCCGCGATATTGCCAGTTTTCACCGGCGCGAGTAACGTTGCGCGCACTTCACTCTCAAGATAGCGAGAACAGCAATGCCAAAAGCCAACGAAATCAAAAAAGGGATGGCCGTCACGCACAACGGTAAACTGCTGCTGGTTAAGGACATTGATGTCCAGAGCCCCAGCGCACGCGGTGCCGCCACCCTCTATAAGATGCGCTTTACCGATGTCCGTACCGGTTTAAAAGTTGAAGAGCGCTTTAAGGGCGACGAGATTATTGATGCGATTTCGCTCAGCCGTCGCAGCGTGACCTTCTCTTATATAGATGGTGACGAATATATCTTTATGGATGACGAAGACTACACCCCCTACACCTTCAAATGCGATCAGATCGAAGAAGAGCTGCTGTTTATTCCGGAAGGAGGCATTCCGGGTATCCATGTGCTGACGATGGAAGGTCAGGTGCTGGCACTGGAACTGCCCCAGACGGTCGATATGGAGATCGTTGAAACCTCGCCGGGTATTAAAGGTGCTTCTGCCAGCGCCCGCACCAAACCCGCCGGAATGAGCACCGGCCTCTCGATTCAGGTGCCGGAATATCTGAGCAACGGTGACCGCATCCGCATCCATATTGCCGAACGTCGCTATATGGGGCGCGCCGAGTAAGCGAGGGCGGGAAACCGATCGTGATAATGTTATAGTATTACATTATCACGCTATCCCGGCAGGAGCCTTCCCATGACGCGCGTTAATCTCATCACCGGTTTTTTAGGCAGCGGAAAAACCACCCTGCTCTGCCATCTGCTGGCCGCCAGGCCCGCAGGCGAACAGTGGGCCGTGCTGGTCAATGAATTTGGCGAAATCGGCATCGATGGCGCGCTGCTGGCGGATCGCGGCGCGACGCTGAAAGAGATCCCTGGCGGCTGTCTCTGCTGCGTCAATGGCCTGCCCATGCAGGTCGGGCTGAATATGCTGCTGAAGAGCAGGCCTGACCGGTTGCTGATAGAGCCGACCGGCCTGGGGCATCCGCGCCAGGTGCTGGAGATGCTCAGCGCGCCGGTCTATCAGTCGTGGCTGCAACTTAATGCCACCCTGACGCTACTCGATGCGCGCCAGCTTGCCGATCCGCGCGTGGTCGCCGATGAGAACTTCCGCGACCAGCTGGCTGCCGCCGACATCATTATCGCCAACAAGCGCGACTGCTGGGAGGATGAAGATCGTCAGCGTCTGACTGACTGGCAGCAGCAGATGCAGCCGCCACGTCCAGTGATCGCGACCGAGTTTGGCCGGATTCCCTCCGGCCTGCTTGATACGCCGCGCCAGCCACGTGAACTTCCCCTGCCACACCATCATCACCATCATCACCCTCATACGACGAAACCGGCGAGCGGTCTGGCCGCCTTACAGCTGGAAGGGGCGGCGCGCTGGCGGCGGGCGCTGAACCACGGACAGGGCTATAGCGCCTGCGGCTGGCTGTTTGATAGTGACACGTTGTTTGACGCCGCTGCGCTGCTGGAGTGGGTCCGGCAGGCGCCGGTGGATCGGATCAAAGGCGTGATGCGCATCCGCGAAGGCACAATGCGTATTAACCGTCAGGCAAAAGAGTTGCAGAGTGAGACACTCGCCGCCACGCCATCCGACAGCCGCATCGAGATTATTCATTCTGAGCAGGCTGACTGGAATCGGCTACAATCGGCGTTGTTGAAGTGCCGTTTACGCTAACAGAGGTATTGTCGGCGGTTATTTTTTTAATTGAGCTTACTTATGCGCGCAATTCGTCTTATTACTATCCTGCTGCTGAATGCCCTGGGCGTCGTGCTCTTTCTTTCGTGGTATCTGCCGCCTCAGCATGGTTTCTGGTTCGGCATCGATAAATCGATTTTTTATGGCTTCAATAATCAGATGGTGACCCATCCGCTGTTTGCGCTGATCGTCGCTATCACCAACTTCCGTGGCTTTGATGTGGTGTCACTGCTGGCGATGGGCCTGCTGTATCTGTCGATCTGGCGCCATGAAGCGCCTCAGGCACGCCGCCGGATGCTGGCTATCGGTATCACCATGCTGCTGACTGCCGTGGTGCTGAATCAGCTGGGGCATCTGCTGCCGGTGAAACACTCCAGCCCGACCCTCTTCTTCGAAAACGTGCATCGCGTCAGTGAGCTGACCGGCATTCCCGCCAAAGATGCGTCGAAAGACAGCTTCCCTGGCGACCACGGCATGATGCTGATTATTTTCGCCTGCTTTATCTGGCGTTATTTTGGTTTCAGCCGTTTTTTAATCGCGCTGGCAATTGTGGTGCTATTTTCTCTGCCGCGCGTCATGGCCGGGGCGCACTGGTTTACCGATATTGCCGTGGGATCGCTGTCCGTGGTTCTGGTGGGTCTGAGCTGGTGGCTTTTAACCCCTGCCAGTGACGCGCTGGTTAACTGGTTTTATCGCAAATTACCGGGAAAATATAAGCCCGTGATGTAAATGTTAAGCGCGGTCGGTTTATTTGACAGGATGTTAACTGCCCGCGCTAATAAAAAACAGCTCATCATTATTAGTCTGCTAATTAAAATAGCGAGAGGAAAAGGTTATGACCCCGCCAGGTGGTTAAATAGTCGTCACCCGCCGCTGTCAATAAAGAAAATTCCAGAATCCGTTTCTATGCGCCGAATTGGCGCCCCTTTTACCGCTTGTTATCGCCATCATTTCCCCATAATTGTTGCTAAATTAGTCAGCGTGTTACGGTTTGATTTCACATCAAAAAAACCTATATAAAATTGATTAAAAGCACTCGCCACGGCGTGTGTAATCAGTTAACCTCAGTCCCTGTGAGGCATTAGCGGCAGAAAATTCGGATTTTTACCGTGAAAAAATGTGTCCATTAACACATTTTAGTCATTAAGGATTTGTCTTAGTCTGTCTCGCTTATTAATCTCCCTGTTTTGTTATCTGGCTGGCGACAATTCTGTCGTAAGGACATCGAAGGAAAACCCGAATAATGGTCAAGTCTCAACCAATACTGAGATATATTTTGCGGATTGTGCCCGCACTGGCGCTGGCAACCCTCCTCTCAGCTTGTAGCAGTACCCATAGCAGTCAGAACGCGAATAACGAGAATCATGAAGTTAACAACCAGAATGGTTTTTTACTTCAGGCGTCTCAGGATGAGTTTGAAGAAATGGTGCGTAATGTCGACGTTAAGTCGCGCATCATGGAACAATACGCCGTCTGGAAAGGTGTGCGCTATCGTCTCGGTGGCGATACCAAACGCGGAATCGACTGTTCCGCCTTTGTACAACGTACCTTCCGCGATCAGTTTGGCCTGGAATTACCCCGCTCCACCTCTGAGCAGCAGGACACCGGCAGAGAAATTACCCGCAGTAAACTGCGTCCGGGCGATCTGGTGATGTTCCGCGCAGGTTCAACCGGTCGTCATGTCGGGATCTATCTGGGCAACGATAACTTCGTTCATGCCTCAACCAGCAGTGGCGTCATGATCTCCAGTCTGAATGATGACTACTGGAAAAAGCGTTACCGTGAAGGGCGCCGGGTACTGAGTCGTAACCCGTCCTGATCCTCAGATTCGATTTTCTCTCAGCCAGAGAACATGAAACGCTGCTTACGCAGCGTTTTTTTTCGTCTTTTGTTTTATCCGCCTTCGCCATAGCAGATAAAAGCATTGTATTTCAGATTAATAACGAGACATCCCCGGCATTCTCGTTATATTCTCGGTCGCTTAAACCGAAGCAGTCGTGTGCATTAACATAATAATAATTTGATCAGGGGAAGCTCCTCATGCCACTGTCGGGGGCGCTACAGCGCCATGCCACCTATCCTCACCGAATCGCATGGCGTAGCGCGATGGTCGGCGGCCTATTCTTTCTCCTGTTCACGCTGCTGGCGATGCATCACACCTGGCATAAGCGCGAGCGGCAACATCAGCGCCTGCTGGAGCACAGCCGGTCGGCACTACAGCAAACGCTCGCCAGCCTGTATAACAGCACCCTCAGTCCCCTGCTTCCGTTTACCCATAATGCCTGCCATACCATCAATCGTGAACTGACCTCACGCGCCGCCTTTGCCGGGAATCTTCGTGCCATCCTGCTGGTGAACAATGGCAATGCCTTTTGCTCCTCGGCCACCGGCAGTTTCAGTCTGCCGATCAACGTGATTTCGCCCCAGAGTGATATCTCGCGCGATACCGATTTGCAGCTGATGCCGGGCACGCCGTTGCAGCCGGATAAACCGGCCCTGGCCCTGTGGGTAAAGAATCCCGGCAATCTGCAGACCGGGGTTTTCGCGACACTCAACATCAGCCTGGCCCCCTATCAGCTGATGGCCTCCTGGCATCCGGAGATTACCGGTATGGCGCTGGTGGCACAGCACAGTGCCCTGACCAGCTGGCAGCATGGCGTAACGGAGAATGAGAACCTGCCGACACCGCTGGTTCAGCGGTCGCTGGAAGGCTATCCGCTGCAGTTTGTTCTCTACGGTTCCACTCTCGCCTTCAGCGATTATCAGAACATCCTGCTGAGTGGTCTGCTGCTGTCACTGCTGGTTGCCGGTGGCTGCTGGCTGCTGCTCGCCCACTATCAGCGTCCGGGCAGAGAGCTGATTCGGGGCATGAAGCGGGGCGAGTTTCACGTGGAGTATCAGCCGCTGGTTACTTCTCACGATAGTCAGCCTTATGGCATGGAGGCACTGCTGCGCTGGACGCACCCGACGGAAGGCCCGATCCCGCCCGATGTCTTTATTCAGTATGCCGAGTCGCAAAACCTGATTGTTCCACTGACCCGCCATCTGTTTCAGCTGGTTTCCCGCGATGCGCACCTGCTCTGTCACACCGTTCCCCGTTATGCCAGCCTCAGCCTCAACATTTCGCCCCTGCACCTGGCCGACCGCAGCTTCCGTCAGGATGTCCTGAACTGGCTTGAGAGCATGCCGGTCGGCCACTTTAATTATGTGTTCGAGATTACTGAACGCGTCATGGTGCGCGACGAAAATGTCGGCGAGCTGTTTGACTGGCTGCATCAGCAGCAGATCCGCATCGCCATTGATGACTTCGGCACCGGACACAGCGCACTGATCTATCTGGAGCGCTACGCCTTTGATTACCTGAAAATCGATCGCGGCTTTGTGCAGAGTATCGGCACCGAGACGCTGACCTCGCCTGTTCTGGATACCGTACTGCAGCTGGCAAAAAAGCTGAACCTGAAAAGCGTGGCCGAGGGCGTGGAAACGGGCGAACAGGCGGCGTGGCTGATCAATCGCGGCGTGACTCACCTGCAGGGTTATATCTTTAGTCGCCCGCTGCGGCCGGAAACGCTGATAGACTATTTTCAGCGTCATCGCGCCTGACCGGTCTGGCCCGGGCGGAGCCGAACACTTACTGGAGAGGGCATTCGCTATGCTGCTTCGCGCTGGACTTCTGCTGACAGGTGCCCTACTCAGCGCCCCGCTGCTGGCCGCCTCCGTTCTGCAAAGTTACGCTTTTACTCAGGCCGGGGAAGCGAAATATCCGCCCGGCTTCAGCCACTATGAGTATGCCGATCCCGATGCGCCCAAAGGCGGCAGCATCACCCTGGCGGTTATTGGCACCTACGACAACTTCAACCGCTACGCCTCGCGCGGCAATCCGGGTATCAATACCGGTGCGCTTTATGATGGGCTCTACACCAGTTCAGACGACGAGCCGGGTAGCTACTACCCGCTGATCGCCCTGTCGGCGCGCTACGCCAGCGATTTTTCGTGGACTGAGATTCGCCTGAATCCCCGCGCCCGCTTTCACGATGGCTCACCGATTACGGCCCGTGATGTGGCTTTCAGCTTTCAGAAGTTTATGACCGAAGGCGTGCCTCAGTTCCGTGTGGCCTATCGCGGCGTGACGGTGACCGCGCTGAACGATCTTACGGTGCGCATCGACGCGACTAAACCGGACAGAGATCTGCTGATGGGCTTGCTGACGCTGCCGGTCATTCCGGCGTCATTCTGGAAAGATAAGCAGTTTAATGAGCCGCTGAGCGCCCCGCCGCTCTCCAGCGGGCCCTATCGCATCAGCCGCTGGAAGCTGGGTCAGTTTATTGAGTTCAGCCGGGTCAAAGATTACTGGGCCGCCGATCTGCCGGTGAATCGCGGGCGCTTCAATTTTGATCGGATGCGCTACGACTACTATCTGGATGACAACGTGGCGTTCGAAGCCTTTAAAGCGGGGGCTTACGACTGGCGTGAGGAGGTCTCAGCGAAGAAATGGGCCACCCAGTATCGCGGCCGCGCCTTCGACGAGGGCGATATAGTGAAGCAGACCACGCCCAACGAGGCCGCTACTGATACCCGCTGGCTGGCGTTTAACAATGAGAAACCGCTGTTCCATGACCGTCGCGTGCGCCAGGCTTTTTCACTGATGTTCGATTTTAACTGGATGAATAAGGCGCTCTATTACGGTGCCTGGCAGCGCGCCAGCAGCTACTTCCAGAACACAGAGTATGCTGCTCAGGGTGCGCCGGATGCGGAACAGCGGGCCCTGCTGGCACCGTGGCGCGCGCAGTTGCCCGCCGGACTGTTCACTCAGCCTTACCAGCCTCCGGCGAGCGATGGCAGTGGCTACGACCGCGCCAGCCTGTTAAAAGCATACGCGCTGCTGAAAGAGGCGGGCTGGCAGATTAAGAATCAGCGTCTGGTCAATGACAAAACCGGTCAGCCGTTCACCGTTGAGCTGCTGCTGCGCGGCGGCACCAGCACGGAGTGGGCACTGCCGTTCCAGCACGCGCTCTCGCGGCTCGGCATCACCCTGAACCTGCGGCAGATCGACAGCTCGCAATATCTGCGGCGCTGGCGTGAAGGCGACTATGACATGATCGCTACCCTCTATCAGGCGATGCCGATCCCCACCTCCAGCCTGCAGATCCTGTGGCAGTCAAACTACATCAGCTCCTCCTGGAATACCGCGCGGGTGAGAGATCCTGTCGTTGACCACTTCGTGCAGCAGATCGTGGCGCACCAGGGCGATCCCGCTGCGCTGCGGCCGCTGGCGCAGTCACTGGATCGGGTACTGCTGTGGAATGCGTATATGATCCCGATGTGGTACAACGCAGAGCAGCGGCTGGCTTACTGGGATAAGTTTTCCCATCCCGCCCGCAAGCCTGCCTACAGTACCGGTCTGGATAGCTGGTGGTACGACGCACACAAAGCCGGACGCCTGCCGGCCAGTAAACGCTAAGGAGACGCCGTTGACCGCTTACTTTCTGCGCAGACTCCTGCTGATCGTTCCGACGCTGTGGGCGATCATCACGCTGAACTTCTTTATTGTGCAAATCGCCCCCGGCGGACCGGTCGATCAGGCGCTGGCTAATATTGAGTTTGGTCAGACAACCGGCCTGCCCGGCAGCGGCGCCGACAGCGCCGGTTCACATGCCACGCGCAGTCATCTCAATCCCGCCGACAATCAGTACCGGGGCGCACGCGGGCTGGACCCGGAGGTAATTGCAGAGATCAAACAGCGCTACGGATTCGATAAACCCCTGTGGCAGCGCTACGGCGAGATGCTGTGGAACTATCTGCGCTTCGATTTTGGCGACAGCCTGTTTCGCAGCGCCTCGGTAGTGGGGCTGATCAAAGAGAGCCTGCCGGTTTCCATCAGTCTGGGGTTATGGAGCACCCTGATTATCTATCTGGTGTCGATCCCGCTGGGTATCCGCAAGGCGGTGCGCAACGGCTCTGCGTTTGATATCTGGAGCAGCGCCCTGATTATTGTGGGCTACTCCGTTCCGGCTTTCCTGTTCGGCATCATGCTGATCGTACTGTTTGCCGGGGGCAGCTATCTGGACTGGTTTCCGCTGCGCGGGCTCACCTCTGCGCAGCACGACACGCTGCCCTGGTATGGTCAGGTGCTGGATTACTTCTGGCACATCGCGTTGCCGGTGCTGGCGACGGTGATCGGCGGCTTCGCCACGCTGACGATGCTGACAAAAAACGCGTTTCTGGATGAGATCCGCAAACTCTATGTGGTGACCGCGCGCGCCAAAGGAGTGCCGGAGCGGCGTATTCTCTATCATCATGTGTTTCGCAATGCGATGCTGCTGGTCATCGCCAGCTTTCCTGCCACCTTTATCAGCATGTTCTTTACCAGTTCCGTGCTGATCGAGGTAATGTTCTCCCTGAACGGGCTGGGGCTGCTCGGCTATGACGCCACCCTGCAACGCGACTATCCGGTCATGTTTGGCACGCTCTATATTTTTACCCTGATCGGGTTACTGATGAACATTCTCAGCGATCTGACCTATACGCTGGTCGATCCGCGCATCGATTTCAGGAGCCATTGATGCCGCTTTCTCCCCTCACTCAGCAGCGCTGGCAGCGCTTTCGCCATAACCGGCGCGGCTACTGGTCGCTGTGGATCTTTCTGGTCCTTTTTCTGCTGTCGCTGGGTGCCGAGCTGATTGCCAATGAAAAGCCGCTGCTGGTGCATTACCAGCAGCGCTGGATGCTGCCACTGCTGTTTAACTACAGCGAAACGGACTATGGCGGCGTGCTGCCGACCGCCGCCGATTATCAGGACCCGTGGCTGCAGCAGCGCATTGCCCGGCAGGGCTGGGCCCTGTGGGCGCCGATTCGCTTCAGCGACAGCACCCTCAATTTTGCGACCCAGGTGCCCTTCCCCTCTCCGCCGTCGGCGCAGAACTGGCTTGGTACCGACGCCAACGGGGGCGACGTGCTGGCGCGGCTGCTTTACGGCACGCGTATCTCGCTGCTATTCGGTCTGCTGCTGACGCTCTTCTCCAGCGTAATTGGCATTGTGGTCGGCGCGGTGCAGGGCTATTTCGGCGGCAGAATCGATCTGATCGGGCAGCGGCTGGTTGAAGTCTGGTCCGGCATGCCCGCGCTGTTTCTGCTGATTTTACTCTCCAGCGTGATCCAGCCCGGCTTCTGGTGGCTGCTGCTGGTCACCGTCGCCTTCGGCTGGATGAGTCTGGTCAGCGTGGTGCGGGCCGAGTTTCTGCGCACCCGTAACTTCGATTACATTCGCGCGGCGCAGGCCCTTGGCGTCAGCGACGGCCGGATTATGCTGCGCCATATGCTGCCTAACGCCATGGTGGCGACTCTGACCTTTCTGCCATTTATTTTGTGTGGGTCGATCACCACCCTCACCTCACTCGACTTTCTCGGCTTTGGTCTGCCGCTGGGCTCGCCCTCGCTGGGGGAGCTGCTGCTGCAGGGCAAAAACAACCTGCAGGCGCCATGGTTAGGCCTGGCAGGCTTTTTCACGCTCGCGATCCTGCTTTCGCTGCTGATTTTTATTGGCGAAGCGGTGCGCGATGCCTTCGATCCGGGCAAAGGAGTCTGAATGACGACACCCTTACTGGCCATCAACGATCTTTCGATTGCCTTTCGTCAGGGCGATGCGCTTCGCCCGGTGGTGGAGGATCTCTCCCTGCGCATCAATGCAGGCGAAACCCTGGCGCTGGTGGGCGAGTCAGGCTCCGGCAAGAGCGTGACGGCGCTGTCGGTGATGCGACTGCTGCATGAGGCGTCGGTGGTTTATCCCCGGGGCGAGATCCTGTTTCAGGGTGAAGATCTGCTGCGCGCCCCGGAGGCGCGGCTGCGTGCCCTTCGCGGCAATCAGATGGCGATGATTTTTCAGGAGCCGATGGTGTCGCTCAATCCGCTGCACACCGTAGAAAAGCAGCTGTATGAAGTGCTCTCGCTGCATCGCGGACTGCGTCGTCCGGCGGCCCGCGGAGAGATACTCAGCGTGCTTGATCGGGTCGGCATCCGGCAGCCTGCCGCCCGGCTCAACGATTTTCCGCACCAGCTCTCCGGTGGCGAACGCCAGCGCGTGATGATCGCCATGGCCCTGCTGACCGAACCCCAGCTGCTGATCGCCGATGAGCCGACCACCGCGCTGGATGTGACGGTGCAGGCGCAGATCCTGAAGCTGCTCCGCGAACTGCAGCGGGAGATGAACATGGGCATGCTGTTTATCACCCATAACCTGAATATTGTGCGCCAGCTGGCGGATAGCGTCAGCGTGATGCGTCAGGGTCGCATCGTGGAACAGAACCGCGGTCAGGTTCTGCTGGACCAGCCGCAGCATCCTTACAGCCAGCAGTTACTGGCCGCGGAACCGGAAGGAACCGCGCTGCCGCTGCCTGCGGACGCCCCGGTGATACTTCGGGTCGAACAGCTTCAGGTCAGTTTTCCGCTACGGCGCGGCCTGTTCCGGCGGCAGGCGGCCGAAAAGATCATACTCGCCGGGCTGAGTTTTACCCTGCGGCGCGGCGAAAGTCTGGGCCTGGTTGGCGAGTCCGGTTCGGGCAAAAGCACCACCGGGCTGGCGCTGCTGCGGCTGATCCGCTCGCGCGGGGAAGTCTGGTTTGATGGTCAGCCGCTGCATCAGCTGACGCGCCGGCAACTGCTGCCGCTGCGCCAGCGCATTCAGGTCGTGTTTCAGGACCCCAATTCCTCCCTGAATCCGCGGATGACGGTGCAGCAGATTATTGCCGAAGGCATGGCGGTACATCTGCCCGCTATCGGCCGGGCAGAACAGGAGCAGCGCGTCATCGCGGTGATGGAAGAAGTGGGACTCGATCCGGAAAGCCGTCACCGCTATCCGGCCGAATTTTCGGGGGGGCAGCGACAGCGGATCGCCATCGCGCGGGCGCTGACTCTGGAACCGGAGCTGCTGGTGCTGGACGAACCGACCTCTTCGCTGGACCGCACGGTGCAGAAACAGATCCTGACGCTGCTACGTCGTCTGCAGCAGCAGCGCCAGCTCAGCTATCTGTTTATCAGTCACGATCTCGATGTGGTTCGCTCCCTGTGTCACCAGCTTATCGTGCTGCGTCAGGGGGAAGTGGCAGAACAGGGAGAGTGTGAAAAGTTGTTTGCTTCACCTGAGAACGACTACACCCGCGAACTGCTGCAGTCGTCCCGGCTCAGCCTGCGTTAAAGGTTTCGGCAATCGCCACGCCCTGATTTTTCAGGCAGCAGTTAGTGGCACTCTCGTCACGGCGCTGAATGAACAGGCAGGGCTGCCCTTCACATTCGGCCACTTTACAGTCGACCTGAATCTCTGCCAGCACCTCTTTTAACTGCTGCAGGATTTCCCACGCCGGAATGCCATCGTGGCTGATCAGACGCAGCGCCACGAACTCCTGGTCATCCAGGGCTTCATCAGGCTCAATAGCACTGTGGCGATCGCTGGCCCAGCGGAAACGCTGCGGCAGGCGATGCACAATTGAAAGTTGCAGCATCGTTTACTCTCCCCGAATGAGTTTATGTCGCAACACACAGCAACCGACGCTGAAAGCTGACCGACAACCGCTGAGTCCGGACGAGTGTTAATCGTCTGCCCGCGCGCATTTTTTGCGACTCGCATCGCACTTCTGGCTATATGTACCGCGTTCACACGCCGTTAACAATCATTTTAGACGCAATATGATTACTTTTTTAGCTAAAGATTTTCACAATAAAGAAACATAACCAGAAAGGTCGTTAACAGAGCCAGCGGTAACGGGGAAAAACCCCTGCGCCCGGCTAGCGGGACGCAGGATGGGGACGTGACGCGTAGAAAAAGAGCAGCAGGGAAATCGTCGCGCACAGCGCGATGGTGCCCACCATCGGCCAGGCGCTGTTGAAACTCATCAGCGACAGTAGCGCCCCCACAAAAGCCCCGACGCCAAAACGCAGGGTGCCCGCCAGAGAGGAGGCCGTGCCCGCCATGTGCGGGAACACATCCAGGATCACCGCCATCGCATTGGATGAGACGATCGACACACAGCCGATAAACAGTGCGACACCCAGCACCAGCGGCAAAAAGCCCAGGTCAAAGGCGCTGACCAGCAGCAGCCAGATCCCCATAGAGAACTGGATCAGCAACCCCAGCCGGAACATCGCGACCGGGCCAAAGCGGCGCACGGCCCTGCTGTTAATCAGGGTCAGCACGAAGAGAAACACCACGTTAAGGCCAAAGTAGTAGCCAAAGTTTTGCGGCGAAACGTGATTCAGTTCGATATAAACAAAGGGACCGGCGTTAAGAAAGGTGAAGAGTCCGGCAAAGGAGAAGCCGCTCGCCAGCATATAACTGAAGGCCCGTTTGTGACGAAACAGCGTGACGAAATTACCCAGCGTGGTGCGCAGATGGAACCGCTGGCGCTGCTCCGGCTTCAGGGTTTCGCGGATCTGCGTGGTCACCAGCAGTGTGGTAACTAATGCCGCGCCCGACAGCGCCCAGAAGATGGCGTGCCAGCTCCAGAGCACCAGCAGCCAGCCGCCGATAATCGGCGCCAGCAGCGGCGCAATGGTGGTGATCAGCATCACGAAGGACATCATGCGCGAAAAGTCCTCTTTCGAGTAACTGTCGCGCATCAGGGCGTTGATCACCACGCTGGCGGCCGCAGCCGACAGCCCATGCAGAAAGCGCATGGTAATCAACTGATCAATGCTTTGTGACAATGCACAGGCCGCGGCGGCGCAGGCAAAGATCAGCGTGCCAAGTGCAATCACCGGCTTGCGGCCGTAGCTGTCCGCCAGCGGCCCATAGATGAGCTGCCCGATCGCGAACCCCAGAATGTAGAGATTCAGCGACATCTGCACGCTACCCGCCGACACGCCAAACTCACGCGCAATCTGCGGCATGGCAGGCAGATACATGTCGATCGACAATGGCATCAGCATGGCTAACAGACCGAGGATGACGACCAGACCTGTTGGCGAATTCTTTTCCTTACGCACACCTTCTCCTGCCCTGTGGGACTGGCACGGGCTGCTGGCAGCCCGTCCGCTTATTTAGCCTGTAACTCTTTTGGCAGACCAATACTGGCGATCTCTTCTTCCGTCAGCGGCCGGTATTCGCCCGGTTCCAGATCGGCGTCCAGCACGATGTCGCCAATGCGCTCACGATGCAGCTCCACCACCCGATTGCCCACCGCCGCAAACATCCGTTTCACCTGGTGATAACGCCCTTCGCTCAGGGTCAGCAGCACTTCGGTCGGCGTGATCACCTCCAGCTGTGCCGGTTTGGTCAGGCTCTTCTCATTGTGCAGCTGTACGCCCGCCGTAAACTGTGCGGCCGTATCGTCACTGACCGGCGATTCCAGTGTGACGCGATAGGTTTTCTCGCAGTGATGACGCGGCGAGGTAATCCGGTGTGACCACTGACCATCATCCGTCATCAGCACCAGTCCGGTGGTGTCGATATCGAGACGCCCTGCTGCGTGCAGTTTGAAAGACATCGGCTCTTCGAGGAAATAGAGGATGGTGGGATGATCGGGATCGTCGGTTGAGCAGACGTAACCCTGTGGTTTGTTCAGCATAAAGTAGCGTGGACCGGTGAGCATCTGCAGCACGTTGCCGTCATAGGCGACTTCGTGGTCGGGCAGCAGTTTAAACGCGGTATCGCGCACGATCTCCCCGTTCACGGTGACACGCTGGCCACGGATTTCGCGATGAGCGATGGCGCGGCTGATTTCCAGTTGCTGAGAGATGAATTTGTCGAGTCGCATGAATTCGTTTTGCCTGTTACTGCGGAGGGAATCTGAAACGGCCTGGTTAACCGTTGAAAATGTGCGGGAAGTATAACGTGATCTGCGTCCGCCTGACAGCGCGTTTACCGGACTTTCATGGCATAATTGCCGCCAGTTTTGCAAAAGTGAGCGCTATGTCTTTTACCTTACGCCCCTATCAGCAGGATGCGGTTAATGCCACCGTTGCGCATTTCCGTCGTCATCAGGAACCTGCCGTGATCGTACTGCCCACCGGCGCCGGGAAGAGTCTGGTGATCGCCGAGCTGGCACGGCTGGCACGTGGCCGGGTGCTGGTGCTGGCGCACGTCAAAGAGCTGGTGGCACAGAACCACAGCAAATATGAAGCGTACGGGCTGGAGGCGGACATCTTTGCCGCCGGACTGCAGCGCAAAGAGAGTCAGCGCAAAGTGGTGTTTGGCAGCGTGCAGTCCATCGCGCGTAACCTCGAACAGTTCGACAGCGCCTTTTCACTGGTGATTGTCGACGAGTGCCATCGCATCGGCGATGACAAAGAGAGCCAGTATCAGCAGATCTTCAGTCATCTGCGCCAGCACAATCCTCAGCTCCGTTTACTTGGCCTGACCGCCACGCCGTTCCGGCTGGGCAAAGGCTGGATCTATCAGTTCCACTATCACGGCATGGTGCGGGGCGACGAGAAATCGCTGTTCCGCGACTGCATCTATGAACTGCCGCTGCGTTACATGATCAAGCATCAGTTCCTGGTGCCGCCGGAGCGGCTGGATATGCCGGTGGTGCAGTATGACTTCAGCCGCCTGACGGCGCAGTCGAACGGCCTGTTCAGCGAAGCCGATCTGAATCGCGAACTGAAACAGCAGCAGCGCGTAACGCCCCATATCATTCGTCAGATTGTGGAGTTCGCTGAGGATCGGCTGGGGGTGATGATCTTCGCTTCCACCGTGGATCATGCGCGTGAAATCCTGCAACTGCTGCCCGAAAACAGCGCGCTGGTCTCCGCCGAAACGCCCGCCCGCGAACGTGATGCCCTGATCCTGGCGTTTAAAGCGCAGCAGCTGAAATTCCTGGTGAACGTAGCGGTACTGACTACCGGCTTTGATGCGCCGCACGTTGACCTGATTGCGATACTGCGCCCGACCGAGTCGGTCAGCCTCTATCAGCAAATCGTCGGCCGCGGCCTGCGGCTCTCGCCCGGTAAGCGCGACTGCCTGATCCTCGATTATGCCGGTAATCCCCACGACCTCTTCACGCCGGAAGTCGGCGCGCCGAAAGGGGCCAGCGACAATCAGCCGGTGCAGGTTTTCTGCCCCGCCTGCGGCTTTGCCAATACCTTCTGGGGCAAGGCGACCGAAGATGGTATGGTCATCGAACATTTTGGCCGGCGCTGCCAGGGGGTGCTGGAAGATGATGAGGGAGAACGCGAACAGTGCGACTATCGTTTCCGCTTTAAAAGCTGTCCCGACTGCGGCGCGGAAAATGATATCGCCGCCCGGCGCTGTCACCAGTGCGATAAAGTGCTGGTCGATCCCGACGATATGCTCAAAGCGGCACTGAAACTCAAGGATGCACTGGTGCTGCGCTGTGGCGGCATGACGCTGGAACAGGGATCGGATGCTAAAGGTGAGTGGCTCAAAGCGACCTACCATGACGAGGATGGCACCAGCGTCAGCGAACGTTTCCGGCTGCAGACGCCCGCGCAGCGGAAAGCGTTTGAGCAACTCTTTATGCGTCCGCATCAGCGCGCACCCGGTGTACCGCTTGGCTGGCAGACCGCCGCCGACGTGCTGGCGCTGCAGCCGCTGTTGCGCCATCCCGATTTTGTGGTGGCCAGGGCCAAAGGCCAGTTCTGGCAGATCCGTGAAAAGATGTTTGATTATCAGGGCCGCTACCGCCGCGCGAATGAGCTGCGCTGACGCGGATGCACCGCTGGCAGGCGGCTATATCGTTTGCTCCCGGCAGGGATAACCGCTATACTGCCGCCCGCTTTTGCATGTGCATCAGCGGAATTGAATAACCTGCCTGTTACTGGGTCGCCTGTAGCAGGAATTAAATAAAGAGACGTATTAATGTTCACTATCAATGCAGTAGAACGTAAAGAGCAGGGTAAGGGTGCGAGCCGCCGCCTGCGTACAGCAAACCGTTTCCCGGCCATCATCTACGGTGGTTCTGAAGCGGCTGTTGCCATCGACCTGGATCACGACTCCGTAATGAACCTGCAGGCAAAACCAGGTTTCTACGAAGAAGTGCTGACCCTGGTTGTTGACGGTAAAGAAACCAAAGTGAAAGTTCAGGCTGTTCAGCGTCACCCGTTCAAGCCAAAACTGTTTCACATCGACTTCGTTCGCGCGTAATCGCGAGCCTTGTTGAACGTAGAAGGGCCGGTTGCGAAACCGGCCCTTTTATTTTGTCTGTCACTGCCAAAGGTTATTGCCGCGCAGCGTCAAAAAAGCCGGGCTGAGCCCGGCTTTTTTATTTGCTGCTGGTGCGGCGCTGTAGCTGGTCACGCAGATTGGGGGGCGTGCCTTTGATTGTCAGGGTGTCCGTTGCCGGGTCCCAGAAAATACGCTCGCCCAGTAACATGGCGTCGAAGTTCAGAGTCAGTCCCCCGCCGCTGCCGGCAAACTTCGTCAGCTGGCGCAGCGTGCTGCGATCCGCCGGGAAGCTCTCCTCAAGTTCGTAGCCCTGCTCCTGGGTAAAGGCCTGAAAGGTTTTTTCACCCACCGGTGGCAGTTCGCCTGACAGATCTTCCAGCGCAATCTCTTCGCCCGCCTGCAGCTGCTCGTTGCAGTAGCTGTAGACCTGCTGGCGATAATTCTGCCGCTCCTGCTTATCCAGCCCGGATTCGTTGCAGTAGTCATCCACCGCCTGCAACAGTCCCCGGTTCTGCGCCTTGGTGTCTAATCCCACTTCAGCACCGAGGAAGTCCATGAAGAAGTCAGCCACTTTACGTCCGACGCGGCCGCGCAGGAAGGTCAGATAGCGGGTCGATTCCGGGTTGGTTTCCCACTCGGTTAAATCGATGCGCGCGACGATATCCGCATGATTGATGTCGAGATAGTGGGTGCTGCTGATATCCATCTGCTCGTTGACGCGCATGCTGGACTGGCTGTTCAGCACGGCGATCAGCAGATAGTCTACGGCCAGATAGCGGTAGTGAATAAACAGCACCACGCCGCTTTCGGCGAACGGATATTTCGCCAGTTCATCACGCAGGCGACCGGTGGCGGCACGGCTAAAGGCGAGAAAATCATCGTTGCCCTTACGACAATTACGCAGCGCTTCTGCCAGTTCACTCTCTGCATTAAACAGGCCGTAGGCTTTGCTTTTTGCGCTGTAAACCCGGTGTAACTCCTCCACCATCGCGTTGACCGTGTTGGTGGCAGGCAGCAGCGAATCGCGCAGCGCCAGCTCAAGCTGGTTTTCATCGCGTTTGATTAACTGGTGCAGGGCAATCTGGTCGATATCCAGACTCATGGTAGACTCTCCTTTTAGCTCAGGCGCGTATTCAAACACCGCCGGCATCGGCTTTCAACTCCATACGTAAAGCGGACGCGGTACTTTCGATAAAATTGCGGAAAAAAGTACGCTGTTCCGGTACTATATCGCCTTTTGAAATGAGCTCAGACGACCTTATGCCACAATCATCCCGTTACAGCGACGAACGCGTGGAACAACTCCTCGCGGAAATGGCCCAAATCCTGCAGAAGGATAAGGCCCCCACCGACCTCTCCCTGATGGTCCTGGGCAATATGGTGACTAACCTGATTAACAGCGATGTTGCCCCGGCGCAGCGTCGCTCTCTGGCCCGATCTTTCGCCGATGCCCTGCAGGCGTCAGTGCGTGACGACAACGCTCACTAATTGGCTGATTTGATTTTATAATATGGTAACCAACCGGCAGCGCTACCGCGAAAAAGTCTCCCAGATGATTAGCTGGGGGCACTGGTTTGCTCTGTTTAATATCTTATTCGCGCTGATTTTAGGCAGTCGCTACCTGTTGGTCGCCGACTGGCCTTCTTCACTGGCGGGGCGTATCTACGCCTATACCAGCTGGGTTGGCCACTTCAGTTTTATCGTTTTTGCCGCCTATTTGCTGATCATCTTCCCGCTGACGTTTGTGGTGATGTCGCAACGGCTGATGCGGGTAGTGTCCGCGGTGGTCGCCACCGCAGGTCTGACGCTGGTCATGGTCGACAGCGCGGTGTTCAGCCGCTTCCACCTTCACCTGAACCCGGTGGTGTGGGAGCTGGTGATTAACCCCGATCAGAGCGAGATGGCGCGCGACTGGCAGCTGATGTTTATCAGCGTGCCGCTGATTTTTCTGGTCGAGATGCTGTTTGCGACCTGGAGCTGGCAAAAACTGCGCAGTTTGAATCGCCGGTCGTTTGGTAAGCCGCTCGCGGCCCTGTTTATCAGCGCCTTCTTTGCCAGCCACCTGATGTATATCTGGGCTGATGCCAACTTCTATCGCCCGATAACCATGCAGCGCGCTAACCTGCCGCTCTCCTATCCGATGACCGCCCGCCGTTTCCTGGAGCGTCACGGTCTGCTGGATGCGCAGGAGTATCAGCGTCGCCTGGTTCAGCAGGGCGACCCGGAAGCGCTGGCGGTGGAATATCCGCTGAGCGACATTACCTTCCGCGATGGCGGTACACGCAATAACCTGCTGGTGCTGACCGTGGATGGCCTGAATAACGCCACGATGGCCAGTGCGCTGCCGCAACTCAATCAGTTTGCCAGCGAAAACGTGCGTTTCACGCAGCACTACAGCGCCGGAGATACCCCGGAGAAAGGGTTGTTTGGCCTCTTCTACGGCATCTCCTCCAGCTACATGAACGGTATTCTGGCATCCCGTACGCCGTCTGCCCTGCTGGGCGCGTTGAGCACGCAGGGTTATCAGTTTGGCCTGTTCTCCTCTGAGGGCTTTAATCCGCCGCTCTACCGACAGGCGCTGCTGACCGACTATTCACTGCCGGCGATGACCAGCCAGCCGAACGCCAGCACCGTCGCGCAATGGCAGAACTGGCTGGAGAAGCAGACAGGTTCCCAGGCACCCTGGTTCTCCTGGATCGCGCTGAACGGCCCTGACGTCACCGGCGACAGTGCCAAAGCCCGTCAGCGCAGTTATCTGCGTCAGGCACCCGCCGTCGATCAGCAGATTCATGCCGTTCTGAGCAGCCTGCAGGCACGTGATTTGCTGAAGAATACAGTGGTGGTGATCACCGCGCAGCGCGGTCTGGCGCTGGAGGGTAACCCTGACAGCGCAGGCAATCGCCAGACATTGCAGGTGCCATTAGTGATTCACTGGCCTGATACGCCCGCGCAGACCGTTGATCGTCTCTCCGATCATCAGGATGTGATGACGACGCTGATGCAGCGCCTGCTGCATGTGCGAACCAATCCGGTGAACTATTCGCAGGGTGAAGATCTGTTTGCTGCACGTCGTCGCCATGACTGGGTCGCCAGCAGCGAAGAGAACAAGCTGGTGATCACCACGCCGCAGGTGACGCTGGTGCTCAACAACAACGGCAGCTATCGCGCTTATGATGCCGCGGGCAATGCGCTGAAGGATCACAAGCCGGAACTGACGTTGCTGTTGCAGGTATTAACTGAGGAGAAGCGATTTATCGCTAACTGATTAATTATCAGGCAAATAGTCAGCTGGTGTCTTGCATTCATGCCGATAACCAGTAGACTAATCCTCCAGTGTTCGGCACGTAGCGCAGCCTGGTAGCGCACGGTCATGGGGTGTCCGGGGTCGGAGGTTCAAATCCTCTCGTGCCGACCAACCAATTTCCCCGTCATAGCAGTTTTTGATGAGTGACCACGGCGATTACAGTCATCATTACCGCCTCGTTTTTTATCTTTGGAAAGACGATGCAATTTGATCTTTCACACTTAAATTAGTGACCAATCGTTAAATAACTCACGACAATTCTTCTCGACGCACAAGAGGTACATTGTAGTCAGCCCTAATTGGCATGGTATCAGGCACCCTTCTCATCTCTAACGGAAAATGCCAGATGTTAAAGTCTTTGTTTGGGTAAGTGTCGTAATGAAAGACATCCCAACCCAATAATGCAGCCATGCGCTTAAATGCGATTTCTTTTGCTACAGATAACTCTAATTGTGGGTTGAGAAACTTCAAATAGCCAGAGTTTACAGCGCCAGTGAGAATGTCTACGACTTGTAATCCAGGATGATGTTTTGAATCCTGCATCGTTACTGATTGAACTAATTTTTTGACACCTTCCATTGCAAGCATGTTGTTCGCAATGATGCCTGTAACTTCATCATTCTTCTTATACTTGTCAATTTTCTGATCGATGATTACTTCAAGAGGCTTCTTTAGCTGACGTGCTGTATTTTTAACCAGCATTGTATATGTTTGATAGAAAGCCGTTTCTTTGTCAGTCTGCCAGTTACGGTAAATATTCTTGACGACAATGATTGAATGGAAGCAGCAAGAGTTTTTTAGCACCATTTGAAGCAACTCAATGCAGATGTTCGCCTGACCCGCACTGTTTTTGATCTTTGACCATTTTAGCTCGCCAACAATGCCGTACTTATGCTTCAATCGCAAAACGCGCTCATTGAAGATTTCAAGTGTGTCCTTACGTATGCACAGCAAACCTATGCTATAACAGCGGTCACTCCCTGTAGTACCACTTTCATCACCAAACGCTATATATTCCATGCTTTTGTTTACGCGCTTCTACCCATCTTCATGGGGTTAATCTTTCATCTATCTTAAGATCGAACCTGTCAGCTGGCAACAAGATTACTAATTTTGAGATGTCAGCCAATTGCTTTTTCTTAAATTCTATAGATTGATTTGATACTTATAGAGTAAATTAAGGGTAGTTTAATTAAATTGATGGTTGCTTGAGGCAACTTTACTAGTTAGAAACCGAAGTTTCGGTTGGAGTCTGTGGGGACTGGAATGGGACGGAGATCAGGATTTGAAGGTTTTATACGTGCTGCAGGCAGAGCCGCTGCTGCGGCAGAGCGTGAGCGTAAGAGATCAGAACGTCAACATTATGCCGAAGTTCGCCGTATAGAGCGTGAAATAAAGCGTGATAATGCACAAAGACTTCGTGAGCAAAAAGAGGCTGATAAGTTATCAAAAATCATGTATCTGGAAGAGCGGCAAGATGAAGTGTCAGATCTAAACGCTGAGCTTAACGAAAATATCACCGCGCTTACTACACTTCTGGAACACACTCTCAAATTTGACGATTCGATTGATTTTTCGGCTTTGAAAAAAACCCCGAAATTTGAAGATTTCAAGACACCTAAACATCTCTTACCTGACCCTGAGCCTGAGGTGAAAGCTGTGAACGTCCCGGCGTTATGGAAGACTATTTTCCCGTGGGTAAAGAAAAAATATTATCGAGACTTGCAGAGTGCAGAAGAATTGTTCATTAAAAGTAAGGAGGATTATGCAATTAAACTATCAAAACAAAAAATTGAGCTTGATTCTTTAGTTGCTGATTATCAGACTCGTAGAACTGCTTACCTTCAAGAAATCAAAAACCAACACGATGAAGTTGACCAGTTTGAGCAAGACTATCTTAACTGCGATCCTGACAGCGTGTTGGCTTATTGCGAAATGGTGTTGACGCGCTCTGAGTATCCTAAAGACGGCTTTCCCCAAACTTTTAGGTTGGCATACTTACCCGGCAACAAGGAGTTGGTGGTTGAATACAATTTACCTGAAATTTCAATAGTACCTCGTGAGTTGGAATACAGATATGTCAAAACAAGAGATGTCATAGATGCGAAAGCACGGAAGATTAGTGAGATTAAAGAACTTTATCAAAACATCATCGCTGCAATCACACTACGCACAATGCATGAGCTTTTCGAAGCTGATAAGGCGTCTGCTTTAACGTCAGTTCTGTTTAACGGTGTAATTGAAACTATCGATCCTACGAGCGGGCATGACACAAAAGTCACATTGGTATCTGCCCGTGCTCACAAAGACGATTTCATGCAAATAAAACTCGAAAGGGTTGAAAAAAGTGCATGTCTTAAAAGTTTGGGTGCACAAGTTTCAGGGCGACCCGATGAACTACAAGCAGTGAAACCTATTATTGAGTTCAACATGGTTGACAAGCGCTTCATTGAGCAAGGCGATGCTCTATCTGGGCTTGAAATAAGACCAAACCTTATGGAGCTTTCACCGTCTGAGTTCGAAGTATTGGTATCAAATCTTTTCAGTCAAATGGGGCTAGACACAAAACTCACCAGAGGTACAAAAGACGGAGGTGTTGATGCAGTTGCATTTGACACTCGTCCAATTCTAGGTGGCAAAGTTGTTATTCAGGCTAAAAGATACAAAGACACTGTCGGTGTCAGTTCTGTTAGGGATCTATACGGAACAATGATGAATGAAGGGGCTAACAAAGGAATTCTGGTATGTACGAGTCAATACGGTAAAGATGCATACCGGTTCTGCGAAGACAAACCGATTGAACTTATTGATGGAGGCGGGCTTCTTTACCTTTTGAAGGAGCATGCTGGCGTCTCAGCACGTATCAACCCCAATTTTTGAACACTGATTAGCTGACAACTACTGCTTGTAGCGAATGTTATCAAGATAAATACAGCACAAGATGTTAGTTAAGTAATCTGTAGGTTTTGGCTTAGGGCAGAAATTTCTGCCCTGCTTAATATTTGTTATCCCAATAAATCTACTACAGGACTTGCTTTCAAGTGACTATACTGAGTTAACATGCCGATACTTTTGTTCCTAAAGATGCACTATAACTGAATTGTGTTTAGCCTTTTCTCGGCATAAAGTATAATAGCAGTGTTTCTGAGGATGAGAAAACAAACACCAGTTAATTTCACGCTTCTCAGCTCTCTTGAATGCCTGTGATACAGTATAAACAACGTACTGAAACGGTATCTGTTTGTCTCTACCCTAGAATAGTTTTTTTAGTAGGAAGAGTGCTACAGGTGAGAGTGGAGCACCTCGGCTTTCACTATTTTTAGTTTCCGTCAGATGTATAACCTTAGCCCAAACTTAACAATACTTGTTTTGGCACTCAAAATTAACTGCACCTCACAGTTTCGTATGTGAGCATCACGGTTGGCTTCATTCATGGACTAATGACATCAAGTAATATCTTATATAATAGAGGTTAAATGATATTTTCATGTGGTTTTTCAGGCGAAGGTAATTTAACTAATTACACCACATCTGCACACTTAATTCCTTTATTAGCACTCGCCAAATGCAATATCGTGAAAGTCATTGTATCTCGAGTCGTATAATCCCACCAAAAAGGTTAAAGGATTAATAACAAAATTGGCTCTTTTATTTATGGATTATACGCTTCAGCCTCTCTCTTTTTTGCAGCTTTTAATTTTTTATTTCTTTGCTTCATATCACGATGTGGATGAAGACTTAACATCGCTCCAGCAATCTGCTGTTAATTAGGAGCCTTAAAAGAATTGCTATACTTTTCATACTCAAGGAATATCATGCTCTGATCTCGCGCGCCCTATAAAAACCTACTTGATAACAGATGTTGTTTTGCACAGCAGCAGTTATACTTAAATCTATAATTAATAACCTACACCCAAAAATTTCATTTCGAGAGAAATATAAAATTAAATAAAAACTATAGAGTAACACTCTTCAATTAAATGAAAAAACTTTAAATGTCGGATTATAATATTTATTTACATACATTTTTTAATATTATTGGTGAATTAAATGCTATCATATGGCAATATGCTTAGCTGTCTACTATTTCATCGGAGGAAATGGAATGTCACGCAACCTCGCACCTGCCTACTGCATCATTCAACAACCCGGTAACCTTGATTTCCAGACCAGAATGCTTTTTCGTGATAGTCATTCAGAGTCTGCCCGCATCTTCAAGCAAAACAATGCAGACACTCTTTGGCTCAATCCGGGACAGATAGCGATCGTGATAGACCCAGCCTCTAAGCCAACCCTTCAGATGCTTAATGCTCTACGACAGGCAAAACATAAAACTAACAGAGCGTTTATTGGCGTTAGCTCTGATGAAGCCAGCTTTTTACAACAACACTACGGTTTAATCGCTGCCCTCACCACATCAGGAGATAACATTTTTAGCACAGTTGGAGACATTGGCGAAAAGTACTTTTCAGAAATAGAAAATACCTTAAAAAAGATCGAAACGAGTTATCAGAATCAGTTTCGAATGCAGGGTACACTAATCAGTCAACAATTTTTCATTGAACGTAACCAACTTTTTCACCAATTAAAAGAACTGGTAAATAAGCCATTATTAAAATCTTTAACCCGCTATACAGTGAAGTTTAAACCTTATGAGGATATGCGTAGAGCACTCAATCTCTCCAGCCGTTCTCTGGTGCATGAATGGTCAACTGCGGGACTCGGGGGCATACCAGGCTATTCAAATTATGTTGGTAATGCAGCAAAAGCAGCAAAATTTCTAAAAACCGGTGGCTACATAGGCATTGGATTTTCGCTTATTGGAACAACAAACGATGTCGTCAATGCTTGTGTTAAGGGACGCGAAAACGAATGCAAAAGAACTGCATTCAAAGAGTATGGTAAATTTGGTGCATCAACATTATCGGGTGTTGGAGCAGGTGCATTTGGCTCAGCGGCTGGACTAGGAGTATGTGCGGCAATTGGGATAGCCACAGCAGGAACAGGGGCAGTAGTCTGTGCAGCTGTAGGGTCTCTGGCTGCTGGCTATGCAGGTGCTAAAGCAAGTGACGCTGCGATGGATACGATTTATCAATATATGGGAATATAAAAATGAAATCGGCCATGATGGTTTTAATCATCCTTCCCTTTTGTTGCCTGGTGATAAGTTTTATTTTATATCTGGTCAACAGATCGCAATATCAACGTCTTATTTCAGACTTCCAAAAAGGACGTACACTTCCTGCGCCTTATCTTTTTCAATGTAATATGGGATATCTGGGTTCACCACTAATGACCTGGTTTTTCGTTCGACTGAAAGATAAAAAGAAGATTTTCTTTTTAGAGCAAAAAAGCCAGAACTATGACTTCGCCAGTGAGCGTAAAAACCAGGAAAGGATCGACAGCCTGAAACCCCTTTATTACACATTTTTAGCCGGTTTCTTTTGCTGCTTTCTGTTAGCGTTTATTGCAATCCTGATCAGATTGAATGTGGTTTAAGCACAGAGCAATAGTGGGCGGCCTGCGTTTACGTCGTCATGCCGCCGACTTGATCAAATCCCCCTTTCCTCGCGTCCCCGCCAATCCGATCTATACTTAACAGCCTGTGGGTAACAAGAGGAGAGTTTATGACCTTTATTGAAAAAGACGATCCAACAGAAGCACCTGAGTCAGGCGATAAGCAACCTTCCCCGCCAGACCAGAAGTAACCCACCAGGGCCGCGCGTGACGCGGCCTTTTTCTGTCCGCGTACTCCCTGTTCGTATATTCAGATTAATCCTGCCAGCCGTTAACATTATCTCTGCAATCAGCCAGTTATGGCTTGCAGCAGAGGTGGATCCGCCTCACAGAAATCATCTCCCGCTACGCTTTTTCATCAAACTGAAACAAAAATGTCACAGAAACGCCTTACCCTGAATTCCCCTGAAACTGACGGATAATGTGTATGGCGATTAAAGCAAAGAGCCTGAAAGATGCAGAAACGTTATTGCACTCAGGCATCAGCAAAGTGGAACTGGCGTATGACATCGGCAGCGACGATTTCTTTCGCCTGGCAAGCCACTGGTGCGACCGCGGCGCGCGTATCAGCAAAGGTCATCACCATTTTGTTGTTTCTCTGAAGAGTTTTGCCATCCCGCCCAACGACTGATCCCGGCAGGCTGCTTGCCCTGTTTGCATGCACCTGATTTAATGCCGTTTTGGCATCCATCATGGTTCCGCATGCGCTATCCCGACCTGCCGCTGCCGCCTGTTGCAGGCGGCTTTATTCTCTCCTCGCACCTGAGCCACAGCGATCCGCTGCTGGCGGTGAGTCACTTTAATCCGCACGCTTACGATGAGGCACTGGCTGCTGCCTGGGGCATCACGCTGCCTGCCCGCCTGCAACAGGCCGTCAGCAAACGTCGTGCCGAATACCTGGCCAGCCGGATGCTGGTGAGGTCGGTCATGGCAGAGCTGGGCATCCCTGACTTTATCCTGAACAATGCCCCCGATCGCTCTCCCTGCTGGCCGGCGGGTATCCAGGCGTCGCTGTCACACAGCGCGGGCGTTGTGGTCGTCGCGGCAACGCGTCAGTCCTGCGCTGTCGGGGTCGATGTTGAACAGATCATGCCGGAGACGACGGCAAACGACATGGCTGGGCTGCTGATGAACGCGCAGGAGCAGCAACTGCTGCGGTCGCTGCCGGTCAGCTTCAGTGCCGCCGCGACCCTGCTGTTCTCCCTGAAAGAGAGTGTTTACAAGGCACTCTGGCCCCAACTGCATCAGCCGATGGACTTTCTTCAGGCGGCGCTAATGTCGGTGGATTGTGCCCGACAGCGCGCCACGCTGCGGCTGACTCAGCACTTCAGCGAGCGATTTCCGGCGGGCACATTATTACAGGCGACATTTTTGTGGCGTGAGAATCTGGTGATAACGCAGGTGGTGCATCCGGTTTAAAAAACCGGCTAAACAACGCAGCTTAGCCGGGGGTAAACACAGACGAAAGAAGAAGTTTCAGGATCGCAGAAACCGCTGTTTCTGCTGTCCGCTACAGTAACCGCTTTCAGGTGCGGCCTGCCAATACGCTTTTTTGCTAAGTTTTGCCATCTGCCGCTAAAGGCCGGTGTCGGTGCGTTTTACCGAGTCGAGCGTGGCGAGGTCGCGCTCATTTCCGGTCAGCTCGGTTAACTGCCCTTCGCGCATCTCCAGCAACCGGTCAGCGTGAATGAAATAGTGATCGTCATGGCTGATAGCAAATACCGTTTTGCCCGCTTCCTGCAGCCACGGCAGCAGCTCACGATAGAAGATGCGACGGAAATGGGGGTCCTGATCGGCCGCCCACTCATCCAGCAGCAGCACATCCCGCTCCTCTGCCACCGCCAGCAGCAGTGCCAGGCGCTTGCTCTGTCCTTTGGACAGCCGGAGGTTCAGCACCTTATTACCGGCAAGTTTCAGCTTATCCTGCATCTTCAGCCTCTCCAGCCACTGCTGAACCAGCGCCGGATTGGCCGGAACCCCTTCCCGCCCGATGAGCCGATCAAACAGGTGCAGATCGGTAAAGACCGCCGAGAACTGACTGCGCCAGCGATCGAGTTCATCTGCCGTGATCGGCTGGCCATCCAGCAGCAGCGTGCCGGACTGCGGCTGATAAAGCCCGGTCAGCAGCATCGCCAGCGTCGATTTCCCGCTGCCGTTACCGCCAATCAGAAAGACCAGCTCTCCCCGGCGCAGCGTCAGATTGATCGGCCCGACCTTAAAGCCGTTGTCACCGTAGTGGAAGGAGACATCACGTAACTCCAGCGTCTGCCACGCCGCGGTAGCGGCTGGCGCGTGGAAGCCGGCCTGATAAGGAGCGAGATCGAAAGCGTTAAGCTTACGGAACGCCACCTGCGCGCTGAGCAGCGTAGGCAGAGCGCCGACCGCCGAGAGCAGCGGCGTGCGCAGAAACAGCAGCGTCAGGGAGAAAGTCGCGGCGACGGCCGTGTCAGCCCAGCCCAGGCTGTTGGCCATAAAAAAGACGATGCCGATAGCGCCTAAGGTCATGATGTTCGACCAGTTAACCGCACTGAGATGATAGGTGTCGGCCCGCACAATATGATGACGCCAGGCGCGGGCATCTTCCTGATAAACCGTGTCGTAGACCTGCTGAGCGCGCGACCGGTTAAGCTGCAGCTCTTTACGCCCCTCTATCACCGTCTGGTAATCGCGATAGAGGCTATCTTCGATGTCCCGCAGCTTCGCCATATGCTGATAGACCCGCGAGACCAGCAGCCAGCCGCCCACCAGCGTGACGGCCATCCAGAGACTGGTCACCAGTAACATCTCCGGAGAGAGCCAGGCGAGATAGATCGCCGAACCGAGGGTAATGATGACGCCCTGAAACAGCTCCGGCAGCCGCACAAAGGCCAGCGTAATGGCGCGCACATCGCTGGTCAGCCCGGCCAGCAGCTGGGCACTGCCGAGTTGCTCAATGCGCTCGACCCGGGTGTCGAGAATACGTTTGATAAATTCACCGCGCAGCCGCCAGACAAACTGATGGCCGAGCGTCGTCAGCGCCAGCTGCGAGGCGAGCGTGACCGCCATCAGCACCACCAGCTGCAACAGGAACTGCGGCAGCACCGCAAAAGAGGTGTTAATGGCGACAATCATTTCGCGGTTGATGAAGGCAATCATCCCGATGCCCAGCACTGCGCTTAACAGCGTCAGGACAATCACCCCAATGAAAGGCCAGCGGAACTGGCGAAAAACAACGTGTAGCAACGTCATGCAGGCAATCCAGCAGTCAAAAAACAGCCTGCAGTGTAATGGGATGCGGAATGATAGCAATAGTTATTCTCACCACGCCGCACCGTGCCTCAGGGCTCAGAAGGCGCGGCGGAACGTGAGGTTATAACGCCAGGCGCCCACCAGCGGATGCACGCCGGGCTTGAGCGGCAGGATACCGTGATAACGCAGGCGTGACGGCCCGCCCCACACCACAATGTCGCCATGTTCCAGCAGCACCCGCTGGGTAGCGTCGCCCCGCTCAAAGCCGCCAAACTGAAACACGGCCGGTAGCCCCAGCGACACGGAGACAATGGGCTGGCGCATATCTTTTTCATCTTTGTCCTGATGCAGCGTCAGCTTTGCGCCCGGTTCATAGCGATTAAGTAAACAGGCATCCGGATTGAAGCCGGGAAAGCCCGCTTCAAGGGCGGCCTGTTGCGCCAGGGTGCGAAACAGGGGCGGCATCGGGGGCCAGCGGCGGCCATTAAGATTGTCCTGCTGCTCATACTGATAGCCGCGCGAATCCACCGACCAGCCAAAGTCGCCGCAGTTGGTCATCGCGACCGACATGCGGTGCCCGCCGGGCGTAATGCGGTGGGCAAACGGATTCTGTTCTGCAATCGCCATCACCTGCTGATAGAGCGTTTCTGCATCCTCACGCGCGCGGCGGCGCAGGATCACGGCGCCTTCTGCCAGCGGCTCCTGCCAGGGTTGCTCTTCACTAAAGAGATCTAACATCAGGGTTCTCCGGTCGTTTCAGCGGGGATCAGGAAAGCAGCAAACTGCGGCGACATCCAGCTGACAAATTTATCGCCCTGTTTGCTGATCAGATAGACCGCCAGATGCTGTTCGAGTGCCAGCGCTTTGGCTTTCTCCGTGCCGAGTACCATCAGGCCCGTATCCCAGCCATCCGCTTCCAGCGCCGTGGTGGCAATCACCGTGGCGGAAACCAGCTTATGCTCAATAGGCCGTCCGGTAACGGGATCGATGACATGAGAAATCCGTTTGCCGTCCAGTTCATAATAGTTGCGATAGCTGCCGGAGGTGCTGATGCCGTGGCCCTGCAGATCCACGCGCGCCTGAACGGCATTCTCGCGGTCAGTAGGTTTCTGGATCGCCACCCGCCAGGGCTGCTGCTGCGCATTCAGCCCGCGGCTCAGCACCGCGCCGCCCACCGACACCAGATAGTTGTTGATGCCGAGCTGCTCCATCAGCCGCGCCAGATGATCGGTCGCAAAGCCCTCGCCGACGGTTGAGAGGTCAACATAGAGTCCCGGCAGATCTTTCTGCAGCCACTGCCCCCCGGCGCCCTGCACCACCCGCAGATGCTGCAGACCGGTCTCCGCCCGGGCGGCCGCGATCTGTGCAGCATCGGGCGTGTGGACGGGCTGTTTCGTCGGGCCGAAGCCCCACAGATTGACCAGCGGGCCGACGGTGATATCCATCGCGCCACCGGTTTTACGGCCAATCCGCAGTGCGGTGGTGACAATGTCTGCCATGTTTTCACTCACCGGCTGCGGTGTGAGATCGCGGCTTTGGTTAAAGCGTGACAGCGCGGAGTCCGGCTTCCACGTCGAGAGTTCCGCATCGTCAGCATCCAGCCGCTGCTGAATACGCTGCTGCAGTTCCGCCTTGCGCGCCTGATCGACACCCGCAAGGCTCACCCGCCAGACGGTTCCCATCGTTTTCCCTTCCAGCACCAGCGCCGGTTCAGCCGCAGGTTTATCGCAGGCCACTAATGACAGTGCCAGCACTGCTGTAAGCAGCAGATTAGTCTGATAACGCATCCTTCCTCACTTGTAACACTTTATTCCGACCTGCTACAAAGCATAAACTTCGGGTAAAGACGCTTAAAGAGAGTTGAATCTCTCTGTTAAGCCCCTCAAACTTGACCCGTCATCTACCCTCTGCCCGCCTTTAATCAGGCGATCGACATTCATTTAATAAAGGAGCAGCAGATGATCTATCTGATTCTCGCCATTGCCCTGGGGCTGTTTGTTTTCAGCACCTATAAAGTTCTGCATCAGCGTCGTCATCGTCACATGCTCCCTTCCCGGCCGCGCCATTAACAGGCTGCACTGCACCGGCGTGGGGCAATCTGCTCCCGTCGGGCGCAGCAAGTGTATCAAAGCAGGCGTAAAGTCTGTGGCTGTGAGAGCGGTTAAGCTGGCATGAATTCTGCACTGTTGAAACAGTGTTTATCTCTGATGAGAGGTGCAGAATGAAAAATTCCGGATGGCAGGCAGCCTGGCAGCACTGGCTGAGCTTTTCAGCTTTCACCCTGGCGGGTGTGGCCTTTGAAGGTGCGCGATTTGGCAGCGTGGTATCGCCAGAAACCACGGTGGCGGAACCGGCAAAATGGCGCAAGGCTGACGCGGTCAGCCCGCAGGGTCACGCAGGAGCGCAGCGGTAACTGCGCTCCCTGTTGACTCAGAACTGGTAAACCAGACCCAGTGCCACCACGTCGTCGGTATTGATACCGGCTGCGTCGGTGAAGTCGTTGTCGTCCAGCAGGTTGATCTGGTAATCAACATAGGTGGACATGTTTTTGTTGAAGTAGTAGGTCGCACCGACATCAACATATTTTTTCAGGTTCTGTTTGCCCCAGTTCTGCACGTCGGTGCCGCGTGAGGTCACGTAGGCCAGAGAAGGACGCAGGCCAAAGTCGAACTGATACTGGGCAACCAGTTCCCAGTTGTCCGCTTTATCGGCATAACCGTAGGCTGAAGAGCTGTCACTGCTGTCGCCGAAGCGGGTGGCGTTGTAAGAGCGTGAGTACATGGCCGCCAGGTAGACGTTGTTGGCATCATATTTCAGACCACCGGTGTAAACTTCCGCCTTATCACCCCGTCCCAGGATACCCTCTGATCCGCCATTCTGGCGGTTCGTGCGATCGGACTGGAATGCGGCTGCACCGATACCGAAACCTGAGCCCAGATCATAGGTGGTGCTCAGACCCCAGCCGTCACCATTCTCACCCAGCACGTCGCGGCCACCAGCCGACTCGGTGTTGTTATCATTTTTGCCCTGATACTGAACCGCAAAGTTCCAGCCATCCACCAGACCAAAGAAGTTATTGTTACGGTAGGTCGCCATGCCGTTGCCGCGCTGGAACATGAAGTTATCAGCGCCATAGGTATCCCCGCCGAACTCTGGCAGCACGTCGGTCCATGCGCCGATATCGTAGGCGACACCGTAGTTACGGCCGTAGTCGAATGAACCGGCATCACCGAACTTCAGTCCGGCAAAGCCCACGCGGGTATAGCTGTCGGCAGTGCCTTCAGCCTCGGAGTTGTTCAGCGCAGCCTGATATTCCCACTGACCATAACCGGTCAGCTCGTTGCTGATCTCCGTTTCACCTTTGAAGCCAAAACGAACGTAGGACTGGTCACCGTCAGAGCCATCGTTGTCAGAGAAGTAGTGCAGACCGTCAACCTTACCGAACAGATCCAGTTTGTTGCCGTCTTTGTTATAAATTTCAGCTGCGTTTGCTGATCCTGCTGCTGCCAGTAATGCAGGGATCACCAGGGAGAGAACGCGACGTTTCATTTTATTACCCTCTGTTATGTGCCTTTATAATTTGCCACTGCTAACTGAATGTTTAAAATTCAGCCGGCAGGCCATTGTTCTTTTATAACGGGTAATAATCCACCTGGAAAATGCTACTAAATTTCCAAAAGTGTTACACAAGTCGAAACAGTTATTTCATAATGTAAATTTCGGGGAACTAATAACCAGCACAGATCGATAAAAATTGCCGCACAAATCGCTAAACTCATTCAGATTCATTGATTATCAATGAGTTATTTCAGATCATTCCGAAGCACTGAATGATAAAACTTATGACGCATCTGAGAATAGAATAGTCCCCGCTATCATCATTTATTCCATTATTACCTTCATTCTCCCCGAATGAGATGTACAACTTATTATTTCCCGCCGGACAATTTGTCCGGCTTTTTTTTGCCTGCGATTTACCGTTTCGCTATATCTGCGTAAACTTTCTTAAGGGGGTTAAATTAACATCTGGCGGTTACCGCACAGAGTGGTAAATTTCGCCCCCTTTTCCCGCCTGAATGCTGAAATAAACGCCATGTTAATTTATCACCGTAATTAAGCAGGCGGTTAGAGTGGCTTCAGAAAAGTCTCAGCGCTCCCGCAGCGATTCTTTGACTTTATTCAGGGGCTTAATCAGATAATCCATCACCGATTTCTGACCGGTTTTGATCTCCACGTTGGCCACCATACCGGGCACAATCGGGAATTTTCGCCCGGCCCGGTTGGTCAGCTCCGCTTTCCGGGTGCGCACATAGACCCGGTAGTAATATTGATCGCGTTTTACCTCATCCTGCAGGGTGTCCGGTGAGACCGTCTCGACTTCACCCGGCAGGTCGCCATAGATAGAGGAGTCGTAGGCCGTCACCTTGACGATGGCTGCCAGGCCAGGCCGGATCCAGGCGATATCGCGCGGGTTAATGCGCGTTTCAATCAGCAGCTGATCCTCCAGCGGAACGATCTCCATCAGTTTGCCACCCGGCTCCAGCACGCCCCCCACCGTCGTAACCTGAATATCTTTGACGATGCCGCGCACCGGCGAGTAGAGCGTGGCGCGGGTCAGCTGATCCTCTTTGCCAGCGGCCACCTGCAGTTGCGCATCCAGTTCCGCATTGTTTTTCACCTGCTCTTCGTGCGCACGAACCAGATAGTCATTGCGCGCCTCATCGATTTTGCCGCGCAGATCGCTGACCTGACGGCGCAGACGAATCACCTCCACCTGCCCGGCCGCGCCTTTGGCCACCAGCGGCTCCGTCAGCCGCAGCTCATCCTGCACCAGCCGCAGCGACTGCTGCAGATTGCTGATCGTTTCGGTGAGGTTGCGACGTCGCGACTCATAGAGCTGACGTTCCCGCGTCACCAGCTGCGGCTCTTTAAGGGTCTCTGCGCTGAAGGTCAGCGGCGTGCCGGAGAGCTCCGCCTCCAGCCGCTCGGCAGAGGCGCGCAGCGTGCGCACCTTCGCCTGCGCCTCGCCGAAGTTCGACTGAAAGCGCGTAGGATCGAGCGTTGCCAGCACCTGCCCTTTCTCAACGATGTCACCCTCATGAACGTTAAGCTGCTTGACGATGCCCCCATCCAGACTGTCGATCACCTGTGCGCGGCTGGAGGGGGTGACTTTGCCGGTGCCGACCGTGACCTCATCCAGAATGGCGAAGTGCGCCCAGATGAGAAAAAGGGCCAGCGCGGCGGTGCAGAGCCAGATAATCGCCGATGTGCGGCGCTCATGGCGGGCAAGATCTTTATCAACAATCACCAGACTCATGCGGCACCTCCTTTACCGGGCGCCGTTGGCGTCGCGCGGCGCAGAATGTCGTCGCGCGGGCCATCGGCCACAATCCGGCCGTTATCCATGACGACAATACGATCGACCATTTTCAGCAGCGCCGGACGGTGAGTCACCAGCACCAGCGTTCGCCCGCTGATCCAGCCCTGCAGCTGCCGGATCACCTGCTCCTCCAGCTGTTCATCCATCGCCGCGGTGGGCTCATCCAGCAACACCACCTGCGGCTGACGCAGGATCATCCGGCTCAGCATCACCATTTGTCTCTGTCCGCCCGACAGTCCACGTCCCCCCTCATTGATAATGCGATCCAGGCTGGCGGCATCCTGCTGCACCAGCGACAGCGCGCCGCTGATGCGCAGCGCCTGCAGCATCTCCTGCTCACTGGCGTGGGGATTGCCCAGCATCAGGTTCTGCCGCAGCGTGCCAAAGAAGAGGCGGGAGTCGTGTGACAGCCAGCCGAGCTGACGGCGCAGGTCGACGGGATCGATGCGTTCGATGTCGACGCCATCCACAATCACCTTGCCCTGGGTCGCCAGTGCCTGACCCGCCAGGATCTTCAGCAGCGTCGACTTTCCGGCCCCCACCTTGCCGAGGATCGCCACCTTCTCGCCCGGCTTGATCTGCAGCTGCTGCACGCTGAGCACCGTTTTTTCATTCTCTTCGTCATAGCTGTAGTGCACGTTGCGCAGATCGTAATGGCCGGTCAGCGTCGGACAGTGCGCCAGCGTGCTGGCTTCCGGTTGATCCAGCGGCTTCTTCAGCAGCTCATCCAGCCCTTTCATCGCCATTTTGGCGTGCTGCCAGCGTGAGAAGACCATCGTCAGCTGCATCAGCGGGGCGATGGTCCGTGAGGAGAGCAGACTACAGGCGACCAGGGTCCCGGTGGTGATTTGCGAATCGAGCACCAGGTAGACGCCAAAGACCAGCATGCCCGCGTAGGTGAGCTGCTGCACGGTCGCCGCCCAGCCGGTCAGACGCGCACCCCAGAGGCGCTGCTGATTGCTGATTGAAGCGCTGACTTCATGCGTCTGTTCCCACTGGCGCTGAAAATAGGGCTCGGCCTGCAGAGCCTTGATATCCTCAATGCCTTCGATGGTCTCCACCAGCACCGCATTGCGCAGCGCCCCCTCACGCAGCCCCTCTTTCGCCAGCCGCGCCATCGGGATCTGCACCAGCAGACCGGGGATCACGATCAGCGGAATGGCCGCCAGCGGAATCAGAACCAGCCAGCCGCCGACAAACGACATGATAAACAGGAAGAGAATAACAAAGGGGAGATCGGCAGCCGCCCCCACGGTGGTGGAGGTCAGCAGCTCGCGCACCTGGTCAATCTCACGCAGCTGCGAGATAAACGAGCCGGTCGATTTTGGCCGCGCCTCATTGCGGATGCTCATCGCGCGGGCAAACAGCATGGCGGAGACTTTCAGGTCGATCCGTTTGCCCATCAGGTCCGACACCTGGGTGCGCATCAGCCGGATCAGATACTCGATAGCCGCCGCAATCAGCACGCCGACAAACAGCACCCAGAGCGTCGACTGCGACTGCGCCGGGATCACCCGATCGTAGACCTGCATCGAAAAGAGGATGCCGGCCAGCGCCAGGACATTGCTGACCACCGAGGCCAGCGAAATCTCCGTGATGCGGCGTCCCATGCCACGAAAATTTTTCCAGAACCAGTGCGGCTCATAGGGCTGGATAAACTCATCAATGCGCGCATCCCGGCCCCGCACCGCGACGCCCGTGACCCCCACATCCCCCTGGGCGCGCGCCAGCAGTTCAGATAACGGACTTTCCCGCACCACGTCGCCGCCTTCACTCAGCCAGTAGCGCGCGCTGCCCTCTTTATCGATGCTCTCCAGCACCGCCACGCTGGCATTTTCCAGCACCAGCACCACAGGGGTGATCTCCTGACGCCAGCGCAGTTTATTCTGGGGCACCATTGTCAGATGCAGTCCCAGCAGACCGGAAAGGCGCTCCAGCTGCTGGGACACCGGCAGATGTTCAAACCAGCGCATCTGCTGGCGCAGGGTTTTGCCATCGGCCGGTTTACCGAATCGCGCGGCCACGCGCAGCATGGCGGCAATCCAGTTTTCAGTGTTCAGGGTGGCTGTACTCATTATTATTGCCTTATCGCTATTGCAGCGAAGGAAGAAGATCGCCGCTGCTCTGCTGGCGATCGATACCCATGATATCCAGCAGATTGTCGACTGCGGCGGCGTAGCGAACGGTGGCATCCCAGCCATCATAAAGCGCGGTGATCCGCGAACTGTCGGCCTGGAACACATCCTGCTCCACACTCAGGAGATCGTTCAGGCTGCGCTTGCTGAGGCGATATTCGTCGGCGTAGACGGCGCGGGTATGATCGGCACTGGCCAGCTGTACTTCTCCGGCAGCCTGCCGCTGCTGCGCGCCGATCATATCCGCATAGGCCGTTGAGGCGTTCTGATTGATGGCGAGTTTGGCCTGCTGCACGGCCGCCTGCGCCGCCTCACGATCGCCCTCGGCTGAGGCCGTTTTCGCATTCACCATGCCCCCCTGGTAGAGGGGCGCTTCCACCTGAAGCTGCACTTCATCATCCCAGTACGACTGGCGATCGTTTTCATAACGGGTCCGGCCCGCCTGCACTTTGATCGTCGGCCAGTGACCCGACTGCGCCTGACGCACCCGTTCACGGGCTGCTTCCTGTTTAGACTGGGCGCTGCGAACCGCAGCGCTGCTTTCATAGGCGATTTTGTCGAGGGTGATCTGCTGTTTCAGCAGCGCCTGCGGCAGCTCCGGCAGCGTGGCGGGCACCACGCCGGTCAGCACGGTCAGCTGGGCCGTGGCAGAGCGCAGCTGGGCGCGATACTGCTCCAGCGTGGCCTGCATGGCGGCGATGCGGGTTTCCGCCTGCAGCACATCGGATCGGGAGTTGAGTCCGGCGTCGGCGCGCAGTCCGGCAATATCCCGCACCCGCTGCAGTGAGGCGATATTGGTGTGCGCCGTTTCAGCCAGCGCCTGATAGCGTTTGACTTCGAGGTAGGCCTGCAGCGTATCTTCCGCCACGGTGGTCATTGCGTCGAACAGGCCGTAACGATAGGCATCTGACAAAGCATGCTGTTCGTCGATGGCACTGCCGGTGCGACCAAAGTCGTAGAGCAGCTGACTGAGCGTGATGCCGCCGGAGCCATTATTGTTCAGGCTGCCTGCGGAGTCGGTCTGATGCGAACGCCCCGCCGCGCCCTGCAGCGAGATTTGCGGATACCAGGCACTGCGGGCGGCGTCGAGATCGCCCTCACCGACATGGATTTGTGCCGCGGCTTCCGAGATTTTTGGATTACGGGCGAAGGCCCGGAGGATAGCGTCGCGCAGCGTTAAGCTGGCAATCTGCTCTTCGCTGGGCGCAGCGCGCCAGTTAAACTCCGCCTTCGGTAACGGTGCGGCCCAGGCCGCCGGGAGTGCCACGCCACTCAGGGCGCATATCAGAAAAGTTAATCGTGCTTTGTTCATTATCCATACCAACAGGCGTTCTTATGATCATGGTTTTTTTCCTGGTGAACAAAGCAGACAGAAAAGGCGTTACGGCGCACTTAAAGGTTTTATTGCGTTATTTTATTTATGTTTTACAAGCCAGAGTCTGAATAACCCTTAACATTATTAGATCATATTCTGCACCGAGTCCTGTTAAAAACTGATGAAATCTTTCATCTTTCTGCCGATTGCATAAAAAAACGCCATCTTAACAGCCTGAGCCACTCCAGACAGACTGAACAGACCTGTCCGGAAGGCCCTGCCTTTTTTAATGTTTCCGCATCAGGCCAGGGGATGCGCTGCCGGATGCTGTAACAGGTGATCGGCCAGGGTGTAGGGCATGCCAGAGACGATCACCCCTTCGGACGCAGAGGACGCCTGCGCCTCCGGCGCGTGCTCCGCCGTCACGCTGAAACTGTCGAGCAGCCGATCCACCGTCTGCGCAGGCAAGGTGCCGGCGCTTTCCGTATGGGAGGCCACCCGCACGCTCTGACTGGCCGTGGCCAGATTTCCGGCGCTGTCCTGGCCGCTGACCGTCATCGTGTAGTCACCCTCCTCCAGCGGAGCCAGCTGTCCGGCCAGAATGGTCAGCGCCCAGCCGCCATCGGCCTTCACACTGGCGCTGTAGTGCTGGTCAGCGAGCGTCAGCTGCACCAGGCTGCCCGGCTGCAGATGGCTGGAACTGCCCTGAATCAGATGCCAGCTGTTCACATCGGCGGCATCAATGACGTTATCGCCAAAGGCGGTCTCCAGCGTCAGCGTCGGCCGCTGATGCACAGCGACGGTAAAGAGCGCATCCTGGGTCTGGCTGTCGCTGTTGCCATACTGATCCCAGCGATGAAACGTGGCGGCAACCGGGCCATCCGCCAGCGCCATCAGCTCGGCGGAAGTCAGCGTCACCATTCCCCCGCTATCGGGCTGGTAAGTTATGCCGTTGATCTCAACGGTGTTGCATCCCTCAACGTAGAAGCTCAGATCGTGCTGCGCCTCCTGATAGTTAAGCGTCATGTCACCGCCGATATTCATCTCGGTGTAAACCGGAATAAACCCGGTGTGGATATTCAGTACATGCGTGACGTCGGTGTAGTTGCTGGCCCCGTCGATCGACCAGGCGCGGATCTCACCCACGTTGATGAAAGCGTTCACCTCTGCAGCCGGGATCACCACCTGCCAGTGCCCGCTTTCGTCCAGTGTGGCAGCGTAATCTTTCTGATTCGCACCGGTGATCACCAGCCGATGACCCGGCATAACCGTTGAGAGAGTCCCGCTGAGCAGCAGGTCCTGCTGGGTTTCCGCCAGATTGATCACATCATCCGGCGTCACGTTGTCGAACGTAATGAGTGGCAGGCTGCTCAGGTGCGTGATCAGCGTCAGATCGTGATAGTCGGTTGCGGTTTTCCCGTTGGGATCGGTCGCGGTCACTTTCAGGCTGTAGACGCCATCCTGCAGCGCCTGCATATCGCTTTCAGAAAATGTGCCAGACCACCTGCCATCCCTTCCCATGGTCGCGGTGGTCGTTTGCGTGCCCAGGGTTAATTTGAGCACGGACCCCACCGGCAGGTGGGTTGCGCTGCCGCTGATCTCAACGCCGTAGATGCTTTCAGCGATATTCACCGCATTGTCACCGCTGATCGTGTCGATGGTCAGGGTCGGACTGAGGGTGCGGTCAGCATAGAGACCAAACCCCACCTCAGTCGTGGTGCTGTGGCCTGCTTTATTGGTCAGGGTCAGCGTCAGCGTGTGATTGCCATCCGGCACCCCTTTCAGCGCCTCCACCGGCATGGAGGCGTTCCAGTAGCCCCACTTGTTGACGGTGCTGTACCAGCTCTGGTCGTTGAAGGTGAGTGTGACGGTCGAACCCGCTTCGCCTTCAGCCCGGCCGCGCAGATGCACCCGCTTTTGCGCTTCCCAGCCAGCGATCACGCCATCGGCAGCGACAGGTTCGTAGGGCCGCAGGGCTGCGGGTGACGCACTCTCAGCCGCACTGACGGTGCGGGCGCTGTCAGCGGTCGCCAGGGTATGGGAGGTTTCAGCGGGCAGCGGGTTTATGGGCAGGTTCAGGCGCGGCGTCGCCACGGGCGGCACAGCGGGCACGGCGCTGTCGGCGACGGCAAAGTCGCTGACTGCCGCCTGGAAAATGGCGTCGAGCCGGGTGGTACGAAACGTATCGCGTGTTGACATCGGTCACCTCAGTTCATAACAGATCAGAAACGCAGAGCAAAACCGTCGGATAACCCGAGAGTTGACTCTGACAACGTGGTAGTGAGTCAGCCGAAGCTGCCCGTTTCCGCTGGTCTGAACCGGTTACCCGCAGGTAACAGGGCGTGATGAACAGGACGCGAATAACGCGTCAAAGTAAGATCAGAAGCGTGATTGACGGCGTGTCGCCGTTTGCTGCGCCTACCCTAAGCTTTCATTCTGCTAATGAATAGTGGCGAAATTCTGGAAAGTGAAATTATCACGGGACTGTAACAAAAAAAGCGGGTGCTTTCGCACCCGCGCCTCATAACCGCCGGACAGACAACGTCGTGGCTATATCACATGGACCTGCAGGTTCTGCTGTACCAGCACATCCCCCAGGGTGTTATCACTGGTCAGCGCCGAGTTGTGGTAGATCTCAAAGACTCTGCCATCCACCGTCCGTTCGCCGGTCACTTCCCAGATACCGCCATTGCTGTTAGCCAGAGTCACCTGACTGCCGTCCGCGCCTTTGATCAGCAAATCGTCACTCTGTTTATCCGTCAGATTGAGTGCCTCATTGAGATCGAGTTTCACCGAGTTGGTGCCGGTTTTACCCAAATCGAGCACTTCAATGTGTTCGACTTTCAGGCCCAGCGCGGTGAGATCCAGAGTGAGGTTCTCACCGTTCAGCACCAGGGTATCGGTGCCTGCGCCGCCATCAATATGGGTAAAGCTGAGGTCACTGACCGTCACGGTATCCGCGCCGCTGCTGCCGGTAACCGAGGCCCCCTGCGCCGTGCTGCCATCCGCCAGCGTAATGACTACCCCGCCAATGGTGTAACCCGCCTCTTCGGCCGGGGCTGCAGCCACCGCTGTGTCACTGACCACGGCGCTCTGGCTGCTGCTGACCGGCGTCGCAACATCCGCGTCGGTCACCAGCGTAGAGGCCACGGCCACATGGGCGCTGCCGTCATCGCTGCTGCTGCTGTTGTGCTGCGTCTCCGTGCTGGCCACCGTGGCGCTGTCATCCACCACCGAGAACAGGGCCACGGACTCGGTAGCGGCCAGGGTGACCGGCAGGACAGAACCCAGCAGCAGGGTGTTGGTGGTGGTATAGCTGTTACCCGCCACGTCGGTGATCGACACTTTTGCCAGCGTGTTGAGCGACAGCAGCAGGCCACCCACCGACAGCAGTGACGGTGAGAAGTTGACGGCATAACGCCCCAGCGCGTCGGTGGTGGTATTCAGCGTTGGGCCGTTGCTGCCGTTGGCGAGCAGCAGCGTCACGCTGACTCTTGATCCCTGCGCCGCATTGAGCGATCCGCCCTGCACCACCAGACCGGTGAGCAGCGAACCGACGAGGCTGAGCACCGGATCGACCCCCACGACCGGCTGATTATGCGACAGCGCGGTAAAGCTGCTGGTGCTGGTGGCGGTGTTACCGCCAATATCCGTCACCGTCACCGTCAGAGGACGGCTGCCATCGGGGATGCTTTTCAGCGTCGCTGACGGCACGCTGACGCTCCATGCGCCATTGGCACCAATGGTGGTCGTGAGAATGTTACCCGCCACGTTTACCGTCACCGTGCCGCCCGCCGCATTAGTGCTGGTGCCTCTGATGGTTTCCGCCGCACTGGCTTCCGCGATATTGAGGTAGCCATCGCCGCCAAAGAAGCTGCTTACGCTGACCGTTGGCGTGGTGTGGCTGACGACACCCAGCGACGCGGAGATGGTGCCGCTGCTGCCCGCGCCGTTGGTGACGCTGGCCGTCACGGTCTGCAGACCATCCGCGATGGCGGCGAGGCTGGCCGCCGGAACCGACAGGCTCCAGTTACCGTTGCTGCTCACCGTGGTGCTGTAGGTCTGGCCGCCCAGCGTGACCCGTACTACCGATCCCTCGGCGTTACTCGCGGTGCCGCTGATGGTCTGTGCCGTTTTCACATCTGCCGCGCTGAGCGCGCCGTCGCCAAACAGCGAGGTAATCGCCACCACCGGCGTCGACTGGCTGATGACGTTCAGCGAGCCGCTGGCATTCGCCACGTTGCCGTAGGCATCCGTACCGGTCACCGTCACGGTTTTGCTGCCGTCCGTCAGCGCAGCCAGATCCGCTTTCGGCACGCTGATGCTCCAGTTACCGCCGCTGGCCACCTTGGTGGTGTAGGTAATGCCATTCAGCGTGGCGCTGACGGTTGACCCGGCAGCGAGGCTGGAACTGCCGCTCAGCGTCTGGTTTGAGGCCAGATCGGCCGCGCTCAGCACACCATCGCCGAATACCGTGTTAACCGAGAGGGTCGGCTGAACCAGTCCCAGCGAAACGCCTGCACTGGTGCTGCTGACGTTGCCGACCGGATCGGTGACCGAGGCGCTGACGGTGAAGTTACCGTTCAGCAGCGTCGAGAGCACGGCGGGAGAGACGGTGGTTGAGAAGGTGCCGTCGGCGTTGACCAGCGCGGTCGCGGTGGTGTTGCCTATCGCCAGCCTGACGCTGCTGCCCGCGGCCACGCCGGAGACGGTGCCGCTGATGGTCTGCGTGACCAGCGACTCGGCCAGGTTAAGCACCCCGTCACCAAACAGCGGATTGAGTGTCACTTTCGGCACGTTGTGAATGCCGACCAGTGCCCCCGCCGTGGCGCTGCTGGTGTTACCGGCGCTGTCGGTGACGCTCACGCCCACCGTGAGATTGCCGTCCGCAATGCCCTGCAGCAGCGTCGGCGTCAGCGAGACGTTAAAATTACCGTTCGCATCGGTCGCCGTCACAAACTGCTGGGCGCCTACGGAGACCACCACGCGCGAGCCCGCTTCCGCGCCGCCCACCACGCCGCCGATCACCTGGGTGACCAGCGCATCCGCCACGTTCAGCAGACCGTCACCAAACAGTGGATTGACGGTGATGGTCGGCAGCAGCGTGTCGACGCGGATGCCGGCGCTGGTGCTGGCGGTGTTACCCGCCGCATCGGTCACCGATGCCCCTACCGTCAGATTCCCCTGCGCCAGGGTGCCCAGGATATCCGGTGTGACCGTGGCGCTGAAGGCTCCGCCCGCGCCGACGGTAGCCGTCAGCTGGCTGTTCCCCACCGAGAGTGTGACGACACTGCCTTGGGCGACGTTATTAACCACCCCGCTGATCACCTGCCCGGTCGCGATATCCGCCAGATTAAGCACCCCATCCCCGAACAGCGAAGTCAGCGAGATGGATGGCGTCTGGGTGAAGATGCCGACAGTTGTACTGCCGGAGGCGACGTTACCCGCCACATCCCGGACGCTGACGCCCAGCGTCAGGTTGCCATCCAGCAGCGAGGTGAGATCGCTGGCCGGCAGGTTAACGCTCCAGGCACCGCCCGCCTGCACCGTAGTGCTGTAACTTCTGCTGCCCAGGGTCACGGTGACCTGTGAACCCACCGCCGCATTGTCGATGACGCCACCCACCACCTGTCCGGCAGCGGCTTCCGCGATGTTCAGCAGGTTATCGCCGCCAAACAGCCCGGTGAGCGCGCCGACGACCGGCACCGCATCAACAATCGCGGTGACGGTTTCACCCACGGTACGGGTGTTGCCTGCCGCATCCGTCAGCGTGACGTCAACGGCCAGCTGACCATCGCTTAACAGACCCAGCACCGACGGCGGCACCACGATAGCCCATTTACCATCCTGCCCCACGGCGGCCGAGAGTGTCGTACCGCCCAGCACCACGGAGACCGTCGCACCGACGCCCGCCGAGGTCGCCACCCCGGAGATGGTCTGCGCCACCGTGGTATCCAGCGCGCTGAGTGTGCCGTCGCCGAAGACCGAATCGACGACCAGCGTCAGCGCACTGTTGACCACTTTGTTAACCGTCAGCGTGGCATCCGTCTGGTTCCCGGCGGTGTCACTGACCCGCACGCCAAAGACCAGCGCACCCTCAGCGAGGTTCGTCAGCACCTCCGGCGTCAGATCGATACTCCAGCGGCCGTCGGCTCCGACAATGGCGGTGGCAATCGGCGCGGCATCGCCCAGGTAGAGGCCGATGGTCTGGCCTTCTGCGCCCTGCGCACTGCCGGTGAGCACCTGCGTAGTCACCAGGTCCGTGGCATTAAGGACGTTATCGCCCGCCAGGGCATCCACCTGCAACACGGGCGCCCCGGTATCCACCGTGACCGTCTGTGTCGCCGTGGTCACGTTGCCCGCCACATCCGCCAGCTGCGCGGTGATCTGCAGTGAACTGCCACTGGTGAGCGCCTGCATATCGCTGGCGGGCACCGTGGCCGACCAGCTGCCATCCCCCTGTACCACCGCGTTGTAGGTTTTGTTGTTAAAGGTCACCAGCACGGTGCGGCCGGCTTCGCTGACATCGGCGCTGCCGCTGATAGTCTGACTGGTGGCACTTTCACTGCCGTTGACCTGATTGTCGCCTGCAAAGTTATCCAGGTTCAGCGTCGGTGGCGTCAGGTCAATGGCGATGTTATTGCTGACGCTGACGGTATCCGTGCCGTTCGTCGCATTTACCGTGACGGTCGCGCTGCCATCTGTTTCGCCAAACGCGCTGACCGGCAGGGTCGCCGTTGACCAGTTGCCTGACGCATCCAGCGTGGTGGGGTAACTCGTGCCATTGATCAGCACCGTCACCGTGCCCCCGGTGCCGAGATTGGCCGATGTGCCACTCACCACCACGCCCCCCGCGACATCCTGGGTGCTGATGATGTTATCGCCCGACACGGTGCCCAAGGTCACCCGCGGGCCTGGCGGTGGGGTCAGATCGACCGTCAGCGGAACGGAGCCGGTGGCGAGGTTGCCTGCCAGATCGGTCACCGCCAAGGCCAGCGTGGTGGAAGGCCCGAAGGTGGCCATCTGCTCTGGCGTCAGCGTCAGACTCCAGTTGCCGTTGGCCGCCACTATCGCCGTGCCAAGCGGGGTATCATTCAGCGAGACGGTGACCACTGCGCCCGTCCCTGCTCCCGTTGCGGTGCCGCTGAGCGTCTGCGGCTGAATGCTCTCCGCGTAGTTCAGTACGTTGTCGCCGGTGAACGCCGAGGCAGTGAGCACGGGTGGGGTTTTGTCCAGCACAAAGGCGCTGTTAAGCGTCGTGCTGTTACCCGCCGCGTCCGTGGCCGTGATGATGACCGGATAGGTGCCATCCGTCAGCGCGGAAAGCTGCGCCGTCGTCAGCGGCACCGACCAGTTGCCGCTCTCATCCGCAGTCGCGGTATAGACTGTGCCTGCCAGCGTGAGCTGCACCGTCTCATTGACACCCGCGGTGCCGCCGAGGGTAATGCCGCCTGCCACATCAGCCGCATTAACATAGCCCCCGAAGTAGTCCGGATTGAGCACAGGCTGAGGTGCGCTGAGATCGGCGGTGAACGGCAGCTGCGCCGAGGCGCTGTTGCCCGCCGCATCCACCACGTTCACCGTCAGCGTCTGCGCGCCATCATCCAGGGCACTCAGCGCGTTAGCAGGGATCGTGACGCGCCAGTTCCCGTTACTGTCAACGACACCCGAATAACGGCTGCCATTGAAATCAACGGTAATGCTGGCCGCCTGGTTTGCCCCGACGCTGCCGGTGGTGCCGGTCAGGGTCACGCCAGCCGCCGCTTCACTGATGTTAAGCAGGCCGTCGCCGCCAAAGGCATCCGGGCTGAAGGTCGGCACCGGCACCGCGACTTCCGTTACCACACTCAGCGCCGTCGTGTCGCTGTTACCGGCGACATCGGTGGCGGTCACGGTGACGGTGTGCGCCCCGCTGGTGAAGGTGCTTAACTGCGCAGGCGACAGCGCCAGAGACCAGCTGCCATCGTCCTGCACCGTGGCCGTCAGCGGCGCATCGCCGTTAAAGCCTGAAATCAGTACCGAGACCGTCTGCCCGGCACCGGTAATGCCGGTGGTGCCACTGAGCGTCTGTTCACTGAGCGCTTCTTCAGCATTCAGCGCACCATCCCCGAATGGCAGGTTCAGCGTGACGTCCGGCAGCGCGTTAATGGCGACCAGCAGGCTGCCGCTGGTGCTGGCAATGTTGCCGTCCTCATCGGTGACGGTCACCGTCACCGGCCAGCTGCCATCCGGCAGGGACTGCAACAGCGCCGGTGACAGCGCCAGCGACCAGCGCGTCCCATCCTCGCTGAGCTGGGCGGCGTAGACGGAGCCATTCACATTTACCGTCACCGACGCCGCGTTATCAATGCTGACCGCGCCGCTCAGAGAACCCCCTGCGGCCGCCTCATCCGCATTGAGCCTTCCATCGGTAAAGGGCGTGTCCAGCGTGGGCGCCGCAATCGGCGTAATCGCCGAAACAAATGTCTGGGTCGTGACGCTGGTATTGCCTGCCCGATCGGTGGTGGTGAGGGTGAGCGTCTGTTCCCCCGCCCCCAGGCTGGCGATCACCTCTGGCGTCAGGCTGGCCGTCCAGTTGCCACTGGCATCCACCGTCACGGACAGCGGGATGTTCTGATCGCCCACCGTCACGCTCAGGGTCTGGCCCGGGAGAGGGTCAGATGTCCCGGTGACAAGCTGAACGACACCCGCTTCACTGATGTTAATGATGTTGTCGCCGAACAACGTGCTGTCAAAGGTGGCGTTATCCGGCGCAGCCTGCAGGATCTCAACCCCGGCGGTCACCTGGGCCGGATTGCCTGCCGCATCGGTGGCACTCACCACCACGTCGGTCACGCCATCGTCCAGCCCTGACAGCGCACCCGCGGCCAGATTCAGCGTCCAGTTGCCGCTGGCATTGGTCGTGGTGCTGAAATCCAGCCCGCCAATGGTGATGCTAATCAGGCTGCCCTCCGGCAGATTGGTGCTGTCGCCGCTCAGCGTGAGCGCGCCCGCAGCGTCAGCAGCACTGACCAGCGCATCGCCAAACGGCGTATCCAGCGTCAGCGCAGGCAGCGTATTAAACGCCACGTCCAGCGAGGTGGTGGTATCCGTGGTGGTATTGCCCGCCGCGTCGGTGACGGAAACCGCGATCGCGTTAGCACCATCTGCAAGCTGCTGCAGATCGGCTGACGGGATGGTGACGGACCAGTTACCGTCGGCATCGGCCGTGGTGGTGTAGCTGACATTATTCAGCGTCACCGTCACCGGCAGGGCCCCCGTGGTGGAACCGCTGACGCTGATATCCTCCAGCGACTCTGCAAAGTTCAGGGTGTCACCCGAACTGACGGTGATCGCCGTCAGTGCTGGCGGTGTGGTGCTGAACGTCACCGTCTGGCTGGCGGTGGCCGGATTCCCGGCAATGTCGCTGGCGGTCACGGTAAGGGTCTCCGTGCTGCCCGCCGTCACGCCGGCAAAGGCGGTGGAGGGAAGAATCACCGTCCAGTTGCCGTCAGCGTCCAGCGTCGTCTCATAGTCCGTGCCGTTAAACGATACGGTCACCGGGGTGCCCGCGGCCAGCTGGGTGCTGCTACCGCTGACCACCACATCCGAGGCGGCCTCGCTGGCATTGATCACATCATCCCCTGCCACCACGTCCAGAGTCAGCGTCGGCTGCGCCTGGGCGCTGGCCAGCACCACCAGTGAGGCGCTGCTGCTGGCCGGGTTGCCGGAGGCATCCGCAGAGACCACCACCAGCAGCTGATCGCCATCCGGCAGCGCGCCCAGATCGGCGGCCGGCACGGTTACCGTCCAGCTGCCATCCTGTGTCACCGTGCCGCTGTACTGAACGTTATTCAGCGTCACTGTGACCTGCTGGCCCTCGGCCAGATTGGTGCTGCTGCCGCTGATGCTCAGATCCTGCAGCGACTCAGCCTGATTCAGGAAATTGTCGCCGCTGATCGGCCCGATCGTCAGGGTCGGCAGGCCGGCACTGTCTGCATCACGCGTCAGGGTGGCGGTCGCGCTGCTGCTGTTGCCTGCCGCGTCCGTCAGCGTCACGCTGACCGGGTAGCCGCCATCGGTCAGCCCCTGCATCACACTGGCCGGCAGCGTCACCTGCCAGCTGCCATCAGAGAGCACCAGGGTGGTGTAATTACTGTTCTGGAAAGTGACGGTGACCGTCTGTCCGGCATCCTCCGCTGACGCGCTGCCGCTGATGGTGACGGCTTCCAGCACTTCCAGAGCGTTAACAATATTATCGCCACTGATCGGATCCAGGCTCAGCGCAGGCGGCGTCCGATCCACCGTGACCGCACTGGTCAGCGAACCGCTGTTTCCGGCCCCATCGCTGGCATTCACCACCAGGGTATTCACCCCTTCGTCCAGCGTCTGCACCGCCCCCGGCGTCAGGGTCAGCGTCCAGTTGCCCTGTGCATCCACCGTGGCGGGATACTCTTCGCCACCCAGGGAGACGGTGACCGTCTGCCCCTCACTGGTGACGCCGGTGCTGCCACTCAGGGTCTGACTGACGCCGGTCTCACTCTGGTTCAGATAACCGTTGCCGAACGGGGTATCAATCGTCACCGACAGCGCGCCGGTCGCCAGCGTAATGTCACGGGTTTCCGTCACCGGATTACCCGCCGCATCACTGACCGTTACCGTCAGGGTATAGGCCCCGGCCGGGATACCGGCCAGCGCACCGGCTGGCAGCGTCAGGCTCCAGTCGCCATCCTGAGTCACGGTGGTGGTATAGCGCTGGTTGTTGAGGGTGATGGAGACCGTCTGTCCGGCTTCGGCACTGGTCGTCCCGCTGAGCACGATCGGTCCGGTGCTCTCTGCGATATTCACGATGTCATCATCCGCGACGGCCGCCAGCGTCAGCGTCGGTGGCGTCAGATCCACCGTGACGCTGCCCTGGGTGCTGCCTGTGTTACCGGCGGCATCCTGCACCGTGACGGTGTAGCTGAGGGTCTCTTCCGGCAGATCAGCCAGCGCCGTCGCGGGAACGGTCACCAGCCAGTTGCCATTGCCGTCGACGGTGCCGGTGTAGGTCACGCCATTCAGCAGCACGCTGACGCTCTGTCCGTCGCCCGTTACGCCGGTGGTGCCGCTCAGGCTCTGTGCCGCGGTAACGTCGCTGCTGTTAAGCGCACCATCACCAAACGCCGAGACGATGAGCGGTTCCGGCAGGCCGGTCGCCAGCACGCTGAGCGTGGCTTCGCTGCTGAGGGTTGCTCCGCCGCTGTCGGTCGCGGTAACCGTCAGCGTGTAAGGTCCATCGGCGAGCGCCGTTAGTGCCTCCGCCGGAACGATAACGCTCCAGCGCCCGCTGGCCGAAACCTGGGCGGTGTAAGCGGTGTCGTTGAACAGCAGCGTGACGGTACTGCCCGCCGGCACGTTTACCGCGGTGCCGGTGACAATCAGCGGCTGACTCAGCTCCTGCGCATTGAGGTAGTTATCTTCGCTGATGGCATCCAGCGCCAGACCAGACGCGTTGCTGTTGACGTCAAAAGCGAGGTTGCTGGTGGTGGTGTTACCCGCCACGTCGCTGACCGCCACGGTAAATGTGGCTCTGCCATCGGCAAGCGCAGCCAGCGCGCCGGCTGGCACAATCAGACTCCAGGCCCCGCTGGCCTGGACGGCGGCGCTGTAGACCGTTCCGTCAAGCGTGACGGTCACCAGCTGGCCCGCCTCGACATTGGTTGTCGTGCCGCTCAGCCGCTGGTCGGTGAGGCGTTCCGCGCCATCGACCACATTGTTGCCAGCAAAGGCATCCAGGGTCAGCGTCGGCAGCGTGCCCGCCTCCACTTTCAGCGCCAGATCGCGGCTGGTGGTGGTGACGTTGCCGGCCGCATCGCTGGCGGTAACCGTCAGTGGATAGCTGCCGTTAACCAGCCCGCTGTAGACGGTGGCGGGCAGCGTCAGCGACCAGTTGCCGCTGGCGTCAGCGGTGGTGCTCAGGCTGGTGCCGTTGAAGCTGGCCACAATCAGTGCATTGGCTTCGCTGCTGCCGTTCAGCGTCAGCGGCTGCTGACTTTCAGCGGCGTTGATTATGCCGTCGGACGGCGTGACAACGGTCAGCACCGGCGGCAGCGTATCGACCCGCAGCGTGCCTGTCGCCTGGCTGCTGTTGCCCGCCACATCACTGACCACCACGTTGTAAGCCGTGTCGCCCTGCGGCAGCGCAGCGAGTGCGCCAGCCGGAACCGTGACCTGCCAGTTGCCCGCAGCATCGACCGTGCCGCTGTAGCTGACGCCATCCAGCGTAATGGTGACCGTCTGACCGTCACCCGTTACGCCGGTGTTACCGGTGATAGCCCCTCCGGTTGCGGCTTCGCCGCTATTCACAATGCCATCATCAAAGGCCACGCCCGGCGTCGCGACCGGCAGCGCGCTGGCCACGACCGTCAGGGTGGTGTCAGTGGTCGCCAGCGGCTGGCCGTTTGCATCGCTGACGGTGGCGGTCAGGGTCTGCGGCCCATCCGCCACGCCGCTGAAGGTGCCTGCCGGTAATGCCAGGCTCCAGTTGCCATCGGCGTTAAGCGTGGTGGTGAACGGCGTCCCGTTGGCGTCAACGGTGACCAGGCTTCCGGCAGGAAGACCGCTGCTGCTGCCGCTGACGACGACGGGGCCGTTCAGCTCGCCTGCATTCAGATAGTTATCGTCGCTGACGGGTGCCAGCGCAATCGCAGGCAGTGTGTTGTCCACACTGAAGTTAAGCGGCGCGCTGGCGCTGTTACCGACGGCGTTGTTCACGCTGACAATCAGCGTCTGACTGCCCTCGCCCAGATCCGCCAGCGCGCCCGCGGGCAGAATGATGCTCCAGTTGCCACTCGCCTCAACCACCCCGCTGTAATCGGTGCCGTTCAGTGAAACCGTGACCTGCTGACCTGGCTCAACGTTGAGGCTGCTGCCGCGCAGGGTAATCGGCTGTAACTGCTCCGCGGCGGTGACGATACCGTCACCGGCAAAGGTGCTGCTGTCGACGCTCAGTTGCGGCTGCACCGCTGGCGAGGTGGCCACATTGAGATCCACCACCTGGCTGCTCTGATTTCCGCTGGCGTCCGTTTCGGTCACCGTGACGGGATTTGGGCCGGACGGCAGCGCTGCCAGATCGCCAGACGCGATCTCCAGCGTCCACTGACCGTTCACCCCGACGATGGTGCTGTAAGTCTGACCATTAAGCTGAACCGTCACGAGGTCGCCGTTCTGTCCGCTGCCGCTGACCACCAGCGGCTCTGCCAGTTCGCCGACGCTCAGCGCGTTATCCTCACTGATCGGCGCAACCACCAGCTGAGGCGGCGTCGTGTCGACGGTCAGCGAACTGTTCTGGCTGCTGCTGTTACCGGCTGCATCGGTCACCGTCACCGCAACCGGATAGCTGCTGCCGCTGGCCAGACCGGCCAGTGCCGCAGGCGGCACGGCCAGAGTCCAGAGACCGTCTGCGCCGACGGTGCCGGTGTAGGTCACGCCATTCAGGGTCAGGCTGACCTGGTCGCCCTCACTGCCTGCACCACTGAAACTGAACCCGGCCGCCTGTTCAGCAAGGTTCAGCACACCATCGCCCGCTGGCGGATTGATGCTGAAGTCCGGCACGCTGGTGTCGACGGTAACCGGCACCGGCGTGGTGGCGACGTTGCCGCCCACGGTGGTTACGGTGACGCTGAGATCGTAACGGCCATCGGCCAGCTGACTCAGATCGTCGGAGGGCAGCGTTGCACTCCAGCTGCCATCGGCGGCCACGACGGCGTTATAGGTTTCGCCGCCCAGCAGAAGGCTGACGCTGCTGCCCGGCGCAGCGGTACCGCTGACGATCAGGTCGGCGGCGGCTTCCGCCGCGTTAATGACGCCATCGGTGGCAATCGGGTTCACGGTCAGCGCCGGTGTGCCGGTATCCACCGTCAGCGGTTCACTGATGCTGGTGCTGTTACCCGCGCTATCGCTCACCGTTACGGTAATCGGGTTGCTGCCCTGAGCAAGGGCCTGCAGCGCTTCCGGCGGCAGCGTGACGCTCCAGGTGTTATCCGCCGCGACCGTTGCCGGATAGCTGACGCCGCCCAGAGTGACGCTGACGGCCTGGCCTTCCGTGACGGAACCGGTCAGGGTCTGCGGCGCGGTGACCTCGTTATTGCTGAGGATGCCGTCAGTGAAGGGGGTATCAATCTGCGGGGCTGCCAGCGGTGTGGTTGCCACCAGCAGCGTCTGGCTGCTCTGCACGTCGCCGGAAGTAACGGTCACCGTGGTGTCACCCTGCGACAGGTTCGCCAGATCGGCGGCGGGCACGGTAACCGTCCAGTTACCGTCCGGATCGATGGTAGTGCTGTAAACGGTCCCGCCCGGCACCAGCGTCACGCTGACCGGGCTGCCTTCAGGCAGGCTGGCGGAACTGCCGCTGAGGATCAGATCGCTCTGCGCTTCCAGCGCATTCAGCGCGTTATCTTCACTTATCGGTGCAATCGACAGCAGCGGCGTGTCGCTGGTGACCACGGTGATCAGCCCCTGCGCGGGCTGCGCCGGGTTGCCAGCCACATCGGTGATCGCCACGGTAAAGGGCTTGTCGCCCGCGCCTCCCAGCGATCCGGCAGGCAGCGTCACGCTCCAGCTTCCGTTTGCCTGTACCACGCCCTCATAAGACTGGTTGTTGATGGTTACCACGACCGGCTGGCCTGCCGGTACGCCGGTCACACTGCCGGTAATGAGTGTGTCAACGCGCTGTTCCGCGCTGTCGATCTGGTTGTCGCCGGTCACAGGGTCCAGGGTCAGCACCGGCGATGCGGCCGCCAGTACCGTCACGCTGGAGGCGACGCTGCTGCTGTTGCCATACGCGTCGCTGAGCACCACCTCCACCGGATAGCGGGCATCGCCCAGCTGGCTGACGACCGCCGCAGGCACCGTAACCTGCCACGCGCCGCTGGTATCCACGGTGGCAGTGTAGGTTTCGCCATTGAAACTCACCGAAACCGTGTCGCCCTGCACGCCTCCGCGCCCGTCAATCGTCAGATCCTGGCTATGTTCCGCGATATTAATGTAACCATCACTGCCCGGTGTGGAGACGGTCAGCTGCGGCGGCGTGGTCGCAAAGATCGGGGCACTGTTGATCAGCGTGGTATTCCCGTCACCATCCGTTGCCACCACTGCCAGCGGCTGTGTCCCGTCAGGAACAGCGGCCAGGTCGGATGCCGGAATGGTGACACTCCAGCGGCCCCCCTCCGCCACGACGGCGGTGTAGGTCTGGTTATTCAGCGTCACGCTGATCGTATCGCCCGCGTCGCCGCTTCCGCTGACGATCAGCGGCTGCTGTGCATCAATGACGTTGATGACGCCATCGTCGCTGATCGCATCCAGCGTCAGCGCAGGCACTGCGGTGGCAACCCGCAGTGACGTGTTCTCTACGCTGCTGTTGCCCGCCGGATCGGTCACGGTGACCGTCACCGGATAGGTCTGACTGGTCAGCGTGCCCAGATCGGCCACCGGCACCTGCGCACTCCAGTTGCCATTGTCGTCAACCAGCGCGCTGTAGGTTTTGTCGTTTAACTCAACCGTGACCTGATCGCCCGGGGTGCCGGTTCCGCTGATCAGCAGCGGCTGGGTCAGTTCATTACTGGTCAGCACACCGTCACCACCCGGCGCGTTAACTGACACGTCCGGCGACAGGGTGCTGACGGCCAGCGTCTGCGACTGGCTGACCGTATTGCCGCTGGCATCCGTCAGGGTGACCACCAGCGTATAACTGCTGCCCTCAGCCAGCGCCTGCAGATCCTCCGCGGGCAGATCCACCGTCCAGTTGCCCTGTGCATCTGCCGTGGCACTGTAGATCAGATTATTCAGCGTGACCGAAACGACATCGCCCGGCGCGGCACCCGAACCGCTGACCGGCACGCCCGCCGCCACTTCAGCGCCGTTAAGAATGCCATCTCCGCCTGCCACCGCCGCCACAATCAGATTCGGTGGCAGGGTATCGACGCTGAAGTCCAGCGTCTGGTCGACACGGTTACCCGCCTCATCAATCGCGGTCAGTGTCAGCGTGTTAGCGCCCTGCGGCAGTAAGGCGAGATCGGCGGCGGGCAGCGTCAGGTTCCAGCTGCCGTCCTCATTCACCGTGGTGCTGTAGGTTTTCCCGTTGAGTTCCAGGGTGACCTGCTGGCCCGGCACGGCTTTACCGGTGTTTCCGCCGATCGTCAGGTCGCTGCCCGCTTCCGCCTGATTCAGAATGCCATCACTGATCGCACTCTCATCCAGGGTGATTTGCGGCAGCGTGTTCACCACCACAGTGAGCTGTGCGGCGTCGGTCAGCAGCGCTCCGCTGGCATCGGTGGCCGTCGCGGAGATCAGTTTTGTCCCGTCGGTGATGCCGGTGAGATCGCTGGTCGGAACGGTGACGCTCCAGAAGCCGTTGCTGTTTACCACCGCGCTGTAGGTGTTGTCGTTGAAGGCCACCAGCACCGTCTGGCCGGGGTTAACGCCCACAGCCGAGCCGCTGATGATCAGATCGCTGGCGGCCTCCTGCTGGTTAAGGAAACCGTCGAGACTGAGTGGCTCAGCGATGGTGAGCACGCCCGGTTCGCCTGCGGCAGGGGCGACGTTGATATCCCGGCTGCCGCTGGCTGAAACGCCCGCCGCCGTGGTCACGCTGGCGACCAGGGTGGTGGTGCCCGCCGCCAGTGCGCTCAGCGCAGCGGACGGGATCGGCAGACTCCAGCTGCCATCCGCCTGAACGGTGGTGCTGTAGGTCTGCCCGTTCAGCGTGAGGGTGACCGCCTGGCCCGCCTCTACGTTGCTGGTGCTGCCTGACAGCGTCTGATCCAGCGCTTTTTCGCTGTTGTCGAGCAGGTCGTCGCCGGCAAAAACAGCGATCGTCAGCGTTGGTGCGCCCGGCTCCGGTGAGGCTTCCACCACAATGACCCGATCTTCACTGGCGACCACACCCGCCTGGGTGGTTACGCTGGCGCTGAAGGTCGCGTTGCCCGCCGCCAGGGCGGCCAGGGCGCTGGAAGGGATGGTCAGGCTCCAGCTGCCATCGGCCCCGACGGTGGCGCTGTAACTCTGGTCGCCCAGCGTCACCGTCACCACCTGACCCGCCTCGACATTGCTGGTGCTGCCGCTCAGCAGCTGGTCGCTGGCTTTCTCGTCGTTGCTCAGCACATCATCACCGGCGAACTGATTGAGTGTGATGACCGGCTGGCCCGGTTCGGTCACCGGGGCTTCAACGACGATGCCCAGCGTGTCGCTGACAGAGGTACCGGCTGCATTGCTGACCGTCACCACCAGTGAGGCCGGGCCTGCTGCCAGTGCGCCCAGCGCATCGGCCGGAATCGCAATATTCCAGCTGCCGTCAGCGCTGACCGTTCCGCTGTAACTCTGTCCACCCAGCGTAACCGTCACAATCTGGCCCGCCTCGACGTTGGTGGTGCTGCCGGAGATGGCCTGCGCCTCCAGCTTCTCCTCATTGCTTAACACGTTGTCTTCAGCAAAGGCATTCAGGGTCAGCGTCGGGTTGCCTGGTGCGGTGCCCGAGGACTCCACCAGGAAGTCACGCGTTTCGCTGACCGGGTTCCCCGCCTGATCCGTTACCGTGGCGCTCAGGGTGGCGCTGCCTGCCGCCAGCGCCGCCAGTGAACTGGCCGGCACCGTGAGGCTCCAGCTGCCATCCGCGCCGACCGTGGCGGTAAAGGTTTCCCCGTTCAGGGTGACGGTAACCTGCTGGCCCTCTGCGATATTGGTGGTGCTACCGGTCAGCAGCTGATCGCTGGCTTTTTCGCTGTTGCTGAGGATGTCATCCCCGGCAAAGGCGTCAAGGGTCAGCGTGGCGGCCCCCGGCTGCGTCGCCGGGGCGTCTACCGTGATCGGCTGCGTTGCGGTCACGCTGTCGCCCGCCGCATTGCTGACGGCAACCGTCAGCGTGGTCGTGCCTGCTGCCAGCGCGGAGAGCGCCGTGGCGGGCACCGTGACGCTCCAGCTGCCATCCGCCTGCACGGTGGTGCTGTAGGTCTGGCCGCCCAGTGTGACCGTGACCACCTGCCCGGCTTCGATATTGGTGGTGGTACCACTGACCGCCTGATCGACCGTCTTCTCGTCGTTGCTCAGCAGGTTATCGCCGGCAAAATCATTCAGGATCAGCCCCGGCACGCCAGGTTCAGTAGCGGGCGCTTCCACCGCAATATCGCGGGTTTCACTGCCGGTTGCCCCCGCGAGGTTGCTGACCGTAACGCTGATGGCATTGCTGCCCGCAGGCAGGCTGCTCAGGGCAGCGGCCGGGATAATCACACTCCAGTTTCCGCTGCCATCCACGGTGCCGAGGTAAGTCTGTCCCCCCAGGGTAACGGTTACCGTCTGCCCCGCTTCGACATTGGTGGTGCTGCCTGAGAGAGTCTGCGCCGTGCCTTTTTCGTCGTTGCTCAGGATGTCATCCCCGGCGAACTGATCGATAGTCAGGGTAACGTCGCCCGGCTGTGTCACCGGAGCCTCTACCGTAATCGGCAGGCTACTGGTCACGGTGTTACCGGCTGCATCGCTGACTGACACCGTCAGCGTGGTTTCACCAGCCGCCAGGGCGCTCAGGGCCGCCTGGGGCAGCGTGACACTCCAGTTGCCCTGCGCATCCACGCTGCCGCTGTAGGTCTGACCGCCCAGCGTGACGGTAACAATCTGTCCGGCTTCAATATTGCTGGTGCTGCCGGTCACGGTCTGATCGCTGGTTTTTTCTGCGTTAGTCAGCTGATTGTCGCCGGTAAAATCATCCAGCGTGAGGGCGGGCGCGCCCGGGACGGCGGGCGTATCGACGCTGATCGCGCGGTTTTCACTGGCCTCAACGCCCGCCTGGGTGGTGACTACTGCAGAGATCGTGACCGTTCCGGCGGCCAGGGCATTCAGCGCGGCGGGCGGCAGCGTAATGCTCCAGTTGCCCTGGGCATCGACCACAGCGCTGTAGGTCTGGTCACCCAGCGTCAGCGTGACAACCTGTCCCGCTTCCACATTGGTGGTGGAACCGCTCAGCGTCTGGGCGCTGTTTTTCTCCGGATTACTGAGAATGTCATCGCCGGCAAACTGATCGATGGTAATGACAGGCGTCCCCGGCTGAGTCAGAGGGGCTGCAACACTGACGCTCAGGCTGCCGCTGGCGGAGGCACCGGCCTGATTCGCGACCGTGGCCGTCACCGTGGTGGTGCCTGATGCCAGCGCTGCGAGCGCATCAGCAGGCACGGTCACGCTCCAGCTGCCATCACCGGCAACGGTGCCGCTGTAGGTCTGACCGCCGAGCGTGACGGTAACAATCTGTCCGGCTTCGACATTGCTGGTGCTGCCGGATAAGGTCTGCGGCGTGGTTTTTTCCGTGTTATCCAGCACGTTATCGCCAGCGAAAGGATTCAGGCTGATGGCGGGCGTCGCAGGGGTGCCCGGATCGGCAGCAGCCACGGTAATGGGCAGCGACCCGCTGGCGGCGGTGCCTGCTGCGTTTGTCACGCTGACCGCGATCGTGGCAGAGCCGGCGGCCAGGGCCGCCAGCGCGGCAGCAGGCACGGTCACGCTCCAGCTGCCGTCAGCGCCCACCGTCGTGTTGTAGGTCTGGCCGCCCAGGGTCACCGTGACAACCTGTCCCGCTTCGACATTGCTGGTGGAACCGCTCAGCAGCTGATCGGTGGTTTTTTCGGCATTATCCAGCACATTATCGCCGGCAAAGGTGTTGAGCGTGATGGCGGGGCTGCCTGGCGTACCTGGCGTGCCGGGGTCAGTGCCAGGGTCGGTACCGGGATCCGTGCCGGGATTCGTACCGGGATCGCTGCCGCCGTCATTTCCGCCGCCACCGCCTCCGCCGCCACCCCCCAGACCCACGGCCAGCCCGGCTAAGCCAAGTACGCCGAGACCGCCCGCGGTGATCACACCCATCGAGGCGTTGGTGTTATCGGCCAGCAGCAGCGGCTCGACGCTCTCCAGTGATTCGTAGGTTGGTGTGACGGAACCGGAGGCCAGTTCAGTGCCTTCTGCGGTCTGCGGGAACAGGGCATGTTCCGGTGGATTGACCCCATCATCGAACACCAGCTCACTGTGATTACCCTCGGCATCATCAACAAAAAATTTCTGATAGCGGACGGTGCTGCCGTCACGCATGTGCAGGACCAGGTCATTTCCCTGGCGCTCATATTGCGTGACCAGTTCGCGGGTGCCATTGATGCGCACGACGCTGGGCTCGGTGAGGTTAATGGATTGTGATGAACCGGGAGTGGCCTGCGAGATGAGCGTGCCGTTTTCGCGCGAGATGATGTCTACACGGCCTTGCGTGAGTTCTGCCATTTGTAACCTCTACTCCACCAGATTAGCTAATATACTGAATCCGTAAACATAAATTTATTTTACGTTTACGATATTCACACTTAGTTCCACCCACTGAAAAACAGCGGGCGCGTTAACCTGGTGTATGAAGTAAGGGCAAAGCCAAGCGGCGCCGCAGATCCTGGTCCGGGCAGAAAACAACGCTTTTATTGTTAGATTAAGTTGTACAGACGGACGCGAAACGCAGCGGTTCTGACAAAATAACTTTTATCCTAAACGTGCTGAAAATCAACACCAATGTACAGATTTAATTATGATTTAATCTTTATTACATAAGTCAGTCTTGCTATAAAACGTTCATGAAATAACGCTTTGCCCTTGATTTTTCATGTCAATTTGTGGCGGGATGTTTCCATAAATGTCACAAAAGGGCTAAAATATCGCCATTCTGAGAACTTCAGGGCGCTGAAAAGATTTTTTTAGTTATGCGATTCAGCCAGCATTTCCCACCGAGACGACAGCTTCGTTTAAGCAGACAACCCGTTGAAAACGGCACTGAAATTTGAGTTAAGTCGACTTGCGCGGCGTCCCGTCCTGCCAGGAAAGTTCTGGAAAAAATCCGCAGCGCATTAAAAATCGGTAAACTCCCGGTTTTGTCATATTGATGAGGGTGCTGCACCCCTGCTGATAAGAGGCGCGACGGCCACAGATTGCCGGCCGGTGCTACACTTTTTCGCTTTATCACTGATGAATCTGACCTATGACCGCACTGGACGCTGCACAACAACATCAACAGCAGAGCCGCCTGAACTGGGGCACCCGCACCATCTTTCTGATCAACGGGTTAGGCATGTCAGCCTGGGCACCGCTGGTGCCGTTTGCCCGTGATCGTCTGCAGCTGAGCGGCGCCTCACTGGGTGCGTTGCTGCTCTGTCTCGGCATCGGTTCACTGGCGGCGATGCCGGTCACCGGCACGCTGGTTGCGCGCTTTGGCTGCCGTCGGGTGATGTGTTTCTCCACTCTGTTGGTGCTGGTCATGATGCCGCTGCTGGCCACGGCGGACTCGCATCTGCTGATGGCGGCCGCGCTGATGCTGTTTGGTGCCGGGCTGGGCATGCTGGATGTCGCCATGAATTATCAGGCGGTTCAGGTTGAACAGGCGGCGGGTAAACCGATGATGTCCGGCTTTCATGGCTTCTTCAGCCTTGGCGGCATTCTGGGTGCAGGGACGGTCAGCCTGCTGCTGAGCCAGTCGTTCTCACCGCTGGCCGCCACGCTGGTGGTGATGGCCGTGATGCTGCTGCTGTTACTGTGGCGCATCCCGGTTTTAATGAATGAGCGTCTCCATCAGCCCGACCAGCCCTGGCTGGTGATACCGCGTGGCTGGGTGGCGTTTCTCGGCCTGCTCTGCTTTATTCTCTTTCTGGCAGAGGGTGCGGTGCTCGACTGGGGCGCGCTGCTGCTGCTGCAGAACCCGGCGATGTCAACGGCCTATGCCGGCCTCGGCTATGCCACCTTCTCCGTGGCAATGACGCTGGGGCGGTTCAGCGGCGATAAAATCATCCAGCGCTTTGGTCGCTATCCGGTGATGATAACCGGGGCGCTGACCGCCGCAGCGGGCATGACGCTGGCGGTGTGGCTGCCGTGGCCGGAGATCGCCCTGCTGGCTTTCCTGCTGGTCGGCTTTGGTTTATCCAATACGGTGCCGATGTTGTTCAATGCTGCCGGGAATCAACAGGATATGCCCGCGAACCTGGCGATTTCTGCCATGACAACGCTGGGATATGCGGGTATTCTCTCAGGTCCGGCTTTAATCGGATTCATTTCGCAATGGATCAGCCTCAGCGGCGCGTTTTTAGTGATCGCCCTGCTGCTGTTAGTGGTAGCCGCCAGTGCGCGAAGAGTTGCGCGATAATTCAGGTACCTGACACGCTATGTTGTATAAGTTTCCACTGACATCCGGCAATGTCACCCGCTTTTTTGTGGTTTTCAATCTGGTGCTCCTGCTGGCGCTGGGCTTTATGGTGCAGAACTCCGTGAATGCCTGGCTCACCGGAAAACGCTATGCTATGGACGATCTGGCCCGCGACGTTCAGAAGCGTATCGACGCCTATCGCTTTGCCACCTGGCAGATCTATGAAAACCTATCCACCAGTGCGGCAGGAACGCCTCCGGGCAGCAGCCTGCAGGAGACGCGCCTGCGTCCTGACGTCTACTATCTGGAAAAAACCCGCCGCAAGACCGAAGCGCTTATCTTCGGATCGCATGACAGCAGCACGCTGGATATGACCATGCGGATGTCCAACTATCTGGATACGCTCTGGGGCGCGGAAAACCCGACCTGGTCGATGTACTTTTTAAATGGTCAGGACAATAGCCTGATCATGATCTCCACGCTGCCGCTGAAGGATATGGCGACGCGCTACAAAGAGAGCGCCATCAGTTCAATGGTGGACAGCCGTCGCGCTGAAATGCTGCAGCAGGCAAACGCGCTGGACGAGCGTGAGAGCTTCTCGCCCCTGCGTCACCTCGCCTTCCAGAACGATCACTACTTCACGCTGCGCACCACCTTTAATCAGCCGGGCCACCTGGCCACCGTGGTCGCCTTTGATCTGCCGGTGAACGATCTGGTGCCGCAGAATATGCCGCTGGAGAATTTCCAGCTGCGTCAGGACAGCTCACTGCCCTCTGCCAGCAGTGAACAGCAGGAGGTGGAAAATACACACATCTCGCTGGTTAATCCGAACGTCGAGATTGCCGCCACGCTGCCCAGCACCCCGCTGCAGCTGGTCTATCAGGTGCCGATTACCCGCCTGATCGTCGACACCCTGCATAACCTGCTCTGGCCGCTGCTGATCAACCTGCTGCTGTTCCTGCTGTCGCTGGGCGGTGTGATGCTGCTGCGTCAGCAGTCCCTGCGCCCCAGTGAGAACCAGAGCGCCGAACTCGACTCGCTTCGGGTGCTGAATGAGGAGATTGTGGGCAGCCTGCCGGTGGGCCTGCTGGTCTATGACTTTGCCAGCAACCGCACCCTGCTGAGCAACAAAATTGCAGAGCATCTTCTGCCGCACCTCAATCTGCAGAAGATTATTAATATGTCCGACCAGCATCAGGGCGTTCTGCAGGCTACCATCAATAACGAAGTGTATGAGATCCGCCACGCCCGTAGCGTGCTCTCACCCCATACCCAGCTGTTTATGATGCGTGACCAGGATCGCGAACTGCTGGTGAACAAGAAGCTGCAGAAAGCGCAGCAGGTGCTGGATCGCAACCATCAGATGCGGCAGCAGCTGCTGCACAATCTCGGTCATGCGCTGAATCAGCCGCTGGAGAAGATCGTGGCGCAGCTGGTGCAGCTCAGCCAGCGGGATGCCGATGAATCCGTGCTCGACCTGCTTGATGAAAGCCAGGGGCTGGCGCGGCTGGTGGATGATATTGTGCTGCTGAACCGGCTGGAGGCGCACGACTGGTCACCGGATGCCACCATCTTCAACCTGCAGGAACTGCTGGATGAGATCGCACTGGAAAGCCTGCCGCTGATGCGTCGCAAAGGGTTGTCACTGGTGGTGAATAACCATCTGGCCAATGATGAGATGCGCTTTGGCGACCGTCGCGCCCTGCGTAAGGTGCTGACCACCCTGATGCACTATGCGCTGACCACCACCCGCTGGGGAAAAATTACCCTGGAAGTTAAGGTTGCGAATAAACAGGCCGATAGACTCATCATCGAACTGGTTGATACCGGCGCGGGCCTGACCGTGGATGAGCTGGCGAATGTCGATTTCCCGTTCCTGGGCGACACCAGCCAGGATCGATATGGTCAGGCGTCAGGCATGGCCTTCTTCCTCTGCAAACAGCTCTGCAAGCAGATGGGGGGCAGTCTGGATATCGTCGCGAAAGCGGATATCGGCACCCGCTATAATATGCAGCTGCCGATGGCACTGGAGCAGAAGCAGGAAGAAGAAGAGGAAAAAATTCTGGATGGGGTCACCGCCCTGGTGGAGATCACCGTGGAGGACGTCCATAAAATCGTCTGCCGCCATCTGGAAAACTGGGGAGCGCGCTGTCTCACCCCGGACGAGCGTATTTCCGGACAGGATCACGACGTGCTGGTAACCGACGATCCGTCGAAGCTGAGCGGCTGGGCACTGCTGCTGGCGGAAGATGAGCTCGGTCATCATGCACTGAACGACCAGCAGTATCGGGTCAATTTCAATCTCAGTAATGCGCTGCTGGATGCATTGCTGGCCCTGATTGAGAAGCAACTGTCGCATGATGTGATGGATAATGACAGGGAAGACGACACAGCCACGCCATTGATGAGCGGCGGCTATTTCCAGCTGTTTACCGAGACAGTACCGGTTGATGTGAAGAGACTGTATACTGAGTCAGCAGAAAAGGACTACGACTCGCTTGCTCAGACAGCGCATCGCCTGAAGGGCGTGTTTGCCATGCTCAACCTGTCTCCCGGCAAACAGCTTTGTGAAGAGTTAGAACACCACATTAAAGCGTGTGACGATTCAAACATTACAAATACCACCAGTGATATTGACGCTTACGTCAATCAACTGCTGCAGCAAGGTAACCAATAAGATGAATAACTTAAATGTAATTATTGCCGATGACCATCCAATTGTCCTTTTCGGTATCCGAAAGTCTCTGGAACAAATTGAATGGGTCAACGTTGTAGGTGAGTTCGAAGACTCAACAGCACTGATCAACAATCTGTCCAAGCTGGATGCTAACGTCCTGATCACCGACCTCTCTATGCCTGGTGAGAAGTATGGCGACGGCATCACGCTGATTAAATACATCAAACGCCACTATCCGGATCTCTCCATTATTGTTCTGACGATGAACAATAACCCGGCGATCCTGAGCTCTGTGCTTGATCTCGACATCGAAGGCATCGTGCTGAAACAGGGCGCACCAACCGACCTGCCGAAAGCGCTGGCAGCCCTGCAGAAAGGCAAGAAATATACGCCGGAAAGCGTGGCAAAACTGCTGGAGAAAATCAGCGCGGGCGGTTACGGCGACAAGCGCCTGTCACCGAAAGAGAGCGAAGTGCTGCGTCTGTTCGCAGAAGGTTTCCTGGTGACAGAAATTGCCAAGAAACTGAACCGCAGTATTAAAACCATCAGCAGCCAGAAGAAATCAGCGATGATGAAACTGGGCGTGGATAACGATATTGCCCTGCTGAACTACCTCTCCTCTGTCAGCCAGACCCAGGTCGAAAGAGACTAATCGATCGCTGAGGCGGTGCAGCCTGCACCGCCTCCCCTCTGCCCTACTTCATGCGCGTTTTACGCACCCGCTCAGCATAGATTGCCAGCGTGCTTTTCAGCACATCTAACGTCACCGGTTTCGACAGGCAGTTATCCATGCCCGCGTCCATACAACGCTGCTTCTCTTCGGCCAGCGCATTTGCCGTGACGCCAATGACCGGGAAGAGATGCCCCAGCTGACGCAACCGCTGCGTCAGGCGATACCCATCCATGTTCGGCATGTTCACATCGGTCAGTACGATGTCGATCTCATTGCGGCTCAGCACGTTAAGCGCATCGACGCCATCCTGGGCGGTTTTCACCTGATACCCCAGCGTGCCAAGCTGTTCTGAAAGCAGCATGCGGTTAATCGGATGGTCATCGACGATCAGAACCATGATGTCATCGTTGTGAATCTTCTCTTCCACCGGGCCAGCCAGCAGCAGCGCATCTGCCGCGTCGTGGCCGAGCGAGATGCGATAGATACGCGCCAGCAGCGCCGGTACCTCATGCAGTGTGGCGGTCGAGTGAACCCAGCGTCCAGGCTGACGTTCACGCGGCATATCCACATGCGATCCATCAAAGGTGACCAGCGCCCGCAGCGGTAGATCGATCTCCAGCTCGTAATCGGTCATCACCACATCGTCGGGGCCCGGTTTGCCGTTATAATCCGCAACCTGAATCCCCTGCTGCTGCATCTGACGCGTGATAAACGCCGCCAGATAATCATTGCGCATCGCCAGCCAGATTTTCTTCTCCTGCAAATCCTCCAGCAGCATCAGCGACGGCTTCTGCCCTTTGTAGACGGGAATACGAACAATGAACTGACTGCCCATGCCCGGCTCTGAGTCGACCTCAATGTCGCCGTCCATCATATTGATCAGCTTTTCACAGATCGCCAGTCCCAGCCCGGTGCCCTGGAAATTGCGCTGCACGCCATTCCCGACCTGGAAGAAGGGATCGAACAGGCGCGGCAGCTCTTTCGCCGGAATTCCGACCCCGGTATCGCGCACCCGGAAGGCCAGATAGCCCTGCGAGACATAGGCGTGCAGGATAATACAGCCGGTGTGGGTGAACTTAATGGCGTTGTTCAGCAGGTTGGAGATCACCTGTTGCAGACGCAGCGGATCGCCATCCAGCACCTGCGGAACGTCATGTTCGATAAAGCAGTAGAGCGTCAGTCGCTTCTTCACCACCAGCGACAGATAGTTGCCGACGATGTGGGTCACGATTTCACGCGGTGCAAACGGACGCGGTTCGATCTTCAGCTGCTCTGACTCGATTTTAGAGAAGTCGAGGATATCGCTGATGATTTTCAGCAGCAGGCTGGAGGAGTTGTTCATCGCCGTCACCAGCGAGTCGATCCCGCTGGGCAGTTGCCGGGTCTGCAGCAGATCGAGGTTACCGATAATCCCATAGAGCGGCGTGCGCAGCTCATGGCTGACGGTGGCAAGGAACATCGACTTCGACTGGCTCGCCTGCTCTGCCGCATGGGCCATCTCCTGCAGCGACTGCTCCATGCGGACACGGGCCGACACGTCCACCAGTACACAAATCGCCACGTTTTCATTGCGATAGCGCGAATGGACAAAGCTGATCTGCAGGTTGGTGTTGCTGCCGGTGAGCACATCGACAAAGTTAACCTGCTGGCCGCCGATAATCTCATTCAGCCGCAGGCGATCTTCCTGGGTCAGCAGGGTCAGGTAATTGTGCGCCAGCTCGTTACTCAGAATATTGGTGCCGTCGCTGGTGCGTAAAATACAGATCCCCACCGGCGCCGAGGCCACAATCTTACGGTTGAACTGTTCATGCTCTTCCAGCCGGTGCGCATTCTCCTCGGCGGGCAGGAACATCCGGCGCTCAAACAGCCAGGCGAGCGTAAACAGAATGATGGCGCTGAACACATTGAGCAGCAGCGCATTAATGATCATCAGCTTCAGCTGATCCATCATCACGTCGGTGGGTATCGACCACACCACGTTGAGATCGGAAGGCGGCAGCGGCTTTTTCAGCACCAGCTGACGGTAACCATTCAGATAACCGAACCAGGTTTTGTCATCGGGCAGACTGTCGAGCGAGAAGCCCAATCCGCCCCGGCGCGAATTGAGCAGTGGACGATAATTTTCGTCGGTAATCGAGGCGATGATCGGCAGACTGCCCGGCTGAATAAACTCATCAAGGCGGATATTCTGTTCGACGCCCAGCAGCGCCTGCAACTTGTTGGCCACGTAGACCGGCACCACCATATAGAAGGTGCCGACACCCGGCTGAGCACTGCTGTTGATCCAGTACATCGGGTTGCGGCGCTCTTCTTCGTTGCTGTTACGGTAGCGCAGCACATTCTCACGCAGCGATTTCAGGCTGCGCTCCCGATCGGCGGTGCTGCTGCCAATCGTAAAGTCAGCCAGACACTGGCTTTCCCCTCCGATAAAGAACACCCGGTTCAGCTCATACGAGGAGGCGAAGTTGCTTTTCCAGTAGTTGATGTAATAACTGAGGGAGTCGAGCGAGTTGCGCCAGGTGTTGCTCATGGCGGTGCAGTCGCCATCGGAAAACAGCGGCGTAAACTGCGGCTGGGTCGTTTTACCCGGGATCATGCCGGTCAGCGCATCCATGCCGTTGCTGGCATTCGTCAGCCGGTTCTCCGTAATATATTTCAGCTCCCGCATCATGTCGGCGGAGTGCCGCACATACCACTGTATCGTGCCGTAGTTGCTGGCAAACTCCTGACGAACCTGCGTCTCTTTATTGTGCAGCACGCTGATGATGTAAAACGCGGTAAGAACAGCGCCCAGCGTCCAGATTAGCAGCGCCAGCGCGCGGAAAAGATAGCGCGAGATGCGAAGCGTAGTGCGGAAAGAGACAGGATATTTCAAAGGAAACTCGCAGTTGGCAAGGTTAGTCGCATCATCAATTTTTATTGCCCATACACTAGCTTCATCGGGCAAAAAAAGCCAGCCAGCGGAAGGCCCGGCAGGCAGTTTGGGACGCTTTTCGGACAGCTTTTGCCGCCACGCCTGACGTCCCCCATCCCCCGCCTGAAGCGAAACCGTTTTCCAGCCAGAAAGAGCTGAAGCAACACCCTATCCCGGCGAGAAAGGCCTTTCGATCGCAGCGGCCTCACCGCCACACCCACAAGAATCCGCATCCTCCAGTCCGCGCACTCACCCGCCTGAAGCGACACCTTATCCCGGCGAGAAAGGCCTGCCATGCCCGAAGAGCAAAGCGTCCACGCCAGGGATGGCGTGGCCGATCCGCTGGGATGCGGGAATCCTTTGCGATCGGGCATGGCGGGCCTTTCGATCGCAACGGCCTGAAGCGACACCATACCCCGCCGAGAAAAGCCTTTCGATCGCAGCGGCCTCACCGCCACACCCACAAGAATCCGCATCCTCCCGCCCGCGCACTCACCCGCCTGAAGCGACACCCTATCCGGCGAGAAAGGCCTGCCATGCCCGAAGAGCAAAGCGTCCACGCCAGGGATGGCGTGGCCGATCCGCAGGGATGCGGGAATCCTTTGCGATCGGGCATGGCGGGCCTTTCGATCGCAGCGGCCTGAAGCGACACCACATCCCGCCGAGAAAGGTCTGCCATGCCCGAAGAGCAAAGCGTCCACGGCAGGGATAGCGTGGCCGATCCGCTGGGATGCGGGAATCCTTTGCGATCGGGCATGGCGGGTCTTTCGATCGCAGCGGCCTCACCGCCGCCACAGGCTACCTTGCACACCGCATAAAAAAAACGGCAGGCCGGGTTTCCCCTGACCTGCCGTTTCTGCAACGAACCTCAGCTTATGCCAGACAACTTACTCGTCGTCTTCAGCCGCGTCGTCTTCGTCTTCCGCTTCCGGTGCAATCTCTTCATCGTCAGAATCCGCTTCAGGCGCGATATCATCCTCGCCTTCCGCCACGCTGCCGTCGATTGAATCCAGCTCTTCCTCTTCAACCGGCTCGGCGACACGCTGCAATCCGACCACATTCTCATCCTCTGCGGTGCGGATCAGAATCACACCCTGGGTATTACGACCCACGACGCTGACTTCTGAAACGCGGGTACGCACCAGCGTACCGGCATCGGTGATCATCATAATCTGATCGCTATCCACCACCTGAACAGCGCCAATCACCGGACCGTTACGATCGGTCACTTTGATTGAAATCACACCCTGCGTCGCACGCGACTTGGTCGGGTATTCGCTGTTGGCGGTACGCTTGCCGTAACCATTCTGCGTCACGGTAAGAATCGCACCCTCTTCACGCGGCACAATCAGAGAAACCACGCGATCGCCTTCGGCCAGCTTGATACCGCGAACACCTGACGCGGTTCGGCCCATGGCACGCACAGCGCTCTCGGCGAAGCGCACCACTTTACCGGCGGCGGAGAACAGCATCGCTTCGTCATTACCGTTGGTCAGCGCCACACCGATCAGCTCATCGTCGTCACGCAGATTCACGGCAATAATGCCGGCGCTGCGCGGACGGCTGAACTCTTTCAGCGCGGTCTTCTTCACGGTGCCCAGCGCGGTCGCCATAAAGATATTGAAGCCTTCGGTATACTCGCGAACCGGCAGAATCGCCGTAATACGCTCGTTCGCTTCCAGCGGCAGCAGGTTGACGATTGGACGTCCACGCGCTCCACGGCTCGCTTCCGGCAGCTGATAAACCTTCATCCAGTAGAGACGGCCACGGCTGGAGAAGCAGAGAATCGTATCGTGAGTATTAGCCACCAGCAGACGATCAATGAAGTCCTCTTCCTTGATGCGTGCCGCTGACTTGCCTTTACCACCACGACGCTGCGCTTCGTAGTCACTCAGCGGCTGATACTTCACATAGCCCTGATGCGACAACGTCACCACCACGTCTTCCTGATTGATCAGGTCTTCGATGTTGATGTCCGCGCTGTTCGCGGTAATCTCGGTGCGACGATCGTCACCAAACTGATCGCGCATCAGCTCCAGCTCTTCGCGGATCACTTCCATCAGACGCTCAGCGCTCGACAGAATCAGCAGCAACCCGGCGATCTGATCCAGCAGCGCTTTATACTCATCCAGCAGCTTCTCATGCTCAAGGCCGGTCAGTTTCTGCAGACGCAGATCCAGAATCGCCTGAGCCTGCTGCTCGGTCAGGTAGTACTGACCGTCGCGGATGCCAAACTGCGGCTCCAGCCACTCCGGACGGGCGGCGTCATCACCGGCACGCTCCAGCATCGCTGACACGTTACCGAGATCCCACGCCTGCGAAATCAGACCCGCTTTTGCTTCTGCCGGGGTTGGCGCACGGCGGATCAGCTCGATAATCGGATCGATATTCGCCAGCGCAATCGCCAGACCTTCAAGGATATGCGCACGGTCACGGGCTTTACGCAGTTCAAAAATGGTACGGCGCGTCACCACTTCACGACGATGGCGAACAAAGGCTTCCAGAATCTCCTTCAGCGCCATAATCTTCGGCTGACCCTGATGCAGGGCAACCATGTTGATACCAAACGAAGTCTGCAGCTGAGTCAGTGAATAGAGATTATTCAGCACCACTTCGCCGACCGCATCACGCTTAATCTCGATCACGATGCGCATGCCGTCTTTGTCAGACTCATCGCGCAGCGCGCTGATGCCCTCGACACGCTTCTCTTTCACCAGCTCTGCAATCTTCTCGATCAGGCGGGCTTTGTTGACCTGATAAGGCAGCTCGTGAATGACGATGGTCTCGCGGCCCGTTTTGGCATCCGCTTCCACTTCGCCACGCGCACGAATATAAATCTTACCGCGTCCGGTGCGGTACGCTTCTTCAATGCCACGGCGGCCATTGATGATGGCGGCGGTCGGGAAGTCAGGTCCCGGAATGTGCTCCATCAGCCCTTCAATGCTGATGTTCTCATCTTCAATGTAGGCCAGGCAGCCGTTAATCACTTCGCGCAGGTTATGCGGCGGAATATTGGTTGCCATCCCCACGGCGATACCGGAGGAACCGTTAACCAGCAGGTTAGGGATTTTGGTCGGCAGAACTTCAGGGATCTGCTCTGTGCCGTCATAGTTCGGCACAAAATCGACGGTCTCTTTTTCCAGGTCAGCTAACAGATCGTGGGCGATTTTTGACATGCGGACTTCGGTATAACGCATCGCCGCGGCGGAGTCGCCATCGATGGAGCCGAAGTTGCCTTGTCCGTCCACCAGCATGTAACGCAGGGAGAAAGGCTGGGCCATACGTACAATGGTGTCGTAAACGGCGGAATCACCATGCGGGTGATATTTACCGATAACGTCACCGACGACGCGGGCAGATTTTTTATAGGGTTTGTTCCAGTCGTTACCCAGTTCGCTCATCGCAAAGAGTACGCGACGATGCACCGGCTTCAGGCCGTCACGCACATCGGGTAAAGCTCGGCCAACGATGACCGACATGGCGTAATCGAGGTAAGAAGTCTTTAATTCTTCTTCGATATTGACCGGTGTAATTTCTCTCGCAAGGTCGCTCATGGAGCCGCTATCCCTCTACTTAATCCCGGATTTTAAAGGTGCGAAAGTATATCACACTGCAATGCTCTGGTGAACGTTAACCACCGATTTCACCCGCTTTTCCTTGTGCCTGAAAGGTGTGCCATCGGCGGTTAAGCGTTTATACTGTGGGGACATTTTGTCAGGAGTTACGATTCAATGAATGCACAACCGCAGAATCATCAGCAGAACGTCGATGCACAGGAAATTGCCAAGTTTGAGGCCGTTGCCTCGCGCTGGTGGGATCTGGAGGGTGAATTTAAACCGTTGCACCGCATTAACCCGCTGCGACTGGGCTATATCGCGGAGCACAGCAACGGTTTGTTTGGTAAAACCGTGCTCGACGTCGGCTGCGGCGGCGGCATTTTAGCCGAGAGCATGGCGCGCGAAGGTGCGGTAGTGACCGGGCTGGACATGGGAGCGGAACCTCTGGCGGTCGCACGTCTGCATGCCCTTGAGAGCGGCGTCACGCTGGACTACGTGCAGCAGACCGTAGAAGCGCATGCGGAAGAGAACGCCGGAAAATATGATGTGGTGACCTGCATGGAGATGCTGGAGCACGTTCCGGACCCGCGCTCGGTGGTGCACGCCTGTGCGCAGCTGGTTAAGCCGGGCGGCGAGGTCTTCTTCTCCACGCTGAATCGCAATCCCAAAGCCTGGCTGCTGGCGGTGTTTGGCGCAGAATATGTGCTGCGCATGGTGCCACGCGGCACCCATGACGTGAAAAAGTTTATCCGTCCCTCTGAGCTGCTCGGCTGGGTCGATGAAACCACTCTGCGTGAACGTCACATCATTGGCCTGCACTACAACCCGGTGACCAACCGCTTCAAACTGGCACCCGGCACCGACGTCAATTATATGGTGCACACCCACCGCGCCCGCTAAGTCTCCGGCCCGCCTCTTTCTCCGGCGGGCCTTCTCCCCGCTCAGACCGCCACGCCATTCTGATATCTGCCAGTCACTTAGCTCAGGCTGGCCCTGACAGATTTCACCTGCCCGCCCGCCTTTTCTGCCAGAGCCGCAGAGCGCTAGCGGCTTTTGCGCAATTTTCATCCCTTTTTCTGCGCACATCTGAGGATTGAATAAGAAATACGCGTCCGATCAAATTAACAAAAAAAAGTGTGATCGGGTTGACAGGGTGTCAGGCCTTATAAGGCGTGGGCTAAGAATTTTCGCCAGAATTACAACCCCTCCCGTCATCATTTTTTGCTCTTGTTAACCCGCCGCAAAATACTAAAATATGCCTCCATGTAGTTGCAGGTTTTCCCATCACCCCCTAGATGTTGTGTTTATCCACATATTATTCACAATGAATATGCTGTGTATAAACCGGGATTTCTTTTAATTTTTGGATACTCACGCAAAGGTAAAAACGCGACATGAACCAGAGTCTGCTCGTTACTAAACGCGATGGCCGCCAGGAGCGCATTGATCTCGACAAAATTCACCGTGTGCTGGACTGGGCAGCTGAAGGGCTGAACAACGTCTCAGTGTCACAGGTGGAGCTGCGTTCCCATATTCAGTTCTATGATGGCATCAGGACCTCTGACATTCATGAGACCATCATCAAGGCCGCAGCAGACCTCATCTCTCGCGATGCCCCTGACTATCAGTACCTGGCTGCCCGCCTGGCAATCTTCCACCTGCGCAAAAAGGCGTATGGTCAGTTTGAGCCACCAAAGCTCTATGACCAGGTCGTCAAAATGGTGGACCTCGGCAAATATGACCGCCACCTGCTGGAAGATTACAGCCCGGAAGAGTTTGCGCAGATGGACGAGTTCCTCGACCACTGGCGCGACATGAACTTCTCCTATGCTGCCGTAAAGCAGCTCGAAGGCAAATATCTGGTGCAGAACCGCGTCTCCGGTGAAATCTACGAGAGCGCGCAGTTCCTCTACATCCTGGTCGCCGCCTGCCTCTTCTCTGGCTATCCGCGCGACACCCGCATGGATTACATCAGACGTTTCTATGATGCGGTTTCGACCTTTAAGATCTCCCTGCCGACACCCATCATGTCGGGCGTGCGTACCCCGACGCGTCAGTTCAGCTCCTGTGTCCTGATCGAGTGCGGCGACAGCCTGGACTCAATCAACGCCACCTCCAGCGCGATCGTGAAATATGTCTCTCAGCGTGCCGGTATCGGCATCAACGCCGGTCGCATCCGTGCGCTGGGCAGCCCGATCCGCGGCGGTGAAGCGTTCCACACCGGCTGTATCCCGTTCTACAAACATTTCCAGACTGCGGTGAAGTCCTGTTCTCAGGGCGGCGTTCGCGGCGGTGCCGCCACGCTGTTCTACCCGATGTGGCACCTGGAAATCGAAAGTCTGCTGGTGCTGAAAAACAACCGTGGTGTTGAAGGCAACCGCGTGCGCCACATGGACTATGGCGTGCAGCTCAACAAACTGATGTACCAGCGCCTGCTGAAAGGGGAAGAGATTACCCTGTTCAGCCCGTCTGATGTCCCGGGTCTGTATGACGCCTTCTTCGCCGATCAGGATGAGTTTGAGCGCCTTTACACCAAATATGAGCAGGATCAGAGCATCCGCAAACAGCGTGTCAAAGCGGTCGATCTCTTCTCTCTGATGATGCAGGAACGCGCCTCAACCGGCCGTATCTACATTCAGAACGTCGACCACTGCAACACGCACAGCCCGTTTGACGCCAGCATCGCGCCGGTTCGCCAGTCTAACCTCTGCCTGGAGATCGCGCTGCCGACCAAGCCGCTGGAAGATGTGAACGACGAGAACGGTGAGATCGCCCTGTGTACGCTCTCTGCGTTCAACCTGGGTGCCATTGACAGCCTCGACGATCTGGAAGAGCTCGCGACCCTGGCGGTGCGTGCGCTTGACGCCCTGCTCGACTATCAGGATTACCCCATCCCGGCAGCGAAGCGTGGCGCGATGGGTCGTCGTACCCTGGGTATCGGCGTGATCAACTACGCTTACTACCTGGCGAAGCACGGTGTGCGCTACTCCGACGGCAGCGCCAATGGCCTGACGCACAAGACCTTTGAAGCCATTCAGTATTACCTGCTGAAAGCCTCAAACGCGCTGGCGAAAGAGCAAGGTGCCTGCCCGTGGTTCAACGAAACCACCTATGCGCAGGGCATCCTGCCTATCGACACCTACAAGAAAGATCTGGACGCGATCAGCAACGAACCGCTGCATCTCGACTGGGAAAGCCTGCGTGAAGAGATCAAAACTCACGGCCTGCGCAACTCGACGCTGTCAGCGCTGATGCCGTCTGAGACATCGTCGCAGATCTCCAATGCCACCAACGGCATTGAGCCGCCACGCGGTCACATCAGCATCAAAGCGTCGAAAGATGGCATCCTGCGTCAGGTGGTGCCGGAGTATGAGCGCCTGAAAGATCAGTATGAGCTGCTGTGGGAAATGCCGAACAACGATGGCTATCTGCAGCTGGTGGGTCTGATGCAGAAATTCATCGACCAGGCGATTTCGTCTAACACCAACTACGATCCATCCCGCTTTGCCAACGGTAAAGTGCCGATGAAGCAACTGCTGAAAGATCTGCTGACGGCGTACAAGTTCGGCGTGAAAACGCTCTACTATCAGAACACCCGTGACGGTGCGGAAGATGCTCAGGATGACCTGGCACCTTCTATCCAGGATGATGGCTGCGAGAGCGGCGCCTGTAAAATCTAATGGCCAGGCGGGAGATTCTCCCGCCTCATTCATTTCACGAGGCCACTTCGCTTCCTCTTTTTTTGGACAACTTTTATGGCTTACTCCACCTTCTCACAGAACAAAAATGATCAGCTGAAAGAGCCGATGTTTTTCGGTCAGTCGGTCAACGTGGCGCGCTTCGACCAGCAGAAATATGACATCTTTGAAAAGCTGATCGAAAAGCAGCTCTCTTTCTTCTGGCGTCCCGAAGAGGTCGACGTGTCCCGCGACCGTATCGACTATCAGGCGCTGCCGGAACATGAAAAGCATATCTTCATCAGCAACCTGAAGTATCAGACGCTGCTGGATTCGATTCAGGGCCGCAGCCCGAACGTCGCGCTGCTGCCACTGATCTCGATCCCTGAGCTGGAAACCTGGATCGAAACCTGGGCCTTCTCCGAGACGATTCACTCCCGTTCTTACACCCACATTATCCGTAATATCGTGAACGATCCGGCGCTGGTGTTTGATGATATCGTCACCAACGAGCAGATTCTGGCGCGCGCTCAGGATATCTCACGCTATTACGACGACCTGATTGAGATGACCAACTACTGGCATCAGCTGGGCGAAGGCACGCATCAGGTCAACGGCAAAACGGTTGTCGTCAGCCTGCGCGCCCTGAAGAAGCAGCTTTATATCTGTCTGATGAGCGTCAATGCGCTGGAAGCCATCCGTTTCTATGTCAGCTTCGCCTGTTCATTCGCCTTCGCAGAGCGTGAACTGATGGAAGGCAACGCCAAAATCATCAAGCTAATCGCCCGCGATGAAGCGCTGCACCTGACCGGCACCCAGCATATGCTGAACCTGCTGCGCAGCGGTGAAGACGATCCGGAGATGAAAGAGATTGCGGCAGAGTGCCGTGATGAGTGCTTCGAGCTGTTTAAGAAGGCCGCCGAGCAGGAGAAAGAGTGGGCAGACTATCTGTTCAGCGGCGGCTCAATGATCGGCCTGAACAAAGATATTCTCTGCCAGTACATTGAGTACATCACCAATATCCGTATGCAGGCGGTAGGCCTTGATTTGCCGTTCCAGACGCGGTCAAACCCGATTCCGTGGATCAACTCCTGGCTGGTGTCTGACAACGTTCAGGTTGCGCCGCAGGAAGTAGAAGTGAGCTCCTATCTGGTGGGTCAGATTGATTCTGAAGTGGGCGCTAACGACTTCGACGACTTCCAGCTGTAATCATGAGCCGCGACGTTGTTATTCTGCGCAGCTCCGGCACCCGGCTGGAATGCACGGACGAGCACACGAATCTGCTGACGCTGCTGGAAGCCAACAATCTCTGCGTGGAGTTCCAGTGCCGCGAAGGTTACTGCGGTTCCTGCCGGATGCGGCTACTGAAGGGTGAAGTGCACTACCCGCAGAAGCCGCTGGCCTTTGTGCAGCAGGATGAGATCCTGCCCTGCTGCTGCAAAGCCAAAGGCGAGATTGAGCTTGAGTTGTAACTGAGGTAGCTATCTCTCTGACTGCGACTCTGCCTGAATGCGGGTGAAACTCACCGCAATGGCTAAGTAAAAGCGCAGGGAACCCGGTCAGAAAAGGAAAGCGTCCCGCGCCATGGACGGCGCGGGCCGAGCAGTCAGGGATGACGCTGTTTGCGTCTTTCCGATCTGACCGGGTTCCCTGCGCAGGCTCGATCTGGCAGCCATCAGGGCTAATCTGGCCAGCAGCCAGAATAAAACGGGCGCCTCAGGCGCCCGTTTTATTTTCCCTGTTCTCACTGTCTGATAGTTTCAACCACATCAATCCAGCCGTGACCGGTGCTGACTTCGCTGCCGTGCAACCAGCGGCGCAGCATGTTCATCGCCATCATTGCCACCACCTTCTGCCGCGTCTCCAGGTTGTGACGGCCGGTGCTGAATTTTACCCGCTGTCCGACACTGCCTTCCGGAGTATACAGGGCAATCGCTATCTCTTCCTGATCCAGACTGCCGACAGAAAGCGCCAGCGCCGCCTGCTGCTGCGTGGCGAGCTGGCCGGTGCGGGCAACCTGCTGCTCAAGCGTCTCAGGGCGGGAAGGCAGAATGTCTGCACCGCGCAACGGCACACTGGCGGCAGCCAGTTGCCAGTAGAGCAGTCCGGCGGTGTACTGCTCACTGATCGCCAGCGCTGCACCGCGCTGCGTCAGTTCACGGGCCAGCAGGGCTGGTAAACCTTCGGTGCCTTCAAAAATGGTGCATTCCGCCAGCAGCAGCCGAACCTGCTGCCACGCCTGCTCCATCGCCACACGCTGACTTGCCGGGCCGGTGAGTTTGATCTCGATAATCGGCATGGAGGAGCGATAACCCATCACCACACCCTCGGGCAGCGGCAGCGACTCCAGTTCGGCGGCGATATCACTTTCGCCGCGACCAAAGGTTGTCAGTCGCAGACAAACCGGCGGCTCGGGCGGCGTAAACTTCGCCTTCAGGCGCGGAATGATCTGCTGCTCCACCATAACTTTAAACTCAGAGGGAACGCCGGGCGTGAAAAACATCCAGCAGCGATTGAGCTGCAGGGCAAAGCCACAGGCGGTGCCGACCGGATTATCAATCAGTTCTGCATTGGCCGGGATCTCGGCCTGCTTGCAATTACTCGCCGCCATCACCCGTCCCCGGCTGGCAAACCAGGCTTCCATCTGCTCCAGCCACCCCTGCTGCATCTCCAGTTCCACGCCACAGGCCTGAGCCGCGGCCAGCGCACTGAGATCGTCACTGGTCGGCCCCAGCCCGCCATTCACGATCAGCACATCCGCCTCGTGACTGCGCGCCTGCAGCGTCGCGATCAGCGAATCGAGAGAATCCCCGACCGTGGTGCGGCTGGTCATCGGCAGCCCGTGCTGAAATAGCACATCCGCCAGCCAGGCCGCGTTGGTATCGACGATTTGGCCGTGCAGCACCTCATCCCCGGTTGACAGCATCTCTACTCTGATCACGTCGCATTCTCCTTTTTAACGTTTGCTTTACTTTAGGAACTCCATCAGAGAAACACAATGCGCATTCCCCACTGAGAGCACAGGGCGCTTCAGGCCGGAAAGAGAAAAATGAGGGTTTGCGGAGGCGGGCCGTGCGTTCAGGAAAAACAAAAACGGCGGGTGAGACCCGCCGTTTGATGACTGTCAGGGCGTCGCGATTAACGACGCGCCAGCAGCAGCCCCAGGATCAGACCGGCGGTAGCGCCGATGCCAACACCCTGCCAGGGTTTTTCGTGCACGTAATCGTCGGCACGGTAAGCGGCCTGTTTTGCACGATAGTAGTAGCTATCGGACGCCTGGCTGACACGGGATTTCACATCGTGCAGCGCCTGTTCGGCTTTGCTTTTAAGCTCGATGTACTTCTGGTCAGCCGGATCACCGGATGCCTTCAGTACTTCTTCCAGCGTTTCCGTCAGTAACGCAATATCGTCATCGAGGCCCGTTTCGAATTGATTTGTCTGGTTTACCATCGTTTCCTCCGTGTGAATTGCAAAGCAGTTCATTAACTATAGCCACAATCTGACGCTCTGCCGATTTCCTGCGCCAGGAATCACCTGATTTTTCATTTGTTAACCGGGGCAGCGTCAGGCAGCGCGCCCTTCCCCGTGCAAAGATGCGTAAGACGCAGCGGCAGAGACGCAATTTCGCTTCGCTTCTTTGATTAATCTGATAAATTTTAACGGAACTGAATTTTCCAGTTACCCTGCTGTCGTACCCCTCTGTTGCCTGTGATTATCGGGCCATGAAAGTGCATTTTGCACGACAGTCACGACACCCTCGAACAGCTAAGGAATGATCTCTGGCATGAATCGAAGAATGTTTATGAAAGCGTCAATGGCCTTCTCCGCCGTCAGCGGCATGACCGGCCTGTCAACGCTGTTTGCGCAATCCGCCTGGGCAGAAGATGGCATTGCTGACGGAACCGCAGTACGCTTCGATTTCGACGTATTGAAGAAAAAAGCGGCCGCGCTGGCGAAGCAACCCTGGGGCGGCGCACCAGGCGCACTGCCGGAGACACTGGCAACGCTGACGCCGCAGGCGTACAACGAAATTCAGTATGACGCGAATCACTCGCTCTGGAACAACCTGCCCGACCGTCAGCTGGACGTGCAGTTCTTCCACGTCGGCATGGGCTTCAAGCGCCGCATCCGCATGTTCTCGGTTGACAGTGCCAGCCGCGAGGCGCGCGAAATCCACTTCCGTCCTGAACTGTTTAACTATAACGATGCGAAGGTCGATACAAAGCAGCTGGAGGGTAAAACCGACCTGGGCTTTGCCGGTTTCCGCGCCTTTAAGAAACCGGAACTGGCTCGCCGGGATATCGTCTCCTTCCTCGGCGCAAGCTACTTCCGTGCGGTTGACGATACTTACCAGTACGGCCTCTCGGCACGTGGCGTCGCGATCAACACCTTCAGCAACGGTCAGGAAGAGTTCCCCGATTTCACGGCCTTCTGGTTTGAAACGCCAAAGGCGGAAGATACCACCTTTACCTGCTACGCCCTGCTGGATGGCGCGAGCGTCACCGGTGCCTACAAGTTCATCATCCATTGCGAAGAGAAACGCGTGGTGATGGAGGTGGAAAACCACCTGTTTGCCCGCAAAGAGATCCGCCAGATTGGCATCTCGCCCATGACCAGCATGTTCAGCTGCGGCACGAATGAACGCCGCATGTGCAACACCTACCATCCGCAAATCCATGACTCCGATCGCCTGGCGATGTGGACCGGTAAAGGGGAATGGATTGCCCGTCCGCTGAACAATCCGCAGCGACTGCAGTTCAACGCCTACGAAGATGAGAATCCGCGTGGCTTTGGCCTGCTCCAGCTTAATCACGACTTTAAAGATTATCAGGATGTGATTGGCTGGTATGACAAGCGTCCGAGCCTGTGGGTGGAGCCGGTCGGCAAATGGGGCAAAGGTGCGATTAACCTGATGGAGATCCCGACGACCGGCGAAACGCTGGATAACGTGGTCTGCTTCTGGCAACCCGCAGAACCGGTCAAAGCGGGCAGCGAGCTGAACTTCTCCTACAAGCTCTACTGGAGTGGTCTGCCGCCGGTGCGCAGCGGTCTGGCGCGCGTTGACGCCACCCGCACCGGTATCGGCGGTTTCCCGGAAGGCTGGGCGCCTGGCGAACACTTCCCGGAAACCTGGTGCCGTCGCTTCGCCATTGATTTCATCGGGGGTGATTTGCAGGCTGCCGCGCCGAAAGGCATCGAGCCGGTCATTACCGTGTCATCCGGTAGCGTGAAACAGGTCGAGATTCTGTATGTCGATCCGCTGAAGGGTTATCGCATTCTGTTTGACTGGTATCCGAACAGCGACTCGACCGCGCCGGTCGAAATGCGCCTCTTCCTGCGCACCAAAGAGGAGACGCTGAGCGAAACCTGGCTCTATCAATACTTCCCGCCTGCGCCGGATCAGCGGAAATATGTCGATGACCGCCAGATGACGGTCGGCTGATGTAAACAGGCGAGGCTCCGGCCTCGCCTTTTTTATGGCGCGACCTTCCGCATATCGACGTGGGGGATCCCATCTTCCAGATAGACCTCCCCTGTCGCCACAAAACCATGCTGCCCGTAGAAGTTCTCCAGATGGGCCTGCGCAGAGAGAAACAGGTCGCGGCCCGGCCAGTGCTGCTGACAACGGCTGACCGCCTGCTCCATCAGACGACGTCCCAGCTGCGCACCGCGCACCCGATCGGACACGATCACCCGACCGATTTTTACCGGGCCAGAGGCCTCCTCCGGAGACAGCAGGCGCGCATAGGCCACCAGCTGGTCACCGGCCATCCCCAGCAGATGGCGGTTTTCTGCCTGTAAATCTCTGCCATCCACATCCAGATAGGCGCACTGCTGCTCCACCACAAAGACCTGACTGCGTAGCGCCAGCAGCGCATAGAGTTCGGAGGGTGTGAGTTCACGATGGTGTTTATCGAGCCAGCAAATATCCATGATTTCTCCTGAGAAGGCCGGATGGGTTATAGCGACGAGGTCATAACGTCGCGGTTTACAGATGACAGGTCAATGGCAGACAAAAAAATCAGGCCCGGAGGCCTGATTCATCAGAGCGTCATTCCGCTTACATTAGCGGCTGAGCCATCATCACCAGTCTGATTAATGGCTGCGGGTAGACCCCTAACAGCAGCACCAGAATGGCGGAGATCAGCACGACCACACCACCGGCGGTAAACGCCCAGTTAGCTGGCGTATCACGGGTGTGCAGCTCCGGCGGGCTGAGGTAAAGACTGACCGTGACGCGCAGATAGTAGTAAAGACCAATCGCACTGCCCGCCACCACGGCACCGGTCAGCCACCACAGGTGGGCACTGACGCCGGAAGCGATGACGTAGAATTTACCGATAAAGCCCAGCGTCATCGGGATACCCGCCAGCGACAGCATCATCACCGTCATGACCGCAGAGAGAATCGGACGATGCCAGAACAGGCCACGGTAGGAGTAGAGCGAGTCCGCATCCGGGCCACGATACGGGCTGGACATCAGACTGACCACACCAAACGCGCCCAGGCTGCTGAACAGGTAACCGGCCAGATAAACCCCGGACGTTTCCATCGACAGCTCATGATCTTTCACCGCAATCAGCGCCACCAGCAGATAACCCAGGTGGGCGATGGAAGAGTAACCCAGCAGACGCTTGATGTTGCTCTGCGAAATCGCCATCAGGTTACCGAACAGGATCGATACGAAGGCGATCAGGCCCAGTACCGTGCGAACGGCCTCGCTGTCGGTCACCGGCGCATACATGAAGAGACGCATGATGACACCGAAGATGGCGATCTTGCTGGCGGTTGCCAGGAAGGTCGACACCGGCGCGGGCGCACCCTGATAGACATCAGGCGTCCAGAGGTGGAACGGAACCAGCGAAAGTTTGAAGCCCAGACCGATGATCATCATGCCCAGCCCAACCAGCAGCAGGGGCTCCTGAATCATGCTGTCGGTCAGACTCTGACCCAGCGCAACGAAGCTCAGGTTGCCGGAGTCGGCGTAGATCAGCGCGATACCAAACAGCAGGAACGAGGAGGCCGCCGCGGAAAGAATGGTGTATTTCAGCGCCGCTTCCAGCGAACGTTTCTGGCGGAACGCATAGCCGATCAGACCAAACAGCGGCAGCGACAGCAGCTCAATCCCGATGAACAGCGCCGCCAGATGGTTGGCACTGGCCAGCACGATGCCACCCAGGGCCGCAATCAGCACCAGCAGGTAGAACTCATCTTTGTTGTCCGGGAAACCGGCCAGCCACGGATAGGCAAAGGTGCAGGTCGCCAGGCTCGCCAGCATCACCAGCGCGGTGTAGAACATCGAATAGCCATCGACACGCAGCAGCGGCGTGACATCCATTGCGCCGACCTGACCGACAAAATAGAGCGACAGCAGCGCCAGGTTCAGGCCAACGACCGTTAGCGTGGCGTTAACGAAGTGGTTGCGTCGCCAGGCAATGGACAGCATCACAACCACCACCGTCAATCCGACGATTAACAGCGGCAGCAACGCAATCAATTGGTGAGGAGTTATTGTCATGGCGAATTACGGCCTTGTAGTTGAAATTGAAGCGGTAAACCACTGCTGAATATTGCTCATGGCAGCGTGCGAAGTATCCAGAATCGGCTGTGGATAGACGCCCAGCAGCACCAGCAGCACCACCAGAACCCCGATGGTCATGAACTCACGCGGTGACATGCCTGGCAGCGGATCTTTTGATTTCGCTTCGCCGTAGTAGGCGCGCTGCATCATGACCAGCGAGTAAACGGAGGCGAACACCAGACCAAAGGTGGAGATGATGATAATCGTCGGCACCACCTGGAAACTGCCCGTCAGGATCATGAATTCGCCGACGAAGTTACCGGTACCCGGCATCCCCAGGTTGGCGACAGCAAAGAACAGCGACAGGCCCGGAATCCATTTGATGCGTGACCAGAGTCCGCCCATCTGACGCATATCACGGGTATGCAGACGCTCATACAGCTGACCACACAGGATGAAGAGCGCGGCAGCCGAGAGACCATGTGCAATCATCTGGATCACCGCACCCTGCAGCGCCAGCTGGCTGCCGGTGTAGATAGCAATCAGCACAAAGCCCATGTGTGAAATCGAGGTATAGGCAATCAGACGCTTGATATCGGTCTGCGAAAACGCCATCCAGGCACCGTAGAAGATCCCGATGATGCCCAGCCACATAGCAACAGGCGCAAACTCTGCCGAGGCGTTCGGGAACAGCGGCAGGCTGAAACGCAGTAAGCCATACGCTGCGGTTTTCAGCAGGATGCCCGCCAGGTCAACAGAACCCGCCGTCGGCGCCTGACTGTGCGCGTCCGGCAGCCAGCCGTGCAGCGGCACCACCGGCATTTTCACCGCGAAAGCGATAAAGAAGCCCAGCATCAGCAGATATTCAACACCATGTGTCATCGGCGTCTGCAGCAGCTGCTCATAGTTGAACGTCCAGACGCCGGTTGCGTTGAAGTGGACAAACACCAGTCCCAGAATCGCAATCAGCATAACCAGACCTGACGCCTGGGTGTAGATGAAGAACTTGGTTGCAGCGGTAATACGGGTTTTGCCGTCGGAGGCTTTATGACCCCAGAGCGCGATGAGGAAGTACATCGGCACCAGCATCATTTCCCAGAAGAAGAAGAACAGGAACATATCGATGGAGAGGAACACACCGATGACGCCGCCCAGGATCCACATCAGGTTGAGGTGGAAGAAGCCCTGATACTTTTCAATCTCATTCCAGGAACAGAGCACCGCCATCAGACCGAGCAGACCGGTCAGCACCACCATCAGCAGCGACAGACCGTCGATAGCTAAATGGAAGCTGATGCCGAAGCGTGGGATCCACGGAACGGAGAAACTTGACTGCCACTGCGGAATGCCCGCTGCCTGCGTCAGTGAATAGCCTCCCTGCAACCAGAGTTGCAGTGAAAGCGCCAACGTCAGCCCCATGGTGATCAGCGCGATCCAGCGTGGCACCTTCGCGCCGAGGCGCTCGGTCAGCCAGCAGATCAGACCGCCGACGAAGGGTATGATAATTAGCCAAGGTAATAACACGGCACACTTCCCTTTTATGACCTTTTCTGAGCTATCTTACTTGCCATTTTCATTCCCGGCAGTGCTCGCAATCCTCACATACTTCAGTATGCTCCGGTTGCTGTGCGCTGGCGGTAATGAAACTGGCTGCGACGATAACGCTCATTACTCAGGTAATTTTTGACATTCTTAATTGGGGTGAGGTAACTCACCCCCGCTCATCAATCTTTACATCACCAGCAGCAGAGCCAGCACCAGCACGGCACCCACGCTCATTGACGCAACGTACCAGCGCAGGTAGCCATTCTCACTGACGACCAGGCCTTTGTTGGCAATACGTGACAGCAGTGCAGGCAGGTTCATCAGGCCATTCAGTGGGTCGCGCTTCAGCAGCCACGCAATACCCAGGTAAGGTTTGACGAACACTTTATCGTAGAGCCAGTCGAAGCCCCAGGCGGCAAACCACCAGGTGCCGAAGAAACGGCCAGGTGCACTGTTTGCAATCCGGGTGACCAGTTCACGTTTGCCCAGCCACAGCGCGGCAGCGATCAAAATGCCGACAATCGCGACAACGCCTGAGGTGATTTCCAGCCCCACTTTGCCCGCTTCGCCGAACTCACTGGCTGGCAGGACACCCGCCAGCGGTGGCGTGATCAGCGCACCAATAAAGGTGGAGAGCAGCAGCAGCACAATCAGCGGCAGATGATGGGTAATCCCCTTACCGGCATGCGCATGAATTTTCTCTTCGCCGTGGAACACGATAAAGATCATGCGGAAGGTATAGATTGAGGTCAGGAATGCCCCGACCAGTCCGGCCACCATCAGATTGATGTGACCGTTAGCCAGTGCGCCAAACAGGATCTCATCTTTACTGTAGAAGCCCGCGGTGACCAGCGGCAGGGCCGCCAGGGCCGCGCCACCCACCAGGAAGCAGGTGTAGACCAGCGGAATACTTTTACGCAGGCCGCCCATTTTGAAGATGTTCTGCTCATGATGGCAGGCCAGAATGACCGAACCAGAAGAGAGGAACAGTAACGCTTTAAAGAAGGCGTGCGTCATCAGATGGAAAATCGCCGCATCCCACGCCTGAACACCGAGTGCCAGGAACATGTAGCCAATCTGGCTCATGGTGGAGTAAGCGAGCACGCGTTTGATATCGGTCTGTACCAGCGCAGCAAAGCCCGCCAGTACCAGGGTAATCGCCCCGACAATCCCTACCAGATGCAGCACTTCCGGCGTCAGCAGGAACAGACCGTGGCTACGGGCAATCAGGTAGACGCCCGCGGTGACCATGGTCGCGGCGTGGATCAGTGCTGAAACCGGTGTCGGACCGGCCATGGCGTCTGCCAGCCAGGTCTGCAACGGCAGCTGAGCCGATTTACCGACCGCGCCACCCAGCAGCATCAGGGTTGCCCACTGCAGCATATGGTTGTCTGCGGCAAAGTGCGCCGGTGCCAGCGCCATCATCTCACGGAAGTTCAGCGTGCCCAGCTCGTTGTAGAGGATGAACAGGCCGAATGCCAGGAAGACGTCGCCCACGCGGGTGATGATGAACGCTTTCATCGCCGCTTTGCCATTTTCCGGATTGCTGTAGTAGAAACCGATCAGCAGATAGGAGCAGAGCCCTACCCCTTCCCAGCCCAGATACATCAGCATCAGGTTATCGGCCAGCACCAAAACCACCATGCTGGCGATAAACAGGTTGGTGTAGGCGAAGAAGCGGGAGTAGCCCTCTTCACCCCGCATGTACCAGGAGGCGAACATGTGAATGAAGAAACCCACACCGGTTACCACAGACAGCATCGTCAGCGACAGGCCATCCAGCGCCAGGTTCACCTTCATGTCGAAGTTGCCGACATGCATCCAGGTCCAGAGCGACTGGGTATAAGCCTGCTGACCGTTTGCGAAGAAGTCGAAACCGATCATCGCTGTGGTCAGGGCCGCCAGGCCTACCGATCCCATACCAATCGTGGCCGACAGGTTCTCTGACCAGCGACCGCGGGAAAACGCTAACAGCAGAAAGCCGATTAGCGGAAACAAGACAGTTAAATAGAGAAGATTCATCCGCGCATCTCGCTCACAGTATCAATGTTCAGCGTCTGACGACGACGATAGAGCTGAAGCAGCAGCGCCAGACCAATACTGGCTTCCGCTGCCGCCAGGCTGATGGCCAGGATATACATCACCTGTCCGTCGGCCTGACCCCAATAGCTCCCGGCAACCACCAGGGCTAACGCGGCGGCGTTGATCATGATTTCCAGGCCGATCAGCATAAACAGCAGATTGCGGCGGATAACCAGCGACGTGAGTCCAAGGACAAACAGCACGGCAGCCAGAATCAATCCATGTTGTAACGGGATCATGCGCTCTCCTTTTTCGCCGGTGCGGCGTCAGCAGGACGGTTGCTCAGGACTTCACCCTGGCGCTCTTCACGACCGATATGGAAGGCCACGACCAGACCGGCCAGCAGCAGCATCGACGCCAGCTCTACCGCGAGGACGTACGGACCAAACAGGCTGATACCGACCGCTTTAGCGTCGATAATCGTGCCGTCAATACCCTGGTCATTGGCGGTCAGGATGGCGTAGACCATCACCACCAGCAGCAGCAGCGACACCAGGCCCGGACCGATCCAGAGTGAGGGGCTGAGCCACTCGCGCTCCTGTTTCTGCGTCTGTTTGCCCAGGTTCAGCATCATCACGACGAAGACGAACAGCACCATGATCGCGCCGGCATAGACGATGATCTCCAGCGCACCCGCGAAATAGGCTCCCATTGAGAAGAAGACGCCGGCGATCGATAACAGCGAAACGATCAGGTACAGCAACGCATGTACCGGATTGGTGTGGGTAATGACGCGCAACGTCGTCAGCACCGCCACCAGTCCGCAAAGATAAAACGCAAATTCCATGCCTTGCTCCTTAAGGTAATAAGCCTTTGACGTCGATTGGCTTCGCTTCGTTTTCCGCTTCGCCCTTATCTTTACCGTCAATCGCCATACCTGCCATGCGGTAGAAGTTGTACTCCGGATATTTACCCGGTCCCGAAATCAGCAGATCGTCCTTCTCATACACCAGATCCTGACGCTTAAACTCGCCCAGTTCAAAATCGGGCGTCAGCTGAATCGCGGTGGTCGGACAGGCTTCTTCACACATGCCGCAGAAGATGCAGCGTGAGAAGTTGATGCGGAAGAACTCCGGATACCAGCGGCCATCTTTGGTTTCCGCTTTCTGCAGCGAAATACAGCCCACCGGACAGGCAACCGCACACAGGTTACAGGCCACGCAACGCTCTGCCCCATCCGGATCGCGCGTTAACACGATACGGCCGCGATAGCGAGGTGGCAGATAAACCGGCTCTTCCGGGTACATCTGCGTTTCACGTTTGGCAAAGGCGTGCAGCCCTATCAGCCAGATACTGCGAACTGTCGTGCCAAAACCGACGACAATATCTTTCAAAGTCATTTGTTAACCCCTTACGACGCTGTGTAGAGAATCACTGCGGCAGTCGCCAGCAGGTTCAGCAGCGTCAACGGCAGACACACTTTCCAGCCGAATGACAGCACCTGGTCGTAGCGTGGACGCGGAAGCGCGGCGCGGATCAGGATGAACATCATCATAAAGAACGCCGTTTTCAGGGCGAACCAGATGAACGGCGGCAGGAAGGGTCCATGCCAGCCACCAAAGAACAGCGTAACGATCAGGGCGGAGACCGTGGTAATCGCCACATATTCGCCGACGAAGAACAGGCCGAACTTCATCCCGGCGTATTCGATGTGATAACCGTCAGCCAGTTCCTGTTCCGCTTCTGGCTGGTCAAAGGGATGACGGTGACACACCGCGACACCTGCAATACAGAAGGTCACAAAACCGAAGAACTGCGGGATGATGTTCCAGAGATGCGTCTGGCTGTTAACGATGTCGTTCATATTGAACGAGCCCGCCTGCGCCACTACGCCCATCAGCGACAGCCCCAGAAAAACTTCATAGCTCAGGGTCTGCGCCGAGGCGCGCATCGCACCCAGCAGCGAGTATTTGTTGTTACTCGACCAGCCGGCAAACAGCACCGCATAGACCGCCAGACCTGCCATCATCAGGAAGAAGAGCAGACCGATGTTCAGGTCGGTCACCATCCAGGTCGGTGAAACCGGCACGATAGCAAAGGCCAGCAGCAACGAAACAAAGGCGATAACCGGTGCCAGAGTAAAGATAAAGCGGTCGGTAAACGGCGGGACCCAGTCCTCTTTAAAGAACATTTTGATCATGTCCGCCACCAGCTGCAATGACCCGCCCCAGCCTACACGGTTCGGTCCGTAACGGTTCTGAAACAGGCCGAGCAGACGACGCTCGGCGAAGCTCATGAACGCGCCGCAGGCCACGACCACCAGCAGAATGACGATGGCTTTAACAATGGCCAGCAGAATGTCGATAACGTCCGGTGTTAACCAGCTCATTGCGCCGCCTCCTGCAGAGTGTCGATTTTACCGTTCGCCAGGAACGGCGGAACGCCTGGCATGCCCAGCGGCAGACCAATCTGTCCCGCCTGCAGTGACGCCGAGAAACGTACCGGCAGACGCACGGTCTCACCGGCACAGCTGAACTCGACGGCTGCGCCATCGTTGACGCCCAGCTTCGCCGCATCGTCCGGGTTGATCACCAGAGCAGGCTGCGCCATACGCTGCTGGAAAACCGGGGAACGCTGCGACATCTCCTCACTACCAAACAGCTGGTAGCACGGCGCCACACGCCACTGCCCTTCACTGACAAAGGCCTGAGGGACACGGGTAAACCAGGGTAACTGACCGGCGCTGGCTTCAAACAGGCGCACGCCCGGATCGCCATGACGCAGTTTGCCGCCCACTTCGGCCTGGAATTTGTTCCACGCCTGAGGGGAGTTCCAGCCTGGTGCCCAGGCAAACGGGATCTGAGAACGCGGGGCCGACGGCTGGTTGTTCCCTTCCATCGAGAAGGCAAACATCGTGTCCTGATCCTGCGGCTGACGCGGTTCGTGGACGCTGATGTTGGCGCGTGCGGCGGTACGACCACTCGCACGGATCGGCGAACGTGACAGTTTCTGGCCCCGGATACGGAAGCTGGCGTCAGGCGCCGCCTCTTTAATGCCGGCCAGTTGCGGCAGACGGGTAACCACGGCATCGATAACGTGATCGAGCTGGGTCCAGTCCACGTGACGGCTTTCCAGGGTGCTGTGCAGCGAGTGCAGCCAGCGCCAGCTCTCCAGCATCACGACGCTGTTGTCGTAATAAGCGGGATCGTAAACCTGGAAGAAACGCTGCGCGCGGCCTTCATGGTTAACAGAGGTGCCATCGCTTTCGGCGAAGCTTGCGGTCGATAAGACCAGACCCGCCTTCTCCACGGTCGCGGTGCGCTGATGATCCACCACGATCACGTTCGTGGTCTGAGCCAGCGCAGCATCCACCAGCGCTTTGGGCGCATGGCGATAGAGATCGTTTTCCAGCACCACCAGCGCGTCGGCTTCACCGCCTGACAGCTGCTCCAGCGCGTGCTCCAGTGGATTGCCGCCGATCAGGCCAAGTCCGACACTGTTGGCGTGGCCGGCCAGCAAGGTAATGCCGACATCGGCGCCACGAGCCTTCAGGGCTTTGGCGACGTTTGCGGCGGCTTCAATCATGGCGCTGCTGCCGGAATGGGTACCGGAGATGATTAATGGCTTTTTCGCGCCCGCCAGTGCCTGAACCACCACATCCATTCTGGCGCTGAGTGCGCTGTCGAAATCGGTCACCGCAGGCGCGGATTCATCCAGCGCACTGGCGATGGCGAAACCGAGACGCGCCTGATCGTCAACCGGCGCACGATAGCTCCATGCGGCGATATCATCCAGACGGGTTTCATCAACGTGGGTGACAAACAGCGGATGTTTCGCATGCTGACCGATGTTCAGGATCGCGGCGATCTGCCAGTCTGCCACCTTCTGTGCCGCGGCCATATCACGCGCTTTGCCTTTCACCGCCTGACGGACGGAGAGCGCCACACGTGCGCCGACCTGGGTCAGATCTTCACCCAGCACCAGCACCGCATCATAGCTTTCAATCTCACGCAGCGAAGGGGTATAAATCCCCCCCTCACGCAGCACTTTCAGCATCAGTTCAAGCCGGGCCTGCTCAGCTGCCGGTATACCGGTTGAGAAGTTCTCCGCCCCGACCAGTTCACGCAGGGCAAAGTTACTTTCAACGCTGGCGCGCGGTGAGCCGATACCGATCACTTTCTTCGCCTGGCGCAGCAAATCAGCCCCGGCGTTGACCGCCTGCTCGGCGTTCAGCGTCACCCAGTCGTTGCCACGCAGCAGCATCGGCTGACGCGGACGATCTTTACGGTTCACATAGCCATAGCCAAAGCGGCCACGGTCACAGAGGAAGTAGTGGTTAACGGTGCCGTTGTAACGGTTTTCGATACGGCGCAACTCACCATAACGTTCACCCGGGCTGGTGTTACAGCCCACGCTGCACTGCTGGCAGATGCTCGGCGCGAACTGCATATCCCATTTACGGTTATAGCGTTCGGAGTGCGTTTTGTCGGTGAACACGCCGGTCGGGCAGATTTCGACCAGGTTACCGGAGAATTCGCTTTCCAGCGTGCCATCCTCCGGGCGACCGAAGTAGACGTTGTCATGTGCGCCGTAGACGCCCAGATCTTTGCCATCGGCATAATCTTTGTAGTAACGCACGCAGCGATAGCAGGCGATACAGCGGTTCATCTCGTGCGAGATGAAGGGGCCGAGATCCTGATTACGGTGGGTGCGCTTGGTAAAGCGATAGCGGCGGAAGCTGTGGCCGGTCATCACTGTCATATCCTGCAGGTGACAGTTACCGCCCTCTTCACACACCGGACAGTCGTGTGGGTGGTTGGTCATCAGCCACTCCACCACGCTTTCGCGGAACTCTTTCGCTTCGCCATCGTCGATGGAGATAAATGTGCCGTCAGAGGCCGGCGTCATGCAGGACATGACGAGACGACCACGGGTATCTTCGGCATTCTGGAATTGCTTTACCGCACACTGGCGGCAGGCCCCGACGCTTCCCAGCGCCGGATGCCAGCAAAAGTAAGGAATATCAAGGCCCAGAGAGAGACACGCCTGTAGCAGGTTGTCCGCTCCGTTCACATCATACTCTTTACCGTCTACATGAATTGTAGCCATAGTGACATGCTTCCGTAAGGCTCGTCAGAGACGAGCGTTAATCATATTCTTGCCCCGACGCACGACATTGTCGGGGCGGCGGCACCAGGCCTGTTCCGTGTGCGGCGGCGAATTACCAGCGCGCTTTCAGCAGGTTTGGCTGGATCCCGCCAATGGAGCGGGTATTGCCAAAGACCTGCGGCGCCATGCCGGCTTCAAACTCTTCACGGAAATATTTAATCGCACTCTGCAGCGGCTCGACCGCGCCCGGGGCATGCGCACAGAAGGTTTTACCCGGACCGAGCTGACGGCAGAGTTGCAGCAGGGTTTCGATATCCCCTGGCTGCCCCTGCTTCTGCTCCAGCGCGCGCAGAATTTTTACGCTCCACGGCAGACCGTCACGGCACGGCGTACACCAGCCGCACGACTCACGGGCAAAGAACTCTTCCAGGTTACGAACCAGCGAGACCATATTGATTTCGTGGTCGACGGCCATCGCCAGGGCGGTGCCCAGTCGGCTGCCTGCTTTACCGATGCTGGCAAATTCCATCGGCAGATCCAGATGCTGGTCTGTCAGGAAGTCGGTGCCTGCGCCACCGGGCTGCCAGGCTTTGAACTTCAGTCCGTCGCGCATGCCGCCCGCGTAATCTTCAAGGATTTCACGCGCGGTAATGCCAAATGGCAGTTCCCAGACGCCAGGATTTTTAACCCGCCCGGAGAAGCCCATCATTTTGGTACCGGCATCTTCACTTTTTGAGATGCTCTTGTACCACTCCACGCCGTTGGCCAGGATCGCCGGGACGTTAGAGAGGGTTTCCACGTTGTTCACGCAGGTCGGCTTGCCCCACGCACCGGCACTCGCCGGGAAGGGCGGTTTGGAACGCGGGTTAGCACGGCGGCCTTCCAGGGAGTTAATCAGCGCCGTCTCTTCGCCGCAGATATAACGTCCTGCGCCGGTGTGGACGATCAGCTCAAAGTCGAAGCCCGTGCCAAGAATATTTTTGCCGAGAAAGCCCGCTTCGGTCGCTTCGGCAATCGCGCGGCGCAGATGCACCGCCGCTTCAATATATTCACCACGCAGGAAGATATAGCCACGGTAAGCCTTGAGAGCGAAGGCGCTGATCAGCATCCCCTCGACCAGCTGGTGCGGCATCTGCTCCATCAGCAGGCGGTCTTTATAGGTGCCCGGCTCCATCTCATCGGCGTTACACAGCAGGTAACGGATGTTCATCGACTCATCTTTCGGCATCAGGCTCCACTTCAGCCCGGTCGAGAAGCCTGCACCGCCGCGCCCTTTCAGGCCGGAATCTTTGACTGCCGCGACGATCTCATCCTGCGACATGGTTTTCAGCGCTTTTTCCGCACCGGCATAGCCGTTTTTACTGCGGTATTCGTCCAGCCAGACCGGCTGCTTGTCGTCGCGCATCCGCCAGGTCAGCGGGTGAGTTTCAGCAGTACGAATGATCTGTTTGATTGTCATTGATACTGCTCCAGCAAAGAGGGAATGCCTTCCGGCGTCAGATGAACATGGGTATCTTCGTCCACCATCATGGTCGGCCCTTTATCGCAGTTCCCCAGGCAGCAGGTCGGCAGCAGCGTAAAGCGGCCATCAGCCGTGGTCTGGCCCGGTTTGATATTCAGCTGCTGCTCCAGTGCGGCCTGGATGCCCTGATAGCCAGTGATGTGACAGACCACGCTGTCGCAGTAACGGATCACATGACGCCCCACCGGCTGACGGAAGATCTGGCTGTAGAATGTCGCCACACCCTCAACATCACTCGCCGGAATCCCGAGGACGTCGGCGATCGCGTTGATGGCACCATCCGGTACCCAGCCACGCTGTTTCTGCACGATCTTCAGCGCTTCAATGGAGGCTGCACGCGCATCTTCATAGTGGTGTTTTTCGTGCTCAATGGCGTGCTGCTCTTCCGCGCTCAGCACGAAGACCTCATCAGGGTCGATCGTTTTAATGGCAATGTGTTGATCGTGCATAATTAGCGGTCCACGTCTGACATAACAAAATCGATACTGCCCAGGTAGACGATCAGGTCGGATACCAGGCTGCCACGGATTACCGAAGGAATCTGCTGCAGATGCGGGAAGCTCGGCGTACGCACACGGGTGCGGTAGCTCATGGTGCTGCCGTCGCTGGTCAGGTAGTAGCTGTTGATCCCTTTCGTCGCTTCAATCATCTGGAAAGATTCATTGGCTGGCATCACCGGCCCCCACGACACCTGCAGGAAGTGTGTGATCAGCGTTTCGATGTGCTGCAGCGTGCGCTCTTTCGGTGGCGGCGTGGTCAGCGGGTGATCCGCTTTGAACGGTCCCTCTGGCATGTTGTTGAGGCACTGCTCAAGGATGCGCAGCGACTGCCACATCTCTTCCATCTTCAGCTGGACACGGCTGTAAGCATCGCTGACGCCGGAGCCGACCGGGATCTCAAAATCGAAGTTTTCGTAGCCAGAGTAAGGACGCCATTTGCGCACATCAAAGTCGAGACCGGTGGCACGCAGACCGGCACCGGTGGTGCCCCATGCCAGCGCCTCTTCCATGTTGTAAGCGGCCACGCCTTTGGAACGGCCAACCAGCACGCTGTTGCGCAGTGCGGCTTTGTCATACTCCTTCAGGCGCTTCGGCATCCAGTCCAGGAAGTCACGCAGCAGACGTTCCCAGCCGCGCGGCAGATCGTGGGCAACCCCGCCGATGCGGAACCAGGCCGGGTGCATACGGAAGCCGGTAATGGCTTCAACCACGTCATAAATTTTCTGGCGATCGGTAAAGGCGAAGAACACCGGTGTCATTGCACCGACGTCCTGAATAAAGGTCGAGATATAGAGAAGATGACTGTTGATGCGGAACAGCTCAGAGAGCATCACGCGGATCACGTTTACGCGATCGGGCACCACGATCCCGGCCAGTTTCTCAACGGCCAGCACATACGGCATTTCATTGACGCAGCCGCCCAGGTATTCGATACGGTCAGTGTAGGGAATGTAGCTGTGCCACGACTGACGCTCGCCCATCTTTTCGGCACCACGATGGTGATAGCCGATGTCAGGTACGCAGTCGACAATCTCCTCGCCATCCAGCTGCAGGATGATGCGGAACGCACCGTGCGCTGACGGGTGGTTAGGCCCAAGGTTGAGGAACATAAAATCTTCGTTGGTGGTGCTGCGCTTCATGCCCCAGTCTTCAGGCTTAAAGGTCAGCGCCTCCATCTCTAAATCTTCTTTCTGCTTCGTCAGCGTGAAAGGATCGAACTCCGTGGCGCGCGCCGGATAATCTTTGCGCAGCGGATGGCCTTCCCACGTAGGTGGCATCATGATGCGCGTCAGATGCGGGTGCCCATCAAAGGTGACGCCAAACATCTCCCAGGTTTCACGCTCATACCAGTTGGCATTCGGGAAAAGCCGGGTAAGCGTCGGCAGATGCATATCGTTTTCAGATAAGGCCACCTTGAGCATGATGTCACGATTGCGTTCAATCGACAGCAGGTGGTAGAAAACGGAGAAATCCGCAGCAGGGAGGCCTGCACGGTGGGCACGTAAACGCTCATCCACACCATGCAGGTCATACAGCATGACGTAAGGCTTCGGCAATTTACGCAGGAACTCGGTAATTTCCAGTATCTGTTCACGCTTTACCCAGACAACCGGAATACCGGTACGGGTAGGCTGAACAGTGAAGGCGTCCGGCCCAAAACGGTTACGCAACTCGCCGATCACCGGATCGTCCAGGTGATCACGGGTTTGCCATAGCGGCTGAGCGAGATCTTGCGTGGTCAAATCTGTCATACGTTACTCACCATTCCGGCCTGATCTCAGGCACTCAAATGAAGGCGTCAGGATGGGGCCATGCATTAAATTGTGATGTTCTGCTGCAGGCGCGATTTTCCATCCGTACGGTTTTAGACTTCGTCCGGGCTGCGCAGGTTAGTGACGGCGATGCGCTCGCCGCGCTTTCTTTCCCGCTCGGATTGCATGTTGGCGCGATAAACGCCCTGATCGCCGACAACCCATGAGAGAGGACGGCGCTCTTTACCGATCGACTCCTGCAGCAGCAGCAGTGCCTGCATATAGGCTTCAGGACGAGGCGGGCAGCCAGGAATGTACACATCAACCGGCAGGAACTTATCCACGCCCTGCACAACGGAATAGATGTCATACATGCCGCCGGAGTTGGCACAGGCACCCATGGAAATGACCCATTTTGGCTCCAGCATCTGATCGTACAAACGCTGAATGACCGGGGCCATTTTGGTGAAGGGGGTGCCGGCAATGACCATAAAGTCAGCCTGACGTGGCGAGGCACGCATCACTTCCGCGCCGAAACGGGCCACATCGTGCACGGCCGTGAACGACGTTGTCATCTCTACATAACAGCAGGAGAGACCAAAGTTGTAGGGCCAGAGGGAGTTTTTACGTCCCCAGTTCACCATGTCATGCAGGGCATTTTCGAGTTTGCCCATGTAGACGCTGCGATGAACGTGCTGCTCCAGCGGATCGCTGACGATTTCCTGCTTTTGCAGAGGATAACGGTCGTTCTCACCACCGTTCGGGTCTATGCGGGTGAGCGTATAGTCCATCTTATTGCCTCTCTTTTACTGCTTGTGAGGTTTGGTGTGGCTGACCGTAGTGGTTTTCACCACTACGCGACGGCGGGCAGGCGCCCAGTCCAGCGCGCCGATGCGCACCAGATAGACCAGCCCCGCCAGGAGCACCAAAATGAAAATTGCGGCTTCCGCAAAGCCGATCCATCCGCTTTCACGGATTGAGGTCGCCCATGCGTATAAAAAGAGGGCTTCGACGTCGAAAATGACGAAAAACATCGCAACCAGATAAAATTTCGCCGAGAGGCGGATATGGGTATCACCAACGGATTCGATGCCCGATTCGAATGGCGTGTCTTTGTAGCGGGCGCGTGCTTTGCCGCCGAGCAGCCATCCTCCGGTCAGCATGAAAGCACACAGGCCAAAGGCAATAACGATAAATACGATAAACGCCCAGTGCTGAGCGATGATTTCGGTGGTAGTTGACATACTCATTGCTTACTCATCAAAAGTGGCGCTGGCATCCTGCACGCGTTTCCCGCAGCAAACTGACCACATCGATTCAAGGGAAGGGTAAAAACCTTTTAAACGTCGCTGTTATTTGTCAATAAGCAGCAATTTTATGGGGTTTTTTACTCCTTTCTATAACCTTTTGTCAACTTTGACAAAAGTATCCAAACATTATTTCACACCTGCATCATATTATTAACAAATGATGCCCCGCTTTCCAGCTAAATCGCTTCAGTCTGTAGGGTTAATTTTAGTGTAGCGGGTATTCACACGCATGGATCGTGCATTTAACAATCATATTTTGACAGGTCTCACGCTGTTTTCCTTCCCCTTACCAGGGGTATTTTCTTGATCAGGAACACAGTTTTGCCCTTTTTGCCGCAATTTTATCCACCTCAAATGAGACATCATGGAACAAAATAGCGGGTTTATGACTGGCAGGTTTCAGTAGAGAGCGGTGTGAGACCGAACAGGATGTGAATCAGCGGGACAGGACGTGTGCGGATGGGCGTCTGAAGTGCATCAGACAAAAAAAAGCCTCTCGTCCGGTTCGGAAATCGAGAGGCGATTTATAAGCGTCTATTAAGACAGTCACGCTGGTATGGAGTGCAATACGTAAGCGAAACTACTCTTCGTCATCCAGCAACAATGCACCATCGGGATTATTGCTCAGATTGTAGGGATCGTTGGTGGACTGCATGGCATTGAAGATCGCCAGTGCCAGTTCGTTATCGCTATCCGGATTGCGGCACAGCAGGTATTGCGTATCCGGCAGCACCGGCAGCCCTTCCGCCGCACCCATCACACGCAGTTCCGGACTCATCATCTCAACCGGACGGGCTGTCACACCCAGACCCGCTTTTACCGCGGCGCGTACGGCAGCCAGGGTTGAAGCGACATAGGAGATCCGCCACGGAATACCGGCTTCGTTAAGATGGTCGATGGCCATATCACGATAAGGACTTGGCTCATCCAGCAGCACCAGTGGAATGGCTTCACCCCGCTGGAAGATATAATCCGCAGCGCAGTACCATAAAGTCGGTGATGTCCGCAGCACCTGATAGGTGAAATTACCCGGGCTGGAGGTCGTCACAACCAGGTCCACTTCACCCTGGTTGAGCATTTCCATCATGAAAGGGTTACGTTTAACCCGCACATCGATAGCCAGCTTCGGATACACCGAGGTCACACGGTTCAGCAGGAATGGCAGGATCGTGTCTGAGGTGTCATCAGAGGCACCGATAGTCAGTACGCCCTGAATGTTGCTGTACATCAGTGAGGTGCAGGCTTCGTCATTAAAACGCAGAATTTTTCTGGCATAGCCCAGAAGCTGAATTCCATGCTCTGTTAACAGTTTGTTACGTCCATGTCTGGCAAACAGCTCTTTACCTACCAATTGTTCCAGACGTTGCATCTGCTGACTGACTGCTGACTGGGTTCTGCAGACCGCTGCAGCGGCGGCTGCAAAGGTATTCAAATCCGCAACGGCAACGAAAGTTCTCAGCAGATCGAGGTCGAGATTCAGTATCGGACGATTTGCATTAGTCATGTTTTTTTCTTCACTTATAAGATTTTACGAACTACTACCCTGGTGTTATTACAAGCTTATCAAAGTGATAAGCAGTAATGGTGCTTAATGACAGTCCTGTGTGAAGACTGGCACAAAAAATCTCTTGTGCGGATTCCGCACGGCTCACTCACCTGATAGGTCATACGCTGTCGTGAAAAAGACCACGTCTGAACCGAAAGCGCGGGGCGCGCGAATGCAGGAAGCTGCGTCATAATCGTGATCCTGCCGAAAAGAACCGGACAGGACGAAATTCACACTTTACGGGCTGGCGGGACAAAGCGGTAAAGTGCATTAAATAATAAATTATACTTAATCATTTTTGACTTCAAAATGGAAATGATTTTGTGAAAACCGCTGTAAATTTTGCGGCAAAGGCATTTCCAGACCCTTATGCCACATTATTGATCACTTTTTAAGCCTTCATCGCTCTGAAATTTAGTGAGAAACTGTTAACTGCTGCCCACAATAGTTCAATCTGATGCCTCTTTTACCCTCTGCTTTTGGACCTTTTCCGGCGATCACAACACCTTAAACCGGATACTCTTAAGCAGCGTTAAGGCGTAAGTATTAACGAGGCCGCAAAATCGTCCACAAAATGAGCATTCATAAAATATCCTTTAACTATTTCTCCTGGGGTATATTTCCGCGGCGGAAAAATGACCGCTTCAGATTATTTACGGTCCGCTTTGAGAAAACGCGCACCGCAGCCCTGCCCCTGCCACGCTATTCATCAGTTTAAAAACCTGACCTTATCCTTATTTATGGTTTTAATGACCAGCTAAAGCCGTGGTAAATAATTTTTACGCTATGCGCCGGGCAAAAAGGTGTTGAACCCGCCAAAACCGGACGGCACCCTTCTTTTGTTATCCTGAGGAGAGTACATTGTGCTGGTTTGATTTCTGTGGCAGCCAAAAGGATTCTGCCCATTAAGGCGGTAACAATGACTTTTCAAATTGATAAATCCGGTAAACTCGACAATGTCTGTTACGACATCCGTGGTCCGGTACTGAAAGAGGCAAAACGCCTCGAAGAAGAAGGCAACAAAGTTCTTAAGCTGAACATCGGCAACCCGGCGCCTTTCGGCTTTGAAGCGCCGGACGAGATTCTGGTCGATGTGATTCGTAATCTTCCCAGCGCCCAGGGCTATTGCGACTCTAAGGGCCTCTACTCTGCCCGCAAAGCGATCATGCAGCACTACCAGGCGCGCGACATGCGCGACGTCACGGTAGAAGATATCTACATTGGCAACGGTGTGTCAGAACTGATCGTGCAGGCGATGCAGGCGTTACTGAACAGCGGTGACGAAATGCTGGTCCCGGCTCCCGACTATCCGTTATGGACGGCGGCCGTCTCTCTCTCCAGCGGGAAAGCGGTGCACTATCTTTGTGATGAGTCCGCAGGCTGGTTCCCCGACCTGGATGACATCCGCAGCAAGATTACGCCCCGCACCCGCGGCATCGTCATTATCAACCCGAATAACCCGACCGGCGCGGTCTACAGCAAAGAGCTGCTGCTGGAAGTGGTTGAGATTGCCCGTCAGCATAACCTGATCATTTTTGCCGACGAGATCTACGACAAGATCCTCTATGATGAGGCACAGCATCACAGCATCGCCGCGCTGGCACCGGATCTGCTGACCGTGACCTTTAACGGCCTCTCCAAAACCTATCGCGTGGCCGGTTTCCGTCAGGGCTGGATGGTGCTTAACGGGCCGAAGAAACATGCTAAAGGCTACATCGAAGGGCTGGAGATGCTCGCGTCTATGCGTCTCTGTGCTAACGTGCCGGCCCAGCATGCGATTCAGACGGCACTGGGCGGTTACCAGAGCATCAGCGAATTTATCATGCCTGGCGGACGTCTCTACGAGCAGCGTCAGCGCGCCTGGGAACTGATTAACGATATTCCGGGCGTCAGCTGTGTGAAGCCACAGGGCGCGCTCTATATGTTTCCGAAAATCGATGCTAAAAAATTCAACATCTTCGACGATCAGAAGATGGTGCTGGATTTCCTGCTGCAGGAGAAAGTCCTGCTGGTTCAGGGCAGCGCATTTAACTGGCCCTCGCCCGATCACCTGCGCATCGTCACGCTGCCGCGCGTGGACGATCTGGAAATGGCCATCAATAAATTTGGCCGTTTCCTGCAAGGCTATCGTCAGTAATCCCGCCCGCGTATACTGAAGCTATTTGGGGAGAGCCTGTCTCTCCCCTGCCGGCTAACAGGAACGCGCATGACTCAAAGTCACTTCTTCGCCCATCTCTCCCGTCTCAAGCTGATCAATCGCTGGCCGCTGATGCGCAACGTGCGCACCGAAAACGTGTCTGAACACAGCCTGCAGGTTGCCATGGTGGCGCACGCCCTGGCCGTGATCAAAAACCTTAAGTTCGGCGGATCGCTGAATGCCGATCGCATCGCCATGCTGGCGCTCTATCACGATGCCAGCGAAGTGCTGACCGGCGACCTGCCCACACCGGTCAAGTATTACAACGCGCAGATCGCGCATGAATATAAAAAAATCGAGAAAATTGCGCAGCAGAAGCTGATTGAGATGTTGCCGGAAGAGTTTCAGGCGATCTATCGCCCGTTAATCGATGAGCATCTGCACAGTGAAGAGGAGCAGGCCGTCGTCAAGCAGGCCGATGCGCTCTGCGCCTATGTTAAGTGTCTTGAGGAACTCTCTGCCGGGAACAATGAGTTTTTACTGGCGAAAGCGCGACTGGAGACAACGCTGGCGCAACGGCGTTCGCCTGAGATGGATTATTTCGTTGAGGTCTTTATTCCGAGCTTCAGCCTGTCGCTGGATGAAATCTCGCAGGATACGCCACTCTGAGCCCGGCGGCGTGGCCGCCGGCCCCTTCCTTACGCCTGCTGGCTGAAGGTGAAACTGCCGTCAGCTTCCCGGATCACGTCCAGTGATGCCAGTGAGCTGAGGCGAAGCGCCACCTCATCCAGCCGGGGGGTGTCCGCCGGAGCATTAATGGCGATCACCGCGCAGCCTGCGTTTAGTCCGGATACGATGCCGGCGGGGGCATCCTCTGCCACCACACAGGCTGCGGCGTCTAAGCCCAGTTTCTCCGCCCCGAGCAGATAGGGATCGGGTTCCGGTTTACCTTTTGCCACCTGCTCCGCAGTAATAAACACCGCAGGTTTCGGCAAGCCTGCGGCTTTATGTCGGGCATGCGCAACCGGCACCGAACCGGAGGTGACAATGGCCCAGGGGATCTGCAGCGCGTTCAGCCTTTCCAGCAGCACTCTGGCACCCGGCAGCGCCTGCACGCCATCGGTGTCTGCCGCTTCCGCCTGCTCCAGCGCCACAAACTCCGCCTGAATCGCCTCTTCCGGCTGGCCTGCCATAAAATGACGCAGAGAAGTAATGGCCTGTTTGCCATGAATGAAATCGAGGATCTCATCGGCGGCAATACCATGACGCGCACCCCACTGGCTCCAGGCGCGTTCTACGGCGGGCAGCGAATCGACCAGCGTGCCGTCCAAATCAAAAAGAAAACCTCTGTAGGTCACGCGCTTCTCCTCATCATGCATTAATAACCTGTGCAATCTCGTTGGCACTCAAATGGTACTGGCGCGGACAAGTCTGCCATAAAGCCAGCATGCGTTGATACTTTTCCCACATCGGGGTCTGCGCGTTAAAGCCGTGGGTGCCGGAATCGAAGTGGGTGTAGCGCCCTTCCGTGTTGACCATGAAGCGCACATATCCCAGCAGGCGGGCTTCTGTCGCGGCATCAAAACCGAGAAAAGCGAGACGGCGCTCATCCGTCTGACTTTTCTCTTTAAGGTTTGACCAGGAGACGTGCAGCGCGTGATGCATTTCCATAATGTCGATCACCGTCCGGCAGGTTGCTTCGCTGAGTTCGCCGAACTCTTTATCCAGCTCCCGCATCTGCAGTGCATAACCGCGCTCAACGATGGTCTGGTAACGGCGAAAACGTTCAGCATTTTCCGGCTCCAGCATCGCCATGATTTTGTACTGGTTGGTAAGAATTAAACGCTGTGCATGGGTCATTTCCATCATTCGCTCCCGGTCGGCGACCGCTCAGTTAATCGACAAGGAGGAAATGATTGCATAGCGTTAGCGATACGGAAATCGCCGTATCGCCTTTCTTTGATTTGGTTGCGGGTTAGCGGTAATTAAATTACCGCCCGCCTGAAGAGGGTCAGAGATCGTCGAGGAACGTGCGGTCAAGCTGTTTAAACGCGCGTTTCAGCAGGTCGGCCAGCGCCTGATAGGTCGGTTTGCCTTCTACCGGCGCGATAGCCTGTCCCGCCTCTTCCAGGCGGGCGCGGACTTCATGAAACCAGCTCAGCAGCGTCGGCGGCAGCGGCGTGACAGAACGCTTACCGAGCCACCATAACCCCTGCATCGGCAGGCTGCAGGCAAACAGCGCCGTCGCCACGGCCGGGCCAAGCTGGCCACCCATCGCGATCTGCCAGGTCAGGGTAAAAATCGCCAGGGGAGGCATAAAGCGAATGGCAAAACGCGTCACGGATGAAACACGGTTTTCCGGAAACACGGGGGCCAGGCGCTTATCAGCAGGCCAGGTCTTCATGTAGTGCTGACCGCGCTGAAACATCTGAAACCAATTGGTACTGCCAGATTCATTCGCCATGGCTCACCTCAACTAATCCTGCAAACATTAAAAAAAAGTTATAACCACACAACTTTACGTGACATCCTTCAATTTTTTTTGTCTTTAAAGATGACTCCAGCTATTCTGACGCCGTTTCAACACCTTTCCGGGCGCGGGATGCCGTTGGGAAGAGGCTTGAGCCATGTTTCGACAAGGCGATCTTCAAATTTTTGCGTAAGATTACCGAAATTTTTTGCGGAAATGCAGATTTCTGTCTACCGCATGATGTTTGTCATTAATCTACCAGCTTTCATGGGCTACGCTGTTAGTCTGATTGCGTTTTATTTAGCCACTCTCAAAAAATAGGTACTTCCATGTCGAGTAAGTTAGTTCTGGTTCTGAACTGTGGCAGCTCTTCCCTTAAGTTTGCCATCCTCAACCCTGCCAGCGGCGAAGAGTTCCTGTCGGGCCTGGCAGAATGTTTCCACCTTCCAGAAGCACGTATTAAATGGAAACTGGACGGCGAAAAACAGGAAGCGCCTCTCGGTGCCGGTGCAGCGCATAGCGAAGCGCTGAACTTCATCGTTAAATCCATTCTGGCACAAAAACCAGAGCTTTCGGCACAAATTGCTGCAATCGGTCATCGTATTGTTCATGGCGGCGAAAAGCTGACTCAGTCCGTTATCATCTCTGAAGAGGTGATTCAGGGCATCAAAGACGCCTCCTCCTTTGCCCCGCTGCATAACCCGGCTCATCTGATCGGGATTGATGAAGCGATGAAAAACTTCCCGCACCTGTCAGATAAGAATGTCGCCGTATTCGACACCGCTTTCCATCAGACAATGCCGGAAGAGTCTTACCTCTACGCCCTGCCCTACAAATTGTATAAAGAGCACGGCGTGCGTCGCTACGGCGCGCATGGCACCAGCCACTTCTATGTGACACACGAAGCGGCCAGCATGCTCAATAAACCGCTTGAATCACTGAACATCATCACCTGCCATCTTGGTAACGGCGGTTCTGTCTCTGCCATCCGTAATGGCGAGTGCGTCGATACCTCCATGGGGCTGACCCCACTGGAAGGGCTGGTGATGGGCACCCGCAGTGGCGACATCGACCCGGCGATTGTTTTCTTCCTGCACGACACCCTGGGCATGAGCGTTGACGCCATCAATAAACTGCTGACCAAAGAGTCTGGCCTGTTAGGTCTGACCGAAGTCACCAGCGACTGCCGCTACGTGGAAGATAATTACGCGACGAAAGAAGATGCGAAACGTGCGATGGATGTGTTCTGCCACCGCCTGGCGAAATATATCGGCAGCTACACGGCGCTGATGGACGGTCGCCTTGATGCCGTGGTCTTTACCGGCGGCATCGGTGAGAACGCGGCGATGGTGCGTGAACTTTCACTGAAAAAACTGGCGCTGCTGGGCTTTGAGGTTGATCATGATCGCAACCTTGCAGCGCGCTTCGGTAAGTCTGGCTACATCAATAAAGAAGGCACCCGTCCGGCCCTGGTGATTCCGACCAACGAAGAGCTGGTCATCGCCCAGGACGCCGCGCGTCTGACTGCATAACCCCTTCTCTCCGTCAGCTCAGGCTGACGGAGTTGTTTTTGACACCCTGCCATTACTGAGAGGTTCAAACGTGTCACGTACAATTATGCTCATTCCGACCGGCACCAGCGTCGGCCTGACCAGCGTCAGCCTCGGCGTTATCCGCGCCATGGAGCGCAAAGGCGTCCGCCTCAGCGTCTTTAAGCCGATTGCGCAGCCGCGTGCCGGCGGCGATACCCCGGATCAAACCACCACCATCATTCGCAAGAACTCCTCGATTCCTGCCGCCGAACCGCTGCAGATGTCCCGTGTGGAATCACTGCTGGGATCGAACCAGCAGGATGTGCTGATGGAGGAGATCATCTCCCGCTATCACGCCAACACGCAGGATGCGGAAGTGGTGCTGGTTGAAGGTCTGGTGCCGACCCGTAAGCATCAGTTCGCCAACGCACTGAACTATGAAATTGCCAAAACGCTGAATGCCGAGATCGTCTTTGTGATGGCGCTGGGTAATGACTCACCGGCTCAGCTGAAAGAGCGCATTGAGCTGACCCAGAGCAGCTTCGGCGGTCAGAAGAATAAAAACATCACGGGCGTGATCATCAATAAACTGAACGCGCCGGTTGACGATCAGGGACGTACCCGCCCTGACCTGTCAGAGATCTTCGATGATTCGTCGAAAGCCAGCATCGCCAATATCGATCCTAAGCAGCTCTTCTCAGACAGCCCGCTGCCGGTTCTGGGCTGCGTGCCGTGGAGCTTTGATCTGATTGCGACCCGCGCGATCGACATGTGCCGCCACCTGGGTGCGCGCATCATCAACGAAGGTGAGATTCAGACCCGCCGGGTGAAATCGGTAACCTTCTGCGCCCGCAGTATCCCGCACATGCTGGAACATTTCCGCCCTGGCTCTCTGCTGGTCACCTCCGCAGACCGCCCGGATGTTCTGGTTGCCGCCTGTCTGGCCGCCATGAACGGCATCGAGATCGGCGCTATCCTGCTGACCGGAAACTACGAGATTGACGATCGCATCGCCCGTCTTTGCGACCGCGCCTTCCAGACCGGCCTGCCGGTGTTTATGGTGAAAACCAACACCTGGCAGACCTCCCTGAGCCTGCAGAGCTTCAACCTTGAAGTCCCGGCTGATGACACCCAGCGCATTGAGAAAGTGCAGGAGTATGTTGCCAGCTACATCAACGCTGACTGGATTGAGTCGCTGACCGCCACGTCAGAACGCAGCCGTCGCCTGTCGCCACCGGCCTTCCGCTATCAGCTGACCGAGCTGGCGCGTAAAGCGGGCAAACGCGTCGTTCTGCCAGAGGGCGATGAGCCGCGCACCGTTAAAGCGGCCGCTATCTGTGCTGAACGCGGTATCGCCACCTGCGTGCTGTTAGGCAACCCGGATGAGATCCAGCGTGTTGCGGCGGCTCAGGGGGTTGAGCTGGGCAAAGGGGTTGAGATCGTTGACCCGGAACAGGTTCGTGAAAACTATGTGCCGCGCCTGGTTGAGCTGCGCAAGAACAAAGGTATGACCGAAGTTGTCGCGCAGGAGCAGCTGGAAGATAACGTGGTGCTGGGCACCATGATGCTGGAGAGCGGTGAAGTGGATGGTCTGGTATCCGGTGCGGTTCATACCACCGCCAACACCATTCGTCCGCCACTGCAGCTGATCAAAACCGCGCCGAACAGCTCACTGGTTTCATCGGTGTTCTTTATGCTGCTGCCTGAGCAGGTGCTGGTTTACGGTGACTGCGCGATTAACCCGGACCCTACCGCTGAGCAGCTGGCCGAAATCGCGATTCAGTCCGCCGATTCTGCCAAAGCCTTTGGTATCGACCCGCGTGTGGCGATGATCTCCTACTCCACCGGCACCTCCGGTGCAGGTAGCGACGTGGAAAAAGTGCGTGAAGCCACACGGATTGCGCAGGAAAAACGTCCTGATCTGGTGATCGATGGTCCGCTGCAGTATGACGCCGCCATCATGGAAGATGTGGCAAAATCAAAAGCGCCCAACTCACAGGTTGCGGGTCGCGCCACCGTGTTTATCTTCCCGGATCTCAACACCGGTAACACCACCTACAAAGCGGTTCAGCGTTCCGCCGATCTGATCTCGATCGGGCCGATGCTGCAGGGGATGCGTAAGCCGGTCAATGACCTGTCGCGCGGCGCGCTGGTCGACGACATCGTCTACACCATCGCGCTGACCGCCATTCAGTCGCAGCAGGCTGAAGGCTAAGCGCCAGGTGAGAACAGAAAAGGCATGCCCCGGGGCATGCCTTTTTTTTAATCCGCAAACGTGCGATTCGGCGCTGCCCGTTGAGGCAAGGCGCCGGAAGCGTCTCAGTCGCGGCTATCGCCGTTACGACTCATCCACAGCGACAGCGCTTTCAGCGAATCGTCAGTAAACTCATCGCAGCGGGCGGTGATCTCGTCGGGCGTCATCCAGAAAATCTCATCGACTTCGGACTCCTGCATCGCGAAAGGCCCGTGGGACACGCAACTGAACAGGCCACCCCAGACGCGGCAGTGCTGATCTTCAAAGTAGAATTTGCCATGCTCAGCAAAAGGCACGGCGGCAATGCCCAGTTCCTCTTCAGCTTCACGACGCGCAGACTCCAGCATATCCTCACCGCTCTGTACCACGCCACCCGCCGTTGCGTCGAGTTTGCCCGGCATGAAATCTTTTGTTTCCGTGCGACGCTGAACCAGAATCTTGCCCATACCGTCATGAACCACGATATAGGTGGCGCGGTGACGCAGGCACTGAGCGCGCATCTGCGCACGTGTCGCCTGAGCAACGACTTCATTCTCTTCGCTTACAATATCGACCCACTCGATGCCGTCACCCGCAGTTTGATCCACCATCCGTAACCCTTTCCTGTTTGGCGTGCCCAGATGCACGCAGTTTGCCACTTGTTATTTTAATGTGGCGTAAGGTAATCACTTCCGTCAGCCTGAGCAAGCCCTGACAGTTATCGATTTTTACCACTTTCTGCTAACCACAGCTGGACTGAGGCTCGCTGCCATTGAAATTCAGCATAGTGCTGCAAACGTGTCGGTAAGGGATCGCCATGCAATACCAGCCGGTTGAGCATCACCGCCAGATCGGTATCCGCGATGGACCATTCGCCAAACAGGTTCTGCTGCCCTTCCGGCAGCAGACGCTCGACGGCTGCAATCAGTTTAGTGACCGCCTGCTGTGCTGACGCCGTCAGTGGCGCAAAACGTTCACCGGCAAACAGCACTTCCGTCGGGCGCTCCTGGCGGATCCACATAAAGTCACTGCGCAGCCAGGCCTGAATCTCTCTGGCGCGGGCGCGCTTCTCGCGGTCATGGGGATAGAGCCGCTCAAATTCAGGCGCCGGAAAACGCTCTTCCAGATATTCGCTGATGGCGGAAGACTCGCTCAGCAGAAAGCTGTCAATCTGCAGCGTTGGCACACGGCAGGTCAGTGACAGCGCCCGATAGGCCTCCGCATATTGCTGATTCTGCGATAAATCGACGCGTTTCAGCTGAAAAGGCACCCCTTTTTCGGTAAGAGCAACATAGGCAGACATGGCATAAGGACTGAAAAATGATGAATCTGACCACAGGACAATGGGCGGATAATTCATCGGTTACCTCGATTGGCTGTCAGGGTTGCATCATGTTTACCGACTTTTTTTTGTGAAGGCAACGCTGAGCTGCTCCGACCTCTCACGCCGGAATAACAAAGCGCGACGCGAGGCACTTCAGAGTGGCTCCGCTCTTCTATGCTGAAAGGAGCAGATAACAAAAACACAAAGGGAGCCGCAACATGCACATTCTTATTACCGGTGGCACGGGACTGATTGGGCGTCATCTGATTCCACGGCTGCAACAGCTGGGGCATCAGATCAGTGTCGTGACGCGGGATATCGTCAGCGCACGCGAAAAACTGGGCGAGAGCGTGGCGCTCTGGTCAGGTCTGGCGCAGCAGACAAACCTCAATAACATTGATGCCGTGATTAACCTGGCGGGCGAACCCATTGCCGATAAACGCTGGACAGAGCCCCATAAACAGCAGCTCTGCGAAAGCCGCTGGCAGATCACCGAGCAGATTGCCTCACTGATTAATGCCAGCGCAACGCCACCCGCCGTCCTGATTTCCGGTTCGGCAACCGGCTTCTATGGCAATACCGGCGATCTGGTGCTGACTGAAGAGGATGAGGGCCATGATGAGTTTACCCATCAGCTCTGCGCCCGCTGGGAGCAGCTGGCGCTCAGCGCCGCGAGTGAGCGTACCCGCGTCTGCCTGATACGCACCGGCGTGGTGCTGGCTCGTGAAGGCGGCGCACTCAGTAAAATGAAACTGCCGTTTAAGTTTGGCGCGGGCGGGCCGATCGGCAGTGGCAAACAGTATATGCCGTGGATCCATATCGATGACATGGTCAACGCGATTCTCTGGCTGCTGGATCATGAGGATCTGCACGGCCCGTTCAACATGGTGGCTCCTTACGCGGTGCGCAATGAGCAGTTTGCTGCCACGCTGGGGCGGGTGATGCATCGTCCGGCCTTTATGCGCACGCCCGCCAGCGCCATTAAGCTGATGATGGGGGAGTCGTCGGTGCTGGTGCTGGGCGGTCAGCATGTGCTGCCGAAGCGGCTGGAAGCCTCTGGTTTCGGCTTCCGTTGGTACGATTTGCAGGAAGCCTTGCAGGATGTCGCAGGATAACCCTGCAGCGGCCCAGGGCCGCCGCAGGGGTAATCAGCTTTGCTGTCCGGCGACCCGCGACTGCATCGCCTTCTCTTCCCGCGTGTGCCCTGGTTGTGGCACGCGGATAATGAAGGTCAGCACGCCAGCGAACACATACAGCGCGGTGTAGGCCCATACCACTCCGACGATGTCGAAGAATGGCAGCATGACAGAGGCGATAGCCGGTGCCACAAAGTTACTGAGTCCCGCGGAGAGATTGTAAATCGAGACCGCTGCCCCTTTGTGATGCGGCTCCAGCGTCGGAAAGACGGCGGTCATCGGCACAAACGCGGCGACAAAGATCCCCAGCATGACCGCAGGAATTAATGCCACCCAGAAATTATGTCCTGCATACAGCGGCAGGTAATAGAAGGTCAGGCTGGAGATAGCCATTCCCAGGCAACCAAACCAGCGTACCTGACGGATCCAGCCCAGCTTCTCACCGGTGAGGCCCCAGAAGATATTCGTAAAGATGGTAACAAAGAAGAACACCGCCCAGATCTGCAGCCATTCAGAGATGGTAAAGCCGAGACGATCGACAAACAGCAGTGGCATGATAATGGCGAAACCAAACAGCGACAGCGTGTTGATGATGCGAATCAGGCAGGCATAAAAGACATGCTGATTGGTGAACAGGATGGTCACGGCACGCGACATCTCTGTCATCTTGTCACGCATCGGCAGATTCACGCGGGAACGATCTACCGGCACGTTGCGCAGGCTGAACCAGGCAAGAATCCCGCCACAGGCTACCCAGATGATGGCCAGCCACAGCGTTCCGGTCTCCCCCAGCATCGGAATGGTCAGACTGGGCAGATAGCTGCCCACCACGCCAATGCCGATTGAATACATCGCCCAGAACCAGCCGGTCGCCGCCGCCAGTTTCTCGCGCGGTAAGACCTGCACCAGCATCATCATGAAAGAGTAGATAAACAGCGGATAAGCCAGCCCGCGAATGCCGTAAAACAGCACCATGAGGGGATAGTTACGCAGCCCAAGCCCAAGTGACATAAACAGGGCATGCATGACGATCCACAGCACAAAGCCAATCATCATCGCGCGCTGCGGCGTGATCAGCTCGGCGACCACACCCGATGCCCAGGCTGCCAGCGCGGCTGCCAGACCATAGAAGGTGAACACGACGGCAGACTGCGCGGGCGAAAAGCCCATATCGGTAATATGGCGCGACAGAAACGCCATTTCAAAGCCATCACCCGCCATAAAGATGGCGATAGCGAGGAAGCCCCAGAACATCTTTTTCGGTAAGCCAAACCAGTATTCGTTCGATTGCATCACAATCACCTTCTGTTTGGTTAGTCGTCAGGCAGGCAGCAGGTTACGCACCTGTTGCTGCTGGATGTAGAGTTCCCGGAACAGACGCAGCCGCTGTTGCAGCACGGCTGCGCGAGCGTCGTCCGGTTGATAGCGCGCCTGGACTGGCGGCTTCAGACACACCTCATGCTCAGCACCGCCATCAGCCAGCCACGCCAGACGTGCCGCCCCCAGCGCGCCAGAGGCGCTGGCCGGGTGGGTAACAACCGGCAGTTGCAGCACATCGGCAATCAATTGCGCCCACAGCGTGCTGCGCGCGCCTCCACCGGTGAGGCTGTATTGCTGAATGGGGTGACGGGCCTCGCCGAGCGCCTCTGCCCCATCAGCCAGTCCGAATGCCACGCCTTCAATCACCGCATAGCCCAGCAGGGCGCGCGGCGTTTCATGGCGCAGATTGAAGAAAGCGCCAGAGGCGTCAGGATCGTTGTGAGGGGTGCGCTCCCCGGAGAGATAGGGCAGAAAAATCGGGGCACTGCGCAGCTGTTCATCACTGAGCTGAGCCATCTCCTCCATCAGCTGGCTTTCACTCACTGACAGCAGATTGCACAGCCAGCGCAGACAACTGGCGGCGCTGAGCATCACACTCATCTGATGCCAGCGGCCCGGCAGCGCATGGCAAAAGGCGTGCACCCCGGATTGCGGGTCCGCCTGTAAGCGGTCATTGACGACAAAAATCACCCCGGACGTCCCCAGTGAGATAAAAGCATCCCCGGCGTTCACCGCGCCTACCCCGACGGCCGACGCGGCATTGTCCCCGCCGCCGCCTGCAATCGTGACTGAGGTGGATAAGCCCCACTCGCTCGCCAGTGTCGGCTGCAGATGTCCACTTACTGCACTGCCCTCCACCAGTTCAGGCATGGCGGCACGCGTCAGTCCGGTGATGGCCAGCAGTTCGTCCGACCAGTCACGCCGGGAGACGTCGAGCCACAGCGTTCCGGCAGCATCCGAAGGCTCAGTGACAAAGCGCCCGGTCAGACGCCAGCGCAGGTAATCTTTCGGCAGCAACACCTTATCGATACGGCTGAAGATCTCTGGCTCATGTTCCGCAACCCAGCAGAGCTTTGGTGCAGTGAAGCCAGGCATAATCATATTGCCGCTGATCGCTATCATCCGGGGATGCTGCTTCGCCAACCTTTCACACTGTGGTGCGCTGCGCGTGTCGTTCCACAGGATACATGGACGCAGCACCCTGCCTCCGGCATCCAGCAGCACGGCCCCGTGCATCTGACCGGACAATCCTATCGCGCGAATCTCAGCCCATGCCTGAGGAGAGTGATGACGCAATCCCGCCAGAACCTCACAGCAGGCTTGCCACCAGCGTTCAGGTTCCTGTTCTGCCCAGTGAGGATGCGGACGCTGCACGCTGAGCGTGGCGTGCTGAGACGCCACAATCTCACCCTGCGTGTTCACGATCAGCGCTTTAAGCTCTGAGGTACCGATATCAATACCGAGATACATGATTACACCGCCGCCAGTTCAGGCTGCTTCAGCCACTGCTGCAGATTCGCCACCTGGCGCGTCACCAGCTCATGAAACGCCTTATCGGACGCCAGTTCCGCAAACAGCGCGCGATCGCTCAGGAACGCACGGAGCGGATCGGCGCTGGCGAACTGTTTACGCAGCGTTTCGGCCTGAAGCGCACCATCCTGATAGGGATAGGGTAAGTCGTCACTGGCCCAGCGCTGCATAAACAGGAAGAAGAGTGCCGGGATCACCGCCGTTGCGGTCGGCTGCACGCCGCGCTGGTAACACGCCTGCAGGGTTGGCGTCACCATGCCGGGAATTTTGGACAAGCCATCGGCACCGACGCGCTGATTGGTGTCCTGAATATAGGGATTACTGAAGCGGGCCAGCACCACATCGCGATAATCCGCCAGATCGAGCGGGCTGGGTGACAGTGAGGGAATGACATCCTGGGTCACGTAGTCGTGCGCCAGTTGATAGATGGCCGGATGACGGGTGCTCTCATCGATATAGTTCAGCCCAATCAGCGTGCCCGCCCAGGCGATCGCGGCATGGGTCGCATTAAGGATGCGAATTTTCGCCTCTTCCCACGGCAGCACCGATTCCACCAGCTCAACGCCCACCTTTTCCAGTGCCGGGCGTCCGGCAATGAAATCATCCTCAATGACCCACTGAATAAAAGATTCGGCCATCACTGCGGCACCCTCCTCCCTGCCGGTCGCTGCCTGCACGCGTTCGGCCACCTGCGGGGTGGGTCGCGGGGTGATGCGATCGACCATGGTATTCGGTGAGCGGGTCTGTCTACGCACCCAGTCGGCCAGCGCGGTATCGCCTTTGGCCGTCAGAAACGCCAGGAAGGCGTCACGAAAACGCTCGCCATTGTGGCGCAGATTATCGCAGTTCAGCAGCGTGACCGGTGCCCCGCCCCCGGCAACCCGCTGTGTCAGAATGCGGCTGAGTGCGCCGTAGAGGGTGCGGATATCGCCACCCAGATCGGCCTTCACGTCCGCCTGAGTGAGATCCAGCGTAAACGCGGGCGTCAGGTAGTAGCCCGCTTCTGTCACGGTGAAGCTAATCACACGCGTTTCCGCACGGGCGCCCTGCTCAATCAGCGCGCTGATGTCGCTATCCCAGGGCAAAATTTTGCGCAGCGACGTGATGGTTTCATAGTCGCGCTCACCTTCGGGCGTTACGGTTTCCAGCACATATTCGCCCTGCTGCCGCGCGAGCTGATCAAGCAGCGGCGCGGCGTCCTGACGGATATTACCCAGCGCGATGCCCCAGCTTTCGTCGCCCTGCTTACGCAGCTGATGCAGATACCACGCCTGATGTGCCCGATGAAAAGATCCTGCGCCGATATGCATCCACACGGATTGATTGGTCATAATCGCCTCAATTAAACATTTGCCACAGTGAGGGGCATTTGCCCGATAGTCGTTAGCATAGTGTTCATTACGCGAATCCTTCTGCGAGCTCTGTCACAAATAATACTTTTGCTCTTTTGTTGGGCTTTTGCCCGGTTAGCGCTTTTTGCCCGGCTCGCGTTAAGATGTCTCCCTGAATTCGACGGAACAGCGTGATGAGCAGAGAAGAGAAAAAGCAGGAGCTGGCCGCGCGTGCCGCATGGATGTATTACGTTGCGGGCGTGACACAGCAGGAGATTGCGCAGGCACTGGGATTGTCGCGCCAGGTGGCGCAGCGTCTGGTATCCAGTGCTCGTGAAATGGGCATGGTGAACGTAAAAATCGATCATCCCATCACGCACTGTCTGCAGCTGGCGCGTGAGGTCCAGGGGAAGTTTGGTCTGGAACTCTGTCGCGTCGTGCCCTCGGCCAGTCTGAACGAGGATGCCATTCAGCAAATGCTGGCCGTCGAAGGGGCGGCGGTAATGGCACAGTTCATCAGTGAGGAAGCGCCACAGGTCTTTGGCATTGGTTCCGGTAAAACCTTACGCTCGATCATCGACGCGTTGCCTTGGGTGGATCGCCCGCAGCATCATTGCGTTTCGATGATTGGCGCCATCGCGCGGGATGATTCCGGGACACGTTATGATGTCCCGCTGAAGATGGCTGAAAAGATGCAGGGTAAGTATTTCTTTATTCCGGCCCCCCTCTACGCCGACACGCCTGAAGATAAAGCGATGTGGGTGCAGCATAAGGTCTACCAGCGTGTCACCGAACGCGCCTTACGGGCAGACGTAGCCTTTGTCGGGATTGGCGAAGTGATGCCAGGCTGTCCGCTGAACGCCGAGGGATTTATTACCGATGCGCAGGTTGAGGCGCTGAATGCGCGTGGCGTCGCGGGCGAGATGCTCGGTCACTTTTTCAATCAGGAGGGTGAACGCGTGTGGGGGGAAACGGATGAACTCCTGACCAGCGTGCATCTGGAAAGCCAGACACAGCGCAAAATCATTGGCTTTGCCGGTAGCGAACGCAAGTATCCGGCGATCCGGGCCGCCTTACAGGGCGGCTGGGTATCGGGTCTGGTGACCGACGAGGACACGGCGCTGAAGTTACTGCAGACGTGACGCAGCGGGCAGGCAGGCGCAGGGCACGTCACGCCGATGCCCTGCTTCCCGCACCTGTCCGCCCCGCTAATCGTTACTTCAGCGATCCCTTGAGGAACTGCTGCAGTCGCGGGCTTTTCGGGTTACCGAACAGCTCCGCAGGCGCTCCCTGCTCTTCGATTTTGCCCTGATGCAGGAATATGACGTGGCTGGAAACGTGGCGGGCGAACTCCATCTCATGGGTAACGACGACCATGGTTTTTCCCTCCTCAGCCAGCTTCTGCATGATGCGCAGCACTTCGCCTACCAGCTCCGGATCGAGCGCCGAGGTCGGCTCATCAAACAGTAACACTTCCGGCTCCATGGCCAGCGCACGCGCAATCGAGACACGCTGCTGCTGGCCACCCGAGAGATGAACCGGATACTTCGCCTGTGCCCGAGCGTCAATGCCGACTTTATCGAGATAGCGGATCGCCCGTTCACGCGCTTCCGCCTTGCTCAGTCCCAGCACCTGAATCGGCGCTTCCATCACGTTTTCCAGTACCGTCATGTGGCTCCAGAGATTGAAGTGCTGGAACACCATGGTCAGGCTGGTGCGCAATGCGCGCAGCTGCTCTTTATCAGCCACTTTCAGCTGACCATCTTTGTCACGGACTAAGTTGATCTGCTGGTTGTTGACGACGATGCTGCCTTCACTTGGTTTTTCGAGAAAGTTGATGCAGCGTAAAAAGGTACTTTTCCCTGAACCGGACGATCCTATGATACTGATCACATCGCCCGCTTTAGCAGTTAACGAGACCCCTTTCAGCACTTCATGTTCACCGTAACGTTTATGCAATTCGGTGACGCTTAATTTATTGTCAGCCATAGTTCTACTCAATGCGATGAAGAGGGTTTCACGTGGGCCAGCCAGCGGCGTTCCGCCAGGCGGAACAGGCTGATCAACACGTAAGAGATAATCAGGTATAACACCGCCGCCAGGCCGAAGGCGGTGAACGGCTGATAGGTCGCGGAGTTAATATCCCGCGCGATTTTCAGCAGATCCGGCACCGTCGCGGTGAAGGCCAGCGCCGTGGAGTGCAGCATCAGAATCACTTCGTTGCTGTAGGCTGGCAGCGCCGTACGCAGCGCCGATGGCAGAATGATGCAGCGATAGAGTTTAAAGGTCGAAAAGCCATATGCCCGCGCCGCCTCAATCTCCCCGTGCGGCACCGAACGAATGGCCCCGGCAAAGATCTCCGTAGTGTAGGCGCAGGTATTAAGCGTAAAGGCGAGTAACGTACAGTTCAGGCCACTGCGGAAAAAGGCATTCAGCAGCTCCGTGCCTTTCACAATCTCCAGCGTGTACATCCCGGAGTAAAACACCAGCAGCTGCACGTAGAGCGGCGTGCCACGGAAGACGTAGGTAAAGAGCCAGACCGGAAAACTGATAAAGCGATTAGGGGAAACCCGCGCAATCGCCAGCAGAATAGCCAGGCATCCGCCAATGGCGACCGAGAGGATCAGCAGCCAGAGCGTGATCGCCACGCCGGTAAAGCGATAACCGTCTGTCCAGAGCAGCGATTTCCAGTATTCCTGAATAATATCAATCATAAGTCGCCCTCTTCACGCCTACCGTATAACGCCGGTTCAGCCACCACAGCACGCCATTCGACAGCGTGGTGAACAGCAGGTAAATCACGCCCGCCACGATGGCGAAATAGAACGGCTGCCAGGTGCTTTTTCCGGCCAGCTGCGTCGCCTTGACGACATCTTCCAGTCCGAGCAGCGAGACCAGCGCGGTGGCTTTCAGGATCACCTGCCAGTTGTTACCGATGCCGGGCAGCGCATAGCGCATCATGGCCGGGAACAGAATGCGGCGAAACACCTGCGCGCCGGTAAAACCAAACGCGGTGGCCGCTTCAATCTGCCCTTTCGGCACCGCCATAAAGGCACCCCGGAACGTTTCAGTAAAGTAGGCACCATAGATAAAGCCGAGCGTGATGATACCGGCGACCATCGGGTCGATATCAAACTGCGCCATGCCCAGCGCATCGGTGATCTGGTTGAGGACAATCTGCAGACCGTAGAAGATCAGCAGCATTAATACGAGGTCGGGCACGCCACGGATCAGCGTGGTGTAGCCTTCAAAAATCATCGCCAGAGGCCGGCTGCGCGACAGTTTCGCGCCTGCGCCGATCAGCCCCAGCAGCACTGCCAGCACGACGGAAGTGAGCGCCAGTTCCAGCGTTACCAGTGTGCCCCTGAGAATTACATCAGAATAGCCATACAGCATCGAAAGGGTCCTGTCGTGGGGTGAAAACAAAACGCTGCCCGCCAGACATCGACGGGCAGTTTAGCTTTATCACTCTGGCGTCTCTGCCATCCGCCCCCGGGGCACAGCGGCGTTAAGCCGTCCGTTCCGGCGGGCTTCAGCATCCAGAGGATAAAGCGACAGGATGGTTAGTCGCCGTACACATTGAAATCGAAGTATTTCTTCGCAATCTTGTCGTAGGTGCCATCTTTACGCATATCAGTAAAGGCTTTGTCGATAGCGGCCTTCAGCTCGCTGTCATCTTTACGCAGCCCCATGCCTGTTCCGACACCAAAGATTTTGTCATCTTTCACCGCCGGACCGGCAAACGCGTAGTTCTTGCCCACCGGCTGCTTCAGGAAGCCTTCGCTGGCCTGGACTTCATCCTGGAAAGCGGCATCAATACGGCCCGCATTCAGATCCTGATAGACCAGATCCTGGTTCGCATAAGGCGTAATCGTCACCCCTTTTGGCCGCCAGTTCTCATTGGCATAGGTTTCCTGCGTGGTGCCCTGCAGCAGACCGATGTTTTTGCCTTTCAGCGATTCAATCGTCGGCTCGATTTTTGATCCCTTCGGTGCCACTAAACGTGCGTTGGCGGCGTAGAGTTTTTCTGAGAAGGCGATCTCTTCCTGACGTTTTGCTGTGATGGAGAGTGAGGAGATGATGGCATCAATTTTCTTCGCTTTCAGTGAAGGGATCAGCGCATCGAAATCACTTTCGACATAGGTACATTGGGTATGGATACGTTTGCAGATTTCGTTAGCGAGGTCGATATCGAAGCCCACTAACTTGCCTTGCGCGTTTTTCGACTCAAACGGTGGGTAAGTTGGATCTGTACCGATGCGGATTGACCCTGGAACCGCCGCAAAGACGCTGGCAGCACTGGATAAGCCCAGCATCAGGGAAAGAGCCAGAACACGCTTTTTCATAGATTACCCTCAAGTGAAGTGCTTTTTGTTATGTGGTTCGTGATGTGAATGCGCTAATTAATCTGCATGTTTCATGCCAGATCTGCAAGTTATCCACGCAGTTAGCGTGACGCCAGTGCGGTGAAAACCGCCTGTTTATAGGGGGGAATATAGCAGTGAAGTAAAAGAGAAAAAGCGATGATGTTAACTTTTGGTGCGTCAAATGCACGAAGAGTGATCCGGGGCGCGCTTATGCACTAATTAAGTGCGCCCGCGGAACTTTATGCACCCTGCCAGCGCATAAACAGATCTTCCGGCAGGTCGATATCAAACTGATCGATAACGCGATTAACGGTCTGGTCGATGATCTGCCCGATGGTATCAGGACGGTGATAGAACGCCGGGACGGGCGGCATAATGATAGCCCCCAGTTCGGCTGCCGTGGTCATCATGCGCAGATGACCGACATGCAGCGGGGTCTCGCGCACGCACAACACCAGTTTACGCTGCTCTTTTAACACCACGTCCGCTGCCCGGGTCAGCAGGGAGTCACTGTAGCTGTGAACGATGCCCGACAGGGTTTTCATCGAGCAGGGTAAAATCGCCATGCCCAGCGTTTTAAACGACCCGGAGGAGATATTCGCGGCAATATCGCGCACATCGTGAACCACATCGGCCAGCGCCTGTACGTCGCGAACCGAGTAGTCGCTCTCCAGTCCCAGCGTCTGTCGCGCCGCCTGACTCATGACCAGATGCGTTTCCACCTCTTCCACCTGCTGCAACACCTGCAGCATGCGCACGCCGTAGATAACCCCGCTTGCGCCAGAGATGCCAATGATGAGTCGTTTCATAGTCCAACCTTGTCTCCGCTAATGCACCATCATAACGCGGCCGGACGATTTCTGAAAACAAACAAGGCGGGATTGCTCCCGCCCTGTTCTGTGCTGTCCGCCTGTCGGGGATATCAGCCTTCGTTGTGCAGCTCGAGATTCTCGACTTCGTTCTGGCGCTGAAGCGCTTTCGCGTCATCATTACGCAGCGACTCAAGATACTCCAGATACTGCTGATCGACATCTTTGGTCACGTAGACGCCGTTGAAAACCGAACATTCAAACTGGGTAATATCCGGATTCTCTTCACGCACCGCTTCGATCAGATCGTTAAGATCCTGGAAAATCAGCGCATCCGCTTTGATCAGCTGGCGGATCTCTTCCACTTCGCGGCCATGGGCAATCAGCTCCGTGGCGCTCGGCATATCGATGCCGTAGACGTTCGGGAAGCGTATTTCCGGGGCCGCTGACGCCAGGTAAACCCGTTTTGCGCCCGCTTCACGCGCCATCTCAATGATCTGCTCGGAAGTGGTGCCACGCACAATGGAGTCATCCACCAGCAGCACGTTTTTATCACGGAATTCCGCGCGGTTCGCGTTGAGCTTACGACGTACTGCGCTGCGACGTAACTGCTGGCCCGGCATGATAAAGGTGCGGCCGACGTAGCGGTTCTTGACGAAGCCCTGGCGATAGGGTTTATCGAGAATACGCGCAATCTCCAGCGCGATATCGGTTGAGGTTTCCGGGATTGGAATCACCACGTCGATATCGAGATCTTCCCACTCGCGGGCAATTTTTTCGCCCAGCTTGGTGCCCATACGGACACGGGCGCTGTAGACCGAAATCTTGTCGAGGAACGAGTCGGGACGTGCAAAATAGACATACTCGAACAGGCACGGATTGCTTTTCGGGTTTTCAGCACACTGACGGGTCGACAGCTGGCCCTCTTCAGTGACATAAACCGCTTCACCCGGTGCCACGTCACGGATGAACTCAAAGCCCAGCGTATCAAGCGCCACGCTCTCTGAGGCAACCATATATTCGGTACGGCCGTCAGCGATGACGCGCTTGCCGAGGACCAGCGGACGAATGCCGTTAGGATCGCGGAAGGCGACCATGCCGTGTCCGATAATCATCGCCACGACGGCGTAAGCGCCGCGCACCTGCTGATGCAGGGCTGCAACCGCAGAAAAAATGTTGTCAGCTTCCAGCGGATCGTTCTGGAAGCGATCCAGTTCCTGCGCAAAGATGTTCAGCAGGATTTCAGAATCTGACGTGGTGTTAACGTGACGGCGACCCTTTTCGAACAGATGCTTACGCAGTTCATGGGCGTTGGTCAGATTACCGTTGTGCGCCAGAGTGATGCCATAGGGCGAGTTGACGTAGAAAGGCTGCGCTTCAGAGGCACTGGAGCTTCCCGCCGTAGGATAACGCGCGTGACCAATGCCCATGTTGCCCTGCAGACGCTGCATGTGACGTGCTTCGAAAACGTCGCTGACCAGGCCGTTTGCCTTTCGCAGGCGAAAACATTTCAGCGCATCGATAGTACAAATGCCTGCGGCATCCTGCCCGCGGTGCTGGAGCACCGTTAACGCGTCATAGATCGACTGGTTGACCGGCATGAAACCGGTGATACCGACAATACCGCACATGTTGTCATTTCCTCATTAAGCCGCACTCCCGGTCACATCACCGGGGTAAAAAACTCGACGTGCTTTTCAGGTAATCAAAAAACCACCTGATGATATAACTGAACTCGGGAATGAGTTGAGACTGTTGCCAGTCCGGACTTTTGGAAAAGCCAGTGAATGTATCAAGGAAGAACAGCAAAGCGGCCACAATCAGCACACCACGCAACGCCCCGAAACAGACTCCCAACACCCGGTCGGTTCCCGACAGGCCGGTTTTTTCCACCAGCGTGCCGATAACGTAGTTCACTATGGCCCCGACTATCAGGGTTGCCACAAACAGCACACCGATGGCGATACCGTTACGAACCAGTTCGTCGTCAAAACCTGTAAACCAGACTGCAAGGTAGGCGTAGTAATGACTGGCGACAAAAAACGCGCATCCCCAGGTAACAAGAGATAAGGCTTCCCGGACAAACCCACGAATCAGGCTGACCAGAGCCGAAAAACCAACTACCGCAATAATGACGTAATCAATCCAGATCATGAACTCTTCCAGCGCCAGTGCAATTGCACCCCTGCATCCAGTTCGGGGCGCATTCTAACAGAAAAAGAAAACGTTTGCGTAGCGGTTTTCCTTTTCTGCATCCATAAAAAAGGCGATAAAAAAATTCGCTATCGCCCGGGTGATTCTCAGCCGTTCATGCCGTTGAAAATCGTCACTTTTTCCGTCACGCTGCGCTATAAATGAACGCGTCAGCCGATAAAAGACGCTGCCTGTTACTGCTATCGGCAGCGCCAATCGCCTGATTAACGGGCACTGTAGGGTTTCACCACACCGCCCAGTCCGGAGATGTTTTTCAGCTCGCCCACTGCGCTCTGCATTTTGGCTTTAGAGGCGTCCGGCCCGACATAAATTCGGGTAATCTGCCCCTGCACCGGCGTTGACGGCACGGTAAAGGCGCGATAGCCCGAGAGCCGAAGCTGTGCCACGATCTCGTTCACTTTGCTGGCATTTTTCAGCGCGCCCAGCTGCACCACGTACGCCTGCCCTGCCGGCGCGGTGGTCTCTGCCGCTTTCGGCGCCGTCTCTTCCTTCGGCTGCTCAACCGCTTTAGGCTGTTCAGCCGGCTTCGGCTTCGGCTGCTCTGCCACTTTCGGCTTCGGCTGTTCCACGGGCTTCGGCTTAGGCTGCTCGGTTACTCTGGCTTTCTGCTGCTCGGTGACCTTCGGCTTCGTGACCGTCTGCGCAGGCGCAGACTGATGAACCGGTGGCGGCGAGACCACAACCGGATCGCTCTCCTCTTCCGGCTGGGTGCGGCCCTGTTCTGCCGTCACATTGGTTTTACCGCTGCCGTTACTGCTGCTCACCGCATTGCCCGCCCCTTCCGGCGGCTGTGACGGCAGCGACTGCGTGACCGGCGGCACCATTTCGCTGTCCTGCTGGTCGTCCGGTTTTGGCACCAGCGGAATCGCGGCGAACTCCTCTTTATAATGCTTTTTCTGACCATCCAGCAGCCCTGGCAGGACAATCACGCCAACGGCGACCAGAATAATCGTGCCGACTAAACGGTTCTGAAACTTACTTGCCACGTCCTTTCTCCGTTTCAATCGATTCCATGACCTGCGCCACGGTGTGGAATGACCCACAAACCAGCACAACGTCCTGCGGCGCGGCCTGCTGACGCGCCTGCTGCCAGGCGAGTTCAACCGAGCTGAACGCCTCGCCCTGCGGCAGGCTGCTCAGCAGCTGCTCCGCCGTGGCACCGCGCGGGCCATCGAGTGGCGCGCAGTACCAGGCATCCACCACCGGAGCCAGCGCCGCCAGCGTTCCGGCGATATCTTTATCATGCAGCATACCCACAACCGCGTGCACTTTGCCGCGTGCCGGCAGGGTGGCCAGGCGTGAAGCCAGATAGCCCGCCGCATGCGGGTTGTGCGCCACGTCCAGAATCACACGCGGGGATTCACTGATGGTCTGAAAACGTCCTGGCAGCATCGCCAGCGGCAGGATGGCGCGAATCTGCGCCTCGCTGACCGCCAGCCCGGACATGCGCAGTGCCACCAGTGCCGTCGCCGCGTTGGGCAGCGGCACCTGCGGCAGGGGCAAATCGTTCAGTTCACCGGCCGCATCCCGCAGCGACCAGCTTTCCGCCTGCGCATGAAAGGACCATTCACGGTCGCGCTGCATCAGCTTAGCGCCCTTTTCCTGCGCCACCACGGCGATACTCTGCGGCATTTCCGGCTCACCGACCACTGCCGGTTTGCCTGCCCGGAACACACCCGCTTTTTCCCGCCCGATGCTTTCGCGATCCGGGCCAAGCCAGTCGGTATGATCCAGAGCAATGCTGGTGACGACGGCGACATCAGCATCAACGATATTGGTGGCGTCCAGTCGTCCGCCGAGGCCCACCTCGAGGATCACCACATCCAGCTTCGCCTGGCGAAACAGATTGAGCGCGGAGAGCGTGCCAAATTCAAAATAGGTCAGTGAAATGTCTGCCCGTCCCGCTTCAATCTCCGCAAAGCTGGCGCAGTGCTGCGCTTCGCTCAGCTCCTCTCCCTGAACCCGGACGCGCTCGGTGTAGCGCACCAGATGGGGTGAGCTGTAGACGCCAACCCGATAGCCTGCGGCCATCAGCAGGGTTTCCAGCGTGCGGCAGGTGGTGCCTTTGCCGTTGGTACCGGCGACGGTAAAAACAAAGGGGGCGGGTTTCAGCAGGTCGAGACGTTGTGCCACCTGGCGAATGCGATCCAGACCCAGTTCGATCGCCTGGGTATGCAGGTGCTCAAGATAATAAAGCCACGTGGCCAAAGGCGACGTGGCTTGAGGAAGGTGAAGATTGTCCATATGTCCCGTTTTGCTTATTGATACCCGGCAGACTGCTGCTGCGGTATACGGTGCATTGGTAAGAGGCGCGGTGGACGCGCCTCTCTATCTCCTGTCAGGCCTCGTTGCTTTCCGATTCAGTCGGCGCAGGGGCGGACTGTTCACCGTCATGCAGCGGTGCCGACAGGTTCATCATTTTTGCCAGCAGGCTTGCCAGTTTGTAGCGCATTTCCGGACGGCGGATGATCATGTCGATCGCGCCCTTTTCAATCAGAAACTCACTGCGCTGGAAGCCTGGCGGCAGTTTTTCACGCACGGTCTGTTCGATAACGCGTGGGCCGGCAAAGCCGATCAGCGCTTTCGGTTCCGCCACGTTGAGGTCACCCAGCATGGCAAAACTGGCGGAAACACCGCCCATGGTCGGGTCAGTGAGCACGGAAATGTAAGGCAGACCGCGCTCCTGCATTTTCGCCAGCGCCGCACTGGTCTTCGCCATCTGCATCAGCGACATCAGCGCTTCCTGCATACGCGCGCCGCCACTGGCGGAGAAGCAGATCAGCGGACAGTTATCTTCTAACGCCTGCTCAACCGCACGGACAAAACGCGCGCCGACCACAGAGCCCATTGAACCGCCCATAAAGGCAAATTCAAAGGCGGCCGTAACAACCGGCATGCCGTGCAGCTGACCTTTCATCACGATCAATGCATCTTTTTCGCCGGTGTCTTTCTGGGCGGCGACCAGACGATCTTTGTACTTCTTGGAGTCGCGGAACTTGAGCAGATCTTTCGGCTCGAGTTCACTGCCAAGCTCAACCATGGTGCCCTGGTCGAGGAAACTGCCGAGACGCTCACGGGCGTGCATACGCATGTGATGGTCACACTTCGGGCAGACCTCGAGATTACGCTCCAGCTCGGCGCGGTAGAGAACCTGGCCACAGCTGTCACACTTGGTCCAGACCCCTTCCGGGATACTGGCTTTGCGCGCAGGCGTCGTGGTGCTTTTATTAAGAATTCGTTCAATCCAGCTCATTGATGACCTTTCTGTTTAAAACTGACCTGGTCCAGTCGTCTTGATACTGCTGAAAACCGCTTCAGCAGACGGTAAATGTCGCTCATTAAACCACAACCTGTTCAGACTGTGGATAAAAATCTGGTCTTACCCCTGAGCAAAGTCTCAGGGCAGCTTCTGCTGTTTAGCCTGACGGCGATGACGCCAGACTTCGATAACGCCCGGCAGGACGGAGACCAGGATAATGCCCACAATCAACAGCTTCAGGTTTTCCTGCACCACCGGCAGATCGCCAAACAGGTAGCCCGCATAGGAGAAGAGCAGGACCCATAACAGCGCACCGGTGACGTTGAACAGCGCGAAGTGGCGATAGGACATATGGCCCATACCGGCGACAAACGGCGCAAACGTGCGGACAATCGGCACAAAGCGCGCCAGGATGATGGTTTTTCCGCCGTGACGGGCATAAAACGCATGGGTTTTATCCAGATAGCTGCGGCGGAAAATCTTCGAGTCCGGGTTACTGAACAACCGTTCGCCAAACAGCCGGCCAATGGTGTAGTTCACCGCATCGCCCAGAATCGCGGCGGTCACTAACAGCGCCACCATCAGATGCACATTCAGATCGTTCCCCGGCAGGGCTGCCAGCGCGCCTGCGACAAACAGCAGGGAGTCGCCCGGCAGGAAGGGCGTCACCACCAGTCCGGTTTCGCAGAACAAAATCAGGAACAAAATCGCGTAAATCCAGACGCCGTACTGAGCAACCAGCTCGGCAAGGTGCACATCAATGTGCAGAATAAAATCAACCAGAAAATGGAGGAACTCCATAGCGTGCCCTTTAATGTCCTGAAAGTGAATTAATCCGCGAGGAACAGGGGTCCCATCGGCGGCTGTGGTAACGCAAAGTGGGATGGATAATCCACCGCCACCAGATACAACCCTTCTGCCCGGGCTGTAGCGGCCGCTAACGTCCGATCTTTCGCCGCCAGCAGCGTTGCCATCCATGACTCCGGCTTGTTGCCGCAGCCTATCTCCATCAGGCTGCCCACGATATTGCGCACCATGTGATGCACAAAGGCGTTGGCTTTGATATCCACAATCACGTAAGGGCCCTGACGCGTCACGTTGAGGTGAATCACGTTGCGCCACGGCGTACGCGACTGACACTGCACCGCGCGGAATGAGGTGAAATCATTCTCGCCCAGCAGGCATTGCCCGGCGCGCTGCATCTTTTCCGCATCCAGAGGATGGTAAAAGTGCGTCACGCCCTGCGCCAGCACCGCCGGACGCAGACGCTGATTGTAGATCAGGTAGCGATAGCGGCGGGCGGTGGCGCTGAAGCGGGCATGGAAATCTTCCGGCACCGCTTTCACCCAGCGAACGGCTATGTCCGGCGGCAGATTAGCGTTGACGCCCAGCGTCCAGGCGCCGTCAGGCCGCTGCGCCGTGGTGTCGAAATGGACCACCTGCCCGGTGCCGTGCACGCCGGCATCTGTCCGGCCGGCACAAAAGATGCTGACCGGATGATCGGCGACTTTCGACAGCGCACGCTCAACCTTCTCCTGCACGCTGCGGACTTCATTCTGGCGCTGCCAGCCGTAGTAACGGCTGCCGTCATACTCAATGCCGAGCGCCAGTTTTTGCATCTGACCTTCGGACATGGTTACAGGTACTCCTGAACCAGTTTCTCTGCGGTTTTCACCGCCATCAGCGCGCCGCCGAAACGGATGTTGTCCGCCACGGACCAGAACTGCAGCAGCTCCGGGATGCCGTAATCGTTGCGCACAGCGCCGATGCTGAGCTCGCCGTTGCCTGATGCATCCGTAACCGGCGTCGGCACCTCATCTTCTTCACTGAGACGAATGTCAGACGCCAGCGCCAGTTCGGCACGCGCTTCCTCAGCCGAGAGCGGACGCAGGTTTTCAATGTGCACGATCTGCGCATTTCCGTAGAAGACCGGCGCCTGAACGCTGCTGACCGCAATCGGCAGGCCTTCGTCCTGCAGCACTTTACGCACCTGCTCAACCACCCGGCGCTCACTCTCAACGCTGCCTTCCGCATCCGCCTGTTGCGGCATCAGGTTAAACGCCAGCTGACGACCAAAATGGTGATCGTCGGCCGGGATGCCATTCAGCAGGCGGGCACTTTCACCGGCCAGCGCATCGACCGCCACTTTGCCGTAGCTGGAGACCGAGATCAGATTGGTCACCTGCAGGCGGCTCAGTCCGGCCGCATCGAGCAGCGGTTTAATCGCGGTCAGCAGCTGGCTGACCAGATTATCCGCCACGCTGATGATATTGCGATTACGGTAATCTGCCAGCACGTGCGGGTTCACATCCGGTACCACCAGCGGCACATCCGGCTCCAGCGCAAACAGCTCGCTGCTGTCGATGACCAGACACCCGGCGTTGGCCGCTTCCTCCGCAAAACGGGCTGAGGCGTCACGCCCCGCGACGAAAAAGGCCAGCTGCGCCTGCGACCAGTCGAACGTCTCAGCATTTTCGACCCGCAACGTGCGGCCCTCGAAACGTTTGTTTTCGCCCGCGCTATTTTCGCTGGCCAGCAGATACAATTCACCAACCGGGAACTGGCGTTCCGCCAGCAGTTCCAGTACAGCGTTCCCTACTGCGCCTGTCGCGCCCAGTAGCGCAATATTCCAGCCGTCAGACATGTTGGTTTACTCCAGACAATGACATAAAAACAGAAGGCGGTGATATTCACCGCCCAGGGATTCAGATTTATCCCCCTCCTTAACCAGCACGCGGCAGCGCCGCCTGCGTTCACTGCAGCATCGCGCGCCGGTTACGCCGGAGAGTGGATTGCGTTAAAGCCCAGCTGATTCAGCATCTCAGCCGTGGTGGCGTCATTACACTTCACCCGCAGCGATGACCACTCACGGCGCTCCAGATATTGCTTACGCAGGCGATCAAATTCGCCGGGCTGCGCCGCCACTTTTCGCAGGGGGGCATCATCGCGGCGCACATCATACACCAGATGCGCCAGGCGTTTCAGCGTTGGCTGATCCAGCGGACCATTCAGGGTGATTTCACTGAATTCCGGCTCCGGCAGCAGGGTGCTGAGCGGTACCTGCTGCGGCTGACCGATAAAGTCACACCAGGCTTCGAACACCTGGGTCGTGCCGCGAGCCTTGCCTTCCAGCGTGTAGCCTGCAATGTGTGGCGTGGCGATGTCGACCCTGTCCAGCAGCGCCAGAGAGAGATCCGGCTCCGGCTCCCAGACATCCAGCACCACGCTAAGGTCGTGCCGCATTTTCAGCACCTCCAGCAGCGCGACGTTGTCGACCACCGGGCCGCGACAGGCGTTAATCAGAATGGTGTTGGGCTTCAGCGCCATCAGCAGCGCGGCATCGGCCAGGTGCCAGCTCTTATAAGGCCCCTCTTTGAACAGCGGCGTGTGGAAAGTCAGGATATCGGCCTGCGCGGTCACCGCCTCCAGCGACAGGAAATCCCCTTCGTCACCGCGATCGGCGCGCGGCGGATCGCACAGCAGGGTTTTGATGCCCCAGGCTTCCAGGCGCTTCTGCAGCCGTCCACCGACGTTGCCGACACCCACGATGCCGACCGTGCGATCGCGCAGCTGGAAACCATCACGTTCCGCCAGCAGCAGCAGCGCGGAGAAAACGTACTCCACTACCGCAATGGCGTTGCAGCCGGGCGCCGCAGAAAACGCAATGCCGGCCTGCTGCAGCCAGGCCTCGTCGATATGATCGGTGCCCGCCGTGGCGGTGCCGACAAATTTCACCGGCTTGCCCGCCAGCAGCGCCTCATTCACCTGCGTCACTGAGCGCACCATCAGCCCGCTGGCATCGGCCAGTTCATCCACCGGCAGCGGACGTCCCGGCACCGCGACCACGTCGCCGGTCCGGCTGAACAACTCACGGGCATAAGGCATATTTTCATCGACCAGAATTTTCACCACGGCTTTCCTGTCTGTTGCATGAGAGGCAATTATTCTGGCACAAAGCACCGCGTTAGCCTAACCGGGTGCGGTAGCGCTCTGGCGTGGTGCCCGCCTGCTGCTGAAACATCACAATCAGCGCCGAGGCGGAACTGTATCCCAGCTCATGGGCGATACTCTGCACGCTTTCGCCCTGCTCCAGCAGCACGATGGCGCGCAGAAAGCGCAGCCGCTGCCGCCATTCACCAAACGTCATGTGAAGCTGCTGCTGGCAGCGCCGCGCCAGTGTCCGTTCGGTGGTAAAGACCCGCGCCGCCCAGCCTGCCAGGGTGGTGTTATCTCCCGGGCAGGCTTCAAGGGCATGGAGCACCGGCGCGAGGAATTTATCCTGAGAGGTGGGCAGATAACTCTCCTGCACCTCCGCCAGCAGCAGGCGATCGCGCAGTACCTCACACAGCCGCCACTGCGCTTCGGTTTGGGGCTGTTCAAGCTGTTGATCGGCAAAGGTATCCAGGATGGCGTATGCAATCGCGTCGATTCGCATCAGGCAGGCCTGCTGCGGCAGACCAGCGCAAAGCGGGGCCGCCAGATTAAAGGTGCGGAACTGCGCCTGACGATGGTTATAACTGCTGTGCTGCTGCCCCGGCGGGATCCAGACCGGCATGTCAGCCGGGGTCAGCAGGCGTTCACCCTCTACCTGCATCTCCAGCACGTAACTCTTTACCAGAATCAGCTGGCCCCAGGCATGGGCATGCGGCAGATATTCCGTGCGGGCATTGGCCTGTTCATAGCGCATAAAGTAGCGCAGCTGCGAGACGTCAGCGGGCGGCTGGTAAGTCACTTTCAGAGTCATTCTGTCCGCTCTGTTAAAATTTTTGTCCGATATTAACTATCTGGATAAAACCGGACAAGCGTACACTGCGTCGCATTATGATTCAGGAGAGTCCGTATGTTTTTTCTCTATCCGCTCGGTGCGGTGATGATCTGGTCGATCAACGCGATCGTCAGCAAACTGTCGGCCAGCGCGATCGATCCGGCAGCCATCTCATTCTATCGCTGGCTGCTGGCGCTGCTGGTGCTGACGCCGTTTGTGCTGCCCGGTGTGTGGCGCGCCCGTCAGGCGATTAAGCCCCATCTCTGGCGGCTGGCGATACTCGGTCTGCTTGGCATGGTGCTCTACCAGAGCCTCGCCTATTACGCGGCGCACAGTGTCAGCGCTCTCTTTATGGGGATCATCGGCGCGCTGATCCCGCTGCTTACCGTCCTGCTGAGCGTGGTGATCCTGCGTATTGCGCCGACATCCGGCATCCTGTTCGGCAGCATCCTCTCCTTTGGCGGTCTGGTGTGGCTGGTCAGTGAGGGCAACGTGCTGCAGTTGCTGCATCACGGACTGGGTAAAGGGGAGCTGATGATGCTGGCGGCTTCCACCGCCTATGCCCTTTATGGCGTGCTGACTAAGCGCTGGGCGCTGCCGCTGCCCATCTGGCACAGCCTCTATGTGCAGATTCTGGCAGGTGTCCTGATGTTGCTGCCCGGCTTTCTGCTGACACCTGATGTCTCGCTTGACCGGCATAACCTGCCGCTGGTGATGTTTGCTGGCCTGTTCGCCTCCCTTATCGCGCCATTTTTGTGGATCCACGGTGTACAGCGCCTCGGCGCGAGCACCACCAGCATCTTTATGAATCTGACGCCGCTGTTCACGGCGCTTATCGCCGTGCTGTTCCTTCATGAGCAGCTGCACAGCTATCACTGGATCGGCGGGGGGCTGACGCTGGGCGGGGTGATCCTGGCGCAGCGACTGCGCACGCCCTTAACCCGGTACAAATCGGCTAACCTGCGTGAGCTTTAAATAATATGGTCACCCGCAGTCCGCCCAGGAGCGGACTGCGATCCAGGTGCATGGTTGCCCCATGCCAGGCACAGATATCCTGCACCAGTGCGAGACCGATACCGGCTCCCGGCTGGATACCGACATTGTCCAGCCGCTGAAAAGGCTGTAACGCCTTCAGCTGCTCCGCCCCCTCAATGCCCGGCCCGCTGTCCTCAATTTCAAGGCCCCCCACAATCACCCGCGCGGTGACAATGCCGTGACAGGGGGTATATTTAATCGCATTGTCCAGCAGGTTGGCGCACAGTTCGCCAATCAGCACGCCATCGCCCCTGACCAGACAGCTCTCTTCCCCTTCGAAGCCCAGATCGATCTGCCGGGTACGGGCCGCCATATAGCGGCTGAAACAGGCATCGCGCACGATAGCCGCTAAATCAACCCGCGCCATCGGTTTATCCTCGCCATGACGTGCTTTGATACGGGCTAACTGTAACAGCCGATCGGTCAGAATAATGGTCTCATCCAGTGTATGACGCATCCCGAGCAGACTCTCCTGCCAGGCTTCAGGACGCTCACTGCTGAGCGCGACGCTGACCTGCGTTTTGAGGATGGTCAGCGGTGTGCGCAGCTGATGTGCCGCGTCAGCACTGAAACGATCCTGGCGCGCCAGCAGTCCCCGCAGTCGGGCAAGATAGCGGTTAAAGGCGATGATAAGCGGTTGCAGTTCTGACCACGGCAAGGAGGGAAGAGGCGTTAATTCGCCACCGTCGCGCTGCAACACGATGCGCGACAGCCGCCGTAGCGGGCGCAAAACCCGACGCAGCATCAGGCTGGCCAGCAGCAGTGTCATCAGAACCAGTCCGCTCTGGCTGATCAGCGCAGTTTGCATTAACTGGCGGGCAAACTCCTGACGTGAGTTGATGGTTTCCGCCACCAGCACCAGCGCCATGCCATCCACTCCCGCTTCGCTCACTGGCTGCCATAATGCCGCAACGCGAATCCGATGCTGGTGATAGCGTCCATCATAAAAATGCACCAGTGCGGGATAAGCGTTCGACATTTTGCTGGTAATGGGTATGAGCGGCAGATCGTTATAGCCCGATAACGTTTTTCCCTGCGGTGAAATCACCTGATAAAAGAGCTGATCGTTCATGTTGCGTTCGAAGCTGTCGAGCACAACCCACGGCACATCAACCTCCAGATGCTGTTCCCGCACCACCAGCCGCTCTGCCACCGTTCGCGCTGACGCCAGCAGCGAGCGGTCATAAGCCTGATTAGCGGCCGCCAGCCCGCTCTGATAGTGGGTATAGACTGAGAGCGCCCAGAGCAGTAAAAGTGGCAGGCCAAACCATGCCAGCAGCTCACCCCGCAACGAATGAATCAGCCGCATGAGAGCGTTTCCAGGCTGTAACCCAGCCCGCGCAGGGTCACGATCGCCACGTTGCTGCCTGCCAGCTTTTTACGCACCCGATGTACATAGAGCTCGATACTCTCCGGGCTGGCTTCATCTGACAGGGTAAAGGTCTGCTCGTACAGTGACTGACGCGAAACCGGCCTGCCCTGCCGCTGCATGAGTGTCGTCAGGATGCTTGCTTCCCGCGGCGTCAGCGCCAGGGGTCTGTCTGCCAGCAGAAAATAGCCTTCGCCATCCAGCACCAGCTGACCCAGTGACTGGTTTTGCGATGTCTGACTCTGACTGCGTCGCAGCAGCGCCCGTAACCGCGCTTCGAGTTCATCCATTTCAAAGGGTTTCGTCAGGTAGTCATCTGCCCCCAGGTTCAGACCCCGTACACGATCGTCCAGCGCACTGCGTGCAGTCAGTAGCAATACCGGCACACTTTGTCCGCGTCGCCGCAACCGTGCCAGCACCTCCAGTCCATCCATGCGTGGCAGTGAAATATCGAGCACGACCAGTGCATAGGCTTCACATTGCAAAGCATGGTCGGCCGCCATTCCATCCGCGACCCGGTCGACGGCGAACCCTTTTTGGGTGAGAGCTTTTTCCAGCCAGCGTGCCAGGTCTTCCGTATCTTCAACCAGTAAGAGACGCATATCACATCCTGCTATTAAATCCGCGCACTGAAAGGTAAATGAAAGGTAACTGTTTTAACAATTCGGTAACGCTGATGTTTCAGCGGCAATCACACTCTGGAAGAATGAATGGAGCATAAGATGAAAAAAATCATCCATACCGCCCTTGCCACTACCCTGCTGTCGCTGATGGCAACCCCCCTCGTTGCCGCCGGGGAGCCCGGTCGCACCGAATGTATCGCGCCAGCTAAACCGGGTGGCGGGTTCGATCTCACCTGCAAGCTATTGCAGGTCTCTCTTCAGGAAACCGGACAAATTAAGACGCCGATGCGTGTCACCTACATGCCCGGCGGTGTCGGCGCGGTGGCCTACAACGCGATTATTGCCCAGCGGCCGGCTGAAGCGGGCACCGTTGTCGCCTTCTCTGGCGGCTCACTGCTGAACCTTTCACAGGGTAAGTTTGGTCGTTATACCGTGGACGACGTTAAGTGGCTGGCGGCAGTGGGTACCGATTACGGCATGGTGGCCGTTCGTGAGGATGCACCGTGGAAAACGTTAGGTGAGCTGATGACGGCGATGAAAGCCGATCCGACCAAAGTGGTGGTCGGTGCCGGTGCGTCAATAGGCAGTCAGGACTGGATGAAAACGGCGTTGCTGGCGCGCGAAGCGGGAATCGATCCACGCAAAATGCGTTATGTCGCCTTTGAAGGCGGCGGTGAGCCGGTAACCGCCCTGCTCGGAAACCATATTCAGGTGGTCTCAGGTGATATGAGTGAGATGGTGCCGCATCTGCAGGGCGGCAAAATGCGGGTGCTGGCCGTGATGTCCGATCAGCGTCTGCCGGGTCAGCTGGCCGGGGTACCCACGGCAAAAGAGCAGGGTTTCAATATCGTCTGGCCGATTATTCGTGGCTTTTACCTCGGTCCAAAAGTCAGTGATGCGGATTATCAGTGGTGGGAACAGGCCTTTAAAAAAATGGCTGAGACGCCGGAGTTCAAAAAGCAGCGTGATCTGCGCGGACTGTTCGAATTTAACCTGACAGGCCAGGCGCTCGACAGCTACGTGAAGAAGCAGGTGGCGGATTACCGTGAGCAGGCCAAATCCTTTGGTCTGGCCAAATAACGGGAGCAGATGATGAGCGATCGCATTTTTGCCAGCCTGTGGCTGGCGCTCTGCCTTGGCGGCATGGTGATGGCCTGGCAAATTCAGAGTGAATACAGCTACGAACCCGTGGGGCCGCGTCCTTTCCCGATGGGGATCCTTGGCCTGATGGCCATCTGCGCCCTGTTGATGCTCTTTCGGAAACCGGACACCATTCAGTGGCCCGCAGCGGGCACGCTGAAACGACTGTTAGCGCTGGCGCTGATGATGATGCTCTATGGCTGGCTGTTTGAGACGCTGGGCTTTGCCATCTGCACGACGCTGCTGACCTTTGGCATCGGCCTGCTGTTTGGGGCGCGCTGGTGGGCCGCCGCGCTGGCCGGGCTGGTGATGGGCACCTCGCTGTTTTACACCTTTGACCGTCTGCTGGAAGTCACCCTTCCGGTCGGCAGCTGGCTGAGTTAAGGAGAGCATCATGGATACCTGGTCCTTTTTAATGCAGGGCTTTGCCGTCGCCATGACGCCAGAGAATCTGCTGATCGCCCTGATCGGCTGCTTTATCGGCACCATTGTTGGCCTGCTGCCTGGCCTGGGGCCAATAAATGGCGTGGCCATTCTGATGCCGCTGGCTTTTGCGCTGCACCTGCCGGCCGAGTCGGCGCTGATTCTGCTGGCCACGGTTTATATCGGCTGTGAGTATGGCGGGCGCATCTCCTCCATTCTGCTCAACGTCCCGGGCGATGCCGGCGCAATCATGACCGCGCTGGATGGGTATCCGATGGCGCAGCAGGGCAAAGCGGGCGTCGCGCTCTCTATTTCGGCGGTCAGCTCGTTTGTTGGCTCCACGATTGCTATTGTTGGCATTATTCTCTTCGCCCCGCTGCTGGCCAGCTGGTCACTGGCGTTTGGACCGGCAGAGTACTTTGCCCTGATGGTGTTTGCTATCGCCTGCCTGGGCAGCATGATGAGCCACAATCCGCTGAAATCTTTTCTTTCGGCGCTCATTGGACTGGGCATGGCCACGGTCGGGGTGGATGCCAATACCGGCGTCTATCGCTTCACGTTTGACAGCGTTCATCTCTCTGACGGCATTCAGTTTGTGGTCGTTGTCATTGGTCTGTTCTCGGTCAGTGAAATTTTGCTGATGCTCGAGTCGACCAGTAGCGGCCAGAAAGCGGTGCGGGCAAGCGGCCGCATGATGTTCAACATGAAGGAGGCGGCGATGGCCACAGGCGCGACGCTACGCTCCTCTTTTCTGGGGTTCTTTGTCGGCGTTCTGCCTGGTGCCGGAGCGACCATTGCCAGCGCTATCGCCTACATGACGGAGAAAAAAATCAGCGGCAGTGAGCAGTTCGGTAAAGGGGATATTCGCGGTGTGGCCGCACCGGAAGCGGCAAACAATGCCTCAGCCTGTGGCTCCTTTATCCCGATGCTGACGCTGGGTATCCCCGGCTCCGGCACCACAGCGGTGATGGTCGGCGCTTTAACGCTCTATAACATCACGCCAGGTCCGGCGATGTTTGTTGAGCAGCCAGATATCGTCTGGGGTCTGATCGCGGCACTGCTGATTGGCAACGTTATGCTGCTGGTGATGAACATTCCGATGATCAATGTTTTCGCCCGAATGCTGAGCATTCCGCTCTGGTTCCTGGTGCCGGCCATTGCCGCCATCTCCGCAGTGGGCGTCTATGCCGTGCACAGCACCACCTTCGATTTGCTCCTGATGGTCGGCCTGGGAATCTTTGGTTATATTCTGCGCAAGATGGACTTTCCGATGTCGCCGCTGATTCTGGGCTTTGTGCTGGGTGAGATGCTGGAGCAGAACCTGCGTCGTGCCCTCTCAATCAGTAACGGTAACCTGGTTATTCTTTGGGAAAGTCCTATCTGCAAAGTGCTGCTGGTGCTGGCGATTTCGGTGCTGGTTCTGCCACCGATCTGGAAACGCTGGCGTCGCTATCGCCTCAGACTGGCTGAAGAGTAAATCTCACCCTGAACTGTGCGTCCCCCGTGGGATTTCGCGGGGGCTTTTGCTATCATGGCCTATTCTTTTTCCGGCGCACCCGACGCTGTTCTGTTTTCCCAAGGAATCCGCCATGCAACCTCTCAGCGGCCCCGGTGTGCCGGTCGGCGATCGTTCATCTCTTAATCCGCAAACCGGCGTAACACGTCACGGTTCTGTGGCGGGTGAACAACCCCTCTCTCCGGCTCAGCGCACGACATTAGAACGCCTGATCGTGCGTATCTTATCGCTCAGCAATCTGAAGGCACCTGAACTCTGGGCGGGCGTCCGGCATGAGGTGGGCGTGAAGAGTGAGGCGGAGCTGCAGTCGCGTCACTTTCCGGCTGCGGAGCAGTATCTGAATGGTCGTCTGACTCAGGCGCAGAATGGCCATGCTACGCGTCAGTTGATGACTCAGCTCACAGAACTGCTGCCGAAGGGCAATAACCGTCAGGCGGTGAGTGACTTTATCCGCCAGCAGTTTGGTCAGACCGTTCTGAGTTCGCTGAGCCAGGACCAGCTGCGTCAGGTGCTGACGATGCTGCAGAACGGGCAGATGGCGATCCCGCAGCCGCAGCAGAGCCGCGTCAGCGATCGGACCCTGCTCCCGGCGGAGCATCAGACGCTCAATCAGCAGGTGGTCCGTCTGGCCGCCGCCACCGGAGAACCGACCGGCAAACTCTGGACGGCGGCGCTGAAACTGGTCGGACTGACCAGCGGCGATCCCATCCCCTCGCGCCACTTCCCGCTGCTCACCCAGTATCTGCAGGTACGTCAGACGCTGAGTCAGCACAGCGCACCCACCTTACAGCTGCTGGAAGCCTCGCTGAAACAGCCGCTGGATCAGCACGAGCGGCATAGCCTGGAGGAGTACAGCCAGCAGCGTTTTCAGGCCACACCGCAGACGGTGCTAACCGTGACGCAGACGCAGGATCTGCTGAACTTCCTGTTCAGCCGTCGCGCCGATCGTGCCGAGAAAGTTCACGAACAGCCGCTGGCCGCCAGTGAGATTAAACCGCAGCCGATCTGGTCGCCCTTTGTCGCCTCGCTGCCGTCACCGCTGCAGCCCCTGGCGCAGCGTCCCCTGCTGGGTCTGTTTGTTGCGCTGGTGGTGATCACCCTTCTGCTCTGGCTGGTGCTTTAGGTCAGCAGCCACAGGATGCATCGGGTGCGGTGACGGGCCATTCGCCCGGCGCCTCCCCCCAGGTCAGCGGATGACCTTCCCGTTTCCAGAAATCCAGCCCGCCAGTCAGCTCCTTCACCTGAAATCCCAGTTCCGCCAGCTTCAGAGCCGCTTTCGTCGAGCCGTTACAGCCGATGCCGTCGCAATAGGTAACATAAACGCGGTCGCGGTCGAGCGGCTCGCAGCTGGAAGCATTGATCTCACGGTGGGGAAAATTAATCGCGCCGCTGATATGGCCGGCGCGATAAGCCGCCGGTGCGCGCGCATCGATCACCTGAATGCCAGGCAGATTCCGGGCCAGATCCTCCGCCAGATCCCAGGCGTCTGTGTAATAAGCGAGTTTTGCCTGCAGATAGTCGAGGCTTTGCTGCGGCGTGGCGGCGGGAAAATGTAATACAGATGACATCGCGATTCTCCTGTTGAAGTGAGTGTGCAGTTTACGGCAGAGTGGACTGCCTGCTGATACCCATTTTGCGCCAGGAATAAGACCCATATGAGTTCTCCGCTGTTGCAGCTTTTCCAGCATCAGGCCAGCGGCGGCGTGCGTGAGCGCCTCTGCACCACCCTGCGGCTGGCCATTAACCGGCATCATCTGCACGCCGGTCAGCAGCTGCCCTCCAGTCGCCAGCTGGCGCAGGATCTCCGGATTTCACGCGTCACGGTGGAAGCCGCCTATGGTCAGCTTGAGAGCGAAGGCTATCTGCGACGCGAGATCGGTCGCGGAACGTTTGTGGCCATCACGATTCCCGCAGGCACCGCTTCAGCGGCACGCGTTCAGCCCGCGCGTTTCTCAGCGCGGGGGCAGCAGGTGCTGGCAACCGGAGGCTGTCAGGATCCCCCGTTTCCTCACGCCTTTGCCGCCGGTTCCCCGGAATTACGCGCTTTCCCCCATGACAGCTGGCGACGCCTGAGCAGCAGCGTGCAGCGTTCGCTGGGCAGCGCCGCCATGGGATATGGCGATCCCTGCGGCTACCTGCCGCTGCGCAGTGCGATTGCTGACTATCTGGCGCTCTCGCGAGGTATGCAGTGCCAGCCGGAGCAGGTGATTATCCTGACCAGTTCGCAACAGGCGTTACAGCTGCTGGCGATGATGTTCGTCGATCCCGGAGATGATGTGTGGATAGAGGAGCCAGGCTATCCCGGCGCACGAAACGCGCTGCTCGCCGCAGGCGCAAAGGTGCACGGGATAACCGTCGATGCCGAAGGCGCAGTGCCGGGTCACGGCAGTGCAAAGCTGATGTATCTGACCCCTTCACACCACTATCCGACCGGGGTAACGCTGAGCCTGCCCCGCCGTCTCGCCTGGCTCGCCTGGGCGCAGCGCAACCAAAGCTGGCTGATTGAAGATGACTACGACAGTGAGTTTCATTATGACGAGCGCCCGATTCCTGCGCTGCAGGGACTGGACCGTCATCAGCGGGTCATTACGCTCGGCACCTTTTCGAAATCGCTGTTCCCTTCACTGCGTCTGGCGTGGATGGTGGTGCCTCCCGCGCTGATTGCCCCTCTGGGCCAGGCTCGCAGCGTGCTGGATGGACACAGCGCCCTGCTGCCCCAGGCGATTACCGCGGCTTTTCTGCAGCAGGGACATTTTGCCACTCATCTGCGGCTGATGCGTCAGCTCTACCATAGCCGTCGCGATCGATTGCTGGAGCAGATTGCGCAGCGCCTCTCACCGTGGATCACGCCCATCGCCAGTGGTGGCGGACTCCAGCTGACGGTGACAGTGGAACAGGATGAAGCGCGCTTAACCGCGCTCGCGGCACAACAGGGGTTGCTGTTGCCTCGTCTCAGCCCGCTCTATGCCGGCTCCGCGTCTCAGCAGGGCTGGATACTCGGCTTCGCCGCGCTGACGCCTGATGAGATTGTGGCAGGGTGCGATAAACTGCTGAGGCTGCTGCAGCGGGAGGGATAAATCTGGCCGGCTTTGGTTTACAGCAAGCCAGAAAACAAAAGGGCCGGCAAAGCCGGCCCTTCAGCGTGCTGACGTAAAAGATTACGCCTGATATTTACGCATGGTCAGCGTGGCGTTGGTGCCACCGAAACCAAAGCTGTTGGACATCACGGTCGTCAGCTCTTTTTCCATCGGCTCAGTCACGATGTTCATGCCGGTGGCAGCTGCATCCAGTGAGTTGATGTTGATGCTTGGCGCGATAAAGCCATGCTCCAGCATCAGCAGCGAGTAAATCGCTTCCTGCACGCCAGCCGCACCCAGTGAGTGACCGGTCATTGCTTTGGTTGCTGAAATGTAAGGGGTTTTCTCGCCAAACACTTCACGAATCGCACCCAGCTCTTTCACGTCGCCCACTGGCGTAGAGGTACCGTGGCTGTTCAGATAGTCGATTGGCGTGTCGACGCCGTTCATTGCCATCTTCATGCAGCGCACCGCACCTTCGCCTGAAGGCGCAACCATGTCTGCACCGTCAGAGGTCGCACCGTAGCCAACGATTTCGGCATAGATGTGTGCACCGCGAGCCAGCGCATGCTCCAGCTCTTCAACCACCACCATGCCACCGCCACCGGCGATAACAAAACCGTCGCGCTCGTTGTCATAGGTGCGTGACGCTTTTTCTGGTGTGTCGTTGTAACGGGTAGAGAGCGCGCCCATGGCGTCGAACTCACAGGCCATTTCCCAGCAGAGCTCTTCGCCGCCGCCGGCAAAAACGATATCCTGTTTGCCCAGCTGAATCTGCTCAACGGCGTTACCGATACAGTGCGCAGAGGTGGCACAGGCGGAGCTGATCGAGTAGTTTACGCCATGAATTTTGAATGGCGTGGCGAGACAGGCAGAGACGCCAGAAGCCATCGCCTTGGTGACCACGTAAGGGCCAACCGCTTTCAGGCCGCGTGGGCTGCGCATTGCATCAGCACCAAAGACCTGGAAGCGCGGGGAACCACCGCCTGAACCTGCAATCAGACCTACACGCGGGTTGCTCTGATACATTTCATCAGTCAGGCCGGAATCTTTAATCGCTTCTTCCATGGAGAGATAAGCATAGATGGACGCATCACTCATAAAGCGCACAACTTTGCGATCGATGAGGCCGGTGGTATCTAATTTGACGTTACCCCAGACGTGACTACGCATGCCGGAATCTTTCATCTCTTCAGAAAAGGTGATGCCAGAGCGTCCTTCACGCAGAGATGACAGCACTTCCTGCTGGTTATTACCAATACTGGAAACGATCCCTAAGCCAGTAATCACAGCACGTTTCATTCAATCTTCCTCATCCACTTCTTCGTAATTGGCATGCACTCTAGCGTACACTTGTACGCCGAACAAGTCCGATCAGCTATTTCCTTTTGTAAATTTGCGTCATGTGACCTGGGTCGTTAAAATCGCGCCACTGCCTGAAAAACGAGCCTTTCCCGTGAAATTAACCCCGGTTAAACATGCGCAGCTAAACTGGAATGAACAGGGTACACCTGTTTCCCGAGCGTTTGGCGACGTCTATTTCTCTAACGACAACGGTCTGGAAGAGACACGCTATGTGTTCCTTGGCGGCAACGGTTTCCCGCAGCGTTTTGCGGCGCATCCGCGCGATCTCCTGATCGTGGCGGAAAGCGGGTTTGGTACCGGCCTGAATTTTCTTACTCTGTGGCAGGCCTTCGACGCCTTTCAGCGTGAGCAGCCTGGTGCGACAGTAAAACGTCTGCATTTCATTAGCTTTGAGAAATTTCCGTTAACCCGCGCGGATCTGATCGCGGCGCATCAGCACTGGCCCGAACTTGCCCCCTGGGCAGAAGCGCTGCAGGCTCAGTGGCCGGCTGCCCTGCCCGGCTGCCAGCGACTGCTGTTTGACGGCGGACGCATCACGCTGGATCTGTGGCTGGGTGATATCAACCAGCTGATGGAAAAGGTGGATGAGAGCCTGCATCGTCAGGTCGATGCCTGGTTCCTCGATGGCTTCGCGCCCGCAAAGAATCCCGATATGTGGACGCCCGCGCTGTTCAGCATGATGTCGAAGCTGGCGCGTCCACAGGGGACTTTCGCGACTTTTACTGCTGCAGGGTTTGTGCGGCGCGGTCTGCAGGAGGCGGGATTTGACGTCACCCGCCGCAAAGGATTTGGCCCGAAACGCGAAATGCTGTGCGGCAGCCTGCAGGATGCGCCTCTGCTCCCCGGCACGCAGCCCTGGTATCATCGCCATCCGGCGGCGCAGCAGGAGGTCGCCCTGATTGGCGGCGGCGTGGCCAGCGCGACCCTGGCGCTGGCGCTGCTGCGCCGAGGCTGGCGGGTAACGCTCTACTGCGCCGATGAGGCACCCGCGCTGGGTGCCTCCGGTAACCGGCAGGGCGCACTCTATCCGCTGCTCAATCAGCATGATCCGGCCCTCGCCACCTTCTTCCCGGCGGCATTCAGCTTTGCCCGGCGACTCTACGACCAGAGCGGGGTCACCTTTGAGCATGAGTGGAGTGGCGTGCTGCAACTGGGCTGGGATGAAAAGAGCCGCAAAAAGATCGAACAGATGCTGGCGATGGATCTGCCTGAAACCCTCGCCTGCGGCGTCGATGTCGCAGAGGCGGAAAACCGGGCGAAGGTAGCGCTGGGCTGCGGCGGCATTTTCTATCCGGAGGGCGGCTGGCTCTCACCGGCTGAGCTGACCACCGCGCTGCTCGCCCATGGCGAGACACAGGGCTTACGCATTCACTGGCTGCACCGGGTAAGCGGGCTTTCTCAACAGGAGGATGGCTGGACGCTGACCTTCAGCGACCGCCCGGCGGTTCACCATTCTGCGGTGGTCCTGGCAAACGGTCACGCGATCGCCGACTTTGCGCAAAGCGCCCCGCTGCCAGCCTACCCGGTAGCGGGTCAGGTGAGCCATGTTCCCGCCACGCCTGCCCTCAGCGCGCTGCAGACCGTGCTCTGTTACGACGGCTATCTGACGCCGGTCAGCACCCAGTTTGGTACCCACTGTATCGGTGCCAGCTACCATCGTGGTGAAACCGCAACGCATTATCGCGAGGCGGATCAGCAGGAGAATCGCCTTCGCCTGCTGCACTGTCTGCCTGACAGCCGCTGGGCGGAAACGGTGGATGTCAGTGAGGGAGAAGCCAGAATGGGCGTGCGCTGCGCCACGCGCGATCACCTGCCGATGGTAGGCGGCGTGCCCGATTATGCCGCGACGCTGGCACAGTATGCGGATTTACCGGCCCGGCTTGCGGCAGGCAGTCAGATTGGTGACGCGCCCGATCTGACGGGGCTTTATCTGTTTGGTGCGCTGGGTTCGCGCGGCTTATGCAGCGCACCGCTGGCAGCCGAGGTGCTGGCCGCCCAGCTGGCAGGTGAGCCACAGCCGCTGGATGCGACCACGCTGGCAGCACTCAATCCGAATCGCTACTGGGTCAGGAAACTGCTGAAGGGAAAAGCGGTATAAAGCGGGTCTGCAGGGCGGCGCTTACCGCCCTGTCATATCATGCGGAGAGCTGGCGCGCCTGAACAAACAGGTTGTCCCACATGCCGACCACCAGCGCCTGGTCGCGCGGTGAGAGTTCGCCTGCGGCAATGGCGTTCTGCAGGCTGCGGGTCACCTGAACCTGCAGCGCTTCTGGCGTATGCTCATCCAGCTGCTCCACTTCAGCGACCGCCAGGGTCAGATGCCCGCGCAGATAACCGCTGGCGAACAGTTCATCGTCACTGGCATGCTCGACCATGTCGTCAATCAGGGCCAGGATACGCGCTTCAAATTCTGCGATCATCTCAATTCCTCTTTTGATAATGTCATCCTGCATCACAGATCGTCCGGCCAGGGAAACTGCGCCGCTGTTAATGAAGGCCTGCCATAAAATTCCGCCAGGGCGGTAATAAAACGCGCGGGACGCGCGGGAATACCCGCCGTCAGATAGCTCATGACCTGAGCATGTACCTTACGCTGAAACGCAATGCGATCCGGCTCACAATCTCCGTCGAGATTGTCACAACTGACGTTGAAGGGAAAGCCCGCCGCCATACAAAACATCCACTCCAGCGCCTGTGGCTTCACTTCAACGGCTTCAAACTGGCTCTGGGTCAGCGCATCGCGGCCATCCGGGCAGTACCAGTAGCCAAAATCGACCAGTTTGCGGCGTGCCTCACCGGCGATGCACCAGTGAGAGATCTCATGCAGGGCGCTGGCGTAAAAGCCGTGGGCAAAAACCACCCGGTTCCACGGCGACTCTGCATCAGCAGGAAGATAGATCGGTTCATCGTCGCCTTTAATCAGGCGTGTCTGAAATTCATCGCTGAAGCAGCGATCGAACAGCGTAATCAGCTGTTCATAATGATGGGTCGGGTTCATGACGTTATCACGTAAAAAGTTACGATTGCAGTGTGGAGAGCCACGCCATCACGGCGCTGCCATGGCTGTCCCACAGGAGTTTTATGCTCATTACGGCAGAGACAATCACCACCATCGGGCGGATCAGTTTCTGCCCGCGGCTCAGCACCAGCCGGGCGCCCAGACGCGCGCCGCAGAACGCGCCGAGCATCATAATCAGGCCGGTTCCCCACACCACTTTGCCGCCGAACATAAAGAACAGCAGACTGCCCACGTTAGAGGTGAAGTTGAGAACTTTGGCATGGGCTGTCGCCTTCGCCAGGTTGTAACCGCAGAGCGTGACGAAGGCCAGCGCGTAGAAAGAGCCCGCGCCCGGCCCGAAAAATCCGTCATAGAAGCCCACGGCACCGCCTCCGACCAGCGCATAGGCGAGGCCGTGCAGGCGACGCGCCCGGTCTTCTTCACCGAGACGCGGCATCAGCAGAAACCACAAGCCAATCGCGATCAAAAACAGCGGCAGCATCTGACGCAGAAAGTCCGCCTGCAGGCGCTGGATCAGCACCGCGCCCAGCACGGACCCCAGCAGCGTCATGGCGATATTCAGCCACTGCTCACTCAGATTAACTGCGCCGCGTCGCACAAAGTAGAGGCTGGCGGAGAACGACCCGCCGACCGATTGCAGTTTATTGGTCGCCAGCGCCTGAGCCGGTGAGAGACCCGCCGCCAGCAGCGACGGTACCGTCAGTAACCCCCCGCCACCCGCAATCGAGTCAATAAAACCGGCGAGCATGGCAATCAGAAACAGCAGCCCGACCAGCAGCGGACTGACCACGAACCACTCCATGGAATCCCTTACAGTAGATGTTTATCCAGCAGAGCCTGACAGGCAGGCGGTAACGGCGGCGGTTCACGTTTCACCGGCGCGCCCGATCCGGGCTGCTTCGGCAGGAACCAGCTCTGCAGCTCTGCGCCACAGCCATCGCCCGGAGGCGGTGGCGGCTGATCTTCACAGCCGATACTGCCGGTCGGGCAGCGCAGCCGCACATGCATATGCGCCCGATGCGCGAACCAGGGGCGCACTTTGCGCAGCCAGTCACGATCGGCACCGGCATCCGCACAAAGCTGCTTTTTAATCGCCGGGTTAACGAAGATGCGCGTGACATCATCATCTTTCGCCGCCAGTTTAATCAGGCTGTCGATTTCCGGCTGCCAGTGGCGCGCAATCACGTTTTTATCGCCCGGCCCGACCAGATCCAGCGGCTGCGGCTTCAGCAGCTGCTGCGCGGTCCAGCGGGTTTTCGGCAGTTGCAGCCAGATATCGACATCCAGCCCGGTCTGATGGCTGGCGTGACCGCTGCTGAAACGTCCGCCAGCCGCCATGCCCATATCCCCAATCAGTACATTGCCCAGCTGCAGGTTGTGCACGCGGGTCGTCAGCCGCTGAATAAACGCAATCAGATCGGGATGACCGAAATAACGACGCTGATCCTGACGCATCACCTGGTAGTCGGGTGAATTGAGCGGCAGTGCCCGGGCGCCAATAATACAGCCATTCGCAAAGCCGCCGATGGACTGCGGTGCGCCGCTGATCGGCTGCTGAATACGCTGCCACGGCGTCGCCGCCAGGCTGGAGGCGCTGAACAACAGCGCGCTCAGAGTAAGCAGAAATGCCTTCATGCCATCACCAGCGCGGCACGGTGCTGTTAACGTCACCGTTCTGCGCCCGCTGGCGCAGCAGATGATCCATCAGGACGATCGCCATCATCGCCTCGGCGATCGGCACGGCGCGGATCCCGACGCAGGGATCGTGGCGGCCTTTGGTGATCATCTCCACCTCTTCACCGTCGCGGGTAATGGTTTTACCCGGCACGGTGATGCTGGAGGTCGGTTTCATTGCGAGGTTGGCGCTGATGGTCTGGCCGCTGCTGATGCCGCCCAGAATGCCGCCGGCGTGGTTACTCTGGAAACCATCGTGACGGATTTCATCCCGATGCTGGCTGCCGCGCTGGCTGACCACCGCGAAGCCGTCACCGATCTCCACCCCTTTCACCGCGTTGATGCTCATCAGCGCGTGCGCCAGGTCGGCATCCAGACGGTCAAAGACCGGCTCACCCAGGCCAGGCGGCACGTTGTCAGCCATGACCGTGACTTTAGCCCCGATGGAGTCGCCCTCTTTTTTCAGGCCGCGCATCAGTTCATCCAGCGCCTCCAGCTTCTCCGCATCCGGGCAGAAGAAGGGATTCTCTTCCACGATGCTCCAGTCTTTCAGCTCACAGGCGATATCCCCGATCTGCGCCAGATAGCCGCGCACCACCACACCATGTTTCATCTGCAGATACTTCTTCGCTATCGCACCGGCGGCCACGCGCATCGCGGTTTCACGCGCCGAAGAGCGGCCACCGCCACGGTAGTCGCGCTGACCATACTTCTGCTCGTAGGTGTAATCGGCATGGCCGGGACGGAAGAGATCTTTGATCGCGCCATAATCCTGCGACCGCTGATCGGTGTTCTCAATCAGCAGGCCAATAGACGTGCCGGTGGTCACACCCTCAAACACACCGGACAAAATTTTCACCTGATCCGGCTCGCGACGCTGCGTGGTATAGCGCGAGGTGCCAGGACGACGACGGTCGAGGTCATGCTGGATATCCGCTTCGGTCAGAGGGATGCCCGGTGGCACCCCATCAACGATGCAGCCCAGCGCAAGACCATGGGACTCGCCAAAGGTAGTTACTCGAAAAAATTGTCCGATGCTGTTTCCGGCCATGCTGTTTCCTTGTCAGGGTTCGGCGGGCGAGGCTTCGCCCCACTTTTAGTCTTTGTAAAAAGAGAAATGGTGTTGTGCGTCGACGATCTGCTGGCGCGTCAGCGTAAAGACACCGTCACCGCCGTTGTCAAATTCCAGCCAGGTAAAGGGCACATCGGGATACTGCTCGATCATATGCACCATGCTGTTACCGACTTCGCAGACCAGAACGCCCTGCTCGCTGAGATAGTCAGGCGCGCAGGCCAGAATGCGGCGCACCAGCTTCAGACCATCGCTGCCCGCCGCCAGACCCAGCTCCGGTTCGTGGCGATACTCATTGGGCAGATCGTCCATATCTTCCGCATCCACATAAGGCGGGTTAGTGACGATCAGGTCATATTTCAGCGGCGGCAGTTCGCGGAACAGGTCGGCACGAATCGGCGTGACCTGATTGATCAGGCCATGTTCTTCAATATTCTGCTCGGCCACCGCCAGCGCGCCGGTCGAGATATCGACGGCGTCAACCTCCGCTTCCGGGAAGGCGTAAGCACAGGCAATCGCGATGCAGCCGCTGCCGGTGCACATATCCAGAATATGCGCGGGTGGCGTGCTGATAAGACCGGCAAAGCGGTTCTCAATCAGTTCGCCAATCGGTGAACGCGGCACCAGCACGCGCTCATCAACAAAGAATTCGTGACCGCAGAACCAGGCTTTGTTGGTCAGGTAGGCGACCGGAATACGCTCGTTAACGCGACGAATGACGCGCTCGACAATCAGAAGACGCTCGCTGGCGGTCAGACGCGCGTTGCGCATATCTTCCGGAATATCCAGCGGCAGCCAGAGAGACGGCAGGACCAGTTGAACGGCTTCGTCCCAGGGATTGTCTGTGCCATGTCCGTACCAGATTCCGGCAGCGGAAAAGCGGCTTACCGCCCAGCGCAGCATGTCCTGAATGGTGTGCAGTTCGTTCACTGCCTCATCGACGAAAATTTTGTCCACGTAGCCCTCCGCAGGCCTTTTGCTAAATCGGCCGATAGTGTGCCATGAAGCCGGGGAGAATTCAGCGCAGCGAGGTGAAAAAGCTGACAATTAATGACACTTAACGGTAAGGTATCGGCTCTGCTGTGTGACAGCCTTTTCTGATAAGACTGACCTGCCATGAGTAAAAAAACACCGCTAAGCCCGGATGATGAGGCGCTGTTTCGCCAGTTAATGACGGGGACACGTCAGTTAAAACAGGACACTTATGTCCATAAAGCGCCGGTAAAAACCCGCGAGATTCCGGTAAAACGTCTGCTTTCCGAGCAGGCGGACAACAGCCATTACTTTTCGGATGAGTTTCAGCCCCTGCTCTCGACCGAAGGGGCTACCCGTTACGTGCGCGCCGATGTCAGCCATTTTGAGCTGAAAAAACTGCGCCGGGGTGACTATACCCCGGAGATTTTTCTCGACCTGCACGGCTTAACGCAGATGCAGGCCAAGCAGGAGCTGGGCGCACTGATCGCCGCCTGCCGCCGTGAACATCTGTTCTGCGCCAGCGTCATGACCGGACATGGAAAACATATTCTGAAGCAGCAGACGCCGCTGTGGCTGGCCCAGCATCCGTGGGTCATGGCGTTTCATCAGGCGCCGAAAATGTTCGGCGGTGATGCTGCGCTGCTGGTGCTGATTGAGATTGAGGAGTGGCAACCGCCTGAGTTGCCCTGACAGGGCCGGTGTCATCGGCCCCTCGTCGTCAGATGGCTTTCGCCAGCTTCTTCGGACTGACCTGCCACAGCAGTTTACCGGCACTCTCTGCCGGATCGAACTCGACGCAGGCAATGGCGGAAGTGGCAAACATCGGTGGGGTTTCCTGCGGGCAGAGTTCGGAAACCAGATAGCCCACCAGGGGCAGATGGGAGATGACCAGCGCCGATTTCACCCCTTCGTTTGCCAGCGCCTGCAGATAGCAGCCGACCAGGCCCGGATCGCCACCCGGCGTTAACTCCGGTAACACATCCTGGCCTTCCGGCAGGGGATAGGCTTCACGCACGGTAGCGAGCGTCTGCTGCGCGCGTAGATAGGGACTGACCAGGACACGCTCGATGTCCGGCGTCTGGCTGTTAAGCCAGTGGGCCATCTGACGCGATTCATCACAGCCACATAAGGTTAAAGGCCTGACTGAATCACTTGCTGCTTCCAGAGCCGCATCGCCGTGACGCATGATAAAAACTTGCATAAAGCACCGCTGTTGTTTGTCGATATCGCCCGACGCGACGCGTCAGACTCTTCACTCTGCGAATGAACGCTGTGTTTTACCCTAATGGCTTCAGTATAGTCAACCGGTTGTTTATTAAATAAGCACTTCTCAGATTCATGCTGCGCCGCACACGCGGGCGGCGCTTTTCTAACCCGCTGAATCGGAGCCGTTATTCCATTTCACAGAGAAATGTAAAATTTCGTCTGTTCCGCAGCCGCCTGAATCAGCGCCTCACAGGGGGCAAATCGCTCACCGTGCTGCTGCGCGAGACGGTTCAGCCGGCTGACCATTTCCGCCGCACCCAGTTTATCCATGTAGTGGAACGGCCCGCCCAGGAAAGGCGGAAAGCCGATGCCAAACACCGTCCCCACATCGCCGTCCCGGGCGCTGCGAATCACCTGCTCATCGAGACAACGGGCGGCTTCATTCAGCATCATCATCACACAGCGTTCTGCAATCTGTGCCCCACTCTGCCTGGCCTGCGGCGTGACCTTCAGCAGGCTGTAAAGCGAGGCGTCCGGTTTTTTACGCTGCCAGCGCGGCAGGTCATAACGATAGAAACCCCGGCCATTTTTACGGCCCTTACGGCCATCCCTGATCACCGCATCAAACGCGGCGGGTGCGGCAAAGCGTTCACCATAGGCCTGATGCAGGATGGGGCTGATTTTGCTGCCGACATCGATGCCGACCTCATCAAGCAGCTGAAGCGGACCAACCGGAAAACCAAACCTCACCAGCGCCCGATCAATGTGTTCAATTGGCTCCCCCTCCAGCAGACAGCGCATCGCTTCATTTATATAGGGGGTCAGGATGCGGTTGACATAGAAACCCGGCTTGTCTGCGACGACGATCGGCGTCTTGCCCTGACTGCGTGCCAGTGCCACAACGGTAACCAGCGTCGAGGCCGAAGTATTCAGATGCGGGATCACCTCAACCAGCGGCATTTTTTCCACCGGACTGAAATAGTGCAGCCCGATGACATTCTCAGGACGCTGCGCCCCGGCGGCGATATCCGCAATCGGCAGCGAAGAGGTGTTGGAAGCAAACAGGGTATGCGGCTGACAGTGTGCCTCGACGTCGTGCACCATCTGCTGCTTCAGGGCAAGATCTTCGAACACCGCTTCGATCACCACGTCGCGCTGCGAGAACCCCTGATAATCGATGCCGCCTGTGATGCGCGCCATCTGCTGCTGGCGCGCTGCCGGGGTCAGCTGACGACGACGGACCTTTTTGCTGAGCAGGTCCCAGCTGGTTTTTAATGCATGGCTGACGCCTTCCAGGCTGATATCTTTGATGCGCACCGGTAACCCGGCGTTGATCGCGGTGACGCTGGCAATGCCGCCGCCCATTAGTCCGCCGCCCAGCACCGCAACACGCTTGACGGTCGCGGGTTCAGCTTCACCGCCCCGCTCCTTTTTCATCGCCGTGGTGGCAAAGAAGAGTCCGCGCAGCGCAACGGACTCCGGCGTCATCGCCAGTTCGCCAAAGGCGCGCGCCTCCGCATCATGGCCGGCGCGGCTGCCCTGCTCCAGCCCGATGCGCACCACCTCAATCAGCCGTCTGGCGGCCGGATAGTTATCCTGCGTTTTCGCCGCGGTCTGGCGTTTCGCCAGCGCAAACAGCGCCTGGCGGGCGACCGGACCATGCAGCAGCCGATCGCGCAGCGGCAGGACGCGTCCGCTGACTTTGCCCTTTTTCACCCGCGCAATTGCGGTCTCCAGCAGGATCGGGCGGGGAACCGCATCATCGACGACACCGAGCTTTCGCGCCTGCTTCGCGCGCAGACTTTTGCCGGTCAGCATCAGCGGCAGCGCCTGCTGAACGCCGATTAAACGCGGCAGCCGCTGCGTCCCGCCAGAGCCAGGCAGCAGGCCGAGCTGTATTTCCGGCAAGCCGAGGCGGGTTTTATCATCCAGCGAGCAGATGCGCGCATCGCAGGCCAGCGCCAGTTCCAGTCCACCGCCCAGACAGGCCCCGTGAATGGCCGCCACCACCGGAAAAGGCAGCGCGTCGATCATCGCCATCACTTCCTGGCCCTGCTTCGCCAGCGCTTCAGCTTCCTGCGCACTCTGGCAGCGGTCAATCATGCTGATGTCCGCGCCCGCGATAAAATTGTCCGTTTTGCCGGAGATCAGGACCAGTCCCGCCAGCTGCGGATCGCGTCGCGCTTCCGCAATGATGGCGGCAATCTGGCCAGCAAATTCCGCTTTCAGGGTGTTCATCTTCTCGCCAGGGACATCAATCGTGATAATGCCGACGTGATCCTGTCGCATCGTCAGCTGAAAGGCATTCTGCTCCATTATTCGGCCTCCAGAACCATTGCCGCACCCAGACCACCCGCCGCGCAGGCGGTGACCAGTCCCAGCCCGCCACCACGGCGGCGCAGTTCATTAAGCGTCTGGGTAATCATACGCGCGCCCGTGGCGGCAAAAGGATGACCATAGGCGATGGAACCGCCCAGCACGTTAAAACGCTCTTCGTTGACCTCACCCAGCGCATGCGGCCGGTTCAGCACCTCACGGGCGAAACGCTCGTCACGAAACAGCTGCAGATTGCTCAGCGTCTGGGCCGCGAACGCCTCATGCATATCTATCAGCGTCAGATCGGCCAGGCTCACCCCGGCACGATCCAGCGCCAGCGGCGAAGCATAGGCTGGCCCCAGCAGCATGTCCTGCTGGACATCAATGGCGGTAAACGCGTAGCTGCGCAGGTAGCCCAGCGGCGTGACGCCCAGTTCCCGGGCGCGCCCTTCCCGCATCAGAATGAGGGCTGCCGCGCCATCCGTCAGCGGCGTGCTGTTGGCGGCGGTAACGCTGCCGTGCTGGCGGTCAAAGGCGGGACGCAGTCGGGCGTAATCCTCTGCTTTAGCGTTCATCCGCACGTTATTGTCCTGATCGATTGCGGTTTTCCATGGGGGTACAAAGGCTGCCATGACTTCCTGTTTCAGTACCCCGGATTGCCAGGCTCTGGCGGCATGCTGATGGGAGCGGAGCGCCAGCGCATCCTGGGCCTCACGGGTGATACCGTAGCTTTTCGCCATCTGCTCGGCCGTGTCCCCCATCCGCAGGCCGGTCGAGTACTCCGCCACCGCAGGCGGCACCGGCAGCAGGTCGCGCGGACGCAGCCGTTTAAGGATATGCAGTTTCTGCCCCAGGCTGCGGGCCTTGTTGAGATCCACCAGCGCGCGGGCCAGCGTTTTAGTGACCCCAATCGGCAGCACTGACGAGGAGTCTGCCCCGCCGGCAATAGCGGCAGAAACCGTACCCGCCATCAGGCTCTCTGCCACATTCGCCACCGCCTGAAAACTGGTGGCGCAGGCACGGCTGACGCTATAGGCGTCGGTATTCACATTCAGCCCGCTGCTTAAGACAATTTCACGCGCAATGTTTGGCGCTTCCGGCATCTGTACCACCTGACCAAATACCAGCAGCTCAATCACGTCTGCCGGTAACTCACTGCGCACCATTAATTCGCTGACCACCATCCGTCCCAGCTCGATGGCGGGAATGCCATGAAAGCCGGTCGCCTGGCGTAAGAAAGGGGTTCGTAACCCGTGGGTAATTGCGATGCGTTCGCCATCACGCGTCAGCAGCGGCTGCGCTTTGCTCATTGTTCTCACCTGTAGCCGGGACTGTGGCATCATTGCCTGAAGAGGTCTGACCTGATCAGTGTTAACCACAAGCGGGTGAGCCGCCAATAGCAGAAAGGAAAAAGTGCGAAGGGAAACACGAAATTGAAAAACGCCGCGCTGAGGCGGCGTAAGAGGCCTTAACGCAGGCCGAGCTGGAAAATCAGGGTTTCAGCCTGGCAGCTGAAGGTGAAATCGATATCCAGCTGCACGCCCTGATCGACATCGCTGAACCGGACGTCAATCACACAGGGTTCCGATTCCACCTGACGGGCACGCTCAGTCAGCCGGGCGGCTTTGGCTTCCGCATCCTGTCGCTGCGGGAACCACTCTGACCAGCTGGCGGTGCAGTCGGTATTATCCATTACGGTGCCGACATCAACGCAGCAGCAGGCAGCGGTTTCGGTCGCACTGCATTTTTTAATGGCATCAGTCATCTTTATCTCCTGCCCCGGCTTCGGGTGAGTTAAGCGATTTTATGGCCGGAATTTTACCCGCTTGCGATAAGATGCGCCACGCGACTGTGGCTAAGTGACGAATATCACAATAAAAATTGATCCAGAACAAACTGGAATCGGTATGCTGTCTTCACCAGGGTGCTTTTTGTTATGCAGATCGAATTTTAAGCGATCAACTCTGAAATATTTTAAAAACAATATTGCAACTTGCACACAGGTCGGACCTATACTCTCCGCACTGGTCTGATATGTGCGTTTACCGTCAGTCCCTACAATCCGCCGTCCTTTGTTACGCGACGTTATAGCGTTAAATAATAATTCACATGAGGTTGTGGTCATGAACCATAAGAACCTGTTCGCAAAGTCAGCCGTGGCGGCTGCAGTGGCGCTTGTCTCTTCACACGTTTACGCAGCTGGGTTTCAGTTAAATGAGTTCTCTACGATTGGTTTAGGCCGCGCCTACTCAGGCGAAGGGGCAATGGGTGATACGGCGGCATCCGCCAGCCGTAACCCGGCAACGATGGCGTTAATGGATCGTCCGGAGTTTTCCATCGGTGCGGTTTATATTGACCCGGATGTGGATATCACGGGCCGGAGTCCGACGGGTCGCAGTCTGGATGCCAGCAATATCGCCCCGAATCAGTGGATACCCAATATTCATTACGTTCAGCCCATCAACGATCAGTGGTGGATTGGCGCATCGGCAACCTCCAACTATGGCTTAGCAACAGAGTTCAATAATGGTTACACCGCTGGCGGCTACGGCGGTAAAACGGACCTGATGACCGGCAACTTAAACCTCAGCACCGCTTACCGGTTCAATGAGCACTTCAGCGTGGGCGTCGGTTTTGATGCGGTTTATGCCAAAGCGAAAATTGAACGCTATGCCGGTGAATCAGGCGCGAGACTGGGCGTACCGGCTGATACGCAGGTTGCCCATCTGAAAGGCGACGAGTGGGGCTACGGCTGGAATGCCGGTATCCTGTATGAAGTGGATGAAAACAACCGCTTCGGCTTCAGCTATCGTTCAGAGGTAAAGATCGACTTTGATGGCGATTACAAAAGTAATCTGCCCTCCCGTCTGAATGCGGTCAACAACCCGGAAGTGTCAGGCGTGCCTTTTGGTACCAACGGCACGACCGTTCCGGGCGCGTTAACCCTGAATCTGCCGGAGATGTGGGAAGTGTCGGGCTGGCATAAAGTGGCTCCGCAGTGGGCGGTTCACTACAGCATGGCGTACACCAGCTGGAGTCAGTTCCAGGAGCTGAAAGCCACCGGTTCTCAGGGCCAGACGCTGTTCTATAAAGATGAAAGCTTCCACGATGCCTACCGTATCGCGCTGGGCACCACCTATTTCTACGACAGCAACTGGACGTTCCGCACCGGTATCGCATTTGATGACAGCCCGGTGCCAGCCGATAAACGCTCTATCTCCATCCCGGATCAGGATCGTTTATGGCTGAGTGCGGGTACCTCGTACGCCTTCAATGATAACGCCTCAGTCGATCTGGGCATCTCCTATATGCACGGACAGAAAGTGACGGTGAAAGAGGGTCCCTATACCTTTAACTCAGAAGGCAAGGCCTGGCTTTACGGCGCGAACTTTAACTACAAGTTCTGATCGGCGGGTGGGATTCAAAAAGGCGACTCGGATGAGTCGCCTTCAGACTGCTGACCTATTCCAACTGATGCCCTGCAGGCGCGGGGGTACACGCACACAACAGAAGATTAAGGGTGTCAGATACCCTTGTTAAAACCTCTGTTACCGAACTGATGCCCGAAGCATTTGCCGGTGTTCACATCGACGTAAATATTCACGGGAGTAGAGGTCTCGATTTCCATCCATGATTTGTTTTCCGCATCTTCGCTCGATGTTTCGACGATATAGCATTCAACGCCATCAAAAGAAGACGTTTTAATGAAAGTGAATCTCTCACTCCATCCCAGTTTATGTCGGAATGCGTAGTCGCGTGCGGCATCCTTTGCATCTTCTGCGTTGATCATTGCTGAATTCCATAATAGACATTGTACATTGTCCCGCCGACAACAACCGGCCCCAGAAGCACGCCAGCTGCTTCATGTCGCAGAGCGGTAAAGGTGATCTCATAGTTGTTGGTCAACGGGAATTTGAAACCGTCAATAACGTAACGGGGTGACATCCCTTTCGCTCTCATTAACCCAACCAGCTCTGCAAATGCCTCTTCCAGATACCGTAAGATATATGATTTATGATAGGCGCTAACATGCATGAAAGCTCTAAGCTCGCGAAGCAGATAAAACTTCGGCGCAATGGATGAATGCACCCGCTCATGATATAGGGTCGCCAGAACATCCTCAGCAGCCTGTTCTGCTGTTTTTACCGTACGGTCGTAGGCACGGCCAATGGTAATGTCACCCCACATGTTAGTTGAGCCTAATCCGGCGCTTTGCTTATCAGTAAAGCGAATTTTAGGGCGATACCGCCAGGATGGAGAACTGTTCCGGGGGCCATTCATTGCGCGTCCCACTGATGCGCTGTATCTGGGCATACGAATATTTCGGTATGAATGCCTGAAGGCGTCACGAGGGTTCTTTTTCAGTAAAATCGCCATCACAGTATCGACGCCAATTAGGGTGATGGCTGCAGCTAAACAGGCTGCTGCTTCATCCAGATCACTTTCAGTTCTGGCGCTGTATGTGGTCTTAACGAATTCATAGAGTTTTTTTGAAGCCTCAACAGCCACACCACCAACGGCAACCCACCCCGCCACTATCAGAATAAGATCAGCTAACTCTCCTATGCCAAAAAAGTGTGCGCCTGCCCAAACCCCCGTAATCGCTGCCATTGTAGCCAGAGCTGATGGAGTTAGCATTGCCAGCAATTGTTCACCAACATCACCCGGCAGTAGTTTTGCCGCCTTGATTATGGCAAGTTCAAGTTTCTGCTGCATATCCATATTTGAGACATTCATCTAATCACCTTCGAGGGCTATTTAGCTCCATGTAGTTCAGGAATATATTACTCCTGACTCGTTAGTGAAATAAGAAATGACAGTCAGACCTGTTGCCTTCAAAAATGCGATATTCCGGGATCTGACGAAATATCCTGACGGCCTGATCGGTGTGATTATCGAGGATGCCTTTTATCACAGACTCAGGTAAGTACTGGCTCTGCCTGCCGGTTTACGGGCAGCCCTGCCATAGATAGTCACAATCCCACTCTTTAAGCCTGCCAGTACAGCAGTTTTTAATGGAATCCTTCTTCATCACGCCGGCGTCGGTAATTGGCAAAATGAGTATCATATGACTTACTGTTGATCCGGGTTTTACATGCGACTATGACAGCCGGAGGCTGCTTATCACTCACTACCGCCTGGCAGTGAATTCAGGATAAGTAGCGGTTTATTCCCGCTCACGAGGGGAACACTCTAAAAATATCCCGCTGATTACACAGCGTTTTTCACATCAGAATTTTCCGCCGAATTTTACACCCGGATCTGCCTCATATAAACAGTCATTCTCTGACACCAGATTTGTTTAAAACAGGCTCATAACGGAAGGCAGGAAGCTAATAGCAGACCTGGACAGGAAAAAGACAGGGCGTGACGGATCAGGTCAGAAGTAAGGACAGAGGAGAAAAACCGGCCCGAAGCAAAAACGAGGCAAACCGAACAGTCTGAGAAAGGCATAAAACGCTTATTTACGCTGACCCGGTCTTGAAGCAGACCGGGTCAGGCGCAGTCAACAAACTCAGAACAGTTTATGTGACACGGCTTCTTGAGGATCTCATAACGTTACTGCGCGTCGATATCCTTCAGGTCATCCTGAATCGCAGCGGCGTTTGGATTCTCTTCCGGCTTGAGTTTGCCGCCACGCGCCAGGAAGTCGTGACGCTGGAAGTAGGCGTTACGGATAAAGGCGTACGGATCGCTCTGCTGCTTCAGGATCGCATCGGAATCCAGCAGTTGCGCGCGGGTCTCAATCCCCTCCAGCGTCCACTTACCAATCGACATCGGCCAGGTCAGCCAGCCGAGGATCGGATAGAGGGTATCAACGTAGTCACCGCCATCCTGCCGTATAGTGAAGCTGCCGTAAGCCGGCAGCTCAACGTAAGGACCATAGCCGACACCATAGTGGCCCAGCGTGGTGCCGAAACGGTGCGGCTGTTCACGCGCCAGTTCCGGATTGGCTTTACCGGCGACGTCAATGAAACCACCCAGACCCAGCACACTGTTCAGGAAGAAACGGGTGAAGTGGATACCCGCATCGCGTCCGTCACCAACCAGAATGGCGTTAACCATGCTGGCGGGCTCTTCCAGGTTGCCGAGGAAATTGCTCAGGCCGGTTCGTGCAGGCACCGGCACATAGTCGCGCCAGGCGACAGCGACCGGACGCAGCACATAGGGATCCAGCACATTGTAGTTAAAGTTAAACATCGTGCGGTTAAAGCCTTCGAACGGATCGCTGCGCTGCGCAGGATCGCTATTTGCCGGCTTTGAACTGGCACAACCTACCAGAAGGACGCTGGCCACAGCCAGGCTGGTCAGGCGATAATTCATTCCAATCTCCCTGTGCGGATGAAAAAGGGCTACCCATCGTTCAGGCACAGCCCGGCGTCGAATCGGCTTACCCGATGAGCATAGCTGACTTTATGCCAGAGGCAGCAGGCAATGGCACGCAGCGACCTGAACAGGATCGTTGATGACGTTCAGGGAAGCTGCTGATTAATCTCTACCACGATCGGCTGATGACCATCCCAGGGCGTCACGGCGCTCTCACCCAGCCAGTCACCCGGCTGCGGGGTGGCGCTGCCGTCGCGGGAGATACGCACCCGAACCGCGACCTGATGCTGCGCCGACAGCAGGCGATCCGGCATCATGGCATTGCTGTCATCCAGCGTCAGCGACAGCGGGAAGTGGCTCAGCGGCATGCGCTTCACCGCCACCGGCACCGGTGACGTCCCGTCAGAAACCGAAATATACAACACTCCGTCCTGCGGTAACATTTTTTCTGCCTGCGGGGTCAGCCGCACGGTCAGCGCCAGCTGACGGCTCTGCTCTCCGGCATCACTTCTCGCCTGCTCAATGCTGCGGGCGATCATCGCGCGTCGTGTGTCACCGGCAGGCAGCACGTTCAGCAGGGCCTGCCAGGCTTCAATCGCCTGATCGTACTGCTGCTGGCCGTAGGCGTTAAATGCCAGCAGACCAAGCGTACGCGGGTTTTGCGGCTCCGCTTTCAGCAGGGCGCGCAGCAGCAGTGACGCCTGACGGTTATCCTGCGGATCGGGAGAGCGCGTCAGCACCTCTGCATAATCCTGCTTCAGCGTCATATCGTTGGGTGAGAGCTGTAACGCATGCTCAAACGCCTGACTGGCGATATCAGCCTGATTCAGCACCATGCCAAGCCGCCCCAGCATGGTCCAGTCGGCCAGATTATCCGGTTCCGTTTGCAGGGCGGTACGCAATCCGAGCTCTAAACGTGCCAGCTCCTCCATGCTGAGCGGTCTGGCGCCGGGGTCCATCAGCCGCGCACGCAGCGCAGGGTACGCCTGCTGCACCTGCATCCAGCCGGTGTACTGCGTCAGTCCACCGGTTTTCAGATAGGTTCCCAGCGATACCCCAATCAGCACGAGCAGGCCCGGCAGCAGAATCCAGCGGCTGCTGCTGTGGGACGGGAGGCTCTGCGCCGGCGGAATATCGGCCAGCAGCGTCTGCTGTAACTCGCGCTCCATTACTGGGCGCTCAGCAACAACGCCCTGCTCTTCATCCTGCGCCAGCTCATCGATCCGCTGATGGTAAAAGCGCTGATTGAGGCGATCGCGGTCGCCCGGGCTGGCCTGACGCTGCCGCCAGCCTGCGGCCAGGAACAGCGTGCAGGCCGCCAGCAGTAACAGAAAAAGGGTAATCCAGAATGCACTCATGACGGCTTCCTGTCTGACTTCAGTAAGGCATCGAGACGCTGTTGCTCAGCGTCATCCAGCGCACTGTGGGTGTGACGCCGACGGCTGCGCAGAATAATCACCGCGCCACCCAGCAGCACAAACAGCGCCGGGCCAGCCCACAGGATCAGCGTTGACGGGGTCAGCGGTGGCGAATAAGAGACGAAGTTGCCGTAGCGCGCCACCATGTAATCAATGATCTGCTGGCGGCTCTGCCCCTGCTTCATCAGCTCATAAACTTTCAGCCGCATGTCGGCGGCAATCATGGCATTCGAGTCGGCGATGCTGTTGTTCTGACATTTCGGACAGCGCAGTGATGCGGTGAGGTCACGGTATTGCGCCTCCTGAGCCGGAGAGTCAAATTGCAGTGTGTCGATGGTCGCCCACAGATTGATGCTGAACAGCAGGCCACAGATCAGTAACAGCGATCTCATGATCCCGCCTCCGCACTGTATTTCATCCACAACGGTTTCACTTCCTGCTCCCAGACGCGCGCGTTGAGATCGCCGGCGTGGCGATAGCGGATAATCCCTTTACCGTCGATCAGAAAAGTTTCCGGTGCGCCATAGACGCCGAGGTCGAGTCCCAGCATGCCGCTGCCATCGTAAAGACTCAGGGCGTACGGATTGCCCAGCGTGTTCAGCCAGTTAACCGCCTTATGGCGATCGTCTTTATAGTTCAGGCCGACCACCCGAATGCCCTGCTCCGCCAGCGTATTCAGATAGTGATGTTCGGCGCGGCAGGTCGGACACCAGGTTGCCCAGACGTTCAGCAGTATCGGCCTGCCATCGGTCAGCACGCGCTGGTCGTAGGTTTTGCCGGGCTGGTCGAGCGCTTCCAGCCGGAACAGCGGCACCGGTTTACCGATCAGCGCCGATTCAAGACGGGTCGGATCGTCGCCATCCGCATTGCGGGTCAGCTGCCACAGCAGCGCCGCTGCCAGCAGCAGAAACAGCACCAGCGGGATAAACAGGATTTTCTTGTTCATGCGCGCTCCTCACGTGCGGCTTTTTTGCGCGAGCGATAGCGGGGATCCCACAGGCAGAACAGGCCCCCCAGCGCCATCAGTACGCCGCCAGCCCAGATCCAGCGGACAAAGGGTTTGTAGTAGATACGCACCGCCCAGCCGCCATCCTCCAGCTCCTCGCCCAGCGCTGCATAGAGATCGCGGCTGAAACCCCCATCAATCGCCGCTTCGGTCATCATGGTTCGGGCCGCGGTATAGAAGCGTTTTTCCGCCTGCAGCGTCGCTTCCGGTTTCCCGTTGCGCGTGACATCGATAATCCCCATGCCCCCGCTGTAGTTAGGCCCCTGCAGGTTCTGCACGCCACGGAAGACAAAGTGATAGTGATGGATGTCCACGCTATCCCCCGCCCGCATCCGCACGTCGCGCTCCACGCTGTACTGCGTGCTGAAGGCGATACCGATCACCGTGACCCCGACGCCAAGGTGACCCAGCACCATGCCCCAGTGACTGCGGGAAAGGTGACGCAGCCCGGTCAGAAACGGATGGCGATGCGTGGCGCGTTCGTGCAGTTCCAGCAGCGTCAGCACAATGATCCAGAGGGACATCAGTAAGCCCACCACGGTCATCGCCGCAATGCGATCCTGCAGCCACCAGGGAATCATCATCGAACAGGCCAGGGTAACGAGCAGCGCCAGCGCCAGTCGTTTGGCCAGTTTCTGCGGTTCATCGCGCCGCCAGCGTACCAGCGGCCCGATCCCCATCAGCAGCGCAAACGGCGCCATCAGCCAGCTGAACATCGTATTGAAGAACGGCTCACCCACTGAAATGCTGCCCAGTCCCAGCTGCTTGTGCACCAGCGGCAACAGCGTGCCGAGCAGTACCACCAGCATGGCCGCAATCAGCAGCACATTGTTGCCCAGCAGAAAGGATTCCCGTGACCAGGTTTCGTTCTGTACCCGGCTCCGCACCTGCCCCCCTTTGATCGCATAGAGCAGCAGCGAACTGCCGATGACAATCACCAGAAACGCGAGGATAAACATGCCGCGCGCCGGATCGGAAGCGAACGAGTGGACCGACACCAGCACGCCGGAGCGCACCAGGAACGTACCGAGCAGGCTGAGCGAAAAGGCGGTGATCGCCAGCAGCACGGTCCAGGCCTTAAAGGTGCCACGCTTTTCGGTGACGGCCAGCGAGTGGATCAGCGCCGTGCCCGCCAGCCACGGCATGAACGAGGCGTTCTCTACCGGATCCCAGAACCACCAGCCGCCCCAGCCCAGTTCGTAATAGGCCCAGGCCGAGCCCAGCACAATCCCGATAGTCAGGAAGACCCAGGCCGCGGTGGTCCAGGGACGCGACCAGCGCGCCCACGCGGTATCGAGCCGTCCGGCCATCAGCGAAGCGATGGCAAACGCAAAGGCCACCGAGAATCCGACATAACCCATGTAGAGCAGCGGCGGATGGAAGATCAGGCCGATATCCTGCAGCATCGGGTTCAGGTCGTGCCCGTCTACAGGGAAATCGGGCAGCGTGCGGGCAAACGGATTCGACGTCAGCAGGATAAACAGCAGGAAGCCGAGATTGATCATCCCCATGACCGCCAGTACGCGCGCCAGCGCGTCCTGTGGCATACCGCGACTGAAGATCGCCACGGCTAAGGTCCAGGTGCTGAGCAGCAACACCCACAGCAGCAGCGATCCCTCATGCGCCCCCCAGGTGGCGGCAATGCGGTAGTAGATCGGCAGCAGGCTGTTGGAGTTGGTGACAACATAGGCCACGGTAAAATCGTTGCAGATAAAAGCCCAGACCAGCAGCATAAAGGCCGCAGCGATGCAGACAAACAGCCCGCAGGCCAGCGGGCGCGCCATCGCCATCAGCCGCGCATCCTGACGAATTGCGCCCCAGAGCGGATAGCTGCTGAGCAGCAGCGCAAGCCCCAGCGCCAGACAAAGCAGAAAAGTCCCGGTTTCCGGCATCATGATGATTTATTTCCCGCCTGATACTGTGACTGCGGGCCGTTGTGATTGCTCTTCATCGCGTCTTCTATCTCCGGCGGCGTATATTTCTCATCGTGTTTGGCCAGCACTTCTCTGGCAACGATCTGGTTACCGTCCGCCAGCACGCCCTGCGCCACGACGCCCTGCCCTTCCCGGAACAGATCCGGCAGGATGCCTTCAAAACTGACGCTGACGACGCCGCGCGCATCATAAAGTTTGAACGTTACCGCCAGGCTGTTCGGGTCCCGATGCACGCTGCCGGGCATCACCATGCCACCGACGCGCAGCCGCTGGCCCGCCTCCGGCTTCTCATGCGCCTCGCCTTTGCCATAGAGGATTTCACCCGGGGTATAAAACAGATCGATGTTTGAGCGCAGCGCATACATCACCAGCGCGGTGGCCAGGCCCAGGCCAAGCAGAATCGCAACGGCCGCACAGAGGCGATTGCGTCGACGGCTATTCACACACTCTCTCCTGCCGCTTCAACCGCGGCTTTTCTGGATTTCGCTGCCCGGATGCGACGTTCACGCGCATCACGCTGGCGGATCTCCGCCAGCAGGCGGCGGCGCAGTAACAGGGTATGCAGCGTCAGTCCCGCCAGCGGAAGCAGCGTGCAGGCCACCGCCAGCCAGACGTAAAAGGCGTAGCCGCCCATGGCAAAAAAGGCGTGCCAGGAGGAAAAGGCCGGCGTCATTTCTGCTCTCCCCGTTTTGCGACGTCAAGTGCCCAGGGGCGATGGCGTTCCGTTAACAGAATCAGGTTGCGCAGCCGCATCAGCGTCAGCGTGATAAACAGCAGCAGATAACCGAGGATGGCCCAGCGCAACGGCGTTCGCATCACCGGCGCAATCGCCTGCTGAAGGATGCCAGACGAGCCCTGATGCAGGGTATTCCACCACTGCACCGAGAAGTGGATGATGGGCAGGTTGACCACGCCGACCAGAATCAGGATGCCGGCGGCCCGGCCTGCGGTGCGGCGGTCATCGAACGCGTGCCAGAGTGCAATCACGCCCATATAGAGGAAAAGTAACACCAGCTCCGAGGTGAGGCGTGCATCCCAGATCCACCAGGTTCCCCACATCGGTTTGCCCCACGCGGAACCGGTGACCAGCGCAATAAAGGTAAAGACCGCGCCCACGGGTGCCATGGCGGCGGCAACCAGATCGGCCATTTTCATCTGCCACACCAGACCGGTAAACGCCGCGACGGCCATGGCGGCATAGATGCCCATCGACCACATGGCAGCGGGCACATGGATATACATGATGCGAAAACTGTCGCCCTGCTGATAGTCAGCGGGAGCAAATCCAAATCCCCAGATCCAGCCCAGCAGTAATGTCGCCACGCCTGCTATCGCAAACCAGGGCACCAGGCGCCCCGAAAGCTGATAGAGCCGTTCGGGCCGGGCCAGCTGATGTAACGCTTTCCACATATCAAATGCTCACATTAACGATAAAAAAGGCCGCGTCTTTTTATGCGCGGTTACTGCAACGTAATCCGTAACGCCGCCGCCGTGGCAAACGGCGAGAGCGTGGCGCTGCCTGCCAGCATCGCGCCAAGAATCGCCAGATAGCCACCCATCGGCAGGCCCTGACTGGCGGCTTCCATCGCTGCACTGGCGAAGATCAACACCGGAATCGCCAGCGGCAACACCAGCAGGCTGAGCAATACCCCGCCCCGGCGTAATCCCACCGTCAGCCCGACGCCGATGGCACCGAGAAAACTCAGGGTGGGCGTGCCGAGCAGCAGCGTCAGGGCCATCGCCCGCCAGCCATTGAAATCCAGCGACAGCAGCAGCGCCGCCAGCGGCGACAGGATAATCAGCGGCAGACCGGTGATCAGCCAGTGCGCCACGACTTTGCCGATGACCGTCACCGGCAGCGGCGAAGGCAACAGCAGAAGCTGCTCCAGCGAACCGTCGCTGAAATCGTCGCGAAACAGGCGCTCAAGCGCCAGCAGCGACGCCAGCAGCGCCGCCACCCAGGCGACACCCGGCGCAATGCGCGCCAGCTGCTGCGGATCAGGTCCGATGCCCAGCGGAAACAGGGTAATCACAATCAGGAAAAACCACAGCGGATTGACCACATCAGCGCCGCCGCGAAAGGCGATACGCAATTCACGCTGAATCAGGCGAAACAGCATCAGCTTGCCTCCGCATCGCCAAGGCGAATTTTACGCACCCGCGCGGCCGCAGCGGGTAGATCCTGGTGGGTTGTCAGGATTACGGCGCCCCCGTTATCGGCATGGGCGGCAAATCTGGCCATTAATTTTTCAACCCCCGCTTTGTCGATGGCGGTCAGCGGCTCATCCAGGATCCAGACACGGGCCTGGCTGAGCCAGAGGCGCGCCAGCGCGACGCGACGTTGCTGACCCGCCGACAACCGGCTTACCGGCACCTCTTCGTCACCCGTGAGGTCGACACTGTCAAGCGCAGCAAAAATCTGCGCGTCACTGCAGTCAGGGTGGTAGAACCGCAGATTTTCCAGCGGGGTGAGGACGCCTTTAACGCCGGGATGATGGCCCAGATAAAGCATCGCCTGATGCCAGGCGTCGCGCTGCCGCAGGATCGGCTGCTGCTGCCAGCGTATCTCACCCTGCTCAGGACGGCTCAGCCCTGCCAGCAGTCGCAGTAGCGAGGTTTTACCGGCACCGTTGGGGCCTTCAATCTGCACAATGTCACCGGCAGAGACGCGAAATGAGAGCTGCTGAAACAGCGCGCGTTCATCGTATGCACAAGTGAGCGTAATGATTTCCAACATCGAGGGGGGAATCGCACCAGCTAAAAGTGGCCGGGATATTACCACAATGTTGCTAAGGGCCGAAGTCTGAGCCGCTGCTCAGGCGCGCTGTCAGGGGGTTATTCGTGCGGTCTGGCGCTGAGTCTGAATAAAAATGCAGGTATGAAAAAGCTTGTTACGCTTATTCGCATCGCTCGTTACATAATTGGCAAATAAAAAACAGCTACGCTTATTACGCCACAGCACTATCACCAGGAGAAAATATGAAGCCTTCATCAGGTAATGAACAGGGTCCTAACGACGTCGATAGCGAAGAGAAGGACAAGGGCACTGACATCGAAGTCGATGAGGAGGCATTACCCTCCCGCGCCGCGGCGATCCATGAAGAGATCCGTCAGGATGGGGAGAAAGAGCTGGAGCGTGACGGGATGGCCCTGCTCTGGTCAGCCATTGCCGCAGGCCTCTCCATGAGTGCCTCACTGATGGCGAAGGGGATATTTAAGGTCCACCTTGATGGCGTGCCGGGTGCATTTCTGCTGGAAAATCTCGGCTACACCTTTGGCTTTGTCATCGTCATTATGGCGCGCCAGCAGTTATTTACCGAAAACACCGTCACGGCAGTGCTGCCGGTCATGCACAAACCGACCTGGGGTAATGGCGGTCTGCTGTTACGGTTATGGGGTATTGTCCTGCTGGGTAACCTGATCGGTACGGCACTGGGTGCGCTGGCCTTTAACGAGATGCCCATTTTTGACGAGGCGACCCGTCAGGCCTTTACCGACATCAGCATGAAAGTGATGGAGAACTCGCCCGGCTCGATGTTTGCCAACGCCGTCATTTCCGGCTGGATTATCGCCACCATGGTCTGGATGTTCCCCTCTGCGGGCGGGGCCAAACTGGTGGTCATTGTCATGATGACCTGGCTGGTTGCGCTGGGCGATCTGGCGCATATTGTGGTGGGATCGGTGGAGGTGCTCTATCTGGTCTTCAATGGCAGCATCAGCTGGCATGAGTTCCTCTGGCCGTTTGCCCTGCCTACCCTGCTCGGCAACATCACCGGCGGCACCCTGATTTTTGCGCTGATCAGTCACGCACAGATCCGTAATGACATGAGTGAAGCGGCGGTCGCCAAAGCGAAGGCGGAAAAGCGCAGGCAGGAGAAGCGTCGTGAGCGTGAAGAGCGCGGAGAAAAAGAGGAAGGTGCTGAATAACTGTCGTCAGGTAAAAAAGTGCAGCGCAGAAGGATTTGCGCTGCACGTGTTATCTGGCCCCTGCATGAAAAAAGTGGTCTCAAAAGAGAGGCTGAACAGCGACATTGCTGACGTAATGAGCAAACGCGCGGCGACCTGATGAATCTCATCGCCTGTTTCGCTATACTGCGTGCCGCTGTCCCCTTAGTTAAATGGATATAACGAGCCCCTCCTAAGGGCTAGTTGCAGGTTCGATTCCTGCAGGGGACAATATCTGCCCTCCCTTTTACACCTGCCCGCATTAAAAACCTGCTTTTTACCGGCGCGATAAATCCTCACTGGTTAACCTGATCAGAGTGCTGTCCATGACGTTTCGTCACGCAACGAGTCTGACCCGGTAATACGATTTCCGGAATGTCACTCGGGCAGGCATTGAGCAAAGTCTGCAGAACATTCATCCGCGCTGACTGCATCGCGGTCGCCATGCTTATAGCGGACTTAATCACAGCGCATTTCCGCGCCTGCGACTACTCTGCGGCATTCTGTTTTATTTCAGCATAGCTGGCTGTTAACTGTTTCAGATGCATCTCCAGCTGCGTGCGGGCTGCCGCAGGCAAAGGGGCACCAGCCGGTTGTTGAGACAATACGCGCAGTTGTTCTTCAGCGGGTATCGATTTGTTAAATGAGTGCATTGCAGTAAAAACGATGGATTTCAGCTCACTCACCGTGATGTATTTGCCTTTCTGCTGATCCAGCCCGTTCAGCCTGTTGCTCAGATTTTTTAGCGTTGTCATTCCCTGATCCCAGCCATTGCGCTGTTCTGGCGACAACACGGCCGCGTTAAGGTTTTGCTGCCACTGATCTGCCAGGGATTTGCCCTGCTCCGGCCACAGCGCCTGAGCCTGCTCTGTGAGTGTCCGGCTGTAGGCGATACTCCTGTCAGGAGGCAATCTGTCCAGTCGGGCAATCTGCTGCTCCGTTTGTGTAATGAGAGACTGGGGTAGCGGTGATTGCCGACGTAACCGATCCAGATCTTCCGGCGCAAGCGGTGAAGGTAGCGGTGCCAGCGATGCGGCAAACCGGACCTTCAGGGGGTCGGACCGGTTCAGAGAATGCCATGCCCACCCTGCCGCCATGCATATTATCAGCATGGCGCACATCCCGGCAGCAAAGAATATCCATCTGTTAACCGGGACGGGCGCAGCAGCCAGCACGTCCACGTTCGGCTGCGGTTCCGATTGCGCGACATATATCCACTTCACTGCCCTGCCCTGAGCATCATCAGACCGGCAACCGGCAGGCTCCTTTGAGGCGGCTGTCGCCTCCTTCATCACGGTGGCAGGCAAGACGATATCTGGCTGAGTGTCCGGCGCGGTGCAGGCCGTGCCATCACTATTTTCCAGCCGGACAGCACTCATGTGCATCTGAGTACGCAACGTATCGAGCTGACTCAGATGCTTAAGCTCCAGACGCTGCAGTACCTCTCCCAGTCCGGTAAGCAGTTGCTCCGCCCGGTAGAGCTGGCTGAGGTCGCTGTAATTTAACGGGAGTGAGCGCATTCGTTGCTGCAAACGGTGACTCAGACTGCTGAGGATTTCCATACGGGCATGGACTGGCTGAGGCCACAGCGCCCCCCACTGATGTCTGACAAGGGCCTCGATTATCGTCAGTCCTTCATTAAGCCCGAATAAGCCAGCCAGTTGCGCACGCGCAAGCGTATACCAGGCTGCCGTTTGCAATTCCACGCCGTTCTGCTCAAACAGTGAAAGGCAGAGCTTTTCAACATACTGCCAGTTCACATCCGGGCGCGCCGGATGTGTCAGCTTACCGAGTTCATCACGCAGGGCGCTGTAATCCGGCAGCGTGCGCGGGTCACCGCCGGTTTTGATTTTTCGCGGGGAAGTGTCATTCATGACCAGTTGTCCATTGGGTAGATCTGAAGGGATGAAAGATGTTCGTTTAAATGGCAGGGAGGATTTCAGGCAATTAACAGGTTTAAAAATCACGCACTCTTTTACAGCCTCAGACGCTACTGCAGGAGCGCAATAATCAGGCTAAAAAATGTGCTCTCGTTAAACCCCTGCCCGGAACGGGAGAGATCACCAGACGGAGCAAAGGTCCAGTCGTTCACCGAAACTGACCGCATGAATAGTCGTCCCAATGGCGTCACCTGCACGCCATCCCGGAAGGTCACCTCCACGCATCCTGTTACGCCCTGACCGTACAGGAATACCGGCACAAAGTTTACAGACCGGTTGTCGATATGGAGGACGATACTGGCAATCTCAAACGCTCCGCTGTCGGCCAGCAGGTCCGTGACGGACACGGACTGCGTTTCAACATGCAGGCCGGTATCTGTCAGCCATATATCCATCTGCTCCTGAAGCTGTGTCATTCGCAGGCGGAATGCCGCTATATCAGCCTGCGTTTTACAGGTAAATGAGACCGGGTCACGTTGCCTGTCCTGCAGTTTTTTGAGGAACTGTGTTTTTAGAGACATGGTGCTTTCTGGCCTCAGATCCGGGTTGTGGTGTCGAGATAGTGCTGTTGTTTCAGATGCCTTAACAGCACCCGCCCATCGGGCATAAACTCAGTTCCGTAGCGGACAAGTCCGACGCCTTTCAGCTCTGCATCAATGGCATAGCGCAGTTCGCCGGGCACGTGCTGCTCAAGCAGAACAACGTCTATCTTTTTCAGGCGGGGCTCATATCTGAGCAGCAGCGTCGAAAGCGTGCCCATCAGTTCATGAGCAGTACCTGGCATGCCCTGCAGGATTCGGGTCATATCCGGCAGGCCGTAGTCGGGCAGATGCGCCAGCGTACCGGCACGGCAGTTGAGGATACGCTGCATATTGTCCAGTACGGACAGAATCAGCTGGTTCTCCTCGCTGACCTGATGGAGATCGAGGCCGCCGGTGAAGTTGCCCGTCAGCATTTCATACAGTGAAGGCGTATTGTTTCCCTGTGGCATCAGTCATCCCTGAGCAGTTTTAGCGTCAGATGGTTGTTACCGGCTTCAAGAATGCGCGGCTTATCCGGGTCAAGATCTTCGCGCTTAATCACCAGCTTCCAGTTGTTGTTAACCCTGTCCGGGTGGCGGAAGAGCCCAGCCACCGCGACAAACTGTGCATCGGCCTCCATCGGCATATTCAGGTCCGCATCACCGCCCGGCTTCAAAACCACATCACGGCTCGCCAGCAGGTCAGCTTTCAGAATGGTTTCCCCCTCTTTCAGCAACTGCTGGTAGACCGTTTTGTCGAAAGTTTTGCGATCTTTCAGCTGCCAGACACGAATAATCACCGGCTCAGACAGCGAATTACTCTCGCGGGAGTCGGTGTTAAGCGCCTCACGGGCAGTGAAATCCAGGTGCAGCACCTTAATCTTTTTGTAGAACACCGCGTTAAATGCTGATTTGGTGCCATCGCTAATGCCCTGCGTCACCCCGCAGCCCGCCAGACTGAATGTCAGCAGGGGTAACAGCCAGCGCGCGGTCTTAGTTAAACTTGTACGTAACACGTCGGTTTCCTTGTTGTGGTGTGGCGGGCTTCATGCCGGTGTAATAGCCCAGTTCTGTCGTAAAAGTCTGCGGGATATCGTCCGGGAGGGCTTCGTCTTCCGCGCCCAGCACGCCATTCATCCCGAGCCAGAAGGGCCCTTCGCCGAGCGGCGGCGCGGCCAGCAGTCGGGTTCGGGTGGTCAGGGTGATTTTTGCCTTAAAACGCCAGCCAAGGTAGACACGCAGCATCACCAGAAAGTCCTGATACAGCAGACCGTCCGGTTTCCAGCCCTGCGACTCCTGTTCGTTTTCGGTGGACAGGGCAATCAGCAGCTGGCTGCTGGCATCCATCGCCTCGTCACCCAGCGGCGTGTTGCCATCCAGCAGAAAATCGTCGTCTCCGTAAAAACCTAATGGCTGACTGATTTCCACCGGACGCAGGCAATATGGGCTGACCCTGACGGTGGTATCCGGGGCAAGCAGCGTCACCAGCGCCTGTATTCCCTCCTGAGTTTTTCCCGGCTGGCGAAGTACACCAAGCAGCGCCAGAAAGCGCGACACCGGCGTGGCAATATGCTTTGCCGTCCCGGGAATACCCAGCCCCACCAGGCCAAGCAGCGACTGTGAAATCGCATCAGTACCGCCTGGTTCAAAGGTGGCCGGATACGAGTACTTACGCCAGATGCGATAAAATTGCGTCAGGATGCGGTGGCTGAAGATATCCAGAAAGCCCTGCAGCGCCTCATGCCCTTCCCGGCACTGGGCGATGTCATCAAGATAGGCGGTCGGCAGCGGCGAATCCACGCCATACATGCCCATAAACGTGGTGCGAATGAGCGGTGGTTTGCTGCCATTCTCTTCGTCATACCCGACGGCTTTGAGTTCGCCAGCCGGAAAGCCCATTCCGGGATGCGGCGCAAAGCGCACCGGATCGTCAGAAGGATGGCTGGTTGAGCCTATCAGCGGCCTGCCCGGGTTCTGCTTCTCCAGTAGCTGGCAGAAACGGTAAAAGTTTATCCGGTTAAGGTCAGCCTCCAGCCGTGGGGTCAGCCGGGAATACGGCGGTTGTGCTTCTCTTCCCATTCCAGACGCTCTCCGGTCGGTTGCAGGATAATAATCAGGCGGTTGAACAGATAGATATCGGTATACAGCGCGAAGAAGCGACTCAGCATCTCACCAAACAGGCAGATGTCACCGCGCCCGGCAAAGCCGTGGCTGTCGAGCGTCACGTCAATCTGCACGCCGCGCACCAGGTAGCCCTGTTCGAAGCGCTCCGTTTCGCTATGCTTCACGTCGATAATCGCCTCCAGACGACGGCGGTTCATCTCACTGTCCGTCCACTCATACAGCGCCAGGGTGCCGCGCAGCACGTCGGCATTATCCATCATCGACAGGAAGCCGCTGCCAAGGTGGCTAAGCACGCGCCAGTGGAAGCGATCCTGATCCGGTGGGTAACAGGGTAATGTCGGTGCACACAGGTTGCGGACGGCAATACTGGCTGAGGTGGTTTTCATCACCGTATCCAGCACGGTGCTTTGTAGCGCGCGGCGTGGTAACTGGCCGTTGGTACCGGTCAGCGTCAGAGACAGGCTTTCATTTTCCGGAACGGTATGGTTATCAAAGGCTTCGCCACCGAGGACAAGCCAGGTGTTATGCAGCCCGGACGGGCCACGTCGCACGCGGGTGTGGTAATAATATTCCGGCGCCTCATGACGCATCATGCCGCCTTTATGACGGAAGCTTGAGAACGGCACGTAAGTATGCTGGCTTGATGACATCACAGAATCCACCGCGTATATCTCGGTATGGCCATCCTGAACGCGCATCGGGCGCAGCATATATTCGGTCTGCAGGGAGTTGACCGTCAGTGGGTCAGATTCCAGCGGAAACAGGTTGATCACCGGCACACAGTTCAGGCGCAGATGCTTTTCGGTAAAGCTGAAGTCATGCTCCCAGCGCTCCGTCAGCACCACGTCGATTTCAAACCAGGAGAGCTCAGCCGGAAAGACGACAGTTTCCATCCCACGCAGGCCCGCAAACATGAACTTCTCGCGGAAGGTGAAATACTCCAGCAGCAGCTGATAGCCGCTAAAACTGCTGCTCCCCTTCGGCCACAGGTCGTCATCATCGCCAAAGCCCAGTGCAGCGAAATAGCCGTCCAGCGGTTTTCTGTCCACATCGCCTGGCATGCGCAACCACAAATGCGCCATGTTCATGGTAAAAGCTTCATGCATGGCGCAGGCCAGCGGCGCGTCGGCATTAAAATAGAACGGGATTTGAGTGAGATCGACACGACGCCAGTCGGCAAGGTGGCTGCAGTTAAAGCGCAGGCTGATAACCGAACGTCCGTCAGAGTCAGTCGACAGGCGGGCGTGCTCAAGCGACAGTGGCTGTAGGGTGATCGCTTTGGTGGTGGTATAGCGGCAACGCGTGCCCTTCTCACCGATCGGCCTTGAGTTCACCTCAAAGCCTTTGACGATTCGCATCGGTTCTTTCATTTCGCGCCAGTCAGGGGTGAATTCCACCACCGACATCGACGGAATGGTGCGCAGGTAATGCGGCCAAAGCAGGCTGACCAGGCCTTCGGTCAGTTCAGGCAGGTCGTCATCGAGCTTCTCCCGCAGGCGGCCCATCAGGAAAGCAAAGCCTTCGAACAGGCGCTCCACAAACGGGTCACGTGCTGCTGCCTTGTCGAGATTAAGCATTGCTGCCTGCTCGGGATGCGCACGGGCAAACTCTTCACCGGCTTCCAGCAGGTAGCGCATTTCAGCGTCATAATAACGCAGGGTTAAATCATCCATAAAAACCTGAATAAGTGTGAATTAAAGGTATGCGAGGGATTTTTACCCGCAAAGCACTGCACTGCTGGCTGGATCGAGCGCAATCAGCCCTGCAAGAAGCTGGTCCATCTCTGGCTGTAACCGTGATTTATCGGTTTCACTGCGTGTGGCTTTCATGCGCAGAAGTCTGAGGCGGCGTGATTTCACTTCAAACAGCAGTGCCGGCGTCCACTGCGTGAGGGTAATGGACTGTGCGGCACTATCGAGCTCACCCAGCAGATGCAGGGCCAGTTCATTTTTGCCCTTCTGCTCTGCTACGCGGGCCATCAACAGACGCAGCAACCATTTGTCTTTTGTGGTGTCAGTGCCCGGGCGGGTCTGCAGCCAGTGAAGTGTGGCATCCAGACCGTCACTATCCGCTTTTTCCAGCGCTTCCGGCTCGAGAGACAGAATATCGTTATCTGTCTCACCAACGCTGACCGGCTCATTCCGCCAGCCGGACATATCGTCCAGTACGCTCTGGTTTATCCAGTTCAGCGTCACTTCATCAGCAAACGGCGTTCCGTCATTAAAGGCCAGGGTTTCAAGCCCGGTAAGGCGGCGCAGCAACCCTTTCAGGTCTGCGGTGATGATGTCGGCCAGTACATCCTGCCCTGATTTCATCAGGGCCTGGTGGATATACCACTGTAAATCCAGCCAGAGGTGATTGGCACCGCGCGAGAAGGTATTGTCCGCCTGTTCCAGAATCTCCAGCCAGCTCTGCTGGAGATATAGCCGTTTGAGCATGGCCCGCTGGTCAGCCCGTGGCGGTTCGATGCGCGTTTTCCCCTCAGCATCCGGAGCCGGAATAGTGTTCAGCGTGTCATGACGCAGACTCTTCATCAGCCGATGCGCCGCAAGCCAGCCACCGGGCTGTTCACGCAGATACCCTGTCAGGATGCGCGCCTGAGCCAGTAAATCCTGACCAGAGGTAATGCGGCTCAGTATCGGCGCGTCAGGCTCTGTCGCGTGTAAGGTCTGTGACTGACTCTTGTTACTGACATTCTGAGGTACCACGGCATCCACACCCCCGGCCTTCATCAGGCGGGATTCCAGCGCGCTGTAGAGAACATTCAGCGCCGGCCGTGACGCCTCCGGCTCTCTCTCCAGGCTGTCAGCAATGAGCAACAGCGCCCCGGCGGTACGCTGTGCATCCTCGCGGACGACCTCCGGATACAATGACAGACTGTCCAGAACACGGGTGCCGCCGAGCCATTCGAGCGCGGCCCTGCGGCTGCGATCCCGCTGCGGGTGAAGCTGCATGCCGAAGCGCTGCAGTAATCCCGCCAGCAGTTCAAGCCCTTCGGCAAAGCCAGCCTCGCCATACTGGTGCAGGCGCGCCCAGCAGTAATACGTCGCCACCCGAATATCTTTCGCCCCGGTGATCAGTAACTTTTCGGCAAGCGTACATATCAGCCCGGTATCGATCCCGGTGAGCTTATTGACCTCTTCGCGGATACGCTGAAAATCATCATCATATCCCGGGTCTTCACCGGTCAGACTGCTGCCACTTACCGGCGCAAGCCAGGGCTGCCAGTTTTTTGTGCGTGCCTGTGCCTGTTGACGCAGCTGCATGTCGTCAGCCTGACAGGCCACGACCAGATTCTGCAGTGTGCTCATTATTCGACTCCATCCATGTCACTGTTTCCGGTACTGGCCATCAGCGCCTGCGCGGTGGCCGCACTGTCAACACTGAATATCTGGTCGGGCAGCGTGAAACCGCGAAGGTCCAGCAGTGCCAGCGGACCTTTGCCGAGTTGTGAGCGCAGCACCCACTGCAGAGTGCGACTGTCCGGGGCGGTAAAGCTCATCATCCACTGGCTGCGGTCAAGCTGCCGGCGTTTGCCCTGCTCCAGCCAGCGAATAAAGCCCCAGGTCCCGCTGTAATCCCCGAACAGGCGCGCACCGGCGTTGACCGTAGTCCAGGTCAGCATCGTCCCCGGCCTGTAAGTCTCTCCCGGCCAGCGGAAACTCTGCCAGTCGGCCATCTGGTTGAAGTAATGCAGCTTTTGCCCATCAATGGTCAACTGCGTCTCCACCACCTGCGGTACAGGACGCGCCTGCAGCTCAAAGCTGATGCCCTGGCTGCCATCGGTAAACAGAATGTCCGACAGCTGGCTCAGCTGGTTAACCGCACGCAGGAAGGCCGGGTTAAAGCTCAGGCCCTGGCTGTTAATCTTATCCGGCACCCACTGGCTGCCCTCTTTGTGCAGCACACCGCTGAGCTCCGTCGTCAGGAAGCGCTCAATACGTCCGCTATCCTTACGCACGAATTCAGCCAGCATCGGCAGGGAGGCATCACTCTTACTCGCAGTAAACGGGAAGCGCCCGTCAAAGGCGGTGCGCCAGTTTGCGACAACGGAACGACTCCACTTATCGTTCAGGCTGGCTGCTGAGGGCTGAAGCACGGTCTCCCAGGCCTGGGTCAGCGGCTGCACAAACATCGTGTTGCCAAACCCACTCCACTCTTCACCCAGGCTGGCGGAAATCAGGCTGCCATACTGTTGGGTGTCAGTAAGATCCACGCTTTTACCCTGAAATACCGTCTGCGCCAGGGTCTGCATCATCTCCAGCGGATCAGAGGCGCTGGCCACCTGTTGCAGACGCAGACGCACGCGGGTAATGCGGGTCAGCCAGGTCTGCAGGCTCAGGGAGTTGTCAGCGGACATGACGTTGCTGCTTTTGTTTTTACCCAGCAGCTGAAGCAGCGGGCCAAAGGTTTCATCCAGCGGCCCCTGCGGGCCTGCCGCCGACTGGTCAATCGCCGGTTTATCTTTGCCGCCCACCAGCTCTTTAGCCGACTGGATGATCGAGTCCGACAGACCTTCGCGTTGCTGACCGGTCTGTCCCTGCCAGGCGAGCGTATTCATCAGGGCAATCAGTGGCGACTGACGGACATCACTCATCAGCGTCAGCTGGTCGGTGACGTCGGCGATATTGTTTGCCGGGTTCCAGTGCAGACTGTTAAGAAAACTCAGCCAGCGACCAGCAAAGTCGGTGAAGTACCTTTGCGCCAGACGGGCTTTCAGGGCTTCCGGCGACAGATCGGCTGAGACTGACTTATGGGAATCACTCAGCACCCAGTCGATTTCATCCCGGCGGGAATTTGCCGCTTTTTCGATAGCGGGCTGAATGCCCCCCTCCCAGGCCTGGCGCGTGAACATGCCCGGCACCACATCTTCAGTCGTGAACAGACGACGGGCATCGGTACCGCCGGTCATGTCCTCCAGAGAGAGATCGGCGAAGTTACGCCGCACGGATTTGAGCATGTTCTGGTACAGCGTGCTTTCAGCATTACGCCGTCCAATCTGCTGCAACAGGACCTGGCGGCTCTGGCTCACCAGCTGCGCATCCGGCGTGATTTTCCACTGTGGCTGCTCTGGCAGTTCGGAGATATAGAACGCCCACAAATCCGGCGACAGGCTTTGCCACAGGCCGGCTGAAATACCCATCCGCGTCGGCTGCACGGTTTTCATAGCCTGCGCATAAAAGGCACCATCGGCTTTATCCGGACGAGCCATCATCAGCCAGGCTTTAAGCTGGTCATAACCCGGTTTAGCCAGCGCAGCGCGCTGGTCACTGTTGGGAGCTGAATTTGCCAGCGCACTGAGTTTCTGCATCAGCGCCTGATTCGCCGGGTCGCGTATCAGGCGGTTGTTTGCCACGCCGTACCAGGGCAGCATCGCGTCAAGCAGCTGCGGGTTATGGTCCAGACCAAAGCGCTGATACCAGGGCGCACCGTCTTCAATACGGTGCTTCAGGCGGCCGGCTTCATTACGCAACGTATGCAGGGCCGTGAGCTGGTCATCCGAAACAGAGGGATGTTCTGCCAGGGCATGCGCCTGCCCGGCAACAGAAACGATCTGCTGACGGTTGACCGCGAAAGACAGCAGCGTTCCTGCGCCCCAGATACCGATGAGGGCCATCAGCGTCCAGGCAAGTGTCTGTTCCCACGCCATACCGACGCGGCGGCCACGAACACGGACGCAGTCATCCACGATGCCCTGCCAGGTTACTGGCAGGCTCAGGGCGTGGCGCTGTGATTCGGGGACATATTTCTCAGCGTCGGCAGGTGCAGCACCGGCTGTTTCGCCTGCGATAGCGGCGAGTTTATTCTCCGGCAGGCTGAACATCAGACCACGCAGCGGAATGCGCTGCTGGGAGGCTGCCAGCCATGGCACCAGCTGCTGAGCCCAGCGGGCGATACCGCCGTTTTTGAGGTGCTGGCCCAGTCGCAGCAGAAAGTCGTGGCTGTTGTTCTCAGCGACCTGACTCATTCCCCGGGTTCGCAGGGTTGGCAGCATCCGTTCAAGCTGGCGGGTAATGTCGTCAGGCTGGGCGCGCAGCGGGAAAGTAGCCCCAACCGTCTGTTCAGTGCGTTTTGCCTGCGACCAGGTGCTGTCGCACAACTGCCATAAATAAACCGGGGCGGAATAACGCAACAGTTCGCTGATTTTTTCCAGACCGCGTAGATCGTTGTCGCTGATTTGTGGGGTCAGATTAAGCGACTGCGGCATGACACGGACAATACCGTCCAGTGGACGCCCGCGGCGCAGTTTACGCAGCGCGATGTATTTTTCATTGTCTGGCTCAGCAATCAGACTGCCGCCATAAATCAGCACGGTACGGTTGCCTTCAAGCCACTGCTCCTGTTGCAGGCCGGGCACCAGTTGTTCGATTGCCGCCTCATCGCCGGTGACCAGCAGCAGGCGGACTTTACGACGCCAAAGGACGCTATAACGAACCTTAAGCTGCTGTTTTAAATCACTATAATCTCTGATGGTTGTGATCACATCAGGGATTGTTTTAGTTTCAGCATGCGAGGGTTCCGGTGGTAAATAAATGAGCTGTTTTTTTCTTTGCTCCCATCGCCAATAAAGAGGAGAGCAAACAGTACCTAAGAATAAAAAACCAAATACACCCCCCCACACCGACCAGATTTGGCGATGTGTCAATCCATATTTAAGCAAGACATCCTGATTAATAAAAAGTAAAAACGCTGTTATACCAGCAAGACCAACAATTAAAACAAGATACCCCCAAAGTCCATAACGTACCGGCTGTAATTCCTTTTCCTGGGTCATAAATAAAGTTCTCGCGTAATCAAACAAAGCAGTCTGGACTGAGGTGATGCCTGAACAATTAACAATTGATTAGCTTCAGTTTTTTGAGCCGCGTCAACCAACAATGCGAGTGAGACAGGGAATACCATTTCACCCGGAGGACCAAAAGAAAAATCAATTAAATAAAAAGGGTGTTTCGCTGGAAGTTTCCACTGACAGCGGTCAGCATACTGGATTATTTTTGAAGTAACTTCAGCAGGGATTCCAGACAGCCAGACATGGCATAAATCACTCTTATCAATTCGATTGTATTCAAAAAGCATTTCTAAATCTTTTTCAATATTGTCATATTCAACAGGCATAACACGGCCCAATCCGGCAAGAACCGGCAAAGCATGTCGACTGGAAAAAATGGAGGATGATATAAGCTGAGCAGAGACCATTTCGCTGGTTTGCTTTGGGAAACCTGTCAACCAGCACTGTAAGCTAAGAACTAATATCAAACCATCAGAATTAACGTTGTCGTGGAGTTCTTTAATACACTCAACGGAACAATTTACTTCAGGAATTAGATCCCACTGTGACAGAATAATCTGGCTTACATCCTTTTTGTCCCAACCGGATGGTTGTAATACATAAATGGTATGCAGATATTTCCGATAACCAGGATACTGTTGCTCAAGCTGTTTGTCGATCATATCAGACAAAACACGAAGGGAGCCCCAGGTATGTGACAAAGGCCTGGCTTTATCCGGATATGCTGGAACATCAGACAGTGGCCCAAGAAAACTCGCGGCCCCTTTTTCCTCAGGAGTAAGGAGCACATTTCCAACCACTGACAACTGCTGTCTGCTCCAGTGCTGCCATAAAGTCTTAGTTCTATCAGTTTCCTCTTTCCAGGCAGAATAAGCGATTCTTGACTGCTCATAACGATTTAGCACTGCACCAAAAAGACATAACCATATGAAAAACGCCGGGAGCAGCAGGAGTAACGCGACTTTCTTATATGCCTCTGCTCCCCATAAAGAAAAACCCAAAACAGAAAAAACCATTAACATAGAAATCAGAACAATTCCCCATCGCTTATATGACAAGCTGGCAATTGTACTTTTTTCGGGCACTTTGGGGATAGACCACATAATATTAAGACTCAACTGTATTTTCGATGTGAGAACTAATGACCCTGCACCCACAGGCACAAATGCAGTTATTAACAACAACGTTTAACCCATTTTCTGATGCTCCCGGATCGCCTTCTTTTATCGGATTAACTCCGTGTTCTGGACAAGAAACTAAATCACCGACCAGAGCAACCTGAACACCATTGATAAACATTGTCGACGACGCGGTTATAACCTTTCCACCATGAGTGGTATTATCCCCCAGGCAAACAATTCCAGGCATATCATCCTCTTTTCAAAAATTAGATTACGTCAGTATGAAGGTTTGCGAGTAAGACAGCATCCCAATTAATCATTACTAATATTTTTTAATTTCAAATAGCTTTTGTAAAGCGTAACGCCCCAGCCACGGGACTCTCTGGTGGAAATCCTCTGCCGTCCAGAACGTCGTAAAGTACCTTTTCCTTCATTTATAGCGCAGTGAATTCACCAGCCTGTCCCAGATGTCAATCATCTGCGCTTCGCTGTAGCGCGTTTTTTTGTACTCACTAGTGAGTCCAATACTGAATTTAGGCTTTTCTGCTGTGGCATTACGTTCATTAGCTTTAAAATCAAAGTCATAAAACGTATTCTTCTCATCTTTCCCCGTTACCGTATCTCTGAGGGTTTGAGTACCGCCAAACAGCCATGATTCCGCCGGAATGCCGTGCGGTGAAAGTGCCACTTTTTTTATGGTGTACTGATTTGATTTTTTAAGCGCCTCATTAATTTGTGCACTACGGTTAAACAGGGTGTCATCAGAACCAGGATATTTATTATTTGTATACACACCCAGAATAAAGTCTTCATTTTCATACTGGTAAGTGATTTTTTCAACATGCTGATTACCATCATCCCGGATGAAACCATTTGGGATACACACGCCTTCAGCCGACGGAATACTCTCATCTTTTCTGCCGCTAAGCCGTGATATCAGAGACTGCATGGCTGCCAGTTTGGCTGATTTCTCATTCATTTGAGCCTCAGTAAAACCAGCCTTGATATATATTTTTTTCCTTTCTCTATATTTAGAACTGGATAAATCAAGAATTTCCGTCGTGATGATAAAAGCGGTCATATTGATAAACACATGTGCCTCTAACACTCTTCCCAGATCGTCTTCCCCTGAAATATTTCTGTCAAAAATAATTCCCTTACCGTCAGGCAAGTCAATTTTTTCTTTTATAAAGGGAGCATCTTTCGGATCGTTTTCAGGTTTATTGATGGCGTCACGCAGTTCCTGCTCTCTTAACTGCACCCGCTGTTTAAATGCGGGT